>CAMTVW010000010.1:0-151280 GCA_947085315.1 uncultured Sphingomonas sp. | reverse complement strand
TCAGCGAAGCGATCCGCGAATATCCCGACCAGGTTCGGAAGTGGCTCGGCAAGGTCGTGCCAGTACATGATAACTACTTCGCGGCGCTGAACTGCGCGGTCTTTTCCGACGGCACGTTCGTTTACATTCCCGAAGGCGTGCGCTGCCCGATGGAGCTGTCGACCTATTTCCGGATCAATGCAGAGAATACCGGCCAGTTCGAACGCACGCTGATCATCGCCGAAAAGGGCAGCTATGTCTCCTACCTAGAAGGCTGCACCGCGCCGATGCGCGACGAGAACCAGCTTCACGCCGCAGTGGTCGAACTCGTTGCATTGGACGATGCCGAAATCAAATATTCGACCGTGCAAAACTGGTATCCCGGCGACGCCGAGGGCAAGGGCGGCATCTATAATTTCGTCACCAAGCGCGCGCTGTGCCAGGGCCGGAACAGCAAGGTTAGCTGGACGCAGGTCGAAACCGGCAGCGCGATCACCTGGAAATATCCGAGCTGCGTGCTGGCGGGCGAGAATAGCGTCGGCGAATTCTATTCGGTCGCGGTGACCAACAATTACCAGCAGGCCGACACCGGCACCAAGATGATCCATCTCGGCCGGAACAGCCGATCGACGATCGTGTCGAAGGGCATCTCGGCCGGGCATAGCGACAACACCTATCGCGGCCTCGTGCGCATCGCCCCGACCGCTGAGGGCGCGCGCAACCATACCCAGTGCGATTCGCTGCTGCTTGGGTCGCGGAGCGGCGCGCACACCGTGCCCTATATCGAGGTGAAGAACCCATCGGCGCAGATCGAGCATGAGGCGACCACTTCGAAGATCAGCGACGACCAGCTGTTCTACGCGATGTCGCGCGGGCTCGATCAGGAAGCGTCGGTGGCGCTGATCGTCAATGGCTTCGCGAAGGAGGTGCTGCAGCAGCTGCCGATGGAGTTCGCGGTCGAGGCGCAGAAGCTGTTGGGGATCTCGCTGGAAGGCAGTGTCGGATGACCGCGCTGCTGCTGATGGCGGTGCTGGCCCCCGATGCCGCGATGGACGCCTATACGCTATGCGCCCGGACGGCCGTGGCGTCGGCCCCGCTCGACGCGGTCTATGCGCGGGTCGAGGGCGAATGTGCCGCCCAGCGGGCCGCCGTGCTCGAAAGCGCCCCCGACAAGGACGAAGCTGATCGCTGGCTCTATGTGGCGGCCACGCTCGCGGTCGCGGGGCGTGGTGCAGAACCCGCTCCAGACGAAGCGAAGGCGGTCGCCACGCCCGCCGCCCCGCGCTATCCGAAACTTGACGTCTATCGGCTCTGCGGCGTGGAAAATGCTGCCAGGACCGAGGCGGAGCGGCCCTATATGGCCGCCGCGGCGATCGCGACCGAAGCGACCGCGCGCTGCGAGAAGCAGTTGAAGGACGCCGCCGAAGAGACCGCCACCGAAATGCGCCAGCCCGGCCTGCGCGGCCAGGTGATGCTCGATTTCCGCCGCCGCTCGGTTGCTGACCTGACGCAGAAGATCGGTGCGCTGCGCGCGGAGAAGGGGGCGGGCAAATGAGTCTTTCACCGCGAGATGACGCAAGGCGCCTCAACACCCCTCCCCTTCAGGGGAGGGGCCGGGGGTGGGGCCTCTCCGCTGGGCGCCTGGATATATTAAGCGGATACGCTCGCGACATGCGCCGTCAGCCGACCGAGCCGGAGATCCGCCTATGGGGAGCCCTGTCCCGATCGCAGCTTGGTTACAAATTTCGCCGGCAAGCGGTGATCGGTTCGTTCATTGCCGACTTCCTCTGCCCGCAAAAGGCGCTGATCGTCGAAGTCGATGGCGATACGCACGAAGAAGCGGCCGACCGCCGTCGTGATGCTGCGCTTCGCGCCCCCGGCTTCGTCGTCATGCACGTGACCAACGAGGACGTGATGCGAAATCTGGATGGTGTTTGCCAGATGATCAGGAGCGCGCTCGAACAGGCGCCGGATCGCTGGGAAAGGCCCCACCCCAACCCCTCCCCTGAAGGGGAGGGGCTTAAGAAGGCGGGGGCGTTCGGATGAATATCGAGGAACGGGTCCGTACGGCGATCGAAGATTTAGCCGGGCTATTGGCTGTGGGTGAGAGCATCGAATCTGCGTTGGTTGAAGCCGCGCGAGACAGTAACCTCAAGGTCGAGGTTCTTCGCGTAAGAGCTGCCAAGATCCTCGGCCCTCTGGAAGAGGTTGCAGGCAAAGCGGCTCTGGAGCGTAAGAGAATTACGGAGCACCGAATTTTTGACCTCGCAGCCGAAGACTATTGTGATTCCGCTTCGACAAATCTCAACGAATTCCTGATGGAAAAGCTTGGCCGTAAACCCACGTCATCAGAATTGAGCCGCATAAACGAAGATGTTCCTAACGCCATTCTTCGCCGCATAATTCGCAAGTTGGACTTTGATTAAATGCTTAAAATCGAAAACCTCCACGCCGAAGTCGACGGCAAGGCGATCCTCAAGGGGCTCAGCCTGACGCTCAATCGGGGCGAGATCCATGCGATCATGGGGCCGAACGGCGCGGGCAAGTCGACGCTCAGCTATGTGCTGGCGGGGCGGCCCGGCTATGCGGTGACCGAGGGCTCGGTGACCTTCGACGGCGAGGACCTGCTCGACAAGGCACCGCATGAGCGCGCCGCCGCCGGGCTGTTTCTGGGCTTTCAGTATCCGGTCGAGATTCCGGGCGTGTCGAACGTTCAGTTCCTGCGCGAGGCGCTCAACGCCCAGCGGCGGCTGCGTGGGGAAGAGCCGCTGTCGGGCGGCGATTTCCTAAAGCGCGCGCGCGCGCAGGCCGATGCGCTCGGGCTCAGCATGGACATGCTCAAGCGGCCGGTGAATGTCGGCTTTTCGGGCGGCGAAAAGAAGCGCAACGAGATGGTCCAGATGGGGATCATCGATCCCAAGCTCGCGATCCTCGACGAGACCGACAGCGGCCTCGATATCGATGCGCTGCGCACCGTCGGCCACGGCATCAACACGATCATGCGCAAGCCCGATCGCGCGGTGCTGCTGATCACCCATTATCAGCGCCTGCTCGACTATGTGAAACCCGACTTCGTCCATGTCCTCGCGGGCGGGCGCATCGTCCGCACCGGCGGCGCGGAGCTCGCACATGAGCTCGAGCGCGAGGGTTACGGGGCGATCGCGGCGTGAGGGGAATGACCTCCTTGATCCTCCTTATCGCGAAG
The DNA here is from genome assembly GCA_947085315.1 of uncultured Sphingomonas sp. Taxonomy (GTDB): domain Bacteria; phylum Pseudomonadota; class Alphaproteobacteria; order Sphingomonadales; family Sphingomonadaceae; genus Rhizorhabdus. The sequence goes on along the minus strand of CAMTVW010000010.1, from coordinate 148,096 downwards.
CGATGGGGAGGGGGACCAGCGCAGCTGGTGGAGGGGTCTTCCGGCCTCTGCGCCATCGCTGCCGGCTTGGTTCTGCCCTACCCCTCCATCACGCTTCGCGCGGTCCCCCTCCCCACCTTCGGCAGGGAGGATCTTCGGTGACCCTCGCTCTTCCCACCACCCGTGACGAAGCCTGGCGCTGGTCCGATCTTTCGGCATTGCCGGACCTCGCCGTAGCACCCGCTACAGGTGCGGCGGCGGACCTCGATTCGCACTGGATCGGGAACGGACCCCGGCTGCTGTTCGTCGATGGCCGCCTCGACGAGAGCCGCAGCCGGCCCGGCCCGGTGACGGTCGGCGCGACCGAAGCCGCCTCGGATCATCCGCTGGCGAAGCTCGCGACCGGCCCAGGCTGGATGCTCGCGGTCCACAAGGACGGCGCAGAAGGCGCGATCGAGATCGTCCATGTCGCAACCGGCGGGGCCAGTCATCTGCCCGCGCGGATCGTGCTGGCCGAGGATGCGCAGGCGAGTGTCGTCGAAACCTATGTCGGTGACGGCTGGGCGAACCGGCTGACCGCGATCGAGCTGGGCCGATCGGCGCGGCTGATGCGCGCGATCCGGATCGCGCAGGACAGCGGCTTCACATCGCTGCGCGACGAGGCGCGGCTGGGCGCGGGGGCGAGTCTCGTCACCACAATTTTCGCGAGCGGCGGCGGCAACAGCCGGATCGACGGCGCGATCCTGCTCGACGGCCCCGGCGCCTTTGCCGAACATGGCGGTGCGCTGCTCGCGCGCGGTAGCCAGCGGCACGACGCCGCAGTCGTCGTCCGCCACGCGCAGCCCGAAGGCACCAGCCGCCAGCTGTGGCGCGCGGTTGCCGACGATCAGGCGACCGCGAGCATGGCGGCGCGGGTCGAGGTGGCGCGCGACGCGCAGAAGACCGACGGCGAACAGTCGCTGCGCGGGCTGATGCTCAAGCGGACCGCGACGATCAACCTCAAGCCCGAGCTGGAGATCTTCGCCGACGACGTGAAGTGCGCGCATGGCGCCACGGTCGGTGAGCTCGACGAACGCGCGCTGTTCTACATGATGTCGCGCGGGATCACCCCCGATCGCGCCCGCGCGCTGCTGACCCAGGCCTTTATCGCCGACGCGATCTCGCGGATCGGCGAGGAGACGGTGCGCGAGGCGTTTCAGGCCGATGCGGAAAGCTGGCTGGAGGCGCTGGCATGAACGCCCCCCTGAACCATTGGGCGAAGGACTTCCCCGCCATCCCCGAGGGCTGGCACTATCTCGACACCGCCGCGACCGCGCAAAAGCCGCGCGTCGTGATCGATGCGATCGAGCGGGGCTATGCGCGGGATTATGCGACCGTGCATCGCGGCGTCTATCGCCGCTCGGCCGACATGACGATCGCCTATGAGGCCGCGCGCCAGCGGGTGGCGGCCTTCATCGGCGCGCGCAGCTCCGACGAGGTGGTGTTCGTGCGCGGCGCGACCGAGGCGATCAACCTCGTCGCGCAAAGCTGGGGGGCTGCCCATCTCAAGGCCGGCGACCGCATCCTGCTCTCGATGCTCGAACATCATTCGAACATCGTCCCCTGGCAGATGCTGGCGGAGCGGACCGGGGTCGCGATCGACGTCTGCCCGCTGACCGCGGACGGCCGGATCGATCTCGACGCGGCGCAGGCGATGCTCGGCGAAGCGCATAAGCTGGTGGCGTTCGCGCATGTCTCGAACGTGCTCGGATCGCTGCTCGACGCGAAACGCGCGACCGAACTGGCGCATGCGGTCGGCGCGAAGATCCTGATCGACGGTTGTCAGGCGGTACCGCGCATCGCCGTCGATGTGCAGGCCATCGGCTGCGACTTCTACGTCTTTTCGGCGCACAAGCTCTATGGGCCGACCGGCATCGGCGTGCTCTGGGCGAAGGGCGAGATATTGAACGACATGGCGCCCTGGCAGGGCGGCGGGTCGATGATCGACCGGGTGACCTTCGAAAAGACGACATGGGCACCCGCGCCGCAGCGGTTCGAGGCGGGGACACCGCATATCGTCGGTGCGCTCGGCCTCCATGCCGCGATCGACTATGTCGATGCGATCGGATTGTCGGTGATCCACGCGCATGAAGTCGCGCTGGTGGCGCAGGCGCGCGCGGCGCTGTCGGCGATCAACAGCGTGCGGCTGTTCGGCCCGGCCGATTCGGCGGGGATCGTCTCCTTCGCGATCGAAGGGGTGCATCCGCACGATATCGGCACCATATTGGATGAGGCCGGGGTGGCGATCAGGGCAGGACACCATTGCGCCCAGCCGCTGATGGAGCATCTCGATATTCCCGCAACGGCGCGGGCGAGCTTCGGCATCTACAATGATGCCGATGATGTCGCCGCGCTGGCGAAGGGGATCGAGCGGGTGACACGGATTTTCGGATGAGCGAGCAAGAGATGAACGAGCCTGGCAAGATCAAGGTCGAGGAAGTCGACGCCGTGGCGCCGCCGCCCCGTGCGCGGGTCGAGGTCGACGACCATGGTACGCCGGTCGACGGCGCGGAGGATGGTGGGCGCAAGCCCGACTATCTCGACGGTTTCCTCGCGCAGAAGCCGGCAGCGGCGCCGGCGGGCGAACCCGGTGGAGATCTCTACGAAAGCGTGATCGACGCGCTCAAGGAGATTTACGATCCCGAGATTCCGGTGAACATCTATGAGCTTGGGCTGATCTACGGGGTCGACATCACCGCCGACAATCATGTCGTGGTGACGATGACGCTGACGACCCCGCATTGCCCGGTCGCCGAATCGATGCCCGGCGAAGTCGAGCTGAGGGTCGGCGCGGTGCCGGGGATCGGTTCGGCCGAGGTCAACCTGATCTGGGATCCGCCATGGGACCCGGCGAAGATGTCCGATGAGGCGAAGCTGGAATTGGGGATGTTGTGATTCACACCCCCTCCCCTTCAGGGGAGGGGGTCGGGGGGTGGGGCCTCGCCGCGAGCGCGCGTTTGCGGATAGGCCCCACCCCAACCCAGTTCGGGGCTTTTAGTCCTGTCTGGGAGACAGGACGGCCCCGAACTCCTGAAGGAGAGGGGCTTTGGAGACGAGATATGACGACCACCACCACCCGCGCCCGTCCCGCCGCGCTGATCCTCACGCCATCGGCCGAGGCGCGCATTACGCATCTGATGGCGAACGCGCCGGCGGACGCGATCGGGGTCAAGCTGTCGACGCCGCGGCGCGGTTGCTCGGGGCTGGCTTATTCGGTCGACTATGTCAGCGAGGCCGATCCGTTCGACGAGAAGATCGAGACCCCCGGCGGGCTGTTCTTCGTCGATGGCGGGTCGCTGCTCTATCTGGTCGGATCGACGATGGACTGGGTCGAGGACGACTTCACCGCGGGCTTCACCTTCCAGAACCCCAACGCCAAGGGCAGTTGCGGGTGCGGAGAGAGCTTCACGGTCTGACGCAAGGCGTCATCCCAGCGAAGGCTGGGATCTCGTGAGGTAAGGACGGTCTGCGATCTCCAGAGATTCCAGCCTTCGCTGGAATGACGGGGGAGAGCAGCATCGGGGCGTTGCACCCTGCGTCTACTCCGTCTACTCGCCCGCCCATGCTGCCCGCGCTCGACCATATCAACGCCTGGATCTTCGATCTGGACAATACGCTTTACCCGGCGTCGGCGGATCTGTTCGGGCTGATCGACGTTCGGATGGGGCTTTATGTCCAGCGGCTGCTCGGGGTCGATGCCGCCGAAGCGCACAGCATCCAGAAGCGGCTGTTCCGCGAGCATGGCACCACATTGTCGGGGCTGATGACGACCCATGAGATCGACCCGAACGAGTTTCTCGCCTTCGTCCACGACATCGAAATGGATGCGCTCGACGAGGATCGCCGGCTGGTCGAGGCGGTGGCGAAGCTGCCGGGGCGCAAGCTGATCTTCACCAATGGCGATGCGACCTATGCCGGGCGCGTGCTCGAACGGCTCGGCCTGTCGAAGAGCTTCGAGGCGATCCACGACATTCATGCCTGCGCCTATCAGCCCAAGCCGCACGTCGCGAGCTACGAGTCGATGGTGACGGCGTTCGGGGTCGACCCGGCGACATCGCTGTTCGTCGAGGACATGGCGCGCAACCTGAAGCCCGCCAAGGCGATCGGGATGACCACCGTCTGGGTGAACAACGGCTCCGAACTCGGCAATCACGAGGCCGACCTGAGCTTCATCGATTATGAGATCCACGATGTCGGCCACTGGCTGCACGAAATAACAGGGGGACTGGCATGAGCGACCTTCAGACCATCATCGAGCAGGCGTGGGATGAGCGCGACGGCGTCAGCTTCTCGACCAAAGGCGAGGTTCGCGATGCGGTCGAGGCGGCGCTGCTCGCGCTCGATTCGGGCGAACGCCGCGTCGCCGAGAAGGGCCCCGATGGCTGGACGGTCAACCAGTGGCTGAAGAAAGCGGTCCTTCTGTCTTTCCGCCTCAACGACATGGAACTGATCCCGGGCGCGCCGGGCGGCGCGAGCTGGTGGGACAAGGTGCCGTCGAAGTTCGCGGGCTGGGGCGAGGCGGACTTTCGCAAGGCGGGTTTCCGCGCGGTGCCGGGCTCGATCGTGCGGCGCGGTGCGCATATCGCCAGGGGCGCGGTGCTGATGCCCAGCTTCGTCAATCTCGGCGCCTATGTCGACGAGGGCACGATGGTCGACACCTGGACGACGGTCGGCAGCTGCGCGCAGATCGGCAAGAATGTCCATCTGTCGGGCGGCGTCGGCATCGGCGGCGTGCTCGAACCGCTCCAGGCGGGCCCGGTGGTGATCGAGGATGACTGCTTCATCGGCGCGCGGTCGGAGGTCGCCGAGGGGGTGATCGTCGAGCAGGGCGCGGTGCTGTCGATGGGCGTCTATCTCGGCGCCTCGACCAAGATCGTCGACCGCGCGACCGGCGAGGTCTTTGTCGGCCGGGTGCCAAGCTATTCGGTGGTGGTGCCCGGCACCCTGCCCGGCAAGGATGGCGGCCCGGGCCTTTATTGCGCGGTGATCGTCAAGCGGGTCGACGCGCAGACGCGCTCGAAGACCGGGATCAACGAGCTGCTGCGCGATTGAGGCGTACGAGAACCCTCTCCCGCAGGCGGGAGAGGGTTAGAATGAGAGCGCTTCTAATCCATCCCGATCAGCGTGCCCGCGCCGCGCTTCGTGAATGCCTCGATCAGCATCGCATGCGGCACCCGGCCGTCGAGGATGACGGCGGCGTCGACCCCGCCCTCGACCGCATGGACGCAGGTCTCGAGCTTGGGGATCATCCCGCCCTGGATCGTGCCGTCGTCGCGCAGCGCGGCGATGCTTGCTGGATTCAGGTCGCGGATCAGCTGCTTGTCCTTGTCGAGCACGCCGGCGACGTCGGTCAGCAGGAACAGCCGCGCGGCGCCCAGCGCGATCGCGATCGCGCCCGCCATCGTGTCGGCGTTGACGTTATAGGTGTGGCCGTCCTCGCCGATCGCGATCGGCGCGATCACCGGGATCATCCCCGCCTTGGAGATGGTGTCGATCACCCGCCGGTCGATATCGGCGGGTTCGCCGACGAAGCCGAGGTCGACCTCGCGCTCGATATTGCTGTCGGGATCGCGCTGGGTGCGGCGGACCTTTTCGGCGACGACCATGCGGCCGTCCTTGCCCGAAAGCCCGACCGCGCGGCCGCCCGCGCCGGAGATCCAGGAGACGATCTCCTTGTTGATCGACCCGCACAGCACCATTTCCGCGATTTTGGCGGTCTCGGCGTCGGTGACCCGCAGCCCGTCGATGAAGCGGCTCTCGACGCCCAGCGTCTTGAGCATCTTGCCGATCTGCGGCCCGCCGCCATGGACGACCACCGGGTTGATCCCGACCGCCTTCAACAGGACGATATCCTCGGCGAAATCATGCGCGGCCTCGGGGTCGCCCATCGCATGTCCGCCATATTTTACGACGAAGGTCTCGCCCGCATAGCGCTGCATATAGGGCAGCGCCTCGACGAGGGTCTCGGCCTTGGTAAGGAGGATCGGGTCGGGGCTGTGATCGGTCGACATGGCGCGGCCATTAGCGGAGGGGAGCGCGAAGGGGAAGCATCGGGTGCATTGGACCCGGCATCCGACGATCAGCCCTTCGCATCCAGCCGCCGGCCCCAGGCGACGAAGGCGGTGATCAGCAGCGGCACCATGATGATCGACAGCACGATCTTGGTGGCCAGCTGCCCCGCCATCAGGCCCAGGATCGGCCGTTCGCCATAGAAGCTGATCGAGATGAACAGCACGGTATCGACGATCTGGCTGATCACGCTCGCGATCATGCCGCGCAGCCACAGCGCGCTCGATCCCTCTTTCCCCTTGAGCTTGTCGAAGATCAGCACGTTGAGCGTCTGCGACAGGCCGTAGGAGATCAGCCCGGCGATCATCATCCGTGCGCTCTGGCCGACGACGATCGGGAAAGCCTCGATCGCGGGCGGATACATGCCCGGATCGGTCGGCATGATCAGGACGATGCGGATCAGCACAGCCGAGACGATCAGCGGCAGGAAGCCCCAGCGCACCAGCGCGTCGGCGGTCGCGCGGCCGTGCAGTTCGGACACCGCGCTCGCCATCGCCACCAGCAGCAGGAAGGCGAAAATCCCGGCTTCGACCGCGAGCGGGCCGAATGCGACCTGCTTCACCCCCAACACCCCCGCGATGCACACCATGCCGCCGTAGAAGATGCCGAGGATGAAGAGCGAGCGGGTGGCGGGAGCCGGAATGGGGGATGCGGTCATGGCTGATTGCTATCGGCTTTATTGCGTGGACGAAAGAGGCGCTTGACCGGCGGGGTGGGCGCGCCATGGTGACAGGGTCGATCGCGCTGCGGGGAATGGAACCGGATGACCAAATTGCTGACCGGCCTGGCCGGCATCGCGCTGATCCTGCTGGTGGCAGTGGCGCTGTCGTCCAACCGCAAGGCGATCCGGCTCCGCGTGGTGGGCGCGGCCTTCGCGCTGCAGGCGGGGATCGCGCTGCTCGTCCTCTATGTCCCCTGGGGCAAGGCGGCGCTGGGTGGTGCGGCGGCGGGGGTGTCGAGCCTGCTCGGCTATGCGCAGGTCGGCACCGATTTCCTGTTCGGGCCGCTCGCCAAGGCCGAGCTTGGCGGGACGAGCTTCGCCCTGGCCGCACTGCCGGTGATCATCTTCTTCGCGTCGCTGGTATCGATCCTCTATTATCTGGGGATCATGCAGTTCGTGATCCGCTGGGTCGGCGGCGCGATCGAGAAGGTGATCGGCGTGTCGAAGGTCGAATCGCTGTGCGCGGCGGCGAATATCTTCGTCGGGCAGAGCGAATCGCCGCTGGTGATCCGCCCCTATCTGGCCGGGCTCAAGCGGCATCAGCTGTTCGCGGTGATGACATCGGGCATGGCGGGCGTCGCCGGCACGATCCTGGCGGCCTATGCGGCGATGGGGATCAGCGTCGATCTGCTGCTCGCGGCGAGCTTCATGTCGGCGCCGGGTGCGCTGCTGATGGCGAAGATCATCATGCCCGACCCGCTTGCCCCCGAGGACGAGCTGCCGCTGGGCGACAATGTCGAGGACGAAGTGGTCGCGATCGCCGAGGCGCATGAGGCCGAGGAGCGCCCCGACAATATCATCATGGCGGCCGCGGTCGGCGCGCAGACCGGGCTGCAGATCGCGGTCGCGGTGGGTGCGCTGGTGCTCGCGTTCGTTGGTCTCGTCGCGCTGGCGAACGGGCTGCTCGGCATCGTCGGCGGCTGGTTCGGTTATGGCAGCCTCAGCTTCCAGCAGCTGCTCGGCTTCATCTTCGCGCCGGTGATGCTGCTGCTCAACATCCCCTGGGATCAGGCGCAGATCGCGGGCGGGCTGTTTGGCGAGAAGGTCGTGCTCAACGAGTTCGTCGCCTATATCCACCTCGGCCAGATCAAGGAGACGCTGAGCGCGCACAGCGTCGCGGTGATCACCTTTGCCCTGTGCGGTTTCGCCAATTTCTCGTCGATCGCGATCCAGATGGCGTCGGCGGGCAGCCTTGCCCCGAACCAGCGGCCGGTGATCGCGAAGCTGGGGCTCAAGGCGCTGGTCGCGGGCAGCCTCGCGAACCTTATGTCGGCCGCGCTGGCGGGGTTGATGCTGCCGATGTGAGGGGCGCTCGCCGTCGAGACGGCCGGAGCTGACACCAAATCGCCGCCCGTGCGTTTCGCGCTCAACAGGCATAAGGGAATCGGGCGATGAAACTCTACTGGGCGATCGGTGCGGCGCTGTTGGTATCGGCACCGATCATGGCGTGGCCGACAAGCGCACCGGCCGCCTCGGAGCCAGCGGCGCACCAACTCGCCGTCGACCGGGCGGCGGACCGGATCGAACAGATGCTGCGCTGATCGCCACATCGGTGGCGAGATATTTTATCTTCCTGATGGACGGCGAGCATATCATCGACCGGATCGACTTCGAGGCCGGGGATGATCGCGAAGCGATGACATTGCTTGCGTTGCGCCGCGAGCAGGTCGATTGCGACATATGGTGCGCAGGCCGCTTCGTCGCGAGCGTGCCGAAAGGCGCCCACCCGGCGCTGAGCGTGCGCACGGCGCAGGGTTAAGGCTCACGTCCGGCTCACGCCGCCTTCATCGCGCGCTGCCGCCGTCGCTGTACCGATGACCCCAACCCGATCGCCTCGCGATATTTGGCGACGGTGCGCCGCGCGAGATCGAAGCCCTTGTCGCGCAGCAGCTCGACCAGCTTGTCATCGGACAATATGTCCTCGCCCTCGGCCGCGATCAGCTTGGCGATCTGATTCTTGACCGCTTCCGCCGACACCGCGTCGCCGCCATCGGCCGCCGCGACCCCCGAGGTGAAGAAATATTTAAGCTCGTACAGCCCGCGCTCGCACATCAGATATTTGTTCGATGTAACCCGGCTGATCGTCGACTCATGCATGCCGATCGCGTCGGCGACCGCCTTCAAGGTCAGCGGGCGGAGATGCTCGACGCCGTGGAGGAAGAATGCCTCCTGCTGCTTGACGATCTCGCGCGCGACCCGGACGATCGTGCGGGCGCGCTGGTCGAGCGCCTTGACCAGCCAGTTGGCCGAGGCGAGGCATTCGCTGAGCCACGCCTTGCTGCTGCGATCCTGCGGCCCGCCCGACAGCTCCGAATAATAAGCGCGGTTGACGATCAGCCGCGGCAGGGTGGCGCTGTTGAGCTCGATCGACCAGCCACTCGCGATCCGGTGGATGAAGATGTCGGGGGTGACCGGCGCGGCGGGCTCGCCGCCGAAGCGAAGGCCGGGCTTCGGATCATAGTCGCGCAGCTCGCGGATCATGTCCGCCATGTCCTCCTCGTCGACCCCGCACAGGCGGCGCAGCTGCGGAATCGCGCCGCGCGCGAGCAGGTCGAGATTGTCGATCAGCTTCGCCATCGCCGGATCGTAGCGGTCGGCCTCCCTGGCCTGGAGCGCGATGCATTCGGCCAGGGTGCGCGCGCCGACCCCGGTGGGATCGAGCGACTGGATGACGCCCAGGATGCGCTCGACATGGAACAGCGGGACGTCGAGCGCCTGGGCGATGTCGAAGGTCTGCCCCTCGAAATAGCCGGCGTCGTCGATCAGGTCGATGATCCGCGCGGCGATGATCATGTCGGCGCCCGACAGCACTGCGCCGGCCTGCATGGTGAGATGATCGTGGAGCGAGATCGTCGCGGTCGCATAATCGTCGAGATCACGGACCTCGCCGGTATCGCCGGTGGAAAGGTCCGAACCCAGACCGCCCTCGGCGCCGCGCGCCGAATCGGCGGGGCTGTCATGGTGGAAGGTCTCGGCGTCATAATCGGCGTCGAGCGGAGCGTCGGCCTGCGCGTCGCCCGTCTCGATCAGCCGGTCGGCGGTGGGGCCGGCATCGAAATCATCGCCCGTTTCATAGCCGTCGCTGTCGAAATCATCGGGGTCGCCGGGGCGATCCTCGGGCTCCGGTGCCTCGGCCGCGCCGCCTTCGAGCAGCGGGTTCTTCTCGATTTCCTCGGCAATGAACGCCTCGACCTCGAGGTTCGACAGCGCCAGCAGCTTGATCGCCTGCTGCAGCTGCGGCGTCATCACCAGCGACTGGCTCTGCCGAAGATCGAGGCGTGGGCCGATCGCCATTGGTCAGGGCAAGCGCATCATTGTCAGAGCGAGAATCCCTCGCCCAGATACAGCCGGCGCACGTTCGGATCGGCGACCAGTGCCTCGGGGCTGCCCTGGAACAGCACCTTGCCGTCATAGATGATGCAGGCGCGGTCGACGATGTCGAGCGTCTCGCGGACATTATGGTCGGTGATCAGCACGCCGATGTCGCGGCGCTTGAGATCGCGGACCAGCTCGCGGATGTCGGTGATCGAGATCGGGTCGATCCCCGCAAAAGGCTCGTCGAGCAGCATGATCGAAGGGTCTGCGGCCAGCGCGCGGGCGATTTCGCACCGCCGCCGCTCGCCGCCCGACAGCGACATCGCCGCCGAGTCGCGCAGATGGGCGAGGTGGAATTCGCCAAGCAGCGCATCGAGCCGTTCGGCGCGCTGGGCCGCGTCGGGCTCGACCAGTTCGAGCACCGCCATGATGTTCTGGCTGACGGTAAGTCCACGGAAGATCGAGGTTTCCTGCGGCAGATAGCCCAGGCCGAGGATCGCGCGGCGGTACATCGGCAGCGTCGTGATATCGTCGCCGTCGAGCAGGATGCGGCCGGCATCGGGGCGGACCAGCCCCATCACCGAATAGAAGCAGGTCGTCTTGCCCGCGCCATTGGGGCCGAGCAGGCCGACCACTTCGCCACGTGCGACGTCCAGCGAGATGTCCGACAGCACCTGGCGCTTGTCATAGCTTTTGGCGATCGACACCACCGACAGGCCGCGCACGACGCCCGTCCCTTCGGGGCCGGTCGGGCGTTCGAGCGTGGTCGCATCGTTCATGGCAGGTCGGTCCCGGGACATCTTCGTATTTCGCCTGATTAGCGAAACTGCGCCGTGATGGGAACTGGCAAGCTTCGTGCATGGTCATATTAGCGCAGGCCAAGTGGCTGAAAAGCGGCGGGGTGCAGGCTGGATAAGCTCGTCGCCCCTGCTATGCCTCGTTCGATCAACCCTCAGGGAGGCGGGATATGGGCGTGGTCGGCATGGGCGGGCTGTTCTTTCGGGCGCGCGATCCCGACGCGCTGAACGCCTGGTATCGCGAACATCTGGAGGTCGGCGCGGGTTGCAATGCCACCGGCGAGGGTGAGCCGAACGCATGGTATTGGCAGGTGCGCGGCGGCCCGATGGTGTTCGCGCCGTTCAGGGCCGGCACCGACTATTTCGCCGCCGACAAGACTTATATGATCAATCTGAGGGTCGAGCGGCTCGACGATCTGCTGGCGAGCCTCGCCGCCGCCGGGATCGCCGCCGAAACCCGCGCCGAATGGGACGCGCCCGAAGTCGGCCGCTTCGCGCGCATCCACGATCCGGAGGGCAACGCGATCGAATTGTGGGAGCCGCCGGCGGGGCAATGAGCGTGCGCCGCATAGCCCATCTGCTGGTCGCGCTGTTCGCGCTGGCGGGGATCGCGTTCAGCTATGCCGCGGGCCCGCCGGTGCCGACGCCACCGGGACTGCGCGAGCTGCGCTTCTTCAGCTTCTTCACCATTCTCACCAACGCGCTGGTCGCGCTGGCGGCGATCGGCCATGCGCTGCCGGCGCACCATCGCTGGCATAGGCTCGCCTCCCGGCCGGCGATGCGGACCGCGATCACGGTGCATATCCTCGTCGTCGCGCTGATCTTTCATGTGCTGCTCAGCCACATGGTGCGGCCCGGCCTGTCGGGCTGGCTGGGCAATATGCTGGTCCATCAGGCGGCGCCGGCGGGATGGCTGCTGTGCTGGCTGATGACGGGCCCGCATGGCGGGATCGACCTGCGCGCGCCGTTGCGCTGGGTCGGCTTTCCACTGCTCTATGGACTGTGGGTGCTGGCGCTGGGGGCGCTTGGCGGCTGGTATCCCTATCCGTTCATGGACGTCGCGGCGCACGGCTATCCGGCGGTGCTACGGAACATGGCGGTAGTCGGGCTGGTGTTCCTGGCGATCGGCCATGCGCTGCGCTGGATCGATGCGCGGCTGGCGGATCGGCCGGCCTGACGCGGGTCGCCGCTTTGCGCGACAATCTGCTGCGGCCGAAGGGGTGATGGAGAAGATGGGGCGCAACCCCAACCGTCATTCCAGCGAAAGCTGGAATCTCCCTGCCTCATGCAAGGCGGAAGGGAGATCCCGGCTTTCGCCGGGATGACGAAAAGGGAGAATGTGGGCGGCCGGGAAACCGCCCCGCATCACTTCGGCGCCAGCACCATCAGCATCTGGCGGCCTTCCATGCGCGGGAACTGTTCGACCTTGGCGGTCTCGATCATGTCGGCCTGGACACGCTGGAGGACCTGCATGCCGAGCTGGCCATGCGCGAGCTCGCGACCGCGGAAGCGCAGGGTGACCTTCACCTTGTCGCCCTCGTCGATGAACTCGCGGATCTTCTTCATCTTGGTTTCATAGTCATGGTCGTCGATGTTCGGACGCATCTTGATCTCCTTGATCTCCTGCGTCTTCTGCGACTTCCTGGCAAGATTGGCCTTTTTCTGGGCCTCATATTTGAACTTGCCGACATCGAGGAACTTACACACCGGCGGATCGGCGTTGGGGGACACCTCGACCAGATCGAGCCCGACCGCCTGGGCCTGCTCCATCGCCTCGCGCGTATACATCACGCCCAGATTTTCGCCGGCCTCATCGATCACCCGTACCTTCGGCGACGAGATGAACTCATTGTAGCGCGGGCCGTTGAGCGGCATCGGCGGCTGCCCGAGCGGGCGGCGCATCATCGGGGGACGTATAGCGATATCTCCTGTCGTGGTTCTTCCGGGCGCGATATATGCCTTCACGCGGCAATTTGGAAGACGCGCGGGGCATTGCGCGCGACTCTTTATCGCGGGGGTGTGACGCTTAGGCCGATCAGCCCTTCAGGCCGGCGCCGCCGACCGGAGCGGTCTCGCTATAATTGTCGAAACCCACGATTAGCGGCCGTCCTTTCGCGATCGCCGCCTGGACCAGCGGCAGCTTGAGCGAGGCGGCGTGACTCTCTTTCGTGTCCCACACCTCGGTCACCCAGATCGCATTGGCGTCCTTCATGTCCTTCGCGACGATATAGCTGCGGCAGCCGGGCATCTCGCCCGTGCCTTCGAGCAGGATCGCGATCAGCGAGTCGCGCTCGCCGTCTTTCGCGATCATCCGTCCGATCAGTCCATGCATCGGCGTTCCTTCCTTCGCGGCAAATGCGGGCATCGCGATGAGCGTCGCAAGGCCAAGGCCGCCCGCGACCGCCTCGCGCCGCGTGGTCTTCACCGCCGCAGGTCCGGCGGGGTCGCCTCCGCCAGCAGCGCGGCGATCGCCTCGTCAAGCGGCAGTACGGTCTGCGCCTGCTCGCCCAGCCGGCGGATCGCGACCGTGCCTTCCTCGGCCTCGCGCTTGCCGACGACCAGCAGCGCGGGAACCTTGGCGACGCTGTGCTCGCGCACCTTGTAATTGATCTTCTCGTTGCGCGTATCGCTCTCGACCCGGATGCCGGCCGCGGCCAGCTTCGCCTCGACCTGCCGGGCATAATCGTCGGCGTCGGAGACGATCGTCGCGACCACCGCCTGCACCGGCGCCAGCCACAGCGGGAAGCGCCCGGCATGATGCTCGATCAGGATGCCGATGAAGCGCTCGAAGGTGCCCAGGATCGCGCGGTGGAGCATCACCGGGCGGTGCCGCTCGCCATCCTCGCCGATGTACGACGCGTCCAATCGCTCGGGCAGCACCGTATCGGCCTGGATCGTGCCGACCTGCCAGGTGCGGCCGATCGCGTCGGTCAGGTGGAATTCGAGCTTGGGCGCGTAGAAGGCGCCCTCGCCGGGCAGCTCTTCCCAGCCAAAGTCCGCGGTTGCGCGGCCCGAGGCGGCGACCGCGTCGCGCAGTGTCTGCTCGGCCTTGTCCCACATATCGTCGCTGCCGAAGCGCGCCTCGGGGCGCAGCGCCAGCTTGATCGCGTAGCTGTCGAAGCCGAGATCGCGATAGACCGCGTCGAGCAGGTCGCAGAAATCCCTGATCTCGGCGATCAGCTGGTCCTCGCGGACGAAGATATGCGCGTCGTCCTGGGTAAACTGACGCACCCGCATGATGCCGTGCAGTGCGCCATGCGGCTCGTTGCGGTGGCAGCAGCCGAACTCGGCCATCCGGATCGGCAGGTCGCGGTAGCTCTTGATCCCCTGCTTGAAGATCAGGATATGCGCCGGGCAGTTCATCGGCTTGAGCGCCATCAGCGCGCCTTCGCCCGACAGCACCGGCCCCTCTTCCTCGGCATTGGGGATCTCGTCGGGGACGACGAACATATTCTCGCGATATTTGCCCCAATGGCCCGACTGCTCCCACTGGCGCGCGTCCATCAGCTGCGGGGTCTTGACCTCGACATAGCCGGTGGCGTCGAGCCTGCGGCGCATATAGGCCTCCAGGGTCCGCCACAGGCGGAAGCCCTTGGGATGCCAGAACACCGAGCCCTGCGCTTCGGACTGGAGGTGGAACAGGTCCATGTCCTGGCCGATGCGGCGATGGTCGCGCTTGGCGGCCTCCTCCAGCCGGGTCAGATGCGCGTCGAGCTGCTTCTTGTTCAGCCAGCCGGTGCCGTAGATGCGGCTGAGCATCGCGTTCTTCTGGTCGCCGCGCCAATAGGCGCCCGACACGCGGGTCAGTTTGAACGCGGCGGGATCGAGCTTGCCGGTCGACGGCAGATGCGGGCCGCGGCACATGTCGAGCCAGTCGTCGCCCGACCAGTAGACCGTCAGCGGTTCGTCGCCGGGCAGCTCGGCGGCCCATTCGGCCTTGAAGCTTTCGCCCTGCTGCTTCCAGCGCGAGATCAGCTGAGCGCGGTCCCACTCCTCGCGGCGCAGCGGCTTGTCGGCGGCGATGATTCTGCGCATCGCGGCCTCAATCGCGGGCAGGTCCTCCTCGGTGAAGGGCCGGTCCTTTGCCGCGAAGTCATAATAGAAGCCGTCGTCGGTCGATGGACCGAAGGTGATCTGCGTTCCCGGAAACAGGCTCTGCACCGCCTCCGCCAGGACATGCGCATAGTCGTGCCGCGCCAGTTCGAGCGCATCACCCTCGTCGCGCGCGGTCACCAGCGCCAGCGTAGCATCCGCTACAAGCGGCCGATTGAGGTCGCGCAGCTCGCCGTCGACCCGCGCGGCGAGCGCCGCCTTCGCCAGCCCCGGCCCGATCGCGGCGGCGATCTGTGCCGGGGTAGTGCCCGTCTTCACTTCGCGCACCGAGCCGTCGGGAAGCGTGATGGTGAGAAGATCGGACATGATGTAGCGGGATTCCTTGGGTTCCGGGAGCGCGGCTTATGCCCGCGAAGGGGGGGACGGGGCAAGGGTTGCCGCGTCCACCCGTCGTCATCCCAGCGAAAGCTGGGATCTCTCTTCTTCCTTTGCGGCGGATGGCAAGGAGATTCGAGCCGTGGCTGGAATGACGGGTGGGGAGCGAACGCCATTTTCCTGGCGCGCCAGGCAGGATAAGGCCGTCCCATGACCGCCTATCTCACCCGCCCCGACAAGCCCGCGCTCGCCTATCGCTATCGGCCCGGGCGGGGGCCGATGATCGTCTTCTTCCCCGGCTATATGTCGGACATGGAGGGTGAGAAGGCGACCGCGCTCGATGCCTGGGCGGGGCGTGAGGGGCGGGCGATGCTGCGCTTCGACTATTCGGGCTGCGGGGTGAGCGAGGGGCGCTTTGCCGATCACACCCTCGCCGACTGGCGCGATGACGCTCTCGACCTGATCGACGCGTTCGGAGCGGGCGGGCCGCTGCTACTGGTCGGATCGTCGATGGGCGGCTGGCTCGCGCTGCTCGTCGCGCTGGCGCTGCCGGGACGGGTGCGGGCGCTGGTCGGGATCGCCGCCGCGCCCGACTTCACCGACTGGGGCTTCACCGAGGACCAGGTCGACCAGCTGCGCGAGCAGGCGACGGTCGAGCGGCCGACGCCTTTTGCCGACGAGCCCTATGAGACGACGCTGGCTTTCTGGGAATCGGGGCAGGCGCATCTGCTGCTCGATAGCGAGATCGATTTCGCGGGGCCGGTGCGGCTGCTCCAGGGGCAACTGGACGATGTGGTGCCGGTGTCGATCGCGCTACGCCTGTCGCGGGCGCTGCGTTCAGCCGATGTGCAGACGATCCTCGTCAAGGACGGCGACCACCGCCTGTCGCGGCCGGGCGACATCGCCCTGCTGCTCGCGACCGTCGCGCCGTTGATGGAGCCCTGATGTTCGTCCTGCTCGCGCTTGCTGCTGCCGTTGCCGCTCCGCCGCCGTCGCAGGCCGATCACAGCGCGCGCGGCCGGCGCTGCGCCGCGCTCGCCAAGGCGGAACCGGTGAGGGCCGAGGCCGAGGCGCGCGACTGGATCAAGGCGAATGGCGGCATGGCCGCGCGCCAGTGCCTCGGCATCGCCCAGAGCGGGCAGGAGGCCTGGCCGGCGGCGACCGCGACCTTCGAGGGCGCTGCGAAGGACGCGCAGATCGCGCAGGATCCGATGGCGGTGGTGCTGTGGATGCAGGCCGGCAATGCCGCGCTGGCGGGCGACGAACCGGCCCGCGCGCGCGCTGCCTTCGATCGGGTGCTGGCGCTGCCGGGCCTGTCGAACGAGATGCAGGGCGAGGTCCATCTCGACCGCGCCCGCGCCGCGGTCGCCGCCAATGACCTGACCGGAGCGAAGGCCGATCTCGACGCCGCGACCCGGCTGGTCCCGCGCGATCCGCTCGGCTGGCTGCTGCGCGCCAATCTCGCCCGGCGGATGAACGACCTGCCGACCGCCTTCGCCGCGATTCGCGCGGCGGCGAAGCTGTCGCCGAACGATCCGTCGATCGCCTATGAGGCGGGCAACATCGCGGCGGCGGCCGGTAATATGGACGACGCGAAGGCGGCATGGACGCGCGCGGCGCAATTGGCGCCCGAGAGCGACGCGGGCAGGGCGGCGGGAATCGCGTTGAAAGAAGCGGCTCCAAAGCCATAGTCGTCAGCCTTGAGCCCCACGCCCATTCACCCTACATCTCGCGCATGAAATATCTCCACACGATGATCCGCGTTTCCGATCCGGATGCGACGATCCGCTTTTTCGAACTGCTCGGGCTGCGCGAGGTCAATCGTTTCGACAATGCGGCCGGGCGCTTCACCCTGATCTTCCTCGCGGCGCCCGGCGATGAAGGGGCGCAGGTCGAGCTTACCCATAATTGGGGCGAGAGGGGCTATGATGGCGGCCGCAATTTCGGCCATCTCGCCTATCAGGTCGAGAATATCTATGAAACCTGCCAGCGGCTGGTCGACGCCGGCGTGACGATCAACCGGCCGCCGCGCGACGGGCATATGGCGTTCGTCCGCAGCCCCGACAATATTTCCGTCGAACTGCTTCAGGACGGGCGGCTCGAACCCGCCGAGCCCTGGGTGTCGATGCCCAATGTCGGGACCTGGTAAGGTGGGCCTCGAGATCGTCCGGGTGCCGGTGCTCAGCGACAATTATGTCTGGCTGGTCCATGATCGCGCCTCGGGCGAGACCGTCGCGGTCGATCCGGCGGTGGCGGAGCCGGTGCTTGATGCGGCGCAGGCGCGCGGCTGGACGATCGGCCAGATCTGGAACACCCACTGGCACCCCGACCATATCGGCGGCAATGACGGTATCAAGGCCGCGACCGGCGCGCGGGTGAGTGCGCCCGCCGCCGAAGCCGCAAAGATTCCCTCGCTCGATATTCCGCTTAGCGAGGGCGATAGCGTCCGGATCGGCGCGATGATCGGGCGGGTGATCGAGGTGCCCGCGCACACCGCCGGGCATATCGCGATCCATCTGCCCGAAGCGGCGGTGGTGTTTGTCGGCGATACGCTGTTCGCGATGGGCTGCGGGCGCCTGTTCGAAGGCACGCCCGCGCAGATGTTCGCTAATATGGCGCGGCTGGCGGCGCTGCCCGGCGAGACGCAGGTTTACTGCGCGCACGAATATACCCAGAGCAACGGCCGCTACGCGCTAGTCGCCGAGCCTGACAATGCGGCGCTGCGCACGCGGATGGCCGCGGTCGACGCCGCCCGCGCGGCGGGCGAGGCGACCGTCCCGACGACAATCGCGCTCGAACGCGCGACCAATCCGTTCATGCGCGCCGACAGTATCGAGACGCTCGCCGAGCGCCGCGCGGCCAAGGATGTCTTCCGCGGCTGATTCGGACTATCATGGCGCGAAACAGGAGAGTCGCCATGCCCCGAGCCCGTTCGCTTCTCCCGCTGCTGGCCCTGCCGCTTCTGCTGGCCGCGTCCGACGCGCCGGCCCCGCTGTCCACAAGGGCGCAGAAGGCGCTTGAAGGCCGCACCGCCGGCGAGCCGGTCGCCTGCATCTCGCTGACCCGCGCGCGCCAGTCGAGCATCATCGACGCGACCGCGATCATCTACAAGGAATCGGCGAAGCTCTGGTATGTGAACCAGCCCGACAACGGCCGCTGCGGCCAGCTCAACCCGAACCGCATCCTGATCACCCGGACCAGCGGCACCCAGCTGTGCGGCAACGACATCGTGACGATCGCCGAGGCGGGATCGCCCATCACCTATGGCGCGTGCGGGCTGGGGCGGTTCGTGCCCTATCGGAAGTAGGATCGACCACCACCCAATCGTCATCCCGGCTTTCGCTGGGGTGACGGCTGGGTTCACCCCGGCTCGCGCTGGTTGAAGATCGACCAGCCGGTGGCGACCGCGAGGCGCTCCAGCGCCAGTGAACCCAGCGTCGAATTGCCGCGTTCGTTGAGCCCCGGCGACCAGACCGCGATCGACGCGATGCCGGGCACGACGCACAATATGCCGCCGCCGACCCCCGACTTGCCCGGAATGCCGACGCGGAAGGCGAACTCGCCCGATCCGTCATAATGGCCGCACAGCATCATCAGCGCGTTGATCCGCCGCGCGCGCATCGGCGAGACGACGTTGAAGCCGGTGTCGGGATGCTGCCCCTCATGCATCAGATAGCGACCCGCGCGGGCCAGCTGCTCGCAGGTCATCGTCAGCGCGCATTGATGGAAATAGACCCCCAGCACCTGTTCGACCGGATGGTGGATATTGCCGAAGGCGCGCATGTAATTGGCGAGCGCCGCGTTGCGGAATCCGGTCTCGGCCTCGCCCTTCGCGACCTCGTCGTCGATCGCGATGCTGTCGTCACCGGCGATATGGCGGCAGAAGCGCAGGATTTCGCCGATCGCCTCCTTGGGTTCGGACCCGCCCAGCACCACATCGGCGACCACGATCGCGCCGGCATTGATGAAGGGATTGCGCGGGATGCCATGTTCGGCCTCGAGCTGGACGATCGAATTGAAGGCGTTGCCCGACGGCTCGCGTCCCACCCGCTGCCACAGTGAATCGCCGACCTTGCCCAGCGCGAGGGTTAGCGCGAACACCTTCGACACCGACTGGATCGAGAAGGGCACCGCTGCGTCGCCCGCCGACCAGGTCTTGCCGTCATGCATGCAGATCGAAATGCCGAAATGCTTCGGATCGACCCGGGCGAGGCCGGGGATATAATCGGCCACCTTGCCGCGATCGGCCTGGCCGGCCATTTCGTCGGCGATGCGCCTGACCAGCGCGTCGAGATCGGGGGCGACCGTCACCGGCATCTCAGCTGCTCCCCCTTAACTTCGAACTCCGAAGTGGCGTCAGACCCGCATCGGCATGAGGACGTAGAGCGCGGGCGCCTTGTCATTCTCGCGGATCAGGGTCGGCGCGGCGGCGTCGGCGAGGTGGACCTCGACCATGTCGCCGTCGATCTGGCCCAATATGTCCATCAGATAGCGCGCATTGAAGCCGATCTCGAACCCGGCAGCGCTGTAATCGCCGGGGACCTCCTCGGAGGCGGTGCCGTTTTCGGGGCTGGTGACCGACAGGGTGATCTTGTCCTTGTCGAGCGCCATCTTGACCGCGCGGGTCTTTTCCGAGGCGATCGTGGCGACGCGGTCGACGCCCTGCATGAAGCTCTTCGGATCGAGCTTCAGCAGCTTGTCATTCCCGGTCGGGATCACCCGGTTATAGTCGGGAAAGGTGCCGTCGATCAGCTTCGAGGTGAGGATCGCGGTGCCCAGGCCGAAGCGGATCTTGGTCGATGACAGGGTGATGCCCACCGACCCATCGACCTCGTCGAGCAGCTTGCGCAGCTCGCCGACGCATTTGCGCGGGATGATGATGTCGGGCATGCCCTCGGCGCCGTCGGGGCGCGCGATCGTCACGCGAGCGAGCCGGTGGCCATCGGTCGCGGCGGCCTTGAGCACCGGGGTGCCCTCGTCCTGGACGTGGAAGAAGATGCCGTTGAGATAATAGCGGGTCTCTTCGGTCGAGATCGCGAAGCGGGTCTTGTCGATCAGCTGCTTCAGCGTCTCGGCGGGCAGCTCGAACTTCGTCGGCAGCTCGCCCTCGGCGATCATCGGGAAATCGTCCTTGGGCAAGGTCTGCAGGTTGAATCGGGCGCGGCCGGCGACCACCTGCATCTTGCCTTCGGACGCCGCCAGCTGGACCTGGCTGCCCTCAGGCAGTTTGCGGGCAATGTCGAACAGCGTGTGCGCCGAAACGGTGATCGCACCGGGCTGATCGACGGCGGCGGGAACCACCTCGACGATCTGCAGATCAAGGTCGGTGGCCATCAGCCGCAAGGTGCCCTCGGCCGTCGCCTCGATCAGCACGTTGGAGAGGATCGGGATCGTATTGCGCCGCTCAACGACCGACTGGACGTGGCCCAGGCTCTTCAGAAGCGTCGCGCGTTCGATCGTTGCCTTCATGAACTGCCCCGGCATCCCCAAAAGTAAATGGATGCCGGTTATAGCGCGGCTTTGCGGGGCCGCCAGCCCCAAGCTGCGAAAGCTGGGGATAATTCGGTTCTAAAGTCCCCCTCCCGCTCGCGGGACGGGTGAGGGGTGGGCGCGCGACCCCAGATCGCGCGCATTTCGGCGTCGCGGGCTTACCCCCGGCCCCTCCCGCAAGCGGGTGGGGAGCAGGACAAAAAAGGGGCCCGGCAACAGGCCGGACCCCTCCCTTTCGGACGCAATAATCAGAAGCGGAAGCCGAAGCCCGCCACTGCCTGATGGCGTGCGAAACCGTTCTCATAATTGGAGTAGCGATATTCGGTCTTCACGAAGCTGTTCGTCCCGATCGCATATTCGACACCCGCGCCGACGCGGTAGCCGTCGAGATCGGTCGAGCCGAGCGTCACCTGGCCGGTGCCGTCATTGCTGGTCAGCTTGGCGCGGGCATTGGTGTAGCCGGCCTTCGCATAGAGCAGCGCCTTGCCGCCGACGACGGTGCCGAGGCGACCGCCGACATAGAGGTCGCGGCCCGTCTTGGCACAGAATCGCGGACTGGCGACGGTGCTGGCGCCGGCGCACTGTTTGACGCTGCTGTCGGCGGCTTCGGCTTCGATGCCGACAAGCGCACCACCGGCCTGAATGTCATAGCCGACGCCAAGACCATATTGGACGCCATCATCATGCCCGTTATTCTGGACGCGATCCCAGCCGGCGAGACCTTCGACACGGGCCCCGGTGAAGGGCGCCTTGCCGGACGGATCCTGGGCGAGGGCGGGGGTGGCTGCGCTGGCCGCAAGCAGGGCGGCGACAACGATGCTGCGCATAGTATAACTCCATCTATCAACTTCGTCTCCGAACCTTGTGGAGACGTGGAGGGCCTAGTGCACCAAGCCGCCGGAGGTTGCATGAACCTCAGATAAACAGCGGAAATTGTTGCATTTTTGCCACGATCGGGAGCTTTGGGGTTGACAGGAAACGGTGCCCGGATTTGCGGATTGCTTTGCGTCCCGCTGCTGCTCGCGGCAGCGCCGCCGGGACGGACGCCGCTGGGAATATTTTCGGACTGGGGGGCATTTCGCGATGTTGAGCCGCCGCGTTGCTATGCGATCGCGGCCCCCGTCCGGCGCGGCAGCGGTCCCTGGCGCAGCTTCGCCTCGGTCGGCATCTGGCCGCGCCAGCGCATCGGCGGGCAGGTCCATTTCCGCCTGCGCGAGCCGCGCGCGCCGAACAGTCCGGTGCGGCTGATCTTCGGCGAGAGAAGCTTCACGCTGGTCGCCGCCAGCGCCGACGCCTGGGCTCCCGACCCCCGCGCCGACGCCGCGATCATCGCGGCGATGCGTTCGGCCAGCTCGATGCGGATCGCCTGGGTGTCGCAGGAGGGCCGCAACCGCTCCGACGGCTATCTGCTGAAGGGCGTGGCGACCGCGATCGACGCGGCAGCGCTGGGCTGCGCGCGACGGTAGAGTCCCCTCCCTGCCAAGGGAGGGGTTAGGGGTGGGTCTCGCCACATGTTTGGGCATGATGGTTAGCCATGTCGGCCGGCCTGACCCACCCCCCGGCCCCCTCCCTTGGCAGGGAGGGGGAGACTCATTCCCGCATCGCCACCGCCGCCAGCGCATCGGCTTCGATCAGCAGCACGTCGTCCGCCAGCCCCTGCGCCACCGTCTCTCGCCCGATCAGCACCAGTACCGGCACCGCGAGCGGGGAGACGCGGTCGAGTTTGACGTGGACGATATGTTCGGCGGCGCGCTCGATCAGCGCGCCGAGGCGCCCGACGTCGGTCATCTTCGCGCGCGCATCGGCCCAGGCGGCGTCGAGCAGCAGATGGTCGGGCTCGTAGCGGCGCAGCACGTCGTAGATCAGGTCGGTCGAGAAGGTGACCTGGCGACCCGACTTCTTCTTGCCCGGATGCTGGCGCTCGACGAGCCCGCCGATCACCGCGACCTCGCGGAACGCGCGCTTGAGCAGCGCCGAGCGCTCGACCCAGTCGACGAATTCATCCTCCAATATCTCGGGCGAGAACAGGCTGGCGGGATCGGTGACGGGTTCGAGCGAATAGGTCGCGATCGCATAGTCGCTCGCGACGAACCCCAGCGGAGACAGCCCCTGGCTCTCCATCCGGCGGGTAAGGAGCATCCCCAGCGACTGGTGCGCGTTCCACCCTTCGAAGCTGTAGATCACCATATAATGGCGCTTTTCGTGCGGGAAGGTCTCGACCAGCAGCTCGTCGGGCGCGGGCAGGCGCGAGCGGCGGGCCTGCATTTCCAGCCATTCGCGGACATCGTCGGGGAAGCGCGGCCATTCGGACGGATCGTGGAGATAGGCACGGACCCGCTCGGCGAGATGGGTCGAGATCGGCATGCGCGCGCCGCCATAGGTGGGAATGCGCGCGGGTTTGCTGGTGGCGCGGACGATCAGGTCGGTGAGGTCGATCTTCAGGACTTCGAGCGCCATCCCCATGAAAAAGAAGCAGTCGCCCGGCGCCAGGGTGACCCCGAACCCCTCCTCGACCTTGCCGAGGCTGCGGCCATTTTTGAAGCGCACGTCGAGCATCGGCGCCTCGACGATGATGCCGGCGTTGAGCCGGTGCTGGACGGCGAAACTGGGGTGGCTGACCCGCCAGCGGCCGTCGGGGTCGCGGGTCAGGCGGCGGAATTTCTCATAGGCCTTCAGCGCATAGCCGCCATTGGCGATATAATTGAGGACGCGGTCGAACTGTTCGGCGGTCAGCGTCGCATAGGGCGCGGCGCGGTTGACCTCGGCGAGCATGTCCTCGGCCCGAAAAGGCCCGGCGCAGGCGACCGCCATGACATGCTGGGCGAGCACGTCGAGGCTGCCCGCGCGGAACGGGTCATTGTCGAGCTCGCCCGCCGCGATCGCGTCCATCGCCGCGCGGCCTTCGAGATATTCGAAGCGGTTGCCGGGGACGATCACCGCCTCGCTGGGTTCGTCCAACCGGTGGTTGGCGCGGCCGATCCGTTGGAGCAGCCGCGAGGCGCCCTTGGGCGCACCCATCTGGATGACGAGGTCGACATCGCCCCAGTCGACGCCAAGATCGAGGCTGGCGGTGGCGACCAGCGCGCGCAGGCGGCCATCGGCCATCGCGCCTTCGACCTTGCGGCGCGCTTCCCGGCTCAGCGATCCGTGATGGATCCCGATCGGCAGGCTCATCGCATTGACCTTCCACAGGTCCTGGAAGATCAGCTCGGCAAGGCTGCGGGTGTTGCAGAAGATGATCGTCGTCTTGTGGGTTTCGATCTCGGCCATCACCTGTTCGGCGGCATAGCGCCCCGAATGGCCCGCCCAGGGGATGCGCCCCTCGGGGATCAGCATGTCGATGCGCGGCTCGGCGCCGGTTTCGCCCTGAACCAGCGCGACCGCTTCATAGTCGCCATCGCCCGACAGCCAGCCGCGATAGGCGTCGATATCGGCGATCGTCGCCGACAGCGCGACCCGGCGCATCGCGGGCGCGAGACTGGCGAGCCGGGCGACCGACAGCGCGAGCAGGTCGCCGCGCTTGGTGGTCGCGAAGGCGTGGACCTCGTCGATCACCATCGTCCGCAGGTTCGCGAACATCGTCGCGCTCTCGGGGTAGGAGAGCAGCAGGCTGAGCGATTCGGGGGTGGTCAGCAGGATCTGCGGCGGCTTCACCCGCTGGCGCGCCTTGCGGTCCGACGGCGTGTCGCCGGTGCGGGTCTCGACCCTGATGTCGAGCCCCATCTCCTCTACGGGCGTGAGCAGGTTGCGCTGGACGTCGACCGCGAGCGCCTTGAGCGGCGACACATAGAGGGTGTGGAGCCCGGCCTGCGGGGTTTCGATCAGTTCGACGAGGGTGGGCAGGAAGCCTGCGAGGGTCTTGCCCGATCCGGTGGGGGCGACGAGGAGCGCGTCCCGCCCGGCGCGCGCGGCGGCGAGCATGTCGCGCTGGTGGCGGCGCGGCGACCAGCCCTTGGCGGCGAACCAGTCGGTGAGGGGGGCGGGGAGGTCAGCTCCGGCCATGCCCCACCCCTTTCCGCTCACCCTGAGGAGGGACTGAGCCCGGCGAAGGCCCGTCTCGAAGGGTCCTTCGAGACGCCCTTTCGACTGCGGCTTCGCCTCCGCTCAATGGCTCCTCAGGATGAGCGGATTTTGGCGGATTGAAAGGGCGCCATTATCAATGCCCGGCCTGCGGGCCACGCTCCAGCCCCGAGGCGGCAAGCTGCTCGTCGATCTGGGCGAGGAGGCGGTCGAGCCCGGCCTGGTCCTTCGCCTCCGCACGCGCGACCAGCACGTCCTGGGTGTTCGAAGCGCGCAGCAGCCACCAGCCGTCAGGGGTGTTGACCCGCGCGCCGTCGGTGCGGTTGACGTCGGCGCCGCTCGCTTCGAGCCGGTCGAGCACCTCCTCGACCACCTTGAACTTGCGGCTCTCATCGACCTGGAAGCGCAGTTCGGGAGTGTTGACCAGCCGGGGCATCCTGTCCTTGAGCGCGGTCAGCGATCCGCCGAGCTCGCTGACCGCCTCGATCAGCCGCACCGCCGAATAGAGCGCGTCGTCGAAACCGTACCAGCGATGCTTGAAGAAGATATGGCCCGACATCTCGCCCGCCAGCGGGCTGTTGGTCTCGGCCATTTTGACCTTGATCAGGCTGTGACCGGTCTTCCACATACAGGGCTCGCCGCCCAGTTCCTTCACCCGGTCGAACAGCGCCTGGCTGGCCTTCACATCGGCGATGATCGTGGCGCCCGGAACCTCCTTAAGCACCGGCTCGGCGAGGATCGAGAGGATCTGATCGCCCCAGATAACCCGGCCGAGCCCGTCGACCGCACCGATCCGGTCGGCGTCGCCGTCGAATGCGATGCCGAAGTCGAGCTGTTCGGCGGCGACCAGCGCCTTGAGGTCGGCGAGGTTCTTCTCCTCGGTCGGATCGGGATGATGATGCGGGAAGCTGCCGTCGATCTCGGCATAGATGACATGATGCTCGCCGGGCAGCCGGCTCACCAGCTTTTCAAGAATGCGGCCCCCCGCGCCATTGCCATTGTCCCAGCCGATGCGGAAGCCGGTCCCTTTGAAATCCTGGACCAGCCGGTCGACATAGAGGTCCTCGATATCGGCGTCGCTGACCGTGCCGCTGCCCTCGTCCCAGTCGCCCTCGGCGGCCATGCGGCCGATCGACTGGATCGAATCGGCGAAGAAGGGCTTGTGGTGGAGGACCATCTTGAAACCATTATACTCGGCCGGATTATGGCTGCCGGTGATCTGGATGCCGCCGTCGACCTCCAGCGTCGCCTCGGCGAAATAGAGCATAGGGGTGGGCCCCAGACCAATGCGGACGACATCGACCCCGCTCTCGGTAAGCCCCCGGACCAGCTCGTCGCGCAACGATTCGGACGAGACCCGCCCGTCCCAGCCCACCGCGACCCGCGTGCCGCCATCGCGGCGCAGATGGGTCGCGAAGCCGCGCCCGATCGCATAGGCGTCGGCCGGCCCGAGGGTTTTCCCGACGATCCCGCGAATGTCATATTCGCGCAGCGAGGTCGGGTCGAAACGATGGGTCAAAGGAAGCCTCCGTGGACGGGAGCAGAGTGCTCCGGAAAAAGCCCCTCTCCTTCAGGGGAGGGGTTGGGGTGGGGCCTGTCCCCATAGGTGCGCTTGCGGAGAAGCCCCACCCCCAACCCCACCCCAGAAGGAGAGGGGAGAGATCAGAACCCCCTTAGCGCTTTGCCAGTTCCGCCAGCAATATGTCGCGCGCGGCGTTGACCTTGCTGGCCAGCTCGGCCGATCCGCCCTGATCGGGATGGACTTTGGTGACGAGCCGGCGATGCGCCTGGCGGACGCCTTCGGCATCGGTATCGGGCGCAACCCCCAG
This sequence comes from uncultured Sphingomonas sp., assembly GCA_947085315.1. Classification (GTDB taxonomy): domain Bacteria; phylum Pseudomonadota; class Alphaproteobacteria; order Sphingomonadales; family Sphingomonadaceae; genus Rhizorhabdus. The sequence goes on along the minus strand of CAMTVW010000010.1, from coordinate 121,409 downwards.
CACGCGCCGCGCCTCTTCGGGGTCCATCGCCTGGGTTGATCCGACCCGGCGGCCTTCCTGGACGAGCAGCCAGATACCGGGCAGGAACATCGGTGCCGCGATCAGCCAGGCGCCCTTGGTCAGCAGGAACAGCCCGAGCAGCGCCGATCCGGCCGCCGCAAGCTGCGGCCGCGAAAGCCCGCGTCCCCAGAACCACCAGGCGGCCGCGGCGGCCAGCAGGAGCAGGATCACCCGGTGGCGGCCTGATGCTGGGGCCATTGCGACAGCGCGAGCCCGGCAACCATTTCGCGCAGCTCCTGCCGTGCGGCGATATGGCCGATTCCCGCCTCGCTACCGATCGCCTGCAGGTCGAGCAGGGTGAGCCCCTTGGGAAAGAGCTCGCGGTAGATGACGCGTTCGGACAGGCCCGGGATGACGCGAAAGCCGACCCGCTTGGACAGATCCTGCATCGCCTCCGCCACGCGGCGCATGTTGCGGGCCTCCAGATGCTGGAGCCGGTTGCGCAACAGCACCCAGTCGACCGTGCCGCCGTCGATCCGCCCGCGCGTCTTGCGCGCTTCCCACACCAGTTCGGCATAGAAGCTGGGGCGGCGGATCTTGAAGGTCTCGGGATCGACCTGGCCGATCAGGTCGAGGTCGACGAAGCTGTCGTTGATCGGGGTGACCAGCGTGTCGGCGCGGACGATCGCGGCGCGGGCATGTTCGTCGTCGCGGCCCGGCGTGTCGATCACCACCACGTCATGATCGGCGGAGAAGCCCGAGATCAGATCGTCGAGCACATGGCCGCGTGCGCTGTCGAAGGTCTCGAAGGTCGGGGTCGGCAGCGTCTGGCCGGTGCGCCGCTCGGTCGCGAGCCGGTTTTCGAAATAGCGGCTTAGCGTGCGCTGCCGCGTATCGAGGTCGATCGCGGCGACCCGCCGGCCCGCCGCCGCCAGCGCGACCGCGACATGGACCGAGGTGGTCGACTTCCCCGAGCCGCCCTTTTCATTGGCGAATGTGATCAGATGGGCCTGCGGCAAACTATCTTCCCTTCGCCGCACCGCGCTTGATCCGGCGGCCGGCCTGTTTCAAAGCGTCCAGTAGAGAGGACTTATAGTCGGTGCAAATCGTCCGCAACATAGCCGATCTCCGTCAGGCGGTCGCAAATCTGAGGATAAGTGGCGCGCCGGTCGCGCTGGTGCCGACGATGGGGGCGCTGCACAGCGGCCATGTCGCGCTGGTCGACGCGGCGCGCGCGCGCGGATGCCAGGTCGTCGTGTCGATCTTCGTCAATCCCACCCAGTTCGGCCCGAACGAGGATCTCGACGCCTATCCGCGCCGCGAGGCGGCCGATGTGGCGCTGCTCGAGGCGGCGGGCGCGGCGCTGCTCTGGGCGCCCGATGTCGCGGCGATGTATCCGCCGGGCTTCGCCACCAGCGTTTCGGTGAGCGGGGTCAGCGAGCGCTGGGACGGCGCCGCGCGACCGGGCCATTTCGCCGGGGTCGCGACGGTGGTCGCGAAGCTGTTCGCACAGGTCGGCCCGGACATCGCCTTCTTCGGGGAGAAGGATTATCAGCAGCTGGCGGTGATCCGCCGCTTCACTGCGGACCTTGATATCGATCTGGAGATTGTCGGCGTACCCACCCAGCGTGACGATGACGGCCTCGCCCTGTCCTCGCGCAACGCCTATCTCACCCCCGAAGAGCGGGTCGCGGCGCTCGCACTGCCCCGCGCCCTGGGTGAGGCAAGGTCGGCGATCGAGGGCGGCGGCGATGTCGCGGCGGTGCTTGCGGCGGCGGTGGCACGGCTCGCCAAAGCGGGGTTCGATCCGATCGACTATGTCGCGCTGGTCGACGCGGCGACGCTCGAGCCGGTCGAGAGGCTCGATGGCCCGGCCCGCTTGCTCGCGGCGGCGAAGCTCGGGCGGACGCGGCTGATCGACAATGTGGCGGTCGATTCCTGACCTTGGGCAGCCAGGGGAAGAGCCCCCATTAAACTTATCCCCACCGCGCCGTTAACCTTGTTGGGACGGCAGCGGTCGGCCAGCAAGAGACCGCTCCCGCTCCCCGGCCAATCATGGCCGGGCAACAGTGGAGCGAGACATGGGTCACAGTCTCAAGACGCAACAATTCCTCACCGAGACGCGCCTGCGCGACGCGATGCGGGGGGACATCGACGCCTGTTTCCAGCTGGGCGTGTCCTACTCGGCGGGGGCCGACGGTTGCCCGCTCGATCTGGTCGCGGCGCATAAATGGTTCAACATCGCGGCACTGGGCGGCAATGCCCGGGCGATGGAGTGCCGCGCCGAGATCGCCGAGGACATGACCGCGCGCGAGATAATCGAGGCACAGCGCCAGGCGCGCGCGATGCTCGGATTTGCCAACAGGCTTGCGGCCTGACCTTCACGTCGCCCCGGCGGAGGCCGGGGCCGCCAAAGGCGCCTGCGGCAACCCCACGGCAAGAGACGATGGCGGCCTCGGCCTCCGCCGGGGCGACGGTTATCCGCTCTTCTTGAATGGCATGAACTCCGCGAGCCCTTCAATGTCGTGCTCGATCGCGCGGCGTTCCTGCTCCAGATAGTCGGCCACCGCGCGGCGGAAGCCGGGGTGCGGGATGAAATGCGCCGAGAAGGTCGGCACCGGCTCATAGCCGCGCGCCAATTTGTGCTCGCCCTGCGCGCCCGCCTCGACCCGCTGGAGGCCGCGCGCGATCGCCGCGTCGATCGCCTGATAATAGCAAAGTTCGAAATGGAGGAAGGGCACCTCCTCGATCGCGCCCCAGTTGCGCCCGTAAAGCGCGTCTTCACCGATCAGGTTGAGTGCACCCGCGATCGGGCGGCCCTCGCGCAGCGCCAGGATCAGCAGCACCCGGTCGGCCATCCGCTCGCCAAGCAGGGTGAAGAAGCCGCGGGTCAAATAGGGGCGCCCCCATTTGCGCGCGCTGGTGTCCTGATAGAAATGCCAGAAGGCGTCCCAATGATGCTCCTCGATCGCGGCGCCGCTGAGATGGACGATCTCCAGCCCCTCGACGGCCGCCGCGCGCTCCTTGCGGATCGCCTTGCGCTTGCGTGACGCGAGCGCCCCCAGGAAATCGTCGAAGCCCGCATAGCCGCGATTCGACCAGTGGAACTGCCGGTCGGTGCGGATCAGCCATCCCGCCGCCTCGAAGATCGGCACCTGTTCGGGGGCGAGGAAGGTCGCGTGCGCAGAGGACAGGTCGTTCTCGCGCACCAGCGTCTCGGCAGCGGCGACCAGCGCGGCGGCGAGCGAGGGATCGCGCAGCAGCAGGCGGGGCCCCGGCACCGGGCTGAACGGCACCGCGATCTGGAGCTTGGGATAATATTGCCCGCCGGCACGGTGCCAGGCGTCGGCCCAGCCGTGGTCGAACACATATTCACCCTGGCTGTGGCTCTTGGCATAAGCGGGCAGGATCGCGGCGGGGCGGCCATCGGCGCCGTCGATCGCGATCGGGACCGGCTGCCAGCCGGTCCGCGCGGTCGCGCTCCCCGATTCTTCCAGGGCCGAGAGGAAATCATGGCTGACGAAGGGATTGCCGCTACCCGCGCAGGCATCCCATTCGTCACGATCGAAGCTGCAAACCCCCGCCGCCGTCCGGGCGGTCAGAGCAGTCATGGCGCGTGGCGCGGGTTGAGCCCCTCCCCTTCAGGGGAGGGGTTGGGGTGGGGCCTGTCCGCGAGCGTGGAATTTGAGGAGAGGCCCCACCCCCGACCCCTCCCCTGAAGGAGAGGGGAGACTTTTCCCGCTACCATCCCGGCGCCTCGAAGATGATCTGGTCGGCGCTGTCGGCGGCGACCTGTTGCTGTTCGGCCGACATCACCGTCCAGGCAAGGATCGGAATGCCGCGCTTGCGCTGCCGCTGGGCGAAGCGATTGGGCAGGTCGGCGATGTCGACCGCGAGAAACTCGGGCCGGGCGCGCCACAGCGCCTTGACCTGCTCGCCCGGTTCCTCCTTGGCGAAGTCGCTGTTGTCGGACAGCATCATCCCCCGGGTGATGCGCGATCCGTGCGAGGCGAACCAGCGCGACACTTCGCCATGGAGCGACATCACCGCAGCCTCGGCGCGGTAGCTCTCGATCGCGTGGCGGACCGCGACGCAGAGCTGCGAGACATGGCCTTCGATCGCCTTGAGCTCGACCAGCACCGGGGCGCGGCCGGCAACGAGGTCGAGAATCTCCTGGAGCTTGGGGATGGACTCGTCGGTGCCGCGCAGCTTGATCTGCGACAGATGGCGGCTCGACAGATGGCGGAGCTGTCCGCTTTCCTCGGTCATCCGGTCGAGGACCGGATCCTGGAAGACATAGGCCAGCCCGTCGAGGCTGAACTGGACATCGACCTTTACGCCATAACCCATCGATACCGCCGCCTCGATCGCGGCGCGGCTGTTCTCGACATGGCGCGTGCCGTGCAGCCCGCGGCTGGCGAAGGGCGTGTTCGTGAGGAACCCGACGCGCCGGGCGTCGGGCACCGGAAAGCGCCAGCGATCAAGAAGGCCGAACAGCGACAATGGCATCGATCTCCACGGCGGCGCCGAGGGGGAGGACGGGCACGCCGACCGCGCTGCGGGCATGGCGCCCGGCATCGCCGAACAACGCCACCATCAGCTCCGAGGCGCCGTTGGCGACCCTGGGCTGGTCGGTGAAATCGGCGGTCGAGGCGATGAAGGCGCCGAGCTTGACGATTCGGACGACGCGCGACAGGTCGCCGCCGAGCGCGGCCTTGATCTGCGCGACCAGCATGATCCCGCAGCGTTTGGCGGCTTCGGTCCCGGCAGCGAGATCGACATCCTGACCCAGCCGGCCGGTGATCAGGCTGCCATCTTCGCGGAAGGGCAGCTGGCCCGAGATATGGAGCAGGCCGTTCACCTCGACCGCAGGCACATAGGCCGCGACCGGGGCGGCCGGTGTGGGCAGGGTGAGGCCAAGCTCGGCGAGGCGTGCATCGATCGTCATGTCGTTTCTTTCCCGTAGCCGCCCGCGAGCGTCAAGCCGACATGCTCGCTGCGCCTCGAATCATCTGGCCATCGCTTCACGCCGCCGGCCATCCCGATGGCCCTTCGGCGAAGCGGGCAATGATCCAGGGCAGCGCGTCGGCCCAGTCGTCGATCCGGGCATGGGCGTCGGGCGCGGGCGGACGGTGCGCAGCGACGCGCGGTTCGGCGACCATGTGGAGTCGCCAGACCTGCGGCGCGTGGCGCGCGACCGAACTGTGGTGGCTCGCCAGATCATCGACGAAAACGGTCGCGCTCGGCTGATATTCGGCGACGATGTCGGCGAGCGGGCGGCCCTTGCCGCCCTGGTTGCACTGGACGCGGTGACGGATGCCGACCGCTTCAAGCTGAGCGACCCGACTGCCGTGGAACTGGTCGGTCAGATTGGTGAGGACGACGATGTCGGCGATCTCGGCGATCGTCGCCAGCGCCTGACGCGCATGCGGAACCAGCGTCTGGCGGTGCATCTCGCTGGTGAAGAAGGCGTCGAGCAGCGGCCAGATATGCTCCTCGGTCACCACACTGCCGTCGGCGCGGCGGGTCAGCGCGCCGCCGAACTCAGGCTGGTCGATCGCGAAGTCGATCGCATGCGCCTCATCGAGCCACTGACCGAGCGGCGTCACCATGTGGAGCAGCACCTCGTCGCAATCGGTAATCAGCAGCGGGCGGCTCATGCGCGGGCCTCGGGGGTCTGGAGCAGGTCGCGGGCGCGGACCAGGTCGGCCGGGCCGATGCCAAGCGCCTCGGCGCAGGCGACCAGATCGGGTTCATGGCCGGCGAGGAAGTCGAGCAGAGCGGCGAGCACGCCATGATCGCCCGCGCCGGCGCGCAGCGCTTCGGGGGTCAGGCCGGTCAGGTCGAGCAGGCGCCGCGCGCGCGCCGGATCGTCGAGCGTCCAGACCAGTGCCCGCAGCCCGGTCACCGTCACTGCATCTGCGGCCAGTGCCGTAGTTTCGCTAGATTGATTCGCTCGCATGGCCCACTAGGTTCAGGCAGGGTAACAGGTGGTGTAGCCGTGGCGAAGAAAGTCCTTATTGTCGAGGATAATGAGCTGAACCTTCGGCTCTTCCGCGACCTGCTGGAGGCGCATGGCGCCGATGTCCGTACGATCCGCGACGCGCGCCTGGCGCTCGACGCGATGCGCGAATTCCTGCCCCAGCTCGTGATCATGGACATTCAGTTGCCGCACATCAGCGGGGTCGAGCTGATCAAGCTGATGAAGGAAGATCCGGCGCTCGACGCGATCCCGGTGATGGCGGTGACCGCCTATGCCGGCAAGGGCGACGAAAGCAGGGTTCGCCTGGCCGGGGCCGACGCCTATGTCTCGAAGCCGATCTCGGTGAGTCGATTCGTGACGGCCGTCGAGGGCCTTGCCGGGCCGCTGGGTGACGGGTTTAAAAGGGCGGGCTAGAAAAGATCCTCCCTATGCGCAGCATGGGGAGGGGGACCGCCGAAGGCGGTGGAGGGGTCTTCCACCTCTCAGCCATCGACACCCTTGAGGTCCTGCCCCGCCCCTCCACCACGCTTCGCGCGGTCCCCCTCCCCACGCTGCGCAGGGAGGATCTGAGGCAAGCAAACGCAAACGCCCGCCGTTTCACGGGCGGGCGCTAAGCCTGTCAGCAAGTGGCGGGCCTTTCGGCCCAGCCAGCCCTACTTGATCTTGGCTTCCTTGAAGTCGACATGCTTGCGCACGATCGGGTCGTATTTGCGGAAGCTCAGCTTCTCGGTCTGGGTACGCGGATTCTTCTTGGTGACATAGTAGAAGCCGGTATCAGCGGTGCTGACGAGCTTGATCTTGACAGTGGTCGGCTTGGCCATGACCCGGAACCCTCGATATCAAAAAATAAAGCGGCGTCGTGCGCCGCTGATCGGATGCGGCCCCTAGCGGCAAAAGCCTCGACGAGTCAAGTCGGGGCACACGCGGCATTGATCGATCCGCTCGATATCTCCGACATAGCAAATTCAGGCGACGAATGCGCGACCTTTTGCCACTTTGCTCGTTAGAGATACGAATCGAAAAGCGGGAGACTTCACTCATGGCCAAGAAACCCAAGGCGCCGCTGGCGACCCCCACCGACCTGAAGAGCAACAGCGCGATGAACGTCGCCGATGCGCTGAACGGCATCCTGGCCGACAGTTTCGCGCTCTACTTCAAGACCAAGAATTTCCATTGGCACGTCTCGGGCCCGCATTTTCGTGACTATCATCTGATGCTCGACGCCCAGGCCGCGCAGATCCTCGCAACCACCGACGTGATCGCCGAGCGCGTCCGCAAGACCGGCAACACCACGCTGCGCTCGATCGGCGACATCGCACGTCGTCAGTCGATCAGCGACAATGATGCCGAGTTCGTCAGCGCCGCCGACATGCTCAAGGAGCTGCGCGACGACAATCTGGCGCTGGTCGCCCGGTTGCGCGAGGCGAAGGACATTGTCGACGCGGCCAAGGACAATGCCACCAGCGGGATCCTCGACGAATGGACCGACCAGGCCGAGGAGCGTGCCTGGTTCCTGTTCGAGACCGCGCGGAACGGGTGATCCTCCGCTCGACCCACCGCGTCATTCCAGCGAAAGCTGGAATCTCAGGCGTTTATAGGGCAACGCTCCGCTCCTGAGATCCCAGCTTTCGCTGGGATGACGATTGGCGGTGAGCGGCCCCAGGGCTGACCGCGTCTGAGCCCGAAAGCCCCCGATGGACATCCTCCTCTCCTCCAGCCTGCTCGTCGCGCTCGCCGAGATCGGCGACAAGACGATGCTGCTCGCGATCATCCTCGCGGCGCGTTTTCGTGCGCCCTGGCCGATCATCGCGGGGATCTTTGTCGCGACGATCGTCAACCATGCGCTCGCCGCCTGGGCGGGATCGGCGATTTCGGGACTGCTTGACGGGACATGGTTCCGCCTTGCGGTGGCGCTGGGTTTCCTCGCCATGGCGGCGTGGACGCTGGTGCCCGACCGGCTCGACGACGATGATGCGACCGTGAAGTCCGCGCGCCACGGCGTGTTCCTGACCACGACGATCGCCTTCTTCATGGCCGAGATGGGCGACAAGACCCAGATCGCCACGGTCGCGCTCGGCGCGCGGTACCATGCGGTCGGGCTGGTCGCGATCGGCACGACGCTGGGGATGATGATCGCCAATGTTCCCGCGGTGTTCCTGGGCGACCGGATCACCCGCATCGTCCCGCTGAAGGTGATGCGAATCGCGGCGGCGATCCTGTTCGCGCTGCTCGGCGTGCTGGCGCTCCGGGAATTGGTGTAGGCACATCGTCGCCCCGGCGGAGGCCGGGGCCGCCATCGGCTCATGAGATGGCGCCGAGGCCGGAACCTCTGGCGGCCCCGGCCTCCGCCGGGGCGACGGATTTGGCGCCCGCTTTGTTGTCAGCCGGGCGGTGCTGTTCTATGGCGCCCCCGTCATGACAGACCAGATCATCATCGCCGTTCCCAAGGGCCGTATCCTGAAGGAAGTGCTGCCGCTGTTCGCTGCTGTCGGAATCATTCCCGAGGCCGCGTTCGGCGATGAAGACAGCCGGCTGCTGCGCTTTGCCACCAACCGACCCGATATCGGGCTGATCCGGGTGCGCGCGTTCGACGTCGCCACCTTCGTTGCGCATGGCGCCGCGCAGATGGGGATCGTCGGATCGGACGTGCTGATGGAGTTCGACTATTCGGAGCTCTACGCGCCCGTAGACCTGAAGATCGGCCATTGTCGGATTTCCGTCGCCGAACCGGTGGCGCTGGCCGAGGGTGATGATCCGCGCGAATGGAGCCACGTCCGCGTCGCGACCAAATATCCCAACATCACCCGCCGCCATTTCGAGGCGCGCGGGGTGCAGGCCGAATGCGTCAAGCTCAACGGGGCGATGGAGATCGCGCCGGTGCTGGGGCTTTCGAGCCGGATCGTCGATCTGGTCTCGACCGGACGGACGCTCAAGGACAATGGCCTGGTCGAGATCGAGACGATCGCCGACATCTCGTCGCGGCTGATCGTCAACCGCGCCGCCTTCAAGACCCGCGCGGGCGAGATCGCGCCGCTGGTCGAAGGGTTCCGCCGCGCGGTCTCCTCCCTCGGGGAGAGCAAGAATGCCGCTTCGGCTTGATAGCCGCGACCCCGCTTTCGCCGACGCCTTCACCGCGCTTGTCGAGGGGCGGCGCGAGGCCGACGAGGATGTCTCGCGCGATGTGAGCGCGATCATCGCCGCGGTTCGCCGGCACGGCGATGCCGCACTTGCCGATTATACGAAGCGGTTCGACCGTCACGACCTCGATATGTCGGGCTGGCGGATCGACCGTAGCAGCTGCGACAAGGCGCTGGCCGACCTCGACCCCGCACTGCGCGGCGCCCTTGAACTCGCCGCGACGCGTATCCGCGCCTATCATGCCGAACAGCGCCCCGCCGACAGTGCGCGGACCGACGCCGCCGGGGTGCGGATGGGCGCGCGCTGGGGTGCGGTCGAGGCGGCCGGTCTCTATGTACCGGGCGGCCGTGCGGCCTATCCGTCGTCGGTGCTGATGAACGCGATCCCCGCCCGGGTCGCCGGCGTCGACCGGCTCGTGATGGTCACGCCGACCCCCGACGGGGTGATCAACCCGCTCGTCCTGGCGGCCGCTGCGCTTGCCGGGGTGGATGAGGTGTGGCGGATCGGCGGCGCGCAGGCGATCGCCGCGCTCGCCTATGGAACCGACAGGATAAAGCCGGTCGACGTGATCGTCGGCCCCGGTAACGCCTGGGTCGCCGAGGCTAAGCGCCAGCTTTACGGCGTCGTCGGGATCGACATGGTCGCGGGGCCGTCCGAGATCGTCGTCGTCGCCGACAAGGACAATGATCCCGCCTGGATCGCCGCCGACCTGCTCAGCCAGGCCGAGCATGACCCGACCAGCCAGTCGATCCTGCTGACCGACGACAGCGCCTTCGCCGATGCGGTCGCCGACGAGGTCGAGGCGCAGCTTGGCCGGCTCCAGACCGAAGCGACCGCGCGGACCAGCTGGACCGACAATGGCGCGATCATCACGCTCGCCAGCCTTGATGAGGTGCCCGCGCTCAGCGACCGGCTCGCCCCCGAGCATCTCGAGCTTGCGGTTGCCGACCCGCAGGCGCTGTTCGACCGCATTCGCCATGCCGGGTCGGTGTTTCTCGGCCGCCATGCGCCCGAGGCGGTCGGCGACTATGTCGCGGGGCCGAACCATGTGCTGCCGACCGGCCGCCGGGCGCGTTTCGCCTCGGGGCTGTCGGTGCTCGATTTCATGAAGCGGACCAGCTTCATCGCGCTCGATGCGGCGGCGATCGCCGCGATCGGCCCGGCGGCGGTCGTGCTTGCCAATGCCGAAGGGCTGCCCGCGCATGCCGCGTCGGTCGCCGCCAGACTGGACAAATAGATAATGGCCAAGATCAACGAACGCGCCCGATCGCGCAGCGCCGCCCGCCTTGCCGCCGCGCAGGCGCTCTACCAGCAGGAGATGGAGGGCACCCCGCTCGCCAGGCTGCTTGACGAGTTCCACCAACATCGGCTGGGGGCGACGATCGAGGATGTCGAATATGCGGCGGCGGAGGTCAGCTTCTTCGACGATCTGGTGAAGGGCGTCGATGCGCGCCGCGCCGAGATCGACGCCGCGATCACCGCCCGGCTGGCGCAGGGCTGGACGCTCGACCGGCTCGACCGGCCGATGCGGCAGATATTGCGGGTCGGCGCCTATGAGCTGATAGCCCGGCCCGACGTGCCGACCGCGACGGTGATCAGCGAATATGTCGATGTCGCCGACGCCTTTTACGACAAGCGCGAGAAGGGCTTCGTCAACGGCGTGCTCGACGGTATCGCGAAAGCCGTGCGGGGGTGATCGCGTGCGATTTGTGTTTCAGCTTTGCTGAAACAGCGGGCCGGCGCCGTATCTCCACGATAGTGGAGCAAAAACCATAATGCTCGACACGACGATCCTTCACGATCCAATTTTCTGGCTGCTCGGGATACCGGCAGTCATCCTGATGGGGCTCGGCAAGGGCGGCTTCATCGGCGTAGGCACGCTGGCGATCCCGTTGATGGCGCTGGTGGTGCCGCCTGTCCAGTCAGCGGCGATATTGTTGCCGCTGCTGATCGTGCAGGACGCGGTGAGCGTCTGGGCGTTCCGTAAGAGCTGGGATCGACGCATCCTCTGGGTGATGCTGCCCGGCGCGGTGCTGGGCGTCGGGCTGGGCTATCTGTTCGCGGCCAGCCTGCGCGAAGACTGGATATTGCTCTCGGTTGGGCTGATCTCGATCCTGTTCGGAGCGCAGCAGCTGTGGATCGCGCGCGGCGGCCGGGTCGCGCCGTCGCACCGGCTGCCCGACTGGGCCGGGGTGCTGTGCGGCGTCGCTGCGGGTGTGACAAGCCAGATCGCGCATGCCGGCGGGCCGCCCTATCAGATCTATGTCTTTCCGCAGCGGCTGGCGCGCGACGTGCTGGTCGGCACCACCGCGATCTTCTTCGCGCTGGTCAACTGGATCAAAGTGCCGGCCTATGCCGGGCTCGGCCAGTTCACGCCGGTCAACCTGATCGCCTCGGCGGCGTTGATGCCGATCGCGATCGTCGCGACCTTCGTCGGGGTGCGGCTGGTCCGCCGGGTCCAGCCCGACCGCTTCTACACGATCGTCAATGCGCTGACCGTGCTGGTCGGAGTCAAGCTGCTGTGGGACGCACTCGTCCTGCTCGCGGGTTAAGGGTTTCTCCTTCTCCGTGAGCGGCTAAGGTCGCGCCATGTCCGACGAATCTCGCCTGATCGACGCCTTGCGGCTGATCGCCCGCCATCCGGCGGCGCGCGGGCTCGGCGATGATGTCGCGGTGCTGCCCGCACCGCTGGGTCGCGATCTGGTCCTGACCCACGACATGCTGGTCGAAGGCGTCCACTATCTGCCCGGCGATCCGCCCGGCGACGTCGCGTGGAAGCTGCTCGCAGTCAATCTGTCCGATCTCGCCGCGAAGGGCGCCGAGCCGCTGGGCGTGTTGATGGGCTACGGGCTGACCGGGCGTCCCGACTGGGACGCGGGTTTCGTCGCGGGGCTCGGCCGCGCGCTCGACCATTTCGAGGTGCCGTTGCTGGGCGGCGACACCGTCGCGCAGCCGGCGGGTGATGCGCGCGTGCTGGGGCTTACCGCGATCGGTCAGGTCGCCCCGGGTACGGCGCCCGACCGGCGCGGGGCGCAGGCGGGCGACCTGCTGTTCCTGACCGGGCCGGTCGGCGACGCCGGCCTCGGGCTCAGGATCGCGCGCGGCGAGATCGAGGGGCCGCGCACCTTGCTCAAGGCCTACCGCCTGCCGATCCCGCGCCTTGCCGAAGGGCGCGCGCTTGCCCCGATCGCGCATGCGATGGCCGATGTCTCGGACGGGCTGCTGATCGACGCGCGGCGGATCGCGGCTGCCTCGGGGCTGGCGGTGACGATCGACCTCGACGCGGTGCCACTGTCGGACGCGGCGCGCAGCTTCGGCGATGACCGCGCCGCCCGTCTCGCTGCGGTGACGGCGGGCGACGATTATCAGCTGCTTGCGGCGGTGCCGCCGGATCTGGGTGGCGCGGCGGCCGTGATGGCCGTCGAGATCGGCCGGTTCGACTCCGGCTCGGGACTCCGCCTCGTCGACCGGAAGGGGACGGTGCCGCTGCCCGACAGCCTGGGCTATGAACATGGCGCATCACCCGGTCGGGGCAGCGAATAGCTCCGAAAACGGGCACTTGCGGCAGGCTCGCAACCCAGACATACAATGCCGCCACGTGTCGGGGGACAAAAAGGGCGGAAAAGCTCGGCCTCGACGCTTCTTGGGGTGGCGTCGGGCGCGGTTGGGGGAAGCTGCCGGACCGGATGTCACTTCCTCATGGCTGGAGCGCACGGTCCCGAAGGATTGGCGCGCCGACGAGCGAAGGGAGTTAGGATGCTCATCATACAAGTTGCGATCGGCTGCGGCCTGATCGCCATATTATACGGGCTGATCACCAGCCGTCAGGTGCTGGCAGCGTCGCCCGGCAATGAAAAGATGCAGGATATCGCGGCCGCGATCCAGGAAGGCGCTCGCGCCTATCTGGGCCGTCAATATCGCACGATCGCGATCGTCGGCGTCGTCATGGCGGTGCTGATCGCCTATTTCCTCGGCACGATGTCGGCGGTCGGCTTCGTCATCGGCGCGGTCCTGTCGGGCGCGACCGGTTTCGTCGGCATGAACGTATCGGTGAAGGCCAATGTGCGGACCGCAGAGGCGGCACGCACCAGCCTGCAGAGCGGCCTGACCCTGGCGTTCCGCGCCGGCGCGATCACCGGCATGCTCGTGGTCGGCCTTGGCCTGCTCGCGATCTCGCTGTTCTTCTATTATCTGGTCGGTTTCGCGGGCAATGCGGCCAATGCGCCGGTCGTGGTCGAAGCGCTTGTCGCGCTTGCCTTCGGCGCCTCGCTGATCTCGATCTTCGCGCGTCTCGGCGGCGGGATCTTCACCAAGGCGGCCGACGTCGGCGCCGATCTGGTCGGCAAGGTCGAGGCGGGCATTCCCGAGGACGACCCCCGCAACCCCGCCACGATCGCGGACAATGTCGGCGACAATGTCGGCGATTGCGCGGGCATGGCGGCCGATCTGTTCGAGACCTATGTCGTGACGCTCGGCGTGACGATGATTTCGATCGCGCATTTCGCGACGGGCAGCGCCGATGAGGTTCTGCGTCTGATGTCGCTGCCGCTGATCGTCGGCGGCGTGTGCATCCTCACCTCGATCATCGGCACCTATATGGTCCGCCTCGGCGCGAGCCAGTCGATCATGGGCGCGCTGTACAAGGGTTTCTGGACCTCGGCGATCCTCGCCGTCCCGGCGATCTACGCGGTCACCCAATATACGCTGGGCGACATGAACATGGCGGTCGCGGGTGCCAGCTTCACCGGCATGGATATCTTCTGGTGCATGTGCATCGGTCTGGCCCTCACCGGTGCGCTGGTGTGGATCACCGAATATTACACCGGCACCAATTATCGCCCGGTCAAGTCGATCGCCAAGGCGTCTGAAACCGGCCATGGCACCAATGTGATCCAGGGTCTTGCGATCAGCCTCGAATCCACCGCGCTTCCGACGATCGCGATCGTCGTCGCGGTGGTCGCGGCCTATCAGCTCGCGGGCATCCTCGGCCTCGCCTTCGGCGCGACCGCGATGCTGGCACTGGGCGGCATGGTCGTGGCGCTCGACGCTTATGGTCCCGTCACCGACAATGCCGGCGGCATCGCCGAAATGGCCGGGATGGACGAAAGCGTTCGCGTGCGTACCGATGCGCTCGACGCGGTCGGCAATACCACCAAGGCAGTGACCAAGGGCTATGCGATCGGTTCGGCCGCGCTTGCGGCACTGGTGCTGTTCGGCGCCTACACCGCCGATCTGGGCCTCTACTTCCCCGATCTGGTGGTCGATTTCGGCCTGTCCAACCCCTATGTCATCGTCGGTCTGCTGATCGGCGCGCTGCTGCCCTATATTTTCGGGGCGTTCGGCATGACGGCGGTCGGTCGGGCCGCCGGCGAGGTTGTCGAGGACGTGCGGGCGCAGTTCCGCGACAATCCGGGCATCATGGCCGGCACCAGCCGGCCCAACTATGCCCGCACCGTCGATCTCGTCACCAAGGCGGCGATCAAGGAAATGATCATCCCCTCGCTGCTGCCGGTGCTCGCGCCGATCGTGGTCTACTTCCTGATCACGGCGGTCGCGGGACAGGCACAGGGCTTCGCGGCGCTGGGTGCGCTGCTGCTGGGCGTGATCGTGTCGGGCCTGTTCGTCGCCATCTCGATGACTTCGGGCGGCGGCGCATGGGACAATGCCAAGAAATATATCGAAGACGGCAATCATGGCGGCAAGGGATCGGATGCCCATAAGGCGGCCGTGACCGGCGACACCGTCGGCGATCCGTACAAGGACACCGCGGGCCCCGCGGTGAACCCGATGATCAAGATCGCCAACATCGTGGCGCTGCTGCTGCTGGCAGCCCTCGCCCACGCGATGTGACCAGAACGATCATTGAGCCTGAAGGCCCGTCCGGAGCGATCCGGGCGGGCCTTTTTTTACCCCCCCCCGGAGGGCGGTTAAGGCGCCTTCTTGCGGATCAGGTAGCGGTACACGCCGATCAGGTTGATCGCGAGCAGGACGATGTTCTGCCAGCCGATCCCTTCGGCATCCTGTTTCAGGAAGCCCCAGCCGATCAGCGCGATCGACGAGGTCACGAAGATGACGAACGCGAAGCCGGTCCAGCGACGGCCGAGATCGAGCGAGACGAGCAGCGCGGCGAACGCGCCCGCCGCCGCGCCATAATATTGCAGCGCCGTGACCAGCATGGGCGGGAATTCCTCTCCTGACAGGACAGGCCTAACCCTCGATGTTACGCCGATGTTCCGGATGTAGCGGGCGCTACATCCGGGAACGCTTGTCCCGCTATTGACGCTTGGCGCGCGCGAGGATGTGATACACCTGCGTCGCGCCGCGCGTGGCGGCGGGAGGTGATGATGACGCGTGTCCTGTTGTTCCTGATCATCGGCCTGGCCGCCATCGTGGTGGGCATGCGGTTCATGCCGGGCGGCGGCGAGCACAAGACGCCGCCGCCCGTCGCGAAGGTCGATCCGCTCGCGCCGGCCGTCCAGCCCTCGATGGATGTCGCTTCGACCGATGCGGGGTCGATCGCGCCTGCCGCCGAACCCGCGACCGAACCCGCGACCGAACACGCTGCAGCGCCCGCCACGGCGCCCGTCGCGGGGCCCGCCATTCCTGCCGCCTTCCGGGGCGAATGGAACGGCGCTCGGGCGCTGTGCGGTAGCGGGCGGGGCGAGACCCGGCTGGTCGTCGGTTCCGACTGGCTGCAGTTCCACGAAAGCAGCGGCGATGTCAGCGCGGTACGACGGCAGAATGACCGCATCGTCACCCTGGCTGCGGCCTTCACCGGAGAGGGACAGACATATGGCCGGACGATCAGGATGGAGCTGTCGCCGTCAGGCAAGGAGCTGACGATCGAGCGGCTCGTTCGCCATCGCTGTCCCGAGGATCCGGCCAATCCGGTCGGCCAGCCCTGATGCGCTTCGTCTCCGATAATGCCGCCAGCGTCTGCCCCGAGGTTATGGCCGCCCTCGCCCGGGCCAATGCGCCCGATACCGCCTATGACGGCGATGCGCTGAGCCGGCGGCTCGACGGCACCTTTTCCGCGCTGTTCGGGACCGAGGTGGCCGCATTGTGGGTGTCGAGCGGAACCGCCGCCAACGCGCTTGCGCTCGCCGCGATGGTCCAGCCGCACCAGGCGCTGGTCTGCCATGAAGAGGCGCATGTCCAGGTCGATGAATGCGGCGCACCCGAATTCTACACCGGTGGCGCCAAGCTGCTGCTGGCGCGTGGAACGGGCGGCAAGCTTGATCCCGACGCCATCGAACAGGTGCTGGCGACGATCCGCGCGGGCGATGTCCACCACGCCCAGCCGGCGGCGATCTCGATCACCCAGGCAACCGAATATGGGCTGGTCCATAGCCCCGACGAGGTCGCCGCGATCGGCGCGCTGGCGAATGCGCGCGGCCTGGGCCTCCATATGGACGGCGCGCGTTTCGCCAATGCGGTCGCGACGCTCGGCTGCTCGCCCGCCGACCTGACGTGGAAGGCCGGGGTCGACATACTGAGCTTCGGCTGCGTCAAAAATGGCGGGATGTCGGCCGAGGCGCTGATCTTCTTCCGCCCCGAACTGGCGGCGGCGACCCGCTACCGCCGCAAGCGCGCCGGGCATCTGCTTTCCAAGGGCCGCTTCGCCGCCGCGCAGATCCTCGCGCTGATCGAGGACGGGTTATGGCTGCGCAACGCCCATGCGGCCAATGCCGCCGCCGCGCATATCGCCAATGCGGCGCAGGCGCGGCTGCTTCATGCGGTCGAGGCGAACGAGATTTTCCTGCGGCTGACCCCCGCCGAGGCGGTGGCGCTGCGGCGGCAGGGCTTTGTGTTTTATGACTGGACGCCGGGGGTGGCGCGGCTCGTGTGCAGCTGGGACCAGCCGGCGGACGAGGTCGAGGCGCTCGCGAAGGCGATAGCGGCGCTCTGATCCGAGCCAGAATTGATCGTCGCCCCGGCGGAGGCCGGGGCCGCCATCGTTTCCCGCATCAACGTCGCCGCACAAGCGATGGCGGCCCCGGCCTCCGCCGGGGCGACGGTTATGCGAGCAGCCCTCTTAGCCCCGCCCGATAGTCGGGGTATCGCGGCGCCCAGCCCAGCAGCCGCTTCGCCCTGCCGTTCGCGACCCTGCGGTTCTCGGCATAGAAGGCGCGGGCGGCGGGGGAGAGGGCTGTGTCCTCCAGCGACCTCAGCGGCGGCGGCGCCACGCCGAGCAGTTCGCACGCCGCTTCGATCACGCTGTTCTGGCTCGCGGGTCGGTCGTCGGCGAGGTTATAGGTACCCGGTGGCCCGCACCGCATGCTGGCGATCACCCCGCTCGCGATATCGTCGACATGAACCCTGCTGAACACCTGTCCGGGCAGGTCGATGCGGTGCGCCTGACCGCGCCTGACCCTATCGAGCGGCGAGCGGCCGGGGCCGTAAATGCCGGGCAGGCGGAAGATCCGGACTTCGCGGTGGAGCGCCGCCCAGGCGCGGTCGGCGGCGGCGCGCGCGGTTCGCCGCCCGGTGCCGATCGGCGCACCCTCATCGACCCAGGCGCCGCCGGTATCGCCGTAAACCCCGGTCGACGAGAGATAGCCGATCCACCCCGCGCCGCAGCCGGCGAGCGTGGCGCCATAGGCGTCGAGCACGGCATCGGCGTCCTGCTCGGGCGGGACCGAGGAGAGGATATGGCTGGCGCCTGCGATCGCGGCGATAACGCGGGCGTTGTCCGCAAAGCTCGCACGATCAATCGTTTCGACGATGAATTCAGTGGCTTGCAAGGCCGCCGCGATGTGCGATGCTGCGTAGCCGGGGCCGAAGATCAATAGCCTTGCCATGAGAGGGGGTTTAGCCCGCTCCGCCGCCGCCGCCAGCAATTGTTTGTCACCTGCGAGAGGACCAGCCGAGGCCATGCTCGACGTTCAATCCGCCGCCGCCAATCCGCCCGTCATCCGCCGCGAGGAATATCGCAAGCCCGACTGGCTGATGCCCGATGTCCATCTCGCCTTCTCGCTCGACCCGAAGCTCACCCGGGTGACCGGCCGGCTCGACGTCACCCGCAACGGCGTCCACAACCGGCCGCTGCGCCTCCACGGCGACGGACTGGCTCCGCTGAGCGTGCTGATCGACGGCGAAGCGCAGGCCGATGGCTGGCGGATGGACGGACCGGATCTCGTCATCGACCTGCCCGGTGACGCGCATCGCATCGAAACCCAGGTCGAAATCAGCCCCGAGGCCAATTCGCAGCTGATGGGCCTCTATGCCTCGGGCGGGAATCTGTGCACCCAGTGCGAGCCAGAAGGCTTCCGCCGGATGACCTTCTTCCTCGACCGGCCCGACGTGCTGAGCCGCTATGTCGTATGGATCGACGCCGACAAGGCGCGCTTCCCGGTGCTGCTGTCGAACGGCGACATGACCGACAGCGGCGATCTGAAGGACGGCCGCCACTTCGCCGAATGGACCGATCCCTTCCCCAAGCCAAGCTATCTGTTCGCGCTCGTCGCGGCCGACCTGTCGGCCAATATCGATCACTTCACCACGCGCAGCGGCAAGGCGGTCAAGCTGGCGATCTGGGTGGTCGAGGCGGACCTGCCCAAGACCGGCCATGCGATGGCGGCGCTCAAGGCCTCGATGGCGTGGGACGAAAAGGTTTACGGCCTCGAATATGATCTGGGCGAATATCACATCGTCGCGGTCAGCGATTTCAACTTTGGCGCGATGGAGAATAAAAGCCTCAACATCTTCAATTCGCGTTATATTCTGGCTGATCCCGACACCGCTACCGACATCGACTATGACGGCGTGTCGGGTGTGGTCGCGCATGAGTATTTCCACAACTGGTCGGGCAACCGCGTCACCTGTCGCGACTGGTTCCAGCTTTCGCTGAAGGAGGGCTTCACCGTCTTCCGTGACCAGTGCTTCACCGCCGACCAGGGCTCGGCGGCGGTCAAGCGGATCGAGGATGTGCGCCTGCTGCGCGCGGCGCAATTCCCAGAGGATGCCGGGCCGCTAGCCCACCCGATCCGCCCCGAATCCTATATCGAAGTCTCCAACTTCTACACCGCGACGGTCTATAACAAGGGCGCGGAGATCGTCCGCATGCTCCACACCATGATGGGGCCGCAGCGCTTTCGCGCCGGGTGCGATCTCTATTTCGCACGCCATGACGGGACTGCGGCGACCTGTGAGGATTTCGTGCTGGCGATGGAGGAGGGCGGCGGGATCGACCTGTCGCAATTCCGTCTCTGGTATAGCCAGGCCGGCACCCCGAGGGTCCGCGCAACGCTCAGCCACGAGCCCGCCGGCGGGCGCGCGCTGCTGACGCTCGAGCAGACGGTGCCGCCGACACCGGGCCAGCCCGACAAGCAGCCGATGCTGATCCCGCTCAAAATCTCGCTGTTCGGCGAGCTTTCGGCCCGGCCGTTCGAAAGCGAGCGGCTGGTGCTGCTCGACAGCGAACGCTGTGAGATCATGTATGAGGGGATCGCCGAACGGCCGGTGCTCTCGATCAATCGCGGCTTCTCGGCGCCGGTGACGATCGATTCGGACCGCTCGGCCGCCGATCTTGCCTTCCTCTCGGCACATGACGACGACCCCTTCGCGCGGTACGAGGCGATGCAGCAGCTGATGGTCGATACGCTGGTCGGCACGGTCAACAGCGGCCGTGCCGATCATGGCCCGGTGATCGAGGCGGCGCGCAACGCGCTCACCGATCGCAGGCTCGATGCCTCTTTCATCGGTGAGACGATGCTGCTGCCGTCGGAAGGGTTCATCGGCGATCAGATGCCGGTGGTCGACCCGGTCGCGATCCACAAGGCGCGCGAGGCGCTGCGCCGCGATCTCGGCCAGGCGCTCGAGGAGGAATGGCGCGACGCCTATGAGCGGACCAAAGCGAATCGCTTCGAGCTGTCGCCACAGGCGAAGGGCGCGCGGCGGCTACGCTCGATCGCGCTGGGCTTCATCATGGCGAGCGGCGCATCCGACGCGCCAGAAATCGCGCTCAGGCAGTTCATGGACGCCGACAATATGACCGATCGCATGGGCGCGTTCGGAACCCTTGCCAACAGCATGGCGTCCGAGCGCGACGTGGCGCTCGCGGCATTTTACGATCGCTTTCGCGACAATGGCCTGGTGATGGACAAATGGTTCTCGACCCAGGCTTTCTCGATCCGCCCCGACACGCTCGACCGGGTCGAGGCGCTGGTCCGCCATCCCGATTTCACGCTGAGCAATCCGAACCGGCTGCGCTCGGTGGTCGGCGCGATGTCGGGCAACCAGCTGATCTTCCACGAGGCAAGCGGCCGCGGTTACCGCTTTCTGGCCGACATGCTGCTCAAGGTCGACGCGCTCAACCCGCAGACCGCCGCGAAACTTGTCCCCCCGCTCGGCCGCTGGCGCCGCTTCGACGAGGGGCGCGCTTCGCTGATGAAGGCCGAGCTGCAACGCATGGTCGATTCGCCCGGGCTGTCGAAGGACGTGTTCGAGCAGGTGAGCAAGAGCCTGGCGTAACCACAGCCGTCGCCCCGGCGGAGGCCGGGGCCGCCATAGCTAGTGCGGCGACGGCGAGACTTGAGACGATGGCGGCCCCGGCCTCCGCCGGGGCGACGGGGAAGGGCGATGAAAGGGGGCTGGACCTACATCCTCACCGATCGGCCCTTCGGTATCCTCTATGTCGGAGTGACGGCGGATCTCGCCGCGCGCATCTTTGCGCATCGCGAAGGACGGGGCTCGGATTTCTGCAGGAAGTGGGGACTGAAGCGTCGCGTCCTCGTCGAACCGCACGCCACCATCGATGAAGCCATCATCCGCGAAAAAGCTCTCAAGAACTGGAAACGCGACTGGAAGCTGCGCCTGATCGCAGAGACCAATCCCGAATGGCGCGATCTGTTCGAGGATATCAACGCTTGACCGTCGCCCCGGCGGAGGCCGGGGCCGCCAAAGCTTGTGTGGTGACGGCGAGGCTGGAGACGATGGCGGCCCCGGCCTCCGCCGGGGCGACGATTAACTACCCACCCAGCTCGCCACATCCCCGGCCACGACGTTCGCCGCCTGATTGAGCGCGGCCGCCACGCTCGCGCTGTCCTCGTCGGCGACCGGCACGGTCGCTTCGAAGCGGCGGGTATTGATCACATCCGATCCGCTCTTCGCGATCGTCGCGTCGAAGATCACCAGCACCCGGCCCTGGCCGCCAAGCAGCTGAAAGGCGCTGAGCGTGCCGCCGAGGCGCGTGTCGGGGGTGATCGCGCCGTTGCGCTGGTCGGGGACGAAGCGTCCGGTCTTCGCCTCGATCGTCTCGGCGAGGACCGCGCGGAACAGCTGTGAAGGGGTGTCGACCCATGCCGCCTTGGGCAGATAGGCGAAGCTCGCCCCGGACTGGACCGCGATCCGGTTGTTGCGCAGTGCCGCGGGCAGCGCGGGAAGTGCCACGCTCACCGCCTGGGTGTCGCGGGTAACCCTCGCCTGGCCGGCGGGGACCTTCGCGTCGGAGGTGAGGGTGAGCAGCTGCTTGGGCGGCTTTTCGCCGAAGCTCAGGCAGGCCGACAGCGGGATCAACAGGGCGAGGGCAGCAAGCGGGCGGATCATCATCGTCATTGTCCCTTGTAATCGGGCAGCTTCGATCCGCCGATCAGCGCACCGGCGCCGCCGCGATCGAGCTTGGCCGAGATTGCGTTGAGCGATTCGGACATCTCGGCGAGGTTGCGGACGAGCTGGTTGATCTGCGGCACGGTCTGGGTCGAGAAGGCTTTCACCCCCGGCCGCGCGTCGGTGATCGCGGCGTCGAGCGACTCCATCGTGTGCTGGGCGGCGGTGGTCGCCTTGTTGAGGTTCGCCATGGCGGGCTTCACATCGCTTGCCATGATGCCGTTGGTGGTCTCGGCGAGATTGCCCACCTTCTCGGCCGCGAGGCCCGCCTGCGCCATCGTCGCCCTGAGCTGGACAATGGCGCTTGCGATCTCCGGCCCGCGATTGGCGAGGTCGTTCGACAACCGGTCGACATTGGCGAGGATGCCGCTGATCGACTTCTGGTTCTTGTCGTTGAGCAGTTCGGTCAGCCGTTCGGTCAGCGCGGAGATGCGGTTGAGCAATTCGGGCGCCGAATTGAGCAGTTCGCCCAGCGCGCCGGGCTTGGTCGGGATGACCGGCTTGCCATAGGGTCCGGGCTCGGTGATCGGCGGCGCGTCCTTGATCGCCCCGTCGAGTTTGACCTGGCTGACGCCGGTGAAGCCGACCCCGGCGATCGTCGCGGTGGTGCCCTGCAGGATCGGCGTATCCTGATCGATGGCGATGCGGACGCGAACGAATTCGGGACTTTCCGGCAGCAGCTTGATCTCCTCGATCTTGCCGACCGGCACGCCCGCGAAATTGACCGGGGATCCCTTGGCCAGCCCGTCGACCGACGTCTTGAAGAAGATGTCGTAGCGTTGCTCGGAGCCGGTGTTGAACCCCGCCAGCCAGACGATGAAGGCGAGCAGCGCGATCAGCAGCGCGAGAACGACGCCGCCCACCAGCACATGGTTCGAACGGGTTTCCATCAGCTGTTCACTTCCCGCTGTCCTTTGCTGCCACACGCTTGGCGGCATCTGCCGCGACCCGCCCTCGGGGTCCGTTGAAATATTCCTGAATCCAAGGATGGTCCAACGCCAATAGTTCCGGGATCGTTCCAACCGCGATCACGCGCTTGTCGGCGAGCACCGCGACCCGGTCGCAGATCGCGTGAAGCGTGTCGAGGTCATGCGTGATCAGGAAGACGGTGAGCCCCAGCGTGCGCTGGAGCGACCGGGTCAGCTCGTCGAAGGCGGCGGCGCCGATCGGATCGAGCCCTGCGGTCGGCTCGTCGAGGAACAGCAGCTGCGGATCGAGCGCGAGCGCGCGGGCCAGGCCGGCGCGCTTGCGCATGCCGCCCGACAGTTCGGAGGGATATTTGGGCCCCGCCTCGGCCGCCAGGCCGGTCATCGCGACCTTATAGGCGGCGATTTCGTCGAGCAGCTGCGGGTCGAGCTGCGGGTAGAATTCGCGCAGCGGCACCTGGACATTCTCGGCGACGGTGAGCGTCGAGAAGAGCGCACCGCCCTGAAACAGCACGCCCCAGCGCTTGCGGACCTGCTGGGCCTCATATTCCTCGCGGCCGATCATCGGTTCGTCGAACACCTCGACCTCGCCCTCGACCGGCACCTGGAGCCCGATGATCGAGCGCATCAGCACCGATTTGCCGGTGCCCGACCCGCCGACCACGCCCAATATCTCGCCGCGCCTGACGTCGAGATCGAGTCCGTCATGGACGATCTGATCGCCGAAGGCGTTCTTCAAACCCTTCACATGGATGATCGTCTCACCCTCGGCGATGTTGAGCCGCGCCATGTCAGACGCCCCCCACCAAGCCGTCATTCCAGCGCAGGCTGGAATCTCGTGCGGCGAGGGCGCGCGCTATTCTCCTGAGATTCCAGCCTGCGCTGGAATGACGAAATTGGGAGAAGGACGCCGCCATCAGATCCACCCGATCGACGAGAAGAACACCGCGAACACCGCGTCGATGACGATCACCAGGAAAATCGCCTGGACGACCGACGCGGTGGTGCGCAGGCCGACCTCCTCGGCGTTCCCCTCAACCTGCATTCCTTGATAGCAGCCCGACATCGCGATGATCAGGCCAAACACCGGCGCCTTGATCAGCCCGACCCAAAGGTCGGTGAGCGGAACGACCTCCTGCAGGCGCTGGATGAAGGTGATCGGCGGGATGTCGAGATCGATCCAGCAGAAAATGCCGCCGCCCAGGATCGCGACCAGCGCGGCGTAGAAGCCGAGCAGCGGCATCAGCACGATCGTCGAAATGACGCGGGGCAGGATCAGCGCCTCCATCGGCGAGACGCCGATGGTGCGCATCGCGTCGACCTCTTCGGCCAGCTTCATCGAACCGAGTTGCGCGGCGAAGGCGCTGCCCGATCGGCCGGCGACCATGATCGCGGTCATCAGCACGCCCAGCTCGCGGATCGTGATCCGGCCGATCAGGTTGATCGCGAACACCTCGGCGCCGAACTGGCGAAGCTGGACCGCGCCCTGCTGGGCGATGACGATGCCGATCAGGAAGCTCATCAGCCCGATGATGCCGAGCGCCTTGACTCCGACCACCTCGAACTGGCGCGTCATCGCGTTGAAGCGGAAGCGGCGGGGATGGGTGACGAGACCCCACATCCCGATCAGGGTGGCGCCGAAGAAGCCGAGCAGCCCGACCAGCGACTGGGCCGCGACGCTGGTCGCATCGCCGATCTCGCGCAGCACGCGGACGAAGGGCGCGCTCGAATCGGGGCGGATCTTGAGCGGCTTGTCGGCCGCCGCGAGCTGGGTGAGTAGATGGGCGACATCCTCGTCGGCGCCGACCACCTGCGCATCATGGTCGCGGACGATGCGGTGGACCAGCCAGGCGCCGACCGTGTCGATGCGATCGACCTCGGCGAGATCGACCTGCTTCGGCGCGTCGCCCAGCGCCGCGAGCCGCGCCGACAGGTCGCCGATGCGCGCAAGGGTCAGCTCGCCGGTGAAGCGGAGCGTTCCATTGTCGAACTGGAAATCGGCGGGCGCGGACATGGCGATCAGGAGTGATCGAAAAGCGGGAGATCGGCAAGCATCCGAAATGAATGAGTACCGGGCGCGAATGTTCCGATTCGGGTACGAAACAGCGAAAGTCGTCCCCGTGGCTTTCGCGCGAAGCCATGAGCGAGTGATTCCCCTGCGCCGAAATTGCGCTATGGGGCGGCAATGACCGAACTCGCAATTTACGACATGGACCGCACGATCACGCGGGCCGGCACCTTCACCCCGTTCATGATGTATGCGGCGCTGCGGCTGGCGCCGTGGCGGCTGATCTTCGTGCCGCTCGCCGCGCTGGCGATGGCGGGCTATGCGTGCCGGCTGATCGAGCGCAAGCGGCTGAAGGAGATCAACCATGCGCTGATGCTGGGCCGCAACGTTCATATCGACCGGCTCCGTCCGATCGCCGAAAGCTTTGCTGAGAAGGTGATGCGGTACGATGTCTATGCCGAGGCGCTGGTCAGCCTGGCCGAGAATCGTGCGGCCGGCCGGCGGCTGGTGCTCGCCACCGCCTCTTCGCGGCTATGGGCGCAGCCGATCGCCAGGAAACTGGGTATGGACGATGTCGTCGCGACGGGCGCGATCGACGGGCTTGACGACTATGTCAGCCACCGGGTCGATGGCGAAAATTGCTACGGCCCGGCCAAGCTGCGGATGATCCAGGCCTGGATGGGGCTGGAGAATCTCGATCGCGACCAGTGCCGCATCCGCTTCTATTCGGACCATGTCTCCGACGTGCCGGTGCTCGAATGGGCCGACGAGGCGATCGCGGCGAACCCGCATGCGGGCCTGCGTGCGGTGGCGAAGGCGCGCGGCTGGACGATCGTGGATTGGGATTGACGGACGCGCGATCAACGGGGGCGTGATGGAGTCGATGGCGCCGATGCGCTGCTCGATCGGATCATGGTCGCGATAGAGGGACTGAGCGAGTGGCCGGCACGCGGTGCCGTCCCGGCGGAGCTCGAACTCCTGGGCATCCACATATATCGCCAGCTATCGGTGTCACCCTTTCTGGTGGTCTATTTGCCGCAGCAAGAGGACGAGGCGCGGTACGTCACGATCGTCATCGTCGCCGATGCCCGCAGGGACTTTCGGACCCTGCTCGATGAACGGCTATTGGGAAGACGCTGAGCCCGCTATCAGCCTTGAACGGCTCGTACGGCGTCGGCCACCGCGCTCTTCTGGCTATCCTTGTAGATGAAGCCGTTGACCGGATAGGCGGTGGTGCCGACCTTGCCGATCGGCGCGAACCAGACCTTGACCCGGCTCCAGTCGCCTTCCGGTGACGCATCGACGACGGTGACGTCGCGCTCGACCTGGCCGCGGCGGCCGTTGATGATCGACCAGTTGGCGTGGGTGATCTTGATCATGCGGTCGCTGACGACGTCGGTGACGGTGGCGACATGGCCCGAGCGCATCGAGCCGATCGCCTTGAACACCATCACCGAGCCGATCTGGGGCGTGTCGCCGCGCAGATATTTGCCGACCGCCTGGTTCCACCAGGAAGCGGCGGCGCCGAACAGCTGGATGCCGGAGAACATGCGCGCGAACGGCGCGCACTGAATCGTCTGGGCGCTGGCGGCGGTGGGCGCGACCACCATGCCGGCAAGCAGCATGGAACCGATAATCGCGCGCATCGTTTTGATCATGTGGAAGTCCCCACCCCGTCCCGTGATGATGTGATAGCCGTCACATTTGCGGGAAGGGAAGGGCATAGGGTTAACAGGATGCTGCAACGCGGCGAGTCGTTTGGCCGATGCGGTGACCTGCATCTTATCCACAGGCGCTTTTAGACGAAGGTCAAAGACACGGCCTGTTCCGAGCGCGAATCGCCGCGCCATGACGGGTCTGAATCAGTTCAACGCCAGGCTGTCGAAGCTTATCGGTATGCCGATCGCCGCATTTGCCAGCCCGCCGTCCCACATCACCCGGTGTCCGCGGATGATCGTGCCGACCGGCTTGCCGGTCAGCGCCATGCCGGTGAAGGGCGACCAGCCGCAGCGCGATGCCAGCCAGCTATCCTCGATCGTCCAGCGCGCCTTGAGATCGACGATCGAGAAATCGGCGTCATAGCCAAGCGCGATCCGGCCCTTGGTCCGCAGGCCGAACACCCGCTGGGGCCCGGCGGACGTCAGCTCGATCAGATGCTGAAGCGTCAGTCGCCCCTCGGCGACATGGTTGAGCATCAACGGCAGCAGCGTCTGGACCCCGGGCATGCCGCTGGGCGAGGCGGGATAGGCCCTGGCCTTCTCGCCCTTCGTGTGCGGGGCATGGTCCGAACCGAGCACGTCGGGGACGCCCTGGCGCAAATAGCCCCACAGCCCGTCGCGATGCGCACCCGATCGGATCGGTGGGTTCATCTGAGCATGGGTGCCGAGTCTGGGGTAGGCCTCCTCTCCCGCCAGCGTGAGGTGCTGCGGGGTTACCTCACAGGTCGCAATGTCCTTGTTCTGCGCGATCAGCGCGAGTTCGGCGGGGGTGGTGATGTGGAGAATGTGGATTTTGCGGCCCGTCTCGCGCGCGATCTTCAGGATGCGGCGGGTGGCAAGCAGCGCGCTTTCATCGTCGCGCCATACCGGATGGCTCGACGGATCGCCTTCGACCCGCTCGCCCTGCCGCGCGATCATCCGTTCCTCATCCTCGGCATGGATCGCGACCCGGCGCTTGCCCGAGCGGAGCACGCGGGCGAGATTCTCGTCCTCCGCGACCAGCAGGTCGCCGGTCGACGCACCCATGAAGATCTTGACCCCCGCCGTGCCCGGAATCTGCTCGAGTTCGCCCAGCCGCTCGGCATTGGCGGCGGTCGCGCCCACATAGAAGGCGTGGTCGCACCACATCCGGTTCCTTGCGCGCGCCAGCTTGTCGTTCACAGCCTCGGCGGAATCGGTGTTGGGCTTCGTATTGGGCATCTCGAACACGGCGGTCACCCCGCCGAGCACCGCTGCGCGGCTGCCCGATTCGAGATCCTCCTTGGCCTCCAGCCCCGGCTCGCGGAAATGGACCTGGCTGTCGATCACGCCGGGCAGGATATCAAGCCCGGCGCAGTCGATCGTCTCGCCGGCGTCTCCGTCGACGCCGATCCCGGCAATCTTCCCCGCAGTGACGCCCACGCTGGTCCGGACCGGGCCCCCTACCGTCCAGACGGTGCCGTTCTTCAGGATCATGTCGTAGCTTGGCATCGGGGGCTCCTTGGGCGCTTTCCTTTTGTCCTTGCGCTTCCTACCTTCGGACCATGGCCGATACCACCCTCACCGACCGCGCACTCATCCGTCTCTCGGGTGAGGGGGTGCATGATTTCCTCCAGGGCCTCGTCACCAATGACGTCGCGGGCCCGCTGCCGGTCTGGGCGGGGCTGCTGACTCCGCAGGGCAAGGCGCTGTTCGATTTCATCCTATGGGGAGATGGTGACGATCTGCTGATCGACTGCGAGGCGAGCCAGGCCGATGCGCTCGTCCGCCGCCTCATGCTCTACCGCCTCCGCAAGCCGATCACGATCGCGCGGGACTCGGCGCTGGCGGTGCATTGGGCGCTGGACGGCGGCGACGGCGTCCCCGATCCGCGTCTGCCTGCGCTCGGCCGCCGCTGGATCGCACCCGCTGACGGCGCAGCCGAGGGTTGGCGCGCGCATCGCATGTCACTCGGCGTGCCCGAGGGCGTCGAGGAGCTGGGTTCAGACAAATATCTGTGGCTCGAATGCAATGCCGATCTGCTCCATGGCGTCAGCTTCACCAAGGGCTGTTATGTCGGCCAGGAAAACACCGCGCGGATGAACTGGCGCAACAAGGTCAACCGCCGGCTGGTGGTGCTTCCCGACGGGACCGTCGAACGGCGCTCAGTCGACAAACTCGGCGACGCGTTCGTGCCTGCGTGGATGTGCGAAGGGCTGGCCGAACAAGCCTGATCCGGGGCCGGACGCTGCCGTCGCCATCGTAACGGCGTTAATCAACGCGTTGGGATTTGCGGATATGTTCGGCCTACCCATCATATCGGACGACTCTATGTTCCATCAGCTCATCTATATAAGCACCGCCCGCCCCTCGCTCATGCTGAGCGATGTCGAATCGATTCTGGAAGCATCCCGCCGGCGCAACGGCCGCGACAATATTTCCGGGCTTCTGATCTTCGACGGCAAACGCTTCCTGCAGACGCTGGAAGGCCCGATCGAAGCGGTGGAAACGGCCTTTTCGCGGATCGCCCTCGATCCGCGTCACCGGGCGCTGGTGAAGCTGTCGAGCAGAGGCGTGGAGACGCGCGAGTTCGGCCAATGGTCGATGGCGTCGCACATCGTCGGACCGGTCATCGGCGGCGGCGACCTTGTCGCCCAGGTCGACGCGATGACCGAGGGTCTGACCGACAAGAATGTGCGCGAGACGCTGCGCAGCTTCGCCCGGATCAGGGGCACCGGCTGACTTCTTTCGCCTGGCTGCAGGATCGGGAAGGCCCTTTTGTCGCATTGCGGCATCTTGTCAGCCCAGCCTGGTTGGCGTACCGGAACCCCCGTCAGCCCGAGGCCGGATTACCGCCGGTTCGCGACGTTTCGCCAGGCTCGGTGCACTTCATGGGGTGGGAACATTATGAGCGTCTACCTGGATTATCTCGCCGAAATCGAAAGCCGGAGAATTCAGGGACTTGCTCCCAAGCCGATCGACGACGGCGGCCTCATCTTCGAGATTACCGCCCTGATCAGGGATGCCGGTAGCGAACACCGGGCCGATGCGCTCAAATTCTTCATCTACAACACGCTGCCCGGCACGACGAGCGCCGCGGCGGTCAAGGCGGGCTTCCTGAAGCAGATCATCCTGGGCGAAGCGGTCGTGCCCGAAATCACGCCCGGCTTCGCGCTCGAGCTGCTGTCGCACATGAAGGGCGGCCCGTCGATCACCGTGCTGCTCGACATCGCGCTGGGCGATGCGCCCGCAGTCGCCGCGCTGGCGGGCGAGGTGCTGAAGACCCAGGTCTTCCTCTACGACGCCGACATGCACCGGCTGAGCGAAGCCTTCAACGCGGGCAACGCCATCGCGAAGGACGTGCTGGAAAGCTATGCGAAGGCGGAGTTCTTCACGAAGCTTCCGGATGTCGAGGACGAGATCGAGGTCGTCACCTTCATCGCCGGCGAAGGCGATATCTCGACCGATCTTCTGTCGCCCGGCAACCAGGCGCATTCGCGCTCGGACCGCGAGCTGCACGGTCAGTGCATGATGTCGCCCGAAGCGCAGCAGGCGATCGTCGCGCTCAAGGCGCAGCACCCCGGCAAGCGCGTGATGCTGATAGCCGAGAAGGGCACGATGGGCGTGGGCTCGTCGCGCATGTCGGGCGTGAACAACGTCGCGCTGTGGACCGGCAAGCCGTCCAGCCCCTATGTCCCGTTCGTCAACTATGCACCCGTCGTCGCGGGCACCAACGGCATCTCGCCGATCTTCGGGACCACCGTCGATGTGACCGGCGGCATCGGCATCAACCTGAAGAATTGGGTCAAGCAGACCGGGCCGGACGGCAATCCGATCATCAACAATGACGGCAATCCGGTCCTCGAGGAGAAATTCTCGGTCGAAACCGGCACCGTCCTGAAGATCGACGTGAAGAACAAGAAGCTGCGCGACGAAAATGGCGCGGAGCTGGTCGATATCGCCGCGGCCTTCACGCCGCAGAAGATGGAGTTCATGAAGGCCGGCAGCTCCTATGCCATCGTCTTCGGCAAGAAGCTCCAGACCTTCGCCGCCCGCACGCTGGGGATCGAACCGACCCCGGTCTATGCCGCGAACAAGGAAATCACCGCCGAAGGCGTGGGCCTGACCGCGGTCGAGAAGATCTTCAACCGCAACGCCGTCGGCATCACGCCGGGCAAGGTGCTGCACGCGGGCTCGGACGTGCGGGTCAAGGTGAACATCGTCGGTTCGCAGGACACCACCGGCCTGATGACCGCGCAGGAGCTTGAGGCGATGGCGGCGACGGTCATCTCGCCGCTGGTCGACGGCGCCTATCAGTCGGGCTGCCACACGGCGTCGGTGTGGGACAAGAAGGCGCAGGCGAACATCCCCAAGCTGATGTCGTTCATGAGCGGTTTCGGCCTGGTCACCGCACGTGACCCGAAGGGCGTCTATCATCCGATGACCGACGTGATCCACAAGGTGCTGAACGACCTGACCGTGGATGACTGGGCGATCATCATCGGCGGCGACAGCCACACCCGCATGTCGAAAGGCGTGGCGTTCGGCGCGGATTCGGGCACCGTCGCGCTGGCGCTGGCGACCGGCGAGGCGACCATGCCGATACCGCAGTCGGTCAAGGTGACGTTCAAGGGCAGGATGCAGCCGCATATGGATTTCCGCGATGTCGTCCACGCCACCCAGGCGCAGATGCTCGCGCAGCACGGCGACAATGTCTTCCAGGGCCGCGTGATCGAAGTCCATATCGGCACGCTGCTCGCCGACCAGGCCTTCACCTTCACCGACTGGACGGCCGAGATGAAGGCCAAGGCCTCGATCTGCATTTCGGACGATGAGACGCTGATCGGTTCGCTGGAGATCGCCAAGGCGCGCATCCAGCTGATGATCGACAAGGGCATGGACAATGCCGCCGGCACCTTGGCGAACCTGATCGCCAAGGCCGACGTCCGCATCTCCGAGATTCGCATGGGCGACAAGCCCGCGCTGACGCCCGACGACAACGCGAAATATTTCGCCGAGGTCGTCGTCGATCTGGACCTGATCGACGAGCCGATGATCGCCGACCCCGACGTGAACAACCCGGACGTGTCGAAGCGCTACACCCACGACACGATCCGCCCGGTTTCCTATTATGGCGGCACCAAGAAGGTCGATCTGGGCTTTGTGGGCTCGTGCATGGTGCATAAGGGCGACATGAAGATCATCGCGCAGATGCTGAAGAATATCGAGAAGGCCGAAGGCAAGGTCGAGTTCAAGGCGCCGCTGGTCGTCGCTCCCCCGACCTACAACATCGTCGATGAGCTCAAGGCCGAAGGCGACTGGGACATCCTGGCGAAATATGCGGGCTTCGAATTCGATGACGAGAAGCCGAAGACGGCCAACCGCACCGAATATGAGAATATCCTCTATCTCGAACGGCCGGGCTGCAACCTGTGCATGGGCAACCAGGAAAAGGCCGCCAAGGGCGACACCGTCCTCGCCACGTCAACCCGCCTGTTCCAGGGCCGCGTTGTCGAGGACGGCGCCAACAAGAAGGGCGAATCGCTGCTGGCTTCGACCCCGGTCGTGGTGCTGTCGACGATTCTCGGCCGTACGCCCAGCGCCGATGAATATAAGGCGGCCGTCGAGGGGATCGATCTGACCAAGTTCGTTCCGGCGAACGCGGCTTAAGGGTCCCGGTCCATCGGATTCTGAAACAGTATGAAAAGGGCCGGCCCGCGCGATGCGGACCGGCCCTTTTCCTATTTGGCCCCTCCCCTGAAGGGGAGGGGATGGGGTGGGGCATCCGCGTCTCACCGAGACCGGGGTCGGAATGGAGGAAAGCCCCCACCCCCGACCCCTCCCCTGAAGGGGAGGGAGAAACTCCTTACGCTGCGAGCTTGCGCAGCACGTAGTGGAGGATGCCGCCGTTGAGGAAATATTCGAGCTCGTTGACGGTATCGATCCGGCACTTCGTCTCGAAACTCTCGGTCGAGCCGTCGGCGCGGGTGAGCTTGACGGTGACGGCCTGGCGCGGGCGCAGGCCGGCGACATTTTCGATCGTGAAGGTCTCGGTGCCGTCGAGCTTGAGCGTGTTGCGATCGACCCCTTCGGCGAACTGCAGCGGCAGCACGCCCATGCCGACAAGGTTCGAGCGGTGGATGCGCTCGAAGCTCTCGGTGATCACCGCGCGGACGCCGAGCAGGTTGGTGCCCTTCGCCGCCCAGTCGCGCGACGATCCGGTGCCATATTCCTTGCCGGCGATGACGACCAGCGGGGTGCCCTCGTCCTTATATTTCATCGCCGCGTCGAAGATCGCCATCACTTCGCCGGTCGGGATGTGCCTGGTCATCCCGCCTTCGATACCGGGGATCATCTGGTTCCTGATGCGGATATTGGCGAAGGTGCCGCGCATCATCACGTCATGATGGCCACGGCGCGCGCCATAGCTGTTGAAGTCCGCCTTCGAGACCTGATGCTCGAGCAGGAAGCGGCCTGCCGGGCTGTCCACCTTGATCGAGCCCGCCGGGCTGATGTGGTCGGTCGTGATCGAGTCGGCGAAGATCGCGAGCGGACGCGCGTCGATGATGTCCCGCACTGCGGCCGGGGTCATCGACATGCCCTCGAAATAGGGCGGGTTGGCAACATAGGTCGAACCGGCGCGCCAGCTATAGGTGTCCGAACCCTCGACCTCGATCGCCTGCCAGTTCTTGTCGCCCAGGAAGACATTGGCATAGCGGCTCTTGAACATCTCGCTGTCGATCGCGGCGGCGACGGTGTTCGCCACCTCGGCGGTGGTCGGCCAGATATCCTTCAGATAAACGGGCTTGCCCTCTCCGGTGGTGCCGATCGGATCCTTGGTGATGTCTTTCGCGGTGGTGCCGAAGATCGAATAGGCGACGACCAGTGGCGGCGACGCCAGATAATTGGCGCGCACGTCGGGTGATACGCGGCCTTCGAAGTTGCGGTTGCCCGACAGCACCGCCGACGCGACCAGATCATTGCCGTTGATCGCCTTCGAGATCGGATCCGCGAGCGGGCCCGAATTGCCGATGCAGGTGGTGCATCCATAGCCGACCAGGTTGAACCCGACGGCATCGAGATCGCCCTGCAGGCCGGCGCGCGCGAGATAGTCGGTGACGACCTGCGAACCCGGTGCGAGGCTGGTCTTGACCCAGGGCTTCGCCTTCAGGCCATAGGCATTGGCTTTGCGCGCGACGAGGCCGGCGGCGATCATCACGGATGGGTTCGACGTGTTGGTGCAGCTCGTGATCGCGGCGATCACCACGTCGCCATGGCCGATCGTGAAGTCTTCGCCTTCAACCTCGACCCGCTTGTCGCCCTCGTCGCCCTTTTTGTAGCCCGAGGCGAGCTCATTGTTGAAACCTTCGTCGACCGACGACAGCAGCACGCGGTCCTGCGGGCGCTTCGGGCCGGCCATCGACGGCTGGACGGTCGACATGTCGAGCTCGAGGCTGTCGGTGAACACCGGATCGGGCGCGGTCGCGTCGCGCCAGAGGCCCTGCTCCTTCGAATAGGCCTCGACCAGCGCGATCGTCTCGGCGGGGCGGCCGGTGAGGCGCAGATAGACGAGGGTCGCGTCGTCGATCGGGAAAAAGCCGCAGGTCGCGCCATATTCGGGCGCCATATTGGCGATCGTCGCGCGGTCGGCGAGTGACAGCGAGTCGAGGCCGGGGCCGTAAAATTCGACGAAGCGGCCGACCACGCCCTTGGCGCGGAGCATCTGGGTGACGGTCAGCACCAGATCGGTCGCGGTGATGCCTTCGACCATCGTGCCCGAAAGCTTGAAGCCGACGACTTCGGGGATCAGCATCGACACCGGCTGGCCGAGCATCGCGGCCTCGGCCTCGATCCCGCCGACGCCCCAGCCGAGCACGCCCAGCCCGTTGATCATCGTCGTGTGGCTGTCGGTACCGACGCATGTGTCGGGATAGGCTACATCGACGCCCGAGCCATCGGGAGAGCTCCAGACAGTCTGGGCCAGATTCTCGAGATTGACCTGGTGGCAGATGCCGGTGCCGGGTGGCACGACCTTGAAGTTGTTGAGCGCCTTCGAACCCCAGCGGAGGAATTCGTAACGCTCGCCGTTGCGGGCATATTCGAGCGCGACATTCTCATCGAACGCCTGGGGCGTGCCGAAGCTGTCGACCATCACCGAATGATCGATGACGAGGTGGACGGGGACGAGCGGGTTGATCTTGTGGGCGTCGCCGCCAAGCGCGGTCATCGCGTCGCGCATCGCCGCCAGATCGACCACACAGGGGACACCGGTGAAATCCTGCATCAGCACGCGCGCCGGGCGATACTGGATCTCGCGCTCGGACTTGCGCTCCTTCTGCCAGTCGACGATCGCCTGGATGTCCTCGACCGAGACGGTAACCCCGTCCTCGAAACGCAGCAGATTTTCGAGCAGCACCTTCATCGAGAAGGGCAGGCGAGAAATATCGCCCAATTTCCCGGCCGCCTTCGCGAGCGAGTAATAGGCATAATGCCTGCCGTCGACGTTGAGGGTGGAACGGGTCTTGAGGGTGTCCTGACCAACGGCCGTCATAGCTATACCCTATGCTGCAAATGCGAGATTCAACAGGGATATAGCGACGGGTGTGGGTTAGCGAAAGGGCGGAGGGCCGGATATGCCGGGCCTGAACCCCTCGGCAGGATGGACGGAAATTAAACCTCGATCGGCCGTCCAAGATCGGCGAACGCCTGGCCGAGCGCCTGGGTGCTGGAGAGGATGCCGATGCCGTTCTCGATTCCGCACAGAGAGCATAGCAGATCATGCGACAGCCGCGGGTCCGCGGTCGCCAGCGTAGCCGCGCGCAGCAGTATCGCTTCGCCGCCCGTCATCCGGCAGCAGCAGGACGGCGCGATCATAATCGGCTTGTGCGAGGCGCGCGCCAGTTCGGCCATCAGCGCGCGGGCGAGGATCAGAGGGCGGCGGAAGGATTTGCCGAACGCGCCCATCATCAGGCTGGCGGCATAGGCGTCATTGAGCCCGCCGATGCCGATCCGGCGCACCGTCTGAAGAAGGATCCGCGCACCGCTATCGTCGTCGGGCGCGCGATGCGGCAAAAGGCGGTCGGTTGCGGTTTCGTCGGACATATCGTCTCTCCTCTCGGCGGGCCGGAAAAGAGCATTATCGCTATTGCAAGTCAATCGCAATTACAGTGTGGCCGATGGTTCAGTCGATCACGGTCCCGTTCGCCTCCAGCACCCGACCGGCCAGATAGAGCGAGCCCGCGATCAGCACCACTGGTGGCAGTTCGCCCGGTGCGGCTGCGATTGTCGCCAATGCCGCGGCGACATCGATCGCGGGCCCCGCGCGGAAGCTGGCGAGTCGTGCGGTTTCGGTGAGGGTCGCGGGGGGGTGGTGGTCGTGGCCCGGCACCGGGACCATGTGGAAGCGCGCGGGCAGCTGGCCCATCGCCGCCAGGAAGCCGGCGGCGTCCTTGTTGGCGAGCAGGCCCATGACGATGTGGAGCGGCCGGCCCGGCGCGATATGACCGCGCAGAAAGTCGCCAATCACCCGTCCCGCCGAGGGGTTATGCCCGCCGTCGACCCATAGCTCGGCGCCCGTCGGCAGCCGGTCCACCAGCGCGCCGCCGCGCAGATGCTGGAGCCGCGCGGGCCAGTCGGCCCATCCCATCGCCGCGCGCAACGCCGAGGCGGGGATCGCCAGCGCATCCTGATGGCGCAGCATCGCCACTGCGAGCGCGGCGTTCTGCGCCTGATGCTGACCGGCGAGCCCGGGCAGCGGCAGATCGAGCTTGCCCTGCGCATCGCGGTAATGAAGCCGGGCCTGATAGGCGACAGCGTCCCAGGAGCCGCCCTTGACGTGCCACTCGGCGCCCGCCGCCGCGATCGTCGCGCCGACCTGATTGGCGACGGTAGCCGGATAATGGAGCGTGATGATCGGCACCCCGGGCTTGGCGATCCCGGCCTTCTCGGCGGCGATCGCCTCGATCGTGTCGCCCAGGAAGCTCTGATGGTCGAGCCCGAGCTGGGCAATCCCGCAGACCAGTGGGGCGGGGATGATATTGGTCGCATCGAGCCGCCCCCCCAGTCCGACCTCGATGATGCAGGCGTCGGCGGGTGTCCGGCTGAAGGCGAGCAGGGCGGCGGCGGTGGTCACCTCGAAGAAGCTCGCGCCAATGTCGCCGCCGACCGCGATCACTTCGGCGAGCAGCGGTGCGAGTTCGGCATCCTCGATCAGCTTGCCGGCGACGCGGATACGCTCGTTGAAGCGGATCAGGTGCGGGCTGGTGAAGACATGTGCCGACATCCCCGCGGCCTCGATCGCGGCGCGGAGATAGGCGCAGGTCGATCCCTTGCCGTTGGTCCCCGCGACATGGAGCACGGGGGGCAAGCCGCGCTCGGGATGGCCGAGCCGCTCGCACAGCTGCGCGATTCTCTCCAGCCCGAGAATGTCGGCGCCGGGCGACAGCAGCGACAGCCGATTTAGCTGCGCCTGGACCGCAGGATCGGAGGAGGTGGCGTGGTCGGGCATCAAGAAACCCCCTCCCTGCCAAGGGAGGGGTTGGGGTGGGTCAGGCCCCGGGCGGCGGAAAATCGGTGAGCCACACCCAGCGGCATGACCCACCCCCAACCCCTCCCTTGGCAGGGAGGGGGGCTATTCACGCCGCCTGCTTCCCCGGGCAGAGATAGTCGATCAGCCGGGCCAGTTCGGCGCGCAGATTGTGGCGGGTGACGACCATGTCGAGCATGCCGTGGTCGAGCAGATATTCGGCGCGCTGGAAGCCTTCGGGGAGCTTCTCGCGGATCGTCTGTTCGATCACCCGTTGGCCCGCGAAACCGATCAGCGCGCCGGGCTCGGAGATCTGGATGTCGCCGAGCATCGCATAGGAGGCGGTGACGCCGCCGGTGGTGGGATCGGTCATCACGACGATATAGGGCAGTCCCGCCTCGCGCAGCTGGGCGATCGCGACGGTGGTTCGCGGCATCTGCATCAGCGAGAGGATACCCTCCTGCATGCGCGCACCGCCGGCCGCGGTGAAGATGATATAGGGGCATTTATCGGCGATCGCCGCCTGAACGCCGGCGACGAAGGCCGCTCCCACTGCCAGCCCCATCGATCCGCCCATGAAGGCGAAGTCCTGGACGCCGACGACCGCCCTGAAGCCCTCGATCGTGCCGCGCGCATTGATCAGCGCGTCCTGCTCGCCGGTCTTCGACCGGGCGTCCTTGATGCGATCGGAGTAGCGCTTGGTGTCGCGGAATTTCAGCGGATCCTCGCGCACCTGCGGGCTCGGCAGCGGGGTGTAGACGCCATTGTCGAACAGCTGGTCGAACCGCGCATCGGGCCCGATCCGGCCATGATGTCCGCATTTCGGGCAGACCGACAGATTCTCCTCATATTCGCGGGCGAAGATCATCTGCTGGCACGACGGGCATTTGTGCCAGAGATTGTCGGGCGACTCGCGCCTGGCGATGAACGGGATCTTCTTGCGGACACGATCGAGCCAGCTCATGCCGCCTTCTCCCTGGCGCCGCGCCGCACGGCCGCACTGAGGGTCGAGATGAATTCGCGAACCGGCCCCGCGGCGCTGGCGCCATGCTCGCTCACCAGATCGACGATCGCCGAACCGACGACGACGCCGTCGGCGACCCGGCCGATCGCCTCGGCCTGTTCGGGACCGCGCACGCCGAAGCCGACCGCGACGGGCAAGTCGGTCGCCGCCTTGAAGCGCGCGACCGCCGCCTCGATGCTCGCCTGGCCGGCCTGCTGCATGCCGGTGATCCCCGCCACCGAGACATAATAGAGGAAGCCCGACGCGCCATCGAGCACGGCGGGCAGCCGCGCCGCGTCGGTGGTCGGGGTGGCGAGGCGGACAAGGTCGATTCCGGCGGCGCGCAGCGCAGGGCCGAGCGCGGGATCGGCTTCGGGGGGGATGTCGACGCAGATCACCCCGTCGACCCCGGCCTTGCTGGCCTCGGCGGCGAACCAGTCGGGGCCGCGACGGACCATCGGATTGGCATAGCCCATCAGCACCAGTGGCACGTCGGGGTGGCGGGCGCGGAATGCGGTTGCGATGCCGAGCAGGTCGGCGGTGGTGGTCCCCGCCGCCAGCGCGCGCAGATTGGCGCGCTGGATCGCAGGGCCGTCGGCCATCGGATCGGTGAAGGGCATGCCCAGTTCGATCACGTCGGCGCCGCCTGCGACCAGCGCGTCGAGGATCGCGCCGGTATCGGCCGGGCTCGGGTCGCCGCCGGTGACGAATGCGATCAGCGCCGCGCGCCCTTCGGCGCGGGTGCGGGCGAAGGTGGCGGCAATGCGGGTCATGGGGCGGCTCATATCGTCACCCCCTGCGCCTTGGCGATGGTGGGGATGTCCTTGTCGCCGCGGCCCGACAGGTTGATGATGATGATCTGATCGCGGCCCATGCCCGGCGCGATCTTCTCGACCGCGGCCAGCGCGTGCGCGGTTTCGAGTGCGGGGATGATGCCCTCCAGCCGGGCAAGCAGCTGGAAGCTGGCGACCGCTTCGGCATCGGTGATCGGCACATATTCAACCCGGCCAATATCGTGGAGCCAGCTATGTTCGGGGCCGATCCCGGGATAATCGAGCCCGGCCGAGATCGAGTGCGCCTCGGTGATCTGGCCGTCTTCGTCCTGGAGCAGATAGGTGCGGTTGCCGTGAAGCACGCCGGGGCTGCCGCCCGCGAGGCTCGCGGCATGCTGGCCCGAATCAATGCCGTAGCCGGCCGCCTCGGCGCCGAGCATCTTGACCGATGGGTCATCGAGGAAGGGATGGAACAGGCCGAGCGCGTTCGATCCGCCGCCCACCGCCGCGACCAAAAGGTCGGGCAGGCGGCCTTCGGCGGCGATGATCTGCTCGCGCGCCTCACGGCCGATCACCGACTGGAAATCGCGCACCAGTTCGGGATAGGGATGCGGCCCCGCGACCGTACCGATGATGTAGAAGGTGTCGTGGACGTTCGCGACCCAGTCGCGCAGCGCCTCGTTCATCGCGTCCTTCAGCGTCTGCGCGCCCGAGGTGACCGG
The DNA here is from genome assembly GCA_947085315.1 of uncultured Sphingomonas sp. Classification (GTDB taxonomy): domain Bacteria; phylum Pseudomonadota; class Alphaproteobacteria; order Sphingomonadales; family Sphingomonadaceae; genus Rhizorhabdus. The sequence continues at coordinate 82,049 of CAMTVW010000010.1, read as the reverse complement.
CTGGACCTCGGCACCGAGCAGCTTCATCCGGAAGACATTGGGCTGCTGCCGCTCGACATCGACCGCGCCCATGAAGATCGTGCAGGGCAGGCCGAAGCGCGCCGCGACGGTGGCCGTGGCCACCCCGTGCGATCCCGCGCCGGTCTCGGCGATGATCCGGGTCTTGCCCATCCGGCGGGCGAGCAGGATCTGGCCGATGCAATTGTTGATCTTGTGCGCGCCGGTGTGGTTCAGTTCTTCGCGCTTCAGATAGATTTTCGCGCCGCCGAGATGCTCGGTCAGCCGCTCGGCGAAATAGAGCGGGCTCGGGCGGCCGACATAATGGGTCATCAGCCCGTCGAGCTCGGCCTTGAAGGCAGGGTCGATCTGCGCCGCGCGATATTCGCGTTCGAGGTCGAGGATCAGCGGCATCAGCGTCTCGCTGACGAAGCGGCCGCCATACTTGCCGAAAAAGCCGTCTTCGTCGGGGCCTGCGCGCAGCGTGTTTGGGATGGTCGTGGTCATAATGAGGCGATCCGTTGAAGGAAGGCGGCGATCTTGTCCACATCCTTGATGCCCGCCGCGCTTTCGACACCCGAACTGACGTCGATCAGCCGCGCTCCGGTTCGCGCTGCGGCGTCGACGACATTGCCGGCGTCGATCCCGCCCGACAGTGCCCAGCGCTGGGGATGGGCGAAGCCGTCGAGGAGCGTCCAGTCGAAGCGCAGCCCCATGCCGCCAGGCAATGTGCCCTCGGGGGTCTTGGCGTCATAAAGGATCAGGTCGGCGACCGTCCGATAGTTGCGCGCCGTGTCGAGGTCGGCGCGGGTACGGATGGAAATTGCCTTCCACAGGCCGACGCCCGGGTGGCGCATGCGCAGCCCCGCCAGCCGCTCGGGCGATTCCTTGCCGTGGAGCTGGACCGTGTCGATCCCTGCGATCAGCACCGCTTCGTCGATCAGCGCGTCATCGGCATCGACGAACACGCCGACCTTGCCGACATGCGGCGGCACCTGCGCTGTGAGCGCGGCGGCCTGCTCGAAGGTCACATGGCGCGGGCTTTTCGGGAAGAAGATGAAACCGACATGCGCGGTGCCGTGCCGGATCGCGGTACCGAGCGTGTCGGGGGTCGAAAGCCCGCAGATCTTGGCGTTGACGCGGTTCATGGGGCGGCATGTCGGCTTGTGGGGGGCGAAGGTCAAGTCGTCGTAAAGATCCTCCCTATGCGAAGCATGGGGAGGGGGACCACCGCAGGTGGTGGAGGGGCCTGCGACCTCAACACCGGCGCCAGCTTCATTGTCGGAAAACCCCTCCACCACGCTTCGCGCGGTCCCCCTCCCCGGCTTCGCCAGGGAGGATTTTTCAATCCATCGCCTCGGCGATCTGGGTCAGATAATCGGGGTCGATGATGCGGATCTTGCCCTGGGTCAGTTCGATCACGCCCTCGCTCGCCCATGCGGCGAGCTGGCGGTTGATATTCTCGCGGCTGATGCCGACGAAGCTGCCCAGCTCGGACTGGCTGAGATCGCGGGTGAGGCGGGTGCCCGCCATCTTCTGGTCGGTGAGTCGCTTGAGATAGCGGGCCAGGCGCGGCGCGGTGGTGAAGGCGCGGTCGCTCTCGATCGTCGCATCGGTTTCGCGCAGGCGCCGTGCCATTTCGCGCAGCAGACGCAACGCGACGCGCGGATGACGTTCGATGAAGGTGAAGAAATGCGCGCGCGATATGCGCAGCACGCGGCCGGCCCACATCGCTGTGGCGGCGGCGGTGCGCGGCTGATCGTCGAGCACCGCGATCTCGCCCAGCACGGCCCCGGCCTCGGCATAGTCGAGGATGATCTCGCGGCCATTGGGGGTCACCATCGAGATGCGCACGACTCCGTCGAGCACGATCAGCAGCGAGGTACCCTCGTCGCCCTGGCTCAACAGCTCGTCATTGGCGCGCGTCGTCTGGATCTTGCCGATCGCCAGGATGTCGGCGAGTTCGGCATCCGTGCAGTCGCCAAAGACGCTCGTCTTCGGCAGCAGCGCTGCTAGCTCGCTAGGCGTCATCAATGCCCCCCAAAAGAGCGCGTGCCGGCGCCCCCGATCGAAACTGACCGTTCCGGTGCGATTCGGCAAGCAATCCCGCCGCTGAGACCGTGTCAGACGCTCAGGAAACGGGGTGCCAGCCCGGTGCGGCTAGCTCGAAACCGGCAAAATCGAAGCCCGGCGCGACGACGCAGCTGAGCAGCGCCCAGCCGTCGTGTGCTTCCGCCGCCTGCCACCAGCCCGCCGGCACCAGCGCCTGCGGGCGCTGGCCCGCCGCGATATCGCCGCCGATCAGGATCGTCTCGACCGGCCCGGCGTCGGAGGCCGCGAGGGAGAGCGCCACCGGGCCGCCAAGGTGGAGCAGCCACATCTCGGCGGCGTCGACCCGATGCCAGTGCGAGCGCTGGCCCGCCTCGAGCAGGAAATAGATCGCGGTCGCATGGCCGCGGACTGCGGTGCCGTGGTGTCCCGGTTCGCGCCATGTTTCACGGTACCATCCGCCCTCCGGATGCGGCGCGAGTCCCAGCCTTTCGATCAGCTCGGCCGGCCCCATCTCAGAACAGGCCCCCGCCCATGATCAGCCGGACGATGCCGATCACAAGGATGAAGCTGTTGAGCTTCCGTCCGCTGTCGCGGTGCGACATGATGCCGAATGCCGCACCCATCAGCGCGACCGGCACCACCGCCCAGTTGATCCAGCCGAAGAAGGGAAAGAAGCCGAGGATCGCCCCGCCGAGCGCGACGAAACCGATGATCAGCGAGATGAGATTGAACATGGCTGCGAGCATCCTCCATGTTGCGGGATATTGCAACTGCTGTACTATATATATAATACAGTTGCTGGCGGCCGAGCGAAGCAGGAGGACGATGATGCGCAGGGCGATGTTGATGATGGCGGTCCCGATGCTGCTGCTTGCGGGCTGCGAGCTGAAGGTCGGCAAGGATGACAAGGACAGGGACGGTAGCGAGGAGGCGTCGGTCAGCATCGGCGCCGACGGCAATGTCGCGATCTCGGCCAACGACGGTTCCGACGGCGTCGCGGTCAAGCTGCCCGGCTTCGAGGGCCGGGTGAAGATTCCGGGGATGAAGATTGGCGGCGACGATATGGATATCAACGGGATGAAGCCCTATCCGGGCTCGACCTTCTCGTCGATCAACGTCACCGATCCGAAGGGCCCAGCCAATGGCCGGGTGGCGATGCGCTTCACTGCGCCGGCCGCGCCCGACAAGGTCGCGGGCCACTTCGCCGCGCAGGCGCGCGACAACGGCTTCACCGGTGTCGCCGTCGCCAGCAAGGGCGGCACCGCGACCCTGACCGCGCAGAATGACGAGGGCGACCCGGTGACGATCACCATGGCGCCGGGCCCGGGCGGGACCGCGGGGACGATCCTGATCAGGGATAGCGGGAAGTAATTCAAACTCCGTCATTCCAGCGAAAGCTGGAATCTCTTTTCTTCTGGCGCGGACATGCAGTGAGATCCCAGCTTTCGCTGGGATGACGAAGGAGAGGCGCACTGGCGCCTGCGCGCATCTGCGGCTACAGGGCCGAAATGCCCCCGCTTCTTCTCGTCATGGTCGGCGGCGCGATCGGCGCCGGCTTCCGCTATCATATCGGCATGGTCGCGCTGCAGCAGCTCGGCCCGGCCTTTCCGTTCGGTACCTGGATCGTCAACCTGCTCGGCGGACTGCTGATGGGGGTGCTGGCGGGAGTCGTCGCGCAGGCGCCGGTCGAGAGCGAGCCGCTCCGCCTGTTCCTTGGGGTCGGCGTGCTCGGTGGTTTCACCACCTTCTCGGCGTTCAGCCTCGAGACTTTCGATATGCTCGCGCGCGGCGACTATGTCATGGCTTCGGCCTATGCGGTCTCGTCGGTGGCGGGATCGGTACTCATGCTGGTCCTCGGGATTGGCCTTGGACGGATGGCGACATGAGCGATACCCCTATCAGCAGCACGGGTGCCACCCAGGCCGAGATGCGCCAGTTCGTCGTCGCCGACGATGATGACGGCATCCGTCTCGACCGCTGGTTCAAGCGGCACATGCCCGACACGAGTTTCAACATCGTCTCGCGCTGGGCGCGCACCGGCCAGCTAAGGGTCAACGGCAAGCGCGCCGATCCGGGCGACCGGCTGGAGGCGGGCCAGATGATCCGCCTGCCCCCGCCCGAGCTCGCCGCAGCCGCCACCACCGCGGCCAGGGCGCCGCGCCCGAAGACGCCGCGCGAACCGTTGAGCGCCGAGGATACCGCCCTGATCCAGAGCCTGGTGATCCATCAGGACCGCCAGGCAATCGTGATCAACAAGCCCCCTGGCCTTGCCACCCAGGGCGGTACCAAGACCGACCATCATGTCGATCGGTTGCTCGACGGCATCCAATATGAGGCCGACAACCGCCCCAAGCTGGTCCACCGGCTCGACAAGGACACGTCGGGGGTCCTGCTGCTGGCGCGCAATTCGCGTGCCGCCGGCCATTTCGCCAAGGCGTTCAGCAGCCGCACCGCGCGCAAGGTCTATTGGGCGATGGTCACCGGTGTCCCATCGATCCATGACGGGATGATCGAGCTGCCGATCGGCAAGCAGCCCGGCACCGGCGGCGAGAAGATGCATGTCGACGAGAAGGAAGGCAGCCCCGCGCGCACCCGCTACCGGGTGATCGAGCGCGCCGGCAACAGCGCCGCCTGGGTCGAGCTGCAACCCTATACCGGCCGTACCCACCAACTGCGCGTCCATATGGCGGCGATCGGCCATCCGATCGTCGGCGACGGCAAATATGGCGGGCTCTCGGCCTTTCTGTCGGGCACGATCAGCCGCAAGATGCATCTCCATGCGCGGCGGCTGAAGGTCGATCATCCCGATGGCGGCGTTATCGACGTCGTCGCCAACCTGCCCGATCACTTCGCCGAAACGCTGCGTATTCTCGGTTTCGAGGAAGCGAAGGGCGACGCGCTGCCGATCGATGAGGTCAAGTTCAGCGAGACCCCCGAGGGCAAGCGCCGGGCGCTCGCGCATCAGGCGAAGGACGCGCGCAAGGCGCGGCGCGGCGAACGGCGCGGTCGCAGCAAGCCGTGAACCGCCTCGCCATCTTCGACTGCGACGGTACGCTGGTCGACAGCCAGGCCAGTATCTGCCGCGCGATGGCCGAGGCGTTCGTCGCCGCGCAGCTGCCGCCGCCTGCCGATCCGGCGATCCGCCGCGTGGTGGGGCTGAGCCTGACCGAGGCGATGCGGATGTTGCTTCCCCAGGCCGGGCATGACGTCCATGTCGCGCTGCGCGAGAGCTATAAGCACGCCTTCCGCGAGCTGCGCGGCGCGGGCGAGGTGGAGGAACCGCTGTTCCCGGGCATCGTCGAGGCGCTGCGCGCGCTGGAGGCCGATGGCTGGCTGCTCGCAGTGGCGACCGGCAAGTCCGATCGCGGGCTCCAGCACTGCCTGGAGGTGCACGGCATCGACCGCATGTTCATCTCGCTCCAGACCGCCGACCGGCATCCGTCGAAGCCGCATCCTTCGATGGCGATCCAGGCGATGGCCGATGCCGGAGCGCTGCCCGAGACCAGCGTGATGATCGGCGACACCAGCTTCGATATCGGCATGGGGATCAACGCGGGCTGCACGACGGTCGGGGTCGCCTGGGGTTATCATGCGCGCGACGAGTTGTTCGACGAGGGGGCCCATTTTGTTGCGGACCGGCCTGACGAGCTGCCCGGGATATTGCGGACCGCGCTGGCGGATCGGATCACCTAGTTTTTCCTTCCCGCTCATCCTGAGGCGCTCGAAGGATCCAGGCGTCCTTCGAGACGGGTCTTCGGCAAGCTCAGCCCCTCCTCAGGATGAGCGGGTTCACTTAAGCAGGCCTACCAATGAAGCGCTTCTACACGACCGTCACCACCGAGCCCGTCGAGGGTGGCGGCCATGCGATCCGGCTCGACGGCCGGCCGGTGAAGACCCCCGCGCGCGCCGATCTGTGGCTGCCGACCCCGGCACTGGCGCATGCGGTCGTCGCCGAATGGGATGCGCAGGGTGAGACGATCGACCCGCGCGGCATGCCGCTGACCGGCCTCGCCAATGCGGCGATCGACCGGGTCGCGCCCGACCCCGCCGCCTTTGCCCTGACGCTGTCGGGCTATGCCGAGACCGACCTGCTCTGCTACCGCGCCGACAGCCCCGACGAGCTGATCGCGCGCCAGGCGGTCGCCTGGGATCCGCTGATCGACTGGGCGCAGCAGCGCTATGATGTCGAGTTCGAGATCGTCCATGGCGTCATGCACTGCCCCCAGCCCGACGACACTGTCGAGCGGCTGAGCGCGGCGCTGCGCGGCTATGACTATTTCCAGTTGGCCGGGCTCCAGCCGTTGATCACGATCGCCGGCTCGCTGGTGATTGCCCTGGCGCTGGCCGAGGGCGAAATCGACGGCCGAACCGCTTTCGATTCCGCGCATCTCGATGAACTGTGGCAGGCCGAACAATGGGGCGAGGACGAACTCGCCATACAGGCACGGGTTATTCGGTCGGACGATTTCCGGGCGGCGGCGCGGTTTCTGGGGCTGCTCGTCTAGCTCTGGATACCACCCTTGGGCAGAAACCAGCGCGCGATGATCAGCCCTGCGACCGACAGGCCGATGAAGTCGCTCAGGAACAGATAGGTCCAGTAGCCGAAGCCGAAATGGTTGAAGATCGGCTGGCCCATTTCGGTATAGAGCGTGCCTGCCAGCGCGAACAGGATCGCGACCTGGGCGCGGCTGAAGAAGTCGGTGACCCTTGATCCGATCGCGCCCAGCGCGAGCGCGATGATAAGGCCGGTGACGATCGCGAGCAGGAAGCCGGTGCCGAGCGCGGCGGCATCGACGACCGGAAAGCCCGAGCTGTTGAAATGGACCATCGCGACCGGTCCACGCGCATAGAGCAGATCGCCCGCCGCCGATCCGGTCGCGGGCACCAGATAGGCGCCCGTACCGCTCACCGTCAGCGTCTCGGCAAGGGCCTGCTGAAGGGCTGCCGACTGCGGCTGTTCGAGCCGGTTGAAGGCGAGCAGGCTGAGCGGCGTTCCCCAGAAGATGAAGCCGACGATATAGAGTGCGACGCCCGCCAGCAGGCCGCCGAGCAATGTCCTGGCCATCAGGGCCCTCCCGTGATTATGCGCGGGAGGCTAGGCTTATGGTCGTTGCATGCAAGCAATAGTGCGACGGGATGAGGGTGTATTGCGGCCGTGCCCCCCCGAACGTCATCCGCGTGGCGTATTGAGCTTCCGGATGAAGCCGATCAGACCCGTCTGGCGGCTGCGCTTGAGGCGCTCGGCCTCCAGGATATCGCGGACCTCGGCGAAGCAGCGGTCGATATCGTCGTTGATCAGGACATAGTCATAGCCGTCCCAATGGCTGACTTCGGCCGAGGCGCGCTGCATCCGGCCGACGATCACTTCCTCGCTGTCGGTGGCGCGCTTGCGCAGCCGGTCCTCGAGCTCTTCCATCGACGGCGGCAGGATGAAGACGCGGACCACGTCGCCGCCGCAGGTCTGGTAAAGTTGTTGCGCGCCCTGCCAGTCGATGTCGAACAGCACGTCGAGCCCGGCGTCGAGCATCTCGTCGATCGGCCGCTTGGGGCTGCCATAGCGATGGTTGAAGACATGGGCCCATTCGAGGAATTCATGGTTCGAAACCATCTCGCGGAAATGCTCGAGATCGACGAAATTATAGTCGACCCCGTCAACCTCTCCCGCGCGCATCGGCCGGGTAGTGGCCGAGACCGACATGCGCAGATGATCGTCGGAAGCGAGCAGGCGGCGGGCTATCGTGGACTTGCCGGCGCCCGAGGGCGAGGACAGGACGAACAGGACGCCGCGGCGCTTCAGGGTCATATGGGCCATGGCGGCACTTGCATCGGACAGGGCGTCCGCGTCAATCATCGAAACAGGGGGATATTATGGAAAAGATGATCCTGTTGTTGCGCGGCATCAATGTCGGCGGCCACCGCAAGATCCCGATGGCGGAACTGCGCGCGGCGGCGAAGGACGCGGGGCTCGACGATATTCAGACCTATATCGCGAGCGGCAATCTGATCTTCACCGCGCCGAGTGTCGCCAGCGCGGAAGCTGCGGTGGAAGCGCTGGTCGAACAGCGATTCGGCTTTGCGGTCGAGGCGATCGGCCGGACTGCGAAGCAATGGGCGGGCTATGCGAAGCGCTCGCCCTTCGCCGATGCCGACGATCGCGGCAACCTCGTTCATCTCGGCCTGTCGAAAAGGCCGCCCGCCGGAGGGATCGAAGCAACGCTCAATGCGCGCGCGGCGCATGGTGAGAAGGTGGTCGTCGAAGGCGATGCGATCTGGATCGACTATGGCGAGGCGGTGATCGGATCGAAGCTGACCCCGGTCTTTGTCGACAAGACGGCCGGCTCGACCGTCACGATGCGCAACTGGCGCACTGCGCGGAAGCTGGCGGAGATGGTGGCAACCTAGATCGTGGGGGGAATGTCGGCCGCGACGGCATCGGCGCGCTTTCGTTCGGCCTTGCGTCGGTCATAGGCCTTTTTCGCGACCCAGGCGCCGCCCGCGAGCAGCCCCAGCGGTCCCGCACGGCGGATGACGCTCGCGGCGGCGACGCCGAGCAGGGCGCCCTTGACCCCGCCTTCGCCGTCGCGCCGGTCGATCCGGCGGCCGATGAATGCGGCGAGAAGCTTGCCGATCATGTCATTACTCCCTGTTTGCACCGAACAGTGAAGCGCGTGGCGGAAACGTTAGTTCCGCGCGTTGAGGCGACAGGACCTAACGCCCCACCATATCCTCGGGTCGCACCACCCGGTCGAAGGCCGCCTCGTCGATCAGGCCGAGCGCGAGGCCGGCTTCCTTCAAGGTCAGCCCTTCATGATGGGCATGCTTGGCGATCCTGGCGGCATTGTCATAGCCGATTTCGGGGGCGAGCGCGGTGACCAGCATCAGCGATCGACCGACCAGATCGGCGATCCGGGCGCGATCGGGTTCCATCCCCGCCAGCGTGCGCAGGGTGAAGCTCTCCATGGCGGTCGCGAGCAGCGCGATCGAGCGGAGGACGGCGGCGCCGATCAGCGGCTTGAACACGTTCAGCTCCAGATGGCCCTGCAGCCCGCCGATCGTCACCGCCTGATGATTGCCGATCACCTGTGCGGCGACCATCGTCAGCATTTCGCACTGGGTGGGATTGACCTTGCCGGGCATGATCGAGCTGCCGGGTTCGTTTTCAGGCAGGATCAGCTCACCCAGCCCCGAGCGGGGGCCCGAGCCGAGCAGGCGGATGTCGTTGGCGATCTTGGTGAGCGCGACCGCAAGCGTGGAGAGCGTGCCCGAGAGATGGACGAGCGGATCGTTCGACGCGAGCGCCTCGAACTTGTTCGGCGCGGTTTCGAAAGGGAGCCCGGTCAGGCCCGCAATCTCCGCCGCCATCGCCTCGCCGAAGCCTGGCGCCGCGTTGAGCCCGGTGCCGACCGCAGTGCCGCCCTGCGCGAGCTTCATCATCCCGCCGACCACCGCACCTTCCAGCCGCTTGCGGCAGGCGATCAGCTGCGCGGCATAGCCAGAAAACTCCTGGCCCAGCGTCAGCGGGGTCGCGTCCTGAAGATGGGTGCGGCCGATCTTGACGATGTCGTCCCAGCGCTGCGCCTTGTCGACCAGCGCCGCGAGCATCATGTCGAGCGCCGGATAGAGTCGGCGGTGGACCGCGAGCGCGGCGGCGATGTGGAGCGCGGTGGGGAAGCTGTCGTTCGACGACTGGCCCATATTGACATGATCATTGGGATGGACCGGCGCCTTGCCGCCACGCGTGCCCGCCAGCGCCTCGTTGGCGCGGCCCGCGATCACCTCATTGACGTTCATATTGCTCTGGGTGCCCGAACCGGTCTGCCAGATGACCAGCGGGAAATGATCGTCGAGCCTGCCCGCCACCACCTCGGCGGCGGCGGCCTCGATCGCATCGGCAAGTGTCGCATCCAGCCCGTGCGCGCGGTTCACCTTCGCGGCCGCCTGTTTCACGACGCCAAGCGCATGGACGATCCCGATCGGCATTCGCTCCTCGGGCCCGAACGGGAAATTCTCGATCGACCGCTGCGTCTGTGCGCCCCAATAGGCGGTGGCGGGGACATCGATCGGTCCGAAGCTGTCAGTCTCGCTGCGGGTGTCGGGCATCCTTGACCTCATTATTCGTCATGCCAGCGCAGGCTGACATCTCGTGAGATGGGGTGCTGCGCGACGCTCCCGAGACCCCAGCCTTCGCTGGGGTGACGTGGATTAGCCTATTTCTTGCGCGTGAAATCGACCGAGACGACGTTCGAGCCGTCCTCGACCGCGGCGAGAGGCGCGGGGGGGACATCGTTGCCGGCCGAGCCATGGCCGCTATCCTCGCCGTCGTCATCGGCCTGCGCCTGGAACTGAAGTGCGAAATTGACCGCCGGATCGACGAAGCCGGTCACCGCCGCGAAAGGGATGATCAGCTTGGCGGGGACCTGGTTGAACGACAGGCCGACCTCGAATCCGTCGGGATTGACCTTCAGATCCCAGTAGCGATTCTGAATCACGATCGTCATCTCGTCGGGGAAGCGCTCGACCAGATGCTTCGGGATGTCGACGCCGGCACCCTGCGTCTTGAAGGTGATGTAGAAATGATGCTCGCCGGGCAGTCCGCCGGCCTTTTCGACCTCGCCCAGCACGCGCCCGACCACGGCACGAAGCGCCTCCTGGACGATCTCGTCATAGGGAATCAGGCTGTCGGGCGCTTGATCGCTCATGGCGCTGGGATGGACGTTGCGTCCCGCCCGGTCAAGTCGGCGTTGCAGCGCGGCGCAACCGCGCTATAGCGGCGCCGTCCCGGTGTGGGGGATTTGCCACACAGCTTGAAGGCAAGGACAAGGCCCTGGCCATGCGGACCGCATCGATCACGCGCAAGACCAGCGAAACCGACATCGCGGTGGCGCTGAATCTCGACGGCACCGGCGTCTATACGGTGGAGACCGGCATCGGTTTCCTCGATCATATGCTCGAGCAGCTGTCGCGCCACTCGCTGATCGACCTCGATGTGAAGATCGCGGGCGACCTCCATATCGACCAGCATCACACCACCGAGGACAGCGGCATCGCGATCGGCGAGGCGCTGGCGAAGGCGCTCGGCACCAAGGCGGGGATCACCCGCTACGGCCATGCCTATGCGCCGATGGACGAGACGCTGACCCGCGTCGCGCTCGACATTTCGGGCCGGCCTTATCTGGTGTGGAAGGTCGGGCTGTCGGGCCCGCGTCTCGGCGAATGGGATACCGAGCTGATCGAGCACTGGTTCCACAGCTTCAGCCAGTCGGCGGGGATCACCCTCCACGTCGAGAATCTCTATGGCGCCAACATGCACCATGTCGTCGAGAGCTGCTTCAAGGGGCTTGCCCGCGCGCTGCGCACCGCGGTCGAGATCGATCCGCGCAAGGCCGATGCGATCCCCTCGACCAAGGGGATGCTGTGACGTGCCAGCCGGGGCAGGCGAACTGATCGCGCTGATCGATTATGGCGCGGGGAATCTGAGGTCGGTTGAAAATGCGCTGCGGGCGGCCGGGGGTGACCCGGTCGTCACCGCCGACGCCGATCTCGTCGCGCGCGCCGATCGCGTAGTGCTGCCCGGCGTCGGCGCCTTCGCCGCCTGCATGGGCGGGTTGAGCGCGATTCCCGGCATGATCGAGGCGATGGACCGCGCGGTCCATGGCCGTGGCGCCCCCTTCCTGGGCGTCTGCGTCGGCATGCAGCTATTGGCCGATGCGGGGCTCGAACATGGTCGCACGCCGGGGCTCGGCTGGATCGGCGGCGATGTCCGGCTGATGACGCCGGGGCCCGAATATAAAGTGCCGCATATGGGCTGGAACGACGTCGTCCCGGCGCGCGACCATCCGCTGATCGTGCCCGGCGAGGCCTATTATCTCCACAGCTTCATCTTCGACGCGACCGATCCCGCCGATGTGCTGGCGACCACCGATCATGGCGGGCCGATCACCGCCGCCGTCGGGCGCGGCAATATCGTCGGCGCGCAGTTTCATCCCGAGAAGAGCCAGGCTTATGGCCTGGCGTTTTTGAAGAGGTTTTTAGAGTGGAAGCCGTAAGCGGCATTGGAAGATCCTTCCTAGCGAAGCTGGGGAGGGGGACCACCCGCAGGGTGGTGGAGGGGTGGGGTCGAAGACCCCTCCACCATTCGCTTTGCGAACGGTCCCCCTCCCCACGCTGCGCGCAGGGAGGATCCGAGAAGTGAGCATCATCGTCTTCCCCGCGATCGACCTGAAGGGCGGTCAGGTCGTCCGTCTTGCCGAGGGCGATATGGCGCGCGCCACCGTCTATGGTGACGATCCCGCCGATCAGGCGCGCAGGTTCGCCGAGGCCGGGGCCGAATGGCTCCATGTTGTCGATCTCGACGGCGCTTTCGCGGGCAAGGCGGTCAATGCCGAAGCGGTCGAGGCGATCCTCAAGGCGTTCCCCGGCAAGGTCGAGCTGGGCGGCGGCATCCGCGACCGCGCGGGGATCGACCGCTGGCTGGGGCTTGGCGTCGAGCGGGTGATCATCGGCACCGCGGCGCTCCAGAATCCCGATCTGGTGAAGGAAGCCGCCCGTGAACTGCCTGGCCGGATCGTCGTCGGGGTCGATGCGCGCGACGGCTTTGTCGCGACCCATGGCTGGGCCGAGGTGTCGACGGTCAGCATCACCGACCTCGCCGACCGCTTCGCCGATGCCGGGGTCGCATCGCTGCTGTTCACCGATGTCGGCCGCGACGGGCTGCTCAAGGGCTGCAATGTAGAGGCGACCGTCGCGCTCGCCCGCCACGCCTCGATCCCGGTGATCGCGAGCGGCGGGGTGGCGAGCATCGCCGACATCCACGCGCTCGTCCCGCATGCGAAGGACGGGATCGAGGGCGTCATCACCGGCCGCGCGCTCTATGACGGGCGGCTCGATCTGGCCGAGGCGATCAAGGTAGCGCGCGCGACGGGTCCTCTGGGATGACGGTGCGCGTGCGCGTCATCCCCTGTCTCGACGTCGCGGGCGGACGGGTGGTCAAGGGCGTCAATTTCGTCGATCTCGCCGATGCGGGCGATCCGGTCGAACAGGCGCGGGTCTATGACCTCGCGGGCGCCGATGAGCTCTGCTTCCTCGACATCACCGCCAGCCATGAGGGGCGCGGTACGATCCTCGACGTGGTCGCGCGGACCGCGGCTGTGTGCTTCATGCCGCTGACCGTCGGCGGCGGGGTGCGCACGCCGGAAGATGCGCGCGCGCTGCTGCTCGCGGGGGCGGACAAGGTCGCGGTCAATTCGGCGGCGGTGGCGCGGCCCGAGCTGTGCGCCGAGATGGCCGAACGATTCGGTGCACAATGTGTAGTCGGCGCGGTCGATGCGCGTAATGTCGGGCCCGGCAGATGGGAGATCTACACCCATGGCGGCCGCAAACCGTCCGGGATCGACGCGGTCGAACATGCGAAGCGGCTTGCCTCGCTCGGCGCCGGGGAAATCCTGCTGACATCGATGGACCGCGATGGCACGCGGGACGGCTATGACCTCGCGCTCACCCGCGCGGTGTCCGATGCGGTCTCGGTGCCGGTGATCGCGAGCGGCGGGGTCGGCAATCTCGACCATCTTGTCGATGGGGTGTTGAAGGGCGGCGCTAGCGCGGTGCTCGCGGCCTCGATCTTCCATTTCGGCCATCATAGTGTCGCCGAGGCGCACGCCGCGCTGAAGGCGGCGGGGCTGCCGGTTCGCTCCTAAAAAATCCTCCCCGGCACGGGGAGGATCTGAGCGGTGGTGGTCACTTCATCAGCACCAGTTCTTCGGCCATCGACGGGTGCAGCGCGACGGTATCGTCGAACTGCGCCTTGGTGAGCCCCGCCTTCACCGCGATCGCGGCGGCCTGGAGGATTTCGGGGGCGTCGGGGCTGATCATGTGGATCCCCAGCACCACGTCGGTCTCGGGGTGGACGACCAGCTTGTAAAGCGAGCGTTCGGCCTTGCCCGCCAGCACGTTGCGCATCGGGCGGAAGTCCGAGGTGAAGATCTTCGGCGCACCAAATTGCTCGCGTGCCTGACGCTCGGTCAGGCCGACTCCGGCCATCGGCGGATTGCTGAACACCGCGCTGGGGATATTGGCATAATCGACGCGGTGCGGCTTGTTGCCGAACACGGTGTCGGCGAACGCCTGTCCCTCGCGAATCGCGACCGGGGTCAGCTGTACCCGGTCGGTGACGTCGCCGACCGCGTAGATCGACGGCACCGACGAGCGGTTATCCTCGTCGACGATGATCGCGCCCTTTTCGTTGACCTCGACCCCGGCCTTGTCGAGCCCGAGCCCCTCGATCTTCGGGCTGCGGCCGATCGCGTAGAGCAGCAGGTCGGTATCGCACTTCTCATGGTCCTTGAAATGGACACAAAGCGAACCGTCATCATTCTTCTCGATCTTCTCGAAGCTCGCATTGAAGATGAACTCGATCCCCTTCTGGGTCGAGATCTGAAACAGCCGGTCGCGGATCTGCTCGTCATAGCCGCGCAGGATCTGATCAGAGCGGTTGACCACGGTCACCTTCGATCCCAGCGCGTGGAAGATGCCGGCGAACTCATTGGCGATATAGCCCGCGCCCGCGATCACCACGCGCTTGGGAAAATCGTCGATATAGAAGACTTCGTTCGAGGTGATGCCGAGCTCGGCGCCGGGGACGTCGGGCACTACCGGCCAGGCGCCGGTCGCGATCAGGATGAACTTGGCGGTGACGGTGCGACCGCTGGCGAGGGTGACCGCATTGGGGCCCGAAAGGGTCGCGCGTTCCCGGAAGATCTCGACCTTGTTGTTGTCGAGCGTGTTCGTATAGAGGCCCTCGATCCGGTCGACATCGTCGTTCACATTGTCGCGCAGCACCTTCCAGTCGAAGCTCGTCTCGCCCAGCGTCCATCCGTAGCGCGCGGCATCATGCAGATCCTCGGCGAAATGCGATCCGTAGACGAGCATCTTCTTCGGCACGCAGCCGCGAATCACGCAGGTGCCGCCGATCCGGTGCTCCTCGGCAACCGCGACCCGCGCGCCGTAGGCCGCGGCGACCCGCGACGCGCGTACCCCGCCCGAACCCGCGCCGATGACGAACAGATCATAATCGAAATCGGCCATTGGCCATGGTCCTCCGTGAAACCCGTGCGGCGCATATGGGGGGCGCGCGGCGATCGCGCAAACCGATCGTCATGATCAGACTGATCGAGAGGGTGATCTTCCAGCTCCTCCCCGTCCCGGGGAGGAGCTTAGACTATCCCAGCGCCCGGGCGATCAGCGCTCTCGTCGAAGGATCGAAGCGAACGGTGCCTTCGCTTTCGATCGATTTCGCGATCTCCTTGCCCAGCTCGACGCCGAACTGGTCGAAGGGGTTGATCCCCATCAGCACCGCGTTCGCGAAGGTGCGGTGCTCGTAAAAGGCGAGTAGCGCGCCGAGCCGCGATGGATCGACCCGGTCGAGCAGGATCGTCGTCGACGGGCGGTCGCCGGCATAGGCGCGCGCGGGATCTTCATTGTCCTTGCCCGCCATCAGCGCCGCGCCCTGTGCGAAGCAGTTGATCAGCAGCGCGCGGTGATGCGCGTCGTCGAGCAGGTGATCGGGCTCGATCGCGGCGACGAACTCGACCGGCACGAGCCGCGTCCCCTGATGGAGCAGCTGGAACACCGCGTGCTGGGCATCGGTGCCGACCCCGCCCCAGGTGATCGGTGCGGTCGGCCCGTCGACCGGTGAGCCGTCGGCCTTCACGCTCTTGCCGTTCGACTCCATCTCCAGCTGCTGGAGATAGGCGGGCAGCAGCCGCAGCCGCTCGTCATAGGCAAAGACCGCGCGGGTCTCGGCCTTGCGGACCATCGAATAATATTGATCGATGAAGGCGGCGAGCAACGGCAGGTTCTGCGCGGGCGCGGCCAGCCGGAAATGGCGGTCCATGGCCGCAGCACCTTCAAGCAGATTTTCGAACGCATCCCAGCCAAGCGCGAGCGCGGCCGGAAAGCCGATCGACGACCAGAGCGAGTAGCGGCCGCCGACGCTTTCCGAAAAGGGCAGGATGCGGGTTTCGTCGACCCCCCATTCGACCGCCTTGTCGGGTGCTGCGGTGAGCGCGATCACCCGCGAATAGGGATCGTCGACATTATCCTCCTCCATCCAGGTCAGTACGCTGCGCGCGTTCAGCAGCGTCTCGGTGGTGGTGAAGGTTTTCGACGCCATGACGAGCAGGGTCGCCTGCGGGTCGAAGCGCTTGAACACCTCGTCGAGCGCGGCGCCATCGACATTCGAGACCACGGCGACCTCGTAGCGATCCGATTCGCGGCCGAGCGCGTCGATCAGCAGATGCGGTCCCAGCGCCGACCCGCCGATGCCGACATGGAGGATGTGGCGGATCGGGCCGAACGCCTCGGCTTCGATCGCATCGATCATGCCGCGCATCCGCATGTGGAAACCCCTCGCTCGCGCGACGCTGTCGGGCGAGCCATGGCCACGTTCGGCGGGATGCTCGGCGGCGCGGCCCTCGCTGGAGTTGACCGGCTCGCCGGCGAACAGCGCGTCGCGGCGCCCGGTGAAATCGCTCGCTTCGGCGAGCCGGATGAAGGCGGCGATCAGCTCCGCCGAAAGATGCGTTTTGGAGAAGTCGAACAGCAGCCCCGACTCGTCGAACGACAGGCGCGAGAGCCGGTCGGGTTCATTGGTGAACAGCTCCGCCAGGGGCGTGGCCGGCGCCTTTAGGATCGCCGCGCGGGCGGCCTGGACGTCGTTCATGCGCGAATCTCCATAGTGCGATGCAGCGAATGGCGGCTTTTCGTCGAATTCGGCGATTACGGTTACCGATTATTCATCATTTCCGGCGAAATACCCTTCTCTGAAAGAGCAACCAAAAGCCATCAGCAAGATGTCGAGGGTGCCGCAAACGAGGTCGAAACGGGAGACCACGCATGCAGGACGACATATTGCGCCTGGCCTATGAGGTCTCGCGCATTACCGAAGAGAAGGTCGACCGGATCGACCGGGTGATGAAGCAGACCGGCATGCTGGCGATCAACGCACGGCTTGAGGCGGCGCGTGCCGGCGACGCGGGCCGGGCCTTTTCCGTGGTCGCGCAGGAGCTGGGCCAGCTTGCCGGCGCGATTTCGGGGATCGGCGGCGAACTGCGTTCGGCGATCGCGTCGAACATCGCTTCGCTGCGCAATGCGGGCAGCCAGATGCTCGTCGACTTCAAGGGCACCCGCCATACCGATCTCGCCCGCTCGGCGGTCGAGATCATCGACCGCAACCTCTATGAACGCTCGTGCGACGTGCGCTGGTGGGCCACCGACAGCTCGGTCACCCAGGTTCTCGAGGACCCCAGCGCCGCCAATATCGCGCATGCCACCGAACGGCTGGCGACGATCCTTCGTTCCTACACCGTCTATCTCGACCTGTGGGTCGCCGACCGCAACGGCCGGGTGATCGCCACCGGACGGCCCGATCGCTATCCCGGCGCGATCGGCCAGAATGTCGCGATGGAGGACTGGTTCCGCGCCGCGATGGGCACGCAGAGCGGCGACGATTTCCGGGTCTGCGACATTTCCACCAACCCGACCCTGGGCGATGCGCAGGTCGCCACCTATTCGACCGCGGTCCGCGAGGGCGGCCGCACGCGCGGCACGGCGGTCGGCGCGCTCGGCATCTTCTTCGACTGGGCCCCGCAGGCGGCCGCGATCCTCGACGGGATCGGTCTGTCGCCCGCCGAACGCGCGACCTCGCGGCTGATGCTGCTCGACGCCAGCCACCGCATCATCGCGGCCTCGGACGGGATCGGCATCTGCACCGAGCGCTATCCGCTCCAGACCGACAAGCGCGACAGCGGCTATTACAGCCAGGATGGCAAGCTCGTCGCCTTCGCGCTGACCCCCGGGTACGAAACCTATCGCGGTCTCGGCTGGCTCGGCTGCATCGAAAGCCTGATGTTGGAGGATTGAGGGTGAATAGCGGACTGCCGGTGGCAGTTCGCTGCCCGAAATCGGCTCGCTGTGTGAGCCGGAGGCTCTTTGCACCCGTCATTCCCGCGGAGGCGGGAATCCATAACCTCTGAACCGCAAGAGGTTCGAGCTTCAGAGAATATGGATTCCCGCCTTCGCGGGAATGACGGTTTAGGTTACAGGGCGCCGATGCGTCCTCCCAAGAAACCGCCCGGCAACCCCATTCCGCCGCCCAAGCTCGGCCGCCGACAGGCGCGCGGCCTCGCGCGGCCGGTCAAGCCATCGGTGCCGCATCCCGCTCGCGAAGGCGCCAAGGCCGGTAAGGAGCCGCAGCGCATCGCCAAACTGCTTGCCCGCGCAGGCGTCGCCTCGCGCCGCGAGATCGAACGGATGATCGAAGACCGGCGAGTCGCAATCGACGGGGTGGCGATCGAAACGCCGGCGACCCTGCTGACCTCGCTCAAGGGTGTCACCGTCGACGCCAAGCCGGTCGCGGCGCCCGAGCCGACCCGGCTGTTCCTCTATCACAAGCCCAAGGGCCTGCTGACCACCGAGCGCGACCCCAAGGGCCGTCCGACCATCTACGACAAGCTGCCGCGCGACCTGCCGCGGGTGATGCCGGTCGGCCGGCTCGATCTCAGCACCGAAGGGCTGCTGCTGCTCACCACCGATGGCGAGTTCAAGCGCCAGCTCGAACTGCCGTCGACCGGGGTCGAACGCGTCTATCGCGCGCGCGCCTATGGCAATGTGACGCAGGAACAGCTCGAGGATCTGATCGAGGGGGTCGAGATCGACGGGGTTCGCTACGGCTCGATCGACGCAAATATGGAGCGGCGCACGGGTGCCAATTTCTGGATCGAGATGAAGCTGCGCGAAGGCAAGAACCGCGAGGTTCGCCGCGTCCTCGAATATCTCGGCCTCGAAGTGTCGCGGCTGATCCGCATCTCTTACGGCGCCTTCGAACTTGGCGAACTTCAGCCCGGTGAGGTGGGAGAGATTCTTCAGCACCAGCTGGTGGCGTTCCGCAAGACGCTGAAGACGCCGAAGATACCGCAGGTCTGACATGCGTATCATCGCCGGAACTTGGCGGGGCCGCCCGCTGATCGCGCCTGTCGGGGATGCGACCCGCCCCACCGCAGACCGCACGCGCGAAGCGTTGTTCTCGATGCTGATCAGCCGGCTCGGGAGCCTGGAGGGACTGAAGGTCGCCGATATCTGCGCGGGGACCGGCGCGCTGGGGCTTGAAGCATTGTCGCGCGGGGCGGCGCACTGCACCTTCGTCGAGCGCGACCGCAGCGCGATCGAGGCGTTGCGGACCAATATCGCGAAGCTGGGCGCGGCGGCCGAGGTTCGCGCGGTCGCGGCCGAGGGCTTTGTCGGCGGCCCGTTCGATCTGGTGCTGATCGATCCGCCTTATGGTTCCGGGCTGGGCCAGAAGATCCTGCCCGGCATCGGCCTGGCCCCCGGCGGCTGGGCGAGCATCGAGAGTGCCAAGAATGAAGCGGTGGAGGTGCCCGGCTTCACGGTCGAGGCCGAACGCGTCCACGGCAAGGCGCGGATCACGCTGCTGCGACGCGAAAGCTGACCGACACGGCGCTTAGCCGGTCGCCTGCACCCGTGAGCGCGCCGCCGCTGCCACCGCTGGGGCGGTCGATTCGAGCAGTGCGATCCCGTTGACGATCGCCAGCATCATCGCTGCGGCGCTGCGCGAGGCGGTGCCGGCCGGAAAATGGACGCTGCGCTCGATCCAGTCGTTCCAGCCTTCGCCGATCTTCGCCGCCGCGCCCGCGAACTGTTTGTCGCCGCGTGCCGATCGTGCCGCAATCTCGAACCACAGCTCGATAAAGGGCTTGGCCTGCGGGGTCGCCATCAGCCGGGCGGTATGGCCGACCATATTGTGCGGCGGGATGCGCACCCCGCGGGTGCTGTCCGCCAGATGGTCGGCGAAGCGCTCGGACACACAGGCCAGGACATCGTCGACCAGCGCCGCCTTGTTCCCGAAATAATAGAGCAGCATACGATCGCTGGTGCCGAGTCGTGCAGCTGCCGGGCGTAGAGAAAGTGCATCGAGTCCATCCTCGAGCACGATGTCGGCCAAGGACTCGGTCAGTCGCATGCGCTTGGCATTGCGAATCGAAGTAACGGTCATCTGAAATCCCCCCGGATCTGCAGCCTATGTAGCAGATGCTACAGCGGTGTGCCACGGCACGGGATGGGCCGAATCGTAAGATATTGTCCTGTTGTGGTGCTTATCTGGCCCGATTCGGCCGCTCGAAGCGCTCGTCAGGCGCGGCGCAGCACCAGGATGAGGTTGTTCGCGGGCATGGCCTGCTCCGAGTCGCGGACCAGCCCGTGCTCCTGCGCAAGCGCCACCACATCCTCCAGCCGCCGCAGACCCCAGGCGGGATTACGCGCGCGCAGGCTGGCGTCGAAGGCGATGTTGCTGGCGGCGGTCTCGACCCCATCCTGGACATAGGGTCCATAGAGGACCAGCGGTCCGCCGGGCGGCGGCAGCGCGGCGGCGCCCCGCATCAGGCCGACAGTCGCCTCCCACGGGCTGATATGGACCATGTTGATGCACAGCACCGCGTCGGCGCGCTCGACCGGCCAATCGGCTGCGGCGGCGTCGAGCAGTAGCGGTGGACGCAGATTGGGCAGGCGGGCGGCTTCGGCCCAGGCGCGGATCGAGGCGAGGGCCATGGGGTCGGGATCGCTGGGGGTCCAGATCAGATCGGGGAAGGTGCGCGCGAAATGGACGGCGTGCTCGCCGGTGCCGCTCGCGATTTCGAGGACGGTGCCGGTGGCGGGCAGCACGTCGCGCAGGATCGCGGCGATCGGCTCGCGGTTGCGCTCGGTGGCGGGGGCGTGGCGGCGGGCGTCGGGCATTCTAAATCCTCCCCATCGCAGATGGGGAGGGGAACCGGCGGAGCCGGTGGAGGGGTCTGCGACCCCTACCCCTCCACCACCCTACGGGTGGTCCCCCTCCCCATGCTGCTCACAGGGAGGATCTTCAAGGCTTACTCCGCCGCCTGCGCCAGCATTTCGTCCTTCCACACCAGCACCGGCTTCCTCGCCGCCGCCGTCTCGTCCAATCGGCGGCGCGGGGCGAAGGCAGGGGCGGCCTTGAGCGCGTCGTCGCCCGCCTTCGCCCGTTCGGCGACCGAGCGGAGCGCGCCGATGAACTGGTCGAGCGTCGCCTTGCCTTCGGTCTCGGTCGGTTCGATCAGCATCGCGCCATGGACCACCAGCGGGAAATACATCGTCATCGGGTGAAAGCCCTCGTCGATCAGCCCCTTGGCGATGTCGAGCGTGGTGAAGCCCGGCGCGAGCCCCGCATCGCTGAACAGCGCCTCGTGCATGCACGGGCCGCTGCCGCCGAACGGTGCGTCGAGCAGGCCGTCGAGACTGCGCAGCACATAGTTCGCGTTGAGCACCGCATCCTCGGCGACCTGGCGCAGCCCGTCGGCGCCGTGGCTGAGGATATAGGTGAGCGCGCGGGTGAACATGCCCATCTGGCCGTGGAACGCCGCCATCCGCCCGAAGGTCGCGCCGTGATGCTCGCCGGCGGTTTCCTCCTCGACGAGGATATACCGGTCCCCTTGCTTGTCGACGAAGGGCAGCGGGGCGAAGGGCGCGAGCGCCGCGGAGAAGACCACCGGGCCCGAACCCGGCCCGCCGCCGCCATGCGGGGTCGAGAAGGTCTTGTGGAGGTTGATGTGCATCGCATCGATGCCAAGATCGCCGGGGCGGACCCGGCCGACGATCGCGTTGAAATTGGCGCCGTCGCAATAGACGAGCCCGCCCGCCGCGTGGACCGCGTCCGAAATGCGCTTCATGTCGCGTTCGAACAGGCCGCAGGTGTTCGGATTGGTGATCATCACCCCGGCGACGTCGGGTGCGAGCCGGGCCTCCAGCGCGGCGAGATCGACCCGGCCGTCTTCGGTCGCGGGAATATTCTCGACGCGGTAGTTGCAGAAGGCGGCGGTCGCGGGATTGGTGCCATGTGCCGATTCGGGGACGAGGATCACCGAACGCGCATCGCCGCGTGCTTCCTGCGCGGCGCGGATCGCGAGCAGCCCGCACAGTTCGCCATGCGCGCCGGCCTTGGGCGCCATCGCGACCCCCGCCATGCCGGTCAGCGTCTTGAGCCATTCGCCGAGCTCGTGAATCACCGCGAGCGCGCCCTGCACCGTATCGACCGGGGCGAGCGGGTGGATGTCGGCGAAGCCGGGCAGCCGCGCCATCTTCTCGTTGAGGCGCGGATTATGCTTCATCGTGCAGCTGCCGAGCGGAAAGAGGCCGAGGTCGATCGCGTAATTCTGCCGGCTGAGGCGGGTATAGTGGCGCACCGCCTCGGGCTCGGGCAGGCCGGGCAGGCCGATCGGGCGGGTGCGCTCGAGCCCGGCGAGGCGGCTGGCAACCCCGGGCGCGGCGGGAAGATCGACCCCGGTGCGCGCATAATCGTCACGCTCGAAGATCAGTGCTTCCTCGAGCATCAGCGCGCGGTTGCCGGTGAAGGTCGGCGGCGCCGACTGCGACGCGGTATTTTCGGGGCGCGTGACCCGGCCTTCGCTGTTCATACTCATGCCGCCAACTCCGCTTCGAGGGCTTGTGCCAGACGTTCGACATCCTCGACGCCGCTCGTCTCGGTGACCGCGACGACAAGGCCGTTCGCCAGCGCCGGGGCGTCGGGATAAAGCCGGCCGAGCGAGACCCCGGCCAAAATACCCTGATCGGCGAGGCTGCGGACGACGGGGCGCGATTCCTTGCTGAGCTTCAGGGTGAACTCGTTGAAGAAGGGGCCATTGATCAGCTCGACACCGCTGACCCTGGCGAGCCGGTCGGCGGCGACGACCGCGCCGCCATGGTTGAGATCGGCGAGGTTGCGCAAGCCGGTCTCGCCAAGCAGGGTCAGGTGGACCGAGAAGGCGAGCGCGCACAGCCCGGCATTGGTGCAGATGTTCGAGGTCGCCTTCTCGCGGCGAATATGCTGCTCGCGGGTCGACAGGGTCAGCACGAAACCGCGCTGGCCGTCGGCATCGCTGGTGACCCCGCACAGCCGCCCCGGCATCTGGCGGACATATTTGTCGGCGCAGGCGAACAGGCCGACATAGGGACCGCCGAAATTGAGCCCCACCCCGATCGACTGGCCCTCGCCGACGACGATGTCGGCGCCCATCTCGCCGGGCGACCGGATCGCGCCGAGCGCGACCGGCTCGGTGACCACCGCGATCAGCAACGCCCCCTTTTCATGGGCTCGCGCGGCCAGTTCGGACAGGTCGGCGACATGACCCAGGATGTTGGGATTCTGGACGACGATGCAGCTGGTGTCGCCGTCGATCGCATCAAGAAGCCGTGCCATGTCGCTGCCGGGCGCGCCCGGGGTCAGTTCGGGAATGGCGATGTCGAGGCTGTCCCCGGTGAACTTCGCCATCGTTTTTGCCAGCGAGACATAATGGGGGTGAAGCCCGGCCGAGAGCACCGCTCTGCCCCGCTTGGTGATCCGCCGCGCCATGGTGATCGCCTCCCAGCAGGCGGTCGATCCGTCATACATCGAGGCATTGGCGACGTCGCAGCCGAACAGCCGCGCGACCTGAGTCTGGAATTCGAACAGCGCCTGCAGGGTGCCCTGCGCGATCTCGGGCTGATAGGGCGTGTAGCTGGTCAGGAACTCGCCGCGCTGGATCAGATGATCGACGCTGGCGGGGACATGATGCTTGTACGCGCCGCAGCCGAGGAAGAAGGGCGCCTCCCCCGCCGACAGATTCTGCCGGGCGAGCCTTGCCATATGCCGCTCCACCGCGATCTCGGAGGCATGGTTCGGCAGGCCCGCAATCGGATCTGCGAGCCGCGCGGCCTCGGGCACATCAATGAACAGATCGTCGATCGAGGCGGCGCCGATGGTCGCGAGCATCGCGGCGCGGTCGGTATCGGTGAGGGGGAGGTAACGCATTCTAAAATCTCCACCCCTCCCGCTTGCGGGAGGGGAAGGGGGTGGGCCGCCGCCCGAGCAGCTCGATGCTGCGAGGTCGGCATTTGGGGTAGATGCGGAAGGCTCGCTGCGCTCGCCGCCCACCCCTTCCCCTCCCGCAAGCGGGAGGGGAAAGAAGGAACTAGAGCGTTTCGCAGAACGCCTTGTACGCCGCCGCGTCCATCAGCCCCTCAAGCTCGGCCGGATCGGCGAGCGCGAGCTTGAAGAACCAGCCGCCGCTCTCCGGCGCGCTGTTCACCAGCGCGGGGTCTTCCTCCAGTGCGGCGTTGATCTCGCTGACGGTGCCGGTGACCGGCGCGAACACGTCGGAGGCGGCCTTGACCGATTCGACCACGGCGGCCTCGCCGCCCTTGGTGACGTTGCTGCCGAGCGCGGGCAGTTCGACGAAAACGATGTCGCCCAGCTGCGCCTGGGCATAGTCGGTGATGCCGACGGTGGCGGTGCCACCCTCGACCGCGATCCATTCATGTTCGTCGGTGAAATAGGTCGTCATGGGTCAGCTCCCTTGGCGGACGTAACGGTGGGGGACGAAAGGCATCGGCGCGACCACGGCATCAAGCCGCTTGCCGCGCACGTCGATCTGGAGTGGGCGGCCGATCGCCGCGCTGGCGGCGGTGACATAGCCCATCGCGATCGGCAGTTGCAGCGACGGGCTGAACCCGCCGGAGGTGACCGTGCCGACCTGGGTGTCGCCGTCGAAGATCGGCGCGCCCTCGCGCGCGGGCAGGCGGCCGCTGAGCGTCAGGCCGACCCGCTTGCGCGGCGGCCCTTCGGCGAAATGGTGGCAGATGGTGGGGGCGCCGGGAAAGCCGCCCTCGGCGCGGCGGCGCTTGGGGACCGCAAAGCCGAGCGCGGCGATGGCGGGATCGATCGTCGGATCGAGATCATGGCCGTAGAGCGGCAGCCCCGCCTCAAGCCGCAGCGAATCGCGCGCACCCAGGCCGATCGGCTTCACTTCCGGCTGAGCCGCGATCAGTGTGGCGACCTGTTCGGCCTTGTCGGCGGGGATCGAGATTTCGAAGCCATCCTCGCCGGTATAGCCCGAACGGCTGATCCAGGCGCGAACCCCGGCGATCTTGAAGTCGCCCGCGGTCATGAAGACCAGCGCCTCGACGCCGGGGGCGATCCTCGCCAGCGCATCGACCGCCTTCGGGCCCTGCAGTGCGAGCAGCGCCTGATCGTCGAGGTGGTTGAGGGTCAGTTCCTCGGGCAGATATTCGTGGAGATGGGCGATGTCGTCGGCCTTGGTCGCGCCGTTGACGACCAGATAGAAAGCGGCAGCGCCGAACAAGCCTGCCCCCGACAGCCTCGTTACCATCAGATCATCGAGGATGCCGCCATCGTCATCGAGCAGCAGCGAATATCGCATCCTGTCGAGGCCGAGGCCGGTTATGTCGCCGGGCAGCAGCTTTTCGAGCGCGACATCGGCAGCGTCGCCGCTGACCAGCAGCTGGCCCATATGCGACACGTCGAACAGTCCGGCCGATTCGCGCGTCCAGAGATGTTCGGCGATGATGCCGTCATATTGGATCGGCATCTGATAGCCGGCGAACGGCACCATCCGCGCACCATGGACGCGGTGCCAGCCATCGAGCGGCAGCGTCTGGATGATGTCGTCGGGTTCGGCTTCGCTCATATCGGGTCTCCGTGACGGACAATGCACGCCGGACGCCCCCAGCCATCTGGGATCGCCGCCGGTCATTGCCCCCTCTGTCACGGAACCTGAGAGCTTTCGCCGGGCCCCGACGCCACTGATGTGCGCTGGTCCAGCTTACCCCTTCGGTGGGATGATCGGCACATCCGGTTTCCCGGCGGGCCGCATCCGCTTTCCAGAGTGTCGATCCTGTCCACGCGGTCCGGTGACCTGAGAGATTCCGGGGCGGTTGCTCCTTCGGTGGCCCGGCTTGCGCCAAGGCCTCTCCCGCGTAGCCAGCTGCCGGTTGCCCGACAGCGACGATGCGAGACTTGGCGCGGGGAGGAGGGGGAGTCAACGGCCGATGTCGCAGCGCAGCGAAACGATCCACAACTATCCTCCCCGTGCGGGGGAGGGTCAGCGCGCCGCGTTATAGGCCAGCTGGCTCTCGGTCAGCTGAAAGCCGACCAGCATCTCGAAATTGGCCTTGTTGACCGCGTCGCGGACCACCGGTTCGTTCATCGGGTCGAGCGCCGCGTCGGCGTCGCCCGCTTTGCGCTTGCGGTTGATGCGCTTGAGGATGTCGTCGGGCAGGGTCGCGGCCGCACGCGAGACCAGCGCAGTCGCAGAGGCGCTGGTGCTGCCGCGCAGCTCGCCGTCGGCGAAGTTGATCGTCACCGAGCCCACCTGCTTCGATTCGAGCGTGGTGCCCGCGCGCAGGACGCTCGCGAACCAGGGCAGGGTCACCTGTCGCGCCGGGCCCGCCTTGGCGCGCCGCGCCTGTACGTCGAAGGTTGCGGTAACCTGGATCTGGGCGCCGCCCTCGTTGCAGCTCGCCTTGAGGTTGGCGATGTTGGCGCTGATGTCGAGCGCCTCGATTTGGCGTTCGGCGGGCGGATCGAACAGGGTGATGTCGCCGGTATAGGTGGCGATCGCCGCCGCCGGACAGGCCGAGCGCGCGATCTTGAAGCCCCCGCGCTCGTCATACTCGGTACCGGTCGAGCAAGCGCCGAGCGTCAGCGCGGCGAGGAGGATCGCGTGGGTCTTGGCAAATTGCACGGGGTCGGCATCCTTCACATCATCATCCGGAGCGATGCGCGTGCGCCCGGCCGGTTCGGCGCAATCATAGGAACCGGCTTTCGCGCAGGCAAGCAATCGCTGAGACCTTGATTCAGGCTTTCAGCGAAGCGCAAAGCGCTTTCCCCGAAAACGATCAGGCTCTAAGGCCCGGCGATGGCCGCTGAAACCCTTCCCCCGCTCGACCTGCTGATCGCCGCGCCGCGCGGTTTCTGCGCAGGGGTCGACCGGGCGATCCAGATCGTCGAGCTGACGATCGAGAAATATGGCGCCCCGGTCTATGTCCGCCACGAGATCGTCCATAACAAATATGTCGTCGATGATCTGAAGGCGAAGGGCGCGATCTTCGTCGAGGAGCTGGACGAGGTGCCCGACGACGTGCCCGTGGTCTTCTCGGCGCATGGCGTCCCCAAGGCGGTCCCGGCCAAGGCGAGCGAGCGCGGGCTGAACTTCCTCGATGCGACCTGCCCGCTGGTCTCGAAGGTCCACCGCCAGGCCGAGCGGCTCGTGAAGAACGGTCATCACATCCTGTTCATCGGCCATCGCGGCCATCCCGAGGTGATCGGTACCTTCGGCCAGGTGCCCGAGGGCGTGATGACGCTGGTCGAGACCGCCGAGGATGCCGCTGCCGTCGCGGTTCCCGAAGGTCTCCCGCTCGCCTATCTCAGCCAGACGACCTTGTCGGTCGACGATACCGTCGAGATCATCGGAGTGCTGCAGGGGCGCTTCCCCGGCATCGCGGCGCCGCGCAGCGAAGACATCTGTTACGCCACCTCGAACCGCCAGGCGGCGGTCAAGGCGATCGCCGCGCAATGCGACGCGATGCTGGTGATCGGCGCGCCGAACAGCTCCAATTCGCTGCGCCTGGTCGAGGTGGCCGAGCGCAACGGGGTGAAAGCGCGACTGATTCAGCGGGCAAACGAAGTCGATTTCGGCTGGCTCGCGGGGGTTCGCACGCTTGGGATCACCGCCGGCGCCTCGGCGCCCGAGATATTGGTGCGCGAACTGGTCGACACGCTCGCCCGGCGCTTCACCATCAAGGAATGCGAGGTCGAGTCGGTGACCGAGAATATGTTGTTCAAGCTTCCCAGGACGTTGGTAGCCTGATGGCGGTCTATACCCAGGTCTCGACCGAGGAGCTGATCGCCTTCCTGCACCGCTATGATTGCGGCACCCTGATCTCGGCCAAGGGGATCGCCGAGGGGGTCGAGAACAGCAATTATCTGATCGACACCAGCACCGGCCGTTTCATCCTGACGCTCTACGAGAAGCGGGTGAACGTCGATGACCTGCCATTCTTCTGTGCGCTGACCGATCACCTCGCCGCCAAGGGGCTCAACATCCCGCGCATGCTGCGCGACCGGCGTGGCGAGCAGCTGCAGACGCTGAGCGGGCGGCCCGCCTGCCTGATCGAATTTCTCTCGGGCGTTTCGGTGACCCACCCCACCCCGGTGCAGGCGCGCGCGGCGGGGGGCGCGCTGGGCGACATGCACAAGGCGCTCGCCGATTTCCGGCTGGGCCGGCCGAACAGCCTCGACCTGCCAGGCTGGCAGGCATTGGCCGGGCGCTGCGGCGGTGATCTCGACCGCATCCAGCGGGGGTTGGGCGAGCGCGTCGCGCGCGAGCTCGCCTGGCTAGACGCCAACTGGCCGCGCCATCTGGAGACGGCGGTGGTCCATGCCGATCTCTTCCCCGACAATGTGCTGATGCTCGGCGACGAGGTCAGCGGGGTGATCGACTTCTACTTCGCCTGTACCGACATCCGCGCCTGGGACGTCGCGGTGACGCACGCCGCCTGGTGTTTCGAGAATGACGGCACCGGCTATCATGCCGATCTCGGCCGCGCGCTGATCGCCGGCTATGACAAGCAGTTCGGGCTGAACATCGCCGAACGGCTCGCTTTCCCGATCCTCGCGCGCGGCGCCTGTCTGCGCTTCCTGCTCACCCGCGCCTGGGACTGGCTGAACACCCCCGCCGACGCGATGGTGACGCGCAAGGATCCGATCGCCTTCCTGCGCCGGCTCGATTTCTATGCCGAGGCCGACCCGGAAGCGTTGATTTCGCTTTGAAGGTCGGTCGATGAGCGAGTTGCCTCTCGTCGAGATCGCGACCGATGGCGCGTGCAAGGGCAATCCGGGCCCGGGCGGCTGGGGCGCGCTGCTGCGCTTTGGGACGACCGAGAAGGAGATGTCGGGCGGCGAAAATCCGTCGACCAACAACCGCATGGAACTGATGGCCGCGATCAGCGCGCTCGAGGCGTTGAAAAAGCCCTGCCGGGTCACGCTGTCGACCGACAGCCGCTATGTGATGGACGGCCTCACCAAGTGGATTCACGGCTGGCGCAAAAATGGCTGGAAGACCGCCGACAGGAAGCCGGTCAAGAACGCCGACCTGTGGCAGCGCCTGATCGCCGCCGCCGAGCCCCACCGGATCGAGTGGAAATGGGTGAAAGGCCATGCCGGGCACCCCGACAATGAACGGGCGGACAAGCTCGCCAGCGACGCGGCGTTATCTGTTTAGCCTCAGGCGCCTGAGGCCAACAAATCAAACCGGGCCATTCCCCCGCGTGAAATCCGGCTCCACCACATTGTCGATCGCCAGCGCGATCGGGCCGGGGACCGATCCGAACTCCTTGTGGAGCACGACCGACAGCGCGCGGGCCTGTTCGAACAGCTCCGCGACGATCGCCGGGGGGCACTCGCGGCGGACGCATTGGCGGCTGATCGAGGCGAGCAGGCGCGACAGGCTGAAATTGCCGAAGCTGTCGAGCAGGCTGCGCAGCGCCTCGGCCTCGGCTGCCGCGAGGTCCCACGCCTGGCTGCGAATCGCGGCAGCGATGCGTTGGGGCCGGTCGGTGACGTCGAACAATAGCATCTTCATCAGGATCGCCGCGTCGTCATAGCCGGCGCGTTCGACCAGCAGATTGAGCTGCTCGCGGTTGAACTGATCGCCGCCCTCTTCGGCCGGAGCGCGCTTGCTGCGCCGCATCTTCGCGATCATCTCGAGCAGCTGCCCCGAGACGATGGGTTTGGCGAGGAAGCTGTCGATCCCCGCATCGAAATAGACGCGGCGGCGCTCGGGCTGCGAATCTGCGCTGATCGCGAGGATCGGGGTGTTCGAAGCGGGCGGATCGAGCGCGCGGATCGCGCGCGTCGCCGAAAGGCCGTCGAGCTCGGGCATCTGCATGTCCATCAGCACCAGATCAAAGGGCTGGGTGGCGATCGCACCGAGCGCCTTGCGGCCATCCTCGACCGCGATCACCTGATGACCCTCGCGGGTCAGCAGCCCGGCCATCAGCCGGCGGTTGATCGGATTGTCCTCGGCCAACAGGATGCGCATCGGGCCGGTCGGGGCGGCTTCGCTCGCCGCGTCGCCATCGGCGCGCTTGAACGGCAGTTCGACCGAGAAGGTCGTGCCCTTGCCCGGATCGCTCGACACCGCGATCGATCCGCCCATCGCCTCGGCAAGCTGCTGGCTGATCGCAAGGCCCAGGCCGGTGCGGCCCTGCAGCCGCATCCGTGCCGCGTCGACCTGTTCCCCGCGTGAGAAGATCCGCCCCAGCGCCTCCTCACCCATGCCCTGACCGCTGTCGCGGACGATGATCATCCAGTAATCGACATTGGCGTCGGAGCGGGTGGGCGACAGTCCGACCGAAACGCTGCCCGTCTCGGTGAACTTGATCGCATTGCCGATCAGATTGGACAGCAATTGCTGGAGCCGCGCCGGATCGCCGCGCAGCGCGACCGGATCGCCGTCGAGCCCATGTTCCTCCAGCGCGAGCCCCTTGGCCCCCGCGGTGCCGTTGAACAGATCGACCGTGGTGCGGACCACCGTCTTCAGGTCGAAATTGATGCTCTCGATGACCAGCCGGCCCGATTCGACACGGGTATAGTCGAGGATGTCGTCGACGACGCTCATCACCGCCGAGGCGGACTGGCCAAGGTTGACGAGCAGCATCTGGCGCTGCGGTTCGGGCGGATCGCGGCGCAGCGCCTCAATCGCGTTGAGCAGCCCATGCATCGGGGTGCGGATCTCGTGGCTCATCACCTCGAGCATTTCGGCCTTGGTGCGTTCGGCGGCGCGGGCCTGATCGCGTGCGGCGATCAGCGCGCGTTCGGCTTCGACCTCCTCGGTGATGTCGCGGGTGATGCCGATCAGCGAGGTCGGGCCGTCCTGTTGCGCGGTGGCTAGGACATGGATGATCCGGCCGTCGGGGCGGATCCAGCGCAGCCGCGTCGGCGCCATCGCGCCTGTTTCGAACGCCTCGACCATGTTGCGTTCGGCTTTGTCGAGATCGTCGGGGTGATAATGTTTGCGCAGCAGTTCGATCGTCGGGACGGTGTCGACGGGAACGCCCATGATCCGGCACAGTTCGGGCGACCAGCTATGCATGCTGCCGTCGCGTTCCGCGCGCCAGTGCCCCATTCCGGCAAGCGATTCCGCCAGAGCCAGCAGGCGGATCGCATCAGCTGTACCATCAAGCGAAATTGGCCGGCCCCCCGTCAGCTATGCGCATGCCCTCCCGGCCTTGTAGTTTCAGTTTCGCGCTAAGGGAAAGGCGTTGATGTAAACTTTAGTTAAATGGTGAAGGGCGTTGCGAGCCCCTACGCATCCGGCCGCGTGGCGACATAGGCGGCGCAGGCGATCAACGCGGTGGCGACGATCAGCTCGATCCA
This sequence comes from uncultured Sphingomonas sp., assembly GCA_947085315.1. Lineage (GTDB taxonomy): Bacteria > Pseudomonadota > Alphaproteobacteria > Sphingomonadales > Sphingomonadaceae > Rhizorhabdus. The sequence goes on along the minus strand of CAMTVW010000010.1, from coordinate 50,707 downwards.
CCAGTCCGGCTGAACGGTCACGAGCATCACGACATAGCCGCCCGCCATGCTGACGATCGCGACGATCTTGGCGCTGCGCGGAATCGCGCCGCGTTCGCGCCAGCGGCGGATCGAGTGGCCGAACCAGCGATGCTCGAGCAGCCAGTTTTCGAAGCGCGGGCTCGAATGGCTGAAGCAGCCTGCGGCCATGATCAGGAAGATCGTCGTCGGCATCACCGGCAGCGCCAGGCCGACGAACCCGAGCGCGACCATCGCCCATCCGAGAAAGAACCATCCCCAACGTTTGATCGGGGATTTCATTTCAGACGTTCGCGGTACGGCAGGGGCCGGAGTCGAAACCCATCAAAGCGCGCCGTGGCAGTGCTTATATTTCCGGCCGGAGCCACAGGGGCAGGGCGAGTTGCGGCCAAGCGTCGCGGCGATCTCTTCGGGAATCTCGAAATCGTCGCCGGCCAAGCCGAGCGCTGCCTGCGGCACCCGGGTATTGATCAGGCCGAGCGCGCCGCCGTCGCGATCGGCGCTGTCGTCTTCGCCGGTCAGCGGATCGAGGTGGCTGGTGATGAAGTCGGGCATCGGCGGCAGCTCGGCATATTCCTCTGCGGCCATCTCGAAACGGGCATTGCCGAGGACGCGGGTCACCTCTTCACGGATCGCGATCAGCATTCGCTCGAACAGCGCGAATGCCTCCGACTTATATTCGTTGATCGGGGTCTTCTGCGCATAGGCGCGCAGGTGGATCACCTGGCGCAGCGCGTCGAGCGTGGCGAGATGTTCCTTCCAGTGATGGTCGAGTGTCTGCAGCAGGACATTCTTCTCCAGCCCATGCCAATGGACTTCGTCGATCTGGGCGCGCTTCGCTTCGATCACCGCGTCGGCCTCGGCCTGGACCTTTTCGGCCAGGATCTCGGGATCGATCCCATCCTGGGCGATCCAGTCGTCGAAAGGCGGGCTGATCCCCAGCGTTTCGGCGGCGCGCAGCTTCAGCGTCTCCATGTCCCACTGCTCGGGATAGGAGTTGGGCGGACAGGCTTCGCCGACGATCGTGTTGGCGGTCTCGGCGCGCATGTCGGTGACGACATCGTCGACCGTGTCGGCATCCATGATGTCGGCGCGCTGCTCGTAGATCACCTTGCGCTGATCGTTCATCACGTCGTCATATTCGACGACCTGCTTGCGGATGTCGTAGTTGCGCGCCTCGACCTTCTTTTGAGCGGTCTCGATCGCCTTGGAGATCCAGGGCGAGATGATCGCCTCGCCGTCGGCCAGGTTCTTGTTCATCATCTTGGCGAACATCGTCTGCGGGCCGAAGATCCGCAGCAGATCGTCGTCAAGCGACAGGTAGAAGCGGCTGAGGCCGGGGTCGCCCTGACGGCCCGAGCGGCCGCGCAGCTGATTGTCGATGCGGCGGCTCTCATGGCGCTCGGTACCCAGAACGAACAGCCCGCCGGCAGCGAGCACGGCTTCCTTCTCGGCGACGATCTCGGTCTTGATCCGCTCGGCGGCGGCGTCGAACTCGGGGGTGCCGATTTCGAGTTCGGGATGCTCATCGAGCAGACGGAATTCGAGATTGCCGCCCAGCTGGATGTCGGTGCCGCGGCCCGCCATGTTGGTGGCGATGGTGATCGCGCGCAGCCGCCCGGCCTGGGCGACGATATGCGCCTCCTGCTCATGGTAACGCGCGTTGAGCACCTTGTGCTCGACGCCCTCCTTGGTCAGGAATTCGGACAGCAGCTCGGATTTTTCGATCGACACGGTGCCGACCAGCACCGGCTGACCGCGCTCCTTCGCCTCGCGGATCGTCTGGGTGATCGCGGCGAATTTGTCGTTGATATTCTTGTAGAACTCATCGTCCTGGTCGATCCGCTTGACCGGCAGGTTGGTCGGGATGGTGACGACGTTCATCTTGTAGATCTGATAGAATTCGGGGGCTTCGGTCGCCGCCGTGCCGGTCATGCCGCCCAGCTTGGGATACATGCGGAAATAATTCTGGAAGGTGATCGAGGCGAGCGTCTGGTTCTCCGCCTCGATATGGACGCCTTCCTTGGCCTCGACCGCCTGATGCAGGCCGTCCGACCAGCGGCGGCCGTCCATCATCCGGCCGGTGAACTCATCGATGATGATGACCTTGCCGTCCTTGACGATATAATCGGTGTCGCGCTTGAACGCGACGTTGGCGCGCATCGCCTGATTGAGGTGGTGGACGACCTGGGTGTTCTCGAAATCATAGAGATTGTCGCCCTCGAGCAGCCCAGCGTCCTCGAGCAGCCGCTCGATCCGCTCGGTGCCGTCCTCGGTCAGCATCACCGAACGCTGCTTCTCGTCGAACTCGTAATCGGCTGGGGTCACCTGCTTCACGATCAGATCGACCTGCTTGTACAGCTCGGACTTGTCGTCGGTCGGGCCCGAGATGATCAGCGGTGTGCGGGCCTCGTCGATCAGCACCGAATCGACTTCATCGACGACCGCGTAATGAAACGGCCGCTGGACCATCATCGCGCGCTCATATTTCATATTGTCGCGCAGATAATCGAAGCCGAACTCGTTGTTCGTGCCGTAGGTGATATCGGCCGCATAGGCGTCGCGGCGCTGGCTGTCGGTCAGGTTGGGGACGATCACGCCCACGGTGAGGCCGAGAAACTGATAGACCCGGCCCATCCATTCGGCATCGCGGCTGGCCAGATAGTCGTTGACCGTGACGACATGCACGCCATTGCCGGGCAGCGCGTTCAGATAGACCGCGAGCGTCGCGACCAGCGTCTTGCCCTCGCCGGTCCGCATCTCGGCGATCTCGCCGCGGTGGAGGACGATGCCGCCGATCATCTGGACGTCATAGTGACGCTGGCCGAGCACCCGGCGCGCCGCCTCGCGGACGGTGGCGAACGCCTCGGGCAGCAGCGAATCGAGCTTCTCGCCGCCGTCGAGCCGCGCGCGGAACTTCGCCGTCTGGGCGGCCAGCTCGTCGTCGCTCATCGCCTGCAGAGTGTCTTCGAATCCAGCAATCCGCTGGACGATCGGGCGCAGCGATTTCACATAACGGTCGTTCGACGAACCGAAAATGGCTTTGGCGAGGCCGCCGAGCATGGGCAATCCTTGAAACAGGGGCGCAGACGGCCTTTCGGCCACCCTGCGGACAATCGGGGAGCAGATAGGTGGCGGCGCCCTGTACGTCAATTCGGCGCCATCATCTCCCGCACGACCGCCTCCCAACGTTCGGCGACCGCATCGGGTCCGTAATGACGAAGAAGAAGGGTTCAGCCGGCGACGATGCGGTGGGCTTCGGCCGCCCTGCCATATTTCCAATGTCGTACAGCGCCCCTATAGCGGCGGCGATTTTGCGGAGTTGCCTCATGTCCGATCGTTCGCCGCTTGCCCCCGCCGCCTTTCCCGATCTGCCGCCAATCGCCGGGGTGAGGATCGCGGTGGCGCGGGCGGGGTACAAGGCGTGGGATCGCGCCGACCTGACCTACGCCGCGTTCGACGAGGGGACGGCGGTCGCTGGTGTCACGACGAAGAGCAGGTGCCCCTCGCCCGAGGTCGAATGGTGCCGCGCCGCGCTGCCGCTCGGCCGCGCGCGGGCGCTGGTCGTCAATGCGGGCAATTCGAACGCTTTCACCGGCAATCGCGGTCGTGCGGCGGTCGAGGCGATCACCGGACGGGTCGCGGGCGCGATCGGCTGCCAGCCCTCGGATGTGTTCGTCGCCTCGACCGGGGTGATCGGGGTCCCGCTGCCGATCGACAAGGCCGAGGCCGGGATCGACGCGGTGCTGGTCGCTCCGCCGGCAGGTTGGGAAGAGGCCGCCGCGACGATCATGACCACAGACACCTTCGCCAAGGCCGCGCGCAGCTCGGCGATGATCGGCGGCACGCGAGTCGAACTGGTCGGAATCATCAAGGGTTCCGGGATGATCGCGCCCGACATGGCGACGATGCTCGGCTTCATCTTCACCGACGCGGCGGTGGCGCCCGCGCTGCTCCAGTCGATGCTCGAGGCCGCCAATGCGAAAAGCTATTCGTGCATCACCGTCGACGGCGACACCTCGACGAGCGACACCGTGCTCGCCTTCGCGACCGGCAAGGCGGGCAATCCTCCGCTCGAATCGATCGACGATGCGGGAGCGGACGCTTTCCAGGCGGCGCTGACCGAACTGTGCCTTGAACTCGCCCAGCTGGTGGTACGCGATGGCGAGGGCGCGTCCAAGTTCATCGAGATCAGCGTCGAAGGCGCCGAGAGCGATCGCAGTGCGCAGCGCATCGCGCTGTCGATCGCCAATTCGCCACTGGTGAAGACCGCGATCGCGGGCGAGGACGCCAATTGGGGCCGGGTGGTGATGGCGGTCGGCAAGGCCGGCGAACCCGCCGAGCGCGACAGGCTGTCGATCCGCTTCGGCGCGACCCAGGTCGCGAGCGGGGGCCTGGCGGTCGAAGGCTATGACGAGGCGCCGGTTGCCGAGCATCTGAAGGGGCGCGAGATCGCGATCGGCGTGGACATCGGCATCGGCAACGGCCGCGCGACGGTTTGGACCTGCGACCTGACGCATGGCTATATCTCGATCAACGCCGACTATCGCAGCTAGACAGCCTCCTGTCGTCATCCCCGCGGAGGCGGGGATCCATAGCCTCCGAACCGCCAGAGGTTCGAGCCTTTGAGAATATGGATTCCCGCCTGCGCGGGAATGACGATAGAAGGAGACAGGCTCTCAGGGGATAAATGCGATGCTGATCATCTGGGGGCGGCTCAATTCGCACAATGTGAAGAAGATCGTCTGGGCCGCCGAAGAGGCCAAGATCCTCTATGAACGGCGCGATATCGGCGGGAAGTTCGGCTTCACCGACGAATATCTGGCGATGAACCCCAACCGGCTGATCCCGACGATCGAGCATCATGGCTTCGTGCTGTGGGAATCGAACGCGATCCTGCGTTACATGGCGGGGCAGTTCGCCGGCGAGCTGTGGCCGACCGACCTCGAAATCCGCGCCTCGGCGGATCGCTGGATGGACTGGCAGTTCGCCTTTGCCGATGCGCAGCGCGACGCCTTCCTCAACCTCGTGCGCCGTGCGCCGGCCGAGCGCGATATGGCGGCGGTTGCGGCCTCGGCGAAGGCTTGCGGCGATATGATGGGGATACTCGACGCCGCGCTTGCCCGCCATCGCTGGCTTTCGGGTGACGATTTCGGGATCGGTGACATCCCGATGGGGGTTTATGCCCATACATGGTTCACGCTCGACATCGAGCGGCCCGAGCGACCGCATGTCGCCGACTGGTATGAACGGCTGAAGACCCGGCCCGGCTATGCCGAGACGGTGATGATCCCCCTCACCTGACGATTGGACCCTGATGCATCCGCTCTACCAGCCGGTGCTCGACCTGATGCGCGCCGTTGCGCGCGACATCATGATGCCGCGCTTCCGCAAGCTCGCGGCGCACGAGTTCGCCGAAAAGACCCCCGGCGATTTCGTGACGATCGTCGACCGTGAGTCCGAAGCCTTTCTCAGCGAGCATCTGCGCGCGCTGCTGCCCGAGGCGCGGATCATCGGCGAGGAGGCGGCCGCCGCCGATCCCGCGATCGTCGACCGGGTGGGCGACGGGCTGGCATGGATCATCGACCCGCTCGACGGCACCAATAATTTCACCGAGGGCAAGAGCCCCTTCGCGATCATGATCGGCCTGGCCGATCGCGGCGACCGCATTGCCGGATGGATTTTCGACCCGGTCAGCGGCCGGATCGTCCATGCCGCGAAATGTAGCGGGTGCTACATCAACGGCGAGCGGGTGGTTGCGAGGCGGTCCTACGGCGCCCTGCCCCGGGCGGCGATCGCGACCTATTTCATGCCGCCCGAACGCCAGGCCGATGTCCGCCGCCGTGCCGAAGGCCGACTGGAGATCGTCGACATCCCGCGCTGTGCGGGCGAGCAATATCCCCGGCTGATCCTGGGGCAGAATGACATTGCGCTTTATGAGCGCACCCATGTCTGGGACCATGCCGCCGGGGCGCTGATGCTTGAGGAGGCGGGCGGCAGGATCGCGCGCAACGACGGTGCGGCGTATCGGCTCGACGTGCCGGGCAAGGGCGCGATCGCGGCAAGCACGCCGGAGATGTGGGAATTGGCCTACGAGGTTCTGTTCGACTGACCTGGCCCCTCCCCTTCAGGGGAGGGGTTGGGGTGGGGCCTCTAATCTGGGTGCGAGGCCCGTGGACAGGCCCCACCCCTGTCCCCTCCCCTGAAGGGGAGGGGCGAAGGTTACAGCTCGCCTTCGAGCCAGCCCTTAAGGGCGCTCTTCGGCGCCGCGCCCACCTTGGTGGCGGTGGGCTGCCCGTTCTTGAACAGGATCATCGTCGGGATGCCGCGCACGCCATATTTGCCGGGGGCGTCGGGATTCTCATCGATGTTGATCTTGGCGATCGTCACCTTCTCGCCCAGCTCGTCGGCGATCTCTTCGAGCGACGGCCCGATCATCTTGCACGGCCCGCACCACTCCGCCCAGAAGTCGACCAGCACCGGGCCGCTGGCATTGAGGACGTCGTCGGAAAAGGACGAATCGGTGATCGCTTTGGTGGGCATGGAAGAACTCCTTGGTTTCAGGGGCAGATGTAGGATGGGCGTTCGACGGGCTCAACGGCCTTCGCCCTGCTTTTGCTCCTGCCCCCTAAAGCCCGGCTTGTGCGCATCGAGCAGCGCGGCCGGCAGCGTGATCAGGGTCGGGCCCGCCGTATAGAGCAGCGCCGCCTCGATCGTGCGGCCGGGGAAGATCACGCGCAGCGCCGCCGCATAGGCTGCCATCTGGCGGACATGATGGCGCGGTGTGGTGTCGAGATCGGCGGGCGCGCGACGACCGGTCTTGAAATCGACGACCAGAATGCGGTCGGGGGTGACGAGCAGCCGATCGACCGTGCCGGCGATCACATCGCCGTCGACGACCGCCGCGACCGGGGCCTCAGCCAATGCGTCGGTGCCGAAGATCGCGGCGAAGCGCGGATCGGCAATCACCCGGCAGGCATCCTCGGCGAGCGCGCGGGCGGTGGCGGCATCCTCGACCCCCGCCGATCCGGTCAGCCAGCGCCCGGCGGCGGCGAGGCGCCGGTCGGGGGCAATCGCGGGCAACCGCTCGAACAGCGCGTGGAGCAGCGTGCCGCGCCGCGCCGCCTCGCGCATCGCGGTCGAGGGGGGCGGGTCGGCGACATCGTCGGCGCCGATCGACGATGGCGCGAGCGGGCGGGGCGGCCGTGCCTCCTGCGGCGCGGGCCGGTGCAGCCAGGCGGGTTCGGTGAGGACAGGTGGCATGGCGCGCGGCTTTTCCGGATCGGACCGGCGCGCCGTGGCTATGCTGCCGTGATAATGGCGCGCGCTGGACCACAGCGGATCATCGGCGGGGTCGCAGCCAAGCGCCGTCATTGCCGTATCGATCGCCTGATACCAGCTCGCCTCGGGGGGGACGCCACGCGCGCGGACGCCGAGCGTGCCGCCGATGACGAGATGTTCCTGCGCGCGGGTCAGCGCGACATAGAGCAGCCGCCAATGTTCCTGCCGTTCGCGTTCCGCGAGGCGCTCGGCATCCTCGCGCAGCGCCTCGACCATTTCGCTCTTGCGCGGGCGCAGGACCGGAACCGGAAGGCTGTCCGCGTCGAGCGCCCAGTCGAGCCGCCGTTCGGGGCTGAGCGCGGGATCGGCGGTCGCGTCGGCAAGGATGACGAGCGGAGCTTCGAGCCCCTTCGAGCCGTGCACCGTCATCACCCGAACCGCATCGAGCGGCGCCGACGGATCGCGGGTGATCTCGACCTCGCCGCGATCGAACCAGTCGAGGAAACGCTGCAGCGTCGCGGTCGCGGACCCCTCGAACTGGAGCGCTGCGCCGAGCAGCTCCTCGATCGGGTCACGCGCCTCGGCACCCAGCCGGCGGAGCAGCTTGCGGCGGCCGTCGAGCGGGCCGGTGAGAAGATGCTCGAGGAAACGATAGGGGGTGGTGAAGTCGGCGCGGCCGAGAATGTCGTCGAGCGCGGCACCGGTATCGGCGTCGCCCTTCGCGCGCACCGCGTCGATCAGCGCGCCCCGCCGGCCGAAGCCGACGCGGTAGAGCTCGTCCTGGCTCCAGCCGAACAAGGGCGAGACGAGCAGCGCCGCGAGGCTCAGATCATCTTCGCGCTGGACCGCGAAGCGGACCGCGGCGAGCAGATCCTTGACCGCGAGCGGCGCGGTCAGCCGCAGCCGGTCGACCCCGGCGACGGGCACCTTCTCGGCATGGAGGCGCGCGACAATGAGCGAGGCGAGGTCGGCGCGGCGGCGGACGAGGATCAATATGTCCTCCGGCCGGATCGGGCGCTGCTTGCTCGCCAGCCACAGGCCCTCGTCGAGCCATTGCCGGATTTGTCTGGCGAGGCGCGAGGCATAGTCGCGGGTCGTGTCGTTGACATAGCCTTCCTCACCATCGTCATCGACCGCGTCCTCGACCGACAGCGGCTTCCACAAGGTGACGCGGCCGGACATGCGGTGATGCGCGGCGTGGCGATCGGCGGGGGTGAACAGCCCCATCGCCTCATGGCCGAGATCGGTGATCAGTCGATCGACCAGTTCGAGCACCGCCGGGGCCGAGCGGAAGCTGCGGTCGAGCGAGAGATCGAGAAATTCGCGGTCGACCTGGAGCGCCTTCAACGCGAATTGCAGCCGGGCGCGCTCGAACTCGCGCGGGTCGGTGCCCTGGAAACCGAAGATCGCCTGTTTGAAGTCGCCGACGGTGAACAGCGTGCGCAGCGCGGTGCCGCGCGCACCTGCCCCCGCGAAGAACTCTTCGGCCAGCTTGCCGACGATCGCCCATTGCGCGGCATTGGTGTCCTGCGCCTCGTCGACCAGAATATGGTCGGTGCCCTGATCGAGCTTGTAGCGGACCCAGTCGCCCATGCCGGGGGTTTCGAGCAGGCGGACCGCGGCGCGGATCAGATCGTCGAAATCGACCAGCCCGGCCCGGCGCTTGGCCTGTGTATAAGCGGCGGCATAGGCCTGCCCCGCGCGCAGCCCCGCACCGATCGCGGCGGCAAGGGCGGCACGACCGCGCCAGTCGAGCAGCCGGCCGATCTGTTCGGCGAGCCCGGCGCAATGATCGGGATAGCCCGCATCGGCCTTGAGCAGTCCGGCGCCATATTTGCGCGGCTCGAAATTGCGGGTGAGCGCCACGAACAGCACCGGTTCGAGCATCGCCGCGCGCGCTTTCGGCCCGGCGGCGATGAACGCGGTGACGATGTCGGCGTCACGCAGTCCGGTCGCGGTGCCCCAAGCGGCATTGATCCGCGCGACCGCTTCGAAGCAGTCGAGGTCGAGGGCGGTGCAACCCGCCTCGATCGCCTCCTCGACATCGCCGAGCGGCGCGTCGAAGGCGTGGCGCAGGCGCGGCTCGATCGCCTCGCGCGATCCGAGCGCCGCCATCGCCTCGGGCGCGCGGGCGCAGTCGAGCAGGTAGGACTCGGCTCCGCCTTCTCCGAGCTTGAGGCTGAGCGCCTGGACGTCGCGGATCAGCCCGTGATCGCCGCCGCGCTGGGCGTCGTCGAGAAGATCGGCGAGCGTGCGGCGCGCGAGGCTCGCTTCCTCGCGGCCCTCGATCGGGCGGAAGCCGGGGGTGAGCCCCGCCTCGGCCGGGAAGCCCGCGAGCAGGGTCTGGCAGAAGGCGTGGATCGTCTGGATGCGCAGCCCGCCGCCGGGCGCTTCGAGGACACGGGCGAACAGCCGCCGCGCCTGGCGGAGCGCCTCGGGGCCGCTGTCCTCGCCCAGCCGGGTGAGATCCTGCGCGAGCTTGGCATCGTCCTTCAGCCCCGCCCAATGCGCCAGCCGGCGGTGAATGCGCTCGGCCATTTCGGCCGCGCCCGCCTTGGTGAAGGTCAGGCAGAGGATCGATTCGGGCGCCGCGCCGCCGAGCAGCAGCCGCAGCACCCGCGCGGTCAGCACATGCGTCTTGCCGGTCCCCGCCGACGCCGACAGCCAGACCAGCGACGCCGGATCCGATGCATCGCGCTGCTGCGGCTGGAGCGGGTCGAGCGGGCGTAGCCGGGCGCTCACCGCCCCTCTCCCCGTCCATACCATTCGTCGAGCCGCATCAGCTGGTCATAGTCGGCATAAGGCGCATATTCGGGGGCGATCTTAGCCGTGAAGGGCTCGCCGCCGGTCAGCCAGCGCTTGACCGCCATCGTCAGGACGCCCCCAGCGTGCGCGGTGAAATCATCGGGCAATATCTCGCTCTTGCCGCCGACCGGCGAGCGAATCTGGCCGAACTCGTCGCGATTCTTGGCGAGCGACCAATATTCGAAGGTCAGCGGCGTGCCTGTCACATCCTTGAAGCCGCCTTGCTCGGCGATCAGCCCGAGCAGGCCCAGCTGCATCGCATAGCCGGCATGGACCTGCGCATTGCTGGGCGGCTTGCCGGTCTTGTAATCGACGATCGCGAGGGTGCCGTCGGCGAGCCGGTCGATCCGGTCGACCTTGCCCTTCAGCGTGATGCCGGCAATTTCGATCGCCCCGTCGATTTCGGCGGCGACCGGGCGGCGGCCCTGCGCCGAAGCCTCGCGCATCCGTTCGGCGATCCAGCGCAGCGCTTCCTTCAGGCGCGGTTCCCACAGCGCCTGCATCACCGGGTGCGCCGCCATGTCGCGCAGCATCGTCTCGGCGCGCGGCAGCAGCTTTTCGGGGTCGCAGCCGTCCTGCTTCATCCAGGCTTCGAAGACGTTGTGGACGGCGGTGCCGCGCCAGGCGGGGGTGGGATCGGCATCGACCGCGTCGAGCGGGCGCAGCCGGAGCATCGTGTCGGCATAGAAGGCGAAGGGATCGGCCTGGAGCCGGTCGAGCTTGGTGACCGCGATGATCCGGGGGCGGTCGGCGACGGGCGGTGTAGGGGCGGGTCGCTCGATGAAGCGGCTGTCGGCGGGGCGGTCGATCGCCGCCGCCCAGCTGGGCAGGCGATGCTCGCGGGTGATGCCGCCGGTCATCGCCTCCAGCCGCAGCCAGAAGCGCGACGCGATCGTCGGCGCGCGCGCGTCGCGGCGGGCCCGCGTTACGATCACCTCGGGCGCGCCCAGCGCCATCGCGAAATCATGCGCCGACAGCCCGATTCGCGCGTCGAGCCCGTTCAGGCCAAGCTCGGCGCGGATTCGCGGGGCGAGCCAGGGGTCGGGGCTCGGCAGCGCGGGCCACACGCCCTCGTTGAGTCCGCCCAGCAGCATCAGGTCGGCATGCTGGAGCCGTGCTTCGAGCAGGCCCCAGATCGACAGGCGCGGATGCCCGCCCTGCGGCGGTCGCACCGCGACACTATCCATCAGCAGCCGCAGCGTCGGCGCGAGGCTGGCGGGGTCGAAGGCGATGGGGCCGAGCGGCGCGGTCGCCTCCAGCTGGGCGATCAGGTCGGCGGCGGCGCGGCCGTCCGGGCCCGACCAGGCGAAATCGCCCGCGAGCAAGGTAGCGGCCTCGCGGATCGCGGCGATGAGGCTAGCCAGCCCCTCCCCTTCAGGGGAGGGGGGAGGGGTGGGGCCCATCCTCCCGTCCGGCGCTTGTGGAGAGGCCCCACCCCCGGCCCCTCCCCTGAAGGGGAGGGGGGATTTGAAGGCGCCCTCCAGCGGCGCGAGCAACGGCGTCACCTCGTCCCACCAGCTTTGCGCGGGCGCGCGGACGCGCGCTGAATAGCGGTCGCCATCGGCGAGGAAGCGGGTGATGCCGTCGAGACCGCCGGGCGGGCGCGGTCCGCGCAGCGCGATGTCGAGCCGGCGGGCGCCGTCGAGCCAGGCGCCGCGCGCCTCGCCCCGGCGGACGAGCGGATGTTTGAGCAGCGCGAGCAGCGCGACCGGCGCGAAGCCTTCCGCCGCCGCCTCGGCGACGGCGAGCAGCAGCGTGCCGGCCGGGGTCAGCGACAGCGGCGTGCCCGCGCTATCGTCGGCAACGATCCCCCAGCGCGCGAGATGCGCCGCGACCCTGCGGGCGAGGACGCGGTCGGGGGTGACCAGCGCGGCGGTGCGCCCCGGCGTTTCGATCGCCTCGCGCAGCGCCAGCGCGATCGTCTGCGCCTCCTCGGACGGATTGGCGAGCTCGACCGCGCGAACCCCCGACAACCGCCGTTCGGCGGGGGGCAGCTTGTGCCATTTGTCGGTGAACGCGGCGGGGGCCATCGCATTGGCGATCGCCTTCGCCCGGATCGCGCGCGCATCGCGCCCGCCGCCCCAGCGCCACGGCGCGACCTCGCCGCGCGCGACCCCCATGCGGTCGAGGAGCAGCTTCAGCGCGAACTGTGGATGGCTTTCGATCGCGCGCGGCGGGCGTGGCGCCTCGTCGGTCGGCCGGTGCGGGCCGAGCGCGTTCCATTCGTCGGGATCGGAGATCGTGTCGATGCCGGGCAGCACGACCATCCCGCGCTCAAGCCGCGCGACCACGCCGAGCAGCCCGGCGACCGCGGGCGTGGTGCTGCCGATTCCGGCGGCGATCACCGGGCCCGGCGGCGGGGTCGTCCGCCAGCGCCGCGCGACCCGGTCGAGCAGCCGGTTGCGCCGTTCGGCCAGGTCGATCCGCCCGCGCGCGGCAAGCTCGTCGGGCCAGCGGGTGAGGATCGCGTCGAGCATGTCGAGCGAGCGCCGCCAATGTTCGGACAGTTCGGGCAGCGACACGAGATCGCGCAGCCGCTTCGGGTCGATCTGTTCGATCAGCAGCTGGTCGAGGGTGCGGCCAAGCTCGCCCGCGAGGCGGATCGCCTCGCCGCCGTCGATCGGGTCGCCCGCCAGTGCTCGCGCCTCGACGGTGAGGCGCGCGAGGATCATCTGCCGTCCGAGCGGATCGATCGCGGGCGGGATCGGCGCGTCATCCTCGCTGCCATTCGGGTCGAGCAGGCCGCCGAGTCGTTCGTCGAGCTCGGGATCGCCGATCGCGACGAGGCGCGGCAGCAGCAGCCCGCCTTCGGCACGGCGGACGAAGGCGTCGCTGATCGCCTGCCCCGCGCGGTTGTTCGGTACCAGCACCACCGCGCGGGCGAGCGCGAGCGGATCGTCACCAGATTGCGCGATCAGCCCGGTCGCCAGCGCATCGGCAAAGGCGCGATGCGCGGGGATGGTGAAGACGGTGGGCGCGGTCATGCGATGGGCACTGTAACGAGTCCCCCCTCCCTGCCAAGGGAGGGGAAGCTACCGCAGTCCCAGCATTGCCTCGGTCTTCCCGATCGCGGGCGGGGTGCCGACGTCGAACCACAGGCCTTGATGGACGAAGCCATAGGCGCGGCCGGCGGCGATCGCGCGGTCCCACAGCAGGTTGAACGAGAAAGCCCCCGGCGGCAGTTCGGTGAACAGCCGCTTCGAGACGATCTGGACCCCGGTGAAGACGAAGGGTGCGACCCTGGCGGGGCGGCGACGGCTGATCACGCCGAGCGCGTCCATATGGAAATCGCCCGTGCCGCTATGGCAATTGGCGCGCGCCTGCGGGACCAGCAACAGCAGCGCGTCCATCGCCGCATCATCCCAGCGGTCGGCGAGCAGGCTGATCGCGTCGATCGGGCCGTCGACCCACAGATTGTCGCTGTTGGCGATCAGGAAATTGTCCTCGGGGATCAGCGGCAGTGCCTTGGCGACTCCGCCCCCGGTTTCGAGCAGCAGCGCACGCTCGTCGGAGATATGAATGTCGAGGTCGCTCGCCCGGCGCTTGAGATGGGCTTCGAGCGCGTCGGCGAGATAATGGGCGTTGACGACGACCCGGCCGATTCCCGCCGCGCGCAGCCGATCGAGGACATGATCGAGCAGCGGCTTGCCCGCAACCTCGACCAGCGGCTTTGGGCGGGTCGCGGTCAGCGGTCGCATCCGCTTGCCGAGCCCCGCCGCCAGCACCATCGCGGTTCCGATTCCCCGGGCGGCAGCGGTCACGCGGCAAGGCCCTGCCAGTGCGCGGCGCGCGCTTCGGCGGGGACATGCGCGTCGAACCATGCCTTGACCGGGGCGAGCGCCGGATGCGCGAGGTCGCGTTCGAGATAGGCCCAGACGCGCGGCTGGAAGGCGAGATAGCGAGGCTTGTCGTCGCGTTTCCACAGCCGGGTGAAGATACCCAGGATCTTGGCGTTGCGCTGCGCGCCGAGCAGCGCATAGGCGGCATCGTCGAACGGGCGGCGGGCGGCGTAGCGCGCGATCATCGCGGCCTCCAGCGCTTGCGGCACGTCGCGCCGGGCATCCTGGAGCAGCGAGACGAGGTCATAGGCGGGGTGGCCCGCCAGCGCGTCCTGAAAGTCGAGCAGGCCGAGGCTGCCGTCGCCGAGCAGCATGATATTCTCGGCATGATAGTCACGCAGCACGGTGATCGACTGGTGCGCGGCGATCGGCGCAAGCGCCGCGTCCCAGGCGGCGGCATAGGCGTCGGTATCGCAGGGCAGGCCGACGGCGGGCATGTACCACTCCGGAAACAGCCCCGCCTCGCGCTGATAAACCGCCATGTCATAGGGCGGCAGCGGATCGGCATGGGCGCCGTGGAGATCGGCGAGCAGGTCGATCGCCTGCGCGTAGATCGCGGTCTCGGTGGCGGGGTCGGCCTCGATCACTTCCTTCATCCGCGCATCGCCGAAATCCTCGAGCAGGATCAGCCCTCCGTCGAGATCCTCGGCCAGCACGCGCGGCGCGCGGAAGCCGATCGCGCCCAGATGACGCGCGACCGACAGGAAGGGGCGGCTGTCCTCATGCTCGGGCGGGGCGTCCATCAGCACCGCGCTCGCACCGTCGCGGTGGACGCGGAAATAGCGCCGGAAGCTCGCATCGCCCGCGAGCGGCCGGATCTCGGCCCCGTCCCAGCCGGCACGGTCGAGGAAGGCGGGGGCATGGGGTGGGGGAATCATAGCAGATCCTTGGGTGGCGGCCATCGGCCCTCCCATGCCGCCGGAACGTCCCAAGTCAAGCGGCGCGCGTCTTCGCCATCGCGTTCGATGTGGAGGCGCAGCGCATCGCGCCACAGCCGCGCGCCCATCCGCCCAGGCCATTCGATCAGCAGTGCGGCATCGGTGCGCGCCTCGTCGAGGCCAAGCTCCTCAATCTCTTCCGGGTCGTCGATCCGGTAGAGATCGACATGCCAGAGCGGCAGGCTGAGCTCGGGCGGGGCATAAGGGATGACGATCGGAAAGCTGGGGCTGGGCACTTCGCCCTCGAAGCCGAGCACCTCGAGCAGCCCCCGCACGAGCGTGGTCTTGCCCACGCCGAGGTCACCGCCCAGCGCGATCACGTCGCCGACACGCAGCAGCGGGGCGATCGCGGCACCGATCGCGGCGGTTTCGGCGGGGCCGGCGAGGTGGATCATAGACAGGTAAGCGACAAGCCCCTCCCCTTCAGGAGTTTCAGGCCGGTCAGGCCCCCGGCCTGACCTGAACAATCTGGGAGATTGTTCACCTGAAACTGGGTTGGGGTGGGGCCTATCCACCTGGTACGGCGCCTGAGGAGAGGCCCCACCCCCTCCCCCTCCCCTGAAGGGGAGGGGCTTAGTGTCGCTCGCACCCTCAATGCACCGTCTCGCTATGCCGACGCGGCAGGTGGATCGTCACCGTGGTGCCGCGTCCCGGTTCGCTCTCAAGCGCGATCGAGCCGCCATGCGCCTCGACCAGCTGGCGGGTGAGCGGCAGGCCGATGCCTATCAACTGCTTGCCCTCCTCATTGCTCGCGTCGATCCGGGGATAGCTGTCGAACACCCCCGCGCGCTGCGCCGCGTCCATCCCCTGGCCGGTGTCGGACACGGTCCAGATGATCATGTCGTCGTCGCCGTGGACGCGGATCGTCACCCTGCCCTGCGGCGGGGTGTAGGTGATCGCATTGGCAAGGAGATGGTCGGCGATCTGGCGGATGCGGCGCGGATCGCCGCGCATCATGCCGAGATCCTTCTCGATGTCGACGAGCATCGTCAGCTGCTTGGCCTCGGCGGCCTTGCGCGCGCCTTCGACCGCCTCGCTCAGCAGCTCGCCCATGTCGACATGCTCCTCGGCGAGCGGCAGATTGCCGGCCGCGCCCTGCGTCAGGTCGAGCACATCCTCGACGAGGCTGCCGAGCCGTCCGACCGAGGCGAGGATCGCCTTGACATATTCCTGCGCGACCCCCGGCAGCTCGCCGGCATAGCCCGCGTCGAGCAGCTCGGCGAAGCCCGCGATCGAGGTGAGCGGCACGCGCAGCTCGTAGCTCATATTGGCGACGAAGGCGGTCTTGAGCTTGTCGGCCTCCTCCAGCGCGTCGGCGCGGCCGCGCAGCGCTTCCTCGATCCCGCGCGAGGCGGTGATGTCGAGCAGGGTGAACAGCGCGTTGCCGTCGGGCAGCGGTACCACCGCAAAGTCGAAATAACGGCCGTCGGCCAGCGCCATCCGGCCGGTGCGCGCCTGGCGATCGACGGTGGCGATGCGGACCAGATCGCGCAGCAGCTGCGCACGCGACGGATCGGCCAGCTTGGCGGCGACCAGCTCGACCATCGCATCGACGCGCAGATTCTGGGCAAGATCGGCGTCGGACAGGCCCCATATGTCACGGAAGCTCTGGTTCCAGATGTGGAGCCGCCCGTCCGAGGCGAATACGCCGATCGCCTCGAACAGATTGTCGAAGGTCGCGGCACGGACGCGCAGCAGCGTGTCGCGCGCGCTCGACAATTGAACCTGCTCGGTGCGGTCCTCGACAAACAGCAACAGCCCGCCATTGGGCAGCGGCTGGGCGACGACGCGCAGATGCTGGCCGCCGGGCAGGGTCCAGTTCTCCTCGATCGCATCGACCGCGTTGAACCAGCCGCGCCGCTCGGCCTTCCAGCCGGGAAAGTCGCGCGCCTCGGGCAGCCGCTGGGTCTCGCGCATCCGTTCGAGGACGCGGTCGAACTCGGGATGGTCGGCGAGCCATTCGGGGGCAAGCGCGAAGAATTGCAGGAAGGGCTGGTTGAAGAAGGTCAGGCTGCGGTCGGGCGCGAACTGCGCGACGCCCGCCGAGAGCCGGTCGAACAGCTCGCGCTGCGCCTCCTGAAACCGGCCGAGCTCGCCGCGCGTCTGTTCGAGATCCTGGATGTCGAAGGCATAGCCGGCGACGCCATGCTCGCCCATCGGCACGTCGACGATCCGCATCGTGCGGCGCTGGCCCGACAGGGTGACGGGGACGACGTGGGTCTTGATCCGGCCGCTGTCGCGCGCGGCGAGCGCGGTCGCGCGCGGCGGGCGGCCTTCGGCCGCGTCGATCAGCTCGACCCCGCGATGGACGACATCCTCGGCATTGGCCCCCTCGACCGCGGCGACATAGGCGGAGTTGACCAGCGCGAGCTTCAGGTCCGGGCCGCGATGCCACATCGGAAAGGGCGCCGCCTCGATCAGCGCGAGGCAGCTGTCGAGCGCATCGCTGATCGCGACGGTCTCGGCCGACAGCTGGGCGATCGTCCGCTCGGCCTCGCTATTGTCGAACAGCCAGACGATCACGCCGTCGCCGAGCTGCGGAGGGGCGGGGCGGCCGCGCGCGAGCAGCACCCGGTCGGTGCCCGAGAGGTGGAGCACGCGCTCGAACGGGCGGCCCGCCTGGTTCGCGGCGGCGATGTCGGCTGCGAGCCCTTCGGCATCGACGACCGAAACGCCGCCCGCACCGTGGCTCGCCATCTCCTCGATGCTCGCGGGGATCGCATCGAGGCCAAGCCAGTGGGCAAGCCTCTGGTCGGCGCCGAGGCGGCCGTCGAGGCTGACGCGAAAGGGGACGGCGGGGGCGCTGGCGAGCAGGGCGGCCTGGCGTTCGACATCGCGGGCGCGGGCCTTGGCGGTGGCGTCGCGCCGCAGCCCCATGATGATCGCGGCGACCGCGGCCGCCACCCATAGCGCGACGATGATCGCGAGCATCAGCGCGGCGATCGGATCGAGCTGGATCATGTCGGACATGGGGGGACTTCTAGGGTCGGTGTCCGCGCGCCGCAATGGCGACACGCGGACCCGTAACATCAAGATCGTCATTCCCGCGCAGGCGGGAATCCATATTCTCGGAAGCTCGAACCTCTGGCGGTTCGGAGGTTATGGACCCCCGCCTGCGCGGGGGTGACGATCCTGGGCTCAGTAGCGATAATGATCGGGCTTGAACGGGCCCTCGGGGCTGACGCCGATATAGCCGGCCTGCTTGTCGGTCAGCTTGGTCAGCTTGACGCCGAGCTTCTCGAGGTGGAGCGCGGCCACCTTCTCGTCGAGATGCTTGGGCAGGACATAGACCTCGTTCTTGTAGCTGTCACCGCGCGTCCACAGCTCGATCTGGGCGAGCGTCTGGTTGGTGAAGCTCGCCGACATCACGAAGCTCGGGTGGCCGGTCGCGCAGCCGAGGTTCACCAGTCGGCCCTTGGCGAGGATGATGATCTGCTTGCCGTCGGGGAACCTGACCAGGTCGGTGCCCGGCTTGACCTCGTTCCACTCGTAATTGCTGAGCGCGGCGATCTGGATCTCGCTGTCGAAATGGCCGATGTTGCAGACGATCGACATCGGCTTCATCGCGGCCATATGCTCGGCGGTGATGACGTCGGCATTGCCGGTCGCGGTGCAGAAGATGTCGGCGCGGGTGACGGCCTCTTCCATCGTCACGACCTCGAAGCCCTCCATCGCGGCCTGAAGCGCGCAGATCGGATCGACCTCGGTCACCATCACGCGCGCGCCGCCGTTGCGGAGCGACTGGGCGCTGCCCTTGCCGACATCGCCGAAGCCGGCGACGCAGGCGACCTTGCCGGCGAGCATCACGTCGGTGGCGCGGCGGATCGCGTCGACCAGCGATTCCTTGCAGCCGTAGAGATTGTCGAACTTCGATTTGGTGACGCTGTCGTTGACGTTGATCGCGGGGAAGGGCAGTTCACCCTTCTTGGCGATCTCGTAAAGACGGTGGACCCCGGTCGTGGTCTCTTCGGAGACGCCCTTCAGGTTGCGGACGGTCTCGGTCAGATAGCCCGGGCGCTTGGCGATGAACGCCTTGAGCGCGCGCTGAAACTCGACTTCCTCATCATTTTCCGGCTCACCCAGGGTCGCGCCGGCTTCGAGCTTGGCGCCCCACAGCGCGAACATGGTGGCATCGCCGCCATCGTCGAGGATGATGTTGGCGGTCTCGTCGCCCCAGTCGAAAATCGAGCCGACATAATCCCAATATTCGGCCAGGCTTTCACCCTTGATCGCGAACACCGGCACGCCCGTCGCGGCAATCGCGGCGGCGGCATGGTCCTGCGTCGAAAATATATTGCAGGTCGCCCAGCGGACCTGCGCGCCGAGCGCGGTCAAGGTCTCGATCAGCACCGCGGTCTGGATCGTCATGTGCAGCGAACCGGTGATCCGCGCGCCCTTCAGCGGCTGCGATGCGCCGAACTCGGAGCGCAGCGCCATCAGGCCGGGCATCTCGGTTTCGGCGATGTTGATCTCGGCGCGGCCGAATTCGGCCAGGCTCAGGTCGGCAATGACATAGTCGTTGAATTCAGTCGCAACGGCGGTGGCCACCGGGGTTCTCCTTGAGGCTGAGGCAGCCGGGAACGCCGACGCCAATGCCGGGCGCAATAGCCGGGGCAGTCGTCAAATGCAAATATAAAGATATCTTTATATGCGCCTTTGTCACTGAAGCGGCAGGCGGTTCAACGAAGGCCGGCACCGGTCGACGCGCCCACCGACATCCCACAAGTATAAACAATGGGAGGTCGGGTGGGGGCGTGGGGCCGGTGCCGTCGCGATCGCCAGCGGTCCTAAATCAGCGCGCGATCGATGCCACCGTCCCCTGGCCGCAACGGCCGCCGGGCAGCATCGGTTCGAGGCCCTGGCGATCGGCGATCATGTAGAGCCCGTCGAGCGAGTTCTCCATCATCGCACCCTCGGCGGCGATCGAGCGTGCCTCGTCGCAGGTGTCCGCATTGGTGAGGTCGCCGCCAAAGGCATTGGCGAGCGAGGTGGTGAAACGGTCATAATGGGTCTGGCCATAGACCGGGCCTGCCGACCGGATGAAGAAGGACTTCAGCCGATCGTTCGCCAGTCCGATCGCGGTGCGGTTGGCCCGTACGAAGGCGTTATAGTCGGCGGCGATATTATACCCCATCGCCTGGCAGCGCAGCGTCTCGACCATCAGGAAGGTCTGAAGGTTACGGACGCGCGCGGCATTCGTATGTTCGGGCGACCAGCAGCCGGCCGCATTGGCCGGAGACATGATCGCCAGCGCGGCCACGGCCGCGCAGAGCATCTTACGCATAGGTTCGATCCCCACTCACTCCCCGGGCCGCACGGGGTGCACGGCCCATCCCGTAAGCGAAGATTGACCCGGAACCTTTTCCGAGTCTTGCTAAAACTGCTTAATCGGAGGTCCAAAAGTATAATTAATTCAGTACGATACCGGAATGAGTGCCCTGCTGCACACTGTGAATGTGCCCCAGGTTACGCCTGGCCGCTGGTTGCGGCGAGCAGGCGCGGATCGATCCCCGCCGATCGCAGCGCGACATCCCACCGGCGGGGTGCTTCATGGGCGAACGGCAGGTCGTCGTCGCCCCGAGTCGCGAGCCAGCCGTGGCGACGCATCTCGTCGTCGAGTTGTCCTTCGCCCCATCCGGCGTAGCCAAGCGCGACCAGCCAGTGGCGCGGGCCGGTTCCGTCCGCGATCGCCTGCAATATGTCGAGGGTCGAGGTCAGCCTCCAGCGCCCATCGACCAGCAGACTGTCGTCGCCGGTCCAGTCGGTGCTGTGCAGAACGAAGCCGCGCTGAGGCTCGACCGGGCCGCCCGCGTGTATCGCGCAATCGGGCGCCACGCCCGGGGCGATGTCGAGCTGTTCGAGCAGGTGGTGGAGAGTGATGCCGGGCAGGACGGTGCCGATACCGAGGCCGAGCGCGCCCATATCATCATGCGCGCACATCGCGATTACCGCCTTTTCGAAGCGCGGATCGCCGATACCCGGCAGGGCGAGCAGAAATTGCCCGCTGAGAGAGGCTGGCGCATCCATCACCAGCTTTTATAGTCTCGCGCCATGGGGACGCCAACAGGGGAGTCGGGACACGAAGCGGGGGCAGCGATGCCGCCCGCCGCGATCACCATCGTCATCCCGGCCTATGGCGTCACCGACATGCTCCGCGACGCGCTCGACTCGGTGCTCGGTCAGGACCGCGACGACTGGAATGCCATAGTGGTCGACGACGGCGATGCGCGGGTGGCCAGCCATGTCGCGCGCTATCTGTCCGATCCGCGTATCCGCCTGCTCCGAACCGACAATGGCGGGCTACCCACCGCGCGCAACCGCGCGATCGCAGCATCGACCACGCCCTATGTCGCGCTGCTCGACGGCGACGACATATTGGAGCCCGATTTCGTTTCGGCGATGATCGCGGCGATCGAGCGCTCGCCGGCCATCGGCTTCGCAACGGGAGACGCGACCTTCTTCGGCGCCGATCGGGTGGGTGAGCGTTTCTCGGCCTGGTGCCCGCAGGTGCTGCCCGCGACGCTGGAGCGGGTGATCAGGCGCGAGTTCAATATCTTCGGGCTGACCGCGATGCGGCGCGAGTCGATCGAGTCGATCGGCGGGTTCGACACCAGCCTCAGATCGTCAGAGGACCTCGACGCCTGGATCCGGCTGCTCGCCGCCGGCTGGGATCTCGCCTATGTGCCGCGCCCGCTCGCCCGCTACCGGCGGCGCGAGGGGCAGATGTCGGGCAATACGCCGGTGATGCTCAGAACCGCCCATGCGGTGATGAGCAAGGCGCGCGATCATCTCGCCGGGCGTCCCGAGGCGGCGGCCGCCGCCGAAATGATCGCGCGGATCGAGCATGACATGGCGATCGAGGATGCCTTGACCCGGGTGAAGGCGGGGCAGGTCCGCGCCGGGGTGGCCGATCTGGTCCGGCTCGGCATGGGCGCCCGCAGCCCGCGCTGGGGACTCGCGCTGAGGATCATGCGGATCGCGCCGTTCCTCGCGCCGCTGCTGCTCAGGATCCGCGAGCGGGTGTGACCCCGGTCCTCCCGGGCCCGGGGCGGATCAAACCCCTCGCTTTTTCGCCGTCACACTGCAACATGCGCCGGCTAACACCAGCCCGCCGGGCATGATTGCGCCGAGGAGACAGACGACGATGACGATCAGCACCGGAGACCGCATCCCCGCGACGAGCTTCAGGAAAATGACCGCCGACGGGCCGGTCGAGCTGGCGAGCGATGCGCTGTTCGCGGGGCGGACGGTGGTGCTTTTCTCGGTGCCCGGCGCCTTCACGCCGACCTGCTCGGCCAAGCATCTGCCGGGCTTCATCGAGAAGGCGGGCGAGATCGCGGCCAAGGGCGTCGACGAGATCGTCTGCACCGCGGTCAACGACGCCTTTGTGATGGGCGCCTGGGGCGTGTCGGCGGGCGCCGAAGGCAAGGTGACGATGCTCGCCGACGGCAATGGCGATTTCGTCCGCGCGCTGGGGCTGGAGATGGACGGGCGCGGCGCCGGTATGGGCATGCGCGGGCAGCGCTTCTCTATGCTGGTCAAGGACGGGGTCGTCACCCGCCTCAACATCGAGGCGCCGCGTGAGTATAAGGTGAGCAGCGCCGAGCATCTGCTGGGCCAGCTATGAACAGCAGCAAGGAGTGAATATTGGCGTCTGACCAAAGTCTTGCCATCGTCGGGCAGCTCGACGCGATCTACCAGCAATCGGTTTCCCGTCTGCGCGCCGCGCTGACGCATTTCATCCGGACCGGCGAACGCCCCGATCCCGCGACGCGGAGCGACGGAACCTTCGCCTATCCGGAGATACGCCTGCGCTATGACGGCCACCGCGATCCCGGTCCGCTCGGGCGCGCCTTCGGGCGGCTCCAGGCTGCGGGCGACTATGCGATCGCGGTCACCCAGCCCGCCCTGTTCGGCCCCTATCTGGCGCAGCAGATCGATCTGCTCGTCGACGACTATGGCGTATCGGTCGAGGCCGGGGTCAGCGCTACCGAAATCCCCTATAATTATGTGCTCGACGCGGGCGACGATCTCGACCTGACCGGCGCCTCGGCGTTCGAGCTGTCGCGGATCTTCCCATCGACCGAATTGTCGCAGATCGGCGACGAGCTGGCCGACGGCCTGTGGGTCCAGAATGAGGACGCGCCGCGCCCGCTGGCATTGTTCGATGCGCCGAGGGTCGACTTCAGCCTCGCGCGGCTTCGCCATTATACCGGCACCCCGCCCGCGCATGTGCAGAACTATATCCTGTTCACCAACTATCACCGCTATGTCGACGAGTTCGTCCATTGGGCGATCGAACAGCTCGACGGCGACAGCCGCTACACACTGCTCAGCGGCGCTGGCGGGGTCGAGATCCGCAAGGGCGATCCCGATCCGCGCGCGGCGATCGCCGACAGCGCGTGGCGCAAGCATCAGATGCCCGCCTATCATCTCTGCGCGCCCGACCGGTCGGGGATCACGCTGGTCAATATCGGGGTCGGCCCGTCGAACGCGAAGACGATCACCGATCATCTCGCGGTGACGCGCCCCGCCGCCTGGCTGATGATCGGCCATTGCGGCGGGCTGCGCCCGACCCAGCGGATCGGCGACTATGTGCTCGCGCATGCCTATCTGCGCGACGACCATGTGCTCGACGCGGTGCTGCCCCCCGAAATCCCGATCCCGGCGATCGCCGAGGTCCAGCAGGCGCTGACCCGCGCGGCCGAGATCGTCTCGGGCGAGAGCATGGAGCAGCTGAAGCTGCGCATGCGGACCGGCACCGTCGTCACCTCGGACGATCGCAACTGGGAGCTGCGCTATACCGCCTCGGCGCTGCGCTTCAGCCAGAGCCGCGCGGTCGCGATCGACATGGAATCGGCGACGCTCGCGGCGCAGGGCTACCGCTTCCGCGTGCCCTATGGCACCCTGCTGTGCGTTTCCGACAAGCCCATCCATGGCGAGATCAAGTTGCCGGGCCAGGCCAACCGCTTCTACGAGCGCGCGATCGCCGAACATCTCCAGATCGGCATCGCCGCGGTCGACCAGCTGCGCGGCGAAGGATCGCGCCTCCACAGCCGCAAGCTGCGCGCCTTCGACGAGCCGCCGTTCAGGTGACGGTCGCCCCTCTCCCGTACGCGGGAGGGGGGTAAAAAAGGCCGAGGCTCCTTTACCCAAACGTAATGAACGTCGTGTTAGCCATGGGTCTCAATGGAGGCACGCCGATGATTTCCGCCGAGATGACAGTGTTGAACCAGGGCCGCCGCAGCGAGGATCGCTATCCGGCGGACATCCGCGCGCGTTACGGCACCGGGGGCATGCCCGAACGGGCGCTGTGCCGGATCATCGACGTCTCGACCAAGGGCGCGCGGCTGGAGGTCTATTGCGATCTGCCGCCCTCGACGATGATCACCCTCACCCTGCCCGGCACCGGCACCGTCCGCGCGCGCGTCGTCTGGTCGAATGATTTCGAGGCGGGCTGCTTCTTTCAGGAGCCGCTCAAGGAAGCCGAGCTCGAGCGCATCTTCTCGAAGGGTCACGCCTGAACCGGCTTGCCTGACTGTTCGCTACACCGCCTCGACGACGCGGCGAATGATCGCCCGGAATTCGGGATAGCCGGCACGATGCGAGCGTCCCTCGAAATAGTCCTCGCCAATCGCCTCCGCACTCAGCGCAAGCCGGAAGGACTCGCCGGAAAATCCTGGCAGTTCGGCATAATCGGCATGAGGTTCCAGTCTGCGGACGTTGAGCGTGCTCCGCAATTCGCTGCCCCTGAGATGCCAGCGGCCGGTGAAGGAGTAGTGGCTGTCGCCACCGACCATGCGAGAATCTTCCATGAAATAGATGATTCCGCCGCGGGTCTCCGAATCACGGCAACCGAACCTTCCGACACGGAAAGCCCATAGTCCCAGCATCGCGTTAGCCGATATGTCCAGCGGCAAGGAGCCTGCTACCCGGGGTTCTCTGCGCGGCATGTAGGCCGACGGGGACGGCATCTTCATCATCCGCTCTCCAATTTTTGTCTTTATGTTCCGTAACATAATAGACGGTGGAGAGGTTTCATTTCCGTAAAACCGCTTAGCCGTGAGCACCTGCATGCCGCGAGCGGAGGGGACCGCCGCGCATTTGACGGTCGCGCGCGCGCGCCTAAATCACGTCCTCCAGATCCTCGGCACTCGTCACCCGGTCGCGGCCCTCCAGCTTCGAGCGGTAGAGCGCGCGGTCAGCGCGCGAGAGGAGGGCGGCGAGCGCGATGTCGCCGGGCTTGAGGCCAGTGACGCCGAAGCTGGCGGTCATCGCCACCTTGTTCGCGCCCTCGACCGGCATCGCGGCGATGTCGCGGCGGATGCGTTCGACAACGTCCAGCGCATCTTCGGCGCGGGTGTTGACCAGCAGCAGTGCGAACTCTTCGCCGCCGATCCGGCCGATCAGGTCGCCGCGGCGGACCAGCCGGTCGAGTCGGCTGGCGAAGTGGCGCAGTGCCCGGTCGCCCGCGCTATGCCCGTGGCGGTCGTTGATCGCCTTGAAATTGTCGATGTCAGCGATCACCACGGCGAGCGGCTGGCGCTGACGCTGCGCGTTGCGGATCGCGCGTTCGGCGGCATCCTCGAAGCCGCGCCGGTTGTAGATGCCGGTCAGCTCGTCAGAGGTGGCCAGCATGCGCATATTCTCGGCAAGGTCGGCAGCGACCAGGAAGACCGAGAACAGGCCGACCCCGATGAAGGCGGGCGGCTGGAGCAGCATCAGGACGATTCGGAGCAGCTGGAGGCCCTCACCTTGCGCCGCCGTATCCCCTCCCAGCGCCAGCGCGGCGATGCTGAAATCGACGATCGCGAACATTATCAGCATCAGCGCGACCGCACGCTCGGGGATGGTCGAGCGCCGCAGCGGTCTCGCGACGCTGGCCGCGCTCACCAGCATCATTACCGCGCCATAGGCCAGCCACATCGCCGCGCGCGCGCCGCGGTGCGGCAGCACGAAGACCGTCAGCGCGATTACCAGCGCGGCGACGACCGCGCCGATCAACAATGGCGTCATACGTGCCTGAGCCTGGCTGCGCTGGATGAAGCCGGTCGCGAGCAGCCCGTAGAACAGGCAGATCAGCCCCGCGATCCCGGCATAGATTATCGGACTGTCGCTGGGGTAGAGCCGGATCAGCAGGTTGCCGACCCATCCGCCCGCGCCCACGGCATAGGCGATCGCCCACAGCAGCGCATGGCGCGGGCGTCCGAAGCTGTGCCACGCGATCAGCATCACCGCCGCGAGCATCGCGGCGATGAAGATGAGCGCAATGATGTTGACCGTCGCCGCCGTCATGTCCCCCCGAACACAACAAATGCCGGGGCCGCGAGCAGGGATTGCCCCCGACAGCCGACAGAATCAAAGTCAGTAAGCGCGCGGCACTGCAGTGATACACAAAAGAAATCAATAGACCGATGCCCGGAAACCGTACCGTTTTCGGTCAGTTGGTCCGTTTTGGATATGGTTTCAGGCGGTTACGGCGCGCATTCACCGAGCGTGACAGGCGATGCTGCTCCTGAAAGCCGATTTATTTGCCGCATCGGGGCGATTGATCGATGCCGTCGCCGACCGATTCGGCGACGGCATATCGGATCACCAGCCGCAGCGCTGGCCCTTGTTCTGGGTCTTTAGCCAGCCCATCAGCGGCTTGAAATAGGCGATCATCGCCTTGCCGTCGATGTCGCGGCTGCCCGTGAAAGCCTGGAGCGCGTCGGGCCAGGGCTTCGATGCGCCCATCTCGAGCATCGCGTTCAGTTTCTCGCCGACCTTCTTGTCGCCATAGAAGGAGCAGCGGTGGAGCGGCCCTTTCCATCCCGACTGATCGCACGCGGCCTTGTAGAACTGGAACTGCAGGATGCGCGCGAGGAAATAGCGCGCATAGGGGGTGTTGCCGGGGATGTGATATTTGGCGCCGGCGTCGAAATCGCCCTCGTCGCGTGCCTCTGGCGAGACGATGCCCTGATATTGCAGGCGAAGGTCGGTCCACGCCTTGTTATAGCCGCCGGTCGGGGTGGCGCCGCTGAACACGCCCCAGCGCCATTTGTCCATCAGCAGGCCGAAGGGCAGGAAGGCGACCTTGTCCATCGCCTGGCGCAGCAGCAGCCCGGTGTCCTTGTCGGCGCTCGGCACCTTGGCGGGATCGAGCAGGCCGATTTTCACCAGATAGTCGGGCGTGATCGACAGCGCGACGAAATCGCCGATCGCTTCGTGGAAGCCGTCATTGGCGCCATTGAGGTAGAGATAGGGCTGCTTGTTATAGGCGCGCTGGTAATAATTATGCCCCAGCTCGTGGTGGATGGTGACGAAGTCGTCGGCATTGACCTTGGTGCACATCTTGATGCGCAGATCGTCCTTGTTGTCGAGATCCCAGGCCGAGGCGTGGCAGACCACCTCGCGGTCGCGCGGCTTCGTGATCTGCGAGCGGGCCCAGAAAGTCTCGGGCAGCGGCGCGAAGCCGAGTGAGGAGTAGAAGCCCTCACCGGTCTTCACCATCTTCACCGGGTCATAATTTTTGGCCTTGAGCAGGTCCTCGACATCGTAGCCGATATCGCCGGCACCCTTGGGCGCGACGATGTCGTAGATATTGCCCCATTCCTGCGCCCACATATTCCCGAGCAGGTCGGCGCGGATCGGGCCGGTCTTCGGCTGGACGGCGTCGCCATATTTGGCGTTGAGTTTGGCGCGGGTGTAGCAGTGGAGCTCGTCATAGAGCGGCTTCACCTGCACCCAGAGCTTGTCCATCATCTTCGCGAAATCGTCGGCGGGCATGTCATAGCCCGCGCGCCACATCGCGCCGACATCCTTATAGCCCAGCTCGACCGCGCCCTGGTTGGCGATCTCGACCAGCTTGGCATAGTCGCCGCGCATCGGCTTGCCGACATTGTCGTGCCAGCTCAGCCACATCTCCCTGAGGTCGGCCGGGTCGCGGTTGCTCCCCATCTCGGCCTCGATGTCGGAGCCATTGATCTCCTTGCCGTGCAGCGTGCCCCTGCCCTTGCCATAAGCCGACTGCAGTCTGGTCGCGAGGTCGTTGAGTTCCTTGGCGGCCCCCGGGGCGGAGGGGGCGGGCAGGACGATGCTCTGCTTGAGCGTGTCGAGCTTGCGCCGCGTGTCGTAGCCCAGCCCTGCGATCCCGTCGAACCGCGCCGCGCCCTTGGCAAGCTGGACCTGCAGCTCGGTGATCTCGGCGCCGACCCGCGCGTTCACCGCATCGGTATCATCGGTGATATAGGTCGCGTTGATCCAGGCGACCTGCGCGCCGTAGATGTTGAGATCGCTCAGATCCTGTTCGGCCTTGGCGACGAAGGCGTCGGCTTCGGCAACCGTCGGCGCCACAGCAGGTACGGGGGCGGTCGCGGGGGCGGCTTGCGCCAGCGCGGGGGCGGTCGCCAGAAACGCGGCAAGCGCAAGCGCGGATGACGCCGCCCTGATCATGGTCTTCATGGAAATGTCCCTCGGCAATTTTATGCTGACAGCATAGTCAGCCCGCAAACCGGGCGCGGTCAAGGGGTGTATTACGGGGATCAGACGGTTTCGGAGATGAACCCTCCCGCAAGCGGGACAGGGGAATGATGTCAGAACCAGTCCGCCATCGCCTCGCCGAGCTGGGGCAGCGTCACCGCGCTCATATGGTTGCCGGGGATTTCGGCATAGGTCGCGTCGGGCAACGCATCGGCCAGTGCGCGGGCGGAGCCGTTGTCCTGGTCCTCCGTGCCGATCAGGACGAGGATCGGCATGGCGAGTTCGCCGAGCGCTTCGCGCGGAATCTGCGGGAAATTGTCGAGCAGCAGGAGCAGCGCCTCCGGATCGCCGCCGGTGGTCTTCAAAAAGGCCTCGGCCATCCATTCGGACGAGAATTTGTCGTGGCTGCCCGCGCCTTCGAGCACCTTGCGGAAGAAGGCGACCCTGCCGCCCAGGTCGAGCAGCCCTTCGAGCCCCATCCCCGCGAACATCGCCCGGCCAGGCTTCGCGCCGCGTACCAGCATCCGCGCGGTGGTGCGCCCGCCCAGCGAATAGCCACCGAGATCATAGCCGCGATCGGCAAGTCCGAGCTGGTCGATCAGCGCGAGATTGTCGTCGGCAAGGATGTCGTGGCTGTAGCCCGACGGGTCGTGCGGCTTGGCGCTGTCGCCATGCGCGCGCAGATCGGGCATGATCACCCGGCGGCCCTTCGCCGCCAGCCGGGCGGCATGGCCGTATCGCACCCAGTTGGTGAAGGCGTTCGAGAAGAGGCCGTGGATCAGGATGACCGGGCGACCTTCTCCAACCTCGTGATAGGCCATCTCCGCGCCGTCGGCGCCGGTAAACACATATTTGGTGGTCTCAGTCGGGGAGTTTGCCAACGGCCTTCATCCAGCGATCAACGAGCGGCTTGTGCTCGTCGGTGCGGTAGCGCGGCAGATCGCGCGTGTCGATCCAGGCTTCGTGCAGGCTTTCGGTGCCGAAATGGCTCGTCGGATGGAAACGCGCCGGATCGTCGAAGCTGCCGATGGTCAGGTCGCATGTGTCGCTGTCGGGATATTGAAAGCCGAGCGGGGTGCCGCAGGCCGAGCAGAAGGGCCGCCGCGCGATCGGCGAGCTGTTGTACCAGTCCGGCTCGCGCGCCCAGGTCACCGCGGCCTTGGCCAGGTTGACGAACGCGATCGAGACCCCGCCGGTCGCGCGCTGGCACATCCGACAATGGCACAGATAGGCCTCGTCCGAACCGACCTCAGCGCTGTAGCGGATGCGACCGCACTGGCAGCCGCCGGTCATCGTCTGGGCCATCGCCGGTCTCCCTAGCCCTTCTCCTCCCTCTCCCGCGAAAAGCGGGAGAGGGATAGAAGGCTCAGTCCTTCTTCAGATGGCGGCGGCCCAGCAACTCGGCGATCTGGACCGCGTTGAGCGCGGCGCCCTTGCGCAGATTGTCCGAGACGCACCACAGGACGAGGCCGTTTTCCACGGTGGGGTCCTCGCGGACGCGGCTGACGAAGGTGGCGAATTCGCCGACGCACTCGATCGGCGTGACATAGCCGCCGTCCTCGCGCTTATCGACGAGCATGATGCCGGGCGCCTCGCGCAGGATATTCTGCGCGTCCTTCGCCGACAGCTCATTCTCGAACTCGATGTTGATCGCTTCCGAATGGCCGACGAACACGGGGACGCGCACGCAGGTCGCGACGACCTTGATCTTGGGATCGAGGATCTTCTTGGTCTCGACGACCATCTTCCACTCTTCCTTGGTGAAGCCGTCGTCGAGGAAGCTGTCGATGTGCGGGATAACGTTGAACGCGATCTGCTTGGTGAACTTCGTCGGCGTCGCAGGATCGCCGACGAAAATGTTGCGGCTCTGTTCGAACAGCTCGTCCATCCCCGCCTTGCCCGCGCCCGACACCGACTGATAGGTCGACACCACGACGCGCGTGATCTTGGCGGCGTCGTGCAGTGGCTTGAGCGCGACCACCATCTGCGCGGTCGAGCAGTTCGGATTGGCGATGATGTTACGCTTCTTGTAGCCGTCGATCGCCTCGGGATTCACCTCGGGCACGATCAGCGGGACATCGGGGTCCATCCGATAGAGCGAGCTGTTGTCGATCACGGTGCAGCCCGCCGCAGCGGCCCTGGGCGCGTGGATCTTCGTCGCTTCGGAGCCGATCGCGAACAGGGCGATGTCCCAGCCGGTCCAGTCGAAATTCTCGATATTCTGGACCTTGAGCATCTTGCCGGTCTCACCGAACTCGATCATGTCGCCCTGGCTGCGCGCCGATGCGACGGCGGCCAGTTCGTCGAGCGGAAATTCGCGCTCGGCCAGGATGTTCAGCATTTCGCGGCCCACATTGCCGGTGGCACCCGCGACGACGACACGATAGCCCATTTGATATTCCTTCAATTTACGTCGCCCCGGCGGAGGCCGGGGCCGCTAGCGCCGTGGGCGGCCCCGGCCTCCGCCGGGGCGACGAGATGGTGTCCAGATAAGCAAACGGCCGGTCTCCCGAGGGAGCCGGCCGCCTGCGAGGTTTGGTTGGTCGCCTTGTCGATCAGGCTTCCTTGGTCTCGGCGGCCGTTTTATAGTCGCGACGCTCCGCAATACGCGCGGATTTACCGCGGCGGCCACGCAGATAATAAAGCTTGGCGCGACGGACGACGCCCTTGCGGACGACCTCGATCGAATCGACGTTCGGCGAATAGAGCGGGAAGACGCGCTCGACGCCCTCACCGAACGAAATCTTGCGGACGGTGAACGACGAACCCATGCCGCGATTGGCGCGGGCGATGC
Source organism: uncultured Sphingomonas sp. (assembly GCA_947085315.1). GTDB lineage: Bacteria > Pseudomonadota > Alphaproteobacteria > Sphingomonadales > Sphingomonadaceae > Rhizorhabdus. Next base: position 19,571 of record CAMTVW010000010.1, on the reverse strand, counting down.
ACACGCCCTCATAGGCCTGGATGCGGGTGCGCTCGCCTTCGACGACCTTCACGCCGACCTTCAGCGTATCACCGGGACGGAAATCGGGAATCGTCTTCGATTCCTTGAACTTGGCAATCTGCTCGGCTTCGAGCGTCTGGATGAGGTTCATGGCTCATCGCTCCTTCTTCTGTCGCCGCGCACCAGAGGGAGACTTGACCCGAGCGCCGTCATGGCGCTCCCAAAGGTCCGGCCTCCTTAGCCTTGTATCGGTCTCGGCCATGGCCTTGCGCCATGCCTCTACCTTCGCATGATCCCCAGATCGCAGCACCTCGGGGATCGTGCGCCCTTCCCACTCAGCAGGTCGGGTATAATGCGGATATTCGAGGAGCCCCGTTTCGAAGCTCTCGTCATCCCCGCTATCGGGGGCGCCCATTACGCCGGGAAGCAGCCGAATGCAAGCATCGAGCAGGGTCAGCGCGCCCATCTCGCCGCCCGAAAGGATATAGTCGCCGATCGATACCGGCTCGATCGGCCGCGCCTCGAACAGCCGCTCGTCGATACCCTCGAACCGGCCGCAGAGAATCGTGACCCCGGGTCCGGCGGCAAGCTGCCGGACGCGCGCCTGGGTGAGCGGCGCGCCGCGCGGCGTCATCGCCAATACCGGGGCTTGCGGGTGCAGTTCGAGCGCATGATCGACCGCGCGCGCCAGGATATCGGCGCGCATCACCATCCCCGCGCCCCCGCCGGCGGGGGTGTCGTCGACCGAGCGGTGCTTGTCGGTGGTGAAGTCCCGGATCTGGACGGGATTGCACGACCATGTCCCTTCCGCCAGCGCGCGGCCCGCGAGCGAAATGCCGAGCGGCCCGGGGAACATCTCGGGGTAGAGGGTGAGAATGGTCGCGGCGAAGGTCATTTCGACAGCCGGTTCACGCGAAAGAAAAAGGTAATCACCGCCGTGAGTGGAAACAGAAGGCAAAGCCAGCCTAGAAAGACTGCGTCCGGGGTGGAAGCGTAACCGCACATCGCGGGGCCAATCCTCGGTGCAAACACGGCGAATAGAAGCGCGGTTAGCAGCATCGGCATGAGACAGCCTAAGCCGAAATTCCGCATGCGGAGTCTCGGCTCATCCAAACCAAGCCTGTGCCGCCCCAGCAGCGCCAGCAAGGCTCCAATCGACGCACCTGTTACAACGAAACCGACAGCAAAAAGGGCTGTCTCCACGGCATCCATAATGCAAAGATCGAAGTCGAGCATCAGGCCGCCCAATTCTCGATTTTTAGGCCCGGTATGTCGGTGAAGTCCTTCTTGTTGTTCGTCACCAAGACAAGGCCGAGCGACAGCGCATGGGCTGCGATCAAGCGGTCAAAGCTTGCGCGCTTGAACGGCAGGCGAGCGTAAAGATCGGCAGCGCTTCGATCAAAGGGAAGCGGATTGATCAGGTCGAACAAGTGGTGAGCCGCAGCGATCGAATCGACTTCCTCGGGCGGATAGCCTCGCATCACTTCAGCATAGACGATCGTTGACGTGACAACGCTACCGATCACACAGTCGCTAAGCCGAAGCGCTGCGATACCGTTCGCATCGCGTAGCGCATAAATGCAGATATCCGAGTCGAGCAGAAAAGTAGGGTCAGCCACGCGGAAGCAGCTTTCCCTCCCAGTCCAGTTCACGTTCCTCAAACTCACGATCCTCAGGTGCCAATAGCTTGAGCCATGGCGCAGAGCCGGCGATGCCGGTGAGATCGATCTTTTTCGGGGGCTCATCAGCTGGCGTGAAGCTGTACCGACCCCGATCTTCGCGGACGATCACTTCTGTACCTTCCTTGAGTCCGAGCGCCTTTGGTAGGCGCAGTGCCACCGAATTGCCCGACTTGAACACCTTGGCGCGATATTCCTCGCTCATTGGCGGCTCCTGTATATACGCAAAGTATATACACATTCAGCGCGGTTACAACGCACGCCGCGCGACAAGATCGGTGCACAGTGCCAATAGCGCCCCCGCGACGAGCAGCATCGCCAGCATCACCCCCCAGCCACCGATTGCGAAGGCGTCGCCGGTGGTCAGCAATGCGCCGAACAGTACCACCGGAGGAACGATCACCTGCGCGGCGGCCGATGCGAGGCGGGTATTGCGGGGCAGGCCGCGCTTGCGGGTGCGGACGACGCCGTAAGCGATGATCGTCAGATAGAGTGCCGCGATCAGGACGAAGATGGTGGCGGGGGTCATTCGACGAACTCCGGATCGATCAGCAGGCGATCTGCCTCGATCGTCACCGCTTTGGCGACGGGCACCATGAAGCGCTTGCCGTCGGGCTTTTCTATCTCGAGCACGTCGCCCGCGCCGAAATCGTCGATCAGCACGGCGGTGCCGATCGCCACGCCATCAGCCAGGCAGGGCAGGCCGAGCAGGTCGATATGATAATATTCGCCATCGGCAAGGGGGGGCAGCGCCGAGCGCGGGACGCTCAGTTCGGTCCCGCGCAGCGCCTCGGCGGCATTGCGGTCGGCGATCTCAGCGAAGCGGGCCACCGCGCCATTCGTGACGGGGCGGAATGACTTGAGCGTGAAGGTCCGTCCGCCGCCCGACAGCGACGGATAGGCGCTCAGATCATCGCTGAACAGCTTCAGCCGGACCTCGCCCGTGATGCCGTGCGCGCCGATGATGGCGGCCAGGACGATGGGTTTGTCGCTCACCCCCCCTCCCTTCCGAGGGCGGGGGTCGGGGGGTGGGTTCGGCCGACAGAGAAATTGATCATATTGGCCATCACACCCCAAAATCGGGGGCGTAACCCACCCCCTAACCCCCTCCCTTGGCAGGGAGGGGGAATATAGGCTTAAGCCTCGCTCTTTTCCTCGGCAGCGGCTTCGGCAACAGGAGCTTCCTCAGCGGCGGCTTCAACCGGAGCTTCCTCGGCAACGGCCTCAGCGGCGGGCGCTTCGACGACGGCTTCTTCCTCGACGGGGGCCGGAGCGGCTGCGGCAGCGGCGGCAGCTTCATTGGCGGCGTCGATCTTGGCCTGGCGCTCCTCGGCGCGCTCGACGGCCTTCTCGCCGGGCTTGCCCTTGTTCGGGTTGGTGCGCGCGGCGCGCTCCTTCACGCCGGCGGCGTCGAGGAAGCGGGCGACGCGATCGGTCGGCTGTGCGCCGACCGACAGCCAATGCCTGGCGCGCTCGGCGTCGATCTGGACGCGGTTGGCGTCATCCTTGGCGAGGAGCGGGTTGTACGACCCGATCTTCTCGATGAAGGCGCCATCGCGCGGGCTGCGCGAATTGGCGACGACGATGCGATAATAAGGGCGCTTCTTGGCGCCGCCACGGGCGAGACGGATAGCAACGGACATTGGGAACTTCCTTTCTGATAGTCGATATATTCTGAGCTAAGTCGTTATTTCTTCTTCATGAAATTCTGAAAGCCGGGGGGCAGCCCCGGGGGCTGGCCAGGCAGGCCGGGAAGCCCGCCGCCGCCCGGCATCGGCGGCATGCCGCCGCCACCCAACAGGCCGCCCAGACCGCCGCCACCGCCGCCGAGCAGCGCGCCGAGGCCCTTGAGGCCGCCCATCTTCTTCATCTTCTTCATCATATTGCCCATCTCCTGATGCATCTTCAGGAGCTTGTTGACGTCCTGCACCGTGGTGCCGGAACCCTTGGCGACGCGGATCTTGCGCTTGGCGTTGAGCAGTTCGGGCCGGGCGCGCTCCTTGGGCGTCATCGATCCGATGATCGCGTCCATCCGCACCAGCACCTTGTCGTCGGCGGCGCCCGAGGCCATCGCCTGTTTGACCTGCTTGATGCCGGGCAGCATCGCGGCAAGGCCCGAAAGCCCGCCCATGCGCGACATCTGGCGAAGCTGGTTGCGCAGGTCGTTCATGTCGAACAGACCCTTGGCCATCCGCGCGGCCATCGCCTCGGCCTCTTCGACCTTGATCGTCTCCGCGGCGCGCTCGACCAGGCTGACGACGTCGCCCATGCCCAGGATACGGCCGGCGACGCGGCTCGGCTGGAACAGCTCGATCCCGTCAAGCTTCTCGCCGGTGCCGACGAACTTGATCGGCTTGCCGGTGACCGCGCGCATCGACAGTGCGGCACCACCGCGTGCGTCGCCGTCCATCCGGGTCAGAACGACGCCGGTCAGCGCAACCTGTTCGGAGAAATTCTTCGCGACGTTGACCGCGTCCTGGCCGGTCAACGCGTCGACGACGAGCAGGATCTCGTCGGGCTTGGAGACTTCGGCGACCGCCTTCATCTCGGCCATCAGCGCCTGATCGACATGGAGCCGGCCGGCGGTGTCGAGGATCAGCACGTCGAAGCCCTGAAGCTTCGCCGCCTGCAGCGCGCGCCGGGCGATGTCGACCGGCTGCTGCCCCTGGACGATCGGCAGGGTCGCGACCGAGGTCTGGGTGCCGAGCGTGGCGAGCTGTTCCTGCGCGGCGGGGCGATAGACGTCGAGCGACGCCATCATCACCTTCTTGCCGCTCTTCTGGGTCAGCCGCTTCGCGATCTTGGCGCTGGTCGTCGTCTTGCCCGAGCCCTGTAGGCCGACCATCATGATGACGGCGGGCGGGGTGACGTCGAGATGGAGGTCGTTCGCTTCGGACCCGAGCATCTCGACGAGCGCGTCGTGGACGATCTTGACGACCTGCTGGCCCGGCGTGACCGAACGCAACACCTGATGGCCGACCGCCTGTTCGGTGATCTTGTCGACGAACTCGCGGACGACGGGCAGCGCGACATCGGCTTCGAGCAGCGCGATGCGAACTTCGCGCATCGCTTCGCGCACGTCCGATTCGTTGAGCGCGCCACGGCCGCGCAGGCGGTCGAAGACCCCTCCCAGCCGTTCGCTCAGACTTTCGAACATAGGTTCACTCCTCTGCGCCGAGGCGCCGAAATTGCTGCCTTTCAGATGCAAAACGCAAAAGACGCCGGCGGGCGAAACCTCGCCGGCCAGCGTGCGCCCGTGGACGCTTCCAAAGCTGTTCTGTCTGTAAGACGAGGGCGCATCTACGCGCCGGATATGGAAATGGCAAGAATTTCCGGCCCATTCGTCGCCCCGGGCCCTCCCGTCCTCTCCTGGAGGAGGCGATGCCGTCGCGGTTATGCCGCGAACTGGTTCATCGTATTGTGCGCGCCGCCGGCCTTCAGCGCGGCCTCTCCGGCGAAATATTCCTTATGGTCGTCGCCGATGTCGGAACCCGACATGTTCTGGTGCTTCACGCAGGCGATGCCCTGGCGAATCTCCTGACGCTGGACGTTCAGCACATAGCCGAGCATCCCTGCCTCGCCGAAATATTCCTTCGCGAGGTTGTCGGTCGACAGCGCCGCGGTGTGATAGGTCGGCAGGGTGATCAGGTGATGGAAGATGCCCGCGCGCTTCGCGGCGTCGCGCTGGAACGTGCGGATCCTCTCATCGGCTTCGATCGCCAGATCGCTCGCATCATAATCGACGCTCATCAGCCGGGCACGGTCATAGGCCGACACGTCCCTGCCCGCTTCGGCCCAGGCATCGAACACCTGCTGGCGGAAGTTGAGCGTCCAGTTGAACGACGGCGAATTGTTGTAGACCAGCTTGGCGTTCGGGATCACCTCGCGGATGCGGTCGACCATCGAGGCGATTTGCTCGATATGCGGCTTCTCGGTCTCGATCCACAGCAGGTCAGCGCCGTTCTGGAGCGAGGTGATCGAGTCGAGCACGCAACGGTCGGCGCCGGTCCCCTCGCGGAACTGGAACAGGTTCGAGCGCAGCCGCTTCGGGCGCACCAGCGTGCCGTCGCGGTTGATCACGACATCGCCGTTGATCGTCGAGATGTCGCTGATCTCCTCGCAGTCGAGGAAGCTGTTATACTGGTCGCCAATGTCGCCGGGTTCGGCCGAGAAGGCGATCTGCTTGGTGAGGCCCGCGCCGAGCGAGTCGGTGCGCGCGACAATGATGCCATCGGTGATGCCCAGTTCGAGGAAGGCGTAGCGGCAGGCGCGGATCTTCGCGAGGAAGTCCTCGTGCGGCACGGTGACCTTGCCGTCCTGATGGCCACACTGCTTCTCGTCGGACACCTGATTCTCGATCTGCAGCGCGCAGGCACCGGCCATGATCATCTTCTTCGCGAGCAGATAGGTCGCCTCGGCATTGCCGAAGCCCGCATCGATGTCGGCGATGATCGGGACGATGTGCGTCTGGTAGTTGTCGATCGCGTGGATCAACCGCTGCTCCTCGACCTGGTTGCCGCTTTCGCGCGCCTTGTCGAGATCGCGGAACATCATGCCCAGCTCGCGGGCATCGGCCTGGCGCAGGAAGGTGTAGAGTTCCTCGATCAGTGCGGGAACGCTGGTCTTCTCATGCATGGACTGATCGGGCAGCGGGCCGAATTCGGAGCGAAGCGCGGCGATCATCCAGCCCGACAGATAGAGATAGCGGCGCTCGGTGGTGCCGAAATGCTTCTTGATCGAGATCATCTTCTGCTGGCCGATGAAGCCATGCCAGCAGCCGAGAGACTGGGTGTAGTTGGCGGGATCGGCGTCATAGGCGGCCATGTCGCGGCGCATGATCTTCGCGGTATAGCGCGCGATGTCGAGCCCGGTCTGGAACCGGTTCTGCACCCGCATGCGGGCAACCGCCTCCGCGCCTATGCCGGCCCAGGGAGAGCCCTGGCTGCGGATCAGCTGTTGGGTCTGCGCGATTTCTTCCTGATACGACATGGTCACGTCCTCGACTGTACAATCATGTCCGTCTCAAACAGCCAAAAGTGCGGTGTGTCTTTAGGGTGCGGCATGAAAACTAGGTGGAAAGGTAAGGTAGAGGCTAGCATGGATTGAAAACTTGTAAGAATCTTACAAGCTCGCCGGTGGGCGAAAAAGTTCGGAGAAATCGGTTGTCGGCAGCGCACTGTTAAGCGGTTGGAAACTGCGGGGCTCCTAGGTTCGCCGCACCCGATAACCCGGAGAAGGCAATGTTCGGCAAGACGATCGAGGAGGGCTCGCCCGCGCGCCCGCCGGGCGATCGCAGCGACCTGTTGGCAGCCGGGGTGACGATCGGGGCGGTGCTGCTGGTGCTGGCGTCCGCCTTCACCGTCGCGAGTTCGATGCGGAGCGGTCTGTCGATCAACGACAATCTGATGATCTCGGTGCTGGCGCTCAACCTCGCGCTCTCGCTGCTCGGCTGGCGGCGCTACCGCGCACTGAAGGACGAGGTCGCGTTGCGCCGCGCCGCCGAGGCGCGGGCGAGCGAACTGGCCACCAGCGATCCGCTCACCGGCCTGCTCAACCGGCGCGCGCTCGCCGAAGGCGGCGCCCGGCTGATCGAGCGTGCGCTCGGCCGGCAATATTCGGTCGCGATGCTGATGATCGATCTCGACCATTTCAAATCGGTCAACGACCTGCACGGCCATCTGGCCGGCGACGAGCTGCTGCGCGCCGCTTCCGACGCGATCACCGCGCCGCTGCCGCCGCAGGCGCTTGCCGCGCGGCTCGGCGGCGACGAGTTCGCCTGCACCTTCCCGTTCGATAGCGATCAACCGGGTTCGGTCGAGCATGTCGCCGACCTGATCCTCGCGCGGATGTCCGAGCCGTTCCAGATTGGCGGGGTCGAGGCGCGGATCGGCGCCTCGATCGGCATCGCCCGTACCGAGCCCGGCTGTCGCACGATCGACACGCTGATGCGGCGGTCGGATATCGCGCTCTACGCCGCCAAGCGTGCGGGCCGGCATCGCCGCAGCTGGTTCGACGCCAGCATGGAGCGCGAACTCGAATTGCGCAACGAGGTCGAGCTGGGCCTGCGCGCGGGCATTCCCAGCGGACAGATCATCCCCTGGTTCGAACCGCAGGTCGACCTGTCGAGCGGTGCGCTGATCGGCTTCGAGATGCTGGCGCGCTGGGACCATCCCGAACTGGGCATACTCGAACCCGCGCTCTTCATCCCGGTGGCCGAGGAATCGGGGCTGATCGGCGAACTGTCGATGTCGGTGATGCGCAGCGCGATCGAGGAAGCGCGCCACTGGGATCCGGGCCTGCTGCTCGCGGTCAACATCAGCCCTGCACAGATGCGCGACCCATGGCTGGCGCAAAAGATCGTCCGGCTGCTCACCGAGCGCAATTTCCCGGCCGAGCGGCTCGAGGTCGAGATCACAGAGGCGGCCCTGTTCGAGAATCCCGGCTTTGCCTCGGCGATCATCACCAGTCTCAAGAATCAGGGCATCCGCGTCGCGCTCGACGATTTCGGTACCGGCTATGCAAGCCTGACCCATCTGCGCGCGCTGCCGCTCGACCGGATCAAGATCGACCGCAGCTTCGTGCTGCGCATGGGCACCGATGCCGACGCCGCGACCTTGGTACGGATGATCGTGTCGCTCGCCGCGAGCCTGGAGATTTCGGTGATGGCCGAGGGGGTGGAGACCGCCGAGCTTGCCGCGATGCTCACCGGCATCGGCTGCGCGACCGCGCAGGGCTGGCATTTTGGCCGCGCCGCGCCGGCCCGCGCCACCCGCGCGATGCTCGCCCAGCGCGGGCTGCTGATCGCCGCCAGCCCGAGTGCCGTGGCGGGCGAGGTGGCGAGGATGCGACAGGGGCGGAAAAGGGCGTGACCTCTCATTCCTCCCCGGCACGGGGAGGGGGACCATGCAAAGCATGGTGGGGGGGGCGTGAGACTGGGCAGAGGTTGTGGGCAGGCGATCCCCCTCCACCGGCGGTCCCCCTCCCCGTGCCGGGGAGGATAGTGGACTTCGCCCCCTGCAATCCCTAGATCGCCGGGCGATGAAGCTGCGCTTTCACAAGATGCATGGTCTCGGCAACGACTTCGTCGTGATCGATGCGCGCGAACGTCCGGTCGAGATGACCGAGGCGCGCGTGCGCGCGCTCGCCGATCGCAAGACCGGGGTCGGCTGCGACCAGCTCATCCTGCTCGAACCCTCGACCGTGGCCGATGTGCGGATGCGGATCTTCAATGCCGATGGCGGTGAGGTCGAGGCATGCGGCAATGCCACGCGCTGTGTCGTCAGCCTGCTCGGTGGGACCGCCACGATCGAATCGCTCGGCGGCCTGCTCGGCGGCACCAGCGACGGCGCGGCGGTGTCGGTCGAACTGGAGCCGCCGCGCTTCGACTGGGATGCGATCCCGCTCGCTTATGCGATGGATACGCGATCGATGCCGGTCGGCTGGGAGGATCTCGACGCGCCGATGGCGGCGAATGTCGGCAACCCGCACGTCATCTTCTTCGTCGCGGATACTGACGCCGTCGACCTCGCCCGGCTCGGCCCGCTGATCGAAAACGACCCGCTCTTCCCCGCGCGGGTCAACGTCAATGTCGCGACCGTCGACGACCGGTCGAACCTGCGGCTGCGGGTGTGGGAGCGCGGCGTGGGGTTGACCGACGCCTGCGGGACCGGCGCCTGCGCGACCGCAGTCTCGGCGATCCGTGCGGGTCTCGTTGATTCGCCGGTGACGGTCACCCTGCCGGGCGGCCCGCTGACGATCGCCTGGGCGCCGGGTGAGCGGATAGTGATGACCGGCCCCGCCACCCATGTCTTCACGGGCGAAGCGGAGCTGAGCAGCTTCGCCAGCGGAACCGCTGAATGAGCGGACCCGAGCTGATCACCCTGGGTTGCCGGCTCAACATCGCCGAGAGCGAAGCGATGCGCGCGTCGCTGGCCGGTGCCGACGATCTGATCATCATCAACAGTTGCGCGGTGACCGCCGAAGCGGTCAGGCAGGCGCGCAAGGCGATTCGCCAGGCGGCGCGGCGGCGCCCGGAAGCGCGGATCGTCGTCACGGGCTGCGCGGCGCAGACCGAACCGGCGAGCTTCGCGGCAATGCCCGAGGTTGCCCGCGTGATCGGCAATGCCGAAAAGGCGCGGCCCGAAATGTTCGGCTTTGCGCGCACCGGCGGTGCCGACATCCACGTCTCCGACATCATGGCTGTCCGCCAGACCGCGCCGCACATGGCCGCCGCCTTCGCGGCGCATGCCCGCGCTTTCGTCGAGGTGCAGAATGGCTGCGACCATCGCTGCACCTTCTGTGTGATCCCCTATGGCCGGGGCAACAGCCGCTCGGTGCCCGCCGGGATCGTCGTCGACCGCATCCGGGCGCTGGTCGATGAGGGTCATGGCGAAGTGGTGCTGACCGGAGTCGACCTGACCAGCTATGGCCCCGATCTGCCGGGCAGCCCGACGCTGGGACAGCTTGTCGAGCGTATCCTCACCCATGTCCCCGGACTGCAGCGGCTGCGAATCTCCTCGCTCGATTCGGTCGAGATCGATGATCGGCTGTTCGCGCTGATCACCGGCGACGATCGGATCATGCCGCACCTCCATCTCTCGCTCCAGGCGGGCGACGACATGATCCTGAAGCGGATGAAGCGGCGTCACAGCCGCGCGCAGGCGGTGGCGATGGTCGAGCGTCTGAAGGCGGCGCGGCCCGGCATCGCGATCGGCGCGGACCTGATCGCGGGCTTCCCGACCGAGGATGAGGCGATGGCCGCGAACAGCGCCGCGCTGATCGACGATTGCGATATCGTCTTCGGCCATATCTTCCCCTATTCGCCGCGCGCGGGCACCCCGGCGGCGCGTATGCCGCAGCTCGACCGCGCGACCATCCGCCGCCGTGCCGCCGCGCTGCGCGAGCGGGCTGACGCGCGGCGAACCACCTGGCTGAAAACACTGATCGGCACCCGCCAGGCGGTGCTCGCCGAACGCGGCGGCGGCGGCCATGCCCCCAATTTCGCGCCCGTGCGTTTCGAGGGCGACGCCCCCGCGCCGGGCCGGATCATCGATACCATCATCACCGGCCTCGACCGCGAAGGCCTGACAGGCAGGGCCGCATGAGCGAGTTGCGTTGGCACGAGAAACTGTTCGGCGGGTTCCGCAAGACATCGGACAAGCTGGGCGAGAATCTGACCGGGCTGTTCGGCAAGGCGGCGCTCGACAAGGCGACCCTCGACGAGGTCGAGGAGGCGCTGATCGCCTCCGACCTTGGCCCCGTCACCGCGGGAAAGATCCGCGCGCGGCTCGAAGGCGAGATGTTCGAGAAGGGGCTCGACGAGCGCGCGCTGCGCGAGATCGTCGCGCAGGAGATCGAAAAGGTTCTGATCCCCGTCGCCCGGCCGCTCGAGATCGAGGCATTCCCGCGCCCGCAGGTGATCCTCGTCATCGGGGTCAACGGATCGGGCAAGACCACGACGATCGCCAAGCTCGCGCACTGGCTGCAGGAGCAGGATTATGCGGTGATGCTGGTCGCGGGCGACACCTTCCGTGCCGCCGCGATCGGCCAGCTCAAGGTGTGGGCCGAGCGGGTGGGCGTACCGATCATCACCGGAGCGGAGGGCGGCGATGCGGCCGGCCTCGTCTTCGAAGGCGTCAAGCAGGGCACCGAGAAGGGGATCGACGTGCTGATCGTCGATACCGCCGGTCGTCTGCAGAACAAGACTGGCCTGATGGACGAGCTGGCGAAGATCAGGCGGGTGCTGGGCCGGTTGAACCCGGCGGCTCCGCACGACGTCCTGTTGGTGCTCGATGCCACCACCGGACAGAATGCGCTGAGCCAGATCGAGATTTTCAAGGAGACCGCAGGCGTGACCGGGCTGATCATGACCAAGCTCGACGGTACCGCGCGCGGCGGCGTGCTGGTCGCCGCCGCCGAGCGCTACGGCCTGCCGGTCCATGCGATCGGGCTGGGCGAGGGGGTGGACGACCTCAAGCCGTTCGACCCCGCCGAAGTGGCCCGCGCGATCGCGGGTGTGGAGAGGATCGCGAAAGCATGAGTGATGTTGCGTTGGACAAGGCGAAGCCCGGCCGCGAGCCGCCCCCGGGTCTGAAGCTGGCGATCGATCTCGGTCCGCTGCTCGTCTATCTGCTCGCCTACTGGCTGACCAAGGATGTCGTGCTGTCGACCGGCATCTTCATGGCGGCCACCTTCACGGCGATCGCGGCGTCATGGATCACCAGCCGGCGGGTGTCGGCGATGCTGCTCTTCTCGGGCGCGATGGTGTTGCTGTTCGGCGGGCTCACCGTGTGGCTCCACGACGCGACCTTCATCAAGATGAAGCCGACCGTCTATTATCTGATGGTCGCTGCGATCCTCAGCTTCGGGCTGATCACAAGGCGACCGACCCTTCAGCTGGTGCTGGGCCAGGCCTATCCGGGGCTGACCGATCTGGGCTGGACCAAGCTGACCCGCAACTGGGCGATATTCTTCGTCGCGATGGCGGTTGCCAATGAAGCGGTGTGGCGCTCGACCAGCATGGAGTTCTGGCTCGGCTATAAATTATGGGGCGCGCTCCCGGCGACGATCCTGTTCGCGATCGCCAATGTGCCGATGCTGATGAAGCACGGGCTCGCCTCCGACAAGGCCGACGAACCCGCGCTCCCGCCGCAGGGGTGAGCGCCTGAAACGCCTCTCCCCAAAAGGGAGTGGGAAGATATGGCGGATTTTCACCGAAATTTCATTGACTTGTCACATTGTGGTTACCCCTCCTTTACCACCAAGGTCTAATGGATGGCGGGCAAGGAGCCCGATCCAATGAGCCGCCACATCGTGATTGACCGACCTTCGCAGGAGGGGCCGCTGCAGGCCGCGATGATGATGCGGTCGGTGGCGGTCGACGCCGACCTGCGCGAGGTGGTGGCGTTCTTCGGCGAGGAGGCCGAGGTCGAGGCCTTGCCGGTGGTCGACGACGCGGGGCGCCCGGTCGGCGCGGTGCTCGAACGCGATATTCGCCGGCTGCTGCTCAATCCGTTCGGTCATGCGCTGTTGCGCAACCAGCGGCTCGAACGGCGGCTCGACAATTATATCAGCGCGCTGCCGGTGGCGGAGGTCGATGCCGGGCTTGGCCATCTTTTCGCGCTGATCTCCGAAGGTGCCGGGCATGATGCGCTGATCCTGACCGAGCGGGGACGCTTCCGGGGATCGATCAGCGCACGGACCTTGCTGCGCATGGCGGCCGACCGCGAGGCGATGCTGGCGGCGAAGCGTGCGGCGCGGCTGCGGCGTATCGCCGAGGCATCGGACGTGATGCGCGCCGAGGCGATCGAGCTGTCGGGCGCGATCACCGGTGCGTCGGACCAGCTCCAGGGCGCCGCGCGAGATATCAGCCACCGCGCGTCCGAGGCGGGGGCCAAGGGGCTTTCGGTGATGGCGGCCGCCGCCCAGGCCGCCGACAATGTCGGTGAGATCGCGGCGCAGGGCCAGCAGCTTGTCCGCGAGCTCGAGGATCTCGGCCGTGAGGTCGGCGAGGCACGCAGTTCGACCGCGCGGGTCGGTGAGTTGATCGAAGAGGGCGGGGTCCGTGCTCGTCAGCTGGCCGAGACGACGCGGGAGATCGGCGAGGTGGTCGCGGCGATCGACGCGATCGCGCGGCGAATCAACCTGCTCGCGCTCAACGCGACGATCGAGGCGGCGCGTGCCGGCGATGCGGGGCGCGGCTTCGCGATCGTTGCCGCCGAGGTCAAGATGCTCGCCCAGCAGACCCGCGACGCTGCGCGCGAGATCAGCGGGCGGATCATGGGGGTGCGCAGCGGAGTCGTCAGTGTCGCCGCCGGGCAGGCCGGGGTCGAGGCCGCTGTCGCCGCGCTCGATGGGCTCGCATCGACGATCGACGACGCGGTCGCGCGCAACCGTGCGGCGGGGGAGCGAATCAGCGCCAATGTCCGCGACGCGGCCGGCGCCAACGACCATATCCGCGAGCAGGCCGCCGACATCAGCGCGAGCGCGACCGGCGCGGCCGCGGGCTCGGACGCGATGATCGGCATTGCCCGGTCGCTGACCGTGGGCGCGGACCGGCTGCAAAAGCGGTTTACGCGGTTTCTGGAGGAGATCGGAGCAGCGTAAAATGTCCATGGCCCATCCCCTTCAGGGGAGGGTCTGGACTTGTTTACGCCGCCATCGGCATCTGATCGCCCCTGGCCGCCGCATCGCCCTCGATATTCTGCGACACGAAATCCCAGTTCACGACCTTGCCGAGCACGGCTTCGGCGAATTTCGGCCGCTCGTTACGATAGTCGATATAATAGGCATGCTCCCACACATCGAGCGTGAGCAGCGGCTTAAGGCCCTCATGCCCCAGCGGAGTTTCGCCGTCGTGGAGCGACATGATCTTGAGCGCGTCGCCCGCCAGGACGAGCCAGGCCCAGCCGCTGCCGAAATGGCCCGCCGCCTCCGCGCCCAGCTTCTCGACCAGCGTCTTCTGGTCGCCGAAGCTCGCCTCGATCAGCCGGGTGAGCGCGGCTGAGGGCCTGGTCGAACCGTCGGGGGCGAGACACTGCCAGAAAAAGTCGTGATTCCAGATCTGGCCGGCATTGCTCGCCAGCGGCTTGTCCTGCTGGTCTCTGGCAAGCGCGATCACCTCGACCAGCGATCTGCCTTCGAGGCCCTTCTCGTCGATCCAGCCATTGACCTTGTCGACATAGGCCTTGTGATGCTTGCCATGGTGATAGTCGAAGCTTTCAGCCGACAGTACCGGCTCCAGCGCGGTGCGGTCGAACGGTAGCGGGGGGAGCGCAAACGCCATGGGGAAACTCCGTCGTCGATCGGGAAAGGGGTTGCCGGAACAACGAAGCGAAGCCGCTATGGGTCCGCACGCGGCGGCTTTTCACCGCAAATCCGCGGCACTGTACCGATCGGCCATCATAACATGTGACAAATCGGTCACCGATTCCTACAATGTGCCGCGAAACGATCCGCATGGCCAAGGGGCGGACGTAACAAGCAGGGGAACGCCATGGACAAGTTTTTCGGCAATCTGCATCTCGTGTTGCTCGCGGGGCTCGTCGCGGCGATCGCGCTGATCGCCTGTGTGCATCCCGATCCGGTGCTGATGACCAATTATGTGCTGCGCTGGCTGCACGTGTTTTTCGGTATCGTGTGGATCGGTCTGCTCTATTATTTCAACTTCGTGCAGATCCCGACCATGCCGTCGGTTCCCGCCGAACTGAAACCCGGCGTCAGCAAATATATCGCCCCGAAGGCGCTGTTCTTCTTCCGCTGGGCGGCGGTGCTGACCGTGATCACCGGGCTGCTGGTCGCCTATGTCACGGGCTATGTGCACCAGGCGCTGATGCTCGACGCGGACTATCGCCTGATCGGCATCGGCATGTGGCTGGCGCTGATCATGGCGTTCAACGTCTGGGTGTTCATCTGGCCGGCGCAGAAGAAGGCGCTGGGCATTGTCGAAGCCGACGCCGACACCAAGGCGAAGGCCGCGAAGACCGCAATGATCTTCTCGCGGACCAACACGCTGCTGTCGCTGCCGATGCTCTATGCGATGACCAACGCCAATCTCGGCTGATCATCGATCGGACATTTGGGAATGGGGCCGGGGGAGCGATCCTCCGGCCCTTTTCGTTGGAGCTGCCTATCCTGCCCGGTCGAGCAGGTCGTGGCGGCGCAGCGCATGGCGTAGCTGGTCATAGCTGAGCTTGAGCGCCAGCGCGGTCGCGCGCTGGTTGAAACGGCAGCGCTTGAGCGCAGCCTCCAGCAGCGCTTTCTCATGCATCAGCACGGCGGCGCGGAAATCGTCGCAGTCCAGCGCCGATACCTGGGCGGGCGTGCGGACCGCAGGGGGCGCGGGCGCGTCCCCCGCCGGGGTTGGCGCGGTCGCAGCGGCCGACCCCGCCGCCGGGCGCCAAGGGCTTTCGAACGGATCGAACTGGATCGCGTCGACGGGGTTTTCGGGATCGTCCCAGCGATAGACTGCGCGTTCGACGACGTTGCGCAGCTCGCGGACATTGCCCGGCCAGTCGTGGGTCGCCAGAGCTTCGGTCGCTTGCGGCCCGAAACCGGGCCAGTAGGGCCAGCCGATCTCGGACGCCATGCGCCGCCCGAAATGATCGGCCAACACCGGAATGTCGCCCTCGCGGACGCGCAAGGGGGGCAGGGTGATCACCTCGAAGCACAGCCGATCGAGCAGGTCGGCGCGGAAGCGGCCCTTGTCGACCAGGTCGGGAAGGTGCTCGTTGGTCGCCGCGACAATGCGGACGTCGACCCGCATCGGCCGCGAAGATCCGATCCGCGTGACCTCGCCATATTCGACCGCACGCAGCAGCCGTTCCTGCGCGCCCATCGACAGGGTGGCGAGTTCGTCGAGGAACAGCGTGCCGCCATCGGCCTCCTCGAAACGCCCCTGCCGCGCCTTTGTCGCGCCGGTGAAGGCGCCGGCCTCATGGCCGAACAGTTCGGCCTCGATCAGCGTCTCGGGCAGCGCTGCGCAGTTCATGATCACCAGTGGCCCGTCCCAGCGCTGCGACAGGCGGTGGAGGCGCTCGGCGACCAGCTCCTTGCCGGTGCCGCGTTCGCCGATCACCAGTACCGGCCGGTTGAGCGCGGCCGCCCGGCTCGCCCGCTCGACCGAGTCGAGAAAGGCATAGGACTGGCCGATGAACTGCGCTTCGCGTTCCACGGCTGAGAGTTGGCGCATTTTGCCAAGTCTTGGCAAGGAAAAAGCGCGGCACCCAAGGCGTGCGCGTCAGAAAATGGCCGATTTCCGCCGAAAACTCAATTGGCACGCTTTCTGCTAATGTATCTCCAGCAACCGTATCGAGCGTTTTGAAGGAGCTACAAAGATGGGGATTTTCTCCCGCACCCGCGACATCATCGCCGCCAATGTCACCGACCTTCTCGACAAGGCCGAAGACCCCGCGAAGATGATCCGCATGATCATCCTCGAGATGGAGGAGACCCTTGTTGAGGTTCGCGCATCGGCGGCCCGCACGATCGCCGACCAGAAGGAACTGCGCCGGCAGATCACCAAGCTGGAGACCGTCCAGGCCAATTGGCTGGAGAAGGCCGAACTGGCGCTGTCGAAGGATCGCGAAGACCTCGCCAAGGCCGCGCTGGTCGAAAAGCAGAAGGCCGGCGACCTTGCCGAGCAGCTGGGCGAGGAGATCGGGCTGCTCGACGAATCGCTCAAGGCATCGGAGGCCGATATCGGCAAGCTCCAGGCCAAGCTGCGCGAAGCCCGCGCCCGCCAGAACAGCGTGGTCACCCGCCTCGAATCGGCCAATAACCGTGCGAAGATGCGTGAGATGTATGCCGGCCCGAAGATCGATGACGCCTTTTCGCGCTTCGAACTGCTCGAGCGCCGGGTCGACTATGCCGAGGGCCGCGCCGATGCGGCGGGCATGGGCGCAGCGCCCAAGACGCTCGACGAGGAGATCGCCGAGCTGCGCTCGAGCGACAAGGTCGATGCCGAACTCGCCGCGCTGAAGGCGCGCGCGCCGGTCAAGGGAGCCTGATCACATGGAAGACACGCTCGTCCCGATCGTCGTCGTCGGAATCCTCTTCCTGGGTCTGCCCTGGATCATCTTCCACTATGTCACCCAGTGGAAGAAGAATGGCGGCCTGACCGTCGAGGACGAGCGGCTGCTCGACGACATGCACGACATGACCCGCCGGCTCGACGAACGGCTCGGCACGCTGGAGCGGATCCTCGACACGCAGGATCCAACCTGGCGGCCCCGGCAGACCACCGAGCGCAGCCATGATGAAGACTGGCGCCGCGATAATTGACCACAGGTCGATGGCGGCCACCAAGAGACAACAGGAAGGGAAATCCGCAATGTCCCCTCGTCGTACCAAATATTATCTCGACAAGCGCAACCGCAAATGGCTGGGCGTCTGTGCCGGGATCGCCGACTATACCGGGGTGGATGTCACCCTGGTCCGCGTGGGCACCGTGCTGCTCACCCTCATCGGCGGCTTTCCCTGGACGGTGATCGCCTATCTGATGGTCAACTGGCTGGCGAGCGACAAGCCCGGCGAGTTCTATGAGACCAGCCGCGAGGACGAGAAGTTCTGGCAGACGGTCCGCGCGCGCCCCGGTGCCTCGGTTCGCGAAGTCCGCGCCAAGTTCCGCGACATCGATCGCCGCATCGCGGACATAGAAACCCATGTGACCAGCCAGAATTCGGCGCTGGCGCGGGAGATCGACGCGCTTCGATAGGGCAAATCCGCCAAAACCGGCCGGACGAGATAGAAAATTCTATCCGAGCCATAGAGGGCATAATAAAATTACCGCTTCGACGCAATTTGTCGAAGAAGCCATGGCGTTCGTCGAAAAATTCGACAAACAGGCCTGTAAATAGTGATCGGCTCAAAGTTTAGGGGTTTGAACGATGACCTTGCCATTCGACTCGATTGCCCCGGTCCTCGGCATAGTGGGAACGCTTGCCGTCGCCGGCTGGATCTACACCACCTGGCTGCGCATCAAGCATGGCTACCCGCTCGAGGGGACCTGGGGAAATCCGGTCTATCCCAAGACCAGCGGTGAAACGGTCGAACGGGTCAAGCTGCTGTCGGGTGAAAATGCCCAGCTGCGCGCCGAAATCGCCGCGATCAAGGATCGCCTCGCGACGATCGAACGCATCGTCACCGACGGCAGCTTCCGCCTCGATCGTGAGATCGACGCGCTGCGCGGCTCGGCCAACTGACACACATCTTTGGAGACACCTGATGAATCCCTTCGAAATGGTGGTGCTGATCGTGGCGATCACCGCGATCGCCAGTATCGTCCGCGCCAAATTCGGCGTGGTGAACCGCCGCAAGGGCGAGGACTTCGTCCGCCCCGACGATGGGGAAAATCAGCGGCTCCGCGACGAGCTGCGGACCCTCAAGGAACGGGTCGCGGTGCTCGAACGGATCGCCACCGAAAATGATCGCGGGCTGACGCTCGATCGCGAGATCGAGGCGTTGCGTCACCGCGACTGACCGACAGACAGGGAACAGGACCATGCAGGATCCCATCATCTGGATGACCATCGCCGGGGCGAGCCTGATCGGACTGGTCGTGATCGCCTTTGCCGGGCTCAGCGGCTGGCGCGGCTGGCTTGAGCTGGAACGGGCGAAGCTCGATCGCCGGGCGCCGTCTGCCGAGCCGACCAGTGCGCCCTCGCCCGCTGCGCGGATCGAGCTTGCCGACCTCAAGGAGCGCGTCCGTAAGCTGGAGGCTATCGCGGCGGGGGTGGATCTGTAACGGCGCCCGTCAGCGAAAGCCGGGATGACGGAGCGAGTAAAATATTCTAGCGCTCGCGCCATGACCGACCCCGCCCGCTTCGCCGACCTGATCGAAGAATATGAGTTTCTCGACGCAGATGATCGCTATCGGCTGCTGATCGACCTTGGCCGGTCGCTCGAGGAGATGCCCGAAGCTCTCAAGACCGACGCGACGCTGGTGCGGGGCTGTTCGGCGGCGGTCTGGGTCTATCCGACGGTGCGGGAAGATGGACGTCTGCACTTTCTGGCCGACAGCAATGCGGCGATCACCAAGGGGATCATCGCGCTGGTGCTGCTGACCGTGCAGGACAAGGCCCCTGCCGACATCGCCGCCGCCGATATCGAGACTGCGCTCGCGCCGTTCGATTTGAAGAACCAGCTCAGTTCCAACCGGACCCAGGGCATTCCCAACATGATCGCGCTGATCCGCGACACGGCGGCGCGCTACAGCGCCTGAAACCGCGATCCGGCTCCATGCGTTGCTGTTGGGTAACGAAGGAGTTTGCGATGCGAATGCTGATGATCCCCGCCCTGCTGGCAACGGTTGCGGGCTGTTCGGGTGGCGAGAAGGAAGCGACCCAGCGCCAGCAGATCGGCCAGAGCTGGAAATATGAGACCGGGGGGAGCGAG
>CAMTVW010000009.1:0-46768 GCA_947085315.1 uncultured Sphingomonas sp. | reverse complement strand
CTGGCGTTCGGGCTGATCGTGGCGATCCTGCTGTGGGCGAGCGTGACGACGCTGCTGTTCTGGCGGATCAGGCGCGCGGCGGGCGTGCTGATGCTGCCCTATCTTGTCTGGCTGTGCTTCGCGGCGCTGCTGAACTGGCAGGTGCATCTGCTCAATCCGAACGGGGTTACCCTTGTCCCGCGGATCGGCAATACCCAGATCATCATTCAATGACCGGCCCTCTGGCAATATAAGGGAGCGATGCAATGCAGTCCGAAAATCGCCTGTTCGACGACTTTGTGAAGATGGTGAACGGTGCGGCGGGCACGCTGGCCGGCGTGGGCCGCGAAGCCGAAGCCGGCTTCAAGGATCGCGCCAAGGAGTGGATCGGCGGCCTCGACTTCGTCAGCCGCGAGGAATTCGACGCGGTGAAGGCGATGGCCGCCGCCGCGCGCGACGAGGTGGAGGCGCTGAAGGCGCAGGTCGCCGCGCTGGCGGCAGCGCGCGGCAAGCCCAAGGGATAGGGTTCCACGTCAGTGGAACAGACTCCAGGGTCCAAACCCACAGCTATCCACAACTAAATCGCTGCGCCGGGTTGAACTGGGGGGCGGAACGCGCCACGGAAAGGGCGCCCGGGCAGCGGAGTTTGAGCCCCCATGGATGTTGACGACTTCGAATCCTCGCGTGATGCGAGTGCTCCCATCGAGATGCTCGAACATTATTTCGCGGCGCGTGGCTGGGATTTCCAGCGCGCCGGCGACGAAGAGATCGTCGCCCAGTTCCAGGGGAGCTGGGCGCAATATGAGTTGCGCGCGGTATGGCGCGAAGAGGATCGCGTTCTCCAGTTCCTGGCGCTGCCCGACATCAGGGTGACGGCGGACAAGCGGCTGGCGATGTACGAGACGCTGGGGCTGATCAACGAGCAGCTGTGGCTGGGCCATTTCGAAATGTGGACGAGTTCGTCGATGGTGTTGTTTCGCCATGCGGCGCTGCTCGAGACGCAGAGCGGCTATTCGTCGCTGACGCTCGACCAGGCCGAAACGCTGATCGAAAGCGCGATCGACGAGTGCGAGCGCTTCTATCCGGTGTTCCAGTTCGTGCTGTGGAGCGACAAGACGCCGCAGGAGGCGATCGCCGCCGCGATGATCGAGACGCAGGGCGAGGCGTGAACGCGTGACGGCGGGGCCGCTCTGGCTGGTCGGTGCCGGCAATATGGGCGGCGCGATGCTGCGCGGCTGGCTGAGCGCCGCGAACGGGCGGGCGATCAGCGTGATCGATCCATTCATTGCGGATGTGCCCGAGGGCGTGACGCTATTGCGCGCGATCCCGCCAGGTGCGGAGCAGCCCGACATATTGGTGCTGGCCGTCAAGCCACAGCAGCTTGGCGATGTCCGCGCGGTTTTCGCGGGCAAGGCGGGGGCGCCGCGTCTGCTGTTGTCGATCCTCGCGGGGGTCGAAACCGAAACGCTGAAAGACGCATTCGGCGCCCGATCCACGGTGCGGGCGATGCCCAATCTTCCCGTCTCGATCGGAGAGGGGGTCACGGCGCTGTTTTCGGACGGAGCCGATGACGCGGTGCGCGCCGAAGCGGCCGGACTGGTGGCGCCGCTCGGGCTGGTCGAATGGATCGACGACGAGGCGCTGTTCGACGCGGTGACCGCGCTGTCGGGCTGCGGGCCCGGCTTCCTGTTCCGCTTCATCGAGGCGATGGCGACCGCGGGCGAGGCGCTGGGCCTGCCGGCCGATCAGGCGCTGCGGCTGGCGACGGCGACGGTGAAGGGTTCGGGTCTGCTCGCGGCGCAGTCCGACGACGGCCCGGCGACCCTGGCCGATCGGGTCGCGAGCCCCGGCGGCAGCACGCGCGAAGGCCTTAACGTCCTTGACGCGGACGATGCGCTGAAACGGCTGATGGCCGAGACGCTGGCGGCGGCGGCGCGGCGCAATGCCGAACTGGCAGCGGCGGCGCGGAAAGGCTGATATTGATCAGCAGCCATAGCCCCTCCCCCGAAGGGGAGGGGTGAAGAGTCGCCGTCGATGCCCTTCGTGTAAGCCGTATAAGCGGTTCAGGCGGCGAGGTCGCGCGCCCGGTACATCAGGCCCCCCGGACCATAATAATGGATCAGGAAGTCGCGCCACAGGCGCGGCGGATCTCCGCGCGGGCGGCCGCGCAGGCGGGCGAGAAGCGCGCCGGGCGGCGCGGCGACCAGCCAGAGCAGATTGGCGAGATGGGTGCGCGCGACGCCGTGACGGCGCAGCAGGAAGCGCGCGCGTGACGCGAACCAGTAGCGGGGCCGGCGTTCACGCTGCCGCTGTTCGGTAAGGCCGGTCGCCTGGCCGCCCAGATGGGTCACCCGGCTGGCGGGGACATGCCAGGCTTCGAAGCCGGCATCGGCGGCCCTTGCGCAGAAGTCGGTTTCCTCGAAATAGAGGAAATAGGCCGGATCGAGCAGCCCGATGCGATCGAACACTTCCCCCCGGATCATCAGATGCGCCCCCGAAAGCCATTCGGCGCGAAAGGCGGTGTCGCCGAGCGGATAGACGACGTCATGCGCGCGCAGCAGGCCGCGCAGCGGGCCGAAGTCGAGCGCGGTGACGAGTTCGCTGAGCGGCGAATGAAAGCGAAAGGCGCTGTGACGGATGGTGCCGTCAGCGCGCAGGCAGCGGCCGCCGGCGATCCCCGCCGCAGGATGGCCGTCGAGAAAATCGACGAGCGCGCCGAGCGCGCCGGGGGCCGCGATCGTGTCGGGATTGAGCAGCCATACATGGTCAGGCCAATGCGCGGCAGCCCGGCGATAATGTTCGAGACCGGCATTGTTGCCGCCCGCGAAGCCAAGATTGTCATCGAGCGCGAGCAGCGAGCAGATGGGCCGCAACCCGGCGCTTTCGATCGCCTGGCCGATGATGGCCGCAGAGCCGTCGCCCGATCCATTGTCGACGATCAGGATATGCGCGTCGCCGCGTGCCGAGACTTCAGGCGCAATAGCCTCGACCGCCGCCACGGTGAGCGCCGCGGTGCGATAGTTGACGATCAGCACGAGAATCGGCGCGGGGGTCATGCGTCGCCGGTCACTCCCTAGCCGTCATGAGCGACGGAGGCCGGTGTGATGCCGCGCAATCCGCCTGCTGGCAATCTCAGCCGAAGACGCGCGCGAAGATCGTGTCGACATGCTTGAGATGGTAGCCAAGGTCGAACTTGTCCTCGAGCTCCTTCTCACTCAGCGCCCCGGCGACCTGCGGATCGGCCTTGAGCAGTTCGAGCAGCGACAGTTCGCCGTCCGATTCCCATACCTTCATCGCGTTGCGCTGGACGATGCGGTAGCTGTCCTCGCGGCTGATACCGGCCTGGGTGAGCGCGAGCAGGACGCGCTGCGAGTGGACCAGACCGCCCATCCGGTCGAGATTCTTCTGCATCCGCGCCGGATAGACGAGCAGCTTGTCCATCACGCCGGTAAGCCGCGCGAGGGCGAAATCGAGCGTCACGGTGGCATCGGGGCCGATCATCCGCTCGACCGACGAGTGGCTGATGTCGCGTTCGTGCCACAGCGCGACATTCTCCATCGCCGGGACGACCATGCCGCGCACGAGGCGGGCGAGGCCGGTGAGATTCTCGGTCAGGATCGGGTTGCGCTTGTGCGGCATCGCCGACGAGCCCTTCTGGCCGGGCGAGAAATATTCCTCGGCTTCGAGCACTTCGGTGCGCTGGAGGTGGCGGACCTCGGTGGCCAGCCGCTCAACCGACGAGGCGATCACGCCCAGCGTCGCGAAGAACATCGCATGGCGATCGCGCGGGATCACCTGGGTCGAGACGGGCTCAACCTCCAGGCCCAGCTTTTCCGCGACATATTCCTCCACGCGCGGGTCGATATTGGCGAAGGTGCCGACCGCGCCCGAAATCGCGCAGGTCGCGACATCCTTGCGCGCGGCGACCAGCCGTTCGCGATTGCGCGCGAACTCGGCATAGGCCTGGGCGAGCTTCAGCCCGAAGGTGACCGGTTCGGCATGAATGCCGTGGCTGCGGCCGATCGTGGGCGTCATCTTGTGCTCGAAGGCGCGACGCTTGAGCACCTCCAGCAGCTTGTCGAGATCGGCGATCAGCAGGTCGGATGCGCGCGAGAGCTGCACCGCGAGGCAGGTGTCGAGCACGTCGGACGAGGTCATGCCCTGATGCATGAAGCGCGCCGGATCACCGACATGTTCGGCGACATTGGTGAGGAAGGCGATGACGTCGTGCTTCACCTCGGCCTCGATCGCGTCGATCCGCTCGACCTCGAACGCGCCCTTTTCCCAGATCGCCTTTGCCGCTTCCTTCGGGACGACGCCAAGCTCGGCGAGCGCGTCGGTGGCGTGCGCCTCGATTTCGAACCAGATCTGGAATCGCGTTTCCGGCTCCCAGATCTTGACCATCTCGGGGCGGGAATAGCGGGGGATCATGGGACGTCCTTGCACATGCGATGTCGATTGCCCGCGCGCCTAGCAGAGGGGAGCGGCAGCGGCAATCGCCCGGGCAGAGCCGCGCGGTGCGGCGGAGGTGGTGAAGGCTGTCCCCTCCACCGTGCCGGCAGATGATCCGCGCTGGTCTGATCGTCCCGGAGATCGAAAGGGGTCGGTCCTCGCGCTGCCGCTGGTCATATCAGGCCGAGCGATTTCAGGCTCGCCTGCCCGTTCGCGCCGACCACGACATGATCATGGACGCTGATGCCAAGCGGTTTTCCGGCGGCGATCAGCTCGCGGGTCAGGGCGACGTCCTGACGACTGGGCTGCGGATCGCCCGAGGGGTGGTTGTGGACGATGATGAGCGCGGCCGAGCCCAGTTCGAGCGCGCGACGCATGATCTCGCGGACGTGGACGGCGGCCTGATCGATCGATCCTTCGGACACCAGTTCATCGCGGATCAGCATATTCTTGCTGTTGAGATGGAGCACGCGGACGCGCTCGAGCGCGCGGTGCGCCATATCGGCGCGCAGATAGTCCGCGAGCGCCTGCCAGTTCGAGAGGATGTCGCGCTTCTCGGTCTGGGTGCGCAGCAGCCGCAGCGCCGACGCCTCGGCGATCTTGAGCGCGGCTATAACCCCCTCGGTCAATCCCGCCCGGCCGAGCGATCCCGCATCCGCCGACAATAGCGGGCCGAGCCCGCCAAATTCCTTGAGCAGCGCGCGCGCCATCGGCTTGGTGTCGCGACGGGGGATCGTCAAAGCGAGCAGATATTCGATCAGCTCATGATCGAGCAGCGCTTCGGGGCCGCCCTCGATCAGGCGGCGGCGCAGGCGCGCGCGGTGGCCGCTGGCGTCGGTGGCCGGATCGGGCGGGTCAGTGGTCATCCCGGACAGGCTAGCCGATTTTCGGCACGGTGCCAGCCGCTATGCAGTGGCTCAATTCATGCCGGGACGGTTGAAATCATGGATGTGGACCACCCCGATCGGGCGCTCGGGCATGTCGTGATCCATCACGAACAGTGCGGTGATCTTGTTCGCGGTGAGGATCGCCAGTGCATCCTCCGCGAAGGTGCCGTCGGCGATCGTCTTGGGACGCATGGTCATCACGTCTTCGGCGTTGCTCTGCAGCAGCCGATCGATATTGCGGCGAAGGTCACCATCGGTGATCGTCCCGACCAGCCGTCCATCGGCATCTACGACGCCGGCAATGCCAAGGCTCTTCTCGGTCATCGTCACCAGCACGTCGCGCATCGGCGTTCCGACGGTGACGAGCGGCAATCGCTCGCCGGCGTGCATGACCTCGTTGACCGGCAGCAGGCGCAGGCCGATCGCGCCGCCGGGATGAAGCCGCTCGAGCTGTTCGCGGGTGATCCCCCGCACGCTCATCGTCGCAACCGCCAGCGCGTCGCCAAGGGCGAGCATCAGGGTGGTGGATGTGGTGGGCGAGATATTCTCGGGGCAGGTTTCACGGACCCGGGGCAGGATGATCGCGGCACTTGCACCCTGCGCCATTGGTGAATGCGGCTGGGCGGTGATGCCGACGATCGGGCATCCCAGATCGCGCGCATAGGCCATGATCGGGCGAAGCTCGGGCGTGGCACCCGAATTGGAAAGCACGACGAGCAGGTCGCCGGCAAGCAGCATGCCGAGGTCGCCATGGGCGGCTTCACCGGGATGGACGAAAATCGCGGGGGTGCCGGTCGAGGCAAAGGTTGCGGCCATTTTTCGTGCGATATGCCCCGATTTCCCCATGCCGCTGACGACAACCCGGCCGCTGGTCGCAAGGATCAGTTCGACCGCGCGGGCGAACGCCCCGTCCAGCGCATCGCGCAGCAGCGTCAGCGCCTGCGCCTCGACATCGAGCACGACGCGGCCATGCGCGAGGATCGCCGCATGGGTCGCGCGACTGTCCTGTCCGGACGCCAGTCGAGGAGCGTGGAACATCGCGGCGGGCCTCAAGGCTTCATCGCGAACCAGGTGGGGTACATCGAGTTCCAGGCGTCCTCGTGGCAATCGATGACGTGGAGTTCGAGGCCGTTTTCCGCAGCGAAGGCGTCGACCGCCTGGACGACCAGCGGCCAGTCCGGGGCGTAATCGTCACCGGCGATGATCCCGCCGCGCTTGAGCTTGGGAAACCAGTCGCGGAAGGTCGCGCCGTTGAGCTCGCCATCATGGGCGTAACCGTCGACATAGATGAAATCGAGCGTCTCGTCCCCGAACAGGTGGAGCGCTTCGTCGAACCGCATCCGCATGATCGCGTTGCGTTCGCGATAGGGGCTCAGCCGCGCGATCGCCTCACGATACTGATCGACGCCGTGGCCACGATCGCCCGCCCACATGTCGACGCTGTAGACATAGCCGACATGATCATATTGCAGGATGCGCTCGGAGAAATCGCCGCCCGCCACGCCGAGCTCGATCGCGACGCCGCCTTCGCGGATCAGGGTCGCGACGTCGTCGCGGCGCGTGAAGGTCTTGGCGAGCGTGCGCAGCGCCTCGCTCATCTCCGCATTGTAGATCGGCGCGTCGGCTTCGCCTGCCGACATCGGATCGGAGCGATATTCCTCGCCCTTGATGTAGAAGGTCAGCGCGATCGAGTTGCGGACCGCCTCGTCCGGGCCGAGTTCGTCGACGCCGTGCCAGCTCTCCTCGGTGCGCACGAAGGCATAGGCCGAGTTGGGCGCGAAGCTGTTGGTCTTCAGCTTTTCGAAGCCTGCCGCGGTCCGTCGGTGGAAGGACGTGCCGAGATGAGTCTGCGATCGATCGGCAGGCAAATAGAATTGCAGGGTCGCCACCTTGCTGGCGCTGTCGGGATGAACGCCGATCCGGTAGCCGGGATGGTCACGATAGAGGATCGGCACCGCCACCAGTTCGGGCAGCGAGTCGCCGAAGCGCGCGTGCAAGGTCGGCGCGAATTTGGCGACGATCGCCGCGGCCAGCGCGGGCGCGGTGAATATTTCGATCATCGCGGCCCAGAAATCCTGGTCGCCGGCATCGAGACGCGCCAGCGAAGCCGGGGTAAGGTCGAGCAGGAAGCGCGTCGTCCGGCCGTCCGCAGCGATTGCGTCGGGATGGTCGATCGGATCGAGCGCCGCGTCGGCGGGTAGCCGCGCAAGTAGCTCGGCATAGACGTTCGCCGGCAGCATATCTTCCATGTAGAAATTGCCGCAGGGCTCGGGATCGAGTGGCGCCGCCGCGATCCGCGCGACGATGCGATCGACGATCTGATCGACCGTCGCAGGCCTGTCTTCGACATCGGCGGGAGCCGTCGGTCGGCGTGCGGCGAGCCCGGCGGGATCGCGGTGGAAGAGAAAGTTGAGCACGTCGCGGGTCTGCGGGGTCGCGAATGCGGCGTTCTGCTTCTTGTGGACGAAATGGAGCCCTGCGCCCTCCAATATCTCGCTGACCGCCCGAACCTGCGCGGTATCGGTGTCGATCAGCTCGATCGACACCGACCGAAGCTTCTCGTTCGCCAGGGTCTTGCGCGCGCCCCTCACGATCGCCAGTTCGATACCGTCGACGTCGATCTTCAGATGGGTCGGGACCTCCATCCCGAAATCCGCGACGAAGCTGTCAATGTCGTAGCCGACCATCCCCTGCCGGAAGGCCGGCTCGAAGGGCTGACCACGGAAGTCGACGGCTTCGCCGAAATTGCTCATCGACGTACCGATGTCGATGCTCGCAAGGTTCATCTCACCGACCGCCTTGCTCTCGGCGAAAGCCAGGCAGAGCGGGGTCACAAGGTCCTGCACGCCATTGAGCGCGATCGTGGCGCAGAACTGGTGATAATTGGCGAAATGCGGTTCGAAGCCCCAGGTCCTTATCCCCTTCACGCCGGCATAGATGCTGTAGATGCCGATATTGGCGCCGACATCCCACAGCGTGTCGCCGGTCTCGAATCCGTCGATCCACTCGATTGTCTCGGGCTCCTTGTCGAGGAGCGTCTCGTAGCGCCAACCGGCGCCCTGTTCGGCGAAATGGATCGGGTGGCCGTTGGCGTTGATCGTCTTGATGCCGGGTACGTCGAAACGATGGGCTGGGGCATTCATCGGAATGGTCTCCTGAAGATCCTAGGCGGCGCGCAGCCGTTCGTTTTCACGTTCGAGGTCACGCGCCCACGAGGCGAGGCCGAAGCGGCGGATGTCCACCTGGCGCCAGAACAGGCCGGGATCACGGTCCCACAGCGGGAAATGGGCAAGCGCGTTGGCGCATTGCGATCCCATGTCGATGACCTCGGCCAACTCCTGAAAATAGAAGGGCAGGGGTTCGCCACTGGCGCCCATCTGCTCCTGATGCGGGAATGCGGTGGCCCGGGTGGCGGTATCGACACCCTGGCGGAAGCAGGCGAGCGCGGTCCTGCTATCGCCATCGGCAAGATGCATCCGCGCCTCGTAAAAGGCTGCGGCGATCGCCTTGGTCGCGAGGAGCGGCGAGAAAGCTTCCCATGAGCCTTCAGCGGCTTCGCGATAGCGGCGTTTGGCGTCGTCGCGGTGCCCGGCCAATTCGTTGAGCCGACCGGCGAGGAAGGCGAGCGAGATGCGCCAGCGGCGGACATGGACCGGAACATCGTCGGTCAGCGGCCGATCGACATAGGCCGCAATCAGCGGCAGGACGGCCTCGGCGAGGTCGCCGCGCCGCATTTCAAGAACACGATAGCCAAGCACGGCAATCGCGGCACCGCGATCGGCCGAGTCCTCACGCGAATCCTCAATGACGCATTCGGCGAGGCGGGCGAGCTTCACGTCGTCGGCAAGCCGTTCGCCCATCTGGACCATCGACCGGTACAGCCAGGGATTGTCATAAGCCGCGCCGAAATCGACGAGCGCGGGCATCGGCCCATCCGTGTTGGGATAAGCCGGATGATTGTAGCGTTCGGGCTGACCCGCACCCATCAGCGGATTTGCGGCGGCGACGATCATCATCCAGTCGGTGCTCGCCGGATTGTCCAGCGCGATCGGAAACAGCGCATGCGCGCCGGTCGGGTCGGCACCGACCGGGATCTGCACGTAGCGGGCCTCGGGCAGGAAGCGCTGCGCTACTTCATCGGACAGCATCGCCCAATCGCGCGGGCGGGCATTGTCGCCCTCACTTCGGCGCCAGCCCAGGACCATCCGGCCGTCATGCTTGAGGATGCGGGAATAATCATCGAGCCGCGCGATCCAGTCGCCGGGTGTGGCGGGTTCAAAGGCCACGATCAGATCGAGGCTGTGATCTTCGAGCGTCGCAAGATCGGGCGGCACGGTCTCGACACTGCGGTCAGCCTTGAAACTATGCCTGGGTTTGGAGCTCACCCGCACGACCGATCCGGCACGTGACAGTGCCATCAGGATCGCCGCGCCATCGGCGGAGCCGGTGCCGTCGATGAGGACGTGATCGCTCGGGCGAACATGGTTGGCGGCCATCGCATAGCGCGCGATCAGCGGATCGGCGTCGATCCCCTTCTGCAGGAATTGCGTGCCGCCCTGGCGGGCGCGTTGATAAAAGCTGAGCGGAGGCAGCGCGTGCGCGCTCCACGCCGGATATTCGCCGACCATCATTCCCCCCGGATGACGTTGCCATCCGGCATCGAACAATCCCCGTTCGATCGAGCGCCGGTCCTGACCCGCCGAGAGGAGGGCGAGTGCCTCCATCTGGCGGAAGGGCCGCAGTGCGGCCGCGAAGCCGCCGCTGTCCCTGCCGGTGCTCCAGTCGAGAAGGCCCACTTTCGCGCCCGGCGTGGCCCTGTCACCGGGGAGCGGGATGTCGGCAAGATCGCAACCCATCAGCGCGAGTTCGCGGGCCAGATCGGCATGGGTCGCCTGATCGAGGGCGATCCGGCAAGGCCCCAGTCGCTGGACGATGGCATTCGCGTTCTGAATGGTCACTCGATTCTCCACGACCCCGGGCGGCTGCCCGATCGGAACCTGTCCGGTTCAGCATTTGTTTCGTCGGCATGCCGGATTAGGCCCAAAGCATTGAGGGTTGGTTAACCATGTTCCGAAGCGTCGAATGGGTTGATCAAAAGATGTCGGCCACGCGAAACGAACGAGTTCAGCAGGGTGACGCCGCGCCGGTGAACGGTTAAGCCTGCCGCGATGGAGGATGCGCCCCACCGGTTTTCCCGGCCCCTGCTCGCCGTTGGCGCAGGGGCGGCCCTGCTTGCGGGTGGCGGGCTGTGGCTGTGGAGCGAGCGCACGCCGATCGCGACGTCCTATATCGACGATGCGCTTACCGCGAAAAATGTCCCGGCCAGTTACCGGCTCGCCCGGGTCGGGCTTCGCACCCAGCGGATCGAAGCGATCCGGATCGGCGACCCCGCCAATCCAGACCTGACAGCCGACTGGGCGGAAATTGATCTGGCGGTGGGGCTGTCCGGTGTCAGCGTGCGCGCGATCGACGCAGGGGGTGTCAGGCTGCGGGGACGGCTGATCGGCGGAAGATTGTCGCTGGGCACGCTCGATCGGCTGCTTCCCGAAGGCGGGAGCGATCAGCCTTTCGCGCTGCCCGATATCGATCTCACGGCACGGTCGATCCGACTTGATCTGGCGATGCCGCAGGGCCTGGTTCGGGCGACGATCGACGGAACCGGTAACCTCAACAACGGCTTTCGCGGTGCAGTCGCCCTGCGTGGAGATCGGTTCCATGCGGGCGGCTGCCTGGCGTCGGCGCTGCGGGCAAGGCTGGCGGTCGCGATGGACAGCGGGAGGCCGCAACTGCGTGGACCCGTCGAAGCAGTCGCGATCGATTGCGGCAGCAGTCACATATCCAGGCCCAGCATCGCCATCGCGGCCCGCGGCGACAGCGATCTCGCGCGGTGGCGTGGCACGGCGGTCCTGCGCGGGGGCATGCGTGCGTCGGGCGTCTCGGCCGACCGCCTGGGCGGTGCGATCGCCTTCGACGCCTCGGCCGAGCAGGTTGCGGGGAAAGGCGATCTTTTCGCCGAACGGGTTCGTCAGGGAGGATCGCTTATCGGGCGGGCGGCGCTGACGGGCGACTATCGATATGAGCCGTCCGCCGGGCGCGCCAGCGTTGCCGGGACGGCGAAGCTGACCAATGCCCGCCTCGATCCGGCCCTGGTCGATCGGCTGGCGCGCCAGCTTGCGACGGCGGAGGGAACGCCGGTCGCGCCGATCCTTGCCGCCTGGGCGGGCGCGGCACAGCGCGCGGCGCGCAAGGTCGATGCGACCGCCGCCTTTGCCATCAGCCACTCGCCTGTAGGGGGCGCACTGCGCGTCGAGCGTCTGGACGCCACAGCGTCGGGTGGGGCGCGGTTGCTGGTCCGGTCTGAGCGAGCCGAAGGGCTTGGCTGGCGGTGGCCGCAGGGCGGGGCCGTCGCCAATGCGAGCATCGAACTCGACGGCGGCGGATTTCCACGCCTGTTGATGAGCCTGCGTCAGGCGGTGCCCGGGTCGCCGCTGAGTGGATCGGCGACGATTGCGCCGTATCGGGCGGGCGGTGCGCGGCTGCGGCTGACGCCGGTGCGCTTCGGGTCGGGCCGTCGCGGCGAGACCAGCATTTCAACGCAGGTTGCAATCGATGGACCGCTCGCCGACGGACGGGTCGAAGGGCTCGACTTGCCACTGGCGCTATCGCTCGGCCGTGACGGCAGCTTCGTCCTCAATCGCAACTGCGCGCCGCTGCGCTTCGCCCGCATCGCCATTGCCGGCACGGTGATCGGCCGATCGAGCCTTCCGCTCTGCCCTGTCGATGGCGCGCTGGTCGGGCGCCGGGCGTCGGGGCAGCTCTATGGCGGCGCGCGGATCGCCGCGACGCGTCTGCGCGGACAGATCGGCGATCAGCCGCTTAGCATGGCAGCGCGATCGATTGTCGTTGCCGTCGCGCGGCCGGGGTTCACGGTCAGCACGCTTGCGGTGCGGCTGGGCGATCCCGCCGCGCCGACCCGGCTCGACGTCGCCTCGCTCGAGGGGAGCGTCGGCGCGCGCGGGCTCGCGGGCCGTTTCGTCGGCGCCGCGGGCAAGATCGGCGCGGTGCCGTTGATCATCTCCGAAGGTCGTGGCGACTGGAGCCTGGCATCGAGCCTGCTGACGCTGGACGGCGCCATCCGCGTCGCCGATGCCGAGACCGCGTCGCCGCGCTTCAACCCGTTGACCGCGAACGATGTTCATCTGATCCTGAAAGGCGGCCGGATCGACGCCGGGGCAACGCTGCGCGAGCCGCGTTCGGGCCTGGCGGTGACGAAGGTCGCCGTCCGGCACGATCTTTCGGCGGGCAAGGGCGATGCCCTGCTCGATGTCGACGGGCTGCGCTTCGGCAGGGCACTTCAGCCCGAAGCGATCACCCCGCTTACGCTGGGCATGATCGCCAATGTCGAAGGGGTGCTGTCGGGGAAGGGCCAGATCCGCTGGGCGGACGGCAATGTCACAAGCGACGGTATATTCCAGACAGACGGGATCAATCTCGCCGCCGCTTTCGGCCCGGTGACCGGCCTCAAAGGCAACATCCGCTTCACCGACCTGCTCGGTCTCGTCACCGCGCCCGACCAGCAGGTGACGATCGCCGAGATCAACCCCGGCGTCGCCGTCACGAACGGTGTGGTCCGCTATCGCATCCTGCCCGATCGAAAGCTCGCCGTCGCTGAAGGGAGATGGCCCTTTGCGGGGGGCACGCTGACGCTGGAACCGACCACAATCGACATGGGGCAGCCGGTGGCGCGGATGCTCACCTTCCGTATCGACGCGCTCGATGCCGCGACATTCGTCCAGCAGCTCGAGTTCAAGAATATCGCGGTCACCGGAAAGTTTGACGGCGTGCTGCCGATCATCTTCGACGCCCATGGCGGGCGGATCGAGAATGGCTTCCTGCGCGTGCGGCCGGGAGGCGGAACGCTGTCCTATGTCGGTGATGTCACCAACGCCGATCTCGGCCGGATCGCGCGGATCGCCTTCGATGCGCTGAAGTCGATGCGCTATGATCGGCTGACGATCGATCTGAACGGCAGCCTCGACGGCGAGATCGTCAGCCGCGTCCGCTTCGACGGCATCAATGACACGCCGAAGCAAAGTGCGGGCGGCGGCGGCCTGATCGGTCGCCTGCTCGCGCCGGTCACGCGGCTCCCGTTCCGCTTCAACATCACGATCACCGCACCGTTTCGCGGGCTGGTCAACTCGGCGCAGACCTTCGTCGATCCCTCGATCGTGCTGCGCAATACGGCGGCCGCCGCTCAGTCCGCTCCGGTTCCGCCGGCGCCCGGCCAGCCCGTCGTCCTCCCACCAACCATTCAGCCCCGGTAAAGCGAGATCATGCGATGAACATAGCCACATTGACGATGAAGCGTTGTGGTGCGAGCGTCTGGCCATGAAGAGGATGACGCTCAAACCGATCGGCCTTCTGGCACCTGTGGCGCTGATGCTGCCTGGCTGCATCAGCATCGCGGCGCCCGACAAGCCGATCGAGATCAACCTGAATGTCAATGTGAAGCAGGAGGTGGTCGTTCGGCTTCAAAAGGATGCCGACGATTTCATCGCCAACAATCCGGAGCTGTTTCCGCAATGATGAAGATGCCCCATATCATGATCGCCGCTGCGGTGCTGGCCGTGGCCTCGCCCGTGCTCGCCGCCGATCCGGTCGTCGAGGCGGCACTCTCCAGTGGCTCGATCGGCGAGCAGTGGGATGGCTATATCGGTTTCGTCTCGGCGCCGTCGGGTGAGCTGAAGGCTGCGGTCGACGCGATCAACATCAAGCGCCGCGCGGGCTACACCCAGATCGCGGCGGCGCGCAACGTGACGGTCGACCAGTTCGCCCAGACGACGGCCTGTTCCACACTGCGCGCAGTGAAGCCCGGCCAGGCGTACAAGCTCAAGGATGGCGGCTGGCAGAAGCGCAACGGATCGGAATCGATCACACCGGATTATTGCGGCTAAAAGATCAATGTAACGGTGACCACGCTTCGCGCGCGGTCACCGTTGTTGACTCGGAGAACCCCCCTTCCTAAAGGGGCCTCGCCTTGGCGGGGTCGCTCGTCGGCATGACGCCACCTTCCCGGCAAGAGGAGAGGCGACGGCATGGCGGAGAACGAGCCCGGGCAAGACCCGGAAGGCATGGGGGATCAAAGACTTACGTCGCTCGATGAGCGGCTGAAGACGATCCAGCAAGCTGAACAGGTCAGGACGGCGAGCACGCATAAAAAGCCTGAAAAGGGATATTCCCAGGGCAATCGCGTGCTGACCGAACTGATCGCGGGGATTGCCGGTGGTGGATTGATGGGCTGGCTGTTCGACGGCTGGCTCGGAACCAAGCCCTGGCTCCTTTTGGTGATGCTGTTCCTCGGAATTGGCGTTGCCTTCAGGAACATCATACGGATTTCACAAGAGCGCCCGAAATAGCTTTCGGACGCTTTTGGCATAAGCAGGGGTAAGGCAAGCGTGGCAGCCGAATCGGGCAAGATCGATCCGATGCACCAGTTCCTGATCGAACCGATGTTCGGGAAGGAATGGGCGATTGCGGGCCATAATGTCGCGTTCACGAACTCGGCATTGTGGATGGCGTTGACGCTGGGCGTCCTGCTGGTCTTCATGCTGGGTGGCATGAAGCGCGAGCTGGTTCCCGGCCGCTGGCAGGCCGCGGTGGAGAGCGTCACCGGCTTCATTTCGAACATGATGGCGACGAACATCGGCCCTGAGGGCAAGAAGTTCACGCCCTATGTCTTCTCGCTGTTCATGTTCATCCTGATCGCCAACATCCTGGGCATGATGCCGGTCGGCGTTGTCGGGGTGCACGCCTTCACCGTCACCAGCCATCTGACGGTAACCGGCGTGCTTGCGGTGATCAGCTTCGCGATCGTCCTGATCGTCGGCTTCTGGCGGCATGGTTTCCACTTCTTCTCGCTGTTCGTGCCGCATGGCACGCCGATCTACATGATCCCGCTGATCTTCCTGATCGAGCTGTTCTCCTTTCTGATCCGCCCCTTCTCGCTGGGTCTGCGACTGTTCGTCGCGATGACCGCGGGGCATATCCTGATGAAGGTGCTGGCGGGCTTCGTGATCAACGGCATCAATGGCGGCGCGCTGACCGTCGCGATCGTCTCGATCCCCAGCTTCGTCCTGATGATTGGCATCACCCTGCTCGAACTGCTGGTGTGTGCCATCCAGGCCTATGTCTTTGCACTGCTGACCTCGCTCTATCTGAACGACGCGGTCAACCTGCACTGAGTTTTACGCTACCAACCAACAACCTGTTTCAAGCTAAGGAGTTTATCATGGACGCAGAAGCCGCAAAGCTCATCGGTGCCGGTCTGGCCGCCATCGGTGTCGGCCTGGCCGCGCTCGGCGTGGGCAATGTCTTCGGCTCGTTCCTCGAGTCCGCACTGCGCAATCCGGCTGCCGCTGATGGCCAGCAGGGCCGCCTCTTCATCGGCTTCGCCGCCGCCGAGCTTCTCGGTCTGCTGGCCTTCGTCGTCGCGATGATCCTGCTGTTCGTCGCCTAACATGTGGTTGCGGGGCCGGTTCGCCGGCCCCCGTTACTGCAACGACCACAGGGAATATCGATGCCTCAGATCGCCCAGATCGCCGCGACCTATGCTTCGCAGATCTTCTGGCTCCTGATCATCTTCGGCCTGATCTATTTTGTGATCGGGAAGGGGATGCTGCCGAAGATCGAAGCGACCGTCGATGCGCGTGACCAGAAGATCGCGTCCGATCTCGCTGCCGCCGAAGCCGCCCGTGCCAAGGCTGACGAGACCGAAGCGGCCTATCGGGCCCAGATCGAAGAGGCGCGCGCCATCGCTTTCAAGGCAACGCAGGAGGCCAAGTCGGCGTCCACCGCCGACGCCGAGAAGCGGGTCAAGGCCGCCGACGCCAAGCTGGCCGCAAAGGCCGCCGAGGCCGATGCGGCGCTAAAGGCCGAACTGGCGCGGGCGCTGACCGAGATCGAGAGTGTTGCCGCAGAGGCTACGCAGGAGATCATCGCCAAGGTGTCGGGCATTTCCGTCGACAAGGCGGCCGCCGAAGGCGCGGTGAAGGCCGCGCTGGCTGCCTGAAGGGAGACGTAACATGTCCATAAACGGCTCCCAGTCCGTTGCTGAAAACCTGGCCCACGCTGCCGAGCTCGAAGGCATGCCCGAAAATGTCAGCACTGCACATGTCGCGGCAGGCACCGAGGAGCATCATGTCGATCCGACCGCACTTGGCATGACCGCCACCGCGTGGGTTTCGTTGGCGATGATCGTCGTCATCGTCCTGCTGCTGTGGAAGAAAGTGCCGGCGATCATC
This sequence comes from uncultured Sphingomonas sp., assembly GCA_947085315.1. Taxonomy (GTDB): domain Bacteria; phylum Pseudomonadota; class Alphaproteobacteria; order Sphingomonadales; family Sphingomonadaceae; genus Rhizorhabdus. The sequence continues at coordinate 30,150 of CAMTVW010000009.1, read as the reverse complement.
GGATCATCGCTCGACAAGAAGATCGCATCCATCCGCGCCAACCTCGACGAGGCTGCGGCACTCCGCGCCGATGCCGAGAAGATCAGGTCCGAATATGAGGCGAAGGCCAAGGCCGCCGCTGTCGAGGCCGAACAGATGCTCGCCCATGCCCGCACGGAGGCCGATGCGATCGTCGCTCAGGCAAAGGCCGACGCTGCGTCGTTGATCGAGCGCCGCGGCAAGATGGCGAAAGACAAGATCGCCGCTGCCGAGCGCGGCGCGATCGCCGAAGTCCGCGCCAGGGCGGCAAGCGCCGCCGCGGCAGCGGCATCCAGCCTGATCGCCGAGCGGAACGATGCCAAGTCCGATAAGGCGCTGATCGATGGTGCGATCGACGCGCTGGGCGACACGCGCCTCTAACCGCGCCCATTACGGGAGCAAGACGAGCCCGCCGAGTGATCGGCGGGCTCTGCTTTTTCCGCTCCGCCCATTTACCATTTCCACACCGTCATCGGGCTAAACCGTCGATCATGGGCGCGATCGGCTGGATCTGGGCATGGTTGATGTTACTGGGCGGGGTGCGTGCACACCTTACCCATGCCTTGCCGCTTGAGCTGATCTGGGCGATGATATTGTCCGGCGTCGTTGCGCTGCCGCTGTTGTGGAACCGGACCGATGGAATGTTCGGGGCGTTTGCGCCGTCAGGGATTGTTCGCGCCGGAATAGCGCTGCTCGTGCTGGTGGTTGCGGGGATCGCACATCCCGGCGCGGTGATCGGGCTTATCCCCGCCTGATTGATCGATAACGGTTACATTTGGCCTATAACGTCATCGCGGCGTTGCGGCGCCGACTCGCGCGCCCTAGATCGGTGAGGTGAGCGACACAATCCAGAGCGACCGCTTCAATGAGGAAAGAAGCGCATATACCGTGCGCGGCTCCGACGCGCCCGATCTGGATGCTGGAATCGCAGCGATCCGAAACGTCCTCAAGACGCTGCCGACGCGTCCCGGGGTATACCGAATGCAGGACGCACGCGGCGATGTCCTTTATGTCGGCAAGGCGCGCGCGCTTCGCAACCGCGTCTCCAACTATACCCAGGTCGCCCGGCTTCCCCGCCGGCTGAGCCGGATGGTGGCGCAGACCCGGTCGATGACGATCGTCACCACCAACAGCGAGTCCGAGGCGCTGTTGCTCGAGGCACAGCTGATCAAGCGCTACCGGCCGCCCTACAATGTCCTGCTGCGCGATGACAAAAGCTTCCCCTTCATCTTGCTGCGCGAAGACCATGAATTTCCGCGCATCCAGAAGCATCGCGGCGCGCGGCGCGCCAAAGGCCAGTATTTCGGTCCCTTCGCCAGTGCCGGATCGGTTACCCGCACGCTCAACGCGCTTCAGAAGCTGTTCCTGCTGCGCTCGTGCACCGACAGCTTCTTCGCCAATCGCGACCGCCCCTGCCTGCTCTATCAGATCAAGCGCTGCTCGGCGCCCTGTGTCGGGAGGATCGATGCAGGCACCTATGGCGAACTGGTGGACGATTCGAAGGCGTTCCTGACGGGCAAGTCGACCCAGGTGCAGAAGAAGCTGGGCGAGGCGATGACCGCCGCGGCCGAAGCGATGGATTTCGAGCAGGCCGCCGTCTACCGTGACAGGCTGCGCGCACTGACCTTCATTCAAGGCAGCCAGGCGATCAATGCCGAGGGGGTCGCCGATGCCGATGTCTTTGCGCTCGATTGCAGGGCGGGGACGGTCTGCATCCAGGCCTTCTTCATCCGGGGAGGACAGAATTGGGGGCATCGCTCCTTTTTTCCGGCCCATACCGCCGAGGTGCCCGACCCTGAGGTGCTCGCCAGCTTCCTGATGCAATTTTACGAGGAGGTGCCGCCGCCGCGCCTCGTCCTTGTCGGAGACGAGCCGGCCGAGGCGGACTTGCTGGCGCTGGCCCTGAGCGAGCGCGCCGGGCGCAAGGTGCAGATCAAGGTGCCCCAGCGCGGTGAGCAGCGCCGGTTGATGGAACAGGCCCGCCGCAATGCGCGCGAGGCGCTTGATCGCCGCCTTGCCGAATCGACCACCCAGGGCCGCACCTTCCAGGAGATGGCCGACCTGTTCGAGCTGGAAGGGCCGCCCGACCGCATCGAAGTCTATGACAACAGCCATATCATGGGCACCAATGCGGTCGGTGCGATGATCGTCGCCGGCCCCGAAGGCTTCCGCAAGGGTGGCTACCGAAAGTTCAACATCAAGCGCCCGGAGACAGCCCCCGGCGACGATTTCGCGATGATGCGCGAGGTACTCGAACGGCGTTTCGCCCGGCTCGAAAAGGATGATCCCGAACGGCGCAGCGGCGAGTGGCCCGATCTGTTGCTGATCGACGGCGGCAAGGGGCAGGTCAGGGCGGTCTGCGGGGTGCTCGAGGAGATGGGTGTCCATGATGTGCCGATCGTCGGCATTTCCAAGGGCCCCGATCGCAACGCCGGGCGTGAGCATTTCCATCTGCCAGATGGGCGTGAGGCGATGCTTCCGTCCAATTCGCCGCTGCTCTTCCATCTCCAGCGGCTGCGCGACGAGGCGCACCGGTTCGCGATCGGCGCGCATCGTACCAAGCGGGCCGCCAATTTTACGAAGAGCCCGCTCGACGATGTGCCGGGGATCGGACCGGCGCGGAAGAAAGCGTTGCTGATGCACTTCGGCACTGCGCGTGCGGTGCGTGCGTCCACGCTGGAGGATCTTGAACGGGTGCCGGGCGTGTCCAAAGCGATGGCGCGTGCTATCCACGATCACTTCCACGCGGCTGGATGATGGAGGATATGGCGCCACCCAGCACCAGACCTGCTGACAAGCCCGCTGAAACGCGTGTCCTGTTGACCATCGACACCGAGTTCACCTGGCGTCCCGGAGCTGATCTGTCGCGCTGGGAGACCGCCTATGAGCGGTCCTATGAAGCGGCGGGGGTTGGCGTGCCCTATCAACTCGGACTGCTGGCGCAGCACGCACTCAAGGCCTGCTTCTTCATCGATCCGATGCCGGCGAGCATCTACGGCGTCGACCCGATCCGGCGGATGATCGAGCCGATTTTGGAGGCAGGGCAGGAGGTGCAGCTTCATCCGCACCCGCTCTGGATCAATGCTATTGAGGGCGAGACCCTTAGCGAGCCGCAGATCGCCAGCTATGATCGGGCCGCGCAGCGTGACCTGATCATGCGCGCGCGCGATTTCCTTGTCGCCGCAGGAGCCCCCGAGCCGATCGCCTTTCGCGGCGGCAACTACTCCGCCAATGACGACACGCTGCAGGTGCTAGCCGAACTGGGCTTCACCTATGACAGCAGCCATAATGGCCATCAGCACCCCTGGCCCAGCGCGATCGGCCTTCCCACCGATCAGATAACTCCGGTCGAACGGTTTGGCATGATCGAGATACCGGTGACGCTGATCGCCGAGGGGCGCTACTCGCGCCATCTCCAGATCTGTGCGGTGTCGGCGGGCGAGATGAAGGCGGCGATCAAGGCTGCGGGCGATGCGCAGCTGCCGATCGTCAACATCGTCACCCATAGTTTCGAACTGGCAAATCGCGCCGCCACGGCGCCGAACAATATCCATGTGCGGCGGTTCGAATCGCTGTGTGGGTTCCTTTCGGCCGAACGGAAGCGTTTCCCGACGACCTTCTTCCGCGAACTTGGCGACCTCCCGCTCGGTCTGCCCTCTACTGTGCTGCCCAATGGCGGCTTCCGCCGGATGGGCCGGATGATCGAACAGATCTGGTCGAACCGGATCGAGGAGCGCGGCACCTGACCGGTTGCGCCGCGCACTGGCGACTTGCGAACGGGCCCATTCCGCTGTTGAACGATCGGCATGCAGATCCGCACGCCCGCCATCATCTGTTCGATGCGCGCGCATGGCGAGCATGGCGCGATCGTCCGGGCCTTGACCCCCGATCACGGCCTGCTCGCCGGCTATGTGCGTGGCGGCCGCTCACGGCGGCTGCGGCCGGTGCTGGTGCCTGGCAATCTGGTCGAAGCGGACTTCCGCGCGCGCACCGCCGAGCAGCTGGCCGGGCTGACCGTCGAGCTGGTCCATAGCCGCGCGGGGCTGCTGGCCGAGCCGCTCGCCGCGGCGGCGATCGACTGGCTGACCGCGCTGACCGCGACCACGCTGGCCGAGGCGCAATCGCATCCGCGGCTCTACGAGGCGCTTGAAGGCACCCTCGCGGCAATCGAATATGCACCGTCGGCGCGAGGCTGGGCCGCCTCTGCGGTTCGTTTCGAACTGCTGCTGATGGCCGATCTCGGCTATGCTCTTGATCTGTCCGCCTGTACCGTCACCGGTGGCCTCGACGATCTGGCCTTTGTCAGCCCGAAGAGCGCCGCCGCAGTGTCACGCGCGGCCGGCCTGCCTTATGCCGACCGGCTTTTGCCGTTGCCGGCGTTCCTCGTCGATCCCGGCGCCGAGACCGGCTGGAGCGACATTGTCGACGGCATGCGGCTGACCGGCCACTTCCTGGCTCGCGACCTGCTCGTCGATCGTCGCGCCGACGCGCTCGACGCGCGCGAACGGCTGGTCGACCGGATCAAAAGGCTGGCGTGACGATCCGGGGCCCAGACTAGCCATTGCGCGCAGCCGCGTGGCAGGGCAGGGGGCGGCGATGGTTCGAAAAGAGGGTGGGATATGTTGATTGCCTTGTTGCCCGGAGACGGCATCGGTCCTGAGGTTGTCACCGAAGCGGTTCGCATATTGGAGGTCGTCTGCGGGGACGCTCTCGAATATGAGATCGGCCTGGTTGGCGGCGCGGCCTACAAGGCCACCGGCCATCCCTTGCCGCCCGAGACGCTCGACATCGCGCGGCGCGCCGAGGCGATCCTGTTCGGCGCCGTCGGCGATCCAGATTGCGATGCCCTCGAGCGCCATCTGCGCCCCGAGCAGGCGATCCTGGGGCTCCGCAAGGAACTGACGCTGTTCGCCAACCTGCGTCCTGCCACGCTGTTCAAGGAGCTCGCCGATGCTTCGGCGCTGCGTCCCGAGGTTGCCGGTGCGATCGACATGGTGATCGTGCGCGAGCTCAACGGCGACGTCTATTTCGGCGAGAAGGGGATGCGCAAAACCGCATCGGGCCGCCGCGAGGGCTATGACGTCATGTCCTATAATGAGGATGAGGTCGCCCGTATCGCGCGCGTCGGCTTTGAAACCGCGCGCGCCCGGCGCGGCAAGCTCTGCTCGGTCGACAAGGCCAATGTCCTCGAGACCTCGCAGCTCTGGCGCGACGTGGTGATCGAGGTGTCGGCCGAATATCCCGATGTGCAACTCAGTCACATGTATGTCGACAATGCCGCGATGCAGCTGGTGCGCAATCCCGGCCAGTTCGATGTGATCGTTACCGGCAACCTGTTCGGAGACATCCTGTCGGACCAGGCGTCGATGTGCGCGGGCTCGATCGGGATGCTGCCCTCGGCCGCGCTCGACGCGAACCAGAAGGGGCTTTACGAGCCGATCCACGGATCCGCACCCGACATCGCCGGGCTGGGTAAGGCCAACCCGCTCGCGACGATCCTGTCGGCGGCGATGATGCTGCGCTATTCGCTGGGCAAGGCGGCGGAGGCCGATCGGATCGAGGCCGCCGTGGCGAAGGCGCTCGCGGGCGGCGCGCGCACCAGCGATCTCGGGGGTACGCTGAGCACGAGCCAGATGGGCGATGCGGTGCTGGCGGCACTCTGACGATCGTCAGCGCCCCATCAGCGCCCGCGCTGCCGGCAGATAGGTCCGGCCTATCCGGATACGCTCCTCATCGGTCATCACCGCGTGCCAGACGCCCATGCCGTCATGGCTCAGCTTCGATATCCGGTCGCGCCGGACGATCGTCGAGCGGTGGAGGCGGACGAATTGGGCGGGGTCGAGCCGCCGTTCGAGCTCGGTAATCGTCTGATGGAGCAGGAAGCTGCGCGTGCCGACATGAAGCCGCATATAATCGCGCTCAGCCTCGATCCGTTCGATGTCCTGCACCGCGATGCGGATCATTTCCGACCGGTGCGGCACCCAGAATTCCTGGGCATGATCCGATAGGGGATGTTCGTCGGCGGGCGTCCGCCGCCGTTCGATGACCCGGGCCACCGCACGGCCGAGCCGGTCCTGCGCCACCGGCTTGAGCAGATAATCGGTCGCCGACAGGTCGAAAGCGGTGACGGCATATTGATCGAAGGCGGTGCAGAAGATGACCGCCGGTCGCCTGACGAGCTTCTCGACCGACCTGGCCACGCCGATGCCGTCGAGGCCCGGCATCGCGATGTCGAGCAGCAGCATTTCGGGCTCCAGCGCCTCGATCAGTCGCAGCGCCGCCTCGCCGTCGGAAGCGGTGCCGACGAGGTCGATCATCGGCTCGCGCGCGCACAGGATCTGGAGTCGTTCGATCGCGAGCGGCTCATCGTCGACGACGAGGGTTCTTATCGGTGAATCAGACGCCATTCCGGATCAATGGCATGAAAAGCGTGACGCCAAAACCACCATTGACGAGTGGCCCGTAACGGCAGGCCGCCTCGTCGCCAAATCGCGCCTTCAACCGGTCGGAGACATTCTTCAGGCCCACGCCGGTGCCCTTGAGCCGGGCATCCTCGCCCAACGGTTCGCCGTCATCCTCGACGCTGAGCACCAGTCCCTGGGAGTCCTCGCGCGCCGTGATCTTGACCGTCACCGGCCGTTTCGCTCGTGACACGCCATATTTGATCGCATTTTCGACCAGGGGCTGCAGGATCAGGCAGGGGACGCAGGCATTTTCCAGCGCCTGCGGCACGACGATCTCGATATTGAGCCGCTCGGGGAAGCGGATCGTCTCGATGTCGAGATACAGCCGCTGCAATCGGATCTCCTCGGCCAGCACGACATCTTCGGTCGGGTCGGCGGTAAGGCTGGTGCGGAAGAAGGTCGACAGGTTGAGGATCATCTTTTCGGCCTCGTCGCGGCTGTCCTTCAGGATCAACGTCGACAGCGAGTTTAGCGTGTTGAACAGGAAATGCGGGTTTACCTGATAGCGCAGCGCCCGCAGCTCGGATTCGCGGGCGGCAGCGCGATAGCCTGCGGCCTCGCGTTCGGCGTTGCGGACGGCCGCCGCATAACCGAGCGCCAGGAACAGCGCCCCCCAGGCGGCGAAGAAGAAATAGCCGTTGAGCGCCTGATCGGCGATCTGGCTCATTACCGACAGGTCTTTCTCCTTATAATGACCCGAGGCGGGCTGGCCGACCTGGATCAGCACCGTTCCGGGCGAAAGTTCGGAGATTTCCGGGGCTGGAAAATCGATCGGACCGGGCGTCGTTACGGCGGCCGGCACAGGGCGGGCGGGCAGCGGGGGAGGGGCAAGGACGGGCATGGGCGGCGGGGCAGACTTGCCGGCCGCTTCGGCCTTGGTGGCAGCAGTCATCGACATCGGCATGGGCGGTCTGGGCGGCGCGGGCGGCGCGGGCATGCTCTTGAGCATCGAGTCGATATCGATGTCGACGCCGTGGCGCTTGGCCTCGACGACGGCCTGCCGTGCTTCCTGGAGATTCTCGCGATAGGTCGAATAGGCGTCACGATAGGCATCGCGCTGCGCGTCATAGGCTTCCTTCTGCGCCTGATAGGCCTCGCGCAAGGCTTCGCGCCGGGCAAACTCCGCCTCACGCAGTGCCTCGCGCCTGCCCTCGTCCGCGTCACGCAGGCCCGTCGCCTTGTTCCGGCTGATCTCCTGCTGGATCGCGTCCTTCTCGCGCTGGACCTCGACCTTCTTCTTCTCAATCTCGCGCTGGGCGTCGGCGGTCTGTCGCTGAGCTTCGGCCTTGGCGTCGGCGGCCGCCTTGGCCTGTTCGGTGGCCTGGCGGATCGCGTCGCGCGCGGCGGCGATCGCGACGCGCGCCTGTTCACGCGCCCGGGCGACGCTCTTGTCGTCGATCACATATTTTCGCGTTTCGGCGGCACGGGCTTTTTCGGCCTCGATCTGCTTGTCGACCTGACGGAACGCCATCCAGTTCATCGAGCTGTAGGCTATCGCGGCCGGCGCGGCGAGCAGCGCCACCGCCGTCACGTTCACGGCCAGCGATTTGCCCGACAGCGGACGCATCGCAAGATAGACGATATAGGTGGCCACCATCGAGCCTGCGGTGACGAACGCCCGCGCGGCGAGCATCTCGGTCTGGTGGCCAAAATCGATCATGAACGACCGGATGGTCGCGACCGTGAAATATACCAGCCAGAAGCACAGTATCGACAACAGGGCTACGCGCGGGCTTACGCTGGCACCACGCCTGATATCATTGTTCAATGTCATTGCGCCTATATATATTCACTGGTGTAAGTATGCCTCTGCCATGCTGTGGCGTTGGTCGAACACGCCATGTCGTTCATCGAAAGTTCAGCTTCTACAGCCGTCCCGATCCTCGGAACAGCGCCTTGCACGGGACGTTGAAGACTCCCGAACATCGACGAAGGAAACCGCCATGACGACCGACGCGCTGACCAAGGGCGACCGCGGCACCACGCATATCCGGACGGCGCATGACGCGACCGACGACCCCAAGCTGGCCCGCAACCCGAACGATGAAGACGCCAAGCTCGACGTCGCACTCGATGAGAGCTTTCCGACCTCGGACGCGCCATCGAACACGCAGCCCGGGAAGGGCAAGGATCCGGCTCCCTCAACCGGATATGACGAGGAAACCGAAAAAGCCCGAATGAAGGGCAAGGAATAGCCAGCGGGCGGCGCGCGATGCGGAATCGCCGCGCGCCGCAAGATGTTGTGATCGCAAGCTTCGCTGAAAATTTATCCACAGAATATTGCGCCCGATGGAACTCGCCCGGAGATTCTTTGTTGCAATGCAGCAAGAAAAATGATTCGATCCTGAACAGAGGCCTTCTGAGGGCTTAAGCGTCCATAAACCATATGCGGCGCATGATCCCCATCTAGGCTTCTATGTAAGGGGGTGAGTATGGGCACGCATATGAGACCTGCAGACGGCGCGATGACCTTGGCGGAAATGAAAGAGTTCGCCAGCTTCCCCGCAGCCACACAGCGCTACATCCGCCGATCGCTCGATGTCGGGCTGGGCCGCGAAGACGCGCTGGCGCGCTGGTCGCGCGATGTCATCGAATCCGCCAGCATCATGGCGCAGGCGCGCATCTACAACCGCCTCGACCATATCCGCGATCTCGTTCCCGATGATAGCGGCCTTGATGCGGTGGAGCCTTTCCTCGCACCTCTGGTCACCGTCTCGGCCTTCGATCTTGGGCAGGACCGGCTCAACAGCTTCGGTGCCTATCGCTTCCTCTATGAGCGGCTTATCGGCGCCACCGTGCGGCCCTGGCTCCCCGGCGCCTTCTGCGCGGCGGCGGCGCTGCCGCATCTCCATCCCGAAAAGCGCCGCATCCTGCTGCAGTCGATAAGCGAGGCTGCGGCCACGGCGCCCGGCTGGTCGAACCGCGAGCCGGTCTTCTATCCCGAGTGGGTCGATAAGGTCGAGGTTCGCCTGCCGAACTGATCTGGCTCGCCTGGTCGACAGCGTTTCCGCTTCCGGCTGGACTTTCGGCGGCTCTGACGGAACAAGGCTCCCGCCTCGGCTCTTTTGCGCAGGCAGCGGGAGACTTTCATTGGCGGCGATTGCCCTCACCAACCATCGCGTCGAAAAGCCATGGGGTCGCCGCGATCTGGCGCCGCTGTTCGACGATCAGCCCGCCGATAAACCACCGGTGGGCGAAATCTGGTATGACGATCCTTCAGGCACGCCGCGCGAACTACTCGTCAAATATCTCTTCACCAGCGAGAGGCTGTCGGTTCAGGTCCATCCCGACGACCGCGCAGCGCAGGCGCGCGGCCTGCCACGCGGCAAGGACGAGGCGTGGATCATCCTTTCCGCCGAGCCAGATTCGACCATCGCGCTTGGCCTCAAGCAGGAGGTGAGTGCCGAAACGGTGCGCGCCGCCGCGCTCGACGGCTCGATCGAGACTATGCTCGACTGGAAGCCGGTAAAGGCTGGTGAGGTGATCTATTCGCCCGCAGGGACGATCCATGCGATCGGCAAGGGGCTACGCGTCGTCGAGGTTCAGCAGAATCTCGACCTCACATATCGCTTCTATGATTATGGATCGACTCGAGAACTCCATCTCGACGATGCTATCGGAGTGTCGCTGTTTGGCCCGTTCGCGGGCAATCCGTCACCGCGCCTGCTGGGTGAGGGGCGCGAGATCATGGCCGAGAATGTTAAATTCGTTCTGGAACGCTGGACCGCGACGGGCCGATTCAGCATCGCCGCGGGCGGCACCACTCTCTGGGTGTTGCCGGTCGAGGGCGAGGCGTCGATAGACGGCCGGCCCGCCACGCTCGGCGATGCGATCATCGTCGAGGGTGCCGCCGCGATCGAGATCGCGCCGGACAGCGTCATTTATGTCGCTTATCCGGGTGTGCGCGCAATCGAAGGGCTGCTGGCGTGAGCACCGCGGTCGGCCTGTGACATTTTCTGCGCCGTGACCGGATAGCCCAGCCCCTCGGGGATACACAGCCACTCCGTGCCATCGCGGCGTTCGACCCATGGGGTGATCGTCGTCGCTGGATGGCGCAATGCGCGGTCCACCGCTTCCGCGAAATCGCGCGCCTGCGCTATCCATTCGAGATTGCGCACGGTGGGGAAGATCATCTCGCCGCGCGCAAGATGCCCCTCTGCGGTCGCCCACAGGCAATCGACGCTTTCGGTGCCGTCGGCTGTCGCTTCGCCCATATCGGGCGCACGTGCCAGATAGAAGCGCGTATCAAAGCGCCGCGCCAGGGCATGGTCGGGGCACCAGCGCGCGAAAGGATGGATGCCGTGCGGGTCGATGCGCAGCCAGTGCCGCTCGAGCAGCAGGCTCAGCGGCTCACCGGCGTGGAGCCCGGCTCGAATCGTGGCAAGCTGCGTCACATCGGCGATATCCGCGATTCCGGGCGCAAGGCCGATCTCCTCGATCGTTTCGCGGATCGCCGCGATGCGATGCGCGAGATCGTCGGAATTGAGCGCGGGCCCTTCGACAAGCAGGTCCGGGCGGGCGGCCAGCAAATGATCGTCCTCGTCGACCCGGCCGCCGGGGAACACCATGCGGTTGGCGGCGAACGCCATATGCGCACCGCGCGACACCATCGGGATCTCGGGCGCGCCCCCGGGCGCGTCGCGCAGCAATATCAGCGTGGCGGCGGGGATTGCCGGATGCATGCGTCTCTCAGGCCCGGCCGGCAACGATGGCGAGTGGCCAGCTTATGGTGCGAACCGCCTCAGGATCGCCCCAGGCATCGGAAAGTTCGGAGACGACCTCATCGAGCGGCGCCCGCCCGACCCGGCGCTCCATCGCGCGCACAGCCGACCAGGTGTCGAGATAGCCGATCAGCCCCGCGAGCGGCCAGTGTACGTCGATGACGAATTCGGGCGCAGCCACGGGTGTGAACGGCAACTCAATGTCGCGATAATGATTCTCGACCATGGCCCGCTCGGGCGGCCAATAGCCGTCCAGCGTGACCAGCCGAAAGCGTTCGCAGATCGCTTCGATCGGCCCGCGAGCCATCATGCCCACATAAGTGATAAGCGCGATCACGCCACCTGGCGTCAGCACCCGGCGCGCTTCGCGGAAAAAGGCAGGCAGATCGAACCAGTGCGCCGCCTGTGCGACGCTGAGCAGATCGACCGAGCCGTCGGCAAGGCCGCTCGTCTCGGCGGTGGCGACACGGTAGTCGATCCGCGGATGCTGCACGGCGTTCTCGATCTGCTGCGCGCTCGGATCGGTCGCGATCACCTTTTCGAAATGTTCGGCGAGCAGCAGCGAGAACTGGCCCGAACCGCAGCCGGCATCGAGCGCCACCCCTGGCGTCGGCGCTATCGAGGCCAGCCAGTTCGCCAGTTCCCCCGGATAGCCGGGGCGATAGGCCGCATAGGCGGCCGCGTGCGACGAGAAATGGTCCTTGAACACGGTCACCGCACCGCGGTCAGGAAATAGTCGAGTGCGAGATTGTCGCTAAGGTGGAAGCCGGTCGCCGGTGAGAAGCTCAGGCCCTTGCGCTCGGCTACGTGCAATCCCGCCGTCTCGACATGCCTTGTCAGCTCGTCGGGGGTTAGAAACCTGTTCCAGTCATGCGTGCCCCTGGGCACCATCCCCAGTCCTTCGCCAAGGCTGATCATCGCCAGCTTCGACAGCGGGGTTCGGTTCGGGGTCGACAGGATCATTACCCCGCCGGGGGAGAGCAGGCCGGCCAGTCTCGCGACAAAGGCGGCGGGGTCGGCGACATGCTCGATCACCTCCATCGATGTGACGAGATCGAAGTACTCGCCCGCGATCGCCTCGACTCCACCCTGCCGATAGTCGATCGCCAGCCCCTGCTTCTCGGCGTGGAGCTTCGCGACCGCGATATTCTCCGGCGCGGCGTCGATCGCGGTGACCGCGGCGCCCATCCGCGCCAGCGGTTCGGCCAGCAGTCCCGCGCCGCAGCCGACATCGATCGCGCGCCTGCCCGCCAGCGGCCTGAGCGTTTCGGGGTCGCTGCCCCAATGCGCGTCAACCGTGGCGCGGATATAGCGCAATCGCGGCGGATTGAGTTTGTGCAGCATCGCCGAGGACCCCCTGGGATCCCACCAGTCGGCTGCCAGCTTTCCGAAATGGGCGGCTTCGGCGGCGAGGATCGAGCTGGGTTGCTGTGCGCTTGCGTTCATGACTGGCCCTCTCTATCAGGGCCGCGCCCTTGGACCAAAGGGCTTTTCCGGCTTAGCCGGCCTCAGGGGTTAGACGTACCGCAATGGCTCGCATCGTGATGAAATTCGGCGGCACCTCGATGGCGGGGATCGAGCGAATTCGCAATGTTGCGAACCGCGTGAAGCATGAGGTCGGCCTTGGCAACGAGGTTGCGGTCGTCGTCTCGGCGATGTCCGGGGAGACCGATCGCCTCGTCAATTTCTGTCGCGAAGCCTCGCCGCTCTACGATCCGCGCGAATATGACGTTGTCGTCGCGTCAGGCGAGCAGGTCACCAGCGGGCTGCTGGCGATCGTCCTGCAATCGATGGGCGTCAAGGCGCGCAGCTGGATGGGCTGGCAGCTGCCGATCCGGACCAGCGACGCCCATGCCTCGGCGCGTATCGAAGACATCAACTCGGAGGCGATCGGCAAGGCGATGGCCGCCGGCGAGGTCGCCGTGATCCCCGGTTTTCAGGGACTGACCCAGGACGAGCGGATCACTACCCTTGGACGTGGTGGATCGGACACTTCGGCCGTCGCGGTCGCGGCCGCGATGAAGGCCGATCGTTGTGACATCTATACCGATGTCGACGGGGTCTATACCACCGATCCGCGGATCGTGCCCAAGGCGCGCAAGCTCGCCAAGGTTACCTATGAGGAAATGCTTGAGCTCGCCTCGGTCGGCGCCAAGGTGCTGCAGACCCGGTCGGTGGGCTTGGCGATGAAAGAGAAGGTGCGGGTGCAGGTGCTCTCGTCCTTCGACGAGCCGACCGATAATCCCACCCCCGGCACGATGATCGTCGGCGAGGAAGAACTCGAAGGAAGCGCCATGGAACGCCAGCTCATAACCGGCATCGCCTATGACAAGAACGAGACGAAGGTCACGCTGATCGCGGTGCCCGACCGGCCCGGTGCGGTCGCCTCGATCTTTTCGCCGCCTGCCGACGCCAACATCAATGTCGACATGATCGTTCAGAATGTCGCGCACGATACCGGTTCGACCGATGTGACTTTCACGGTCCCTTCGGCAGAACTAGCGCGCTCACTCGATGTGCTCGAGCGGCAGCGTGGCGAGATCGGCTATGAGCGGCTGATCCACGACACCAATGTCGCCAAGATTTCGGTCGTCGGGGTCGGCATGCGCAGCCATGCCGGTGTGGCATCGAAAATGTTCGAGGCGCTCGCCGCCCGCTCCATCAATGTGCTGGCGATCACCACCTCGGAGATCAAGGTCTCGGTGCTGATCCACGAGGATTATACCGAACTCGCGGTGCGCGTCCTCCACACTGCCTACGGCCTTGATTCGGAAGACGCCGCTTGAGCGGCCGCGACCGTCTCACCGCGCTGATGGCGCGTGGCGTCGCGCTGCTGGGCAGCGAATATGCGATCCTCGGCGGCGCGATGAGCTGGGTGTCCGAACGCAATCTCGTTGCTGCCATGTCCAATGCCGGTTGCTTCGGCGTGATCGCCTGCGGGGCGATGACACCGGCGCTGCTCGATGCGGAGATCACGGGGACCAAGGCGCTCACCGCGAAGCCTTTCGGGGTCAATCTGATCACGATGCATCCCGATCTGGACGCGCTGATCGAGGTCTGCGCCAGCCACGGGGTCACGCATGTCGTCCTCGCGGGCGGGTTGCCGCCGGGCGGCGCGATCGAGAAAATCAAGGCGTCGGGCGCGAAGGTGATCTGCTTCGCCCCCGCGCTGTCGCTGGCCAAGAAACTGATCCGTTCCGGTGTCGATGCGCTGGTGGTCGAGGGGATGGAGGCCGGTGGCCATATCGGTCCGGTGTCGACCTCGGTGCTTGCACAGGAAATACTGCCGACCATCGCCGATCAGCTGCCGGTCTTCGTTGCGGGGGGCATCGGCCGGGGCGAGGCGATTGCCGCCTATCTCGAAATGGGGGCGGCCGGCGTCCAGCTGGGAACCCGTTTCGTCTGCGCTGCGGAATCGATCGCACATCCCAATTTCAAGAAGGCGTTCATCCGCGCTTCGGCACGCGACGCGGTTGCGAGCGTACAGATCGATCCCCGCCTGCCGGTGATCCCGGTCCGCGCGCTCAAGAATTCGTCGAGCGAACTGTTCACCGCCAAGCAGCGCGAGGTCGCCCGACTGCTCGACGAGGGGAAGGTCGAGATGGGCGAGGCCCAGCTTCAGATCGAACATTATTGGGCCGGTGCGTTGCGCCGCGCGGTGATCGACGGCGATGTCGAACATGGTTCGATCATGGCGGGCCAGTCGGTCGGTATGGTCACGAAGGAAGAGCCGCTGACAGAAATCGTCGCGGCGCTGATCGACCAGGCTGCGTCGGCACTGGAGCAGCGGGGAGGCTGAAACGGGCGCCGCCTGCGGAGGCCGGGCCCGTTGTCGGATCATTTCTCCGCTTTGCCGCTCGATTCGCCGCTTGGGTGACCGCTGATCGGTGGGAAAGATTACATCGTTGGAATCGCGACCAGCTTTCTGATAGCGGGTCGGATCAATGGCACCGCTGACCGCAACCTCTGCTGCGCGCGAAATCCTGACGCGTCTTCACGACGTGATGGCATCGCGGTCGGCTGCCCAGACCAAGCTCAACCAGGTCGTCCAGATCATCGGCGAGGCGCTCGATACCGAAGTGTGCTCGGTATATCTTCTGCGCGACGGCGTGCTGGAGCTGTTCGCGACCCGCGGCCTGAAGCAGGCCGCCGTCCATGTCACCAAGCTGGGCCTTGGCGAGGGTCTGGTCGGCACGATCGCCCAGAATGTCGAGACACTGAACCTCGACGAGGCGACCAGCCATCCGGACTTCGCTTATAAGCCGGAGACGGGCGAAGAACTGTTCCACAGCTTCGCGGGTGTTCCGATCGTGCGTCGCGAAAAAGCGGTAGGGGTGCTTGCGGTGCAGCACCGCGAGCAGCGCCGGTTCGACGATGTCGAGATCGAAGCGCTTCAGACCGTTGCCATGGTGCTCGCCGAACTGATCGCGGGCGCCGGACTGATCGACGAGAGTGGTTCGGGCTCCAAGAATTCCCGCGACTCCGGGCCGGTGCGGCTGCCGGGTCTCAAGCTGGTCGAGGGCATGGCGAGCGGCCATGCGGTCTATCACCAGCCGCGCATCGAGATCGAGCATACCGTCGCCGAGGATATCGAGGTCGAGCGCCACCGCGTCATTTCAGCCTTTGCCAAGATGCGCGACCAGATCGACCGCATGACCCGCGAGGCGGACTTCGGCGCCGCCGGCGAACATCAGGACGTCCTCGCGATGTACAAGATGTTCGCTTATGATGAGGGCTGGATCCGGCGCATCAATGAAGCGATCGAAAGCGGCCTGACCGCCGAGGCGGCGATCGAACGGGTTCAGCAACGCACCCGCATGCGGATGCGCGAGATCGGCGATCCGTTGCTCGCCGACCGGATGCACGACCTGGAAGATCTGTCGAACCGGCTGCTGCGGATCGTCTCGGGCCAGCTCGGCACCGCAGCGCAGCTGGGCCTCCGGCAGGACTCGATCCTGATCGCGCGCAATCTCGGCCCCGCTGAATTGCTTGAATATGATCGCCGCCGCCTCAAGGGCGTGGTGCTCGAGGAAGGCTCGCTCACCGCGCATGTGACGATCGTCGCGCGTGCGATGGGCGTGCCGGTGCTGGGCCGCGTGAAGGACGTCCGCCGGACGATCAGCGAAGGCGATGTCCTGCTGCTCGACGGCACATTGGGGTCGGTCGTCGTGCGACCCAATGCGACCATGGAAGAGGCTTTCGGGGCAAGGATGATGGTCGGCCAGAAGCGCCGCGCCGAGTTCGCCGCGATGCGCGATCTGCCCGCGCAGACGACCGACGGGCTGCGGATCGAGCTGATGGTCAATGCCGGCCTGCGCGATGACATGGCGGCGCTCGACGTCACCGGCGCCGACGGAGTCGGGCTGTTCCGCACCGAATTCCAGTTTCTCGTCTCGGCTACGTTGCCGCAGCGCGAGCGCCAGCTGCGCCTCTATCGGGAGGTGCTCGACGCTGCGGGGGATCGGCCGGTGATCTTCCGCACCGTCGATATCGGCGGCGACAAGGCGCTTCCCTATCTCAACACCGACGATGATGCGAACGAGGAAAATCCCGCGCTGGGCTGGCGCGCGATCCGGCTGGGGCTCGAACGTGACGCGCTGATGAAGGTGCAGGCACGCGCGCTGCTGGAAGCGGCGGCGGGGCGGACGCTCAGCGTGATGTTTCCGATGGTCTCGGAGCCATGGGAATATGACGAGGCGGTCGCGCTGTTCGAAGCGCAGCGCAAATGGATCCACGATCATGGCCGTGGCGTGCCAAACACGATCCGATATGGCACCATGCTGGAGGTTCCCGCGCTCGCCGAAAGCCTCGACATGATATTGCCGAAGCTCGATTTTTTGTCGATCGGCACCAATGACCTCACGCAGTTTCTGTTCGCCGCCGATCGATCGAATCCGAAGCTTGCCGAGCGCTATGACTGGCTGAGCCCGGCGATCCTGCGGTTCATCGGCCGCGTCGCCAAACAGACCCGTGCGGCTTCGGTACCGGTTGGCGTGTGTGGCGAAATGGGCGGCCGGCCGCTGGAGGCGATGGCGCTGATCGGCCTGGGCATTGATCGCCTGTCGATCACGCCGGCGGCGATAGGTCCGGTGAAGGCGATGATCCGTTCGCTTGACGCGGGCGCCTTGCGCGCCGCGATGGACGGGTTCCTCGCGCGCCCCGTACGGAGCCTGCGCGGCGATCTATCGGCATGGGCCGAAAGCAATGGGGTTGCGGTCTCCTGATTTGCGCGGCAGACCGTTCCCGCCAGGGGATATGGTGACGCTACGGCGCGGACGTGAGCCAATTTTGACAATTGGTTGCTTGCGTGATCGCCTCGAAGCGTGAAGGAGAGCTCGATGAGCGAAGGCGCGGATGACGATCGGAGCCAGGTTCCCCGCAGCGTGGGAGAACAGCTTGCGGCCGAGCGCGCTCGTCAGAACCTTGAGCTGAGCGATGTCGCGGCGCGGACCCGCATCCCGTTGCGCCATCTGGAAGCTATCGAAAGCGGCAATCATGGCGGATTGCCCGCGCTGCCCTATTCGGCGGGTTTCGTGAAAAGCTACGCGACCATGCTCGGGCTCGATGGCCAGACGATCTCGCGCGCCTTCCGCGAGCAGGTCGGCGAAGAGCGTCGTGCCCATTTCGAACCCGAAGCCTATGAGCCGGTCGATCCGATGCGCGTGCCGTCGCGGCTGCTGGCGATGATCGCACTGGGCGTCGCGCTGTTGCTGGGCATGGGATATTTGCTGCTTCGCTTCGAAGGCGACAATAGCGACCTCGCCCGGCTCGCGGCCGACACCGTGCAGGATGTCCGTCCCGTTGTGCCCGCACCGCCGCCGCCCGCTCCGGTCGCAGAGCCGGCCGGTCCCGTCATCCCGACCGGCCCGATCACGGTCGCCGCGACTGAGGATGTGTGGATCAAGGTGTCGGAGCGCGACGGCAGCCGCACCTATTTCATGGATGTGCTGGGTGCCGGTCAGAGCTTCACCGTTGCTGACGACGTCGTCGATCCGATCCTGCGCACCGGACGGCCGCAGGCGCTCAAGGTGCTGATCGGCGGTACCGAACTGCCGCCGGTGGGCGAACCCGACAGGATCGTGCGGGCCTATAGCCTCAAGCGTGATGCGCTGGTGGCGATCATCGTTCCGTCGGCGGTTGATCCCGCCAATGAGACCGCGCCAGAGGCTCCCGATCCCGCCAACGACCGCGCCGGAACGGCTGAGCCGACAAGCGAGTCGTTCCAGCGCCCGCAGCCTTGATTTTGGCCGCCCCCGCGCGGCATTATCCCAGCCAGATGATTACGGGGAAGTCTGTACCATGAAGAAGGCGATCATCGCCCTCCTGTTCCTGTCCACTGCCGCGCCTGTCCTCGCTCAACCGGTGCCGGTCGAGAAGCGTGTCGACAAGCTCGAAAAGGAGATGAAGGCGGTCCAGCGCAAGGTATTCCCTGGCGGCGCTCAGCAATATTTCGAGCCCGAGATTCAACCGAAAATTGCCCCGCCCGCGCCCGTGGGCGTTCCGGCCGATACGGCGGTCACCGATCTGGCCCGCAGGGTCGACGCGCTTGAAAAGGCGCTCGCCGCGATGACCGGCCAGGTCGAGCAGAACAGCTTCAATCTGCGCAAGCTGGAAGATCAGTTCGCCAAGATGAAGGGCGATGCCGAGTTTCGCCTGAACACGCTGGAAGGCAAGGGTGCGCCGGTGACCGGCGCAGGAGCGTCTTCAGGCGCGAACCTGCCCTATGTCGTCCCGCCACCGTCCCAGGCATCTGTCGGCAGCGCACCGGTCGCTGCGGCGACACCCGCGCCGGCAGCGGATCCCGGCTACGACGCTTATATGGCGGGTTATCGGCTGTGGGAGCAGAAGAAATATCCCGAGGCGGCGGCCGCGCTCAAGGCGATGTACGCCAAATATCCAAAGCATAAATATGCCAGCTATGCCCGCAACCTCGCCGGCCGCACCTATCTCGACAGCGGGCTGTATAATGAAGCGATCCGCGAGTTTTTCGAGAACACCAAGATCGAGAGCGGGGAGCGCGCGCCGCACAGCTATGTCTACATGGCCCAGGCGCTCCTCAGACGTAAACCGCCGCTCGCCGACAAGGCCTGCCAGGCCTATGAGGTGCTGCTGGCCAAATATCCCGACAAGGTGACCGGCGGCCTCGCCGACCTTGTCGCCAAGGGAAAGGCTGATGCCAAGTGCGCGTGAGGTTGGGCTGATCAACCTTCCCTCGTCACTCCAGCCCTTCGACTGCCTGCCACTCATCGCAGGCATGGCTGAGTAGGGCGGTGCCAACCCAAACCCTTGTCGATCGCTTTGCGGTGGATCTATCGCGCTTGACGGACCGGCTTTCATTGGGCGTCGCGGTTTCGGGCGGCCCCGACAGCATGGCGCTGCTCTATCTCGCTGCAGCCGCGCTGCCTGGCCGTGTCGAGGCAGCCACGGTCGATCACGGGCTGCGCGTCGAAGCCGCCGCCGAAGCCGCCCTCGTCGCGCGTGCCTGTGCCACGCTGGGCGTACCTCACGCCGTCCTCAAGGTGGCAGTCGTGCGACAGGCGAGCATCCAGGCAGCGGCACGCCGGGCCCGCTATGACGCGCTCACCGCGTGGTGCCGTGAACGCGGGCTCGATGCCCTCGCCACGGCGCACCACGCCGACGATCAGGCGGAGACGCTGCTGATGCGCCTTTCGCGGGGTGCCGGCCTGTCGGGCCTGTCGGGCATCCGCGCCGCCCGGGACCTGGGCGGCATCCGGCTTATCCGGCCGCTGCTCGGGTGGCGCCGCTCCGAGCTTGCAGCGATCGTGGGAGGCGTCGAAACTGTCGACGATCCCTCCAATCGCGACCAGCGCTACGATCGAACCCATTTTCGGACCCTGCTGGCGAAGATCGATGACCGGATCGATCCGGTGCGGCTCGCCGCGTCGGCTGCACATCTGGGCGAGGCCGATGCCGCACTCGACTGGCTGGTCGGTGAGGCAATCCGCACGCGGGTCGAACGGGCCGACGGTGGGCGAATCACCGCTGACCTCGACGGGCTCCCGCGCGAGGTACGTCGCCGGATCATCTCGCGGCTTGTCATGCAGGGCGATTCGCCGGTGGACGGTCCCGCGCTGGAGACGGCGCTCGCGCGGCTCGACGCGGGGCAATTTGCAAGCCTCGGAACGGTGAAATTGTCGCCTGGACGCCGCATCACGATCGAAAATGCGCCACCCAGGCGCTGAAAGCCGGACCCGACCGAACTGTTCCATTGTTATTAACCGGACGATCCCTATCTTGGCCCGCGAAAGGCGGAACGCACGCATGAACGACGATAAAGAGCCGAAACAACCCAATCCCTGGATGAAGAGCCTGGCCATATGGATGGGCATTCTCCTTGCACTGGTCGTGTTCGTCTCGATGTTCGAAAGCTCGTCGCGCACGACCGCGGGCGATCAGATCGCCTATTCCGAATTCCTGTCGCGGGTTGACGAAGGCGCTGTGCGTGAGGCCGACATCGGCGAGGGCGTGATCAGCGGCAAGTTCAATACCGGCGCGGCCTATACGACCAACGCTCCCAATGATCCGATGCTGATCGAGCGGCTCTCGAAGAACAATGTCACCTTCCGCGCGAAGCCTGCCGAGCAGACCAGCTTCTGGATGATCATGCTCTATCAGTCGCTGCCCTTCCTGCTGATCCTCGGCATCGCCTTCTTCGTGATGCGCCAGATGCAGAAAAATGCGGGCTCGGGCGCGATGGGCTTCGGCAAGAGCCGCGCGAAGATGCTCACCGAGAAGCATGGCCGCGTCACGTTCGACGATGTCGCGGGTATCGACGAGGCACGCGAGGAACTGCAGGAGATTGTCGATTTCCTGAAGGATCCGACCAAATTCGCGCGTCTCGGCGGCAAGATCCCGAAGGGCGCATTGCTGGTCGGCTCGCCCGGTACCGGCAAGACCCTGCTGGCTCGCGCGATTGCGGGCGAAGCCAATGTGCCCTTCTTCACGATCTCGGGTTCCGACTTTGTCGAGATGTTCGTCGGCGTGGGCGCCAGCCGCGTCCGCGACATGTTCGAACAGGCCAAGAAGAACGCCCCCTGCATCGTCTTCATCGATGAGATCGACGCGGTCGGCCGCCATCGCGGTGCCGGCCTCGGCAACGGCAATGACGAGCGCGAGCAGACCCTTAACCAGCTCCTGGTCGAGATGGACGGCTTCGAGGCGAATGAAGGGATCATCATCGTCGCGGCGACCAATCGGCCCGACGTGCTCGATCCCGCGCTGCTGCGCCCCGGCCGTTTCGATCGCCAGGTCGTCGTGCCGCGCCCCGACATCGAGGGTCGCGACAAGATTCTCGGCGTGCACATGAAGAAGATTCCGCTGGCTCCCGACGTCAATTCGCGCACCATCGCGCGCGGCACGCCTGGCTTCTCGGGCGCGGACCTTGCCAACCTTGTCAACGAAGCTGCCCTGCTTGCCGCGCGCAAGGGCAAGCGCCTCGTCGCGATGAAGGAATTCGAGGAAGCCAAGGACAAGGTGATGATGGGCGCCGAAAGGAAGTCCATGGTCATGACCGAAGACGAGAAAAAGGCGACCGCCTATCACGAAGCCGGTCACGCGCTCGTCTCGCTCCATGTCCCCGGCTGCGATCCGCTGCACAAGGTGACGATCATCCCGCGCGGCCGCGCGCTGGGCGTGACCTGGAACCTGCCCGAGCGCGATCGTTATTCGATGACGATGAAGCAGATGAAGGCGCGCCTCGCGCTGTGCTTCGGCGGCCGCATCGCCGAACAGATCATCTATGGCAGCGATGAGCTCAACACCGGCGCTTCCAACGATATCCAGCAGGCCACCGATATGGCCCGCTCGATGGTCATGGAATATGGCATGTCCGAGAAGCTCGGCTGGCTCCGCTATCGCGACAATCAGGATGAGGTCTTCCTCGGCCATTCGGTCGCCCGCAACCAGAGCGTCAGCGAGGCAACCGCTCAGATGATCGACCAGGAAGTCCGCCGCCTGATCGAGGAAGCCGAGCATGTCGCGCGCACGGTTCTGACCGAAAATCTCGACGAGCTGCATCGCCTCGGTTCGGCGCTGCTCGAATATGAAACGCTGTCCGGCGAAGAGGCAAAGCGCGCCATCAAGGGCGAGGATATCGGCCGCGACGACGGCAATTCGCGCAGCCCGGCCGCGCTCAGCACCGGCGGTTCGTCAATTCCCAAGAGCCGGCGCCCGGGCAGCGGGTCCAGTGGCGGCTGGGGCGAACCCAAGCCCGCCTGAAGCCGCGCACGACAGGACCGGTAGCCAGCTCAAACAGGGGCGTCGACAGCGTGTCGGCGCCCCTTTTGCTTATTTTCGGTCTTCGATCACCATTGCCGCGCCCTTTTCGGCGATCATCAGCGTCGGCGAATTGGTGTTGCCCGAGACGATCCGTGGCATCGCCGAGGCGTCGATGACCCGCAGCCCGTCGATCCCGCGTACCCGTAGCCGTTCGTCGAGCACGGCGCCCCGATCGCTGGCGACTCCCATCGCGGCGGTCCCGACCGGATGGAAGATGGTGGTGGCGAGCCGGCCGGCGGCTTCGAGCAGGTCCCCGTCGCTGCGTATTTCGGCACCCGGCAGATATTCGCGGGGGTGATATGCGGCGAGCGCCGACTGACCCACGATCTGCCGCGTCAGACGGAGCGAGTCGATCGCAACCTGCCGGTCCTCGTCGGTCGACAGATAATTGGGCGCAATCAGGGGCGGAGCGGAGGGGTCGGCGCTCGCCAGATCGATACGCCCCCGGCTGGACGGGCGCAGGTTGCAGACGCTGGCGGTGAAGGCGCCGAAAGGGTGGAGGCCATCGCCCCATTTGTCGAGTGACAGCGGCTGAAAATGGAATTGCAGGTTGGCGGTGGCATAATTTTCGGACGACCGTGCGAACATGCCGAGCTGCGACGGTGCCATCGTCAGCGGTCCGCGGCGGAACAGCGCATATTCGATCGCCATCCAGGCGCGCCGGCCCAGATTCGCATAGTCGAGGTTGAGCGTGCGGACCCCATCGACCTTGAAGACCGGGCGGATCTGAAGGTGATCCTGCAGATTGGCGCCGACGCCGGGCAGGTCGTGGAGGACGGGGATGCCAAGTGCGGCGAGCCGTTCGGCGTCGCCGATGCCCGACAGTTGAAGCAGCTTCGGCGAACCGACCGCGCCGGTCGCGAGGATCACTTCGCCCTCGGCCCGAACCGCGAAGCGCTCGCCGCCGCGGCGGAAGGTCAGCCCGGTCGCGCGCTTGCCTTCGAACGACAGCCGCTCGACCTCTACCCCGGTTTCTAGGCGCAGATTGGGCCGCTTGAGCGCGGGCTTCAGGAAGGCCCGGGCCGAACTCACCCGGCGGCCGGCGCGCTGATTGACCTGGAAATAAGATGATCCCGCATTGTCGCCGGCGTTGAAATCGTCGATTGGCGCAATCCCGGCGGTGGCGCCCGCCTGCCGCAGCGCGTCGAGGATGTCCCAGCGGATGCGGGGATGCTCGACCCGCCATTCGCCGCCGGCGCGGTGATGGTCGCCGCTCGGGGCCGCATGGTCCTCGTGCCGAAGGAAATAGGGCAAAACATCATCCCAGCCCCAGCCGCTCAGGCCCAACTGTCGCCAGCCGTCATAATCAGCGGCCTGACCGCGCATATAGACCATCGCGTTGATCGAGGAGCAGCCGCCGATCACCTTGCCGCGCGGATAGGGCAGGGTGCGTCCGCCCAGGCCGGCCTCCGCGACCGTCTCGAACATCCAGTCAGCGCGTGGATTGCCGATCGCGAAGAGATAGCCGACCGGGATATGGAACCAGATCCAGTCGTCCTTGCCCCCGGCCTCGAGCAACAGGACGCGCCGGGTGGGATTCGCCGAAAGCCGGTTGGCGAGCAGGCAGCCTGCGGTGCCGGCGCCTGCGATCACATAGTCAAAGCTCCCGAAATCCCGCAGTTGATCAGACATCGCTTCCTCTCGCTCCGACGTCGACCGGCCGGCGGTGGGCGCATATCAACAACGAGCGCTATGCGACAGAGGTGGCGGCGGATTCGCAAGCTGGAGCTGCCAGCGGCCATGCGGTGAAATGACCAGCGTCAGGCTACCTTGGCCTCAGGCGGGTCCACCGCGACCCCGGATATCGCGCGCTGAAGCTGTTCGGGGGTGAACGGCTTGGAAAGGGTCAGGACGCCGCGGGGCAGGTCGGCTAGCTCGACTGCGTCAGCGTTGCCGGTGATCATGACGGCCGGAAGCTGCGTGCGCTTTGCCCGCGCGCGCCGGACCAGTTCGCTACCCGAGATGTGCGGCATCGCATAATCGGTGACGAGCAGATCGATGGCCGCCTCCCCGTCGTCGAGCAGCTTCAGGGCTTCGCGGCCGTCGGCGGCGGTGATCACGTCATGCCCGAAGTCACTCAACATCGCCCTGGTCGTGGCGCGCACGCCTTCGTGATCGTCGACCAGCAGGATCGAGCAACGCAGCTTGGAACCGGCTGCGCCGGGAAGTTCGTCTGCGACGGCAGGGGGGCTCGGCGCGTCGCGCTCCGCGCGCGGCAGCCAGATCTGGACCCTGGTGCCTTCGCCTACCCGGCTGTTGATACGGATCGTGCCGCCCGATTGCTGAGCGAAGCCATAGACGGTGCTGAGACCAAGCCCGGTGCCCTTCCCGATCGCTTTGGTGGTGAAGA
This sequence comes from uncultured Sphingomonas sp., assembly GCA_947085315.1. Lineage (GTDB taxonomy): Bacteria > Pseudomonadota > Alphaproteobacteria > Sphingomonadales > Sphingomonadaceae > Rhizorhabdus. Next base: position 5,299 of record CAMTVW010000009.1, on the reverse strand, counting down.
AGGGCTCCATAACCCGTTCGAGCAATTCGGGTTCGATGCCGGTGCCTTGGTCGGAGACTTCGAAGACGACATAGTCCCCCGGCTTCGCGCCGCCCGGATCGTGGACGATGCGGTCGTTACGAACCGCGACGGTGATCGTGCCGCCCTGTGGCATCGCGTCGCGGGCATTGATGATCAGATTCATCAGCGCCAGTTCGAGCTGCGCTTCATCGGCAAAGGCCGGCCAGACCGCGTTGGAGGGATTCCATTTAAGTTCGAATAACCCGCCCAATGTGTGCGCGAGCAGGTCGCTGACCGCGGAAGCGAGCGCGGCGACATCGATCACGGCGGGCTCCAGCTTCTGCTTGCGAGCAAAGGACAAGAGCCGCGCCACCAACTCGGCGCCTTGTTCGGCAGCGTGCTTGGTCATGCCGATGATCTTGCCATGTTCGTCCGACAGCGGGACGCGCCGCTCGATCAGTCGCAGCCCGCCCAGTACCGCCGCGAGCAGATTGTTGAAGTCATGCGCAATGCCGCCGGTGAGCTTGCCGATCGCGTCCATCTTGCGGATCTGGAGGAGCTGGAGTTCAAGGTCCTTGCGATCGGAGACGTCGAGCAATGTCCCGGCGAACTCGACCGGATTGCCGGCCTCGTCGCGCAGCATGACCGCCTGATCGAGGAAATGCTTGTAGGTGCCGTCGGCACAGCGCCAGCGATACTCGACCGCGAAATTTCCACCCCCGGAACGGTCGGCATAAGCTTTATCGACCCGGTCGCGATCGTCTGGATGGAGGCGCTCGCGCCACAGATCGGGAGTCTCGCGCAGCTGGGCGAAATCATAGCCGGTGACGGTCGAGAAATTGCCACTGACGAATTTCGGAATCCTTGGCTCAGCGTCGGGTGCTTCGAGATAGAGGATGATCGGCAGCGACTCGATGATCGCGAGCTGGCGCTGCTCGGCCAGCCGCAATTCCTGCTCGGTGCGCAGCAATTCGGCATTGGCGCGCAGATTGGCGTCCAGTAACTCCTGTTCGGCGGCGGCCTTGCGCTGAATCTCACGCCGCATCTGATAGAGGTCGACGAACACCGCCACCTTGGATTGCAGCACGATCGGTTCGACCGGCTTGAACACATAGTCGACCGCGCCCATCGAGTAGCCGCGGATCAGATGCTCGGCCTCCTTGTTCACCGCCGACAGGAAGATGATCGGAATGCGCTTGGTCTGATCGCGCTGGCGGATGATCTGGGCGGTCTCATAGCCGTCCAGCCCGGGCATGAAGACATCGAGCAGGATCACCGCGAACTCACCCTTGAGCAGGTGGCGTAGCGCCTCCTCGCCCGAACGCGCCAGGACGACGTCGGCGACATCCTCCAGGACGGTGCGCAACGCCAGCAGATTGCGTTCATCGTCGTCGACGACGAGAATCCGCGTCCGTTCGTCGCCGCTATATTCGATGAGGTGGGGCAAGCCCGCCTTTCTCTCCAGACGTTTTCCCACCGTCATTCCGCCGCCGAATGGGCCAGTTCATCCGCCGACCATTGCCGCGATCGCGCGATCCAGACGCGGAGCAATGCGAGCAGCAGTTCGATATCGACGGGCTTGGCGATATAGTCCGACGCTCCCGCGTCGAGGCACTTCTGCCGGTCGCCTTTCATCGCCTTGGCGGTCACCGCGATCAGCGGAAGTTCGGCCAGTTCCTTGCGCTGGCGTATCTGCTGCATCGTCTCATAGCCGTCCATCTCGGGCATCATGATGTCGATGAGCGCGATATCGATGTCGGGGGTCTGCTCGAGGATGACGATACCGTCATGCCCACGTTCGGCGTGGACCACTTCGACGTCATAGCTCTCCAGCACGCTGGTCAGCGAGTAGATGTTGCGGATATCGTCGTCGACAATCAGGATTTTCGTTCCCGCAAGCTCGGGCACCGCGCGGAGCGAGGGCATCGGATCGCTGCCTTCGACCAGACTTAGCGCATGACGATGCGGGACTTTTTCGATGCGCTCGGCCAGATCGAGGAACACCTGTTTCAGCGCCTCGGGCGATGCTGGCTTCTCGGTCGTTCCGATCGCGCCCAGCGATTGCGCCGAGATCAGCCGGTCCGCGCCGGAGATGACGTGGATCGGAATGTCCATCGTCAGCGGATCGTGCTTGAGCAGGTCGAGCAGCACAAAGCCGTCAATGTCGGACAGCCCGAGATCGAGCGTGATGGCATGGGGCTGCATCTTGCGCGCGGTCGCGAGCGTGCCCGCGCCCGCCGTGGAGATCACGCCCTTGAGCCCCGCTTCATGCGCGACATCGAGCAGGATCGAGGCGAAGGTCGGATCGTCCTCGATGATCAGCACGAACGGCGCCTCGCCGATCGCTTCCCGGTCATCGGTGACCTCCATCGGGGCGGGCAGGGCGGTCGGGACATTGGCGCCGCTATTTTCATAACGGGCCGAGGTGCCGTCATTGTTGAGCGTGGCCGGTGCGACCGCGTTCAACGGCACGAACAGCGTGAAGGTCGATCCCTCGCCCGGATTTGAGCTGACCTGCAGCTCGCCGCCGAGCAGACGCGCGATCTCGCGGCTGATCGAAAGGCCGAGGCCGGTGCCGCCATATTTCCGGCTGGTGGTGCCGTCGGCCTGCTGGAACGCTTCGAAGATCAGCTTCTGCTTGTCCTTCGGAATACCGATACCGGTATCGGTAACCGCGATCTCGACCACCCCTTCTGCGTTGCGCAGCGCCGGATTGTTGGTGCTCCAGCCGGCACGGGCATTGCACACCGCCAATGTGACGCTGCCTTGCGAAGTGAACTTGAACGCGTTCGACAGCAGGTTGAGGACGATCTGCTGCAGCCGCTTCTCGTCGGTGCGGATCGAGCCCGGCAGCGAGGTGTCGAACTCGACGCGGAAATCGAGATTCTTGTCGGCGGCGAGCTGACGGAATGTCCGCTCCATATGCAGCTTCAGACTGTTCATCGGCATGTCGCCGATCTCGATCGACACCGTGCCCGATTCGATCTTCGACAGATCGAGGATGTCGTTGATCAGGCTGAGCAGATCGGATCCGGCGCCGTGGATGGTGCGCGCGAACTCGGTCTGCTTCTCGTTGAGGTTGCCCTGCGGATTGTCGGCGAGCAGCTTCGAGAGGATCAGCAGCGAGTTGAGCGGCGTGCGCAGCTCGTGCGACATGTTCGCCAGGAACTCGGACTTGTACTTGGATGTGAGTGCAAGCTGCTCGGCCTTTTCCTCGACCGCGCGGCGCGCCATGTCGATTTCAAGGTTCTTCGCCTCAACCTGCTTCTTCTCGTTCTCCAGCAGCTGGGCCTTCTCCTGCAGTTCTTCGTTGGTGGCGTGCAACTCTTCCTGCTTGGTGGTGAGCTCGGTCTGGCGGGCCTGAAGCTCCTGCGTGAGCAGTTGCGACTGCTTCAGCAGGCCTTCGGTACGCATCGTCGCCGCGATCGTATTGAGCACGATGCCGACCGATTCCATCAGCTGATCGAGGAAGCTCTGGTGGGTTTCGTTGAATTCGCTGAACGAGGCGAGCTCGATCACCGCCTTCACATCGTCCTCGAACAGCGCCGGCAGGATATTGACGTTGGCTGGAGCGGCATGGCCAAGGCCCGATCCGATCCGGATGAAGTCGCTCGGTGCGTTCCTGAGCAGAATCGGCCGCTTGTCGGCGGCCGCCTGACCGACCAGCCCCTCGCGCAGGCTGAATTCATTCTTCAGCTCGCCGCGATTCTCGGCGCCATAGCTGGCGGCGAGCTCGAGGACAGTCTCATTCTCCTCGCGCTTGGCGACATAGAAGACGCCATATTGCGCGTTCACCAGCGGTGCCAGTTCGGACATGATCAGGTTCGACACGGTCGTCAGATCGCGTTCGCCCTGCAGCATGCGCGAGAAGCGCGCGAGGTTGGTCTTGAGCCAATCCTGTTCCGCATTCTTCAAGGTCTGCTCCTTGAGGTTGCGGATCATCTCGTTGATGTTGTCCTTGAGCGCGGCCATCTCGCCCGAGGCTTCCACCGCGACCGAGCGGGTAAGGTCGCCCTTGGTCACCGCGGTCGCCACGTCGGCGATCGATCGCACCTGATTGGTCAGGTTGGTCGCCATCGCGTTGACGTTGTCGGTAAGGTCCCGCCACAGGCCCGAGGCGCCCGGCACGCGGGCCTGCCCGCCCAGCTTGCCTTCGATGCCCACCTCACGGGCCATGTTGGTCACCTGGTCGCCGAAGGTGGAAAGCGTATCGATCATGAAGTTGATCGTCTCGGCGAGTGCGGCGATCTCGCCCTTCGCGTCCACCGTCAGCTTGCGTTTGAGATTGCCCTGCGCGACCGCGGTCACCACGTCGGCGATGCCGCGCACCTGGTTGGTCAGGTTGGTCGCCATCAGATTGACGTTGTCGGTCAGATCCTTCCAGGTACCGCCCACGCCGGGCACCTGTGCCTGCCCGCCCAGCTTGCCTTCGGTGCCGACCTCGCGGGCGACGCGCGTCACTTCCGACGCGAAACCGTTGAGCTGATCGACCATGACGTTGATCGTGTCCTTCAGCGCGAGAATCTCGCCCTTCACGTCGACCGTGATCTTCTTCGAAAGGTCGCCGCGCGCCACGGCGGTGGTCACGTCGGCGATGTTGCGCACCTGGCCGGTCAGGTTGTTGGCCATGGAGTTGACGTTGTCGGTCAAGTCCTTCCAGGTCCCGGCGACGCCGCGCACCTGGGCCTGGCCGCCCAGCTTGCCGTCGGTGCCGACCTCGCGCGCGACGCGGGTCACCTCCGAGGCGAAACCGTTGAGCTGGTCCACCATGGTGTTCAGCGTGTTCTTGAGCTCAAGGATCTCCCCCTTGACGTCCACGGTGATTTTCTTGGACAGGTCACCGTTGGCCACGGCGGTCGCCACGTCGGCGATGTTGCGCACCTGGGCCGTCAGGTTGGACGCCATCGAATTGACGTTATCGGTCAAGTCCTTCCAGGTGCCGGCCACGCCCAGCACCTGGGCCTGGCCGCCCAGCGCGCCTTCGGTGCCGACCTCGCGCGCCACGCGGCTGACCTCGCCGGCAAAACCGTTGAGCAGGTCCACCATGGTGTTGATGGTGTTTTTGAGCTCCAGAATCTCGCCACGCACGTCGGCGGTGATTTTTTTGGAGAGGTCGCCACGCGCCACGGCGGTGGTCACTTCGGCAATGTTACGCACCTGGTCGGTGAGGTTTGTGCCCATGGCGTTCACGGAGTCGGTCAAATCCTTCCACGTGCCCGCCACACCGGGCACCACAGCCTGCACGCCGAGACGGCCTTCGGTGCCGACTTCACGAGCCACGCGCGTCACTTCCGAGGCG
>CAMTVW010000008.1:0-115272 GCA_947085315.1 uncultured Sphingomonas sp. | reverse complement strand
GACGCCGCCAGCGCTCCTGACGGCGCGCGGCGTCGGCCGCGGGTCCCTCCTATGGACTACCGGGACAACTCGAACTGCCATTACAAAGGGGGTCAGTTTTGGACGCCTAAACGGGGTCAGTTTTCCGGGCCGATTGACAGCTGCTCCATGAAGCGCTTCATTTCTGTTTCGGCGGCACCTGCAACAATCTCACAGCGATCGCTGTGTTGACCGTCCGGTTCCTTCCAAACGGACGGTGAATCCGGGAACGTCGTTCCTGATTTGGATAGGGGCATGTGCGTCGAGCGCATGCCCTCTTTTTCAATCACCTCTTCCGAGCGTCCTCGACCCAGCTTGATACGATCTGGTAGCCAAGCGCCGTACATCGAACTGTCAGTGGTTGCTCACAACTGTAAAGCTGATCCACAAGTCAGCCAGTTTTCGGTAGCTGTTGCGGTTTTTTGAGCGCACCCCGGGTCTGCGGGCCAAATGACGGAATTCGATTATAAACGTCAATCGAACGAAAGCTTTGCGCCTTATTGTGTTGAAAAAGTCGGCCTTTCAGAACGCACGAAAATTTCGCGCTCGGAGTTTTTCAACAGAATAGGCCCAATTCGAGACATTCCTGTGCCGCGCCCCGATTTTTGCGTTTCGAGGGCGACGTTCGTTGCCGCTACCGGTCGAGCGCGCGAGCCGCGCCAAATGACGCCGCGTGTTGTTTTAGGAACCAGCAGCTTTCGCGGCCTCATTGACGACGGCACGTGCCGCCGTCTCCTGAATCGGGGCTGCCATCACATCCCGCGTTTCTGCCGCACGAAGATGCATGGCACTCGATTGGCAAGTGGCATGCTCGCTGCCGCAGCACGCTGAGCCTCCGCATTCGCGCGATACATTTCATATTGGGTCATGGTGGGCGCTTACAGGTCAACGACGACGACGCAAAGTCCGGTCGGCAATAAGCTTGCGTGCGACAGCATGACGGGCGCCATGCCTGCGCATGACGCCCGTACGCTGGTTAGCCGTTGAGCTTGTCCTTGATGGCCTTTGCGGGTGCAAAGCCGAGCTTCTTCGCTGCCGCAATCTGAATAGTCGCGCCGGTCGAAGGATTGCGACCCTCGCGCGCTTCGGTCAATTTGACCTTGAACTTGCCGAAGCCCGGAAGGGATACTTCTTCGCCCGCGGCGGCAGCGTCAGCAATCGCGGCAAACACGCCGTCCACCAGCTTCTTAGCTTCGGTTTTGGTCAAGCCGTTATCGGCGGCGAGCTTGTCAGCCAGGTCGGCAGAATTCATCAGGGCATCCTCTCGTTGTGAGGCACCGAGATAAGCGAGCAACTCGGCCCCGTCCAGACCGCTTTGGTGCTTACCGAACGAGGTTGGGGGCCAGCGCCTGGATCGCATCGGCTACCAGCATGCACTCCCGACCAAGCTCATGCAGTCGCGCCGCCCGCCCCCTTTGATCTGCCGGGGGCTCACCGGATGCCTGTCCATTAGCAGCTATCACCGCGCCGTCTTCGAACTTCGCCGTGAGCAGTGCGAACATTTGCACAACCAGGTCTGCGGTCTCGTCTTCACCCACCGGCGATCTCCTCGCCCGCCATGACGCGGCCATTCGCCAGGGAAGTCCAGACGGAGCTTTTTCACGGTTGGCGTATGCCTGCAGAATAGTTCGCGACCGCTGTCGAATGCACTCGACTTGTCCGTGAACCGGAGATGCCATGAGGTTTGGTATGGTCTGGTCCATGATTGAGAAGTCAATCATCTGGGAGACTCGACATGGTTTCGGAGAACGAAGGACAGGCGGCGACGCGGATTTACGTTGCGCTGGAGTTGAGCAAGGCGAAGTGGGTTATTGCGGTGCGGCTGCCGGGCGGCAGCACGACGAGCCTGTATCAGATCCCCGGCGGCGATTTTGCCGCATTACTGACACTGCTGGATCGCGCGCGGTCCACGGCTGAACAGCGCGGCTTCTCGGAGCTTGAGGTCTGCTCCTGTTATGAAGCCGGGTACGACGGCTTCTGGCTGCATCGAGCGCTTGAGGCGAACGGCATCCGCAACACGATTTTGGATTCTGCGAGCATCAAGGTCAGCCGTGGCCGTAAGCATGTCAAAACGGATCGTACCGACGCGCGCGGCATGGTGAGCGTGCTTATCGCGTACTATTGCGGCGATGACGATGTCTGCGCGACTGTCAGGGTGCCGACGGAAGAAGAGGAAGATCGCAAGCGACTGGTTCGATCGCGCGAGAGCCTGTTGAATGAACGGATCCGTCGGGTGAATCGTATCCGCAGCCTGCTCTGCCCGCAGGGGATCCGAACGACCATCCGAGCCGGGCCGGCTGGGAGAATGAGCTGAAAGACTTGAAGACGGCGGACGGGCGCGGCTGTTGCGCGAGATCAAACGGGAGGCCGTCCTGCTCGCGACGGCCAAGCGCCCGCTTAAGGAAATCAACGGTGAGATCACCGCGCTGACCCAGCGGAAGACGCTGCGCCGCAGCGGGCGCAATGCTGATCCGATTGCGCTGCGCCTGTCGCATATTCGCGGTGTAGGTCCCCAACTGGCAGCGGTGTTGGCGAGCGAGGTCTTTTACCGCACCTCCCGCAACCGACGAGAGGTTGCCAGTTACGTGGGGCTGTCGCCAACGCCCTATGCGAGTGGCGGGGTCAGCCGAGATCAAGAGATCAGCAAGGCCGGTAACCGACGCGCCAGGCGTGACGCTATCGAAATGGCCTGGCTGTGGCTGCGGCACCAGCCAGCGTCGGCGCTGACTTTATGGTACAGGCATCGCGTTGCCGATGGTGCCGGCCGCGTCCGGCGCATCGCCATTGCTGCCCTCGCGCGGCGGATAATCGTCGCCGTGTGGCGTTACCTTGAACATGGGCGGATCCCGGAAGGAGCAAGTTTGAAGGCTTGAGGCGCGCAACGACAACGCGCGGTCTCGAGAGGTGGATGTGACCGGAGCAATGCTTGATCACCTACGGTGATCGAACGCGAGATGGGTCCGTCCAACGCCAGGCCAATCCGTGCACGCGGAATGGTGGTACGAGCAGGGAGCTCGACCGGATACGAGGATATGCGATGGCTGGCCCATCGACTGACACAAAGGCCTGAACCTCACGAGACGATAGCTAGAAGGAATTTATGACTGCATAAACAACAACTTATCGGTCATATGCGGCTTGACTAAAAACCTCATACGAGCATTGGTGTGCTTGTGAAAACGCAGGGCCGAACGGCCCGGCACTGCCCCGACCGGTTGACCGGCGGGGCTTCCGATGGTGGGACCAGCACTGATGCGGGTCCTATCAACGGAAGGACCAATCACATGACCAAGCTCACCGACATGCAGCTCGTGCTGCTCACCACGGCCTGCCAGCGCGAAGACGGCAGCCTGCTCCCGCCGCCCGAAAGCCTCGGCGATCACACCGCGCGCATCCCTAAGGCGGTAACGGCCCTGATCAAATTGGGCATGACCGAAGAGAAGCCGGGCTTCGACACGGCTCGTTCCTGGCGGCAGGACGGCGATGCGGTCTTCGGCGTTGTCATCACCGACGCCGGTCGCGTGGTGATCATGCCGCCCGAACAACCGCCAGAGCCAACAACCGTTACGGAGGCGGTGCAACCTTCAAAGAAGCAGCAGGTCATCGATCTTATGAAGCGCGAGGGTGGCGCGACGCTGGCGGACATCGTCAGCGCTACCGGCTGGCTGCCGTACACCTCGCGCGCAGCGCTGACCGGCCTGCGCAAGAAGGGCCATGCGATCGTGGCCGGCAAAATGGAGGGCACGACCCGCTACACCCTCGCGGACGCTGCCTGATCATGGCGCACCTCGAAGACAGACTGGCTGCTCTGGCAACGATGTCGCCAGAGCAGCTGCGTGCCGAGTGGCAGGGCAGCTTCAATGAGGCCGTTCCCGATGTTCCAACGTCCTTGCTGCGGCTGGCGCTGGCGCATCATCTCCAGGAGAAGCGTCACGGCGGATTGCCGGCCAGCGCGGTGAAGATGCTAAATGCCATCGCCAGCGACAGCCAAGTAGCGGTCGATATGCCGGTCAGTATCAAACCCGGCACGCGGCTATTGCGCGAGTGGAATGGCAAGCTCCACGCGGTGGTCGTGGCCGACGACTGCTTCATGTTCGACAACCGCCGCTTCGCATCGCTGTCGCACATCGCTCGCGAGATCACCGGCGCACACTGGTCGGGGCCACGCTTCTTCGGGTTGAAGCTCAGACGGCCCTTGCCCCCTTCGCGCGGAGTACAAGCTCATGGCTAAGCGCGGCCCACGCTCGATCACGACGACCGGCTGCTCGTCAGGCGCGCGTCATATCCGCTGCGCGGTCTATACCCGCAAGTCGACCGAAGAAGGTCTCGAACAGGCCTTCAATAGTCTCGATGCCCAGCGCGAGGCATGCGAGGCTTATATCGCAAGCCAGCGTCATGAGGGCTGGCAGCTCGATCCTGCCCTCTATGACGATGGCGGATATTCGGGCGGTACGATGGAGCGGCCGGCACTCAAGCGGCTGCTCGCCGATGTCGAGAGCGGCCGGATCGATGTGATCGTGGTCTACAAGGTCGATCGCCTAACCCGCGCCCTGTCGGACTTTGCCAAGATCGTTGAGATCCTCGACGCGAAGGGAGCGAGCTTCGTGTCGGTGACGCAGGCCTTCAACACGACCACCAGCATGGGCCGGCTGACCTTGAATGTGCTCCTGTCCTTCGCGCAGTTCGAGCGCGAAGTGACCGGTGAGCGCATCCGCGACAAGATCGCCGCCTCGAAGAAGAAGGGGATGTGGATGGGTGGACCGGTGCCGCTCGGCTACGATGTTCACGAGCGCAAGCTGCAGATCAACGAGACTGAGGCCGACATCGTCCGCCTGATCTTCCGACGCCACGTTGCGCTGGGCTCGCTCAAGGATCTTGCAAGTGAAATAGTCGGCAAGGGCATGCGCTCGAAGCTGCGGACGATGCGCGACGGTCGCGTATCGGGCGGTGCTCGCTATTCGCCTGGCGCGCTCGCCTACCTGCTGCGCAACGTCATCTACATCGGTCGCATCCGCCACGGCGATACTGTCTATGAAGGTGAGCACGAGCGGATCATCCCGGCCGAACTATGGGAAGCCAGCCAGGCGCTGCTGAGCGGCAAGGCCGTCAACGACCCGCGACCGCGCAAAGGCTTGATCAGCCCGCTCAATGGACATCTCGAAGACGGCATTGGCCGGCCGATGACCTCGGTACACGCGATCAAAGCCAGCCGCCGGTACCGCTATTATATGTCGCGACCCCGCGAGGGGCAGACCGAAGCACCATGGCGACTGCCCGCAGGCGATCTGGAGACCATGGTTCGGCAGGGAATTACTGACCTGCTTAATGACCTGCTACGCCTTGGCGCGGAACTCGGCGATGCGTGTATGGCTAGGGAGGGTGGCACCGCATCAGCAGAGCTGGCGGCCAGCATCGCAGAGACCCCAGCGTTTGTATCGATGCTCGATGACACAAACGCCCGGATCATATTGCAGCCTGATTTGATTACGATCAGTCTGGCGGCAGGCCCCCTGGCTGAGTTGATCGGTGGCGATGCGAGCACCGTGGCAGCCGACGAGGTGGTGACTATTGAACTGGCCGTTACATTGAAGCGGCGCGGGCATGAGCTGAAACTGATCTACGCTGCGCCCGACGCCCGACCCGTCCATCGTGATGACCGATTGATCCAGCTGCTGGCGAGCGGTCGAAGCGCGTATCAGCAACTTCGCGCAGGGCGGAACGTGGCGACGCGAAGCCATCTCGTCCGGATGGCGAGGCTGCACTTCCTGGTCCCGGACATCATCACAGCGATTCTCGAAGGGCGGCAGCCGGTCGAGCTGACCAGCAGGGCACTGCTGCGCGCGGCCGAGGTCCCGATGGACTGGCGCGAACAGCGCAAGGTGCTGGGCTTCAACTGACCCTGGCCGAACCCCTCTGAACAGATCGGGGGCGTGCATCTTCGGATGCGCGCCCTGCCCGTTCCAGCCTCCGGCAAATTCTCAGGACAGTTTTTGGGGCAGGTGAGACGGGAGCCGAAAATTCCGCCTGACAGCCGGGATTTGGAGTGGTCTCTGTCCTGAACCCAAAAGCGAGCCTGGAAAAGGCCGCGGAAACGCGGGGTTTTTAGGAGGTCTTCACCAAGTGTCTCGAAATGCGTGACATTCGAGACTGGGTGGTGCTGCCGGTGAGGATTGAACTCACGACCTCAGCCTTACCAAGGATGCGCTCTACCACTGAGCTACGGCAGCATTGCCTGCATTTCGCGGGCAGCCGGGGAGGTGCTCCCGGCGGTGTCGGGCGCCTATGGACAATGCCACGCCCCGCGTCAAGGCGGCTTGCCGACAGATTGTGCTTATGGCTATCGACGATGCGATGAAAGCGCGAACGCCCAAGCCCCCTGATGACCGTGCCGAGCGCCTGGCGCAGGCGCTGCGCGCAAATCTCCACCGCCGCAAGGCGCAGGCGCGTGCGGTGGAAGAACCACCCGCACCGGCCGAAAAGCCCGATCAGTAGGGCTTTTCGCCGATCACATTGCCGCCTTCGAGATAGCGGCACACGAGCACCTCATCATCCTCGCTCGCCGCGATCGCGCAGCCGACATCGGTGGTCGAGCGCCAGATGAGCTGGGTATAATGGCCGACGTCGCGCCACTGGCCGGTGGTGCTGTTGCGCGGGAACGGCGCGTTGACGAAGATCCGCCGTTCGTCGACCCACAGGTTCACCATCTGCTCGGGTGTGTAATAGCCGCGCGTGCCGCGCCAGAGATTTTCGCCCTCCTCGCCCACGGTCGCGTCCTGATAGTCGGCGGTGTCGCTATGCTCGAGGCCCTCGATATAGGTGAGCTGCTGCGCCCACTCCATGGACTGGCGGGCAAGCTTCTCGTTCCATTTGAGCGCCGGGATGCCGAGCCGGACCCGTTCGGCATTGTGCGCGGCGAGCAGCCGCTCGTTGACGTCCTGCTGCGACCATAGGGGCGAAATCGCCCCGCCGACGGCCAGCCAGGCCATCGGGGCGATCAGAAGGCGAGCCGTCATCCGGCGCCACCGCTTCGTTTCGCGCGTCAGCCTAATCCCCTATGCCCAGCAACACGGGCCACAGCCCCATCCGGCACAGTAAACGACTCGCCGCGCCGGCGCATGATTTTTATGTGCGAGCGGGCGCGCTTTCAAGCAGCGGTGCAGTCGCCGTCAGCAGCCAGTCCAGCGCGGCACCGTCGAGCTGTGACCCGACGATCTCGCGCACCTTCGCATGATAGGCATCGACCCAGGCGATTTCGCCCTTGTCGAGCATCGACACGTCGATCAGCGCGCGCTCATAGGGCGCAAAGGTCAGCGTCTCGAATCCAAGCATTTCCTTCTCGCCACCTTCGATCGGGGCTTCGATCGTCAGGATCAGATTCTCGATCCTGATCCCATATTCGCCGGCCTTGTAATAGCCAGGCTCGTTCGAGAGGATCATGCCCGGCTGGAGCGGCTCGTCGCCGCCGCCAAAGGTCGCGATCCGCTGCGGCCCTTCATGCACCGACAGATAGGCGCCGACGCCGTGGCCAGTACCGTGCGCATAGTCGAGGCCCGCAGCCCATAGATATTGCCGCGCGAGGATGTCGAGTTGTCCACCGCGCGTCCCCTTCGGGAATACCGCGCGCGCAATCGCCAGATGGCCCTTCAGTACCCGCGTATAACGGTCGCGCATCTCCTGCGTGGGCGTGCCGATCGCGATCGTGCGGGTGACGTCGGTGGTGCCGTCCTGATACTGGCCGCCCGAATCGACCAGATAGAGCGTACCGGTCTCCAGCTTGCGATTGGTCTCCTCGCTCACCCGGTAATGGACCACGGCACCATTGGGGCCCGCGCCAGAGATCGTGTCGAACGACAGATCCTTGAGCAATCCGGTATCGGCACGGAAGCTGCGCAGCTTCTCCTGCGCGCTGATTTCGTCCTGCCCGCCCTTCGGAGCCTCGACCGACAGCCAGTGGAGGAAGCGGCTGAGCGCCGCGCCGTCGCGCGCCTGCGCGGCCCTGTGCCCGGCCATCTCGACATCATTCTTGACCGCCTTGGGCAGCACGACCGGATCGCGCTCCTCGATCAGCGTCGCCCCGCCCGCTTCCAGCGCACCAAAGATCGCCGACACCGCCCGCTCGGGATCGACCGCCACAGTCCTGCCGGCAAAGCCCTTCAGCGCCGCTTCGAAATCCTTGCGGTCGTGCAGGCGCACGCCATTGCCCAGATGCTTGGCAACACCCTCGTCGATCTTGTCGGGCGCGACATAGAGGTCGGCGGTGGCGTCGGCATGGACGATCGCATAGGCCAGCGCCACCGGGGTGCGATCGACATCCTGACCGCGGATGTTGAAGGTCCAGGCAATAGAATCGAGCGCCGAAAGAACGGCGGAATCGGCTTTGCTCGCGGTCAGCCAGTCGGCAACGTCGGCGCGCTTTGCTGCTGAGGACTGGCCGGTAAGTTCATCGGGTTGGACGACAAGACGGGCGGCCGACGGCGCGGGCCGGTCGGGCCAGATCGCATCGACCGGATTGGTGTCAACCGCGACCAGCTCGGCGCCCTTCGCCGCCAGCGCTTTCTTCGCCGCCGTCACCCAGGTCTTCGTGTGCAGCCAGGGGTCATAGCCGATCCGCCCACCATCGGGCGCATGCGCCTCCAGCCAGGCCGACGTGCTCGTCTGCGGTACCGACTGATAGCTCCAATGCTTGCCATCGACCTGCTCGCGAACCTGCAGCGTATAGCGGCCGTCGACGAAGATCGCCGCTTCGGCAGGCAACACCACCGCCGCGCCCGCCGACCCCTGAAAACCCGTCAGCCAAGCCAGCCGCTGGGCATAGGCGCCGACATATTCGCTCATATGCTCGTCGGTCAGCGGAACGACGAAACCATCGAGCTTGCGCCGCACAAGCTCGTCGCGCAGCGCCTTCAGGCGATCTTCATAGCTGGACATGGGGATGCGACCTCAAATGCGATATGCGGTGAAGATAGGCGCGGGCGCGGGCGGCGGCAACGGGGCCAGACGCCCCCTTTCGTCGCCCCGGCGGAAGCCGGGGCCGCCAGCGGCTCCAGCGAAACCGACCCAACCAAACTTCAGCGGCCCCGGCCTCCGCCGGGGCGACGAATGAGGTCATCCCCTCGCCGCTTCCACCGCCTTCTTGTGGCGCTGCCCCTCCAGGACATAGCCGGCGACGCCGCCCCGATTCCAGGCGATCTCCTCCGGGGTCAGCGCGCGCATGAATTTCGCCGGCCGACCGCTCCACAGCTCGCCGCTGGGGATGCGCTTGCCGGGGGTCAGCAGCGCGCCCGCCGCCAGCATGCCGTCGGACTCGATCACGCAGCCGTCCATCACCGCAGAACCGAAGCCCACGAACGCCCGGTCGTGGAGCGTACAGCCGTGGATCATCGCGAGATGGCCGATCAGCACGTCATCGCCGATCAGCGTGTTATGGAGGCCGCCGGTGACGTGGATGACGCTGCCGTCCTGGACGTTGGAGCGCGCGCCGATGCGGATCTGGCCGACGTCGCCACGGATGACGACATTGTACCAGACGCTCGTCCCCGCCCCGATATGGACGTCACCGATGATCCGCGCGCCGGGCGCGATAAAGGCGTCGGGATCGATTTGGGGCGTAATGCCCTCATAGGTCAGGATGGTGGCGCCGTCGCTCATGTTGCCCTTCCGATAGGTGGGATCGTCGCTCATGCGCCCAGCAGGCGCGCCGCATGGAGCGCGTGATAGGTGAGCACCCCCGATGCACCCGCGCGCTTGAACGCCATCAGCGTCTCCAGCACCATCGCGTCGCGGTCCGCGGCCCCTGCGGCCACCGCCAGCTCGATCATCGCATATTCGCCCGACACCTGATAGGCGAACACCGGCACTTCGAACCGCTCCTTCACCAGGCGGACGATGTCGAGATAGGGCAGCCCGGGCTTCACCATCACGCTATCGGCGCCCTCGGCCAGGTCGAGCGCCACCTCACGCAGCGCCTCCTCGGCATTGGCGGGGTTCATCTGATACCCCTTCTTGTCGCCCTTCAACAGCCCGCGCGTATCGACCGCGTCGCGAAAGGGGCCATAGAATGCCGACGCATATTTGGCGGCATAGGCCATGATCTGGACATCGATATGCCCGCCCGCCTCAAGCGCCGCGCGGATCGCGCCGACCCGGCCGTCCATCATGTCCGACGGCGCGACGATGTCGCTGCCCGCTTCGGCCTGGACCAGCGCCTGGCCGACCAGCACTTCGCTGGTCACATCGTTCAGGACATGGCCGGTGGGATCGACCAGCCCGTCATGACCATGGCTGGTATAGGGATCGAGCGCTACATCGGTGAGGATGCCGATATCGGGCACCGCATCCTTGATCGTCCTGATCGCGCGGCACATCAGATTGTCCGGATTGAGCGCCTCGCGCCCGTCGTCGCTGCGCTTGTCGCGCGGCGTGTTCGGGAACAGCGCGATGCACGGGATGCCGGCGGCCTGAGCCTCCTTCGCACGCGCCGCGATCTGTGCCAGCGGCCAGCGCGAAACCCCGGGCAGCGACGCGATCGGCTCGACTTCGTCGCCATTGGCGATGAACAGCGGCCAGATCAGGTCAGCCGGGGTCAGGACGTTCTCGGCGAACAGCGCGCGGCTCCAGCCGTGGCGGCGCGGGCGGCGCAGGCGAAGTGCGGGAAAGGAGGCTTGAGTCATGCGCGGTTCTTTAGCGGCTACGGCCCGACGGTGCAAAGGCGCGGCGACCGGCTTTCCTTTATGGACCCGAAACGATATTCGGTGCGTTTGCACCATCGCATGACAGATCCCCACACCCCGCCCCGTTCCGCGATCCTGATCGTCAACGCCCTCTCGCGTCAGGGCCAGAAGCATTTCGATACCGCTGTCGAAAAGCTGCGCGCGGCGGGCATAGACCTGATCGAGGCGATCGCGATCGACCAGCCCGGCACGCTGGCCGACGTGGTCGCCGGCGCGATGGCGAAGCAGCCGCCGATGCTGATCGTCGGCGGCGGCGACGGCTCGCTGTCCTGCGCGGTCGACGCGCTGGTCGGTACCGACACGATCTTCGCGCTGCTCCCGCTCGGCACCGCGAACAGCTTCGCGCGCTCGCTTGAAATCCCGCTCGACCTCGACGGCGCGATCGCGGTGATCGCGCGGGGCGAGGCGCGCCGGATCGACCTCGGCATGATCGACGACGATTATTACTGCAACTGCGCCGCGATCGGCCTGTCGACCAAGATCGGCGGCCATATCCCCCCCCTGCTCAAGAAGAGCCTCGGCCGTCTCGGCTATCTGATCTGGGCCGCGTACCAGTCGATGAAATTCCGGTCATTCAAGCTTATCGTCACGCATGACGGCGTACGCGAGGAGGTCGATGCGCTGGAGGTACGGATCGCCAATGGCAGCTATCATGGCGGGGTCGAGCTGATCGAAGATGCCGATCCTCAGAGCGGCGAAATCGTTATCCAGGCGGTGGTCGGCCGCTCACCCGCGCAGCTGGGCTGGAGCTGGTTCACCAGCTATCTG
The DNA here is from genome assembly GCA_947085315.1 of uncultured Sphingomonas sp. Taxonomy (GTDB): domain Bacteria; phylum Pseudomonadota; class Alphaproteobacteria; order Sphingomonadales; family Sphingomonadaceae; genus Rhizorhabdus. The sequence continues at coordinate 103,756 of CAMTVW010000008.1, read as the reverse complement.
CGGCTGCGCGCCCGAAAGGATACGACGGTCGAATATCATGCCCGCGAGATCCGGATCGAAACAATTCCGCCGCTCAAGGTGTCCATCGACGGCGAGGTACTGGCCAGAACCCCCTTCACGGCCAGGATCGCGGCAAAGGCGGTAAGGGTGATGGCGCCCCGACAGTGATGTAACCTGGCGCGGCCGTTATCGTATATAGGAGGCGGTACGGCTCCGGCGGGCATGGCGAATTCCCCCTTAACCGCACATCGGAACACCGCGTTAGTCCGCGCCTGTCACTCCTGCGCCACATCGCTCGCAACAGGGGAACATCGTGCGCGTATTGGCTCTGGCTTCGCAGAAGGGCGGATCGGGTAAGACCACGCTCTCGGGGCATCTCGCCGTGCAGATGGAGCGTGCCGGCGCCGGGCCGGTCGTACTGATCGATATCGATCCACAGGCCTCGCTTGCCGATTGGTGGAACGAACGCGAGGCCGAAGCCCCCGCCTTCGCCACGACGACGGTCGCACGCCTCGCCGCCGATCTGGAGGCGCTGAAACAACAGGGTTTCAAGATGGCGGTGATCGATACGCCACCCGCGATCACCGTTGCGATCCAGAGCGTCATCGCGGTCGCCGACCTGGTCATCATCCCGACCCGGCCCAGCCCGCACGATCTGCGCGCGGTGGGCGCCACGGTCGAGCTGTGCGACCGGGCGGGAAAGCCGCTGATCTTCGTCGTCAACGCAGGCACCCCCAAGGCGCGGATCACCTCGGAAGTCGCGGTCGCGCTGTCACAGCACGGCACCGTCGCCCCGGTCACGGTCCACCAGCGCACCGACTTCGCCGCCTCGATGATCGACGGCCGCACCGTAATGGAGGTCAATCCCACCGGACGATCGGCCGCCGAGATCGAACAGCTGTGGAGCTATGTCTGGGACCGGCTGGAAAAGAATTTCCGCCGCACCGTCATCACCACGCCGAACAGCGCGATCGGCCCGCTGGGTACACGCGCGGCCGCCGGCTTCGGCCGGCGCGTTGCCGGGCAGTAAGGACCATGTCGATGTCCGAAACCAGGCCGCTGGCGTCGCTCACCGCGTCGCTGCTCGCGCGCAAGGGCGACGCCCGCCCCGCGATCCGCCGCGTCTATGTGCCGATGACCTCGCTCGCCGCGGCCAGCGACGCGCTGCACGACGATCTGGGCTGGAACGACATGGGCGATGATGCGCCCCCCTCGGCGCCGGTGCCGGCGGTCGTAGAGCAGCGCGAGCGGATCGAGAGAAGCTTCGCGCCCTCGGCCAGGCCGTCCGTCACCACCGCGATCGTTCCCCGCACGAACAGGGCCGCCTTCACGCTACGCCTCGACAGCGAGCGCCATCTGCGCCTGCGCCTTGCCAGCGCGCTCGCCAACCGCTCGGCGCAGCACCTCGTCACCGAAGCGCTCGACGCGTTCCTCGATCGACAGCCCGGGCTGGAGGCGCTGGTCGCCCAGGCGAAGGACGCGTCGGAGGATTAATCTCTGATCGTCAGGCTTCCGCTGCCTTGGCCTGTTCGACCAATATGGTCTTCCGCCAATTTCCGCGGCCATAATAAGCCCAGGCCATCAGCGCGTTGATCACCGAACCGAACGGGAAAGCCCACCACAGGGCATCGACGCCGAGGATCGGCAGCGCGGCCAGCGCGAAGCCCAGCCGAAATCCGACCAGACCGATGATCAGGATGATCAGCGGCATCAGCACCACGCCGTTCGCGCGGATCGTGCCGAAGAAGACCATCGTCGCACCCGAGAAGAAGAAGCTCCAGCCGGCGATCAGCTGAATACGTTCGGCGATCGGGATCGCGGGACTGTCCGCACCCAGAAAAAGCGACAGCACCGGCCGGTCGAATATCGTCAGCAGCACGACGAGAACGCCGGTCAGCAGCAGGTGATAGACGAGCCCGTGCCAGGTGATCGAACTCACCCGATCCCACCGGCCCGCACCGATATTCTGTGCGGCCATCGCGCTGACCGCCGCGCCGACCGCCATCGACGGCATCTGCACATAATTCCACAGCTGGAAGGCAACGCCATAGGCGGCGGTGGTTTCGACCCCGGCCTGATTGACCAGCCCGATCATCACCAACCCGGTCGCGGTGAGCACGAACATCTGCAGTCCCATCATCACGCCTTTGGTCGAGATCAGACGCAGCAGGGCGATCGGCGGCAGAAGATAGCGAAGTTCCGCCCCGCGCAGCCGGATCGGCAGATCGCGTAGATAGACCACCGTCAGCATGCCGACCACCGACACCGCGTTGGCGATCAATGTAGCGACCGCCGATCCAACGATGCCCAGCTCGGGGAACGGCCCGATCCCGATGATGAACATCGGATTGAGCCCGGCGTCTAGAATGATGGTGACGATCATGAACCATAAGGGCGTCATCGCGTCACCAACCCCGCGCAGGAGCATCATGAGCAGGACGACAATCGCGCTGAATGGCAAACCGAGCAGCATCACCTTCAGATAGGCGGAAGCCAGCGGCACGGCGGCGACCGGCGTTCCCAGCAGGTGCAGCAACCGATCGGTGAACCCGACCCCCACCGCGACCATGACGAAAGCGATTCCGAGCAGCAGCCCGGCCGCCGCACCCACCACGCGCCGCGCGGCATCGATATCCTTGCGGCCGACATGCTGGCCGACAAGGATCATCGCCGCCATCGCAAAACCAAATAGCGCCGAGAAGATCAGGAAGAGGATGTTGGTCGCATTGGCGGTCGCCGCGAGTGCGCCTTCGCCCAGAAATCGCCCGATCCAAATCGTGTTGATCGACGCGTTGAGCGACTGGAGGACATTGCCCGCGAGCGTCGGGATCGCGAACACCAGCAGGGTGCGACCGATCGGGCCCTCGGTGAGGTCGCGCCTGGCCGCGGCCATGATGCTATCCCAATCTGGCCAGCGCGGCGGTCAGTTGCGCGGCTTCAACGCTCTTTTCGGCATGATCGGCGCGCGCCTTCTCGACCGCCTCGGGCTTGGCTTTCTCGACGAACGCCGGATTGCCGAGACGTCCGGCGAGCCCGTCGCGCTCCTTCTCGGCCGCCGCGATACCCTTGGCGAGACGCGCGCGCTCGGCATCGAGATCGATCACGCCTTCGAGCGGCAGCACATAGGTCGCTTCGTCGACAACCACCTGCGCCGCGCCGCCAGTCGGAGCCTCGCCCGCCGCCAGATCGATCCGTGCCAGCCGCGCGATCACCGTCGCATTGGCCGCTAGCCGTGCCTGGGTAAGTTCGCTGGCGCCCCGCGCGAAGGCGGGAAGCCGAGCGCCCGGAGGGACATTGAGGCCAGTCCGCGCCGCGCGGATCTCGCTGACCAGCCGGATCAGCCAGTCGATCTCCTGCTGCGCCGCCGGGTCGATCGCGCGCGCATCGGCCATCGGCCATTGGGCGACGATGATGTCATATGGCCGATCGCCAAGCGCATGCCACAGCTCTTCGGTGATGAAGGGCATGAAGGGGTGAAGCATCACCAGGATCTGGTCGAGCGCCCAGCCCGCGACCGCGCGCGTCTCGGCAGCCTGCGCCGCGTCGGCACCCTCGCCGAGCAGCGGCTTGGTCAGCTCGATATACCAGTCGCAGAAACTCGCCCAGGTGAAGTGATAGATCGTGTTGGCAGCCTCGTCATAGCGCAGGTCGGCGATGGCGAGGTCGAGCGCCTGCACCGTCTTCACCGTCTCGGCGATGATCCAGCGATTGACCGCCAGCTCGGCCTTCGGCGCCGCGATCGTCGAGGACGCGCCGATGCCATTGCTCTGGGCAAAGCGCGCGGCGTTCCACAGCTTGGTCGCGAAGTTGCGATAGCCTTCGACCCGCTTCTCATCGAGCTTGATGTCACGCCCCTGACTTTCCATCGCGGTCAGGGTGAAGCGCAGCGCGTCGGCGCCATATCGGTCGATCAGGCCAAGCGGATCGACCGTATTGCCCTTCGACTTCGACATCTTCGAGCCGTCCGCCGCGCGGACGAGGCCGTGCAGGTAGAGCGTCCTGAACGGTACCTCACCCATGAAGTGAAGGCCTTGCATGATCATCCGCGCATCCCAGAAGAACAGGATGTCAAAGCCCGAGATCAGCACGTCGTTGGGATAATGGCGCTGGAGCAGCGACTGTTTCGCGCCGCCGCCCTGATAGGCTTCGGGCGGCTGCTGCCCGGCGCCATCGGGCCAGCCCAGCGTACCGAACGGCCACAGCGCCGAAGAGAACCAGGTATCGAGCACGTCGGGGTCGCGCGTCAGCGTCTTCGACCCCGCCAGCGCCTGCGCGCCGGCCTCGTCCTCGGCGACATAGACTTCGCCGTCCTCGTCATACCATGCCGGGATCTGATGCCCCCACCACAGCTGACGCGAGACGCACCAGGGCTGGATATTCTCCAGCCAGTTATAATAGGTCTTGGTCCAACTTTCGGGCACCACCCTGATCGCGCCTGATCGGACTGCCTCCAGCGCCGGCTTCGCCAAGGTTTCGGCATCGACATACCATTGGTCGGTCAGCCAGGGTTCGATCACCGCCCCCGAACGGTCGCCATAGGGGGTCTGGATCACCCGATCCTCGATCTTCTCGAGCAGGCCGGCGGCGTCGATCGCCTCGACCACCTTGGCGCGCGCCTCGAACCGGTCGAGCCCCAGATAATCGGCGGGGATCAGCCCGTCGCTGGTCTGGACGAGCTTCGCCTCGGCATCGAGCATGTTGAGCATGTCGGCGGGCTTGAATCCGGCGCGCTTGCCCACCTCGAAATCGTTGAAGTCATGGCCCGGCGTGATCTTCACCGCGCCCGAGCCCAGCTCGGGATCGGCATGTTCGTCGGCGACGATCGGGATCAGCCGGCCGGTGATCGGCAGCTTCACCTGCTTGCCGATCAGCGTCTTGTAGCGCTCGTCCCCGGGATTCACCGCGACCGCCATGTCGGCGAGCATCGTCTCGGGTCGCGTCGTCGCAACCGAGATCGCGCCACTGCCATCGGCAAGCGGATAGGTGAAGTGCCAGAACTTGCCCTGAATCTCGCGGGTCTCGACCTCAAGGTCCGAGATCGCGGTCTTCAGGCCCGGGTCCCAATTCACCAGCCGCTTGTCGCGGTAGAGCAGCTTCTGGTTGTAGAGGTCGACGAACACCTTGAGGACGGCCTTCGAAAAGCCCTCGTCCATCGTGAAGCGCTCATTCGCCCAGTCGCACGACGCGCCGAGCCGGCGGAGCTGGCGGGTGATCGTGCCTCCGCTTTCTTCCTTCCATTCCCAGACCTTGGCGATGAAATCGTCGCGGGTGAAATCGGTGCGCTTCTGGCCGGCGGCGTTGAGCTGGCGTTCGACCACCATCTGGGTCGCGATGCCGGCATGGTCGGTACCGACCACCCACAGCGCATCCTTGCCCTTCAGACGGGCATGGCGGATCAGCACGTCCTGCAACGTGTCGTCGAGCGCATGGCCGATATGCAGGCTGCCGGTGACGTTCGGCGGCGGGATGATGATCGTATAGGGCTCGGCGTCGGGCCGCTCGGGGCGGAACAGCCCCTGCTCTTCCCAATGAGAATACCAGCGCGCTTCGATCGCGGCGGGGTCGAAAGTCTTGTCGATGGTCATGATGGGGGTGGCTTTAGCGGGGGAATATGGGGCCACGCCACCCTGTTTGTACGATATTTTCGTACGTACGCCTGTCGCGATTGGCCAACCCTCCCGAAGCCGCTCATCCTGAGGAGGGGCTAAGCGAAGGCGAAGACCCGTTGCGAAGGATCCTTCGAGAAGCCATTTCGACTTCGCTCAATGGCTGATCAGGATGAGCGGAAGGGCTATTTCTTCGTATATTTATCCATCCAGCCGAGCACCTCGCCATACCATTGGATGCTGTTCTTCGGCTTGAGGATCCAGTGATTCTCATCGGGGAACATCACCAGTCGCGAAGGCACACCACGCCGCTGCGCGGCGGTGAAAGCGCCGATTCCCTGAGTATAGGGGATGCGGAAATCCTTTTCGCCGTGCAGCACCAGGATCGGGGCCTTCCAAGCGGTGACATGGTTGACCGGGTTCCACTTCTCATAGTTCGCCGCGACCTCATGATAGGGGCCGCCATGCTCCCATTCGTCGAACCATAGTTCCTCGGTCTCATAGGCCATCGCGCGCGCGTCGAAGACGCCGGCATGGCTCACCAGGCATTTGAAGCCGTCGGCCCACTGGCTGGCGATCCAGTTGACCATATAGCCGCCATAGGAGCCGCCCGCCGCACAGGTGCGGTTGCCGTCGAGCCAGTCATATTTCGCCGTCGCGGCGGCCAGGCCGAGCTTGAGGTCTTCGAGCGGCTTGCCGCCCCAATCCTGGTTTATCGAATCGGTGAAGGCCTGCCCGTAGCCGGTCGACCCATGAAAATCGACCGTCACCGCAGCATAGCCCGCCCCCGCAAACACCGCCGGATTCCAGCGGTAGGACCAGCCATTGCCGAACGTGCTCTGTGGCCCGCCATGAATCAGGAAGGCGACCGGTGCCTTCGCGCCTGCGGGAAGCCCGGCGGGCTTGACCGCATAGGCCCAGACGGTATCGCCATTCGCGCCCCTGAAGCTGAAATGCTCGACCGCAGGCATGTCGATCCCGGCAAGCTTGTCCTTGTTGACCGCGGTCAGCCGCGCCGCCTTGCGCCCGCCGCCCAGATAAAAGTCTGACGGCGCGGTGATGCTGTTGAGCGTGTAGACATAGCCCTTCGGGGTCGGCAGCACGGTCCCAGCGGCGCCTTCGCCGGTCAGCCGGGTCGGCTTGCCGGTGCTGACGTCGACCGCGAAGACCGGATCGTCGCCTGTGTCCTGCGCGGTGACATAGAGCGTCCGGCCATCGCGGCTCCAAGCGAGACTGCCGACCGACCGGTCCCATCCCTCGGTCAGCGCCCTCGTCGCGCCGGTCGCGAGATTGCGCAGTTGGATCACCTGCCGGTCGGCTTCATAGGTCGGCCGCTTCATCGCGACATAGGCAAGCCATTTTCCATCGGGCGAGACTGTCGGCTGCGTGTCGGTGCCATCATTGGCATCGGTCAGGTTGGTCGGTGCGGCCGAGCCATCAGCCGGCGCCGCGAAAATGTCGAGATTGGTCGAGAGCGGCTCGGTCGAGCCCGCTTCGCGCAGGGTGAAATAGACGGTCTTGCCGTCGCGGCTCCACGCGATCTCGGCGCCGTCGCCGAACGGCTTGGACGGCGTGTCACCGACCAGCGCGCCGCCGATCGCGATCCCGTCGCCGATCGCCTTGCCGCCATTCAGCGGCAGCACGAAGATCTGCGAGCGCTGGCCGTCGGCCCATGTGTCCCAATGGCGGACGAAATAGCCGTCATAGGTCCGTGCGCTGCCGCCCTTACCTTCGGGTTTCTCAGCCGCGAGCGAGGTCGCGCCCACCGGCCGATCGGCCCAGACGAGCAGCTTGTCACCGGTCGGCGCGATCCGGAAACCGCTGATGTCCTGATCGGCGACCAGTTCGGGGGTCCCGCCCGCCACGGCAACGCGCCACAGCGCGGTCTTGCCGTCCTTGCCGGCGGTGAAAAAGACCCATTGGCCATCGGGGGAGAAGGCCGGCGCGCTCTCGTTCAGGGCCGGGTCGGCGGCCAGTTTTACGGGCATGGCCCCCTTCTTCGTCAGGTCGAGCCGCCACAGGTCGGTGCGGCCCTTGTTGGCGGCCATGTCGGTCTCGCGCTGGTCCCAGACCAGCCAGCGGCCATCGGGCGACACGTCGGCGCCCCCGATCCGCGAAAGCGAAGCGACATCATTTATGGTGAGCGGGCGGGCATGCGCGGCGGCGCCGATGCCCGCGGCGAGGCCAAGGGCCAGGAGCGGGAGTTTCTGCATCGATCGCGACTAGACCAATTGGCGCCGGGCGCCAAGAGCTGTGTGATGCGAGTGGTACAGTCGCGATCAGCTCTTGTCGGTCATCAATCGCCGTATTTCGGTCTCGACGATCCGCTCGACTATGTCGGGCAGGTTGCGCTCGATCCAGTCGGCCAGCATCGGTTGAAGCATCTCGCGCACCAGCGCGTCGAGCGTGACATCGCCGCCCGACGCGCGCGGCGCCGGGGTGCGGGGCATCAGATCGCGCGGAACGGGCCGCGACGTCGGCTGCAACTGTTCGGCCTCGGCCTGGCGCAGCCGCTCCACTGCGCGCTGTACCGGGGGCGCCACCGGCTCGACCGGGCGCGCGGGTGCCTCGCCGCTGCCCGGCCGGAAGGCGTCGGCCGCGCGCTCGGTGAGCTCGAGGATCGATTCGGGCGGCACCGGATCGGGGCGTCTTGGCCAGGGCGGCACCGGATCGGGCGATGAGGGTCGCGGCGCCGAAGGCGGCGTCCGACGATCCGCCGAAGGCGCTGCGGACGCCGGCCTGGCCGGAGCCGACGGCGGCGCCCCGGGTTCGTCGGCAATGATGCGCTTGATGGAGGCGAGTATGTCTTCCATCGACGGTTCGGGACGCGGTTCGGCCATGGGACCGGTATAAGCTATTTCGCGGGGCTTGCCACCGGGCTGTGCGTCTGCACCGCCGAAACGCTCGGCTGCCCCAGCGTCGATGTCGCGACCGGCTTGGGCCGGGGATCGCTGTCCCAGTCCCAGAAGCGGTTGGTGACGCGGCGGTAATTGGCGACCGGATCGTAGAGCGGGCCGCCGTCGAGTCCGAGATCCTTCGCCTGCGCCCGGCCCATCGCCGCTAGCAGCGCGAAACCGGCGACATAGGCGTCGCGCTTAGCCGAGATCAGCGTCGAGCGTGCATTGAGCAATTCCTGCTCGGCATTGAGCACGTCGAGCACGTTGCGGGTGCCGACGCCCTGCTCGGCGCGAACGCCTTCAAGGGCGAGCTGGTTTGCCGAAACCGCCGACTGCGACGAATCGATCACGCCCAGTGCCGCCTGATAGCGCGAGAAGGCGATCCGCGCGTCGGCGATCACCGCGCGCTCGGCGGCGGTCTGCTGTTCGATCGCCTGGCTCTTGCGCGCCTGCGCCTGACGGACGCGCGCACCGGGTTCGCCGCCCTGGAAGATCGGTATCTGCGCCTGGAGGCCGATCGTAGCGGTCTTGTCGATCTGCTTCACCCCCGCCGCACCGCCGGCCAGGGTGCCCCGATAATCGGTATAATTGCCGTCGCCGAAGGCGGAGATGCGCGGCAGACGCTGCGCCGCTGCGACACCGATGTCATAGTCGGCAGCTTTCGACGCCTGCCGGGCGGCCGCGAGATCGGGATTGCTGGCGACGGCGACTTCCACCGCGTCCTCCGATGTGCCGGGCAAGCCGGGCAGCGCGGGCGGCGCTTCGAGCAGATCGGGGAAGCTACCGACCACTTCGAGATAGGTCTGGCGACTGCTATCGAGTTGCGCCTGTGCCGACTGGAGGTCGGCGCGCGCGAGCGCGAGGCGGGCGTCGGACTGGGCGACATCGGTGCGCGTGAGATCACCGACCTCGAAGCGATCCTTGCTTGCCTGCAAATCGGTGCCGAGCACCTTTACGTTATTGGCCCGCAGGTCGACGATTTCGGTATCGCGGATCACATCCATATAGGCAGCGACGACATTGGTGAACACGTCGCCCTCGGTCGCCTGCAGCCCCGCGCGGCCCTGTTCGACACGCGCCTTGGCGGCGCGGATCGAATTGCGGACGAAGCCGCCCTGATAGAGCGGCACGTCCACCGACACTGCACCACCGAGCGCTTCCTTGGGCGAGGTGAAGCTGTTCGCCGAGCGCTTGACGAACTTTCGGTAGCTCGTTGTCGCACTCACATCGGGCAGCCCCTGCGCTTTCGCAATCGCAACATCCTCATCGGTCGCGCGCAGCCCGGCGCGCGCGCCGGTCAGGATCGGGTTTGACGCATAGGCCTGTGTCAGCGCCTCGCGCAGCGAGTCGGCCGACGCCGCCGCCGGAAAGCCCGACATGACCAATATGGCGAGCGACGCGCCCCAACGGCTGACCGCAGCCCCCCGAAATCTGGATCTCACCAATATCATCCCCGTCAGAAACTGAAGGCCGCCGGCCTGGAAAAGCCGGGTAGCGCTGCCGCATCGGCATCGGCGAACGCCTTGACGCCGAACCCCTTGCCAACGCGGACGCCCGACACAAGCCGGCTGACGCCATCCTCGATCAGAACGCCCACCAGCCGCCCGCCATCGGCCAGCTGATCGATCAGTGCCTGCGGGATCTGCTCGACCGCACCATCGATCAGGATCAGCGAATAGGGCGCGCCCTTCTTGCTGCCCGCGCCCGGTGCGCCCTTGATCCAGGTCGCGTCGGGAACCGCCGCCTTGCCCGCCGTCAGCAGATCGGCATCCTCCTCAACTGCGGTGACCGTCGCGCCGAGCTTCCGGAGCAACGCCGCCGTATAGCCGGTAGCGGCGCCGACCACGAGCGCGGTATCGCCGGGCGTGACCTGCGCCGCGGTCAGCAGCCGTCCCGTCACCATCGGCGGATTGATCGCGCGTCCGCCGCCGATCGGCAGGGTCATGTCGGCATAGGCCACCGCCGCGTTGCCGCCCGGCACGAAGCGCTCACGCGGCACTTCGCCCATCGCCGCGACGACGCGCGCGTCGCTGACGCCGGTCGTACGAAGCTGGCTGACCACCATCGCGCGGCGCATCTGCTCGAAATTCTGCTCGGTCACGAGATTCTTCCGCCTTTAAGTGTCTTATCGATACAATACAGCTTTGACAGCTTCAAGGCTTTATCGCGTTGCATCATCGGCGCCAAGCGCGAACTCCCGCTCTACGCGAGTTCGCGTACATGCTCAGAGGCGGTTGACATTCCCCCGCCTCGCCGCCATTGCCGCGCTCCTCTGGCCCGATGGCGGAGTGGTTACGCAGAGGACTGCAAATCCTTGCACGCCGGTTCGATTCCGGCTCGGGCCTCCACCACATCAACGCAAGTAGCGATCATGCGGATACAGGGCTTGCCTGTCGCGTCCGCATCGCGATTACGCCGCCAGATCCTTGCCCAGGTCGTCGGCGAAAAGCGCACCGCTCTTCGTCTGCTTCGCGCGGTACATGAGTTGGTCGGCAGCCTCCAGCAGATCATCAAGGCGCGGCTTGTGAGCGGGATCGACCACGATGGCACCAACGCTCAGGTCGATGCTCCATGGCCGGGACCGGCAATGATTGCGCACCGATTTGGAAAGATTTTCCAATGTCCGGGCTGCTGACTCGGGGATGGCCGCCGACATCAGAATGACAAACTCGTCTCCCGCGATCCGACAGACCACGTCATCGGGCGTAAGCGCCGCTTCGAAGCAATCGGCGATATCCCTCAGGCAGCGGTCTCCCTCGGCATGACCGAACCGGTCATTGACCAACTTGAACCCATCGACATCAAGATAGGCAAGCACAGTCGGGCGTTCCTCCTGCTGGAAAAGCCACCGATCAAAATTGTCCTCCAGCCAGCGCCGGTTTCTGAGGCCGGTCAGCGGGTCACGCGAGGCGGCATGCTCGGCCGTCTTGCGAGGGGAAATATCCTCGATCACCGCGACGAAGAATTCGGGTCCGCCGCTGCGATTCCGCACCAGTGATACCGTGAGATTGACCCATACCAATGATGCGTCGGACCGGATGTATCGTTTCTCCATCGCATAGGACGGCATTTCGCCGGCCAGCAGCCGGTCGACATTGCCAAGATCGGCGTTCAGGTCTTCGGGATGGGTGATCTTCTGAAAACCGCTGTGTAGCAGCTCATCACGGGCATGGCCGGCGATCTGGCAAAATCGGTCGTTTACAAGCAGGAACGCGCCATCGAGATCGACATGCGCAATTCCCACCGCCGCCTGATCAAATGTCGCCTCGAAGCGCGCCGCCATCGAGTCACGCGCGCTATATGCAGCGTCACGTTCGATGCGGGCAAGCCCGGCGGTGATCGCGCCGGCAAGGATTTTCGCGACGAGCAGATCCTGCTCGCCAAAGGCACCTGGCGTCCGCGTGAAGATCTTGACCACGCCGGTGACCTCGCCGTGATCCAGCACGGGCGCCAGGATGATCGCCTTGATCCCCACGGCACGGCAAGCTTCAACATCGATGTAGGAACTTTTCTCGACATCCATGCACAACTGCGCCTCGCCGGATGTCATGCAGTGCTCGAACAGACTCCCGCTCAAACACCGCCGTGCCCCCACAAAGGGCGCCGCGATGCCGCTCGCCGCGCGGCATGCACGCTCATGCTGATCGCGCATCTCGATCACCGCGCCATCGGCGCCGCTGACAACGCGGAGAACACCCTCAGCCACAGTGGTCATCAGCAGGTCTAGGTTCTGGTCCGCCGCCAGAAGCGCCGCCTGAATATCGACCAGGTCACATAATATTTGCTGCATGGTAATTTTGAACGCCACAATACTCACCCCCCGGTGTGTCATCGATAGTGGCGGTGGTTAACTAAATTGTAAATGCCCGCGGCCCGGCGCGCCCGACCGGACGCAAAAGGCCTTGCTTGCAATGAAAATCAACGAGCATCCAAAACAAAAAAGGCCGACCGTCCGCTGGTGGGGGCCAAGACGGACGATCGGCCGATCTCTCCGGGTTTGCCCGCGCCGGCACCCCGTTGGGGGTAGAGTGCCTTCACGTCGCAGCCCGGAGCGCAGCGGACTGCTGATTGCACTCATATCCATTGCGATGCGTACAGGCAGTCTCTCTCCGTCTCTGTAACCGTTACAGGCGCCTCGGCCCGCCCCTCGCAATCGACGATGACACCCGTCCTGCTTCGCGCTATGCCTGTTCGTCGAGATGAGCGATATTCGTGAGGTGAGCGCCGATCGGGACCAGGGGAACATCCCCCCAAGCCCCGTGCGCAAGCCTGCGCAGGATGCCGATCTGATGCGCGAGGAGCTAAGCTCGGTGATCGCGTCGCCCGATTTTGCGCGGGCACCGATCATGAAGCGGCTACTGTCCTTCCTGGTCGGCGAAACCGCTGCGGGCCGCGGCGACCAGCTCAAAGCCTATTCGGTGGCGGTAGACGGCCTCGGCCGGGCGCCCGACTATGATGCACGCGCCGACAGCTATCCGCGCGTGCAGGTCGGCCGGCTCCGCCGGATGCTCGACAGCTATTATCGCTCCACCCGGCCGAGCGCCGGGCTGCGGCTGATGATTCCCAGCGGCCGTTACCGGGTAACCCTGCAGCCCGCCGGTGATGACGCGCAGGTGGAGACGGCCGATCCGCCCGCCACCTTGCTGCCCGGGTCCGCGCTGGAGTTCGGCTGGCATACCGGACTGATCCTGCTGTTCATGCTGCTGACCACCATCATGCTCGTCCAGCTTCTGCCGCTGCGGACCAGCGCCCCGGCGGCGGCGCGCGATCGGCCGGTGATCGAGCTTGTCGCGGTGCGGATGGCGAATGAAAGCGCGCTCGGCAATCTCGTCCGCGCAAGCCTGATCAACGGTCTGGCCCGAAGTGCGGTTTACGACCTCCGCTATGCACGGCGATCCGGAGAGCGCGACCCGAAGGCGGCCGCGCCGCGCTATCGGCTGGGCACCGACCTGATCGAAGGTCCTCAGCCCCGGCTGTTCCTGCGACTGACGCGTACATCCCCCGAACGATTGATCTGGTCGGGTGACATCGGCCTTCCCGATGACGGTCGGATCGGTGCCGACGTGATCGATCGCGCGCTCGCTCCCGCGATCACGATGATCGGCCACGTCAACGGTATCGTCGCGACCCATGAGCTGCAGGAACTGGGCAATCGCGAGGCCGTCGGCCATGCGTGCCTGCTCACCTATCATCGCTATCGCAAGGAACGGAACGTCGCGGAACTTGAGCCTGTGCGGGCGTGCGTCGAGCGCAGCCTGAAGCTCGACCCCGGCAATGCCGATCTCCAGGCGGCCGCCGCACAACTGACGATCGAGCGCATGCTGGGTTCGGGGGTGGAGCCCCGCGACCGGCCGAGCCTGCTCCAGACGGCGCGCCGCCATGCCGAGCTTGCCGGATCGATCGATCCGTTCGATCCATGGAGCAATATGGCGCGCGCGCGCGTGGCGCTGGCGCGCAACGCCTGTCCGCAGGCGACCAGCTTCGCGCTTCGCGCGGCCCGCCATCAGCCCTATGATCCGCTGCTGCTGGCCGACGCCGGGCTTTACCTGCTCGATTGCGGCGACCCCCGTGCCGAGGGGCTGATCCGTCAGGCCATCGCGCTCGACGGCGACCCGGACGGCCGCTTCCACACCACCCTGCTGCTGCTGGCGATCGGTCGCGGCGATCATGCGATGGCGCGTGAGGCGCTGGGACGGATGGAGCCGCCCGCCAGCGGTCAGCATGCCTATTTCTATCTGGTCGATGCGGCCGGCCGGGCGATGATCGGCGATGCCGCCCGCGCACGCGCTTCCTGGGCGCAGCTCAGGACGACCAACCCGCACATCGCCGCCGACCCGCAGGGCTTCTTCGAACGGATCGGTTATGCCGCAAATCTGCGCGACCGCGCGATCGGCTATCTGCGCGGTGCCGGCCTGATTGCACAGGCCGGCAGTGAAAATCCGATCCGATAGAGCGGCTTCCGCTGTCCGCGATAGCGATATAGACTGATCACACCGCAAGGGCAGCGGAAGCGTGGGCCGAATCGACCCGACGGTAAGGAGCAGGGATCATAGCCTCGATCATGGACTTGCCGTACCGGCTCGCCGGGCGGAAACCCGATCTGTCGACCGATATTGTCGTCGCAGGCGCAGCCATCGGGCTTGCCGTCGCCGGGCGGGTGGTGGTCGACAGCTTCGTTCCAGGCGTGATCTCCTATGCGTTCGTCTTTCCTGCGGTCATCTTCGCGAGCCTGATCGCCGGCTTCCGCGCGGGCGCAATCGCAACGATCTGCTGCCAGCTGCTGATCTGGTATTTCGTGATCCCGCCAAAGCGCGATTTCCACATCAGCTTTCCCGACTTTGTCGGATTGCTGGTGGCGACGGCGTCGCTCGTCCTGACGGTGTGGATCGTGTCGTCCTTTCGCGCCACCGCACAGCGGCTGCGCGAGGAGCAGGACCGTCATGTCGAGTTTTTGTCGCTGGCGCTGCGCGAGGTCGATCACCGCACCCGTAACAATTTCCAGATCGCGGCGTCGCTGCTTCTGTCGCGCGCGGCAGGCCAGCAGAACATACAGGTCCGCGACGAACTGCAAGGCGCCGCCGGCAGGCTCCAGTCGCTCGCCTCGGTCTATTCGAACCTCGCGCTCAGCAGCGCCGATCTTTCGACGGTGCTGCTGCACGAACATCTCCGCGAGATTTGCGATCGCATTCGCGAAGGCATGCTGCCCGCCGGCGTCGCGCTGAGCTTCGACGCCGAACCGATCCAGGTTCCGGCACAGAAAGCCGTGGCGATCGCACTGATCGTCAACGAATGCCTCACCAACGCCGCCAAGCACGCCTTCCCCGACGGCCTGGGCCAGGTCGCGGTCTGGCTGCGGCCTGACGGCAAGCTGATCCGGGTGACGATCGAGGATGACGGCGCCGGCCGTCCGGGCGAAATCCATCCCGGCACGGGCACCAAGCTGATGGATGTGCTGACGCGTTCGCTTGGCGCAGAACTGAAGATCAGCAGCGCTACCACCACCGATCGCGGCACCCATTGCGAACTGACGGTGCCGCTCGGCGATTGATAGTTTGTTCCACTGACGTGGAATCGCGGTGCCGGCCCGCTCTCCCGCCGTTTCAGCTTTGCTGAAACAGACTCTAGCCGAAGCGCCCCGTCACATAATCCTGCGTTTTCTTCTCCACCGGGCGGGTGAATATCTGCTCGGTATCGCCGAACTCGACCAGATGGCCGAGATGCATGAACGCGGTCCGCTGCGAGACGCGCGCCGCCTGCGCCATATTATGCGTGACGATGACGATCGTCACGTCGCGCGCCAGCTCGTCGATCAGCTCCTCGATCCGCGCGGTCGCGATCGGGTCGAGCGCCGAGGTCGGCTCATCGAGCAGCAGAAGCTTGGGCGCGGGTGCCAGCGCGCGGGCGATGCACAGCCGCTGCTGCTGGCCGCCGGACAGCTCATAGGCCGATTTGGAGAGGCGATCGCGCACCTCTTCCCATAGCGCCGCCTGACGCAGCGCCTGTTCGACCCGCCCGTCCAGCTCGCCCTTGTTGCGGATGCCGCGCACCAGCAGCCCGGCAGCGACATTGTCATAGATCGACTTGGGAAACGGATTGGGTTTCTGGAACACCATGCCCACCAGCAGCCGCACCAGGATCGGATCGATCCCGCTGGCGACGAGGTTGATTCCCTCGGGGGCCAGGCTGATCTCGCCGTCATAGCGGACGCCGGGATAGAGATCGTGGATCCGGTTGAAACAGCGCAGCAGCGTGCTCTTGCCGCAACCCGACGGGCCGATGATCGCGGTGACCTTGCGATCAAGGATCGGCATGCTGACGCCGTGCAACGCCTGGAACTTGCCGTACCAGAATTTCAGGTCGCGCACTTCGGCGCGCAGCGGAAGATCGGCCTCCGCGCTCGGCAGTTCGGAACGATCGGACTGGATGGAGCTGTCCACGTCAGGGCTATCCTTCATAATCACGTCTTAAGGCCGCGGCGCAGGCGATAGCGCAGCGCGATCGCAAAACCGTTCATCACCAGGGTCATCAGCAGCAGTAGCACCCCCGTCGCCGCCGCGTTGACATGGAACGCCTCCTGCGGCCGCGATACCCAGTTGAACATCTGGATCGGCATCACGGTGAAGGAGGATGTCAACCAGTCGGCATTGACGAAAGGCGGGGCCGACTGGATCGGGCTGGGCGGAAGGAACGCGATGAAGGTCAACGCGCCGATCGTGATGATCGGTGCGGTCTCGCCGATCGCACGCGACAGGCCGACGATCGCACCGGTCAGGATGCCGGGGCGGGCAGCGGGAAGAACATAGCTCCTCACCACCTGCCAGCGGTTGCAGCCGACGCCATATGCGCTTTCGCGAAGCCCCGACGGGATCGCGCGGACCGCCTCGCGGGTCGCGACGATCACGATCGGCAGGATCAGTAGCGCGAGCACCATGCCGCCGACCAGGACGGTCTGGCCCAGGCCAAGCCCGTAAACGAAGAAGCCGAGCGCCAGCAGGCCATAGATGATCGAAGGCACCCCGGCGAGGTTGCTGACATTGATCTCGATGATATCGGTCATCCAGTTCTTGGGCGCATATTCCTCAAGATAGAGGCCCGCACCCACGCCCAGCGGGATCGCCAGGAAGGCGGTCACGAACATCACCAGCGTGGTACCGACCCAGGCCGACAGGATACCGGCCGACGCGGGTCGCCGCGACGGGAAGTCGGTGAGGAACTGGAGGTCGATCCGCGCCAGGCCGTCGCCCAGCAGATCAAGGATCAATGTGGCGAGCATCGACATTGCCAGCATCAGCACGACGATGCCGAGGATAGCGAAGGCGCTGTCCTGAAAACGGCTGGACGCGACGATCTGCGCGTCAGTCTTGGTGGTCGCCATCAATAGGCCTCCCGGAACC
Organism: uncultured Sphingomonas sp.; assembly: GCA_947085315.1. Classification (GTDB taxonomy): domain Bacteria; phylum Pseudomonadota; class Alphaproteobacteria; order Sphingomonadales; family Sphingomonadaceae; genus Rhizorhabdus. The sequence continues at coordinate 86,359 of CAMTVW010000008.1, read as the reverse complement.
GGCGGCGCAGGTAGAAGCCGATCACGTTGAACGTGAGCGTGATGATGAACAGGACCAGCCCGGTCGCGAAGATCGTTGAATAGGCGATCGAATCGTGCGGCAGGTCGCCGAGGCTCATCTGGACGATATAGGCGGTGATCGTCGCCGCGCCCTCGCGCGGGTCGCCGGTCAGATTCGGGTTCTGCCCTGCTGCGATCGCAACCACCATCGTCTCACCCACCGCGCGCGAGAAGGCGAGCAGATAGGCGGCGGTGATGCCCGAAAAGGCCGCGGGGAAGATCACGGTGAAGGCCATCCGCCAGCGGCTCATGCCCAGCGCGAAGCCGCCCTCACGCATGCTCATCGGCACCGCGCGCATCGCGTCCTCGCTGATCGATACCACATAGGGCAGGATCATCATGCCCATGACGATACCGGGGATCAGCAGGTTGAAGCCCGACAGGCCGGGGATGAACTGCTTGGCGAGCGGGGTGAGGAACAGCAGCGCGAAATAGCCGAACACCACGGTCGGCACTGCGGCAAGCAGTTCGAGAACGGGCTTCAGCGCCTCGCGGACGCTGGGCCGGGCGAACTCGCTCAGATAGACCGACAGCACCAGTCCCAGCGGTGTCGCCACCGCCATCGCGATGCCGGCCGCCCACAGCGTCGCCGACAGCAGCGGCAGGATGCCATAACGGGCGTTGGTGAACACCGGGGTCCATTCGGTGTCGGTCAGGAAGGTGCCCAGCGGTATCTCGCGGAAGAACACCCAGCTGTCGGACACCAGCACCCAGACGATCGCGCCGGTGATGATCACCGACAGCGCCGCGCAGGCGAAAAGGATACAGGCCATGATGCGCGCGACCATCCGGCTGCGCCGCAGGAACGCGCTACCCTGCAAGCTTTCGAAGCTCATTGTGTCGGGCTCGGCAACGGCCACGAATCATTCCTTTTGAAGAACTTCTGAAACATGGCGACGGCGAGGCCCGACAAGAGCCCCGCCGTCAGTAAATCGGATGCTTATTTCGCAGCGGGGGCGCCAGCCGTCGAGCCCGCGTCCATCAATATTTCCTCAATCGTCACGCCGACCTTCGAGCCACCGCCGAAATAGGAGCCGGCCTGCATCGCTTCGGCCTTCTTCGCAGCCAGCGTATAGGCGTTCGCAGGCAGCGGCACATAGCCGACCTCACCCACCAGCTTCTCGCTTTCGGCAGGATTGAGGGCGAACTTCAGAAACGCGCGGACATGCGCGCGCTCCCCGGCGAACTTCTTGTTCACATAAAAGAACAGCGGACGCGACAGCGGCTGATAGCTGGCGTCGCGCGCAGTCTGCACCGCGGGACCGACGCACTTGCCGTCCTTCTGCTTGATCGGCACCGCGCGGATCTTGCCGGCATTTTCGGTGACATAGGCGAGGCCCAGATAGCCCAGCGCGCCGGGTTCGCCGGCAACACCGGTGATCGTGACATTGTCGTCCTCGGTGGCGGTGTAATCGCCGCGCGAGGCGCCTTCCTCGCCGTTGATCGCCTTGGTGAAATAATCGAACGTCCCCGAGTCGGTGCCGGCGCCAAACAGCCGCAGCGGCTGATCGGGGAAAGTTGCGCGAACCTGCTTCCAGCTCGTGACCTTGCCCTGTGCATCGGGGTTCCAGATCGTCTTCAGCTCATCGGGCGTCAGGCAATCGACAAACTTGTTCTCGGGGCTGACGATGACGGCAAGCGCGTCGAGCGCGATCGGCAGCTCGATGAATTCGATGCCGGCCTTGGCGCAGGCCTCGATCTCTTCCTTCTTGATCGGACGCGAGGCGCCGGCGATGTCGATCTCACCGCGACAGAATTTCTTGAAGCCCCCGCCGGTGCCCGACATGCCGACCGTCACGCGCTGACCCGACGAGGTCTGGAACTCTTCGCCAAGCGCTTCGGAAATCGGATAGACCGTGCTCGAGCCGTCGATCAGAACAACCGCGTCGCCGCCCGCCGCCGCTGGCTTGTCCCCATCCTTGCCGCAAGCGCTCAGCGCGAGCAGCGCCGCTCCACAAAGAAAAAGCTTCCTCATTATCATTCCTTGAAAAACGGGCTCGGCATGGCGAGGGGACCGCTCCCAACAAGATGTGTTGCAGGCCGCCCCTGATCCTCGGCCCTCTAGAATGTGCAAACTACAATTTTATGACAACGGGCACTAGCTGAGGACCGAAGCAGGAACAACAGTACACAGGATGGTGCGCTGCTCCCCGCTTGAGTTCGCCGTGAATCGGCCGCCGATTTCGTTCCACGACAAAGCTGGATCTCAGACCTTCGCGGTTGTCGCAATTCTGTAACACGAACATCGGCTTCGGAGGGCTCCCGCACGAAGGGACGGAGCGGGGCGGTAGTAAGCGGGGATTGCACCGCGTGCAGAAAAACTTTCGCGTGTAACCATTCGGGCTCGCTTGACGAATATGTAACCGAACGGTACCTGCGTCCAAACGACACGTACCGATCTGTTACATATTCCAGGGACAGGGCAGCATGGCCTATCTTGATCTGTCGCCGCTCGAAGGTGAAACCCGCGAAGCCACCGCGCTCGATGCGGGGCGATTCTCGTCGATCGAACTCAAGGTGATCGGCCTTGCCGAACGCTTCGACGCAACGCGCGAGATCGCGCCTGGCAGCCGGCTCGGGCGCTTCGTCGAATGGGCACTCGGCATCCGCCTCAACCGTCCGCTCGCCGACCTCCGGCTCGAACGGCTGCGGCGCTTCGCGTCGCTCGCCCGCCACCATGCGCGCGATGTCGGGGACGGCGACGTACGGGATCTTGTCGAAGCGGGCTACTCAACGGCGCAGGCTTATGGCCTGCTCGCCTATCTCTCCAGGCGTGCAGCCACGCAGGCGCATTGATCGAGACAACCCCGCCGATTCTCTGCGGCGGGGTTTGGGGGTGGGACACGTACCCCCGTGACACGATCCGGCTTCCCCCTCAGCCGTCGATCGTCTCCCACCCCCTCCCCATAGTCGACGAACGCTCAGATCGTCCTGACGAGTGCTTCAAGCTGGTCGGTTGCGATCCCCCAGCCCTGCTGAAATCCCATCGCCTCATGCTGGGCAAGGTCCTCGGCATTCCAGTGGCGGACGCGTGCGGTATAACGGGTCTTGCCGTCTTCTTCCTCGAAGGTGAGGATGCCGGTCATGAACGGTTTGTCGGAAGGCTCCCACGCACTGGTATAGGCGTCGGTGAACACCAGCTTCTCGTTCGGGACGACCTCCAGATAGACGCCGCGATTCGGGACTTCCTGCCCCTCGGGTCCACGCATCACGATCAGGGTGGCACCGCCGGGACGGACATCGGTCTGCGCTTCGGATACGCCCCAAGGCTTGGGGCAAAACCACAAGGGGATCAGCGCCGGATCGGTCCAGGCGCGAAAAAGCTTCTCGCGCGGAGCGTCGATCAGGCGGGTCAGGGTCAGTTCGTGCATCTTTTCCTCCTTCGGTCTGCGCGGATACGACGGCCCGGCGACACCCGATCCGACGTTGCCGGCACATTATTTCGGGTTGGCCAGCCGATCGAGCTGTTGGCGGATATAGGCCGCCTCGGCCGCCGAGCCCGCCAGCCCGATCGCGCGCGAATAGGCCGCACGCGCCTCCCCCGCGCGGCCGAGTTGATCGAGAAAGGCGCCGCGCGCGCCATGATAATAGAAATAGCCGTCGAGCCGTTCATCGAGCGGCGCGAGAAGGGCCAGCGCATCCTCTGGCCCCGAAAGCCTGGCGACCGCGACCGCGCGATTGAGCGTTACCACGGGTGACGGCTGCAGCCGTTCAAGCGTCGCGTACAGCCGTTCGATCTGCGCCCAGTCGGTTTCAGCCGCCGTTTTCGCGCGGGCATGGAGTGCGGCGATCGCGGCCTGGACCTGATAAGCGCCGGGCGTATGATGGCGGATCGCCTTGTCGAGCAGCGCCAGGCCCTCGGCGATCGCTTGTCGGTCCCAGCGGCTCCGGGCCTGATCTTCGAGCAAGACCAGCTGGCCATGCTCGTCTAGACGCGCCGGGCTGCGCGCATGCTGGAGCAGCATCAGCGCAACCAGCCCGTGGATCTCGGGTTCCGCCGGAAATAGCCGCAGCAGCAGCCGGCCGAGCCGGATCGCCTCGCGGCACAGCGGCTCGCGCGCGCCGGCCTCGGCGCCGCTCGCCGAATAGCCCTCGTTGAAGACCAGATAGACCATCGCCGCGACCGCACCGAGTCGTTCGGCACGCTCGATCGCGCCCGGAGTCTCGAACGGCACACCGGCATCGGCGATGCGCGCCTTGGCGCGGGTGATGCGCTGTTCCATCGCCTTCTCGCCGACCAGGAAAGCGCGTGCGATCTGCGCGACGCTGAGGCCCGAGACAATCCTGAGCGCGAGCGCTATCGCCCCGGTCGCGGGCAGGTCGGGGTGACAGCAGACGAACAGCAGCCGCAATATGTCGTCGCGATACTCGCCTTCGTCGAGCCGGTCGGCGAGCACGGCTTCGGCATCGCCGAGCTCGGAGAGTTGATCGTCGTCGGGCAGTCCGGTCTCGCGCGCGCTCCGCCGCACCGCGTCGATTCCGCTGTTGCGGCCGACCAGGATCAGCCAGGCGGCGGGATCGCGCGGCGGCCCCTGCCCGGGCCATTTGGCCAGCGCGCGCAGGCACGCCTCCTGATAGGCCTCCTCGGCCATATCGATGTCGCGGAAATAGCGCAGCAGCGCCGCGACCGCGCGCGGCCGGGCCGAGGCCAGCGCCGCGTCGACCCAGGCGAGATCGGTCATTCGGTTTGGCCGGCATCACCCGGGCGGTAGAGCATCAGCGGCCGCACCTCATGCGCGCCAGCCGATCCGCTCGCCCGGCCGAGCTCGGCGGCCACCTCGATCGCCGCGTCGAGGCTGTCGCAATCGACCACATAGAAGCCGAGCAGCTGTTCCTTGGTTTCGGCGAAGGGCCCGTCGATCACCAGTGGTTCGGGACCTTTGCGCACCGTCGTCGCAGCGGTCGTCGGCATCAGCCGCGCCACCGGGCCCAGCCGCCCCTGCGCCGCCAGCCTGTCCTGGACCGCGCCCAGCCGATCCATTACCGCCGCCTCGGTGTCAGCGCTCCAGGCGCCGATGACCTCCTCGGAATCATAGCAGAGGATCGCATAGAGCATTCACCGTCTCCCATTGGCGCTGACCATGATCGCGGCACCGCCGCGAAGGCGCAACCATTCGCATCCGAGGACGCGAAACTGACTCGCAATCCGACATAAACCGACATGCGGCCGTCAAAAATATTTCCCCGAAATCAGCGATAGGGGGGCGCAGGCCGCAGCCACCCCGCGAAGCGATGCGGTGGCCGCGACAGCATCGGAGTATGGACGATGATCAGCATCGTGCGGGGGAGCCTGTCTCGCCGCCAGGGAACGCTTGCGTTCATTTTCGTCGCGGCCCTGCTGCTGATCGCGTCGCGCAGTGCGTCGGGAAGCTACCCGGCCTTTCCCATCGCCGACCACCCCGTCCAACCCGGATTGTCGGTGATGACCTATAATGTGGCGGGGCTCCCCTGGCCGGTCCGCTTCGGCCGCGCCGAGGCGCTGGACCGGATCGGTGCCCGCCTCGCCGAGATGCGCACCGCGGGCCGCCAGCCGCGCGTCGTTCTGCTTCAGGAAGCCTTTTCGGATGACGCGGTCGCGATCCGCGCGACCGTCGGCTATCGCTACGTCGCCTTCGGCCCGGCCAGCGGCATGTCCGGTGCGCCCGCCCGCGACGCCGCCGACCGCGCGTTCCAGGCACAAGGCTCCTTCTTCAAGGGCGAGCGCAGTGGCAAGATCGCGAGCAGCGGCCTCGTCATCCTGTCCGACTTTCCGATCCTCTCGGTGCACAGCGCGCCGTTTCCCGACTATGCCTGCGCCGGCTATGACTGCCTCGCCAACAAGGGCATGGCGATGGCAATGGTCAGCATGCCGGGGGAACCCCGCCCGGTCGCGATCGTGAACCTGCATCTCAACGCCAAGAAGGCGTCGGGCGTCTCGCGCGAGCGCGCCGATGCCGCCTTTCGCCGCCAGGTCGATGCGCTCGAAGCTTTCCTGGCGACACATGTCCGCGCCGACACGCCCGCGATCGTCGCCGGAGACTTCAATATCGGGCGGAGCGCCGCGCGCCGCGCGATCGTGATGGCGGCGCTGGCACGTCGCGGCGGCGGGATCACGCCCGACGTGCTCGGCGCCTGCGTCGAAGCCTGCGAAGATGGCTTGCCTGAAGATGCGCAGCAGGCACGGCTGCGCGCGAAGGACTGGCAGTTCCTGTTGCCGGGTGCGACCTCGCGACTTGCGGTCCGCCGGGTCACCGCGCCATTTGGGCGCGAAGCCGACGGCACGATGCTGTCAGACCATATCGGCTATACCGCGTGGCTCGAACTGCGCCCGCGTGGCGGCATTCAGCCCTCCCCGCGCGGATAGATGATGATCGACAAATAGCGGCTGGTGTCGCTGACCAGCGTTTCCGGCCCGTGCAGCGCGCCCGAATCGAACAGCAGCGAATCCCCGTCCTTGAGCGTGTAGCGCTCGCTGCCATGGCGATAGACGATCTCGCCGGCGACCATGTGGATGAACTCCACCCCGCTATGGCGAAAGCTGGTGTGCGGCACCGCGTTTTCGCGCAACTCGATCATATAGGGCTCGACCACCATGTCGCCGCGCAGGACATGGCCGAGCAGCTGATAGACATGGCCCGCCTTGGTGCCGCGCCGCTCGATCGTCAGCCCCTGCCCGGCAGGGACATAGGAACAGTCCTGCCGCTCCTCGAACGAGGCGAACAGCGATGACAACGGCACATTGAGCGCGCCGGCTATCCCCTGGAGCGTCGACAGCGACGCCGAGATTCCGCCATTCTCGATCTTCGACAGCATACCGTTCGAAATGCCGGCGGCGGAGGCGAGATCGGACACCGACAGGTCGTTCTGCCGTCGCAGCTGGCGGATCTGGATGCCCAGCGCCCGCTCCAGGCCGCGCTCGGCCACCTGCGGCGCACTTGATCCGGTGGCGAGATCGCCGTCATCGGCGGGTACGGAGCTCTTGGCCATGCCCGACCCTAGCGCGCTTTGCCCGCGAGCCAAAGCGTCGATCGCTATCTCCCAATCCCCGCGGTCGTCACTATCCAGCCGAGCCAGGCCGCAAGCGCCAGAAAGACACCGAAGGGAAGTCGCGAGGTCGCAGTCGGCGCCTGCCCGCGGGCGAGCAGGATCAGGCCCCAGAGCAGGCCGGCAAGCGCGGCGCCGAGCAGGACCGGCGGCAACATCCGCCACCCGAGCCACAGGCCGATCGCCCCGAACAGCTTGACGTCGCCGCCGCCCATCCCCTCGCGCCCGCGCAGGCGCCAATAGCCATGGCGGACCGCGGCGAAGATCAGCAAGCCAGCGACGCCGCCGATCAGCCGGTCGATCAGCGGCGGAGCGAGACCCGCGAAACCGGCCGCCAGCCCCGCCAGCGCCAGCGCGGCGGTGAGTCTATCGGGCAACCAGAAATGCCGCAGGTCGAGCAGCGCGAGGGTGAGCAGCAGCCAGCCCAGCACCGCCCCCGCGAGCGCCTGCGCCGGATCGGGCGCGACCGCGACGCTCAGCGCGCCGATCGCCGCACCCAACAGTTCGGCGAGCGGATGGACGCGATCGATCCTGCCCCCGCAACAGGCCGCCCGGCCGCGCTGGATCGCATAGCTGATGATCGGAATCAGCCGGGCGGGCCCGATCGGTGCCCCGCATCCGTCACAGGCCGAGCGGCCGCGCGCCACCGATCGTCCCTCCGGCCAGCGGACCACGACCGTCGCGATGAAGCTCCCGAAAACCGCCCCCAACAGCGCGGCCACCGCTGCGAGAATCATCGGCCGGGGGCCCGCATCGCCTGTGTCATCGGCGCGTCATGCAATTCTGCGATAGGAACGTCAGCAAATATGTTGGGAACGACGATGCACAGTCTGGGGACTTTTCGGTGCGGCCTGATCGGCCGCCTCCTCATGTTCGCGATGCGCAACACCGCCAGGGGCTGACCCGCCCCGTCGCCGTTCAACAATCGAGCCGCGCCGCATGCCAGCGCAGATGATCTTCCATGAAGCTCGAAATGAAATAATAGCTGTGGTCATAGCCCGGCTGGACCCGCAGGGTCAGGTCGATCCCCGCCGCCTCGCACGCCGCGCGCAGCAGTTCGGGGCGTAGCTGCTCGGCCAGGAAGCCGTCCGCGCCACCCTGATCGACCAGCAATTCCTTCACCCGCGCGCCATCCTCGATCAACGCGACCGCGTCATGCCTGCGCCATGCGGCCGGGTCGGCACCCAGATATCCGCCCAGCGCCTTGTGCCCCCACGGCACCTGCCCCGGCGCCACGATCGGCGCGAATGCCGAAACCGCGCGGAAACGCGTCGAAAAGGTCAGCCCGATCGTCAACGCGCCGTGCCCGCCCATCGAATGGCCCATGATCGACTGGCGACGCATGTCGGCCGGGAAGTTCGCCGCGATCAGTGCCGGCAGTTCATCGGTGACATAACTCCACATCCGGTAATGCCGCGCGAACGGCGCCTGGGTCGCATCGACATAGAAGCCCGCGCCCAGTCCGAAATCCCAGGTGCCTTCGGGGTCATCGGGCACGCCCTCGCCACGCGGCGAAGTGTCGGGCGCGACGAAAATCAGCCCCAGTTCGGCGCAGGCGCGGCGATACTCGCCCTTCTCGGTGACATTGGCATGGGTGCAGGTGAGCCCCGACAGATACCAGACGACCGGCAGCGTGGCCCCCGCTTCATGCGGCGGGACATAGACCGAGAAGGTCATGTCGGTGCCGGTCGCGCTGCTGGCATGCCGATAGACGCCCTGCGTCCCGCCAAAGGCGCGCGCGCTACTGACCGTTTCGAGACTCATCAGAAGACGACGACGCTGCGGATGCTCTCGCCCGCATGCATCAGGTCGAAGCCCTTGTTGATCTCCTCCAGCCCCATGACATGGGTGATCATCGGGTCGATCTCGATCTTGCCGGTCATGTACATGTCGACGATCTTCGGCACGTCGGTCCGGCCCTTCGCCCCGCCGAACGCGGTGCCGCGCCAGTTGCGGCCCGTCACCAGCTGGAACGGGCGCGTGCTGATCTCCTTGCCGGCCTCGGCGACGCCGATGATGATGCTGGTGCCCCAGCCGCGATGGCACGCCTCCAGCGCGGTGCGCATCACCTCGGTATTGCCGGTCGCATCGAACGTGTAGTCCGCCCCGCCATCGGTCAGCAGCACGATCTTGGCCACGACATCCTCGCGGCTCATCCCCTTGCTATTGAGGAAGTCGGTCATGCCGAACTTGCGGCCCCAAGCCTCGCGATCGGGATTGATGTCGACGCCGATGATCCTGTTCGCGCCGGCCAGCCGCGCGCCCTGCAGCACGTTCAGGCCGATGCCGCCCAGGCCGAAGACGACCACATTGTCGCCGACCTGGACCTTGGCGGTGTTGACCACCGCGCCGATGCCGGTGGTGACGCCGCAGCCGATATAGCAACTCGACTGGAACGGCGCGTCGTCGCGGATCTTCGCCACCGCGATCTCGGGCAGGACGGTGAAGTTCGAGAAGGTCGAGCAGCCCATATAATGGAAGATCGTCTTCCCCTTGTAGCTGAACCGGCTCGTCCCGTCGGGCATCAGCCCCTTGCCCTGCGTGGCGCGGATCGCGGTGCACAGGTTGGTCTTGCCCGAAAGGCAGCTTTTGCACTGGCGGCATTCGGGGGTGTAGAGCGGGATCACATGGTCGCCGGGCTTCACGCTGGTGACGCCAGGGCCGACCTCGCGGACGATTCCCGCCCCCTCATGCCCCAGCACCGACGGAAAGATCCCCTCGCTGTCGAAGCCGTCGAGCGTATAGGCATCGGTGTGGCAGATGCCGGTCGCCATGATCTCGACCAGCACCTCGCCCGCCTTCGGGCCTTCCAGATCGAGTTCGACGATCTCCAGAGGCTTCTTCGCTTCGAACGCAACGGCGGCGCGGGTCTTCATTCCTGACTCTCCCTGATGACGGCGCTGGCTGTAGCCTGATCGCGGACATGAAAAAACCCCGCCGCCTGAAGGCGACGAGGCTTTTTCAAGATTATCGAAAGCGATCAGAAGCCAATGACGAACGTCCCGAGGAAGGTCCGCGGAGCGCCCACCTGCGCGAACGGCACGCTGCCCGCGTTGGTCGTGCCGCCGTCGAAGCCGCCGACGAACAGCTTGTCGAAGACGTTGGTCACGTTGAACTGGAAATAGGTCTTGTCGTTGAGACCCGCCCACTCCAGCGACACGCGCACGTCGAGGTCGACGAGGGTGTAGCCCTGCACCTTGGCGCCATAGACCTGGTAGGGCGTCGCGACGCCCCCGATGGTCACGCTCTGGAAGACCGGGATATTCTGATCGTTGATGTAGCGCGAACCGGTGCGCTTGATCTGGACACCCGCCTGGACCGGACCCAACCGCCCTTCGACGCGACCGCCGAGCGTGTAGATCGGCGCGCCCGATTCCCGCTTGCCCTTGGTCTGGAAGAAGGCGACCTGCCCGGCCGTGGTGCAGCCCAGCTGGCTGAACGTGACATTGCCTGCCGTGCAGAGCGAGCCCGCGTCGATATCGTCCGCGATTTCCGACTTCAGATAGGAGCCGAAGCCGTAGAGCGAGACTTCCGGAATCGGCTGATAGGTGATGCTGCTGTCGATGCCGTATTTCTTGACCTTGCCGAGGTTGCGATAGACCGTGATGTTCAGATCGCGATCGAACGCCGACGCCAGCCGGTTCTTGAAGCTGGTGTACCAGATCGAGGTCTGGATCTGCAGCTTGCTCGAACGGTAGCGGATACCGAGATCGAAATTGTCGGTGGTTTCCGGGCTCGGATTGGCATCCGGCAATCCGCGGGCGAAGAAGAAGCTCTGATACAGATTATCGGTGCCGGGCACCGAGAGGCCCTTCGAATAATTGGCGAAGAGGCTGGCCCGGCTCGTCAGGTCATAGGTGAAGCCGAGGCTCGGCAAGACTTTGTCATATTTGAAGACGCGACGCTGCGGGCCAGGCAGGGTCGGATTGAACGTTGCATAGGCTGCCGCACCGGCGCTGTTTGAAGCGAAGCAGTCGACGAAACCACCCGCGCTGCTGGTGAAGCAATTCTGGTTGAGGTCGCGCTTGAAGAATGGCGCGCGAACGCCAGCGTTGATCACGAGGCTCTCGTCGAAGAACTCGCCGCGATATTCGCCCGAGGCCTGATGCAGGGTCGCCTTGGAGAGGCGGTCGCGCTTCTGGAGGACATTGCCCGCGACATCGGACTGAGGGTTGTCGACCGGGAAGGGGAACTGCTTGCCCGCATCGTCGATCAGGCCGACTTCACCGGTCTGCCGGTGATTGGCATAATCGAGGCTGTAGGCGAGACGCACCGAGTGGTGTTCTGCGAAGTCGTAGCGCAGCGATGCGATCAGGCCGAAGCGGTCGGTCTGCGTCTGGCTTGGCGCCTGAACACGGACCTGATCGCGGATGTCACCGTCGCCGTTAAGATCCCGACCGAAATAGGGAACGCCACCGATATAGCCCGTTTGGCAATTGATGCCCGTGCCTGTGAGGACGGTGGTGCAGACCGACGCCGCAGGGACCGTTCCATTGGCTGCCGGATTGACATCACGGAAACCTTCCACCGCGTTGACGGGACCACCACCGTTCGCCTTGACGTACTGGTAACTCGGGTCGACGAACAGGGTCAGCTTTTCCGAGAGGGTAAACTTCGAGTTGATGCGGATATTGCCGGTATCCGACGGATTAGTGCGAAAATCGAACGCGGCGCCGCAGGTATTCGGCGTGCTGGCAGCGCCGGGGCTGGCAGGCGCCACGGTGCAGCGCGGGTTTACGTAATAGCGCTCGTCGCGGGTCAATGGCTGGCGGTTTGTCGAATCCGGGCCAACGATGCGGGGAGCCGGATTGTTGATCGCCTGAGTCAAATCGCGGCGCAGCGGCAAGGAGCCGAAGAAATTGTTGCGGCCTTTGTTGAAGCTGCCCGCGACCGAGACGAAGTCTCCGCTGTCGCCGATCGGCTGCCAGATCTTCGCGTTATACTGATCCTTGCGGAGCTTGCCGATGCCGCCATAGGGCGCCTTGTAGCTGGCGCTGCTCGCCGCGAACCAGGCACGGGTGCCCCACGGGCCGAACTCGCCGGTCTCGATCTTGCCGAAGGTACGGAAATAATCGAACTTGCCGACCGAGCCGAGCAGCATCGCGCCGAATTCCTCGTCAGGCTTCTTCGAGCGGAAGTTGACGGTCGACCCGGTCGCGGCCGCGGTCGGCGAATCGACATCGGTCGAGCCGAGGTTGACGTTGACCTCCTGGATCAGTTCGGGGTCGAGCAACTGGCTCGAAAAAATGTCGTAGCTGCCGCTGTCGTTCAGCGGAACGCCGTCGAACGTTTCCGAAATACGCGTCTTGTCGAAGCCGCGAATGAACAGCTTGCCGCCCGAACCGCCATAGGGATCATTGTTCTGGAAGCTGACGCCGGGAAGCTGGTTGATCACCTCGTTGATCGACTGGCCGGGAGATTGCCGTGAGATGAATTCCTGCGTCAGGACCGCCTTGGCCTTGGTCGTGTCGGGAGCCACGATACCCGCGACGCCGCGGTTGGCGTTGGTCGCCGTTACAACGATCTCCTTATCGAAGTCGATCGAACCGGTGGACTGGGCGTAGGCGGAAGTGGCGAGCGCCGATACGGCGCAGCCAAGTAGCAATTTCTTCATCGAGAGTCCCCTATCATACTGCTGAAGCGGCCAGCTATGCGGCTCCCCCTGCCGGGTGGCTGTGTCAGCCTTGCTGTGCTTCGATGACAGTTCTGTTACACTCATATTATTGCGCCGCAATATGCCCGGCTATGCGCGATGTAGCGTTTCCAACGCAGCGCGGGATTTCCCGACATTGTTGTAAATATGCCGCACCGCGTTACGCCCCCGAGACATCTCTTCCCCGACGCGCTGTCTCGCTTATAAGCCGTTGCGATGCGTTACTTTCGTTGGCTTCTGTCATTCCTGCTGGCCCTGCCACTCCCCGTCCACGCCGCCGGCCCCGTCGCGCTGTGCGAAGGCGTGTGGCTCGATGGGATGCGCGGTCGATCGGTGCCGGTGCGGATTCGCATGCCGGCGGGGACCGGCAAGGTCGGGGTCATCCTGTTCAGCCACGGCCTGGGCGGATCGCTCGATGCCGGGTCGATCTGGGCGCACGCCTGGGCCGAGGCGGGCTTTGCCGTGGTCAACATTCAGCATCCCGGCACCGACAGCGCGATCTTCGGCAAGCCGGGCTTCCGCGCGCTGCTGAGCGGCGAGCAGCTCGCCACCCGCGCCCGCGATGTCCAGTTCGTCATCGGCGAACTCGGCCGGCGGGTGCTGGAAGGCGAGTGCGACCTGCGCCGGATAGATCCGCTGCGGCTCGGCATGGCCGGCCACAGCTTCGGCGCGCAGACGGTGCAGGCGCTGGCAGGGCAGAGCTTTCCTGTCACCTATGAGCCCCCTTTGTCCGATCCGCGCGTGCGGGCCGCAATCGGGCTGAGCCCCTCGCCGCCATTGGCGGGCGTAGCCCAAATCGCCTTCGCGACGATCTCGCTGCCCTTCCTGTCGATCACCGGCACGGCGGACGCGGTGCCTGCGGTAACGCCGATCACGGCGGCGGAACGTCAGCTTCCCTTCCGCCTGATGCCGCCGGGAGACAAATTCCTGCTGGTCATGCACGGCGGCACGCATGAGATGTTCGCCGGCCAGCCCTTCCCCACCCTGCTCAACGGCGAACCGCCGCCGCACATCCGCGACACCGTGATCGCGGTGACGACCGCCTTCTGGCGGGCGATGCTCGACAAGGACCAGGCCGCGCTGCGCTGGCTGCAAAACCCGGCGGACGTGCGCGCCGGGCTTGGACCCGGCGACAGTTTCGAGAGCCGGTAGCGGCCCACCCCCTGCCGGCAAACCCGACGCATGCGTAACGATTGCCAGTCCCCCACCGCGCCGATAGTCTCGCGCCGTCGCGACAGGGGAAGCAGCATGACCATCGCACCGATTGCCGAATCCACCGTCGCGCCCGTCACCAGGGGCGAGCGCATCCAGTCGCTGGACGTCCTGCGCGGCATCTCGGTGCTCGGCATTCTGATGATGAACATCACCGCCTTCGGCCTGCTGTTCCACGCCTATGGCAATCCGCTGGCCGGCGGCGGCGCGACCGGGCCGAACCTGATCGCCTATATGGTCATCCAGGTCGGCTTCGAAGGAACGATGCGCGGCATCTTCTCGATTTTGTTCGGCGCGGGCATCGTCCTGCTCACCGAGCGGATGGAAAGGTCGGGCGCCGGGCTGATGACCGCCGAAGTCCATTTCCGCCGGATGCTGTGGATGATGGTCTTCGGGATCATCCATTGGGCGCTGCTGCTGTGGACGGGCGAGATATTGTTCAACTATGCGCTCTGCGGCCTGTTGCTGTTCGCGGTGCGCAAGCTGTCGGCGCGCACCCATCTCGTCGCCGCGCTGCTGCTGCTGGCAGGCGCGGCGACCCTGCAGACCTTCCATTATCACGAGGCCGTCGGCCAGAAGGCCGCCGCGACCACCGCGCTTGCGGTCAAGGCCTCGGGCAAGACGCCGACCGCCGAGCAGGCCAAGGCGATCGAGACATGGCAGGCGAAGGTGGCCCATGTGACGCCGACGCCCGAGGCGGCGCAGGCCATTCGCGACATCCATAGCGGATCGTGGTGGAATGCGGTCGAGAAGCAATGGGCGGACAGCTACGCCTTCCAGTGGAAGGGCGCCCCCTTCTGGCTGATCTTCGATATGATCCCCTTCATGCTGATCGGCATGGCGTTGCTGAAGCTGGACATTCTCGGCGCCGCGGCGCCGGTCCGCACCTATCTGATCATGGTGCTGGCGGGCTATGGCATCGGCATCCCGCTCGGGATTTATGAGCTCAATCTGGTTACCGATGCGGGGTTCGATACGCTCGCCTTCGCCCAGGCCAATCGCAGCTATGAACTGAGCCGGCTGGCAATGGTCATCGGCCATCTCGGGCTGTTCCTGCTGTTCATCCGTTCCGGGCTGTTGAAGCCGCTCCAGCGCGCGCTCGCCGCGACGGGGCAGATGGCGCTCAGCAATTATCTGATGCAGACGATCATCTGCACGGCGCTGTTCTACGGCTTCGGCTTCGGACTGTTCGAGGTCTTCCAGCGCTACGAACTCTATGGGGTCGTGTTCGCGATCTGGATCGCCGAGTTGATCTGGAGTCCGCTGTGGCTGCGTCATTATCGCTTCGGTCCGTTCGAATGGCTGTGGCGGTCGCTGACCTATTGGAAGCTCCAGCCGCTGCGGCTGTGATCCGCTAGAGTTGGTTCCACTTACGTGGAGGCGGTACCGGCCCGCTCCCCCGCCCAACCGCCCGATCCAGCGTGAATATCGGGCGGTTGGGCGGGGGAGCGGGCCGGTACCGCCGTTTCAGCTTCGCTGAAACACAGTCTTGAATCCCCTCAATGGAAATCGCGCGACTTCGGCAGGATGCGAACGTCGCGCGGGTGACTGCCGCGCGGCACATGGTGGCGCGGCATCTGGGGATGTTCGAACACATCGGCGCGCGACAGTTCGATCTCGGTGCGGTGATCCTCCGATAGCCGGCCCAGCTCGGCGGTGCGATCATGGACGCGCACCCCCATCAGATGGACGACGCCTTCCTCGCTGCGCTGGATCTCGCCTTCGACCACCATCAGCCGCGAGGCCATGACGGCGGCGCGCTGGACCTCGAAGATTCGCGCCCAGAGCAGGACGTTGCAGATGCCGGTCTCGTCTTCCAGGGTGATGAAGATCGCCTTGCCCTCGCCCGGCCGCTGACGGACCAGCACGACCCCGGCGACCTTCACCTGTCGGCCATTCTTCGTCTCGCTCGCCGCGCGGCAGCTCAGCACGCCCTCGCGTCCGAAGCCTTCGCGCAGAAACTCCATCGGATGGCCCTTTAGCGACAGGCGGGTGACCTGATAGTCGGCCGCGACATGTTCCGACATCGGCATGTCGGGGAGCATCGCATCGGGCTCCTCGCCCAGCTCCCGCGCCCGGGCGGCGGCGAACAGCGGCAGTTCGCCATCGGGGGTGCGCCGCACCTCCCACAGCGCTTCGCGCCGACCCAGCCCGATCGAGCGGAAGGCATCGGCATCGGCGAGGAGGCGCAGCGCGCGGCGCGGCAATGACGCCCGGCGCGCCAGTTGCTCGACGCTGGTGAAGCGCCCCGCCGCCCGCGCCGCGACGATCGCATCGGCCCAGGCTTCGCGGAAACCATCGATCTGCCGCAGCCCGATCCGCAGCGCGAGCATATTGCCGATCGGCTCCAGGCTGTTGTCCCAGCCGCTCGCATTGATGTCGGCTTCCAGCGCCGCCACGTCATGCTCGCGCGCATCGCGGACGATCTGCGCGGGGGCATAGAAGCCCATCGGCTGCGAATTGAGCAGCGCGCAGGCGAACACCGCCGGATAGCGGCATTTGATATAGGAGGAGGCATAGACCAGCAGCGCGAAGGACTGGGCATGGCTTTCGGGGAAGCCATAGCTGCCAAAGCCTTCGATCTGCGCGAAGCAGCGCTCGGCGAAGTCGCGCGGATAGCCGCGCGCGGCCATGCCCTCGACCATCTTGGTCCTGAACTTCGGCATGCCGCCATGGTTGCGGAAGGTGGCCATCGCCCGGCGCAGCTGGTTGGCCTCGGCATCGGTGAACTTCGCCGCGACGATCGCCAGCTTCATCGCCTGTTCCTGGAACAGCGGCACGCCCAGCGTCTTGCCGAGCACGTCCTCCAGCTCGTCGGCGCGGCCGATGCCCGGCGCGGGCTTCGGATAATCGATCTTCAGCCGGCCCTCGCGCTGCTCCTTGCGGCGTTTGAGATAGGGGTGGACCATCCCGCCCTGGATCGGCCCCGGCCGCACGATCGCGACCTGCACCGCCAGATCGTAGAGATCGCGTGGCCGCAGCCGCGGCAGCATGTTGATCTGGGCGCGGCTCTCGACCTGGAACACGCCGATGCTGTCGCCACTGCACAGCATGTCATAGACGTCCTTCTGATCCTCGGGGATCGTGTGGAGTTCATAGCGGTGCCCGCTTTGCGCCTCGATCAGGTCGAACGCCTTGCGGATGCAGGTGAGCATGCCGAGCGCGAGTATATCGACCTTCATCAGCCCCAGCGCGTCGATATCGTCCTTGTCCCATTCGATGAAGGTGCGATCGTCCATCGCGGCATTGTGAATCGGGACGGTCTCGTCGAGCCGGTCCTCGGTCAGCACGAAGCCGCCGACATGTTGCGACAGGTGACGCGGAAAGGTCAGCAGCTGCTCGACCAGCATGTTGAGCCGGCCGATCTCGACATTGCCGATGTCGAAACCGGTCTCGCCGAAGCGCTTCTCCTCCATCTTCGATGAGAAGCTCCCCCAGATCGTCGAGGTCAGCCGGGTGGTGACGTCCTCGCTCAGCCCCAGCACCTTGCCGATCTCGCGCACCGCGCTGCGCGGCCGGTAATGGATCACGGTCGCGGCGATGCCCGCGCGGTGCCGGCCATAGCGGCGGTAGATATATTGCATCACCTCCTCGCGCCGCTCATGCTCGAAATCGACGTCGATATCGGGCGGCTCGTTGCGGTCCTCGGAGATGAAGCGCGAGAAGAGCAGCTTGTGCTTTACCGGGTCGATCGAGGTGACCCCCAGCACATAGCAGATGATCGAATTGGCCGCCGAGCCGCGCCCCTGGCAGAGGATTCCTACGCCGCGCGCGAACCTGACGATGTCGTGGACGGTCAGGAAATAATAAGCATATTGGGCTTTGCGAACGAGCTTGAACTCGGTCTCGACCAGATCCCAGACCGCCTGATCGGGATTGTCGCCATAGCGCTCGCGCACGCCATCCGCGACGAGCTTTTCGAGCCAGTCCTGCGCGGTCCAGCCTTCGGGTACCGGCTCGTGCGGATATTCATATTTCAGCGTGCCGATATCGAAATCGATCCGGTCGAGCAGCGCCACGCTCTCGGCGACGGCCTCGGGATAATCGGCGAACAGCCGCGCCATCTCGGCCGGAGACTTGATGTGCCGCTCGCCATTGGCGGCAAGCCGGGTGCCGGCCTCATCGAGCTTCACGCCGTGGCGGATGCAGGTGACGACATCGTGGAGCGGCCGCTGGGCGGGGGTGGCGTAGAGGACGTCGTTGGTCGCGATCAGCGGGACGGAATTTCCGGGTGCATGGGGTTGTGTGCCCGTTTTTTTATTTTCGGGATTTGCCGCGATGCGCGCGAGCGGCGCGAGCCGGCGTTTGTCGCGGCCTGAATAGGACATCGACAGGCCAAGCCAGACGCGGCCGGGGGCGGCGCGGTTGAGAGTGGTGAGGGTGTTTTTTAACTCGTCACCCCAGCGAGGGCTGGGGTCCATGTCTGTCTTTACCAGAGTGAGCTTGGGGGATGAAACCACCCTTCCCTCGTCATTCCCGCGCAGGCGGGGATCCATAACCTCCGAACCGCAAGTGGTTCGAGCTTCGGAGAATATGGATCCCCGCCTGCGCGGGAATGACGTCAGAGGGGGAGCAAACGCCCCCTGCCAATTCGGATGCGGCCGCGCGCCGACCTCCCCGATCTTCAGCCCCTCCCCGTCCGGCATGACGATCAGCAGCAGGTCGTCGAGATGATCGAGCAGATCGTCGAGGAACAGAACGCAGTCCCCCTTGATCGCGCGCCTGTTGCCCCTGGTCAGCAGGCGGCACAGCTCCCCCCAGCCCCGCCGCGTCGCGGGATAGGCGATGATGTCCGGCGTGCCGTCGCAAAAGACCAGCCGCGCGCCGCTCACCAGCCGGAAATCGATGTCGGGCAGTCCCTCCTTCGCCCGATCCTCGCGCACGTCGCGCAGCGCCTTCCAGCCGCGCACCACCCCGGCCACGGTGTTGCGATCGGCGATCCCCAGCCCGGCATGGCCCGCCGCCAGCGCCGCCGCGACCAGATCCTCGGCCGGCGATGCACCCCGCAGGAAACTGTAATTAGTCGCCGCGACCATCTCCGCGAAGCCGGTCATGCGAACAGGCCGTGGATATACCAGGCGGGGCTGGTCGCCTCGCGCCCGTAGAGACCGAGCCGGAACAGCCAGAAACGGCGCCCCTTGCTATCCTCGACCCGATAATAGTCGCGGCTCAGGCCGGCATTGTCGGCGCGGCGCCACCACAATGCGCCGATCCGCTCGGGCCCCTCGGCCAGCATCACCTGATGCAGCTCGCGCCGCCAGCGGAACCGCTCGGGCGGGCCATCGGGGACCCCCGCCACCACCTCGATCGGCTGCGGGGGATCGAACAGATGGGTCGGGCGCAGCGGCGGCTCCTCGGGCTCGGGCGCAGTCCAGCCGCCCGCCGGTCCACCCTCGATCGCGGGAAAGGCGAAGGCCGCCTGTTCGGGGATATGGCTGTCGCGCGGCGCCAGTCGCCGCACCCGGTGGCGCCCCAATCTGGTCGAGAGCCGGTCGAGCAGCTGCGCCAGTTCCCCCTCGGCGATCGCCCCGCCTTCGAGCGGCAGCTGAAGCGGCGACAGCGGCTCGAACATCGGCACCGAGAGGCGCACCAGATCGAAGCCGAAGCCGGGATCGACCGGATCGGCGAGCGCATCCAGCCGTTCGTTGAACAGCCGCATGACCAGCGCCACGTCGCGCACCGGCAACCCCGTCTCGATCCGCAGCGAACGAACCAGACCATCGGTGCGGAACAGTTGCGCCTCGAACCAGCGCCCGCCGCGATGCGCCGCCGCCATGTGCCCCGCCGCCTGTTCGGTCAGTTCGCCGATCGCGGCAAGCGCATCCCCGGTCCGCCCGATCGGTTCGGCGAAGCGCCGCTCGAGGATCAGCGCGGCCTCGGGGCGCCGCGCGGTGATGCGGATGTCGCGCCCGCCCGCGACCCGGTGCAGCCGGTCGGCGGCCGCTTCCCCGAAGCGCGCCGACACGATCTGCGACGGCCGCGCGCTCAGATCGCCGAGCCGCTTGAGCCCCGCCCGGCGCAGCGCGGTGATGTCCTCGGGATCAAGTTCGAGCGCATCGACGGGGAGGTTTCTTAAATCCTCCTTCTTTAGATCCTCCCCATCCAAGGGATGGGGAGGGGGACCGTCCGCGCAGCGGATGGTGGAGGGGTCTGCGACGTCTAATCGATCGATACTGTTGAGGTCCTGCCCTACCCCTCCACCGCCTACGGCGGTCCCCCTCCCCATCGCTGCGCGATAGGGAGGATTGGGACGGTATCTCGCCAGCGCATGCGCGGCATCGGGGGTATCGGCCAGCGCGGCGCGCACCTCCATCCCCAGCTGGCCGAGCCGTGCCACCAGATCGCTCCGCAACCCCTCCTCCCCGCCGAACAGATGCGCGCAGCCGCTGATGTCGAGGATCAGCCCGCCCGGCGGATCGAGCGCGACCATCGGGGTATAGCGGTCGCAGCCGTCGGCGATATGTTCGAGCCAGGCGGTATCGGCACGCGGATCGAGGTCGGCGACGCCGATGTCCGGCCAGCGCGCGCGCGCATCGGCGAGGCTCAGCCCTGGCGTCAGGCCGAGTTCGAGCGATGCGCGATTGACCGCGGCGAGGCGCA
The DNA here is from genome assembly GCA_947085315.1 of uncultured Sphingomonas sp. Lineage (GTDB taxonomy): Bacteria > Pseudomonadota > Alphaproteobacteria > Sphingomonadales > Sphingomonadaceae > Rhizorhabdus. Next base: position 65,812 of record CAMTVW010000008.1, on the reverse strand, counting down.
TCGCGCCCTTCTGTTTCTCGACCAGCGCGAAGGGGGCATCAGGCAGAAATCCGGTGCGCGCCGAACCCGTCCGTATCGTCCGGGCGAGCCGGTCGGCCGGGAGGAAGGGGAAGAACAGCGCCAGGTAGCGCCGCGTCGCGGAAGAGATGCTCGTCACGATTCCACTCCAGGGAGGCGCTCAACCCGGCAAGCCCCCCGCGATGCCGCAACAATATGATCTCGATCGCCGGGTGGCCGGGCGTCCCCTCCAATCCTGTCGAGGCGATCGAGCGGACCTGCCAGCGGCTATAGGCGGCGCTGGGGATCGGTTCGGCCTCGGTACGGAGCAGCAGCACGGTGACCCCCGACTTCTCGGCCGCGACCGCAAGCCGCCGGCTGACCGTCAGGTCCAGTCCGCGCGCCGCCTTCCACGGTTCGATCAGCACCGCGCCGAGCTGGGCACAGCGCACCGCATCCCCCGCCGCGCGCAGCAACGCCGCCTCGTCGGGGGCGATAATCTCGATCAGCCGCGCCGGATCGAGGCCAAGATCGGCAAGCCCCGGTCCATAGAGCCCGCCCGCCGCCCGCACCCCGCCATCCTGCCGCAGCCAGAGCAACGGCCCTTCCCCGGTGCGCATCGCGAACATCAGCCCCGCGCCCGCCAGCGCCGCGCGATCGTCGGGTTGGGCCGCGAACAGTTCATGGAGCCGCCCGCGCGGCAGCCCGCCGCCCAGCGGACCGTCCAGCGCCTCCGCGCCCAGCGCGAACAGCGCTCCGCCGATAGGCTTCGGCCCTTCGATCACGCCGATGCGCGCACGAAGGGCGGCCATGATGTTCGCCGACTCGGTCATGAATATTGTTCCTGATTTGTTCTTATAGCGCCTTTCCTGAAGGGGGAGTCAAGAAATTCCCGCATGCCCTCCTGCCGATTTGACATGTCGTCCCCGCGATGGTCGAGGGAAGACAAGGAGATATGCGATGGTCGATCTGTTTGCGCCGCTTAGCTTTACACGTGGTCCCGCGATGAAGAACCGGCTGATGCTGGCGCCGCTGACCAATAAGCAAAGCCACCCCGACGGGAGCCTGTCCGACGACGAAATTCACTGGCTGTCGATGCGCGCCAAAGGCGGCTTCGGGCTGGTGACGACCGCCGCCGCCTATGTCCAGACGCAGGGCAAGGGCTTTGAAGGGCAGCTCGGCATCCATGACGATCATTGCCTCGACGGGCTCACGCGCATGGCCGCCGCGATCAGGGCCGAGGGCGCGATCGCCCATGTCCAGCTGCACCATGCGGGCCTGCGCAGCGAGACTGCGGTCACCGGCATGGACGTCGTCGCGCCATCCGCCGATGCCAAGAGCGGCGCCCGGGCGATGACCCTCGGCGAGGTCGAGGCGATGATCGAAGCCTTCATCGCCGCCGCCGCACGCGCCGACAAGGCCGGCTTCGACGGGGTCGCGCTCCACGGCGCGCACACCTATCTGCTGTGCGAATTCCTGAGCCCCGATTATAACCGGCGCGACGACCGCTATGGCGGGTCGCTCGACAATCGCGCCCGCCCGATCCGCGAGATCATCGCCGGCATCCGCGCGCGCTGCCGGCCCGACTTCGGCCTGGGTCTGCGCCTGTCGCCCGAACGGATGGGGGTGCGGACCGCCGAGATCCTCACCCTCTCCCAGCAGCTGTTCGACGAGGATCAGCTCGACTATCTCGACCTGTCGATGTGGGACGTGTTCAAGGAGGCCGAGGAGGAAGCGTTCAGGAGCAAGCCGCTGCTCGCCTGGTTCACCGAGCTGAACCGCCGCAATACCCGCCTCGGCATCGCCGGCGCGGTGCGGTCGGGTGCCACCGCGCGCGCCTGCCTTGAAGCCGGCGCGGATTTCGCGATCATCGGCCGCGCCGCGATCACCGATCACGACTTTGCCGACCGCCTCCGCGCCACCCCCGATTTCGAGATGCCCGCGCTGCCGATCGCACCCGCCGCACTGAGCGGCCAGGGCATCAGCCCGACCTTCATGACCTATCTGGGCACGTTCAACGGATTCCTGACGGCGGCGTAAAGGCAGCGCCGCTGGGGCGCCGACGATCAGGCGCCGGCGCCCCGCCGCCACGGATAGCCGGGCAGGCGCGCCGCCATCGGCCACAGCACGTTGATCGCGAGCCCGCCGATCACCAGCGCCGCCGCCCACAGCTTCCAGCCCGGCAGCGGCTCGCCCAGCAGCATCGCCGAGGCGCCCATGCCGAACACGGGGACGAGCATCGCCATCGGCGTGATCGTCGCGGCCGGATGGCGCGCGAGCAGCCATCCCCAGGCGGCATAGCCGAACAATGTATTGCCAACCGATTGCCAGAGCACGGCCCCCCAGGCTTCAGGCCCGGCCTGTACAAGTGCCGCCCGGATCGCCGGCCAGCCTTCCATCAGCAGCGATCCGGCGAGCAGCGGCGGGATCGAGAACAGGCTTGCCCAGACGACGAAGGCGAGCATGTTGCTTGCGCCGCTCGCCTTGGCGACATGATTACCGCATCCCCAGCTCAACGCCGCGAGCAGCACCAGGCCCAGCCCCAGCGGCGTCGCGCTGCTGTCGCCATGTTCGACGATCACGCCGATACCGATCGTCGCCAGCACCAGCGCCGCGACCTGAAAGGGCCGCACCCGTTCGCCGCTGAACGCCATGGCGAGCCCGATGGTGAAAAAGACCTGGCTCTGCACGACGAGCGAGGCCAGCCCCGGCGAGATGAAGCCGTTCATCGCGATATAGAGCAGCCCGAACTGGCCGAAGCCGATCAGCACGCCATAGGCCGCGAGATGCCGCCAGCCCACGGCGGGCCGGGGGATGAAAAAGGCCGCCGGTAGCAGCGCGAAGGTGAAGCGCAACGTCGCGAACAGCAGCGGCGGCAGCTCGTCGAGGGCGACGCGGATGACGACGAAATTGGTCCCCCACACCGCGACCACCGCAAGCGCGAGGAGGATGTGGCGCAGGGGGATCGCGGTGGTCATGCGACTGGCTTATCGGTGAAGGGCAGCGAAGACCATCCAGACAATCGAGCGCGATTGTCATGCTTTTCCTCCTGCGGCCGGGAGCCTTGCCTGATGCCCGCGGTTACATGTCGGTAGCGTCAGTCGCAGGCCGTTTCTGTGAGGTGCGTCGGCGCTTGCGCCGCAGGTCTCAGCTTCACTCCGTTCGCGGTATCCAGGATTGAATGGCAGGAGACGACCCAAATCGGACATAGGGACGACCGGCCAGCCGTTATCTTCTAGGCCGCCTTGGTCGATTTCAGCGGAGGTAACCAGGACATCTTCTTCTGTGCCAATCCAAGCGTCTTTCGGCCCTGATTGAAGGCCAACTGAGCTAGGAGAAAGGAGCCGTAGTATGGCGGCAGAACTACGATCACGCGGAAGGTCAGTGCCAGCAGATGGTTGCTGCCCCAGAAGGAATCTGCGGGAAATCAGGGGACACTATACTAAATTCAGGGCGTCGCGGTAGGAAACCAAATAGGTATAGTGTCCCCGAGTTTATAGTGTCCCCGAGTTTAAGGTATAGTGTCCCCGAGTTTAACGCCCGAGTTTAACGACGGGAAAATCAGCGCCCCTCCCGCGCCAACAGCGCCCGTTTCCGCTCGACGCCCCAGCGATAGCCCGAGATCGATCCGTCGCCGCGCACCACCCGGTGGCAGGGCACCGCCACCGCGAGCCTGTTCGCCGCGCAGGCGCCGGCCACCGCGCGCTGCGCCGTCGGCGACCCAATCGCATGGGCGAGGTCGGCATAGCTGCGCGTCTCACCCGCCGGGATCGCCTGCAGCGCCTGCCAGACACGCTGCTGGAAGGCGGTGCCACGAATGTCGAGCGGCAGCGACAGACCGGCGGCGGGCTCCTCTACCATCGCCACCACCTGGGCGACGACGGCTTCGAAATCGGCATCGGCCGCGATCGTCCGGGCATTGGGGAAGCGCCGGGCGAGGTCCGCGACCAGTTCGGCGTCATCGTCACCCAACAGGATCGAGCAGACACCGCGCTCGCTCGACGCCGCCAGCACCCGACCCAGCGAAGACGAACCGATGCCATAGCGAATCTCGGCCGCCGCCCCGCCCTTGCGATAGGCCGATGGCCGCATGCCCAGCGCGCCGTCGGCCGCCGCATAGAAACGGCCGCTCGAGCCGAACCCCGCCTCGTAAAGCGCCTCGGTCACCTGCGTCCCCTGCCCCAGCGCCGCGCGGACCTTGCGGGCGCGTTCGGCGTCGGCATAGCCCTTCGGGGTCAGCCCGGTGATGCTACGGAACAGCCGGTGGAAATGGTGCGGACTGAGGCCCGCACCCGCCGCCAGAACGTCGAGGCTCGGCGGCTCCTCGGCCGTCTCGATCCGGCGGCAGGCGGCGGCGACCAGCGCGGCGTGGCGCTCGGCGAGCGGCGGCTCGGTCGGGCGGCAGCGCTTGCACGGCCGGAAGCCCGCCGCCTCGGCCGCCGCGCTGTCGGCATGGAACGCGACGTTGCGCGGGTTGGGGGTGCGTGCGGCACAGCTCGGCCGGCAATAGACCCCGGTGGTCTTCACCGAATAGAGGAAGCTGCCGTCCGCCCGCGCATCGCGCGCCACGACCTGCGCCCAGCGCGGATCATTCACGATCATGTCCATCAGCATCGTCATAGCCTTTCCCACGAAAATATCGTGCGCAGACTATGGACGGGCCAGCCGGGCTTTGCGTCCCGCGCCTTGCTTTCGAATTCATTCCTCCCCGTGCCGGGGAGGAATTAAGCCGCGCGTCGCGCCTCTTCGGCGGCGCGCTCGCAATCGGGGCAAGGCCCGCCATGCGGATAGACGGCGTCGGCGTCGTGCCAGTGGCCGACCGCGCTTTCGAAAATCTCGATGCCCTCGCCATAGCCCAGGCCCCGCAGCACGTCATTGGTGAGCAGGTCGATCGCGCGGTGCGCGGCATGGCCGCTCATCGTCTCGACGATCTCGCGGGCGCGATCGGCGAACTCCTGGGCGGTCATCAGCGGCGATAGCTTCGTCATAGGGGCGCCCCTAATCGCGAAAACCGGCCATTTCAAGGCTTGGTGGCGGGCGGGACCACGGGCGCGACCGCGTCAGGCGCCGCAGCCTCTTCGCGGCAGAAGCCTTCGCCGCGCTGGATCATCAGGCAATTCTGCTTGCCCGCCAGCCACTTGAGCCCGGTCTCATCGCCGGTCGCGGCGCGGATATTTTCGGTACGGCCATCGCGGGTGAAACGGATGAGGTCGCCTTCGGCGGCGCCTTCAAAGCTCTTCGTCCCGTCGAGCAGGGTGATGCTCAGGACATAGTTGCCCGGATCCCCGGCCGGCTGAATATCGAGGATCAGCCCTTCGACGCCGATCCACTTGCCGACCCAGGCGTCGGTCGGCCGCGTCTCGGCGGCATTGCCACCGGGGCCGCCTTCGTCGATCGCATCCTCGGCGGCGGCATTATCGGCCACCATGACATTGTCGATCGGATGGGCGTCCTCGCCCCGGGCACAGGCGGCCAGAAGCAGGATGGCGGCCAGGCTGGCGGCGGTGCGGCTGTTCATCGATCGACTCCCTTTCGCGCGTCAACGCGCCACCGCTTCAAGAGGATCAATCCGCCCGAGGTCAACAGCAAAAGCGCGCGCCGCCCCTTCGCCGCGCCGATCAATGCTTCACCAGTCGTAGCAGCGCGACGATCACTTCGCGCTGGAACACATAGACCGCCGCGATCCAGACCAGCGCCAGGATCGCCGCCGCCTCCAGCACCGCCGGGATCGGATGCGACGGCAGTCCGCCGCCGCGCGCGACATCGATCGCGATACCCGCAGCGCCGACGACTGCGCAGATCGCCAGCGCCGGGACCAGGCTGGCGAGCACCGCGCGCAAGGTGAACAGCTTCAGCCGCACGCCGAGCCGGATCGCCGCCGCCGCATAGACCATCGCCACCGCGACCGACCCGATCGCGACGAACTCGATCCGCGTCCAGCTGACCATCGCGAGCATCGCGATCCGCGCAGCCTGTTCGGTCAACCCGAGCAGGAACAGCGACCGGGCTTCGCCCAATCCGTTGAGCGACGCGCTGAGGACGACGAACTGACCAGTGATCGCGGCGGCGACGCACAGCCAGGGCGCGGGTCCGATCGAGTCATGCCATTGCCAGCCGTACAGGCCGATCAGGATCGGCCCCGACTGGGTCGCGATGCCGATCAGGATCGGCGAGAAGATGCAGCCGAACAGCCGCATCCGCACCAGCACGGTCGAGTGGGCGTCTACCCCGCTGCGCAGTTCGTGCGCCACCAGCGGCCCAAGGATGCTGAGGACCGGCGGCGAAGCATAGTTCCACAACATGCGCGGCAGCATCTCGGCACGGTCGAGAAAGGCGGCGGGAGCTATGCCGAGCGCGCGTCCGACGAACAGTTCGTTAAGGCGCGGACCGAACTGACCGAGCATCGACGCGCCGAGCACCCAGCCGGTGAAGCCCGAGATCGTACGCCAATGGACGAGCGAGGGGCGGAACACGAATTGCGGCGGCCGCGCGGCGATCATCACGCAGATCAAGGTGATGCCACCGGCCAGCGAGCCATAGGCCATCGACAGGCTTCCCCATCCCTGCAGCGCGAGGCCGACCGAAACGGCGGCGCTCACGCCGCTGGCGCCGATCGTCGCCACCAGCAGCGACTTGAAGCGCAGCGCGCGGGTGAGCAGGCCATGCGCAAGCACCTGATAGGGCGCGAGCAGATAGCTGAGGCAGACGATCCGCAGGACATCGGCGATCACCGGCTCCCGGTAGAATGCCGCGATCAGCGGAGCCACGGCGAAAATGACGACCGCGAAAGTGAAACTGGCGACCATCGCCAGCCCCAGCGCGGTGCGGACCCTGGCCTCGTCAAGCGACGGCGCCGCGATCAGGAACATGTTGACGCCCGCGCTGCGCAACGTCTGGGCGATCACGACGGCGGCCAGCGCGATCGAAAAGGCGCCGATGTCGTGCGGCGACAGCAGGCGCGCGACGATCAGGCTCGCGGAGAAATCGATCGCGAACTGCAGGACCGTCTGCAAACCGACGATCCGTGCCATCGCGCTGCCGGTCATGCTCAAATGCGGATAATCCTTCAAATCGGCGGGCCACGAAGCAGCGGCGGCAGAAGTCCCTTCTGAATAAGGCCGCTTCGCACGTCAAAAGGAAAGCCGCGATTGCGATATCCGGCTTTGGGCCCTAGAGACCGCCGCAACCCGACTCGTCAGAAATGGACTGGATATGGCAGAGATCATCGCCATCGCATCCGATCACGCTGCTTTTGACATGAAGGCGGCACTCGTCGCCTGGCTGCGCGAGCAGGGGCATGAGGTGCTCGATCTCGGCCCCGAGAACGCCGGTTCGGTCGACTATCCCGATTATGGCTACAAGATCGCCGAAGCGATCGCCGCGCACGAAGCGGGCAAGGGCATTGCGCTGTGCGGATCGGGGATCGGTATCTCGATCGCGGTCAACCGCCATCCCGCCGCGCGCTGTGCACTGGTCTCCGAAATGCTCTCCGCCGGTCTCGCCCGCGAACATAATGACGCCAATGTCATCGCGCTCGGTGCCCGGCTGATCGGCATCGAGCAGGCCAAGGCCTGCATCACCGCCTTCCTGTCGACCGATTTCGCCGGCGACCGCCACCTCCGCCGTGTCGACAAGCTCTCCCACCCTCGTTTCCACAAGGAACATGCATGAGCAGCAAGCCCGCCGCCTCTCTGTCCGATGTCCAGCCCGACGGCTTCTTCACGCGCGGCCTGGCCGAAGCCGACGCGGCGGTGTTCGCCGGTCTGACTGCCGAAATCTCGCGCGAGAAGAAGCAGATCGAGCTGATCGCGTCGGAGAATATCGTCTCGAAGGCGGTGCTGGAGGCTCAGGGGTCGGTCTTCACCAACAAATATGCCGAGGGCTATCCGGGCAAGCGCTATTATCAGGGCTGCCACCCGTCGGACATGGTCGAGCAGCTCGCGATCGACCGCGCGAAGCAGCTGTTCAACTGCGGCTTCGCCAATGTCCAGCCGCACTCGGGCGCGCAGGCGAACGGCGCGGTGATGCTCGCGCTGACGAAACCCGGTGACACGATCATGGGGCTCAGCCTCGACGCCGGTGGCCATCTCACCCACGGCGCCAAGGCGGCGATGTCGGGCAAATGGTATAACGCCATCCAGTACGGCGTGCGGCCCGACGATCACCGCATCGATTTCGATCAGGTCGAGGCGCTCGCCCGCGAGCACAGGCCGACCTTGATCATCACCGGCGGATCGGCCTATCCGCGCCATATCGACTTCGCCCGCTTCCGCGCGATCGCGGACGAGGTCGGCGCGATCTTCATGGTCGACATGGCGCATTTCGCCGGCCTTGTCGCGGGTGGGGTCCACCCCACCCCGTTCGGTCACGCCCATGTCGTCACCACCACGACCCACAAGACGCTGCGCGGCCCGCGTGGCGGCATGATCATGACCGATGACGAGGCGATCGCGAAGAAGATCAACTCGGCGGTGTTCCCGGGGCTCCAGGGCGGTCCGCTGATGCATGTCATCGCGGCCAAGGCGGTCGCCTTCGGCGAAGCGCTCCAGCCCGATTTCAAGCTTTACGCCGCCGCCGTGGTCGAGAATGCCAAGGTGCTCGCCGCCCGCCTCAAGGAGCGCGGCGCCGACCTCGTCTCGGGCGGCACCGACACCCATCTGGCGCTGGTCGACCTGCGCCCGATCGGCGTGACCGGCCGCGATGCCGACGAGGCGCTCGAGCGCGCCGGCATCACCTGCAACAAGAATGGCGTTCCCAATGATCCGCTGCCCCCAGTCAAGACCTCGGGCATCCGCGTCGGCTCGCCCGCCGGCACGACCCGCGGCTTCGGCCCCGCCGAGTTCCGCGAGATCGCCGACATGATCGCCGACGTGCTCGACGGCCTCGCCGCCAATGGCCCCGAGGGCAATGGCCAGACCGAGCAGCATGTGAAGGCGCGCGTCGAGGCGCTGTGCGACCGCTTCCCGATCTACCCGGAGTTGTAATTGCGCTGTCCTTTCTGCGCCCATGAAGACAGCCAGGTGAAGGACAGCCGCCCCACCGACGACGGGGCGGCGATCCGGCGGCGGCGGCAATGCGAGGGGTGCGGCGCACGCTTCACCACCTTCGAACGCATCCAGCTGCGCGAGATGACGGTGGTGAAGAGCGAGGGGCGGCGCGAGCCGTTCGACCGCTCGAAGCTCGAACGCTCGATCCAGATCGCCTGCCGCAAGCGACCGGTCGATCCCGCCCGGATCGAGCGGCTCGCCACCGCGATCCAGCGCCAGATCGAGACCAGCGGCGACAATGAAATCGCCGCCAGCGCGGTCGGCGGGATGGTGATGGACGGGCTCAAGGCGCTCGACAGCGTCGCCTATATCCGCTTCGCCAGCGTCTATAAGGACTTCCGCGAAGCCAGGGATTTCGAGGAATTCGCCGGCGCGGTCAGCGAGGCCGGCAAGGAGGGCTGATGCTGCCTTCTCATCGCTCCCCCCTTCCCTCCCCCGCTCATCCTGAGTAGGGGCTGAGCGAAGCCGAAGACCCGTATCGAAGGACCGTCGTGAGCTTTTGGGCCTACATGCTGCGCTGTGCAGACGACAGTTTCTATGTTGGGCACACCGATGATCTCGATGCGAGGATCGGACAGCATCAATCCGGTCTGATCCCCGGCTATACTCAGGAGCGTGGACCCCTCACTCTTGTGTGGTCCCAGGAATTTCCCGATCTCGATCAGGCGTTCTCTGCGGAACGGCGGATAAAGGGCTGGTCTCGATTGAAGAAGCAGGCTCTCATCGAAGGCAATTGGGCCGCGATTTCGCGCCTCGCGAAGAAAGTCCTTCGAGACGAGGCTTCGACAAGCCCAGCCTCTCCTCAGGATGAGCGGGTCGGGGAGTTCCCGTCATCAACCCCGCCCCCCGTCATCGTTCTCGTCCGCCCGCAGCTGGGCGAGAATATCGGCAAGGCCGCGCGGGCCATGCTCAATTTCGGGCTGACCGAACTGCGGCTGGTAAGCCCGCGCGACGGCTGGCCCAACCCCGACGCGGGCCCGGCGGCCTCGGGGGCCGATATCGTGCTCGAAAAGGCGCAGGTTTATGACAGCGTCGCCGAAGCCACCGCCGACTGCGCGCATGTCTATGCGACCACCGTGCGCAAACGCGGCGTCACCAAGCCGGTCGTCACGCCCGAAGCCGCCGCCGGCGCGATCCATGGCGAAGCGGGCCGCTCGGCGATCCTGTTCGGCCCCGAACGCTCGGGGCTCGAGACCGACGATGTCGCCATCGCGCGCACGATCATCACGGTCCCGATCAATCCGGCCTTCGGCAGTCTGAACCTGGCGCAGGCGGTGATCCTGGTCGCTTATGAATGGTCGAAGGGACAGGGGCTGGCATCGCCGCCCGCCGTCGAGCTCGATCCGCCGGCACCGCAGGAGGACCTCGACGGGCTGATCGAACATCTCGAACGGATGCTCGACGAATCGGGTTTCTTCTTCCCGCCCCATCGCACGCATGTGACGAAACGAACGCTGCGTTCGATGTTAACCAAGCCGGCATGGAACGCGCAGGAAATACGCACGCTGCGCGGCGTGCTGAGCGCGTTCGAACGGCCGCGCTCCCGATAAAAGCGCGCTGGACTCGGCATTTCGATGATTAACACCGCCCTTTGCACATTGTAAACTAGTTGTAAACCGCAAAACTCTGCGGAATCTTGTATTTAGCGGCGGAATATCATATAGAGATCAGATGCGTTCTGTGATCGGGGGTTGTAAGTCGATGCGTATCAGGCTTGTCACATTGTTGACGGCGTTGATGGCGTTCACGCTCGGGGCACCGCTCCACGCGGCCAACCTTGTCGTTAACGGCGATTTCGAGTTGTTGACGATGACCAGCGGCAACGCGGTCCATTCGACGATCATCGGCAACGGAATGAACGGCCTTCCCACGTCGACCGGCTGGCGGACGACCGGCGGCTACAACTTCATCATGGTCGACAATCCCGGCTATGTCGCCGGCCCGCCGCAATCGCTGACCGGTGCGGACGACTTCGCCGATATGCCCTATGCCGACGGTGCTGCGCATGTGCCCTTCGATGGCGGTCGCTTCGGCCTGTGGGGCCCGGATTATCCTGGTGCCGCGTCCGGCAACGACCTTCGGAACAGCCCGGTGGGCGGAAGCTTCCTCGCCGCCGACGGCTCGTACCTCAACCGGCCGGTCGAACAGACGATCACCGGCCTGACGCCGGGCACGACCTATTATCTCAGCTTCTACTGGGCGGCCGCGCAGCAGTCGGGCCTGTTCGGCGATACCAAGGAAGCGTGGATCATGTGCATCGGCACCTGCTCCTACACCGCGAACCCGGTCGATGAAGGCCTCTCCTTCTTCAACGCGGATGCGGGCAACACCGACCCTGCCGATATGCGCGCCAATCTGCTGGGCGGCTACAATTCGTCGCTGCTTTACGATCCGACGACGAACCCCACCGGTGTCGACAAGCTTTTCAAGACCTCGGTGGTCACCAATCCCGAGGGCAGTTTCACGCCCTGGCGGTTCGAGAGCTTCTCGTTCACCGCCACCACAGCGACGACGACCCTGTCGATGCTGGCCTATGGCACCCCGCCGGGACAGCCGCCCTTCGCGCTGATCGACGGCATCAGCATCGACACGATCGTGCCGGTGCCGGTCCTTCCCGAACCGACCACCTGGGCGATGATGCTGATCGGCTTCGGCGTGATCGGCGGGGTGATGCGGACGCGCCGTCGTCCGGCCAACGGACTCGGTTCACAGATCGTCTGATCCGCGAACCTCCCCGCCTCGGCATGGACGGCGTGGCATCAGGACCCTATCATCGCAGCCGAGCCGATGATGGCGAGCAGCGAGCAGCATGCCCCCCGAAGTGAACCACCTTCTGTACACCGCCGGCAGCCTGATCCTCTGGCTGTTCGCGCTGTCGATCATCTTCGTCCCGCTCGAATGGCTGTTCGCGGTCAATCGCCAGCCGACCCTGCGCAAGGGGCTGGCCGCCGATCTCGGCTATTATCTGATGAACGGGTTCATCCCCACGCTGATATTGGCGTTCCCGCTCGGCGTTCTGGCGGCGACCGGGCGGCAGATGCTGCCGGCCGGCTATTTCATGTGGCTGACCGGCCTGCCGGTCTGGATCCAGATCGCCGCGGCGCTGGTGATCGGCGAGTTCGGCTTCTACTGGGGCCACCGCATCATGCATCAGGTGCCCTGGCTGTGGCGGTTCCATGCGATCCACCATGAACCCGAACGGATGGACTGGCTGATCAACACCCGCGCCCATCCGATCGACATCATCTTCACCCGCATGTTCGGCCTGGCGCTGGTCGCGATCGCGGGCTTCGGCTCGCCGGGGTCGGGATCGGGCAGCATCGCCCCGATCATCGTGCTGCTGGCGGGCACCTTCTGGGCCTTCTTCATCCATTCGAACCTGCGCGCGCGGCTCGGCTGGTTCGAGCATGTCCTGTCCAGCCCGCGCTTCCACCACTGGCATCATTCGCGAGTCGACCACCCCAACCATAATTATGCATCGATGCTGCCGATCTACGACCGACTGTTCGGCACGCTGCATCTGCCGCCCGCGGCATGGCCGCCCAGCTATGGCATCGCACCCGACAACCGGCCCGAAATACTGATGGCGGCACAGCATGCGCCCCCGCCCGAAGAAGCGCCGCCGGTCCAGGCCAGGGATCCGGCCTGATCTCAGCCCTTGTCGAGCGCGTCGAATCGCTCCAGCTCATGCGCGATCGATCCCTCGACCAGCATGTCATAGAGCCGATAGGCCAGCCTGGGCGGAAAGCCGCGATCGTCGGCGACCTTGACGGCATGCGCGATCACCTCGGCCTTGCGCACCTCATCGCGGACCGTGTCGCGGCTCGGCTTGATCCGCGCCGCGGCCTCGATATAGCGCATCCGTTCGGCCAGCAGGCTGACGATCAGCGTGTCGAGGCCATCGATCGCGGCGCGGACCTGGCTCATCTGGGTACATTCGGCGGCGGGCACGGGTGTTTTGTCGGTCATGCGCGGCCATTAGCGAAGCCGCGCGGACTTGACTATCCGCCTCTTCGCCGCCATAGGCCCGCCTTCGCAATCGGCCCCACACCCCGGTGAAGTGGTGGCCCTGCCGTCCCCCAATGTATTTTGGCGCGGACCAAGCAGAGCGAAATACCGGGATCGACCCCGCCCCGCGCCAGCGGTGGCGGGTAACGTTGTAGCGATTGAAGGAACTATCATGTCGAAGCGCCATAGCGCCAAATACAAGCTCGACCGCCGGATGGGCGAGAACATCTGGGGTCGTCCGAAGAGCCCGGTCAACAAGCGTGAATATGGCCCCGGCCAGCACGGCCAGCGCCGCAAGGGCAAGGTTTCCGATTACGGTCTCCAGCTCAAGGCGAAGCAGAAGCTCAAGGGCTATTACGGCGACGTCACCGAGAAACAGTTCAAGAAGAACTACACCGAAGCTTCGCGGATGAAGGGCGATACCTCGCAGAACCTGATCGGCCTGCTCGAGCGTCGCCTCGACGCGGTGGTCTACCGCGCCAAGTTCGCGCCGACGATCTTCGCAGCGCGCCAGCTGGTCAGCCACGGCCACATCCGCGTCAACGGCGTGAAGTGCAACATCGCCTCGCGTCTGGTGAAGCCGGGTGACGAGATCTCGCTGGGTTCGAAGGCGCAGGAAATGGCGCTGGTGCTCGAAGCGCAGGGCCTGTCCGAGCGCGATGTTCCCGAATATATCGCCCCCGACGGCGCCGCCAAGGTCAGCTATGTCCGCGTTCCGACGCTCGACGAAGTGCCTTATCCGGTGAAGATGGAGCCGAACCTGGTCGTCGAGTTCTACTCGCGCTGATCCGGTCTCGCTCGGGATAAGACAAGGGCGGCCTTCGGGTCGCCCTTTTTCGTTGTGGCCCGGCCAATTGACACCGGGCGCCGGAGTGCGGGATCAGGCGATATGGGGACAGCATATTCGCGCAACAATATCGGCTTTCTGAGGCTGCTGTTCGCCAGCGGGGTCATTCTTACCCACGCCTATGAGCAATGGGGCCAGGCGCCCCCTTCCCCCGACCCGCTCCAGTCGCTGACCGGCAACGGCTTGACGATCTCCGCGCTGTGCGTCGACGCCTTCTTCCTGCTGAGCGGCTATCTGATCGTGCAGTCGATGCAGAACTCCGCCAGCATATGGACCTATTTCACGAAGCGCATATTGCGGATCTATCCGGCTTTCATCGTTGCTTTCATCGCATGCGCCGTGGCTGTGCCCATCTTGTACGGCCATTCGCCTGACCTGTGGCAGGCCTGGCGCGTCCTGATCCTGCAGCGGCCCGAGGGCTTTCACGAAGGCGCGGCCTGGATCGAACCGAACTCGCCGATGTGGACCATTTCCTACGAGTTCCGCTGCTATATCCTTGTCGCCCTGCTCGGCAGCGCCGGCGTGCTCGACCGGCGCCGACTGGTGCTGCGGGGAGCGCTGCTCTGTCTCGCGCTCTTCTGCCTGTGCAACGTTCCCGGCGTCTACTGGCGCATCGAGCAGTTCCGCTTTGCCCCGATCATCGACATGACGCTGGGCGCACCCTATCCGACGATCCGGTTCCTCGCGACCTTCGGCCTGGGGGCGACTGCATGGCTCTATCGGGCCGAGCTGGACCGGATCGTCACCGCCCCCGTCGCCGCGCTCGCCGCTGCGATGTTCGGGGCAGCACTCTGCTATCGGCCGATCGCCGAACCCACCGCGATCCTGTTCGGCGGCACGGCCCTCTACTGGCTGGCCCTGCGCGCCGATTTCGGCCGGCTTCAGCCGATCAATGACCGCTTTGACATCAGCTACGGCACCTATCTTTACGGCTGGCCGCTCGGCATTGCGTTCAGCTTTCTCGGCCTCGGTTTCTCCGCCTATATCGCCGCAACCCTTACCGGTGCGCTCGCCCTGGGCGGCGCAAGCTGGCTATTGATCGAACGCCCCGCCAAGCGGCTGAAGCCGATACTGAACGGCCTTTCATTCCCCCGCGCCAGCCGCCGGCCGAACTGACCCGCTTTACGGTCCTTTCGATGCACATGCTCAGAGGGCGTAGGCGCGCATGAAGATGTCGAGCGCGGCATCGGCGTCGGCCCGGATCATCTCCGGGGTCGGCACGTCGATCCGGCCGAGCAGCAGTTGCTGATGGCACCCCCCCATGCACAGCAGGGTCAGCACCTTGGCTGCCTCCACCGGATCGATGCGGCGCAATCGACCACGCTCGATCGCCGCGGCGATGAACGTGCCGAGCAGCGCATGGGTCGAGCGGGGACCGCGCTGGTAGAAGATCTCGCCGATCTCCGGAAAGCGGCCGGCTTCCGAAAAGGCCAGCCGGTAGAGTGCGATCGCCTGCGGCGCGGTCACCCGTTCGACAAAGCCGACACAGAAGCTCCGCAGCGTGTCTTCAGGGTCGCCTTCGGGATCGAGCAGCAGGGAGAGGCGCTGGCGGAAAGCGAGCGTAGCCTGGTCGACCACCGCCTCGAACAGCGCCGCCTTCGACGGAAAATAGCTCCACAGCGTAGCCTTCGATCCGCCGACCGTCGCTGCGATCGCCGACATGCTGGTCGCGGCATAGCCATGGTCGAGGAATGAGCTATTGGCGACCGCCAATATCGCATCGCGCCGGTCGTTCCGCCGCGCCTCGCGGCGACTAAGGATGGGCTTTTCCCGAGTCATCTCCATAGCTGTACTATATGGTACAGATTGATATTGACAAGAGGCTGGCATCGGCGCACATCGCAAAAACGATACCACACAGTACGGTTTTACCATGCCGCCGAGTCGCCCTGCCCTGCTCCGAACCTCCATGCTTGCGCTAAGCATCACGCTGGCGGGATGCGCGTCGATGCCCGACCTTGGCGCGAAACAGGCGCTGCGCCAGCCGGCGAGCGTGGCCGCCGAACAGAGCTTCGCCGGCCTGAGCGGCGCGGCATGGCCGGTCGAAGCCTGGTGGCAGAGCCTGGGCGATCCGCAGCTCAACGCATTGATCGAGGAAGGGCTGCGCGGGTCGCCCGACGCCATCGCCGCGGCGGCACGCTTCCGCCGCGCACTCGGCATGGCGCAGGCGGCAGGCGCGCCGCTGCTGCCGCAGGCCGGGCTCGACGCCAGCGTCGCGCTCGAAAAGCAGAGCTATAATGTCGGCGTTCCCCGCCAGTTCGTCCCGAAAGGCTGGGAGGATGCCGGCCAGGTCGGCCTCAACCTATCTTTCGACATCGACATCTGGGGCCGCAACCGCGCGGCGCTCGCCGCCGCGACATCCGAGGCCGAGGCCGCGCGGATCGAACAGGCGCAGGCCGCGCTGATGCTCACCACCGCAATCGCCGCCACCTATGCCGATCTCGCCCGATTTCATGCCGAGCGCGACGTGCTGCTGGCTGCTGTCGAGGTGCGCACCGCGACCCGCAAGCTCGTGTCCGACCGCGTCATCAGCGGGCTCGACACGCGCGGCGAGCTCAAGCAGGCCGACGCAGCGATCCCGCAGGCGCGCGCCGATCTCGCCGCGATCGACGAGTCGATCGCGCTGACCCGCAACCAGATCGCCGCGATGATCGGTGCCGGGCCCGACCGCGGCCTGACGATCACGCGGCCGCGCCTTGGCAGGCCGCACGCGCCCGGCCTGCCCACACAGCTGACCACCGAACTGATCGGCCGCCGCCCCGACATCGCCGCCGCGCGTGCCCGCACCGAAGCCGCCGCCAGCCGGATCCGGATCGCGCGTGCCGATTTCTACCCTGCGATCCGCTTGGGCGCGCTGGTCGGGGTCCAGTCGCTGGGCCTTGCCAACCTTGCCGACAGCGGATCGACCTTCGGCAATGTCGGCCCCGCCCTCTCGCTGCCCATCTTCCGCGGCGGCGCGCTGACCGGTCGCTATCGCAGCGCCCGCGCCGACTATGACGCCGCCGTCGCCGCCTATGACGGCACGGTATTGACCGCCTATCGCGAGGTCGCCGACGCCGTCACCGGCCGGCGCACGGTCGCCGAACGGCTCGCGCTGTCCCGCCAGGCGCTCGGCGATTCCGAGGAATCCTACGCGATTGCCCGCAAGCGCTATGAAGGCGGACTGTCCACCTATCTCGACGTGCTCATCGCGGAAGAACGGCTGCTGCAGGCCCGGCGCGCCGTAGCCGGCATCGACAGCCGCATGTATGCCGTCGACATCGCCCTGATCCGCGCGCTAGGCGGCGGTTTCACGGCGGCGTCACAGCCTGTTGCCAAGGATGATCCGAATGGCTGATGCCGATCCCAACACTCATGCCCTTAGCGATGCGGATGCCGAAGCGGCGGCCGGCAAGGCCGGGCGCCTCCGCCAGCGCAAGCTGTGGCTGACGCGGTTCGCCCTGGCGCTCGCCGCGATCGCGCTGCTCTACGGGCTCTGGTATTTCCTGATCGGCCGCAACCATGTCAGCACCGACAATGCCTATGTCAACGCCGAGGTCGCGCAGGTCACGCCGCTGATCAACGGTCAGGTCACCGCTGTCCGGGTCAGCGATACCCAGGCGGTCCGCAAGGGCGATGTTCTGCTGATGCTCGATCAGGCCAATGCGCGGATCGGCTATGCCCAGGCCGAAGCCGAGCTGGCCCGTGCGCGGCGCATGTTCCGCCAGGCATCGGCGACCAGCACCGCCCTGTCAGCCCAGCTCGACGCCCGCCGCGCCGACATCGCCCGCGCCCAAGCCGACTATGATCAGGCGCGGATCGACCTCGATCGCCGGCTTGCGCTGCAGCCGTCGGGCGCGGTTTCGGGCGAGGAACTCTCCAGCGCCCGCAAGGCGTTCGCCGCCGCACGGGCGGGGCTCGCCCAGGCGCGCTCCAATCAGGGCGCAGCCGCCGGCGAACTGGCCGCCAATCAGGCGATGATCAGCAACGCGACGGTCGAGACCGATCCGATGGTGCTGACGGCGAAGGCGAAGCTTGCGGCGGCACAGCTCGATCTCGACCGGACCATCATCCGCGCGCCGATCGACGGCATCGTCACCCGCCGCCAGGTCCAGATCGGCCAGCGGGTCGCGCAGGGCAGCGCGGTCATGACGATCGTCCCGCTGGCGCAAGTCTATGTCGACGCCAATTTCAAGGAGCGCCAGCTCCGCCGCGTGAAGCCGGGACAGCCGGTGACGCTGACCGCCGACCTCTATGGCGGCGACGTCGAATATCATGGGCGCGTCGTCGGCTTCTCGGGCGGCACCGGATCGGCGTTCGCCCTGATCCCGGCGCAGAACGCGACCGGCAACTGGATCAAGGTGGTCCAGCGTGTACCCGTGCGGATCGCGATAGACCCGAAGGAACTGGCCGCGCATCCATTGCGCGTCGGCCTGTCGATGGAAGTCGAAATCGACGTCTCCGGCGACTGATCGGCATGAACCAGGTCGAGCCCCATGAGCTGATCACGGGCCGCCGCCGCCTGATCGCCTCCATCGCGCTTGGCGGCGCCAATCTGATGATCGTGTTCGACCTGACGATCGCGAACGTGTCGGTTCCCCATATCGCGGGCAATCTGGGCATCACGCCCAGCCAGGGCACCTGGGTGATCACCTCTTATGCGGTCGCGGAGGCGATCTGCGTGCCGCTGACGGGCTGGCTCGCACAGCGCTTCGGCGCGGTGCGGACCTTTGTTGTCGGGGCACTGGGCTTCGGCCTTTTTTCGATATTGTGCGGAATGTCGATGACCCTCGGCATGCTGGTCGCATGCCGCGTCGGGCAAGGGCTGTGCGGCGGCCCGCTCATGCCGCTGACCCAGATGCTGATGATGCGGATATATCCGCCCGAAAAGCGGGCACAGGCGATGGGAATATGGGCGATGACCACCTTGATCGGCCCGGCGCTGGGCCCGATCCTGGGCGGCACGATCAGCGACAATCTGAGCTGGCACTGGATCTTCTTCATCAACGTGCCGATCGTCGCCTTCTGCGCGATCACGACATTCACGCTGCTCCGCTCCAGCGAGACGCCCACCGAAAAGCTGCCGATCGATCTGGTCGGCCTCGGTCTGATGGTCGTCTGGATCGGTTCGCTTCAGATCATGCTCGATATCGGCCGCGAGCACGACTGGTTCGCCGATCCGACAGTCGTCGTGCTCGGCCTTGTCGCGGCGATCGGTCTTGTCCTGTTCGTGATCTGGGAACTGACCGCCGATCACCCCGTCGTCGATCTGCGGATTTTCCGGCATCGCACCTTTTCGGTCGGGGTGGTGACGGCGACGCTGGGCTTCAGCACCTATTTCGCGGGTATCGTCGTCATCCCGCAATGGATGCAGCTCTCGCTCGGCTACACCGCGACCCAGGCCGGCCTCGCGACCGCCTTCACCGCGCTGGTGGGCATTTTCGTCGCGCGCTTCCCGCCGCTGCTGCTCAAGCGCTATGATGCGCGCCTGCTGCTGTCATTGTCGCTCATCTGGGTTGGCGGGGCGACGCTGATGCGCACGGGCTGGACCAGCGAGGCCGACTTCCTGTCGCTCGCGGTGCCCCAGATGGTGATGGGGCTGGGGATGCCCTTCTTCTTCATCATCGTCACGGCGATGTCGATGAGCGCGGTACGCCCCGAAGAGGTCGCGTCGGCGGCCGGACTGGCAACCTTCACCAGGACGATAGCGGTGGCCGCCGCCACCTCGCTGGCGGTGACATACTGGAACAGCGAGGCGCGCGTCTTCGGCAGCGATCTGGCGGGCAAACTCAATCCCGACGCCATCAGCACGATATTGGCGGGGCGCGGCCTTTCGTTCGAGCAGAGCAGGGTGCTGCTTGCGCAGCTGGTGGACAAGGAAGCGTTGACCCTGGCCACCGACAAGATCTTCCTGGTCACTGGCCTGATAGCCTGGGCCGTGGCCGCATGGATCTGGGTCGCGCCCCGCCCGCCAAAGATCAATGCGGTCAGCGCGGGGCACTGACCAGGTTCGTGCATCGGCGGCCGGGCGCCCCGTCGGCGCCTGAGCCCGAGAAGCCTTTCAGACGGTTTAGCCTCCGAACCCGCTGTCTGACAGGTCTTCTCAATATCAGCTAATCGGTTGATGATCGGCCATGGGGAGCGGATTACGGATGCGCATCATCACCATGCTCGGCTCCCGTTTCGCCCTCATCGCGTTCGCTGTGCCATCGGCCTCCGCGCAGACCGCGCTCCCGGCCGATGCCGCCACTGCGAGCATGGGCGACGAGATCATCGTCACCGCGCGCAAGCGTAACGAGACGCTGTTCGACATTCCCGTCGCCGTTACCGCGATCAGCGGCGACGCGCTGGTCAGGCGCAATATCAATTCGGTTCGTGAGGCCGCCCTGCTTTCGCCCGGGCTCAACATCAGCAGCGACGGCGCCGGCCGCGCCTTCGTTGCGATCCGCGGCGTCGGCGTGACGCTGGTGGGAACCGTGCAGCCCGGCGTCGGCCTGTTCGTCGACGGCATCTATCGCCCGAACACCGCCTATCTCAACAACCCGCTCCTCGACGTCGCGCGGATCGAGGTGCTGCGCGGTCCGCAGGGTACGCTCTATGGCAAGAACACGCTGGGCGGCGCGATCAACGTCATCACCCGCGAGCCGGGCAATGCGTTCGAAGCGCGCGGCACGGCGAGCTATGCGGGGCCCGACGACAGCTGGCTGGTTTCGGGCTCGGTTTCGGGGCCGATCGTCACCGACAAGCTCGCGATCCGCATCGCTGCGTCCCACCGCCAGCAGGACGGTTTCATCGACAATGTCGTCGTGGGCGGCAAGTCGAACCAGATCAACACCGATTCGATCAACGCGACGCTCCGCGCAACGCCGGGCGAGGAGGTGACGGTCACGCTCAACGGCTATCATGACCGGATCAGGGGCACCAACACGCCCTACGCCCGCGTCAGCGGCCCGACCAACTATCTGCGCACCAGTCAATTCAACGCGCTGGGCATCACCGACTACAAATATCGCGGTATCAACGCGAAGGTCGAGGCCTTGCTCGACGCGCTGAATAGCAAGGTCACGCTGCAGGCCGCCCACGACCTGCGTACCACCAGCGCGCCCGACAATGACGCGGACTTCGGCCCGGCGAACATCGTCCGTTCCAGCGGCATCGACAGGCTGAGGACCAGGACGGTCGAGCTGCGCTTCGACACGATGTTCAGCGACAGCATCTCGACGCTGGCCGGGCTGTTCTACAGCAATGAGCGGCTCGACTCGAACCTGCTGCAGAATGTCGTGCCGCAGAACCGCATGGTCCGCACGATCGACCAGCGCGAAGGCGATACCTCCGCCATATTCGGCACCTTGTTCTGGAAACCGAACCCCGACTGGGAGGTCGCGGCGGGCCTGCGTTACGATCATGAGAGCCGCAAGGCGAGCGGCGCGATCGCCGGCGTCGCCACCCCCCCGGCCAGGATCAGGTCGAATCAGGTGCAGCCGAAGCTGACCGTCACGCGGCACTGGAACCCGACGCTGATGACCTATGCTTCGGTCGCGCGCGGCTATCGCGGCGGTGGCTTCAATCCTCCGAACGCACCGTTTCGCACCTATCAGGGCGACTCCGCCTGGACCTATGAGGTGGGCACCAAATATGCGGCACGCGGCGTGAAACTGTCGGGTGCGATATTCTACAACGATTATCGGGACTATATCGGCCTTAATTCGATCGCCCCCGCCGTGCCCGCCGGCCTCGTCACGATCGACCTCAACAGCGGCGACGTCGAAAGCTACGGTCTCGAACTCGAAGCCGCGGTCAGGCCGACCTCGCAATGGACTATCTCGGGCCAGCTGACCTGGCAGCACGCGCGCCTGACCGACAGCAGCGCCTATATGCGGGCCACCGGCCGCACGCTGGCAAGCAACCGGCTGACCTTCCAGCCGGACATGATGCTCAGTCTATCGACCGACTATGTCGTGCCGATCGGTGCGGACAGGCTGGCCTTCAGCGCCAATGTGGCGGGCAAGGGCAAGCGGCTGGCGGCGACGCTCAATCAGGTGACGCCGACCTTCCTGAACAGCTATGCGCTGGTCAGCGGCTCGATCAGCTTCGAACATGGCCCGGTCGAATTAGCGCTGTTCGCCAGCAACATCTTCAACCAGAATTATTTCGAGAGCTATATCGAGCGGACCACGCTGGCGCTCGCCGGCCTGCCCGCGTCCGATCTGGGCATCATCGGCGACCGCCGCCGCTATGGTGTCCGCGCCAGCTTCGCCCTCTGATCAGGCCCGATAGGCAAGCGCGACCGCGCCGAGCGGTCCCGCCATGTCGCCCAGCGCGGGCGCGCGGATGATCCGGGCCAGATCGGCGGTTCCGACATCCGCCAGATAGCCGCCGAGCCGTTCGGCGGTGCGGGCATGGATTGCCGCGAACAGCCCCTGCCGGTCCTGCAAAACCCCGCCGCCGATCAGGATGCGCTGCGGCGACAGGGTCAGCATCAGCATCGCCATCGCCTCGCCGAGCTCGGCCGCGACATTGCCCCAGACGGGGTCATCGTCACCGACATCGGGGCCCGCCCGCCCGGTGCGCGCCGCGATCGCTGGCCCCGAGGCGAGACCTTCGAGACAGTCGCCATGGAAGGGGCATATCCCGGCGAAATCGTCGCCCGCCACACGACGGACCCTGATATGGCCCAGCTCGGGGTGGATCAGCCCATGGACCGGGTTTCCATCGACCACCACCCCGCCGCCGATCCCGGTGCCGATCGTCAGATAGACCGCAACCGCGCAGCCCTGCGCTGCGCCCCATCGCTGTTCGGCGAGCGCCGCGCCCGCGACGTCGGTGTCAAACGCCACCGGCACGCCGAAGCGGCCAGAAAAGGCGCCGACCACATCGACATTCGCCCAGCCCGGCTTCGGCGTAGAGGTGATATGCCCATGGTCGGCGCGGCGCGAGTCGAGCCCGATCGGGCCGAAGCTGCCGATGCCGATCGCCGATGCCTTGCCATGGACCTGTTGCCAGCCCTCCAGCGCCCCGGCCAGCGCGGCCAGGGTCGGCGCCGGTGCCCCGGTCGGAAAGCGCGCGATCGCCACGATTTCGCGGCCGCGCGCGACCAGCGCGATGCTCTTGGTCCCGCCCAGTTCGATCCCGGCCACCAGTCGATTGTCGTCGATCATGCTCAAAGGCCGGCTCCTCGGCTTTCCCGCGCGGGCGCGCGCCTCAGCCGGCCGCCGGTTCGGAGCAGCCCATCGAGTGATCGCGCAGCCGTTCGCGCATGATGTGGAGCAAGGTCGCGCACTCGTCGAGCCGCGCGGGATCGATGTCGGTGAGGATTTCGCGGCCGAGATCGGTGGCGAGCCCCTTGATCAGTTCGATGACCGGGACCGCCGCCGGCGTCATCCGGATCAGCCGGGCGCGGCGATCGCGATCGACCACCCGCTCGATCAGCCCGCGCTCCTCGAGAGCATCGAGCTGGCGCACCAGGGTCGATCCTTCGATCCCGACCTTTCTGGCAAGGTCGGTCTGGTTGAGCACCATGTCCGATTCGGCGATCCGCCACAGCGTGACCCAGCGGACATGGGTCAAGCCATGCTCGCGCAGCACGCCATCCATCGCCGCCTGCCACTGACGCGTGACCGCGCCGATCTCGGCGACGATACGGATACTGGGATCGACGAAGGTCAGGCCGTCTGCAGCGCGAGACGCGGCGCAGGGCCTGTTCTCATGCCCCTCTCCGCCACTGGTCTGCTCTGCTGCGCTGATGTCCGCCATTCCTTCGCCCCATAGCTGCTGGCCCCGAATGTTACAATAATAACGCTCGGCTGCGGCGGCATAGGGCAGCCGCAATTGCTGCCGCCGAGCTTCAAAGGCCGATCTTTTCGAGCGCCGATGCCAGCTCGACATTCATCACGGCATTGTCCTTGGGGGCCAGCCGGTTGAGGACGGTTTGCACACGCTTTTGCGCCACTTGCAGCGTCTTGTGTCGCACCGCGCGCGTTGCGTTGGTTCGCGAGGCACGACTTTTACCAAGCTGCGCCGACCATTTCTCTTCCTCCGCTGCCAGGATTGCCAGGGCCAGTCGCAGACCATCGCGTCGGCCATGTGCGTAATCGTCGGACATCGGGCGCCTCCAGGCGGGCAAATAATTCGGAGCCGTACCGGCTTAAGCGCGTTGTGCCGCGACCGGGAGGAATATCTGTGCAGAAATCCGTCGCTTCGTTGCTGATGATTGCCATATTGGGTCTGTCGAGCTGTGGCGCACCCCGCCAGGGCGAGGGGGACAAGGCCGAAGCGCAGGCGGGCTGGAATGAAGCCAGCGTCGGCCAGCTGAACCAGGCGATCGCGGCCCGTGCCGCCCACGGACTCGATCGGATCTCGTTCGAGGTAAGCGCCGAGCCGGGGGACGCCGCGGGTGACGCGCGCCTTACCCAGGCGGCACTGGCGTACGCCGGAGCGCTGGCGCGCGGCGTGACCGAGCCCGCGAAGCTATACGACCTTTATACTGTCCCCCGGCCGGACCCCGACCTGAAACAGGGACTGCAGCGCGCGCTCGGATCGGGCAAGCTCGGCGAATGGCTGCAAGGCCTCGCCCCGCAGGATCCCAATTACCGCAAGCTTTCGCAGCAATATCTGGCGCTGCGTCAGTCGGGCATGAGCAAAGGCCCGCAGATCGCCCGCTCCGACGAGCCGATCAGGCCCGGCGCGCGCGACCCACGGATCGGTGCCATCGCGCAGCAGCTGATCGAATATGATTATCTTGCGCCCCAGCCGCTCGCGGACCGTTATCTGCCGCCGATGGTAGCTGCGGTGAAAAAGATGCAGACCGACTATGGCATCAAATCCGATGGCGTGATCGGCAGCGACGTGATCGCGATCCTCAACCTCTCTGATGAGGAGCGTGCCCGCGCCATCGCCGTCAACATGGAACGCCTGCGCTGGCTGGAACGCAGCCCGCCGCCCACCCGCATCGACGTGAACCTCGCCGCAGCGCGGCTGAGCTATTGGCGCGACGGCAAGATCGTCGACGTCCGACGCGTCGTCGTCGGGCGTCCCGACCGGGCGACCCCGCAGCTTGGATCACCCATCTATCGGCTGGTCGCCAACCCCAGCTGGACGGTGCCGCGCTCGATTCAGGAGAAGGAGATCGCAAAGAAGGGCCCCGGCTATCTGCGGGCCAACGACATGTCGTGGAAGGATGGCTGGATCGTCCAGGGCTCCGGCCCGAAAAATTCGCTCGGCCTGGTCAAGTTCGACATGACGAACGAGCACGCGATCTATCTGCACGACACCCCTGCCAAGCCGCTTTTTCAGCTGCCGCAGCGCCAGCGCAGCCATGGCTGCGTCAGGGTTCAGGATGCGCTCGGCTTCGCCGAACTGTTGGCCCGCGATAACGGCGTCCTAGGGCAATGGCAAAAGGCCGCGGCGAGTGGCGAGGAAACCTATGTGCCGCTGCCCAGGGAAATCCCGGTCCGGATGCTCTATCAGACGGTGCTGTTCGATCCGTCGGGAGATCCGGTGCTGCGGGCCGATCCTTATGAGTGGAATGACCGCGTGGCCGCCCGGCTCGGCTTCTCGCCGCGCACCACCTATCGCCTGAAATCGGGTGAAGATGACGTCGGCCCATGATCCCCAAGCGCGGTTCTCAAGGCATGGCGTCACGGCGGCGCTTCACCGCATCGCAACTGCCCCTCGCGCTCGGCCTTGTTCCGCTATATTGTGGAACATTGAGGCTCGATAATATGAGAGGATGGCTTGGTACCGGATACGCTAAATTGGGACGACATCCGGTGTTTTCTGGCACTCGCCCGGAATCCGCGACTCAGGGAAGCGGCGAACGCGCTGGGGATCGACCCCACCACGCTCAACCGGCGGATCAGGCGGCTGGGGCAGGCGACCAACGCCACCCTGTTCAAACAGCACGACCTGCACTGGAGCCTGACCAGAAGCGGTGAGGCGCTGCTGCCGTTCGCGGAGAAGACCGAATCCGCGATCCTCGAAATGCAGGAAGCGAAGTTCGACGGGGCGCTGTCGGGGCTGATCCGCGTCGCGGTCTCCGAGCCTTTCAGCGCATGGTTTCTCAGCGAGCGGATCAAGCTGTTCAACGATGCCTTTCCGGATGTTTCGGTCGAACTCATCTCACCGAGCTTCCACTTCGACATCGTCAAGCGCGAGGTCGACATCGGCATATTGCCGCAAAAGCCCAGCAGCGGTCCGCTGACGATCCGCAAGCTGGCCGACACGACCGTCCGCGCCTATGCGAGCAAAAGCTATCTCGAAAGCGCATCGCCGATCACCTGCCTCGACGATGTGCGCCACCACAAGGTCGTCGGCTTCGTCCCCGAACTTCTGCCGAGCGAAGAACTGGACTATTGGAAGGGCCTGGTCCCGGGGCTCGTATCGAAGATCCACACCACCGGCATCAATATGCAGGCGCACGCGATCGGCGGCGGGGCCGGGCTGGGGCTGCTGCCGACCTATGTCGCTGCGGGCGACCCTCGACTGGTGCCGATCCTGTGCGACTGCATCCGGATCGAGCAGCCCTTCTGGCTGGTCATTCGCGAAGACATCCGGCGCAATCAGCGCATCATGGCGTTCGCCGACTGGCTCGTAAAAGTGACGGCGGACCACAAGTCGTTTTTTGCCGATGTGATCTGCGCCTAGGCCGGCAGGGGGCACTGCAAAATCACTGCTGGCAAACGCTGAGCAGTTATTCCAGTCCTGCAAGGAAGCTTGTGCCGGATGAGGGCGAGCACCTCCGATCGGGTGCCGCAGAGCGCTCATCCAGCGGAGGCAGCGGGCCTGAACATGATCGGGCCGCACTGGAAATGGACGGGAGAGGCGATCATGGCAACGCGAATTCGGACAGCGCAGGACTCGCGGCAGTCTTCCGACCTGCGCGCCCAGACTCAGAAATTTCCCAGAAACCAGTGGTATGTCGCCGCCGGCCAGACCGAAATCGGCCGCGCTCCATTGGGGCGCAAGCTTCTCGGCGAGAGTGTCTTACTATATCGGACCGAGGACGGCACGGCGGTGGCGTTGTCCGACTGGTGCCCGCATCGGGGGTTCAGCCTGTCGCACGGCACGTTGATCGGCGACACCATCCAATGCGGTTATCACGGCATGCGCTTCGGCGCTTCCGGCGCCTGCACGCACATCCCGTCGCAGAGCAATATCCCGGCGCAGATGCGGGTCCGCGCCTTTCCGCTGGTCGAACGGTCCTGCTATGCGTGGATATGGATGGGCGACGCCGAAAAGGCCGATCCGGCGCTGATCCCAGATACGGCGATCTGGGAAGAGGGGCTGTCCGGCGGATATGTCAATTACGCCTCCTTCGGTTGCAACGCCCAGCTGCTGATCGAAAATGTCGCGGACGTAAGCCATTCGAGCTTCCTGCATCCGGGTCTGCTCGACAATGCCGGCGGGCTGGAATTCATGGAAGTGCCGCTGAAGGTCGAGGTTCAGGACAATGTCGTCGAGGTGACCCAGGATTTCGGGGATTTCGTGATCGGCGACGGCCTGGCGCCGAAGGTCGGCATCGCGGCGCAGACCGTCGTTCGTCGTTACCGGATCGCGCGCGAGATCATGCCGAGCCTGCATGTCTCGATCGATCAGTACACCGATCGCGACGACCGTTCGAAGGTCCTGTTCCAGCGGCTCATCCTCGGCGGGATCACGCCGGCCGACGATCGCAGCTGCCATCATTTCTCCGGCCTTTACAGCACCTCGCCCGATGCCAATGCGAGCTTCGTCGCGGCGGGAATGGAGGCCGTCCAGCAGGACAGGATGGCGCTGGATTTCAGCCAGAGGTCGTTCGACGAAACCGGCGACAATTTCAAGGAACTGATCCTGCGGGTCGATCAGGCCGCGATCATGACGCGCCGTATCGTCGCCGACATGGCTGCGGCCGAACAGTAGAGTTTGTTCCACTGACGTGGAATCGCGGCGCCGGCCCGCTCAGCCGATCAGTTCGCCCGGCCGGCGCAGATAGCGCTTCCTGATCGCGTCGGCCGTCCAATAGGCCAGCGCGCCGACCGCGCCCGTCGGGTTCTTTCCCGGATTTTGCGGGAAGACGCACGCGCCCGACAGAAAGACGTTCGGCACGTCCCAGGCCTGAAGATATCGGTTCACCGCGCTCGTTGCCGGATCCGATCCGAGGATCGCGCCCCCGGCATTGTGGGTCGACTGATAAGGCACGATCGAGTAGGGTACCGGAGAACTGCCCAGGCCCATTTCGCGCGCGCCCATCGCCCTGCCGATCGTGCCGACAATCTCGACGTTGCGGCGCATTTGCCGAATCTCGTTCGGCTGGAAGTCGAACGTCATCCGCAACATCGGCCGGCCATAGGCGTCACGATATGTCGGATCGAGATCGAGATAGTTCTGCCGATATCCCATCATCCCGCCCTGCGTGCCGATGATCGTGCTGTGATTGTAATTTTCGACGACCGCGCGCTTCCATGCCGATCCCCAGCGCGGGGTGCCGGGGGGTGTCGGATGCCACCCGATCGGCCGACCGCCGGGCGAATAGCTCTGGATGACGCCGCCGCCGATATAGCCCGCTTCGGCGAAATCGAAATGGTCGGCGTTGAAATTGTCGATGCACATGCTGGCGGCACCTGCGCCCATGAATGGGTTCATGATCGTCGTCTTGTCGAAAAAGGCCACGCCGCCACCGGTCGCCTGATAGCTGTAGCCGCGCCCGACGACCCCTTTCCCCGACGCGGGGTCATAAGCCTTGCCGATGCCCGAATGCAGCATCAGATGGACATTGCCGAGGCCGAAGGCCGACAGCACGACGATGTCGGCGGGCTGCACGATTTCCCGCCCCAGCGCATCGATATAGGTGACCCCGGTCGCCTTGCGGCCGGTTGAGTCGAGATTGACCTTGAGCACCCGTGCGCTGGTCCGCAGCTCGAAATTGCTGAAGCTGCGCGCGATCGGCGCCACCGTGAAATGCGGGCTGGCCTTGGCATTCGCCTCGCAGCCATAGCCTTCGCAAAACCCGCAATAATGGCATTGCCCAAAGGCCACCCCATCGGGATTGATATAGTCGCGTGACGCATTGGCGGCCGGCGCGGGAAAGGGGTTATAGCCCAGATCGTTCGCGGCCTTTTCGAACATCGCCATCGACTGCGTCGAAACGAGCGGCGGATTGGGATATTCATGCGCGCGCGGCGCTTCGAGGATGTTGCCGCCCCGGATTTTGCGCCCGCGCAGATTGCCCGCGCGGCCCGAAATCCCCGCCATCCTCTCGAAGCGGTCATAACAGGGTTCGAGCTCGGCATAGCTCAGGTCCCAATCCTGCACGATCATGTCCGACGGAATGATCGAGGCGCCATAGCGATCGACCGTGCGGGTTCTGGCGGCATGATCCCATTCGGTGAGCCGCCACGCCATGCCGCCCCAGTGGACCCCCGCTCCGCCGACGCCCTCGCCGGGCAGGAACGACCCCAGCTGGCGCATCGGCAGCGCGGTCTGGGCGCTGGTGTTGCGAAAGGTGATCGTCTCCCGCGACAGGTCCTGGACCAGCTCGTGGCGCGACGAAAAGCGGATCTCGTCGTCCTTGGCAGGCTCCAGAAAATCGGGAACCGTATCGCGCGCGATGCCGCGTTCGAGCGCTACGATGCGCAGACCGGTCGGCGCAAGTTCCTTCGCGATGATCCCGCCCGCCCATCCGAAACCGACGATGACGATATCCACTGGCTTGAGCATAGTCATGTCACAGGAGGTCCTCGATGCTGCGCGGCGCGACCGGGTAGGGACGGTTGCGATATGGCTCCACCTTGTCGGCGTACATGCCAGCGACACCCGGGAAGCCGATCATCTTCCAGCTGCCGAGCCCGCGATTGCCGCCGTGGATCGGATCGCCGAAATAGCCTTCTTGAACGAGGCTCAGGAAGAGTTCGAAGAACAGGCGCGTCGGAACGGTGGCCAGCCGGATCTTTCCGCTCTCGATATCACCGAGCAGCCTGGCGCGATCGGCCGGCGAAAGCTCCGCGAAGGCGACCTGCCGTTCCGCCTGCAGCAGCGCATTGATGTCGGCGAGACCGGCGCGGACCAGTTGCGCCGGGGTCATCGCGATCTGCCAGCCCTGCTGCGATGTCCCCTCGGCAAACGGCCCCTGCATATACCGTCGTGCGCCCTGGCCGAACGCACCGGCCAGCTGCCGGTCGATATAGACCGCGACGTCGAGCTCGAGCGCGCCCGGCCCCACCTCGTCCGCGGGGATGAAGGTGTCGACCAGCGCCTCGACATCGATGGCTTCCATGGGGTTGAAGAACAGATAGCTGCGAACCCTGGCCCTGGCTGGCGAAGACGCCGCAGCGGCTGCCATCTCATGCTGGTCGTGCGCCCCGCCATGCGCGCCCGATGCCGCCGCGAGCAGCCCGGCGCCGCTCGCCCCGAGCAGAAAGGCGCGCCGCTCGATAGCCCCTGCGCGATATTTGCCCATCGGTCCGTCACTCCAGTTGCGTGCCGAAGCGGGCCCGCTCTCGCCTATATGCGACGGAACTCTGCATGGCTTCGGGCCGCCGCCGCATCCGCCGCGAGCGTCTGCGATAGCCCGTAGACATCGGTGAAGATCGAAATCATGCGGAAACCCTGCGCAAGCCGGAGCGGCGCCTTGTCGACGCTCGCCATCATTGCGGCCGGTAGCCCTGCGGCCTTCGCGGCCGCGACCACGCGTGCCACCGCGGCATCGAACCGGGGATCGCCGTCATTTTCCGCCGGCGGCAGCCCCATGGACAGTGACAGGTCATAGGCCCCCAGGAAGAGCGCACCGACCCCCGGCACCGCGGCAATCTCCTCGACCGCTTCGAGCGCGGCGACCGTTTCGATCATCGGGATGACCAATATCCGCTGGTTCGCGCCGGCGACATATCCCTTGCCGTCGCGCAGCAGCGCGCGGACGGGACCCATGCTGCGTCCGCCGTCCGGCGGATAAAGACAGGCAGCGACCGCGCGCCGCGCGTCCTCCGCCGAATCGATCATCGGAACGAGGATGCCCAGCGCCCCGGCATCGAGCACACGCCCGATGATACCCGGTTCATTCGACGCTATGCGGACGATCGAGGGAATGCCCGCCAGATCGATGGCGCGGATCATCTCGACGGCCGTCTCATAGGACATGCAGCCGTGCTGCATGTCGATCATCACCCAATCGACCGGGCCGCGCGCCACGACCTCCGCCGAGAGAGCGCTCGGAATCATGCACCACGCGCCGAGTGTCACCGTCCCGTCGGCGACACGCGACCTGAGGCTGTGCGTGGCGAGGCCGTCGACAGCCTGGCTAGTGTCGCTTGCCGATGTCGGGTCGGGGGGAGCCGAATAGGGCAATGTCAGTTCCACTCCTCGTTCAACGCCGACAGACCGCCGCGAACATTTGCAAGCAGAGCCTCGAACTCCTCATTGGCGACGATGGCCTTCCCTCCCTCGACACCGCGACCCTGCTTGCGCGCCTGGAACATCGCAGCGGTGATGAAGGTCGCCAGCCACATGCCGTCGCTGACGCCGCCTGGCGCCGCATCGTTGCGCTCTTCCATCGTCACCTCGACGTTGCACAGCGCATACAGGCCGTCGAACACGGTAAGCGCACGGTTGATGACCTCATGGTCATTGGCGCTCGAGACCATGATACCTTCGATGGTCGCCAGGACACCCTCGGTGATGCGGCCGATCCGGCTGCCCGGGGGCGGCTCATTGAAGATCAGCATGTTGACGGCGTAGCGGACAATCTTCGCCAGGCGACCCAGCGCAGGGTCGTTGTCCAGGCCATATCGGGTCATCACGCGGCCGAAGGTGGTCGCTTCGCGGTCGTGCGTGGCCAGTTCAACGTCCGGGATACCGAAAGGAACGGCGTCGGCGGGGCGTTCATCCTCCTTGCCCCAGGGCAGGAGGATGAACTCGGCGTCGGCATCGACGAAGCGCAGGATGAGCCAGGGCGTCGCGACCCGGTCGAAATGAACTATCTCACGTGTGGCCCACCTCATGTCGGTCGCGGCTCCCGGGTTTGGCGGTGGTTCAATATTTGACGGCCAGGGTCGCGCCATAAGTGGCGGGCCGTCCGGTGAAGCGGACGATCGTGTCGACGGCACGGAAGGCATTGGTCACATAGAATTCATTCGTGACGTTCTTGCCCCAGATCGTCAGGCGCCAGCTTTCGTTCGCGGCCTGAATGCCGGCGCGCAGATCGACCAGCGAATAGGATGGAAGATCGAACCGGGTGTCTCGCGCGCCGCTCGCCAGGGTAATGCCGATCCCGGCCGTGGCGCGGCTGCGATAGGAAGCATCGACGCCGATGAAGCCGCGAACGTCCGACGAAATCGACCAGCGATATTCGGCGCCGCCCTGAAGCTGCCAATGCGGGGTATAGTTGAGCTCGCTGCCCGAAAGGTCGGTCGCGGGCGGATCCCCCAGCGCGGCGAAGCCGGTGAAGCTGGTGATCTTGGTGTCCAGATAATTTGCCGCCGCGGTCAGTGTCAGGCCGCTCGCGGGCTGCGCCGTCAGCGAGATCTCCGCTCCCTTGACCCATGATTTGGGCACGTTGTTCAGCGCGTTGAGCGAAGAGGAGACTTCGGTGAAGAAGCGCTTCGATTTGACCTGCTTGTTCGTATAATCATAGTAGAAGACCGCGCCCTCGGCACGCAGCCGCCGGTCGAACAGGGTCGCCTTGAAGCCCGCTTCATAGGCCATGACGCTTTCCTGCACGACGGGATTGCCCTGGGCGAATGTCACATAGGCGATCGTCGGATAGCTGCCCGACTTATATCCCCGCGAGACACGCGTGTAGAGCAGCGAGCCGTCGACGGGCGTGTAGTTCACGCCCACATTCCACGATACATTGTCTTCGTTGAGCGAGCTGACGATCTGGGTGGCGTTCCGGCTGGGCGCCGGGCCGATCGTTATGCAGCCACCGAGGATATAGGTGGGGTTCGGCGGGACCAGCGGCAGGCCGCTGAGCGCATTGGCGAGCCGGGCATAGGCAAGGGTCGTGCCGCCGTTCGACGAGGCCCCGCTCGATCCAAAGGTTCCATCGCCCGCCAATCCGATCGCGCAGCCCTTAAAGTCGCGATTTTCCTTGGTATAGCGGATGCCGCCGAGCAGCTTCAGACTGTCGGTGGCTGCCCATTCGGCATTGCCGAAAACCGCCTTGGTCGTGATGTCCTGCGTGCCGATCGCCGAGCCTCGCGGGGTGTGTACGCCGACCAGGCTCTGTGCTCCGGACGAGGTCGGATAATCCTGTATCGGCTGATCGTCGCGGACCTTGTCGCGGCTGTACGAGCCACCCACAAGCCAATGGAAACGATCAAGATCGCCGGTGAGGCGGATTTCCTGGTTGAAGGCGCGGATCGCGCCATCAAGATCGATCTCCGTATTCACGGCAGCGATGCCATCGATGTCGGAGATCGCCGTCGTGCGATAGCGGCTATAGGCGGTGATGCTGGTCAGCGTCGCGGTTTCACCGAGCGAAAGATCGCTGCGCAGCGACAATTGATAGAATGTATCATCACGGCGAAGCTGCTTTGCGGGGTTCCAGTCCGCTATCCGGTTATTGTCCGGCCCGACCGGAGCATTCCGCACCGATGCCCGCTGATTGAGGGGGTTGGCGTTGCCGAACACGACCGCGACGAGCTGTCCCGCCTGGGTATCCGATTTGTCGAACCAGCCGTTCGCGTTGACCGCGAAGGTGAGCGATGGCGACGCCTCCCAGTCGATCAGCAGCCGCGCCGATCCGCGATCGGTCGCGCCCAGCGTGTCGCCCCGCGTTTGCGATACCTGCCAGTCGCCACCAATCTCGCGCGAGGCGGCCAAGCGCGCCTTCAGCCCCGTACCGAGCCCCCCGGAAATATAGGCCTCGGCGCGCGCCGTATTGAAGCGTGCGAAGCTCAGCGAGCCGCCTGCCGCAAGCTCCTCGGTCGGCTTGTTCGCGATCAGGTTTATCGCGCCGCCGGTGGCGTTCTGTCCGAACAGCGTCCCCTGCGGGCCTTTCAGCACCTCAAGCCGCTGGATGTCGAGCGTGGCACCCTGCGTCATCGCGCTGTACGGCAGGGCGACCTGATCGAGATAGACGCTCACCGTCGGGCTGCCCGCGAGCGAACTGTCGTTGAAGCCGACGCCGCGGATCGAATAGACCGGCGTGTTGTAGCCGCTATAGCCGTAGCTGAACCCCGGGACGACGCGGACCAGATCCTCGGTCTGGGTGATGTTGCGGTTGGCCAGCGCCTCTCCGTTGATGGCGACGATCGACAGACCGACCTTGCTGTTCGACTCCTCACGCTTCTGGGCGGTGACGATGATGTCCTCCAGCCCCTCCACGGCCGCCGCCTCGGGCAGGCCCTGTGCCTGGACCTGCGCACTGCCGGCGAAGATGACGACGATCAAAGCCCGACCAATAGCCGAGCAGCAACGCAAATTCGTCTTGTTATCAGCCCTGTTCATATTGCTATCCCCACCACATTTTTATTTTTTCAGGATCGTCTTGTTGATGACCCCAATTGGTCGCGATCCTTCCACAGTAATTCGCAGACTATTGCCTGCCACCACCGGTACGAAGCGGTTTATTTGCGCCGGGCGCTGCAAAGCTGCAGCGCCAAATCGGTAGCTCAACCGTGGACAAGTCATAGAATTGCTTCCTGTGAACTGGAGGGTGAAGGCCGATGGACTTGGGAATTGCCGGCCGTACCGCGCTGGTGTGCGCGTCGAGCCGCGGCCTGGGCAGCGCCTGCGCCTGGCAACTCGCCCGATCCGGCTGCAACCTCGTGATCAACGGTCGCGATGCCGCGGTGCTGCACGCGAACGGCGATGCGATCCGGCGGGAAACGGGCGTGCAGGTCCGCTGTGTGACGGCGGATATCAACGAGGAGAAGGCGGTCGCGGCACTGCTCGATGAGGCTGGCCCGGTCGATATCCTGGTCAACAATAATGGCGGCGGTCCGGCGCGCGATTTTCGCGACGTCCGCGCCGACGATCTGCGCGCGGGTCTGGCGGCCAACATGATTGCGCCGATCCTGCTGACCCAGGGCGTACTGACCGGCATGGTGGAGCGCGGCTTCGGCCGCATCGTGTGCATAACATCGGTTGCGGTGAAGCAGTCGATCCCGGGACTGGAAATTTCATCGGGGGCACGTATCGGCCTGACCGGCTATCTTGCGGGCGTCGCGCGCGCGGTCGCGCACGCCAATGTCACGATCAACTTCCTGCTGCCCGGCGCATTCGATACCGCCCGCAGCCGCAATATGGTCGAGGCCTCCGCGCGCAGACAGGGCATCTCGGAAAGCGCGGCCTGGGATCAGGCGCTGGCCGGCCAGCCGACCGGGCGCATCGGCCACCCCGACGAGTTCGGCGCCGCCTGCGCCTTCCTCTGCTCGGCGCAGGCGGGCTATATCACAGGGCAGAGCCTGTTGATGGACGGTGGTGCCTTTACGGGGATCCTCTGACCCGGTGCCGCGCAGACCTGCGCCGACTACCGCCGGCTGACGGGTCTATACACGCTCTTGCCCGGTGGACCGATGGCTTAGAAGTATCAACACGACCCCGGCAAGGGCCAAGGCTGCAGCGACCATATCGCGCCACGTCAAAACCTCTTCGAACAGGCTAACGCCCAACATCATCGCCACTACCGGTGCTACATAGTTGAAGGTGTTAGCCAAAGACGGCGTGGTATTACGCATTAGCCAGATGATCCCGCCGAATCCGATGGTCGACCCGATAGCTACCAGGAAGAGGAATGCCACCGTGGATCGCACGCTCAGGGCATGAGGGTGGAATGCGCTCAGCTCCCCCGATATTCCCACGCAGGCCAGCATCATCACCCCCGCGATGAGCATCTCCCAGCACGAGCATAGCATCGCGCTTTCCGGCATGTCCGCCTGCTGGACATAAAGCGATCCGAGTGCCCACGACATCGCGCCGATGAGCACTGCGGCCATCCCGCCGAGGTCGAGCGCCGCATCCCCATCTGGAGTGAAAAGTAGGGCCAGTCCCGCTATCCCGCACAGGATGCCCGCCATTTCGATGCGGCTGCTGCGTACGCGCAGCAGGATGCGGCCGAACAAGGCCACCCAAATCGGGCTCGACGAACCGACAAGCGCGGCAATTCCAACCGGCAGATATTGCACGCCCCACACGATACCGCCCTGACCCAGTACGAGCAGCAGGAGGCCGGCGGTGCCGAGCGATCGGAACTGGCGCCAGCTGGGCCAGTCCGCACGGAACGTGAACGGCAGGAAGATCAATCCCGCCAGAAGGCTGCGCGCCGCCACCATCATCAGCGGCGGGATCGTTTCCAGTCCGATTTTGAAGGCAACATAATTTCCGCCTGAAACGCACCAGACGACCAGCAGAATCACCCCAAGCTTGGCCGGAGAAGCCCGCCTTGCCGTCATGGTGGAGAGATCAACGGTCAGCCGCCGATCTCGGTTCGCTGGAGAAGGCGGCGGTGGCGAACCTTGTCGTAGGTCTGTGCCTGATGGATCAGGCCGCGATTGTTCCAGATCAGGGTGTCGCCCACCTTCCATTTGTGGACGTAGACGAACCTGTCCTGAGTCGCATGCGCGAACAGCATCGGCACCAGCGCATGGCTGACATCCTCATCCAGCGCTTCGATGCGGCCTTCGGGACACAGAAACAGCGATGTGCGGCCATCGGGCAAGGGTCGCAACACTGGATGCGAAACCGTCGGCAGATCCCGGCCGTTCCAGCCCTTGACGCTGACCTTTCCCCGATAGGGGTGTTCCATCCGCCGGTCCGCCAGCAGATCCTTCATCTCCGCAGGGAGCGCTTCGCAGGCGGCGACCATCGACGCGAACCAAGTATCGCCGCCTTCGGGCGGGATCTCAAGCGAATGGAGGATCGTCAGATAATTGGGCTTTTCCTTGTAATCGCCATCGCTGTGCCAGAACTCGGCCGCCTTGAAATACACAGTCATCGGCTCGTCAGGCGCCAGATGTTCGCCATTCCTGCCGACATTGCCCAGGAACAGGATCAACGGACTGGCGGGCGAGGTGAAGGCGGCCTCAGCCGGCATGATCGGCGACCCCATCATCCCGGTCAGCGCGACATGCTGGTCTTCGGGCAGCTTCTGGCCCCGGAACAACAACAGGAAATGCTCATCGGCAAGCGCTCGAATCCGGTCCGCCACCGGCTGGGTCATCGGCCGGGAAAAGTCGACACCGCTAACCTCCACGCCGAACTCGGGATGAAGCGGCCTTGTGCTGATGCTGTCCGACAGGTCGGTCCTGCCGGCGGCATATACAATTTCACTCATTGAACACTCCTGTCGGACACGATCAGGCCGGGGCGCGGCCGGGTGCTTCGGGATTGCGGACCAGGCCACCCGGCAGCGCGCCAGTCGGTTTACCGTCCCGGTATGTCGCCACGCCGTTGACCAGCGTCGCGACATAGCCGGTCGCGCCCTGGGTGAGCCGCCGACCGCCACCGGGCAGATCATAAGTCGCCCGCGGCGGGTGCAGCCGCAGTCCGGCATAGTCGATCAGGTTGAGATTGGCCTTGTAGCCCACAGCAATGCGGCCGCGATCGGAAAGGCCCAGCGTTTCGGCGGGATCATGGGTCAGCCAGCGCACGATCTTTTCAAGCGGGATACGCTCGCCATCGGCCCGGTCGCGCGCCCAATAAGTGAGCATGAATGTCGGATAGCCGGCGTCGCAGATCATGCCATAGTGGGCGCCGCCATCACCCAGGCCGATGATCGTATTCTGGTCATTGATCATTCGGAACACCGGGTCGAGATTGCCCTCGGCATAGTTGGCGAACGTCAGAAATAGCGAAGATTCGCCACCGCGTTCGAGCAGAATGTCATAGATGACCTCCTCGGGGCGGACGCCTCGGGCCTTGGCCTGGGCGGCAACGCTCTGGTCGGGCTTCGGCACATAATTGGGAGGATCGCCCAGCGAGAACATCTTGTCGAAGGCCGAGATATAGCGGAGCAATGCCTGATCGGTATCAAGCGGGTGCGCGCGTTCGGCGAGGATCGTCTCGCGGATTTCTGGCCGCCGCAGCTCGGTGACACGATCGGCAAGCGACAACCGGGCCAGGCTGCGATAGGTCGGATGCAGCGAGAAAGGATTGAACGACATATTCAATCCCAGCAGCAGGCCGATCGGGCGCCCCATCACCTGCGCGGTCATCTTGACTCCGTCGCGGTTGATCGCATCCATCACCTCAAGTCCGGTCGCCCAGACATCGGGGGCATCGAGCAACTGGACCAGGCTGAAGGTGACCGGGCGCCCCGATGCACTGCCGACGCGGCCCAGCAGCCGAAGCTCGTCCGCGAAATCCCGGCTGTCGAGCATCTCCGGTACGACCTGGAGCACGCCCCGCCCCGCCTCCTTCATCCCTTGGCCGAGCGCATGCAGCTCGCTTTCGGCGGCATCCTTGCTCGGCGTGAACGCACCTTCGCTGCTCTTGTGGAACAGGGTGCGTGAGGTGCCGACCCCGAAAGCGCCGGCGCGCATCGCCTCGGTAGTGAGCCGCTTCATTTCGGCCAGGTCGGCCGCGGTCGCCGGTTCCCGGTCCGCGCCGCGCTGCCCCATCACGAAGACCCTCAGGCAGCTGTGCGGTAGCAAGGCCGCAACGTCGACATCGCGAGGCGATGCCGCAACCTGATCGAGATAGTCAGGGAAGCTCTCCCATGACCAGGGCAGGCCCTCGGTCATCACAACCTCGGGAATATCCTCGACGCCTTCCATGAGCCGAACGAGGCGCATCCGGTCTTCGGGACGGCACGGGGCGAAACCGACGCCGCAATTG
This sequence comes from uncultured Sphingomonas sp., assembly GCA_947085315.1. Taxonomy (GTDB): domain Bacteria; phylum Pseudomonadota; class Alphaproteobacteria; order Sphingomonadales; family Sphingomonadaceae; genus Rhizorhabdus. Next base: position 27,187 of record CAMTVW010000008.1, on the reverse strand, counting down.
CCGGTGACGATGGTGGTGACGCCGTGATTGGCGGATGGGCCCGTCGTCTGCTCCCACGTCACCTGGCCGTCATAGTGGGTGTGCACATCGACGAACCCCGGCGTGACGAGCAGGCCCTTCGCGGACAGTTCCTCCTCGGCTGCGCCCGTAACCGCCCCTACCTGGACGATCCTGCCGTCCCTGATGGCGATGTCACCGACGAAGGGAGCGCCGCCAAGACCATCTACAATCGTACCACCGCGTACGATCAGATCATGTCGTTCAACCATAGTTACTCCCTTCGCCGGCGGCATATCACCGGCATGTTCGTCAGAAATTATAGGTCACTTCACCGCCGATGATTCGGCCCTTGTTCAACGTGGTCGCGGACGCGCCGGGTCCGCCGAAGGTCGCGGGCAATGGCTGGTTGTTGCCGAACGTGACTTCGTTCAGCAGGTTCTTGCCATAGACCGAAAGCTTCACGTCATTCTGCAGGGTCAGCGTCAGGCTGGCGTCGATAAACTCGCCGCCCGGCGATCGGGTGACATTGGCATCGTTCTGGAACGCGTTGTCGAGATGGTTGTAATTCGCACGCGCCGTCAGCGTGCCGAGACTGCCCAATTCCATGTCATAGGTCGCGCCAATGCCGAAGGTCCACGGACGAAGCTTCGGGATCTTCAGGCCCTTGTCGATATCGTTGACGATCGTGTCGCCCGAGATGTCGAAGCGGACGACATCATATTTGCCATGCACATAGCCGAGATTGGCGCTGACCATGAACTCGGGAGTCAGGAACCACTGCCCTTCGATCTCAAATCCCTGGATCGTCGCATCGGACGTGTTCGCGATCAGCTGCGTTACCGAGGCGCCCTGAGGGAAGGTCTGTTCGCGCTGGAGGTCCTTCAGCTTGTTGCGGAAGGCCGCGACACTCAGGCGGTTGCCATTGCCAAAGTTGCGCTTCGCGCCGACCTCGAATGTGTCCTGCGTTTCCTGGTCGAACGGCCCTGGCGGAAAAGCCGGGCTGGTATGCCGGATATTATAGCCGCCGCCGCGGAAGCCCCGCGTGAAAAAGCCATAGACGTTGGTCTTCCCGTCGGGCTCCCATTGCAACCCGATTTTCGGGGTAAACCCGCGCCAGCTGTCCTTATCCCTGAAATCAAAATTACAGACCAGCGTCCGGATGTTGCAGGCCGCGCCGGCCGTGCCGGCACCGCGGATACGGGCGATCTTCGCAGCCTTTTTCTCCCAGGTGTAGCGACCGCCCAGATTGAGCGTCAGCGTTTCGGCGAAATGCCAGTCGACCGATCCAAACGCGGCGTAGGATTCGGTGCGAACCTGTCCGCCGCCTTCCTGCGAGATGATTCCCGCAGCTCCACCGAACAGGATGCGCTGCTCGGCACCGAAGATGGTGGACCGATAATAATAGCCGCCGGTCGTGACGTCGAAGTCGCCGAGCGTGGTCGCGTAGCGGATCTCGTTGCTCACCTGATCCTGGCGCAGCAGAATGCCCGGCGAGGTCGCCGTACCATAGTGGAAGAAGGTGCTGGGCGATCCGTCGATGTCCATCGCGGTATCGATCGAATATTTGCGATAGCCGAACAGGTTGGTCAGCGTGCCGCCCGCGATTTCGATGTTCGCCTCGGCGGTGACCTGATGCCAGTGCTGATCGGCAAAGCCGGGATTGTTGTTGCTTACGAAAAAGGTCGTGTCGTCGTATAGCGCATTGTTCTGCATCGGCACGCCGTCGCCCTTGGCCTGCCCATATTCATATCGCAGGTCGAGGCTGACGCCGCTGGTCGGCTCGAACCGCAGCGCGGGCCGGACAAGCAATTGCTCGTTCTTGCCAAAGGACTTGCCGTTGAAGCGGTTCCGGAACCAGCCATCGTCGTCATTATAATAGACCGCGATCTTGGCTGCGAGCGTGTCGGCAATGATCGGCCCGGTGACGACGCCACTGATGACCTTGTTGAGACCGGTTTCCACGGCGGCCCGGAACTTGCCTGAAAAGGTGAAGGACGGGCGCGTCGTGCGGATGACGACAGCGCCGCCGGTTACGTTTCGGCCGAACAGAAGCCCCTGCGGGCCGCGCAGAATCTCTACGCCCTCAAGATCGAAATTGTCGACCAGGATGCCCGCCTGGGTGCCGATAAAGATGCCATCGATGAACACGCCGACGGTCGGCTCCACCGACGGTGCGCCGCTGTTTGTGCCAAGGCCGCGGATCGTGAAATTGGCATAGCCCGGCAGGGTCGCGCCGGTGTTGAGCTGAGCATTCGGAGTGGTCGCGCCGATGTCCATCAGCGAGTGGAAAAACTTTGCTTCCAGCTGCGGCGCGCCATAGGCCGTGACGGCGACGGGCGCCTTCAACACGGTCTCGCCGCCGACCTTCTTGGTCGCCGTGACAACGATTTCCTCCGCCAGAACGTTGCCCGTGGAGCCTTCGTCAGCAGCGGGCTGAGCCCGCTCCTGCGCCAGGGTCGCTGTCGCGCTCGTGCTGGCCAGCAAAGCCATTGCGAAGCAATATGTGGTCCGACGCCGCATTCATCCCTCCCTCAGCCATCTCGTGGCATTTTTTCCGGAAGCGAGACGAAACGGTGCGGTTCTCGGCAGAAGCGGCCGCCCTGGAGTCGTCTCTTCCGCGATCCAATAAAAACGTTTCTAAGCCCCAGGTCAACACTCTGTATGCTATTTTGCATGCAAATATGCGTGCCAGCATTTGTTTTTGCCAAACTCACCCCTGTGGCTGCCGTCTGACGGCTATCGAACCAGGGCGCTCTCCTGCGATTTTGGTTGGCGGTCGATCGTGGAGCGGCGTCCGGAATGGCGTCCCGCGAAAATGAAGAGCAGCGCCGCCAGCGGATAGATGACCATGCAGCAGAGGATGATTGCATAACGCAACGCGTCGTCCCCGAACCGTTGGACCAGCAGGTCGGAGATCGTGCCGAAGATCAGCGACCCGAGCCCCAGCCCGATCAGGTTCAGGATAAGCAGGAAGATCGCCGACGCGGTCGTCCGCATCGCGGCAGGCGCGAGGTTCTGGACGATGGCTATCGCGGGTCCCGTCCATACGAACCCCATGCCAAGCGGCACCATGATCAGCATGAAAATTACAGTGTTGCCTGAGACATACATCGCCGCCATCAGGAACGGCAGGGCGATCAGAAACGCTGCGGCGGGAACCCATGCATAATAAGCGGCGTCGCGCTGACCGAGGTGGTCGCCGAGCCAGCCCCCGAACAACATGCCTGCCGTCCCGCCGATCAGAGTCGCCATCGACATGAAGTTCGCCGCATCGGCCAGCGTGAATCCATGGCTGCGCATCAGGAAGGACGGCAGCCAGAAAGCCAGACCATAGGTCTGCATGCCCGCCACTGCGGCGCCGAAGGAAACGAACCAGAAGGCCGGATGATGCCGCAGGAAGCGAAGAACATCGATCAGCCGCACGTTCGCGACGGAGGCGTCCGGCGCGTCGGAAGCGGCCTTGACCGGCGTCTCCGGCGTGTCGTCGAGCCGGCCGCGTTTGGGTTCGCGAACCACCAGCATGAACAGCGGCGAGGCCAGCACGCCGAGCAGCCCGACGGCGACGAAAGCGGTTCTCCAGCCGTATTGGGCAGCGACATAGCCGCCGATGAACAGACCGGCCGCCGATCCCAGCGGCACCGCGAGGGTGAAGATCGCAAGCGCCCGCGCACGCTGGCCGCGAGGGAAGTAATCCGAGATTATCGAAAAGGAAGGGGCCGTTCCGCCAGCTTCGCCGATGCCAACGCCAAGCCGCGCGAAGAACATCTGCCAGAAACCCGTGGCGAGCCCGCACACGGCAGTGAATCCGCTCCACAAGACCAGCGCGGTCGTGATGATCTTCGTCCGGCTCACAACATCGGCCAGCCGCGCGATCGGCACCCCGAGCAGCGAGTAAAATAAGGCAAACGCGGTCCCGCTCATCAGCCCGAGCTGCGTATCGCTGAGGTGCAGTTCCTTCTGGATAGGCACTGCGAGAATACTCATGATATGCCGGTCGATGTTGCTCAGCAGATAAACGACGACCAGCGCCGCGAGCACGGTATAGCGATACAAGAGCGGATCCTTCCCGATCGGGCGACTAACAACGCGGAGTCGGAGCCGCGCTCGTGGAGTCCGTCAGTTTAGCCCGTACCATTGCTTGAAACCGTCGGCGAACAACGCCTTCTCGACCTCGGGCTTGAGCTTCATGTCGCGGACGGTCTGAATCGGATTGGGGAATCCGTCACCATGCGGATAATCCGACGACAGCATCAGCTTGTTGGGGCCGAAATACTCGGCCAGCACGCCGATCGTCCGCTCGACCGGTTCAAATGATACGAAGCATTGCCGTTCGAATATCTCGCTAGGCCTGGTGGTGAGACCCGTGTCGTTCATACCGACATCATCGAAATGCCGGTCCATGCGATCCACATAGCCTGGCACCCACCCCGCCCCGCTCTCGACATAGGCGACCCGCATTTTGGGGTGTTTGTCGCAGATCCCCGCCATCACGAAGCTCGTGATCGCGGCCATCATCTCGGCAGTGTGGGTGAAGCAATGTTCAACCGAAAAGCTGTGGCATTTCCGGTCGACCGCATCGTCCTGATAGAAGCTCGATTGAGAATCGAACCGGTCCATCCCGATATTTGCCGGCCCCGACAAGCCGTGCACCGCCAGCGCCACGCCCGAGGCCTCGATAGCGTCCCACACTGGATAGAAATGAGGATCGTGGAGCGGGCGGCCCAACACCGGATTGGGACGGACGGCGACCACTTTGATTCCGATTTTCTGGCTCCGTTCCAGTTCCTTCAGCGCGCCATCGACGGTCAGCATAGGCAGCATGGCCGCTCCGAAAAGGCGATCCGGGTAGGGTTTGCAGAAATCGGCGATCCACCGGTTATAGGCATTGGCCACTGCGTTCTGCCGATCGGGATCGATCAGGCTCTCGACCGCCGCAAGCCCCATGGACGGATAAAGGATCGAGGCATCGAAGCCCTCCTCATCCATCCATTTGATACGTTCGTGCGGATCGAAGCCACCGGGTTCGCCCAGCTCATAGCCCCGATCCGAGGGAACCTCGCCGGTTCTCGCGCCGAACGTCGAAGCCGTATTCACGCCGGTCTTCAGCGGCCGGTTGTAATCGCGTAGCGTGATTCGATCGTCAATTCTGAAGATCGTGCCGTCTTCCAGCGTAGTGATCTTAGGGCAGGTGTCGCGATACTTTGGTTCTATATAATTTTCCCAAAGGTCTCCCGGCTCCGTGATGTGCCCATCTGCATCGATGATATCAAGACTGCGCATATTGTCTCTCCGACCTGCTGCGCCTCGACTGCCCGCCGGGCAGCGGGCAGATTATTCCTTGCCAACCCCGGCCGTTTGCATGAGTTCTGCCTCCTGGGCCAAACTCGTTATTTCATAAAAGCCGGTCAGCTTGTGCTCGTCGTCCACCAGGCCCATCGCCTGCGCCCAATTATCGCGAACGTCCTCCGGCGTGAGGTTCGCATGGTGGTAGCCGAGCGGCTGGGCATAGATAACACGCGCGATACGGCCGCCGCTGACACTGAACGACATGCCGCTGACCGGGCATTCGTCATGCAGCAGATAGGCCGCAGCGGCAGCGACATATTCGGGCTTGGCGAATTTCTCGAGATAATCCCCTTCGGGCGTGCCCTTGAGCGATTCCCAGTTCATCCGGCTATACGCCATCGGCAGGATGGCGTTGGCCCTGATGCCGAACGCCTCACCTGCCCCGCCGATCTGCCGACTGTAGGCGGCGACAGCGGACTTCGCCATCACATAGGCACCCATCCAGTTGCCGTCGGGCCATGGAAAACCGAAAATCGATGCCGAGCTGGTATTGAGAATCCGACCATAGCCCTGCGCCTTCATGTGATCCCAGGCCGCGCGAACGACGAACGCCGGCCCCCTGAGCAGCACGTCGAAATTGCGGTCGTACAGCGGGCCGGGTTCCTGATGGACATGGTCGCTCACCACGATACCGGCGTTGTTGACGATGATATCGATCCGGCCGAAAGCGTCGATTGCCTCCTGCACCATCCGCGCGGCGCCTGCCTGATCAGCCACGCTGTCACCGTTCAGAATGGCCTCTCCGCCACTGTCTCGGATTTCGTTGACCACCAGAGCACCGGGGTTGGCGGCATCGGAGGGCCGATCACCGGCGGTCGTCGTGGCATAGTCATTCACCACGACTTTCGCCCCCCGCGAGGCGAGCAACAGCGCATGGGCTCGGCCGATCGACCCGCCCGCCCCGGTCACCAGGGCGACGCGGCCGTCAAAACGAAGCTCGTTCATCTCAATCCTCGCTTATCGTTATAGCGCGCTCCGGGCAGGCTCTCGCGCCCTTACGGGCCAATGGTTCCAGCTCGGGCGAGATCTCCAGAACAGTCCCCCGGTCGGCATTGTAGCCGTCGTCATCCAGCTGATAGACGTCGGGACCAAATCGTTGGCACCGGCCATGACCGGTGCAAAGCGGTTCACTTATCGCAGCCTTCACGCGCGACATCCTCCCAATAGCTGTTCGGTTTACTCGAAGACGAGATGCATTTGCTGCATCGAACGAAGGATCCCGCTCTCGTAGGTGGGCACCGTGCCGGGCTTCACCGAGAAATTGGGAATCCGCTTCAGCCATTCCTCGAGCGAGGCCCGCAGCTCGACGCGAGCAAGGTTCGACCCGATGCAGCGATGCGGACCGACACCGAAGGCGGAATGCACGACCGTTTCGCGCGCGATGTCGATCTCTCCGGGATTCTCGACCACCGCCGGATCGCGCGATGCGGCCGCGTAGCCCAGCAGGACAAAATCACCTTCCTTGATCTTCGTGCCCGCGACCTCGGTATCGCGCGTGCAGGTACGGCCCAATGCGACCACTGGCGGAAAGACCCGCACGAACTCCTCGATCGCCGATTCCATCAGCTCGGGATTGTCGATCAGCCGCTTCCGGACGTCGGGATTGTTGGCCAGATAGAGGATCGAACCACCCAGCACATAGGTGGTCGTCGCGATGCCGCCAAAGGCGAGATCGGCAACGATCGAAACCTTGTCGGCCCAGCTGGCCTCAACGCCGTCCTCATGTGTAACGCCCTTCAGCACGACGTCGATGACATCACCCTGTGGCGGCATGTCGCGGCGCCGTTGCAGATAGGAGTCGAGATAATCGAACACCCCCTGCAGATGGCCGCCGCGTTCTTCGGCGGGGGCGAAGGTACAGTCTTCAACCCCCTTCACAAGCTTGGCAAGGTCGTCGATCGGCACACCCAGGATATTCTTGAAGAAGGCCCAACCGGGCAGCTTGGCCCCGAAATCGCTGATGAATTCGCATTCGCCACGCTCGATAAAGCGGTCGATCAGTTCGTGCACATCCTCACGGATCGGGGCATCGAATACTTCGACCGCCTTAGGTGCCAGGAAAGGGTTGAGCACCTTGCGCCACGCGGTATGGCGCGGCGGGTCCGACTCCTCCGGAAGGAGATAGGGCAGGTCGGCAGGGCGGTTCGGCACATAGCCTTTGGCGCTGCTGAACGTCTTCCAATCCTGGCCTACCTTGCGCACGTCCTCATGCCGGGTAACCATCCAATAGCCGTCACCGACATTACTGCGCACGACCGGGCACTTGGCGACCATCGTGTCAAGGATGTCAAAGAACTGGTTATTGAAACTGGGATCGTCGATATCGAAATCGCGAAACACGTCCCGGCCAAAACGCTCTTTCAGAGCCTCGGGGCTGGTGTCGTCCGCCTGCGATACGGGGCATTTCTTCACGGGCTCGCTCAACATTCCCTCCATAGCTGGATTTACCGAACGGCAGGTTATCGCCTGCCGGCATCTTTCATCAGTCCGGCGGTCGGCAGCATATCGATGGCGGCCAGCGCCTCGAGTGACAGGCCGAGCGACAATCCTTCCTGCATCAGGCGCTTGTAACGCTGAGTCAGCGCCACCCGCGCGTAACGGCGGGCGAGCGTTGGCTGCCGGGCGATGCCCCGCGCGAGTTCCATCGCACGCGGCATCAGGTTTTCCGGCGTCGTCACTTCGCTGACCGCTCCCTGATCAAGCGCCTCGCGCGCCGACAGTTCCTGGCCGGTGAGCAGGAAATAGCGGCCGCGATTGGGCCCCAGCACATGGGGCCATACGACATGCGCGCCGTCCCCGGGGACGATCCCGGAGATGAAGTGCGTCGCATCCTGAAAGGTTGCCGTCTCGGATGCGATAACGATGTCGCTCATAATCGGGATCTCGGGATGAAAGCGCGCCGGCCCGTTCACCGCCGAAATCATCGGAACCTCAATGTCAAGCAGCGTCGTGAGCATACGACGGCCATCGTAGAAGATGATGTCCCAGTCGCTGGCAGTGCCAAGCTGAAAGCTCGATGCATCGATCGCGGCGCAGAAATTCTCGCCGGCCCCCGTGAGAATGATGACCTTGTTTTCCCGGTCGCCGCCAACCAGTGTAAGGCATTCACCCATCTCGTCATGGACGTTTGCATCCCACACCAGACTGTCGCCCTTGGTATGGAGCGTCATCGTCAAAATGCCGTCTGCGCGTTCGAAGCCTATGTTCTTGAAGCGGTCGCGATACTGATCGAAATGGGTCTGATAGCCAGGCAAAGTCTCTCTCCTACGCGATTGCGCCCTCGGGAAGCGGCGCTGCAGCCTGCACGCCACGAACCAGCCTCCCAGGCAAGGCCCCCGTATGTACGCCTTCGCGATAGGTCACCGCGCCTGACTTGATCGTCGCGCGATAGCCGCTGCAGCCCTGCTTGAGCCGCCGTCCGCCACCCGGAAGGTCAAAGGAGGCACGCGGCGCGTCCAGGACCAGATTGTGATAGTCGATCACGTTGACGTCGGCCTTGTAGCCGGGCGCCAATATGCCGCGATCATTGAGGCCGACCACCCGCGCGGTATCAAGCGTCATCCAGCGGATCACCTGCTCCACCGGCAACCGCTCGCCCTTGATGCGGTCGCGGGTCCAATAGGTCAGCATGAAGGTCGGATAACCCGCATCGCAGATCAGGCCACAATGCGCGCCGCCATCACCAAGGCCGAGCACCGTATGCTCGTCCTTCATCATGTGCAGCACGGCATCGAGATTGCCGTCCGCGTAGTTGGCGAACGGATGGAATAAAGATGCGTTGCCGTCATCTTCGAGGATCAGGTCGTAAGCGACCTCCTCGGGCGTTACGCCGTGCCGCTTGGCAATGGACGCGATGCTCTCCTCGGCGGAAGGCTCATAGTTGGGCGGGTCGCCCAGCGGGAAGATCACGTCATAATTGTGGAGATAGCGCAGCATCGCCTGATCTTCGTGCTCGATCTTCGGCGACTCGCTCAGCAGTTGCGCGCGAACCTCCGGCTTGCGCATCTCCGCCACTTTCTCGGTAAGCGGCAAATGTTGGATTTTGCGGTAGGTCGGGTGGAGCGAGAAGGGGTTGGCCGAGGCGTTGAGGCCCAGCAGCAGACCTGTCGGCCGGCCGATAACCTGTGCGGTCATCTCGCTGCCGTTGCGATTGATTTCGTCGGTCAGTTCAAGCGCGCCACGCCACACTTCGGGACCATCAAGCAACTGCACCAGCGTATAGCTGATCGGGCGACCGGAGGCCTTGCTGACCCGCTCGAGCAGGCGCAGCTCAGACTCCATGATTTCCTCGTTGTTCATGTCGAGCACCGCCTGGAAGATACCCGTGCCGGCCTTGCGCATGCCTTCCGCGATCGCCTGGAGCTCGTCCTCGCCGGCGTCCTTGCTCGGAATGGGTTCGCCTTTGGTGCTGCGGTGGAAGAGTATCCGCGAGGTGCCGACGCCCATCGCTCCGGCCTCCATCGCCTCCTGCGTGATACGCGTCATCTCGTTGAGGTCGGCGGGGGTGGCAGGCTCGCGATCCGCGCCGCGCTTGCCCATCACATAGACCCTGACGCAACTGTGCGGGAGCAGTGCCACCGTGTCGATATCGCGGGGCAGCGCGTCGACTTTGCGGAGAAAGTCCGGAAAGGTCTCCCAGTCCCAGGTCAGGCCTTCGGTAAGCACCACCTCCGGAATGTCCTCCACCCCCTCCATCAAGCCAACCAGCAAATCCCGATCCCCCGGCCGGCATGGTGCGAAGCCGACGCCGCAATTGCCGATCATGATCGTTGTTACGCCGTGATTGGCGGACGGGTCGGTCCGCTGCTCCCACGTCACCTGGCCATCATAATGGGTGTGGATATCGACGAAACCGGGGGTCACGAGGCACCCTGCGGCATCGATCTCCTCGCCAGCCGACCCCGGGACATGTCCGACCGCCACGATCCGCCCATCGCGAATGCCGACATCGCCGGCGAAAGGAGCGCCACCGCGCCCATCGACGATGGTGCCATTCCGGATCAGAAGATCATAGTGCGCGAACATGTCCCGTTCCTTCGTTGACGTAACGTTATCAGAAGCTGTAGCGGACCTCGGCGCCGATCACTCGGCCCTTGAGCAGGGTGGAAGCGCTGGCCCCCGGCCCTCCGAACGCGACCGGCAGCACGGCATCGTTGCCAAAGGTCACCTCGTTGAGCAGATTCTTCCCGTAAATCGAGAACTTCACACCCCAGTCGGTGGCGAGGGTGAGGCTGGCATCGACCATGTCGGCGCCCGGAAGAATCCCGCGATTATTCTCGGTATGGAAAGCGAGATCGCGGTGATTGAAATTGCCGCGTGCGGTGAGAGTGCCCAGCGAGCCGAGCGATTGATCGATCGACAGGCCGACGCCGTAGCTCCACGGGATGAGGCGCGGCAGCTTGAGCGCCTTGTCGGCCGCGTTGATAAAGCCATCTCCCGAGATGTCGAAGATCACCTTGTCATATTTGCCGTCGGTGTAGCCGACTTGACCACTGAGCACGATGTTTCGGGCGAGGAAGACCTGCCCTTCAACTTCGAAACCCTGGATAGTGGCGTCGGCGGTGTTGCGGATCACCTGGACCGGCGTGGTGGCCGTGGCGAACTGCACCTCGCGCTGCAAGTCGGTCAGCTTGTTCCGGAAGATCGCGACATTGACGCGTGAACCGCCGCCGAAGCTGTGCTTGGCGCCGATCTCGAAGCTGTCCATGATCTCCTGGTCCGTTGGCCCAGGCGGCACGGTGGCACTGTTGTTGCGCGTGTTGTACCCGCCGCTGCGGAAGCCGCGCGTGTAGAAGCCGTAGACCTGGGTGTCGCCATCGGGCTTCCACTGCATCCCGATCTTTGGCGTGAAGGCCTTCCAGCTCTTGCTGTCGACGAACTCAGGATTGCAGACCAGCGTGGTGAGGTTGCAGCCCGCCGCCGTCAGGCGCGCGATCACCACCGATTTATGCTCCCGCGTATATCGGCCGCCCAGGTTCAAGGCCAGCGTATCGGCAAAATGCCAATCGACTGACGTGAAGAAGGCATAAGTGTTCGACTTCTGCTGACCGCCGCCATTCTGAATCGCGGCACCGCCATTGACGGTACGGTAGTCGCCAGCCTTCAGGTCCTGGTAGAAATAGTAAATGCCCGACGTGAGATCGAAATCACCTAACTTGGCGGAATAGCGGGTCTCGTTGCTGAACTGCTTTTGCCGGTTCCACGTATATTGGTGGAAGAAATGCCGCGGCGTGCCATCAACGTCGAGCGCGGTATCGAGGAAGAATTTGCGATAGGCGGTCAGATTCGTCAGCGTGCCCGGACCGACATCGACATTGAACTCGATCGCGGCCTGATCCCATTTCTGATCGGTGAATCCGCGGTAGTCCTGACTGATGTTGAACGTCTTACGGCTGAACAGCGCGTGGCTCTGCTGCGGTGTGCCGTCGCCTTCGACATCGCCATGCTCATAGCGAAGATCGATCGTCACCCCATCGCTGGGCTCGATGCGGATGGCCGGGCGGATGATGATCTGGCGCAGCTTGCCGAAGCTCGAATCATCGAACCGGTTACGAAACCAGCCATTGTCCTTGTTATAATAGGCGGCCAGCTTCGCCGCGACGATGTCGCCCGCGATCGGCCCTGAAATCACGCCGCTGATCGTCTTGTTCAGCCCGGTCTCAACCGAGGCGCGGAAATTGCCGGTCCAGTGGAAAGTCGGAGCCGACGTCCGCAGGACCACCGCGCCGCCCGTAACATTGCGTCCGAACAACAGGCCTTGCGGGCCGCGCAGCACTTCGACCCCGTCAAGATCGAAATTGTCGAGGACGATCCCCGACGGGATGCCCATATAGACGCCATCGAGAAAGACGCCGACGGCCGGATCAATCGACGCGATCGATCCGTTGATACCCAGGCCGCGGATCGAGAAGCCAGCATAGCCGGGAATAGTGCCCACCGGAATGAGCTGCACATTGGGAACCTGAACACCGATATCGGTCAGGTCACGGAAGAATTTGGCTTCGAGCTGCGCCGCACCATAAGCCGTCACCGCGAGTGGCGCTTTCTGCACGCTCTCGCCGCCGGCCTTCTTGGTGCCAGTGACGACGATGTCCTGCGCCAACGCCTCGGAGCTGGTGATCTCGCCCTCCTCGGCACGGGGCGCCGGCTGCGCCCATCCGGCGGTCGTCATTGACATGGCCATCGCAAGAACACCCGTCTTGCCCAACACAGTCCACCTCATCCTCATCCTCCCCCTCTCCGGCGATCGCGCGTCTCTCGGTGCGATCATTCTCGACTCGTGGTGAGCCTTGTATTGGCATTATGCATGCAGAATTGCATCCCTGTACAGAGCAATTTTGAATGCAGAGGATTTTGGATTTTTTGCGGCGGCTGCGCAGAAATTCCCGTCGATCCGCGCAAATCCGGCGGGAAACCGGCGTGATTCATGGGCGCGCGACCGCGCGCTCCGTCACTGCAAACTGCGACGGAGTGAAATCAATGTGAGCCGGCTGGCGTCAAACGGTCGCCTTTTGGGCCTTCGCTCGGCGTCGTGGCGCCACCATCGGGAAGGCCGGTGCGGCGAAAGTCTGCATGTGCTCGAGGAGGCGCAGGCACGCACCCTGGATGTGCTTGCGCAGCATAGTCTTGGCCTGGCGCTGCTGGCCCTTCTCGATCGCGTCGAGAATGGTGACGTGCTCTTGGAACGGGGCGATGCCGCTGCGATCGACCGCACCTTCGAGACGGCGCTTCAGGATCAACCGTTCAAACACGCTGTCGAGATTGCGCAGCAGGACCGCATTGCCGCACAGCCCGGCCAGCGCGAGATGGAATTCCCGATCAACCATGAGTCGCTCATAGGTCAGGTTCTGAAGAATAAGCTTTTCGTAGCGATGATTGATCTCACGCAGCTTGGTCAGTTCCGCAGCGCTGATACCGCGCTCGAACAGCCGCTCGAGCTGGAACAGCTCCAGCGCCTCGCGAAGCTGGTAGAGATCGCGAGTGTTTTCCGCGTCGATCTCTGCGACGAAGAAACCTCGCCCTGGATCGCGAACGACATAACCTTCCTGAAAAAGCCGTTCGAGCGCCTCGCGGACCGGCGTGCGCGAAACCAATAGCTGCTCGGCCAGCCCCTGGTGGGTCAGTTTGATTCCAGGCCGCAATTTGCTGGAGACGATGGCGGCCTTGATCATTTCATAGACCGAGATGTTGAGCGACTGGCGCGGTGCTTCTTCGGGAACCACCTCGGATTTACCCGCTCGCTTTGCCTTTTCTGCCATATCACCCTTCACCAAAACCTCACCCGGCCACCGGGGCTAAGTCGAGACCATAAACCCGCATCGCCGTACCCGCGAACAATGCAGCCCTGTCTTCCCGGCTCGCGCCCGAGACAATATGCTTGAACGCATTCCACAGCTGACCATAGCTGCACGAACGCCTGTCCTCCGGAAAATTACTCTCGAACATGCACCTTTGCACCCCAAAAGCTTCTATCGTCGTCTCGACATAAGGGCGCCAAGCCTCGGCGAGCACCGCCGATCCCGGATTTCTGCGCTTTTCGTGAAAATCAAAACCGATCAGCGGCATTCCCAATCCACCCATTTTGACCGCGACATTGGGGCAATCGGCCAAGGCGCGGATCGACGCGCGCCATTCGCGGAAGGCGTCATCCATCCGCCCGGCATAATCGCCGATGCCCATCGGAAAGCCAAAATGGTCGAGCACGACACGCGTGTCGGGAAAAGCGCGCGCCAGATCGGCAAGCTCAGGGATCTGAGGATGGATCAGACATGCGTCGAACGCCAGGCCCTGCGGCGCAAGATGCGCGAAGCCCGCTCGAAAATCGGCATGGCCCAGCATTCCCTGCGGCGGCCGGCGGCCGGCGAAGGCGTAGAAGGCGCCCGAAGGATCGAAATAAGAGCCGTGCCGGATGCCGACCAGTCGGCTATCGGCGATCGCGCGATGCCGCCGCAGCAGCGGGACGACAGCGCCGCCCAGCCGCAAATCGGCATGCGCGATGATCCCCGCTGCTATCCGCGTCGTACCATAGGCTCCGCTTGCGCTTTGCGCGGCGAAGCCATTCACCCACTCGGTCTCGCCAACGGGGCGAAGCAGCTCGGGCCCGTCGGCACGGTACATCGACACGCATTCGACATGGATAGTCGCGCGGATATCATGACCTGCCGCGTCAATGTCCCGGCGATAGTCCTCGAACAAATAGGTTTTGGTGGGTCGGTCCATGAAATGATGGTGTGGATCGACGATCGGCAGGTGCGGATCGATCGCCTCCTCGACCTCCTTGTCCGGGACCATCGCTCTCATCCTCTCCGGTAACATCACCGGGATGACCGAACCCGCCACGCCCTGCAATACGCCGCGGCGGGTCAACTGCCGCAAGCCTCCGCCGATCAATCCGGCAGCGGCAGGCCGCCCTTCTCGTCGGCCGCCTTCTTCTCCGCAGAGGCCTTTGTTTCCTCGGCATAGTCATTGGCGAACATGGCGACACCGCCGGCGGCGTGGTGGGTCGCCTCACCCTTCTTCTGCGGTGTGGCCGAACCATAGACGCCTTTGCCTTCGGCAATCGACTTACCGAACGCGGTGACCACGGGGATATCCTCGTCCGCCATGACCGGGATCGGGCCGCGCCGCTTGAGCGCCGCCTCGATATATGGGGCGAGTTCGGCCTGCTTGGCGGCCTCACGTTCACGCTCGCGCGCCTTGAAATCGGGCATGATCTTGCCAGCGAACTCGCGCATCGAATTGAGGATGTGGTCGTGCTGGCTGTTGCCGCAACGCTGGAGGAAAATCATCTGATCGATGCCGGACTCCTCATAGACGCGCAGCTTCTCGGCGACCTGCTCGGGCGTACCGATGCCGCTCGACGTGGCGATATCGGGCTGGTTCTCGCGTGCCAGCAGGAAGCGTTCGTAGATGTCGGTCCGCCCGGGACGGTGATTGCCGTAGAGATAATAATGGCCGAGCGCATAGCCGAAGAAGTCGAAGCCCTCCGAACCGCGGGCCTTGGCCTCCGCCTCGCTGTCGGCGATAGAAAAGCCGGTGACCATCGCGATGTTCGCATTGACGGTATAGCCCATCGGCACGCATTCTTCGGACTTGATGATGTCATAATATTCATCGCGCCACTTGCGCGCTTCTTCGGGGCTGACAAAGGCGAAGGTCAGGGCGCCCATGCCGAGCCGCGCGGCGAGGTGGATCGTCTCGCGGCGCGAACAGGCCAGCCACAGCGGCGGATGCGGCTTCTGCAGGGGCTTAGGAACGACATTGCGGCAGGGCATCGAAAAATACTTGCCCTCAAACCCGGGATAGGGGTTCATTACCATCATGTTGCAGATCTGCGCGGTGGCTTCGGTCCACATGTCGCGCTTCTGGGTGGAATCGATATTGAAGCCTTCGAGCTCGACCCGCGACGCGGACTCGCCCGATCCGAACTCGACGCGCCCATTAGACACGAGATCGAGCGTGGAGACGCGTTCAGCGATGCGGGCGGGCGGGCTGTAGCCCGGCAGGCTGAGCACCACGGCATGACCCAGGCGGATGTTGCGGGTGATGCTTGCGCAGGCGCCGAGGAACACCTCGGGTGCGGAGGCGTGCGAATATTCCTCGGTGAAGTGGTGCTCGTTGCCCCAGATATAGTCGTAGCCGAGTTCATCGGCGAGTTTCACTTCCTCGAGGGCTTCCTGGAACAGCCGATGTTCGGCCCCTTCCGCCCAAGGCCGCGGGAGCTGCATTTCGTAAAGCAGGCCGAACTTCATTTTATCTCTCCTCAACCTTCAACCGCACGCCCGACTCGCCGAGCATATTTGCATGCAATTATGGGTGCAGTTTATCGGCTTTTTTTCTGTGGGCAAGCTGGAAAGGCTCAGGACGGCACTTCCCCGCCACATTCGTCGAGGTAGGCGATCATGCGCTCAATCCCCTCGGCAACCCTGATCTGGGGCTCCCAGCCCAGCATGTCACGGGCCTTTCCGCGAACATAATTGAGATGCTTGCTCGTCGTGAACGTGATCTTCCGCTCGTCCTCGCCGTGGATCGGCACTAGGTCCGACTTCATCGCCTTAAGGATATGCCCGACCAGTTCCGAAGTGCTGGTCTCATGCTCGGAGGATATGTTGAACGCTTCGCCGGAGACCGCGCTTTCCATCGCCATGAGGTTCGCGCGGGCGCAATCGGCGACATGGATATAGTCATGCACCTCGCTGCCATCCCCGGGGATGACCGGCGCCTCGCCGCGCTTCACCTTGGCGTAGACGTCGAGAATGAAAGGCGCATTGAGCGAACGCCGGTGCAGCCTCTCTCCATAGACCGAGCAATAGCGCAGGAACACCGAATGGAGGCCGAACTTCTGCTCATAGAAGCGGCAGAGCGCCTCGCCCATCGCCTTGGATGCGCCATAGATGGCCGACGCAGGATTGGCCTTCGTGAAGGTGAGCGGCGTGTCCTCGCCATATTCGTCGGTGGACGTGCCGGCATATACGCCGACCGAAGACGAAAAGACCACCTTGCGCGCGCCCTGCCAGCGGGCAGCGTCGAGCACATTCTGCAATCCCTTGACGTTGACGTCGACGCCCATCCAGACGTCCGCCGCCAGCGGCGTGGTCAGAACGCCCGCGACAAGAAAAACGCCTTCGATACCCTCCATTGCGTTAACCGTTTCGGGAAGGCGGGTGATGTCGCCCTTGCGAATCTCGACTGCTGGGTTCCGGGCGAGGTGGCGAACATTGTCAGGCGTGCCCAGCGAATAATTGTCGAGAATGACGACGCGCCTCGCGCCACCCTCAACGAGCTGCTCGGCAATGTGCGACCCGATCAGGCTAGCTCCTCCCGCAATCAGGAAGCTGCCGTTTTTGACGGGAACCATGGTCTCTCTCTCCTGCTTTTTCAGATCCGGATCGCCACCGTCTTGGTTTGGGTATAATGATCCAGCGCCTCGAGCCCCTTCTCCCGGCCGACACCGCTATTCTTGTAGCCGCCGAACGGCGCGTGGATGTCCACTTCGCGATAGTTGTTGATGTAGACCTGCCCCGCCTCGATGGCCGAGGCCATCCGCAGCGCTCGGGAGATATCGCGCGTCCAAACGCCGGAAATCAGCCCGAACTCGGTATCATTGGCGATCGCTATTGCATCAGCCTCGTCGGTGAAGTCGATTACCGACAGCACCGGCCCGAAGATCTCCTCCTGCGCAATGCGCATGTCGTTGCGCACGTCCACGAATATGGTCGGCTCGATAAAAAAGCCGCGCTCATATTTCGCACCGGCCGGGTGACCGCCGCCAATTGCCACGCGGGCGCCCTCTTCACGTCCGAGCGCGATATAACCCAGCACCTTCTCATATTGGACTTTGCTGACGAGCGGCCCGACCACCGGATCCTCCAGCCCGGGACCGACGGTAACGGTCTCGGTGATCACACGCTTCATCCGCTCGACAAAGGCATCGCGGATCGAGCGCTGGACCAGCAGCCGGCTGCCTGCGGAACAGGTCTGCCCGCAATTGGCGACGATCGCGGTGACCGCCGCCGTCGCCGCGCGGTCGAGATCGGCGTCCTCGAAGACGATGAACGGCGATTTCCCGCCGAGTTCGGTCGTGACGGGAACGATGCGGTCGGCTGCGGCATGCATCACCTTACGACCGGTCGCGACCGATCCGGTGAAGGTGATGCGCGCACTCAGCGGATGGCGGGCCATCGCATCGCCCGCGTCGCCATAGCCGGTGACGACATTGACGCAACCCGCCGGCATGCCCGCTTCGATCGCCAGTCGTGCCAGATAAAGCGTGGTGATCGGCGTCAACTCGGCGGGCTTGATGACCAGGCTGTTACCCATGGCCAGCGCGGGCGCGGCACCACGCGCGAACTGATTCATCGGCGAGTTCCACGGCAATATGTGCGCGGTGACGCCATATGGTTCGCGCAATGTCATCACCAGATGTTCATTCGACGCAGGCAGGGTCTGACCGGCATGCTTATCGGCGAGCCCGGCGTAGAACTCGAAGTAGCGCGCCGACATGTCCAGATCGCGCCGTGATGTGCGCAACGGCTTGCCGGCGTCGAGTGACTCCAGACGGACCAGCTCATCGCCATGCTCGAACATCAGCTGAGAGAATCTCATCAGGACGCGTCCGCGCTCATGCGGCTGGAACTTCTTCCAGGCGAGATAGCCGTCATGCGCGTCGCGGCACGCGCGATCGACATCCTCGGCATTGCCCCAGGCATAATGGCCCAGACTGTCGCCCGTAGCGGGATCGGTCGATTCGAAATACTGGCCGGACGCAGGCGGCTGATCCTTGCCCGCATAGAAATGGCCCCATTTGCGATCCGGGGTTACGGCCATCAACGTCATGCTAGGCTCCCTCTTCGTCCGCCGCCCGGACGAGAATGTCGGCGGCGACGACGCCCCCGCCCGCCGCGCGGACGAAGAGCGGATTGATTTCGATTTCAACAAGGCGGCCTTGCGCGCCGAGCGCGAAGACCCCGAGGCGCTGCGCTGCGGCGATCAGAGCCTCCACGTCGGCCGCGGGCTTGCCGCGGAAACCGCGCAGCAGGACGCCGAGCTTGAGGCGATCAATTGCAGCGCGGATTGCTGCCGCGCCCGCAGGCAGGCCGACATAGCCGATATCGGCCCATAGCTCGATTCCGATGCCGCCGCTTCCGATCGCCAGCACCGGCCCGAAATCGGGATCGGTGATCACCGACAGGACGACCTCAACCCCGGAAGCGGTTTCCTGTACCAGCACCGGCGCCGCAGCATCGTTTAGCCCCTCCCGTATCCCGGCTACAGCGTCGCGCAGCGCGGCGGCGTCGCCAAGCCCCAATTTGACCAGACCGAGCTCGGTCTTGTGCTCGGCCTGCTCGGGGAGCGCCTTAGCTACCAGCGGATAGGTCAGCGTTTCGGCCAGCGCAGCGTCATCGGCATCGCGGACGAGTACCCAGCGCGGTAGATCAATCTCGATCTCCGCAAGGATCGCTACCAATGACTGCCACCGCTGATCCGCCGCTATATTGATCCCCACGCCGGGCGCCGCGACCATGTCGTCGGCGCCGCGCCGCGCGGTATAGAGCCAGTCGAGATAGCGCACCGCAGCCGCAGGATCGCACGCCGGGACGATCCCCGACCTGAGCAAGTCGACGCGCTGTTCGGCCGGCAGCCGGTCTCCCAGAAAGGAAACGATCACGGGCACGCCGCTGTCGGCCACCGCAGCGATGCACGCTCGATAGCGTATGATGTCTGAAGGGCCGCGATTGGCGAGCTGGACGATCAGCGCCTCGCAGGCGGCATCCTGTGCGACGATCGCCAGCGCTTCCTCGAACATGCCGGGCCGCGACAGGACCTGGCCTGTCAGATCGGTTGGATTCTGAACATGCGCGAAGCCGGGCAGCACCGCTTCCAGCCGTTGCTCGGTGATCTTTTCGAACGTAGCGAGCGGGACGCCATGGCGTTCGCACAGATCGGCGGTCAGCGCGCGGGTGCCGCCGGGGATGCTGAACACCCCCACGCCCGCTTCCGCATGCGTCGTCACACGCGGGCTTGGGCAATGGGCAAGGATTTCCCCGGCCTCGATGAGTTCGGAAATACTTTCGACCTGGATTACGCCGGCCTGCCGGAACAGATCATGGTATATTGCATAGGCGCTCGCCACCTTGCCGGTGTGCGAACTGACGGCTTCCTGGCCCAGCCGCGAGTTGCCCGATTTCAGCGCGACGATCCGGATGCCCTTCGCATGCGCGCGGCGCGCCAGATCGAACAGCCGGCGGCCTCGCTTCAGCCCCTCGACGAACAGCAGCACGACGGAGACGTCATCCTGCTCGATGATCCACGCCAGAAGGTCGAGCATGTCGACACAGCTTTCATTGCCCACGCTGACGAAATAGGAGCAGCCCGCCCCCGAATCCTGCAGGTGCCGACCGATGCCGCCCGCGACGGCACCCGATTGCGAAATAATCGCCACCGGTGCGTGGTGAAGCACCTCACGGTTGGCCGCCGATCCGAAGGTCAACACCAGCCGGTCGCCGACCGACCATAGCCCCTCGCAATTTGGCCCGATCACCGTCATGCCATATTCGGCCGCTGCCGCCCGCAGGTCGCTGGCCAGTCCCTTGCCGTCTTCGGTCTCCTCAAAGCCCGAACTGAGCACGACCGCCGCGCGGGTGCCCCGCCGGCCCAGGCTGCGTACCGCATCAGGCACTGTTGCAGCCGCAAGCGATATCAGCGCGACGTCGGGAGCGGCCGGCAACGCATCAATCGACGGGAAGCACTTAATGCCCGCAATCTCCGGATATTTGGGGTTCACCAGGTAGATGGTGCCGGGAAAACCCGTCTTGAGTAGGTTGCGCAGCGGCGCACCGGTAAGCTTGTTGAGATCGGCCGATATGCCGATCAGCGCAACAGAACGCGGGCGGAACAGCATCTCCATGGGATCGCGTCCCATCGTCTTGGAAACCGCATCCACCTGTCAGTCCGCCACTGCGGAGGACTGACGTGCCTGCAGTGCGGCAATGTTCGCGGCATCCCAGCCCAGAACGTCGCTCAGCACCTCTGCAGTATGCTCCGCGAGCAACGGCGGCGGCCGGTGATCTGGACCGTCCGACCGTTTGAACACGAACGGGCTACCCAGCAGCGGCAGATCGCCTAGCACCGGATGCTTGGTATCGATCGTCATGTGCGGAGCTTCGGCCGCGATCTCCTTATAGGCCTGGCCCATGTCGTTGACCGGGGCGCAGGGGACATCGGCTGCTTCGAGCCGGGCAATCCAGTCGGCCGTGCTTCGCGTAACGGTAATCTCGGACAGCAGCGGGACCAGCACGAGCCGGTTGCGCACGCGATGCTGGTTGGTCACGAAACGCTCGTCGGTGCCCAGGTCCGGCCGCTCCAGCACCGCGCACAATTCACGGTAGAGCTTGTTTGTGCCCGTCGCGATCACGACATGGCCGTCACTGGTCGGGAACGCCTGATAAGGAACGAGCTGCGGGTGGCCCGAGCCGAGCGGCGAAAGCTTCTCGCCGCCCACACCGACCGCGACTGAATAGTTGATCAGCATGCTCATCGTCGCGTCGAGCAGCGAGACCGATAGCTCCTGGCCTTTGCCCGAACGTTCGCGCTCGAACAGCGCGGCGAGTATGGCGGTCGACAGATAGATGCCGCCGCCGAAATCGGCGAGCGACACGCCCGGGCGGATCGGTTCGTCCGATCCGAGCGCGCCGGTGAGCCGCATCACGCCCGAGCGCGCCTGGACGGCAATGTCCATGCCCGGCTTGTCCTTCAGCCGGCCGTCGCCATAGGCCGAGATATTGGCATAGATCAGAGTTGGGTTGATCGCGCTCAGCGCGGCATAGTCGAGGCCCAGCCGCGCCATCACGCCGGGACGAAAATTCTGGACGGCAATGTCGGCCCAGGCCGCCAGTTCGCGACAGACCTTGCGACCATCATCGGTCTTCATGTCGACGCCGACGCTGCGCTTGTTGCGGTTGATCGCGAGGAAATAGTCGCCGCCGACGCGCGGAATCTCCGAGCTGAACCGTTCGGCGACATTCATATATCGCGTCGGATCGCCACGGCCTGGCTTCTCGATCTTGATGACCTCGCAGCCAAGATCGGCCAGCACCATGGTGCAGTAAGGGCCAGCTACGCCGTGCGTGAAGTCAAGGACCTTAATGCCCTCGAGCGGTCGAGCCATCGATGTACTCCCAAAGAAACAGGCTGCCGGTCAGGCTTGTGACGAAGCCAGATGCGAAGCCGGCGATTTCCGGAGCAGCGTGAAGGCGTCCGCGAAGTCGTTCGCTGGCCGCGCGCTGTCGAGCGTCCACAGCAGCTCAAGCAGCCCGGTCACGCTCGATTCCGCTCCGGCCAGACGGAGGCAGTCGGTGAATTTTTCCCCGATCATCTCTCGCGACATCCAGCGCTCCGGCTTGCCGATCGCGAGCGGAATCAACTCCTCGTCAACCCTGCCCTGCCGAGTGCGGATCTGAATGACGGTGGCAAACTCGGGATCGCGCGCGACCCGAGCATCGACCTCGACGATGATCTTGTCGATCATGCGGGAAATCAACGGATCGTCGACCACCTCCTGGCCGAAAGTCGACAGATCGACCCGCCCGAATACCAACGCGGCGGCCGCCGTGAAGTGCATGCTGAACTTGCCCTCCAGCCCGGTCTTGGGCCGAGTGTGAATCAGCGGGTTGAGCGCCATCTCCGAAATCCCGACGCGAACTGACTCGATCTCTTCGCCCGGTGCGAGCCGGCTGCGCAGCAGGATGGCGGCCTCGATGCCCGGATGGGTCGCGCCGCAGGCGGGATAAGGCTTTAGCGCCAGGCCGTAGTCGGTGAGGATCTCCAGCGGATCGCCGGGCCGCGACAACCACTCCGGAATCGGCGGTTCGGAACCAGCGAAGACCTCAAGATAGCCGAAACGGTGCTCGATCGCGTCCTTGGCAGCATCGAAGCCGCCGCGCGCCAGCAAAGCCGCTTCGACCCCCGCGCGGGCCGCGAGGCCGGCATGAAAAGGTTTGACCATCGTGCCAAAATTGGCGCGAACGCCGCCGGCCATCGAAGCGGCGATGGCTACCGCGATCCCCAGTTCGGTCGCGTTGAGACCTAGCAGGCGGCCGCTCGCTAGCGCCGCCGCCAGCGGTCCAAAAGTACAAGTTGCGTGCCAGCCCCGGATATAGTGCGCCGTGTTAAGCGCACGTCCGAGCTTTCCGAACATCTCGAAGCCAATGATATAAGCAGCGACCATATCCGCGCCGGTCGCCCTGGTCAGCGGCGCCACCGCGAGCAGCGCGGGCAGGAGCACGGCGCTCGGATGGGCATAGGCCGGGTGATTGGTATCGTCATAATCGAGCGCGTGAGCCGCCGCCCCGTGAAGCAGCGCAGCATCGGCCGGAGCCGCATAGCCGCCACTGCCAAGCGGCGCCGACATCAGCGCGGTTGATTGCGCGAGGCGCGGCGTCAACCTGCCGACCTGGATTGCCACCGGCTCCTCCAGCCCGGCGATGATGCACCCCATGCAGTCCACCATTGCATCAACGGCCATCGCCCGGGCGAGTGGTGGAAAATCCGACTGCGATGCGGCGAATGCTGCAAAGGACTCGATCAATGCAGCCACTCTCTCGGCACTCCCCTTCTCGACGGATCAACGGCCCGCCTCACTCGACTGGTCAATAGCGCCATGCTAGCGAGATGCAATATTGCATGCAAGGGTGGACTCAAAACTTTCTCGAATTTGTCTTCCAGTCGACGGCTTTGCTGGTAACCTGCGCCCCAGAAAGCTGTGGAAAGCGGACATAAATACGGGGATTCGCGGAGATGGATGTATCCGGCCGAACGCGCGTTGCGAGCAGCACGCAATATCGCTTCTTCGTACTGGCGATGCTATTTCTCGCTTATGCCTTCAACTATATCGACCGGGTCTTGCTTGGCATCGTCCAGGAGCCGATCAAGGCGGAGTTCGGACTGAGCGATTTCCAGATCGGCCTGCTCGGCGGTCCCGCCTTTGCGCTGCTCTATACCTTCCTGGGCATTCCCATCGCGCGGATCGCTGAGCGCGCCAACCGCGTGTCGATCATCGCGATCGCGATGATCCTGTGGAGCGGCATGACCGCGCTGTGCGGGCTCAGCCATAATTACCTGCAGTTGCTGCTCGCCCGAGTCGGCGTCAGCATCGGCGAAGCCGGCCTGACCCCGCCCGCACAATCGATCATCGCCGACTATTTCCCCGCCCATGTGCGTACAACCGCGCTCGGCATCTATTCGCTCGGCGTCCCGGCCGGCGCACTGCTGGCGGCCTTTGCCGGGGGCGTGTTGGCCCAGGAGTTCGGATGGCGGACTGCTTTCGTCATGCTGGGGCTGCCGGGAATCGCGTTGGCTATAGTGATCAAGTTGACCGTCAAGGAGCCGCCGCGCGATGGCGACCCGGCCGATGTGCCATCACTGCGCGAGGCCCTGCGGATGCTGATGGGCAAGACCAGCTTCCGGCACCTGGTCGCCGCAGCTTCCCTGTCGGCGGTCGTGACCTACGGGCTGGGCCAGTATCTGACATCGTTCCTCGTCCGCGCGCATGACATGGCGCTGGCCGACGCCTCCAGGCTCACCGGGATAACGATCGGAATCTTCGCCGGCGTCGGCACTTTCCTCGGCGGCTATCTATCGGATCGCCTTGCGGCGGGACGGCGCGGATATATCGGCTTCGTGCCGGCAGTTGGGCTCGCACTCGCCACCCCCCTCTATATGATCGCCTTCGGTCTCCCCGCTTTCGGATTTGCCATCGCCGCGCTCTTCGCCGGCGCGCTGATGCATTACAGCTATCTCGCACCTATGTACGCGATCGCGCAGGGCACCGCCGCCGCCCGCATGCGCGCCACCTCGGTTGCGTTGATGCTCCTCGTCGTCAACCTCGTCGGCTACGGCGTCGGCCCGCCCCTGGTCGGGGCGATCAGCGACACGTTCATGGCGGGCGCACTGGCCGGTACCGGCCTGACCACCGAGACATGCCTGCAGAACGGTGCGGCGGCCTGCGCGGCGGCATCGGCGTACGGCCTGCGGTGGGCCCTTGTCGTCATTTCCGGCGCCCAGCTTTGGTCGGCCTTTCATTTCTGGCGGGCCGGGCGCGCGCTTGAAAGCGACTGGGTCGGATAGCTCAGACGGCGGTATACCCGCCATCGATCAGCAGTTCCGATCCAGTCATGAACGACGACTCGTCGCTCGCCAGATAAACGCCGAGCGAGGCGATTTCGGAAGGATCTGCCATCCGCCGCATGGGCGACGCGTTCTTGACGGCGGCAATATAGTCGTCCGGCATGTGACGAGTGAGCCCCGTCCACACCGGTCCAGGGCAGATCGCATTCACCCGGATGCCCTGCGTCGCATATTCGGCGGCTGCGGTCTTCGTCATCATCAGGACCGCGCCCTTCGACGCGCAATAGGATATCATCGTCGGACAGCCGACCACCGCCGCAATCGAGGCCATGTTGATGATCGAGCCCCCACCCGTCCGCAGCATCAGCGGAATGGCGTAGCGCATGCCGACGAAGATCGCGCGCCCGTTGATGGCCCAGACCGCATCGAAGTCGGCTTCCTCATATTCGCCTGTGGGCGCCATCGGGCCGTCGATGGCGGCATTGTTGCAGAGGATGTCGAGGCGGCCGAACTGCGAGATCGCGGCCTGTAGCATCAGCCGAACCTGCCCGCTGTCGGTCACGTCGGCCTGGATGGCGAAGCACCGGGCGCCGATTTCGTTGGCGACATCGACCTGCGCGCCGGAAATGTCCGCTGCGACGACATTGGCGCCCTCCGCGCAGAACATCTGCGCCATAGCTGCACCGATCCCCGAGCCCGCCCCCGTTATTACCGCTACTTTTCCCGCCAGTCGTCCCGCCATGTCGATATCCTTTCCGCGCGCTCGTCAATTGTCGTCATTTTCGATCGCTTCGTTATCTTGCCATCCTAAATTTCGCAACTATAGCATGCAATCTAGCATGCACTATGGAGAGATTTGTGTCTGATCGCCCCACCGACCTGTCGCAGGATCAGGTCCGCAAGATCGCCCCCGGGCTTACGGATGAAGCAATTCGAGAGGCTGAAAAGCTGATCGGGGTGTGGCTGCGCCGCGATGTCCATGTGCCGTCAAAATATGAGCCGATCTCGCTCCACGACATTCGCCGCTGGGCAGTTTACAGCTGCGGCGACGACAATCCGCTGTGGCAGGATGTCGAATATGCGAAGCGCACCATCTGGGGTTCGCCGATCGCGCCGCCGAGCTTCAACTACACGATCGACACCGGCATCGTCGCTCCTGGCCTGCGCGGCATCCAATGGATCTTTGCCGGCGGCCGCTTCGAGCATTTCATGCCAATTCGCCCAGGCGATACAATCACGGCCCGCGCGCGCCTGATCGGCCTCGAGGTCAAGAGCGGCAAGGCGGTGGACCGGTTCGTCAACCAGACCGGCGAAGTGCTGTACCTGAATCAGCGCGACGAAATCGTGTCGCGCTATGAGGGCGACATCTTCCGTATCCCGCGTGCGCGCAGCGGCGCCGGGCTGAAGTATCGCGACAGCAATTCGGCGCCCAAGGCGCCCTATCGTTACAGCGACGAGCAGATCGAGGAAATCGCCTCACTCTATCGCAACGAATATCGCCGCGGCAACGAGGCGCTTTACTGGGAGGACGTCAAACTCGGCGAATCGCTGCCGACGGTGGTAAAGGGCCCGCTGACGCTGGTGGACATCGTCGGCTTCTATGCCGGCCGCCGCACCGTCTACAACGTTCTCAAGCTCGCTTATGCCGAACGCGACAGGCATCCCGCGAACGTCTATATCTCGCCGTCGACCAATGTCCCCTGCCACCCCGCCGCCGGCCATTTCGACACCGAGATCGCTCATGAGGTCGGCATGCCGGGGCCTTATGATGTGGGCTGGGCACGTATGTGCTGGGCGGGCCACTTCGTTACCAACTGGATCGGGGACATGGGCTTCACGCGCAAGCTGGGCGGCCGGGTGACCAAGCCCAATGTCGTCGGCGACATGACCAAGATGCAGGGACGCGTCACAGCCAAACGCAAGGAGGGTGGCGAGGCGCTGGTCGACATCGAATGGTGGGGCGAGAATCAGCTCGGCATCAACAACTGCAACGGCACCGCCACGGTGCGGCTGCCGACCAGGGATATCCATGTCGGCAATCTATGAGACCAACGACAAGGGCGACATGATGATGGACAGCCGGACGGAAGCGGTGAAGATCGCGCCGAACGATGCTTTCAACATCCAGACGGTGCTCTGGGTGAAGCATTGGAACGACCATCTGTTCAGCTTCGCGGTCGACCGGCCGGCGTCGATGCGTTTCCGTTCGGGCGAGTTC
>CAMTVW010000007.1:0-72178 GCA_947085315.1 uncultured Sphingomonas sp. | reverse complement strand
GATAAAAGGCCTTCCGCGCAAGATGCAGCATCACCGCCGAATCCTTGCCCACCGAATAGAGCATCACCGGACGCTCACACTCCGCCACAACCTCCCGCAGGATGTGAATGCTCTCGGCCTCAAGCCGCTCAAGATGGGTCAGGCTGCGGGGGGGAATGGCCATGTCCGTTCTTCTTTCGGGAATATATGCGACGCCTAACCCCAACAGGCCGAAGCCGGAACCCGACGCGGGCGGATCGGAACCGCCATTTCATTCGCCCGAGCGACATGCTGCCCCTCTTCAGATGGCGATCTTCGGCGTTGTCCGCCCAATGCTGCCACCAGGGCGCCGGTGGGGGGGCATTTTCCTCATATTCTACATTCTATAGAATCATTGACGCGGACGTTTTCGAGGTTCATCGGAGGGCGAAGGAGAGTGGCTTTGGCAACTGCGCAGCCGATCATGGCCGATCAACCCTTTGGGCCGATCACGTCGCCGCCGACGCTTCGGCAGGCCGTCGTCGATCGGTTGCGGAACGCGATCGTCGCGGGCGATCTGGCACCCGGCATATTGCTTCGTGAAGTGGCGCTGGCGAAAAGCTTCGGGGTCAGCGCGACGCCGGTGCGCGAAGCGGTGGGCGAACTCGCGGCCGAAGGGCTGGTCGAAATCCAGGCGCATCGCCTGAAGCGGGTGACGCTGATCGATTTCCGGGCAATGCATGATCTTTTTCAGGTGCAGACCCAGCTCTGGCGGCTTGGCTATCTCTGGGGGATGCACAATATCGGGGAGGCCCAGTTCGCCGCGCTGGACGAGGCCGTGGCGCGCTATCGCGACGCACTGGACGACGGCCGGCTGCTCGATGCCATTCGCGCCGGTCATGATTTCCACACGATCGTCATCAGCGCGTCGGGCAATGGCGAACTGCTGCGGTCGACCCTTGACCGTCGTTCGCTGATCGCGCGTTTCATCCTGCGGCATGGGCGCGCCACGCTGTCGCGAAACGGATTGCGCAATCACGAGGGCATATTGCAATCGCTGCGGCGAGGGCAGGAGGCCGACGTGCTCGCGCGCCTCGATCTGATGGCGGAGCGGCTGATCTCGCTTACTGCCGCATCACCCGTTCTTCGGTAAAAAGGCAAGGTACATGGATTTCGAACTTCCCGAGGAATATCGTTCCTTTCGCGACATGGTCCATCGGTGGGTCGAGAAGGAAGCCCCCAAGGACTGGGCGCGCGCGCTGGAGATGGACGAGCACAATTATCCGTTCGCGCTGTGGGACAAGTTCACCGAGGCTGGCTTCCACGGGGTCGGCATCTCCGAGGATCATGGCGGCCAGGGTGGAGATGTCGTCATGCAGATGCTGCTCGCGCGCGAACTTGCCCGTACATTGGGCGGGCTCGCCTGGATCTGGGGCATCACCTCCTTCGCCGGATCGAAGTCGATCGGGCTTTACGGGTCTGATGAACAGAAGCGGAAATTCCTGCCGCTGATCGCGACCGGACAGCTCAAGGCCGCGATCGCGTTCACAGAACCCGCGGGCGGGACCGATCTGCTCGGCTCGATGACCACGACCGCCGACAAGGTCGATGGCGGCTGGGTGATCAACGGCGAGAAGATCTGGAGCTCGTCGGCGCATGTCGCGGATTATCTGCTATGCATCGCGCGCAGCGACAAGTCGGCGGAGAAGAAGCATCAGGGCCTCACCCTCTTCTGGGTGCCGACGAAGACCGATGGCGTGAAGGTCACTCCGCTCGCGAAGCTCGGCATGCGATCTATGGGCAGCTGCTCGATCCATTTCGACAACGCGTTCGTGCCCGACGATCTGGTGCTGGGCGAGCCCCACAAGGCCTGGTACATGCTGCTGCCGACGCTGAACAACGAACGGATCATGGTCGGTGCCTTTTGCCTGGGCGTGATCGACGGCGTCCTTGAAGACGCACTCGATTATATGAAGCAGCGCAAGGCGTTTGGGGGGATCATCGGCCGCTTCCAGTCGCTCCAGCATTATGTCGCCGACATCGCGACGAAGCAGAAGACCACCGAACTGATGCTCCATTTCTGCGCCGACAAGCAGAGCCGGGGCGAGAATGTCGGCGTCGAGGCGAACATGCTGAAGCTGATGGCGTCGGAAAATGCCAATCAGGCGGCCGACCTGGGCATCCAGATCCTGGGCGGCATGGGCTATTCGGCCGAGACCGATATGCAGCGCTACTGGCGCGACAGCCGGCTGTGGCGGATCGGCCCGATCACCAATGAGATGGTACGCAACGGCATCGCCGAAAGCCTGGGGCTGCCGCGCTCTTTCTGAGCGCTGGATATGGCGGGACCGACATCGGATAGGTTTCGCCGGGCCACCGGCGGGAAACAATGGAAACGAAGCCGGTTCGCATCAGTGGATCGCGCGAACAGATGAGGAGAGAGGCGATGGGAGCCAGTTCAGCGCCCGCATTCCCCGAAATGCCGATACCGGCGCATGTGCCACCCGATCTGGTGCGGCGTGATTTTCCGTTCATTTTCGGCACGATCACAGAGAAGGATCCTTTCAGGGAGCTTGCCGACTCGGTCCATGAAGGACCTGAGGTGGTTTACGCGCCGCATGCCTATCCCGGCGGCACTCCCGCCTGGATTTTCCGCCGCGCCGAGGACCTTCGCCAGATTTTCTTCGACACCGCGAACTTCTCGCCGCGCGATTTCTCGCCCTTCGCCAAACTGGTCGGAGAGACCTGGATCAACTCGCCGGTCGAGCTCGATCCGCCGGCTCACGGTCCGTTCCGCTCGATGGTCAATCCGGTGTTCACGCCCAAGGCGATGGCACAGCTCGAGGACAGAATTCGCGGCTATGCGATCGAATATATCGATCGTTTCGCGGCGAAGGGCGAATGTGAGTTCATGGGCGACGTCGCCTTCGAATTTCCGATCCGCGTCTTCATGGAACTGATGGGCCTGCCGCACGACCGCACCGCCGAGTTCCTCGACTGGGAAATGAACCTCCTGCACAATCATGATCTCGGCAAGATCGCGGCTGCGACCCGCAGCGTCGTCGATTTCCTGCGCGAGCAGATCGAGGACCGGAAGCGCAATCCGGGCACCGATCTGTTCAGCTATGCCGTACAGGCCGAGATCGAAGGGCGGCCGCTGACCGACGATGAACTGGTCGGCTTCACCTTCAACCTCTTCATCGGTGGCCTCGACACGGTGTCGACCAATATGGGTCTGCATTTCTGGCACCTCGCCACGCATCCGGAGGATCAGGCGACCTTGCGGGCGCACCCCGACAAGATCCCCGGAGCGATCGAGGAGCTGATGCGGGCCTATGGCGCGGTGACGACCTTCCGCACCTGCGTCAACGAGACGGTGATCCGCGGGGTGACGATCAAGCCGGGCGAAAAGGTCGCGATGTCGACGACGCTCGCCGGGCGGGACGACATCGAGTTCCCCGATCCCGCCGCGGTCCGGTTCGACCGTCGTCCCCGTCATGTCAGCTTCGGCTATGGTCCCCATATCTGCGTCGGCATGCATTTGGCACGGCGCGAAATGCGGATCGCCATGGAGGAATTTCTGGCGCGCATCCCGGCGTTCAGCGTGGCGCCCGGACACAAGGTGCGCTGCCATCTGGGCATGATCCAGCCGGTCGAGTTGCCGCTCGTGTGGAGCGTGCCAGGTTGATGTTGCTATTGATGCAGGGAGAGTGAGATGAGTGTGTTCACGCATATCGTGGTGGGAACGAACGACCTGGACAAGTCGCGCGGCTTTTTCGACAAGGCGCTTGCCGCGCTGGGTCTGGCCCGCGTCTACGACGGCGACAGCATGTCGGTATGGGGCAAGGGCGCGCCGGCGCTGATGGTGACGAAGCCCGCAAATGGCGAGCCTGCCACACATGCGAATGGCGGCACGATTGGCTTCGCTGCCGCCAGCCGGGAGGCGGTGAACAATTTCCATGCCGAGGCGCTCGCCAATGGCGGCACATGTGAGGGACCTCCGGGACCGCGCGCGTTCTCGCCCAACGCCTATGGCGCCTATGTGCGCGATCCCGATGGCAACAAATTCTGCGCCTATTGCCACGCACCGGAATGATCGGTTGATCGGGGGCGGCCCGAGGGCCGTCCCCAAATCGATTTCTATTTCGGCCTGCGGTCGAGAATCGGTTCCATTTTCGCAAGCGCGATGTGACCCGGACTTGCATCCGGCCCGGCGATGACCAGGCAATGGCGCAGCGCGCGGCGGTGGAACAGCCGCGTGAGCGCTGCGTCATGTTCCGGCCCGGCGTCATTGATAAAACGGAACAGGGCGCTTTCGGCCTCGGTAACATTCGCGGCGCGGATTCCGATCAGTTCCTCCATATCGGCGATTTCTCCGCGCTCCATCCACTGGCGATAATGGCCGCGGTTGCGGAGATAGGTCGGGATCGACAGCATGACGCCGCGCTGCCAGTCCGCCAGTTCCTCGGTTTCCTGAAGCCGGCCGATGTCGGCCAAAAGCTTGTCGAGCGCCATGTCCTCAAGCGGTGTCGGCTCCGGGTCCGGCAGGCCGATCTCGTCGAGCGGGACCGCTAATATCTCCGCAAGTGCCTCCATGCAGCGCCGGGCGATGATTGCGACCTGCACCATGCTTTCGACCCAATCGCCGCCGCGCCCGGTTTCGCGCAGGCCGAACATCGGTCCGTAGGTTGCCTCTGCCAGGAATGAGACGGTGTGATAGGCGATCGCGTCATAGTCGAGCGGAGCGCCGATCACCTGCTCATAGTGGAGGAAGAGTGCGGGGACGTCCCCCATATTCTCGATCGGGTGACGCCCCCGGAAGCAGGCAAGGTCACGCATCGGATCGCCGAGATGGCCGATCTCCACGTCGAGGATGCAAGTGACATCGGGCCCGTCCGACAGGAACTGCCCGCAATCCCCTGTCAGAAACGAGACCGAGCTTCGCTGTGACGGCACGTTTCGGCGAAGCCAGCGCACGCTGAACTCGAGCAATGGATCGGTGATGTCGAGTTGCTGCGTCATCGCATGGAAGCGCTCATAATTGCCGAGCGCGATTTCGGTCGCGTTGCGGGGCTGCACCGCTCCGGCGGCGACGAATTTCTCGGGCGGGATGCGATGCATGTCCGCCAATATTTCCATATAGCGCAGCGAAGCCTGCCAACGATCCGGGGTCATCGTCGACGCGTTCTCGATCGCTTCCTGGATCAGCCCCGGATCGCGCCCTCCGCGCACCCATTCCATGATGATCGTATTGGGCTCGTCGCACATGCCCAGGATCGCGGGGATGGGAATGCCGTTCTCGTGGAGCGTGCGCTGCATCCGCATTTCATAGTCCAGCGGATAGGGATGGGTGGGCCAGGTGCGATCACCCTTCAGCAAATATTCGACCGTCTTGCCGTTCTGACGCGCCTGTGCGTGCCATACCGGCCGCCAGCGGCGCTGCTTGTGCAATTCGACCTCGGTGCAACCAAGATGCTGTTCGAGCCACCCGCTGAGATTCGCTACATCTCGCCGGTGGCTTTCGGCATGGGTGAGTATCCCCGCGTCGTTCATAAACATCCCCTCTCGGCTGTTTTGATTGGGGAGCCTGGGCAACCGGGTGCCGGGAGCAACCTTCATTCCGATAGGCGCGGTGGGCGCGCTGACGGGTTCGAACGGGGCATGATGAGCACCGAGGACACCAACCGCCAGACGATCCTCGCGCTGATGAAGGCGCTTGATGCCTGCGATGAGGATAAGATTCGCGCCATCATCGATCCCCAGGCGACCTGGTGGGTGCTGGGCGTCGGCTCGCTCGATCTGGAGACGGTGATCGGCCAGTTGAAGCAGATGCTGGGCTCGGCGCGCGTCGCCGAGACGACAATCCTCGGCACGACGGCGGAAGGCGACCGCGTCGCCGTAGAGTCTCGCGGCAACTTCGAGTTGGAGGACGGCCGCGCCTATCGCAACAGCTATCACCATCTCTTCGAGTTGCGCGACGGCCGGGTGATCGCGATCCGCGAATATCTCGACCTGCGCGTCACCGAAGCGGTGTTCGGCCCGATCGGCGCGGGTTAGGCGCTCCGCGCGCCCATTCAGCCGATGACGATGCGATCCTCGCCGCGCTCAAAACGAGTGGCGAACCGTGCATCCGGACGGCCTGCATCACGTCATGCTGGAAGAAGACGTTGGCCGGCATCGGGCACAGGGTGGGCCGCTGGATGCGGGCGACGAGATCGCGGTGGTGGGGCCTTCGGCGTCATGCCAGACGGCGTCGAACAGCAGCGTATCGCTGGTCAGGCCCTGTTTGGGCTCGATCACGTCGCGGATCTCGAGGTCGCATGCCCCGACAATATGGCCTGCCAGCCAGGGGCCGAGGCGGTGGCTTAGCTCATCCGCAGCTGAGGCAGGGCGGTTGCTCATCACCGTTCTGGATGTTCTAGCGCGAGCCCGACCGTTCCTGCCGGGAGGCAGGTCATTTGCATCCCGGCCAATCGCAGACCGAGGGCAGAGCCAGCGGGGAGAGCAGGATGAGCGCCCACCGATCGATGGACGATAAGGTGCGCGATTGGCTCACCGCCAATCTGGGCGAGGTGGAGTCGCTCGAACGCCAGCCGCGCTGGAGGCCCGGCTGGGACGCGGTGGTGCGGCGGAGCGGGGAGCCGGTCGCGATCTATGTCAGGGGCCCGCGCGGCGCGACCTATGCCTCGCCGGTCGACATGTATCAGGAGGCGCAGATCCATCATGTCTTCGAGGAGCAGGGCATTCCGGCGCCGCGCGTGTTCGGGATGATCGAGGATCCGCTTTCGATCGTGATGGAGCGCCTTCCCGGCCGCATCGATAGCGGCTCGATCGAAGACGAGTCAGCCCGGCAAGAGGTTCGTGACGAGTTTGTCGACATCATTGCCAGGGTGCACGGCTTGCCGCTGGCGGCGTTCGAACGCGTTGGTCTGAAGGTTCCGCAGACCCCTGAAGAGGTCGTAATGAACCTCTACGCGCCGGCCGAGGCGATCTTCAACGATCGGGTCCGGCGGCCTTTCCCGCTGATGCGGTTCATCGCGCAGTGGCTGCGGCGCAACATACCGCAAGATCGCAACCGGCTGTCCTTCGTGAATTACGATGCGGGCCAGTTCCTCCATGATGGCGAACGGGTCACCGGCCTGATCGATTTCGAAGTGTCGAGCTTCGGCGATCCCGCCGCCGAACTGGCCGGCCTGCGGCTGCGCAACACGGCGGAGCCGCTGGGCGATCTGTCCAAGATGATCGACCGCTACGAGACGCTGACCGGTGATCGCATCAGCAAACAGCTGATCGAATATCACACCGCCGGCTTCTGCGGCGTCAACGGCTTCCTGATGTGGCCGCTCGCCTTCGCGACGACCATGGAGCAGGACTATATCGCCTATATGAACTACATGATCGCCACCGGCCGCTGGGCGATCCGCGCGATCGCCGAACATGTCGGGGTGACGCTTACCGAGCCTGGGATGCCGCAGGAGCGCCCGCTCGGCTTCTCGCGCGCTGCCAGCCATCTGCGCGAGCAGATCATGACGATGCCCGCGGCGAACCCGCCTGAAGAATATAATCGCGATTCCGCCGCTGCCTTGTCGCTCTATCTCGCGCGCTGGAACGACTATGGACAGGACATCATGACCCGCGATCTCGCCGAAGCATCGGCGCTGCTCGGGCGTCCGCTCGAAGAGTGGAACACTGCCCAGCAGGATATTGAGGACCATGTCCTCGCCGCCCCCCCATCCGAGGACGGGCGCATCGTCCAATATTTCTACAACTGGCTGCGGCGGCAGGAATATCTGGTCCGCGATTGCGGGGCCGGATCATTCCTGGTCGGGGTCGACCTTCAATATATTCCGGAGCGCTGAGGCGCCTCAGATCCGGACGATCACCTTGCCGTGGGGGCTGCCCGCCTGCGCCGCCCACGCGTCGGCGGCCTTGTCGAACGGGAACTGCACCGTGTCGGCACGCAGCCCCTGCTCG
Organism: uncultured Sphingomonas sp.; assembly: GCA_947085315.1. Lineage (GTDB taxonomy): Bacteria > Pseudomonadota > Alphaproteobacteria > Sphingomonadales > Sphingomonadaceae > Rhizorhabdus. The sequence continues at coordinate 64,246 of CAMTVW010000007.1, read as the reverse complement.
AGCGCCATCGTCATCAGCGTGTCGAAGGCCGCGCGGCGTTCGGCGGCGGACCGCTGTCCGGTGCCGACGCCGATATGCGAGCGGAAGACCAGGTCCCGGAGCGAGAGGCTGACGATCGGACCCGCCTGCACACCTATGCTCATCATCCGCGCGCCGGGCGCCGACGCGCGGATCGCGGCCTCAGCTGGGGGACCGTAGATCACGTCGAGGATCACATTATAGCCGCGCTCGGTCCCAGTCTTGAGCGCGGCCTCGTCGTCGCCGGCGCCCAGTATGACGATGGCATCGGCCAGACCCTGTTCCTGCAGTGCGCGCAGCTTCGCTTCACTGCGGGCGGCGGCGACGACGCGGCTGGCGCCAAGTAGTCGGGCAATCTGCAGGCCGATCTGTCCTACTGGCCCCGTGGCGCCGAGAATCAGGACCTCCTCGCCGGGCGCGATCTGCGCTTCCTGCAAGGGGATGAGCGCGCCGGTACCGGAGATGGCGAGGGCGATGACCTGATCGTCGTCGAGCCCGTCGGGTGCCGGCCAGACCTCGGCATCGGCGACCAGCGTGCGCTCTGCGATCGCCCCGAAGGGCGCGACGCTATGGCCGAAATAGACGCGTGTACCGTCGTCAAGCCGGCCCACGCCCTCGCCCCCAGCGACATAGGGTGTGGTGACGGGACCGAAAAAGCCCTTGGCGCGCATCAGGTCGGTGGGGCCGAGCCCCGCAGCGGACACGGTGATCAACTGCTGGCCTGCCTGGGCGGCGGGGGTTTCGCGTTCAACGATCGAGAAGCTGCCGTCGAGGGCAATTTGGGCAGCACGCATCGAGGACTCCGAACCGAACGGGAAAGATGGGCCGCCCGGGGTGCGGGCGGCCCCAACAGGTGGTGGTTCAGTAAGCGCCCGGCGGGGAGATCGCATCGGCGCCGGCAAGGTTGCGGCCCAATATCTCATAGCCGATCGTCGGGATATTCTGAATGTGGCGCGTGGCCATCGAGACGTCGCGCCAGTAGCGGTTGATCGGCTTGTCGAGCGCGAAGGCCGACGAGCCGGCCTGGAACATCAGCGACTCGCTGGCGGCGTGCACCAGCTCGATCATCTGCGAACCGGCGGCACGGTGCTGGGCCTTCTCCTCAAGCGTGAAGGTCTCGCCCATACCCACCCGGTCGAGTTTGCCGGTCAGATCGAACAGGATGAGCTTCGCGGTCCGGACCATCGCCGCCGCCTCGCCCAGATCGCGCATATAGGCGCCCGAATTGGTGCGTGGGGTGATGAAGGTGGTCAGGACCGGCTTCTTCGGCGCTTCGGCGGTGACGATCTCCAGCATCGCCTCCACCGCACCGATCAGCTGGGCGATGCCGGTGGTACGCACCACCGGCACGGCCGGCAGCAGATCGGACGGCGCGCCGAAATGGCGCTTGGTCGAGTCGATCTGGCCCGCGCGCTCGTCCATCAGCACCATCTGACTGTCGGGAATGAAGACATTCTCGGCAATCGCGGTGTCCGATCCGGTGCCCTGCATGCCCGAGACGAACCAGGTGTTCTCGATCGTCATGCTGTCCATCGGCAGATAGCACATGCTGATGCCGGGAACGACGGGGCCCTCATAGCCTTCCAGCACTACGCCTTGCTGCGCCCAGGTCGACTGACGCGAGCCCGACATATACGGCCACTTGCCGTTGATGATCCAGCCGCCGTCGACCTTGCGGGCCTTGCCGGGCGGGTTGTAGGCGCCGCACACCGGCTGTGGGCCTTCGCCAAACACCGCGTCCTGGACGCCGTCGGGCGCGAGGCTGGTGATCCAGCTCGTGCCATTGACGATCTGGACGACCCAGCTCACCGCCGGATCGCCCTTCGCGATCTCGATCTGGACGCGCGCGAAATCGGTGGGGGACAGGCCGAGGCCGCCAAGGCGTTCCGGCAACAGCATGCGCAGGAAGCCCTCCTCCTTGAGCACCTTATCGACTGCCGGGGTCGGGTTGCGGCGTTTCTCGCCCTCGGGCGCTTCCTTCTGAAAGAAGTCGCGCAGACCGCGTGCCTTCTCGACGAGTGCGTCGGCGACCGACTTGTCCGCGAACGCCTTCTGCGCGCGGGTGTCCAGCTGAGCTGCTGTGGCCATCATGTCATCCTTTCCTAGGTTCAGCCGCTTGGCCGGCAATTTTGAGAGCCCATTTGAGCAGGACGTCGGGGGAGTTGTTCCACCGTTCGCCCCATTCCTTGGAGGCAGGTACGATCAGGGTGCTGAGCTGGAGCCGCACCAGCATGTCGGCGAAGGCGTCGCGGCTGATGGTGGCGCCCATCAACGTCTCGAAATGGTCGATGCTGGGCGCCAGCGCCGCGATCACTGCGGCCTTGTGGCGGCCAAAATGGGTCCGCAGAAAATTGAGGTGAAAGGTCGGCTCCACTTCGAAGATACGCTCGGGGGAGCGCTCGATGGTGAAATGCGCGTAGAACAGCATCACGGCGCGAAACCGCTCCAGCGGATCATCGATCCCCTCGCTCGCATCGACGATGCCGCGTTCGAAGCTCCCGCAGATATATTCGCTGACCGCCGCCAGCACTTGTTCCTTCGACGTGAAATAGCGGTAGAGCGTGCCGCGTGAAACACCGCTGGCGTCGCTGATGTCGCTCATCGACAGCCGGCGCGTGCCGACTTCGCCGATCGCCCGGAGCGTGCCGTCGAGGATCTTCTTCACACTCGCGCCCTGATCGGGTGCGTGCGATCTGTCCCAGGCATTCTCCGGAACCAGCTTCATCCTTGCGCCTCCAGTTCCTGCAGGTTGTGCGGGACGCTGACATAGCCGGGAAGATGCTGGCCACCATCGACGTTGATCAGTTCGCCATTCACGAATCGCGACATTTCCGACGCCAGAAAGAGGACGACGGGCCCGATGTCATTTTCCGGGTCTCCGGCGCGCTTCAGCGGGTTGCTGGCAGTCGCCATGTCGAGAAAGCCGGGGACCTTCTCGGCGAGTTCGGCGAAGACCTGGCCCATGCCGGTCGGGGCGATTGCGTTGGTGCGGATGTTGAAGCGGCCCCATTCGACTGCGGCGCTGCGGGTCAGACCGAGGATGGCACCCTTGTTCATATTATAGTCGCCGTGGAGCCATGCACCCGTCTGCGCATCGATCGAATAGAAGTTGATGATCGATCCGCCGCCGCGCGCTTTCATGTGCGGGAACGCGGCCTGCATCGCCCACCATGTGCCCCAGGTGCCGATGTCGAGCGTCTGACGCAGCATCTCGTCGGTCTTGTGCTCCAGCAGCACATTGGGTGAGAGCGAAGAGGCGTTGGTGACGAGGATGTCGAGCCCGCCAAATTCGGCGACGCAGCGATCGACCATGCCGATCACCTGCTCCTTGTTCGCCATGTCGGCGGAGATGCCGACCGCCTCGGTGCCGATCTCTTTACGGATCTCGGCCGCCACGCGCTCGGTCGCCGCACCGTCGCGGCCGGTGATCAGCAGCTTTGCGCCGTCGCGGGCGAGTCGCCGCGAAATGCCGTAGCCGAGCCCCTTGGCCCCGCCGGTGACGATCGCGATCTTGTCCTGCACCAGACCGGTCATGCAGCCACCTCGCGTGCTGTTTCGCTCAGCATCTTGTCCATCTCCATCCTTTCCTGGCACCAGTCCCGCGTCAGCACATAGCCGCGAATGGCTCCGTCTGCGTCACGGTACAGATATTTCAGGCCGCGCTCGTCGTCCGCGTCCTTTTCCCAGGTTCCGTCGACGCCGACGGGCGCGGGCAGCAGCACGATCGGATAGGCGGTGGTCTTCACCTGCACCGACAGCGGCGGGAAACGAATCTCGGTTGGCGTGCCGAGCGCCGAGGGCGCGATCGCGCGGGCGGCGGCCATGATAGGGGTCACATAGGCGGCCAGCCCCTGCGGATATTCGGCGCAATCGCCAATCGCATAGATGTTCGGATCGCTGGTCTGGCCGGTCTGGTCGACCTTGATGCCGCGCCCGACGATGAGCCCGGCCTCTTCGGCGAGCCGGGTATGGGGGCGCAAGCCGACCGCCGAGAGCAAGGCGTCAGCCTCGATCACAGTCTGGTCGTCGAGCTCGGCGCGAAAGCCCTTGCCGGCCTTGTGAATTGCCACGACCTTGCGGCCGAGATGCCATTCCACGCCCTGATCGGAGAGCGCGGCGCGCACCATGTCACCGACGCCCGACGGTACGAGCTGCGCGAGCGGATGGCCCAACATATCGACCACCACAGGCTTGTAGCCGGTTGCCACCAGATCATTGGCGAACTCGGTGCCGACCAGCCCGCCGCCCATGATCAGGATGCGGGCGCCGTCGGAAAGCTTTTCCCGGAAGGTGCGATACTGATCGAGATTGTTGACCGCCAGCGCACGCTCGGCGCCGTCGCCGGCGATCTGCGGACGGACCGGATCGGCGCCGAGTGCCAGGATCAGCCGGTCATAGAAGATCGGGCCGCCGGTGGTAAGCAGCACCTTGCCCGCGGGATCGATCGCCTCGGCCTCGCGGCCGGCGCGCAGGTCCAGCTTCAGCTGGGCAGCCATCTTTTCGGCCGCCGTTGTCACCAGCGTGTCCGCGACCTTGCCCTTGGCAAGCGCGGTGGACAAGGCAGGCTTCGAATAGAAATGGCCGTCGTCGCGTGTGACCAGTGTCAGCCTGGCGTCCGGCGCGAGCTTACGGAGCTCACGCAGGACGCCATAGCCGGCAAGACCGCTGCCGACGACGACGATATGGGGTGCCGACGCCATCGCGCCCGTCAGAGGAAGATCGCGAAGTTGGACATGCCGAGCGTCGACTGATCGACGATGATCTCCCGGCGGGCCAGCTTGTAGGCGCCATCGACCAGTCGCCAGATATCGCGCCGTTCGCAACTCACGGTCTCGTTATGCGGGATGTCAAAGCGGCTACGCTCGACATAGAGATAGCTCGACACTTCATATTCGTCGGCCTTTTCCCACTCGGCGACGCGGACATTGGTGACGAAGCGACGGGTGCGCGACGGCGGATCCTCGGCCCAGGCGCTCTTCGAGAGACGCCCGGTCCGCATCAGGATCGACTGATAATTGTCGTCGAAATGCATCATCGTCCGCATCACGTCGCGATCCTTGTTCGCGCCGCTGCGGGTCAGGCGCACCGGCGCCGTATAGAGGAGATCCTCGGCGAGCATCGCCACCCACTCGTCGAAACGGCGTTCGTCGAGCGCCGCCGCTTCGTCATAGAGCGTCTCCAGAAGCCTGTTGTAGATCTCGGAGCCCAGCGGCACGCGGGTCTTGGACTCCAGCCCGCGCATGACTTTCGCCTGATCGACGGCGGCGGTCGCGTAATTCACCATCTTGTTGATCCTCTCTAATCCGCAGGTCGGCTCAGGCTTCGGCCATCAGGTCGTAATAGGCGAGCCACCAGTTCCACTGCGTGTCATCCTTGGTGAAGCCCGGATAGAGCAGGCCTTCGCCATACCAGCCCTCGGGCCGCTCATGGCCGTGCAGCGCCTGATATTTGAGCGTGATCGTCTTGCTGACGGTCCCGCGCGAATTGCGCATGATCTGCGGCCATGTGTCGGCGTCATCCTGTTCGATGATGCCCGACGTGCCGGTCTGCTGGATCGAGTTCTGCAGCATGTCGCGCTTGACCTGCTCGGGTGCGTCCTTCTCCGCAAAGATGAAGTTCACGAACTCGACCTTGTCGGGCCCGCGAGGAACATAGGTGTGGAGGGCGAGCGCACCTGACGAGCCGCCATCGGTACGCGGCGCGAAGATGAAGGCGAGCAGGATGTTCGGGAAGAGGCCGCCGACCTGCGGCGGGATCGTCGCGAGCTGATCGACCTGCTCCTTGGAGAGATTCTTGAACAGCTGTGGGATCAGTTCCTTGGTGATGCCCGGCGGCGGCAGCATGTTGAGCCGCTCTTCGGTCGTCTTGCCCTCGAAGCTCATGTCCGAGAACATCTTGAAGGTCTGCGCGGCTTCGAGGCAGCGCAGCGAGTGGCCATGCTTGTCGCTGACATCGACGCCGTACATGCCCGGGGCATTGTCGTAGATCGACTCGGCGGTGCCGCCCATGATGCCGCCTTCCATCAGCGACCGGTGCAGGGTCAGCGTGTGGAAGCCGTCGGAGCCCGACTGTTCGCCGGGAATCTTCCAGTTGCACGGCAGGACGAAGCGCTGCGGCGGGCCAAGCATCTCCAGCCCCGAATCGGTACGACAGAAGAGCTGATCGAGGTAGAATTTGATGTCGCCAAGATAGTCGTCGAGCGACGGGCCCTCGATATTCCAGGTCGCGAAGATCAGGCCGCCATAAAGCTGGACGCGCGCCTTCTTAAGGCCGAGCTCTTCCTTCTTCATGCGGTTGCCGTGCATCTGCTCGCGCTCCACCGGGGCGCCGATGAAGCTGCCGTCCGGACGGAATGCCCAGCCATGATAGATGCAGCGATGCGCCTGCGCGTTGCCCGCTTCGGCGGTGCAGACCTTCATGCCGCGATGGGGGCAGACGTTCAGCGAAACATGGATTTCGTTGTTGCGATCGCGGGTGACGATCACCTGATCCTCACCCATGTCGCGGACGACAAAATCGCCGGCCTTGGGAATTTCGGTGTCATGGCCCAGAAGCAGCCACGTCTTGGCAAAAATGCGCTCCATCTCGAGCTTGTAGAGCTCCTCGTCGTTCATGACGCGGAGCGAAACCTCGTTGGTATCGCGCATGATCAGGTCGTCGAGCGTTGAGCCGTCCGACAGGGTGAACGTCGCTTTCTGCAGCATGATCCTCTCCTCGGGAATCTGTTATGGGGCTTGATACAGGTTGAACTAAATCTGTTCAAGGTGTAATGTAGTGAAAGGAAGGAGAGGGCGATGTCCGAACGTTTGAAGGTGGTTATCGATAAGCCCGCGTGCTGCGGTTACGGGATTTGCGCGGAAATCTGCCCCGAGGTGTACAAGCTCGATGCCAATGGCATCGTTTTCGTCGAGGACGAGATCATTCCCGAAGGCTTCGAGGAACAGGCGCGCGAGGGTGCGGATGCCTGTCCGCAATCGGCGCTGGCGGTCGTTCCCGCCTAGAAAAGCATCCCCTCCTGGATAGTCGAAAAGGGGACAGCGCCACCGGCGCTGCCCCCTTTATATTATTGGCCGAAGCGATAGCGCAGTTCGATTCCGTAGGTGCGCGGCGCGCCATAGAAGCCGCTGCTGATACCGAGCAGATTCGAACCGACATTCGCCGATGCCAGATATTCCTTGTCAAACAGGTTCCTGACAAAAAGCCCCGCGTCGAGGCTGGTGCCGGCGACGCCCGTCAGGTCGAATCGCGCATTGACCAGATCATAGGCCGGCAGGATCGCGTCGGACGAACGCACCTTGCTCGAATGATAATAGTCGATGCTGATCGCGGCGGTGCCGATGCTCTCGGCCACCGGCAAGGTCCACCGCGCACCGGCGGTGAAGGTCGTCTTGGCGACGAGATTGAACGGGACGCTTGGCGAAGCGAGGTAGGACACCAGGAACGGCGGAACCGTCAGCGACCGCGACTTCAGGTCGAGGAAGGTCGCACCGGCATCGAACGACAGGGTCCGCGTCGGTGAAATCCGGGCCGACAGATCAATGCCCGAGACCTGGGTCTTGCCAGCGTTGATCAGCAGCGTGCCGCCGCTCGGATCATTGGCTGCGTTGCAATTGCCGTCGGGCGACGAGCGCGGCGGATTGCTGCCCCCGGGACCGGTGCCGCATGCCGCGGTGGTGTTCAGGCCCGAAATCGGCACCTGCACATTGTTGTACCAGCCGATGAAGGGTGAGGCGTTGAGCCGTATCGCCACGTCGCCCGCGCGGATGTCGGAGCGGATGCCGGCTTCGAGATCGGTGACCTTCTCGGGTGCGAACGACTGGAGCGGCGCCAGCGTGCCCGCCAGCGTGGGCGTGTTGATCCCGCCCGCGCGGTAACCACGCCGGGTGACGACATACAGGAACAGGTCAGGGTTCACCTGCCAGTCGAGGCCGAGCGTCCAGGTCGGCGCCTTGGACGAGGTCCGCGTTACGCTGCGGTTGAGGATGGTGGGTGCGCCGTTGCGGCAATCGGCGGGCGTTGCCACCGGGTTGGGTGAGGTGCCGCCGCCCACGCACGCCGTGATCTTGTCCCAGGTATAGCGGATGCCGGCGTTGAGCCGCAGCCCGTCGGCGACGGTATCGAGCTGGTAGCCGATATTACCGAAGATCGCTTTGCTCTGCTCGCTGTAGAAGCTGTAATTGAACGGCGCGTTGGTGAAGCCGGGCAGGATGAAGATCGGAATATAGGTGCCGCTGGGCCCGACCGGCTTGCTCTTGAGATAGAAGCCGCCGACGAGCCAGTCGAGCTTGTCGTCGACCAATTTTCCCTTGAACTGAACCTCGTCGGTGAATTGTTCCACGTCCGACGTCTGACGTCCGCCAACGACGGTCACCGGAAGCCCGGCGGGGATCGCGCCGGTGCCGTTCGAGATGAGGGTCGGTAGACCATCGACGCTGGAGAAATAGTCTACCTGGGTATGGCGGTAGCCGAAGATATTGACGAACTCGACACCCGGCGCGAGCGTCATTTCGGTACGGTTGGTCACACCGACCCGCTTTACCCTCTCGAACGCATCGACGTCAGAATTGATGACACGAATGCCGCGTGCCCGCTGAAGCGCGAGCTGCTGCTGCGCGCCGGCCAGCGTGCCGGTTGCGGTGAGCGCATTGGGTCCGGCAAGGACATTGAACAGCACCGAACCGCCGCCGGTCGAACGGTTGCGATAATATTCGACGATCGTCGTGTTGCTGAATCCCTCGAACGGTTCGAGCAGGAGCGAGGCGCGGACCGCGCGCGAGTTGAGGTCGTCGGCATCGTCGCCGACCCCGATATTCTTCGTCCAGCCATCACGCTTCTGGACCTGGCCGGCGATGCGCAGCGCGACCTTGTCGGTGACGATCGGCAGGTTCAGCGCGGCTTCGAGGATGCGGGCATCATATCGGCCATAGGTGCCCGAGACATAGCCGGACAGGTCATAGCCTGGCGCGGTAGGGTAATAGAGGATCGCGCCGCCCGTCGTGTTGCGGCCGAACAGCGTTCCCTGCGGGCCCTTCAGCACCTGGACAGAGGACAGGTCATAGGTCGGGATGCTGGAACCGAGCGTCGGCGCGGGTACTTCGGCGAAATAGCTGATGACGCCCGGCGCGCTGTTGCCGGCCAGCGCCTTCGACTGGCCACGGATCGAGAAATTGGTGTTCTCGCGGCCGCCGGAACCGGCGAGGAAAATGCCGGGTGTCTTGACCAGCAGGTCCTGGGTGTCGCGGATCGAGGCCTTGCGCAGCATATCGGCGGTGAATGCGGTCACCGAGACGGGAACCGACTGGATGCTCTCGGATGTGCGCCGCGCCGTGACGACGATTTCGCTTTCGCGCTCGATCGCGTCTGCGCTCGCCGGCTGTTCGGGCGCGCTTTGTGCCAGCGCCGCCGTGGAGGTCGCGGCCAGCAGTAACACGCCTAGAGCGGGTAGAGTTGAGCGAATCTGCATGATTTCCTCCCTGATGCGCAGCATCTTCGGCTGCTGCGCATAGGGTGGTCGCGAAGGTCTGTTCACGGAACCCATCTTAGGGAAGGACTGCGCCGCCGCGACTAATCGACGGGCGCGTAAAAGCCTTCCAGCTGCTCGCTCACGGCGACGACGCGGGCGCGCCGGATGGTCCCCGAGGTGAGCGGATTGTCCGGAGAATCCTCGTCGAAGTTGAACAGGGGACCATCGGGAAGCGCGGCGATGGTCTCGCGGGCGAGGCGGGCAGGGGGCACGGCGCCCGTCGCTTCGATCGGGATGTTCTTCCTGCCCAGCACTTCACGCAGCGTGGGTGTGTCGGCGATCTTGAACAGCAGTGTCTGGACATGCACCCCGTGGGGGCGAAGCTCGGCCCACAGCGACTCGCACAGGTTCAGCGCATAGGCCTTGCTCGCGGTGTAGAGCGCGCCGCGTGCGCCGCCGCCAAAGGCTGCTTCGGAGCCCACCACGATTAGCCCGCCGCGCCGCTGATCGCGGAAGCGCCCGCCAAAGCGGTGAAGCGCCTCGGTGAGGAAGAGGATGTTGCGGTCGATCAATCCCTTCCAGCTGTCATAGGGCTGGTCGTGAAACAGCGCGCCCGAGGATTCCGCACCGGCGTTGAAAACCACCAGGCCGAGCTTGAGGGCACGCGTCGCGGCGTCAAGCTGCCCGGCGGCATCGGGTGCGCCGAGGTCGAGCGAAAGCGTGCGGACGTCGATGCGATGGCGACCGCGCAGGTCGGCGGCAAGCGTGTCGAGCGGCCCCTGCCGCCGCGCGACGAGGATGAGGTTCACGCCGTGCTGCGCGATCTCTTCGGCAAAGGCGGCGCCGAGGCCATCCGATCCGCCTGCGATCAGCGCCCAGTCTCCATAGTCGGTGGCGAAACGCGATTCGTCGATCGGCACGTTCAGGCTCCTCCGGATGATGGGTCTGATGCTGCGGTCTGCTGGCGCGACGGGGGCCTTCCAGCCGATAGGCAATCGGGCGATGCGCTGTGATAGGCTTGGCGAATGGGTATCTTCACGCATGTCTGCGTCGGCACCAACGATGTCGAACGCGCGCGCCGTTTCTATGACGCCGCGCTGGAGCCGCTGGGCATCCTCTATCTGGGGGCCTTCCTGACTCAGGGGATCGGCTATGGCCGCACCCTGCCCGAACTGCTGGTGCTGGAGCCGCTGGAGGGGCGGGCGGCCACGCCCGCGGTTGGCGGAACGATCAGCTTCAAGGCGCCCAGCCGGGACGCGGTCGACCGCTTCCATGCCGCAGGGCTGGCTGCGGGTGGCCGTGATGATGGCGCGCCTGGCCCGCGCGGCGCGGTGCCGCACGCCTATGGTGCCTATCTGCTCGATCCGGACGGCAACAAGATCTGCGCTTATTGCTTCAAGGCGCCGTAGATCAGAACATCTCGTGCGCTGAATAGACGTGCATGCGGGCCACATTGGCATGGGGTGGCTGTTCGACCATGAAGCGGATCGCGCGGGCGATGTCATCGGCGTGAAGCGCGGGGATGTAGCTGTCCCAGGCCGGCTTGCCGGCGGCCTTCATCGGTTCGAAAATCTCGGTGCTGGTGGTGCCCGGCGCGACCAGGCCCACCCTGACCCCGGTACCCGCAAGCTCGATGCGCAGCGCGTCGGTGAACACCTCCAGCGCCTTTTTCAGGCCGCCATAGATGCCCGTGCCTGCGGCGGTGATGCTTGCGCCGATGCTGGAGATGTTGATGATATGGCCGCTGCCTGCCGCCTTCATATTGGTGGCGAAGAGGTGGCAGCTGCGCACGATCGAATCGTAGTTGACCGCGATCATCGGCTGGAGATTGCCCAGGTCGAACTCCTCGATCCTTCCTTCGTGCAGGATGCCGGCATTGTGGACGACGATGTCGGCGCGGCCATGGCGCGCGATCACGAAGTCGAGCAGGGCGGCGGGCGCATCCTCCCGGCCGAGGTCGAGCGCGATATGGCTGCTGTCGCCCCCCAGTTCGCTGGCAAGCGCGGCAAGCTTGCCCTCGCGCCGCGCCACCAGCACCAGCGTCGCCCCGGCCTTCGCCAGCGCCCGTGCCGTGGCCTCGCCGATTCCGGCGGAGGCCCCTGTGACAACCGCGATCTTGCCTTCTAACGCGCCCATGCCGTTATCCCCTCGCTAATATGATCCGGCGGCTGCCCGTCCCGGTACAGGTGGACTGCTATTCCAGCAGGACAGGAATGAAGGTGCGGCGCGCTATCTTCCACCCGTCCGACGTGCGCGCCATCCGGTCGTCAAACCAGCCCACGCCGCGATGGATGGGGCCCCCCGTCTTGCCCGGCGTCAATATCACGTCGATATAGCTGCGCGCGCAGACCTGCCCGCCTTCCATATATACCGAGATGTTCGTCACGCGCCGCAATGTCGGGCCGAGCGAGGCATGGGTGCGGCGCATATATTCGACAATCTCGCGCGGGCCGCGCCATTTGCCGAAGCTGGCATAGTCGACCTCGACATCCTCCGAGAAGCACGAACGCAGCATCACCCAGTCGCGCGTGTCGAGCGCGGTCGCATAGCGCAGGAGCAGAGCGGTCAGAGCGCGCTCATCCGCCGGGTCCAGCTGCCGTGTCGCCAACGCATGCTGCATCGCTATTCTCTCCATATTCTAAATGGAGGCTATTGGCCCGGGGCGGGGCCGCTCCTGTCTTCAGGCAGGCTTTATTGCCGCTGGGGGGAGAACATCGTTGCCGATGCGGCCCGTGATCGGCCATAGAATGTCGGGCGACCCGCCGGTCGAGAGGGTCTGCCCGCCGTGCGGCGTGATGGACTGGTTCGGGCGCGAGCCGACAACATGGCTGGGGAAGATCATGACCGGACCGCTTTCGCTCGATAGCTATCGCCTGCTGGGCCGTTCGGGCCTGCGGGTCTCGCCGCTCGCGCTGGGGGCGATGACCTTTGGCGAGACCTGGGGCGCGGGCGAGGCGGAATCGCGGGGGATGTTCGACTTCTATGTCGATCGGGGCGGCAATTTCATCGATACGGCGGGTTACTATGCGCGCGGCGCTTCGGAGGAACTGACCGGCAGGTTCGCGCGCGAAAAACGCCACCAGCTCGTCCTTGCCACCAAATATGCGCTGGCGGTGCAGCCCGGCGATCCCAACGGTGGAGGCAATGGCCGCAAGAATATGATGCGATCGGTCGAGGACAGCCTGAGACGGCTGGGCACCGACTATATCGACCTGCTGTTCCTGCACGTCTGGGATGATACGACCCCCGCCGACGAGATATTGCGCGGCTTTGACGACCTCATCCGCCAGGGGAAGATCCTCTACATCGGCATATCGGATACGCCCGCCTGGCAGGTGGCGCGGCTGCAGACGATGGCGGAGCTGCGCGGATGGAGCCAGCTGGCGGCGCTGCAGGTCGAATATAGTCTGATCGAGCGGACGACCGAGCGCGACCTGATCCCCGCGGCTCGCGCGCTGGGCCTGGGGGTCACGCCCTGGTCTCCGCTCGGCAGCGGTCTTCTGTCGGGGAAATACGCCTCCGGTGCGCAGGCGCCCGCGGACCCCGAAGGCGGCCGCGGCGCGCTGCTCGCCACCAGCGGCCGGGTAAACCCGAGAGCGATCGCGATCGCCGACGTCGTGAGGGCGGTGGCCGACGAGATCGGCGCCACTTCCGCGCAGGTCGCGTTGGCCTGGACGCTCGTCAATCCCGCCGTCGTCGCGCCGATATTGGGCGCCCGCACGCTGCGGCAGCTGGAGGACAATATCGGCGCGCTGGGCGTGGTGCTGGGTGAGGACCAGCTGGCCCGGCTGGACGAGGCCAGCCGGGTCGAGCTCGGCTTCCCGCACGATTTCCTGCGTAACGACCGGATCCGCCAGGGACTGACGGGTGGCACGAGGGTGCGTGCACGCGACTAGAGTTTGTTCCACTGACGTGGAATCGCGGTGCCGGCCCGCTCCCCCGCCAACCACCCCTATATATTCCGCTGGAGGGGGGGGTTGGGGGGGGGCGCGGGCCGGCACCGCCGTTTCAGCTTCGCTGAAACAGACTCTAGGGCCCGGACCCCGGCGCCTCAGGCGGTCCGCGCGACCAGCTCCGCGATCCGCCACGCGCCGCCGACGCGGAGCATGTCGATCCGATAGTCGGTGAAGGTCACCAGCTTGCCACCGTCATTCCAGTCGGTGACGAGGCCATAGGCGTCGACCGTCGCGCGGTCGGCGGTCGCGCCGGGCTCCACGACGATGCTGGTGATCTGGTGCCGCCATTTGCCGCCACCATGTTCGGTCACCGTGCCGGGCATCGCCCGAAGCTGCTCGCTACCCTGGAGGCGCATCACGCCGGCCACCTCGAAGACGCCGTCGCTGGTGAACAGCGCGGCCCAGCCGTCGGCGTCGCCATGATCGACGCGGTGGCAATATCGCGCGAGCAGCTCATGCAGTTCGAGCCGCGACTGCAGATCGATCGTCATCGTGCCAATCCCCTCGCTGTTTTCACAGCTGTGCCAGTTCCCGCCGCCGGCAAGCGCCTGTCGATGGAAAGGGCGAACCCGCGGCGCGGTGGCGCGGGTGGAACAGCGGCGGATGCGGGCCGTTGATGCGGCACTCGCATAAGGACCATCGCCATGCCGCGCACGCCCAACGACGATATCGCCCCCGAACTCGACAATGCCGGGCAGCATGACGCCGATCAGGCGCAGGATGTCGCCGAAGACGCGCTGTTCATAGGCACCGATCCGTCCGAGGAAAGCGAGCATGGCGGATCACCCGACCGCACCGCGGTGATGCCCGACGATGTCCCCGATCTGGTCGACACGATGAATCAGATGGTGCGATCGGGCCTGATCGACAATGGCGCCTTTGCCGGTGAGCCGAACCATGACGGCGACGACGAAAACCCGCGCGGCGACGACGAGGATGATGACGACGACTGAGCGGGCTCAGCCGGTAAATAGCCGCTTCGGAATATGCGTGATCCGGCAGGCGAGGTCCGCCTCGCCCGACGCCACGACATAATGATCGCCCGCATCCGCGATGCCCGTGGTGAAGACGACGTCGCTTATATACATCTGGTGATCGATCGGCCGGGTCAGCCCCGGATTGGCCTCCAGCAGCGGCGCATGCTGCGTCCGCAGCACCTTGCCGGGATCATCCCGGTCGAGCAGCGACCAATAGGTCCGGTAGATGCCGACGATCTCGCTGGGCTCGACCCCGTGCCACAGGGTCAGCCACCCCGCGGGCGTCAGGATCGGCGGCGATCCACCGCCGATGCGCGCGGTGGCGACGGTCGCGGCATGCGGGCGGATGCCGGGTTCGGGATGCGGCTTCCAGTGCAGCGCGTCGGGTGAGGTCGCCAGATTGATCGAGGGGCCGGCGCGCCATTCGCTGCCCGGCGGATAGGCGAAATAGAGATCGCCGAGCGGCCGGGTCTGCGCCCAATATTGCCCGCCGATCAGCCCTTCGAAGATCAGCATGTCCTTATTCTGATGATCGAGCACGATCGCCTCGAAGCGCCAGTCGAGGCCATTGTCCGAACTGTAGAGCGTGGTCGAATGCCGCTCCGGGCTGACCGAACAGCTCGTCATCAGCCAGCGATCGCCGACCCTGCTGATCCGCGCGTCCTCCACCCCATAGCATTGGAAGCTGCGCGTGGGCGCGATCGCCTTGTCATAATGGATCGCGACCACCCCGAGCCCGTCCGGGCTGAGCTCGACGGGGAGCAGCCAGGACAGCGAGGTCAGCGCCATCACCTTCCAGCCACCCGCCCGCAGCAGGACCTTGCGCGGATCGGCGGTGTCGACATGTTCGAGCGGCCAGGCATCGAGCACATAGCGCGCCGCGCCATCTTCATCGGTCCAGCGGATCGTGTGGACATGGCCGTCGCGGATCGGCTCGCGCAGCGCTTCGGCCACCCGCACCATCATCAGTAGATTGCCATTGGCTAGCCGGGTGAGGCCGGGGTTGAACGCGCCCAGCACATAGGTTTCGGCATCGAGATGGCCGGCGAGCGGGGATCGGCTGAGGTCGATGTCGTCGGGGACGAGGACGAGCGTGTCGATGGCATAGGTCATGCTTTGTCCTGTCCGTTGAAGCCTGCCTTCCAACGGAGCAGCAGGCCAGGGGTTGCACGGGCGCGCGACAGCGCCGCGTCGCACGTCGATCAGGGCGCTTCCCGGCACTTCAGATGCGAATGATTCGCATTTATTCCGGGTGCATGGGGTTGTATGTTCGTTTTTTAATTTTTTTTGCGGTTGGGTGAGTTTCCCGGGGGCGAAAGCCGGGCGCCGCGGCGAGGGCACAGCGGAACCTGGCGTGCGAGCCCGGGACGGTTCTTTCGAATGTCATAGACATGAGAATGAGCCTTCACGGCGCGAACATGCATCGCCCGTGACCGGGCTCTGTCCCAGCGATCCAAGTCCTACATGTCAAGAATAGAAGCGCCGCGCCCGCAGCGCCGCCGCTCGCCTCCCGGCCGCCGATCGACGCCGATTCGGTGCAATTCCCGCTACCATCTGCTTGCCCGACCGGCACGCTCGCCATATCAACTCACCGATGAGCGATGCGGGGGCGATCAATACATTCATCGCGCATTGGCGCGACACCGGCGGATCGGAGCTTGCGAATACGCAAAGCTTCATCAACGGATTGTGCGATCTGCTTGGCGTCGAAAAGCCGCACGGCAGCGATCGCCATCATCAACGCCTTCCCCGGACAGGATCTGACCCCGCAGAGCGAGCTTGCCGCCGAGCGCGCGGTGGAGGCGTGCGAGCCCGGCACGCTGGCTGCGGTACGCGCTTTTGAGAAGAAGCGGCGTCCCCCGCTGAACTTTGTCGAGATGGGCGTGCCGCTGGGTTCATCGCTGGTCCACATCACGACCGGGGAAACCGTCGAGGTTGTCGAGCCGAAGAAGGTTCGCCTGCGCGGCGATATCGTGTCGCTGACACGGGCGCAGCAGCTTGTATCCGGTACCGATTATGCCGTTGCGCCAGGCCGGCACTGGTCCTTCAACGACGTTCCGATCAGCACGTTATACGAAGCGACTTATCCGGCGGCGGAAGCCGAGGAATAGCGACGGCGGCGCCCTTTATCCGGCCCGGGCGTGGCGAAACGTTTCTTCGGACCGGTACTCCAACGCCTCGCGGTGAAGTTTCGCCAGATAGAGATGGCATTTCTGAATGGCAGGATCGGTCGCCCGGCCTGCCGCAGCGCGACATTCGCGTTCACGGCGTGAATGATATTCCTGTTTCGACTCGATCATGGACCGCTCCTGCGTGGCCCCCCAGCCTGTCGTAGCAGCGGATGGCAGGCTTGCTGCTAACCTGCGTTTGGCGAGCGAAATAATTCCTGCGCCTTCACCGCCCGATCTACAAACCTACCAACGCGCTGATCCTGGCCTGCACGTCGAGGCGGCCTGTGAAGGGCTCGCTTGCTCAGATGAACAGCGAGCCGCGTGATGGGCGATCAGACCCTTATTGACGGCGAACAATTTAAGGCCCAAATTCCAGTGCCGTCAGAATGTTTGCCCAGCATCAAGCCATATAAAGGGCGGCGCTGAGCAAGACCGCTGGAATAGCGGACGGGGGAGCAAGAGGATGACCGCCATTAGTGAAGGTGTTCCTATGTCGCCGGAAGGCCAGCAAAGCGCAGCGGAGTTCAGAGTAAAATCTGGCGCGCGGGTGGTGGCTGTTCTCGATTTCCTACATAGAATCGACCGTCCGGCCCGGGCGTATGAAATTGGTCGAGCGTTGGATCTCGCTCCTTCATCGGCCAATGACCTGCTGAAAACGCTGGTCGAATTGGGCTATCTCGACTTCGACGATACCAAGAAGACCTATTTTCCTGGAATCCGGATAAGCTTTCTCGGCCAATGGCTGGCGCGGCTGCATCCGGAATTGCAGCAAGTCGAGAATTTCGCGCGCAGCCTGGCCAGGGATTGCGGCGAGAATGTCGTGCTGTTCTCCCAAAGAAAGCATAAAATCCAGGTGCTGTCGGTCATTTCGGGTTCCACGCCCCCGCCGATCAACATCTTCGAGGGCGCCAACCTGCCTGTCGTCGGTACCGCTGCAGGTTGCGCGCTGCTGATGATGAAAAGCCATGTCGAGATGTACGAGATCGTCCGCAAGACCTTTCGGACGAGGACGTGCAGTGACGTAGTGGTTCAGGTCGGTGATATGATCCAGGACTGCAAACGCCGCGGCTATGCGTCCTCGGTTCGCGAAGACATCATTCCCGATAACTGGGCGATCGCGCTGCCTCTGCCGATCAATCTGAGCAGCGAGCCGATCGTCGTTGGCCTGGGCGGGCCGCGGGCGCGGGTCAAGGATCATGAAGATGATCTCGCCCGTCTGGCGCGAGATCGGATTTCCAGCTTCTTTGGCCCGGTCGGCAGTCGCGCCAACATACCGGTCAGCGCATTCATGCATTCCTGACCCGTTCGGTGAACCGCTGAACATCCCGGCAATGCCCGGGCGCGAGGCGCAGACCTGGCGGGGGCCCACTGCGCGATAAGCCAGGGCGGTGCGGGCCGCCGGAGCATGGCTGATGTCTTTCCGCGTCCTCCGCGCGTCTGACCGGAATTACGCCTGATCGGGCTGCCCGCTCCCCCCATTTTCGCCCACCCGAAATTGAGCCCTCCGTGCGTCGTCTCCGCCGTCAGGGAGTAGGAGCGGACAGGCAGTATTTTTCGCTTATTCGCGGGCGGGAGTCCGCTCGATTGGGACGATGGGCGGTCATCGCGCATCGGAGGGATGATGAACACAACACCGGAACTGCGCGGCGTCCATCACACGGCGCGTCCTACATGGAAGCTGCGGGAAACCGTCGAGTTTTATCGGGACAAGATGGGTCTGCGCCTGGTCCATGTGATCGCGGCGCGGGGCTGGGGACCGAATGATCATCCCGATTTCCTGCATTTCTTTTTCGACAGCGGCCAGGGCGGAACGATCGCGTTCTTCTATTATATCGGCAATGAGCAGCGGCCGGAACTGATCCACCATCCCCGCTTCGACAATGACGCGACCCATACCGCGTGGAAAGTCGATTCCGCAGAGGAACTCGCGGCATGGCGGGCGCGGCTCGAAAGCAGCGGCATCGAGATCATGTACCAGATCGAACATGAGGTTATCGAGTCGATCTACTTTCGCGATCCGAACGGATATTTCCTTGAAATATCGAGGCCGATCCGCGCGTTTGGCGATGCGGACCGCGCCGACGCCGAACTCACCATCAATATCGCCATAGAAGAGGAACGCCGCCGCGAAGCCGAAGGCGGCAAGCTTTCCAGCATCGCCGCATTGTGGCGCGCCAAGGGCGACGCCGTCGCAAAGCTGTTCGAGAGCCGTCGATGAGCCCAAGCGATCCGATGATCAGTGATCATGATCGCGGCGGCACCGCGAAGGCGGGCGTGGTAACCGCAGGGCTGCGCGGTGCATCCTGGGACGGCACGCTCCTGCCCGGCGACATGCGCACGACGGTGCATCGTTGCGGCACCGCCGATGGCGCCGACGTTACCGGTTACCTTCACTTTCGCGGAGGCGAGCGGCTGGTAGCGTTCATCATGCATCCCCGTGAACTGCTCGTGACGCACTATCTGGTGCCCTATCTGCTGAACGCCGGCTTCGCGGTGTGGGTTCAGGGCTCGCGGATGGTAGGCAACGACCTGCGGCTCGAGCATGAGCTGGCGGTGCATGACGTCGCCGCCGGCATGGTGCAACTGCGCGCCTTTGGCTTCGAAACGATCGTCCACATCGGAAACTCGGGAGGGGCGAGCCTTTTCGCGCTGTATAACCAGCAGGCGCTGGCGGCGAATGCCGAGCGGATAGCCCGAACCCCGGCAGGCCGTCCGACCAGGCTGGAAACCGCCGATCTTCCCGCGGCCGACGGGTTCGTCTTCATCGCGCCTCATCCCGGACAAGGGTTGCTGCTGCTGGGGATGATCGATCCCTCGATCGTTACCGAAGAAGACCCGCTGTCGATCGAACCGACGCTCGATCCCTTCAGCACCAGCAACGGTTTTCGTCCGAAGGCAGAGGGCGGCGCACATTACAGCGCCGACTTCATCGCACTCTACCGCAAGGCGCAGGCCGAGCGGGTCGCCAGGATCGACGCAAAGGCGCGTCAGCTTGTCCAGGACCGCATGAAGGCGCGAAAGGCCGCGCAGGCCGGATCCCCCGCCGACTTTTACGCGGCAGGCTATAGCGGAATCTTCTGCGTGTGGCGTACCGACGCCGATCTGCGGAGCTTCGACCTTGGCATCGACCCGTCCGATCGGACGTTCGGCAGCCTGTGGGGTGCCGATCCAGTCACGTCGAACGTCGGCAGCGTTGGCTTCGGCCGTGTTTGCACGCCGGAAAGCTGGTTGTCGACCTGGTCCGGACTGAGCTCGAACGCGTCATTCGAAAAATGCGGCGGCGCCATCGAGCAACCGGTCCTGATGATCGAATATTCGGGCGATAACAGCGTCTATCCACAAACCGGCGACGCCATCTTCAACGCGATCCGGTCCGCCAGGAAGCAGCGCCACGTGGTTCGCGGCAACCATCATGGCCATTCGCTACAGCCCGGCGAGACCCTGGGGCAGACAATCGCCGGGTCGTTGGTGACCGATTGGCTCGCGCAAAACTGGCCATGACCAGTCGCGCTGTCCTCCAACCTTTCCGGCGGTCACAGGCCGCACTGATGCGGGATTAGTAGATGCGATACCGAATTGGACAAATAGTACCAAGTTCCAACACCACGATGGAGACGGAGATTCCGGCGATGCTGCGCCGGTTCGAGGACTCATCGGAGCATAGCTTCACGTTCCATTCCAGCCGGATGCGGATGAAGAAGGTCACCAAGGAAGAACTCGCGGCGATGGACGGAGAGAGCGTCCGCTGCGCGCAAGAACTCTCCGACGCGCGTGTCGATGTGCTGGGCTACGCCTGCCTGGTCGCGATCATGAGCGCGGGCCATGGCTATCATCGCACCTCCAGCGCCAAGCTGGAGGCCGCGACGGCAGAGAATGGCGGCCGGGCGCCGGTCGTCACCAGCGCGGGCGCGCTGATTGAAGGGTTGAAAGCGCTGGGTGTCACCAAGATCGCGGTGATCGCGCCCTATACCCAGGAACTCACCAACCTCGTCCTCGATTATATACGGTCTGAAGGGTTCGAGATAACCAATCACATCGCGCTGAGCATTCCCGACAACCTGGAGGTTGGCGCGCGCGACCCACTCGCGCTTGTCGATATCGCTGCCGGCCTCGACCTTGCAGGGGCGGAGGCGCTGGTGCTGTCCGCTTGCGTTCAGATGCCCTCGCTCGAAGCGGTGCCCGTCGTCGAGGCAAGGATCGGGATCCCGGTCGTCTCGGCGGCGATATGCACGACCTACCAGATCCTCAAGTCGCTCGATCTCGAGCCAAAGCTGCCCGATGCGGGCGCGCTTCTGTCGGGCCGTTACTGATGACGGCTCTGGCCATCGGCCGTGGGGAGGTCGAAGACTTGCTCTATCTTGAGGCCGACCTGCTGGACAGCTGGAAGCTCAAGGAATGGCTCGCCCTTTTCACGGCTGACGCCCGTTATTTCGTACCGTCGGCAAGCCTGGAGGATGGCGCTTCATCCGACCGGTCGCTGTTCTACATCGCCGATGATCGCCAGATGATGGAAGAGCGTGTTGGCCGCCTTTACAAGCGTAATGCCTTTGCCGAAATACCTAGATCCAAGACACGGCATATTTATAGCAATATTCGTTTGCTTGATTCTCCAGATCCCCAGAAAATAAGCGCACAATGCTACTTCTCTACTCACAGAAGTCGGGGAAGAGTGCATCAGACGTTCTTCGGGGTGTCGAGATATACTATATTGCGTGAGGCTAAATCTCTTCGTATCTGCGAGAAATTTTGCAAGATCGATACCGACGACCTCCATGAGCTTGGCCGGATCAGCATCATCTTATGACGAACTGTGGCCGGCGGCCGGCGCATCGAGCGACCGTGGCGTCGCAAAAGGAAACGATATGACCCACTATCTGGGACAGGGACGGATCGCCATCGACGAGAAGGCCGGGACCTTCCGGGTATCGCGCGAGGCGTTTACCTCGGAAGATGTTCTCGACGCTGAAAACGCCAGCATCTTCGACAAATGCTGGCTGTATATCGGCCATGAATCGGAGATTCGAGAACCAGGCGACTTTGTATCGCGTGTGATCGTCGGACGGGAGATGATCTTCAATCGCGATGTGAAGGGCGAGGTCCACGCCTTTTTCAATTCCTGCCCTCATCGCGGCGCCAAGCTATGCGTGGAACCCTCCGGCAAGGGGCGAAACTTTTCCTGTCTCTATCACGGCTGGATGTTCGATACCGACGGCAAGTTCCGCAAGCTTCCCCACCATAAGGGCTATCCGCGCAACTTCGCCGCGGACGGATCGGTCGATCTGGTCGCGGCGCCCCGTCTGGACAGCTATCGCGGTTTCTTTTTCATCTGCTTCGACAAGAACGTGGTCGATCTGCACGAATATCTGGGGAATGCGGCTGAATATATCGACTTCTTCGCCGACCAGGCCGAGCAGATCGAAGTGATTTCGGGTGCGCAGGAATACGGCATTTCCGCCAACTGGAAACTGCTCTGCGAAAATACGGTCGATGGCTATCACGCCGACAATCTCCATGCGACCTACTTCGATTTTGCGCGAAATGTCGCATCGGCCGCCGCAGGCGGGGCCAAGATTCCCCGCCTGCGGCTGGAAGGCGTCAGCCGCGCGCTCGACAACGGCCATGCGGTCGTCGAATTCAGCGCACCGTGGGGCCGCGCATGTGGAAAATGGTCGCCGGCGTGGGGGGCGCACACCAAAGCGCAGATCGAGGAGAAATATGCCCGCCTGGTCGAGCGGCTGGGGGAGGAACGCGCCCATCGCACCGCGCATTTCAATCGCAACGTCGTCATCTTTCCCAATCTGATGCTGGTCGATGCGGCGGGGCTGGTGATCCGCACCATCCAGCCCGGTCGGCCCGGCAAGATGTTCGTCAACACCTGGGCCGCGGGCGCCGCCGGTGAGGATGACTGGATTCGGCAAGTCAGGCTGAAGAACTTCCTCACCTTCCTGGGTCCGGGCGGCCTCGCGACGCCGGATGACATCGAGGCGCTCGAGCGATGCCAGGCCGGCTACAGCAACCGCAAGGAGGCCGGCTGGAACGATATCTCAAAGGGTGATCTCAACGCCGCAGAATTGCCAATGGAGGACGAAGGCCAAATTCGCGCCTTCTGGCGCGAATGGGCGCGGCGCCTGGACGGGGAGGTCCGGTCCGAGACCGCCATGCTGGCCGCCACCGCATGATTGAATGCCGCACATACCGCTTTCATCCCGGCAAGCTCCCCCAATATCTGGCCCTGTTCGAACGGGATGGGGTGCGCGAACATCTGTCCCGCTACATGCGGGGATATTGGCTGCCAGAAAGCGGGACCGTCAACTCCGCCTGGCATATCTGGCAATATGAGGACCGTGCGTCGCGCGCGGCTGCGCGGGCGGGGATGGCGGCCGATCCGGCTATTCGCACGTTCATGGCAGAGGCGTTGCCGCTTCTGCAGGAGCAGCGATCCGTCCTGCTCCACGGCGACGTCCTCGTGCCGTCGGGCGGCACCACCGCCGGTGTGTGGGACAGGATAGATCTTGGTCGTCTTCCGGGCGATCCCGAGGCCGCCAAAACCGCGTTCGACCGGCTGGCATCACAGCTTGCGGACCATGCGCTTGTGGTAGCGGCGTTGCGGGGGTCCGCGCTCGAAGGCGGGGGCAGCCCGACACGCGCGACATTTGTTTTGCGTCATGAAAGCTTTTCCGCGCGAGACGATGTCGCACATTCCATCGAACACGCCCTCGACATCGCGGCGCTCGCAGGATGGACGCCCGTCGGCGAGCCCGCCCTGTTGCTACCCGCGCCAATCTCCCCCTGGCAATGACCGAAAAAAGGATGCCGACCATGACGGACGCGAGCGCGATTGCAGCCGCCGAGGCGATTTACGACCAATGGGCAGAGGGGTTCGCGTCGCGCGACCTCGAGAAAATCGTCGCGCTTTACGCGCCTGACGCCGTTCTCGAGAGTCCGCTCGTCAACATCCTGCTCAAAACCGAAGAAGGCGTTGTCCGTGGTAAGGACAATCTGCGCAACTTTTTCGGCATCATCCTCTCGTCCGACACGCCTCTGGTTGATCGGCACAAGGAGTGTTTTTTCACTGACGGCAAGCGAATGATCTGGGAATATCCACGCGTGACGCCAACGGGCGGGCAACTCGAAATGTGCGAGGTCATGCATCTCGACGCGGGCCTCATCACCGTCCACCGGATTTATTGGGGCTGGGCGAGCGCGCGCAAGCTCTTCACGGTGGGTTATGACTGACGCGATAGGCGTATGCGAGCCCATCGAAGGTGTGGTCTATCTCCCTAAAGAGCGATTGAAACGCTATGTAGAAGCCGGAGAGCTGCCAACGACGTCTCTGGTGGATGCGCTGCGCCGATCGTTCGCCGCGCACCGGGAACGGATCGCGATCTACTCGGAAGATCGCGACATCACCTATGGCGAGCTCGACCGTCTCAGCGACAATATCGCCGCAAATCTCCTGGCGCGGGGGATGCATCCGCTCGATCGCGCGCTGTTCCAGTCGGCCAATTCGCCCGAACTGCTGATTGCGGTGATCGGCTGCCTCAAGGCGGGGATCATCCCGGTGTGCAGCCTCGCGGCGCATCGCGAGCATGAGATTTCCTATCTGGGCCGCCATACGTCCGCGCGCGCCCATTTCGTGCAGGGCGACGACCCAAAGTTCGACTATCGCACCTTCGCTCGGAAGATGCGGGCCAGCCTGCCCGAGATGGCTCTGTTGATATCGCTGCAGGACTCGGGCGGCGATGACGCGATCACGCTCGACGCACTGATGGACAGCCCGCCGGCAGATGCGATGGCCCGCGTGCACCAGTTTCGCCATGACCCGTTTCAGGTCGCTTTCTTCCAGCTTTCGGGCGGCACGTCCGGTGTGCCGAAGGTTATTCCGCGGGCGCAGAACGAATATCTTCTTCTTGCCAGCAGAGGGGCGGAAATCCTCGGTATGAATCAGCATGACGTGGTCTTCATGCCGATGCCGATGATGCACAATGCCGCGATGGGATGCATCTGGCTGTCGCTTTTGCTGAGCGGCGCCGCCTTTGCGATTCCCTCGGATATGACACCCGAAAGCTGGGGCGCCATCTTTCGCAAAGCAGACCCCACCTTCGTCGGCATGATTCGCGCGCTGATGCCTCGTTATGATGCGATGCTCGATCGGGGCCTCGCCGCTCCCGGCAGGGTAAGGCTCTATTGGACGCCCGACGCGGCCCGGCTTGCGCGGGAGAAATATGGCGTGCTGGCCGTGGGCATGTTCGGGATGACCGAAGGCATGTGCATGTATCCGCGCCTCGATTCACCGGTCGAAGCGATGGACTGGACGGTCGGTACACCACTCTCCAGCTTCGACGAGATCCGCCTGGTCGAGGAAGGCGGCGACCGGGTGGTCGATTTCGGGGAGATCGGTGAGATGGAGGTGCGGGGACCCTATACGCTTGCCGGCTATTTCAATGCCCCCGAGCGCAATGCGGAAGCTTTCACGGCCGATGGATTCTACAAGACCGGAGACTTGCTCAGGCAGCGTGTGATCGATGGGCAGGCCTATTATGAGTTCGCCGGACGAACCCGCGACATTGTCGATCGGGGCCATGAAAAGGTGAACTGCGAAGAGATCGAAAATGCGGTGTCGACCCATGGCTCGATCGGCGGTTGTGCCGTCGTGGGTATGCCAGATCCCGTCCTCGGCGAACGCATTTGCGCTTATTTGATCGTGCGCGATGGCCACGCCACGCCCGATGTGGCGCAACTGGGCGAGCACATGGCGAAGCTCGGCTTCGCGAAGATCAAATGGCCCGAACGTGTGGAATTGATCGAGAGCTTTCCGCTGACGAAGGTAGGGAAGCTCGATAAAGCCGTGCTGCGGGCCGACATTGCGGCGAAGCTGCAGAATGAACGGGGCACGCTGACGTGAAGCAACACCCCTTCCCACGCTAAGTCGCGACGGCGGCCGGCCGAGTTAGGAAGCGTCCCGGATCCGCATGTCTTCGCGGTCATATTGCGCGATCTCGCCGATGAACCCGCCCATTAGCGCGCTGTACCATAGCGCCACGCTAATCTTGGTGGCCTTACGGCGAAGCGCGAGTTCGCCATCTCCCTCAATCCGCCAATAGCCGCCAGCAGGCCCGCTGGTGGTCGCGTTGGCCAACGCGGCGAAGCCTTCCAGCACGGGGCGGAATTCGGGGACGTCGAGAATGTAGACGATTGGCATTATGCTTCCTCACGAAACTGAAGTGCCGGCGTCGCCGGTAGTAACGGTGGTAGCCGTGCTGATCACACGGGGCTGCGTATAGCTGACCAGGCCGTCCCAACCATATTCACAACCGAAGCCCGATCGTTTTGCGCCACGAAACGGAATTCCGGGGTCGAGCGCCAGGACATGGTTTACCCACGTCGTACCGGCATCAAGCTGCGCCGCGACCTTCCTGGCTTGCCCGACATCCGTCCCCCATACCGAGGCGCAAAGCCCAAAGGGGCTATCGTTGGCACGGCTTATCGCTTCATCCAGCTCGTCATAGGCCAGGATGGGCAGAACCGGACCGAACTGTTCCTCAACCACCATTCTGTCGTCGTCGCGGATATCCCGAACGATCGCCGGTTCGATAAAATAACCGGTTCCGTCCTCGCTCGAACCGCCAAGGACGGTCGCTCCGCCGCTGCGGGTGTCGATGATCAGCCGACGCAGCTTCTGAAATTGCGCCTCGTTTTGCACGGGCCCCATCGTCGTTCCTTCGGCGAGGCCGTCGCCGACCTTCGTCGCGCGCGCGAGCTTCGCAAGCTCTTCGCACAGCGGCTCGTATAATTTACGCGGGGCATAAACACGCTTGATCGCGACGCAAACCTGCCCGGCGTTCATCATCGCGCCAGCGAAGAGCTTAGGCGCGAGCTCGACCGGATCGATGTCATCCAGGACCAGCGCAGCATCGTTACCGCCCAATTCCAGCGTGAAGCGCTTCAGGTCCGATGCTGCCGATGTCATCACCTTGCTGCCGGTGACGGATGATCCGGTGAAGCTGATCTTGGCGACATCGGGATGGCCGGTGAGAACAGAGCCCATATCATTGTCGTCGGCGATGACGTTCAGCACGCCGCGTGGGAATATATCGGACGCCATTTCTCCCAAGAGGAGACTGGTTAGCGGAGTCGTGCCGGCCGGTTTCAGCACCATCGTATTGCCCGCCAAAAGCGCGGGAGCGATTTTGCTGACCGCCTGGATGAGAGGGAAGTTCCACGGCGTGATGCCGGCAACGACGCCCAGCGGAGCATAATGCTCCTCGACAAGAATATCGGCCGTTTCGCGAAGCGTCCGAGGCTCGAGCCGCATCGCGGCGATGGCCTTCAATGTATAATAAGAACCCACCACCTCACCGTCGGCTTCGGCGAGGGGCTTTCCCTGTTCGAGCGTGAGCAGCCGGGCGAAAGTGCTCCTTCGTTCCCATAACCGGTCTGCCAGACGGTCGATCAGGGCGGCACGATCATCGACAGGCAACCGTGCCCATGAGGGAAATGCCTGCCGGGCCGCGGCCACCGCGCGGTGGACGTCGTCAACCTCGGCGCGTGGCGCGGCAGCGAAGATACCTCGCGAAGCGGGATTGTAGACCGGCGACTCTTTGACGCCGACAACAAGTTCGCCGTCGATCAGCATGCGAAACACCGAGGGTGTACTTTCTTGCATGCAACGTTCCTCCGCTTGTCCGCAGCATGATCAGCACGCCACGGTATTTGCAGCATGCTGGTCGGTGGCTTTGGGTCCACGCTATCCAGGATAATCGCCAGGGCGAATTCCACCCGACGTCCGCGGCGCAATCTATGCCTCAGTCGCCAGTGTCGTGGACGACCTTATCCTGCTCCTTGTTGAGAAAGCCGGTGAGCCTGTCCTTAGCGGCAGCGCTCGTCGCAACCGCCGCCGCCACGACCGCTTCGAGGGCATATCCGGTCTGCTCGGGCGCCTCGTGGATACGGGGCAAAACCTGGAGAATGGCCATGTTGCTGAGCGACTGATTGCGGGCAATCTTCTGCGCAAGTTGTTTCGCCAGATCGAGCCCTTCGCCATCGCCACTGACATATTGGGATAGTCCGAGTCGTCGACCTCCTTCGGCATCGTACGTCCGGCCCGTCAGCATCATGTCCATCATGTGCGAAAGGCCGATCATCCGCGTGATTCTTACGGAACCTCCGCCGCCCACGAATATTCCGCGCTGGCCTTCGGGCAGGGCATAGTAGGTCGAGGCTTCGGCGATCCGGATATGCGCGGCGCAGGCCAACTCCAACCCGCCGCCGATAGTCGCGCCGTGCAGCTTGGCGATGACAGGCACGGAACCCTTCTCGATTAAATTCAGAACCCGGTGCCAGGCGGTCGACTTGGCCATCACCGATACGAAATCGAGCGAAGGGACCTCAGACAGGTCGAGCCCGGCTGAAAAATTCCCGCCTTCGCCGTGCAGTATCACGCATTTGATCCACGCCGGCAGACTGGTGAACAGCTTCTCCAGTCCGAGCAGGGTCGCGTCGTTGACGCAGTTCCGCTTCTCCGGCCGCGCCAACATAACGGTCACGATATCGTCTTCGACGGACACGCACAGCGACGCAGGCAGGCCGATGGTGAAGTCTTCCTGATTGTCTTGTGACATTGTCAGATACCAATCTGCTTGGCGACGATGGTACGCATGATATCGCAGGTGCCCCCGCCCACCATTGGGAAGAAGGAATCGCGGAGGTAGCGTTCGACGGGGAAATCCAGCGTAAGGCCATAGCCGCCGAAAATGCTCATTGCGTCGCGACAGACAGCATTGCCACCTTCGCTCGTCAGCAGCTTTGCCATGGCTGCCTCCTTCGTTATGGGATCGCCGCGATCAGCCATTTGCGCGGCCTGGTAGAGATAAAGCCGCATCTGTTCGATCGTCGCGAGCATATTGACCAGCTTGAACTGTATCGCCTGGAACTTACCGATAGGTCGGCCGAATTGTTCGCGGACTTTCGAATATTCGAGAGCGGCGTCGTAGGCGGCTCGCGCGTTCCCCATGGCCAGGGCGCCGGTATAGATGCGGTCGACCGTCAACGCTTTATAAGCGTTCAGGAACCCGCTTTCACTGCCGAGCCGACACTCGTCCGGAACGAAAACATCCTCATAAGTCGTTTCAGCGGTCGCGCTGCCATGGATGAGGAATTTCTCGATGGTGCGACTGACCGAAAAGCCCGGGGTCTTCGTATCTACGAAATAGAGGCCGATGCCCTTTACCCCTTTCGCCGCATCGCTCGTTGCCGCCACAGTAACAAAGTCAGCATAGGGCGCGTTCGACGTGAAGATTTTGGCGCCGTTGATCACGTAACCGCCGTCGACTTTGTCTGCCCGGGTCCGCAGCGAGGCAGCATCGGAGCCTGCGTTGGACTCGGTGATCGCAAAGGCGCCGATCATCTCGCCTTTCAGCGCGGGCGCCAGATACCGGGCTTTCAGATCCTGGGAACCCCATTCGGCTAATCCGAAGGTCGCGGTCGATCCATGCATGCAGATCATACCGGCAAAAGACATCGATGCCCGCGACAATTCCTCTATCAAAATTGTGAACATGACATTGCGGTTGTCAGCACCGAGACCACCGAACTCCTCATCATACATGATGCCGAGGTAACCGAGCCCCGCCAATTCTTCGAACAGATCGCGCGGGAACTCACCCGAACGATCGATTTCATTGGCGCGCGGCATCAGCCGGTCAAGGGTCCAGCGCTGAACATGCTGGCGGAACTCTTCGAGTTCTGGAGAGAGTATCGGGATCATATCGATTCAACCATTTCAGTTCATTGCGGCATGCGGTCGCGCGTCGGAATAAAGGCGCTTAAGTTCGGATCGCTGCACCTTGCCGGCCGCGTTGGTGGGGATCGCTGAGACAACGATAACCTCTTTGGGGCACTTGTAGCCTGCCAGCTCTTGTCTAGCTGCTGCGATGATCTGCTGCGGCGTAAGGGGAGAGCCCGGTTTCAGCACCACGGCGCCGATTACCCTTTCCACCCAATGCGGATCGGGCTGCCCGAAAACAGCAACATTCACTACGTCCGGCTGCTTCATGATCACCCGTTCGACCTCGAACGGATATACATTCTCACCGCCGGTCACGATCATACTGTTCTTTCGCTCGAACAGGTGAAGATAGCCGTCCTCGTCAAATCGACCGATGTCGCCGGTGTGTAGCCAACCGTCGCGGTAAACCTCCCGCGTGAGCTCGGGAGCGTCCCAGTAGCTGAGCATGATGTTTGGCGAGCGTATGCACACTTCGCCAATCCGCGCGTGAGAAAGTTCCGGATCGGAGACCAGTTCGAGCGTTATCTCGGTCGTCAGGAATGGCTTCCCGCACGATGCGAGAATGTCGATCGAGATTTCGCCATCAAGCGCCGCGCGATGATCCCTGGCGCTCAGAAAACTTATCCCGGCCCCCTCGGTCGAGCCAAAACCCTGAATGAAATCGCAGACTGGCAGCACCGTGAGAGCCTGCCGCAACAACGGCACGGGAATGGGTGAGCCGGCGTAGAATATCCGCCGCAGATGCGGAGCAACCTCGCTGAGCCGCTTGTTCGCTATAAGCGCGTTCAGCATCGTCGGAACGATGTGGACCGCGCTGGCGCGGTGCTCCGCGATCGTGGTGATGAAGGAATCCGGGTCAAAGCTGGGTAGGATCACCAGCTTGCAGCCAAGCGCGAACGCGGGGAACGCATAGTACCAGAAGCCGCCGACGTGGAAGAACGGCATGACCCCCACGACGACGTCGCCTTCCTGGAGAATGCCTGCTTCGTCGACCAGTGAAGCGGCATTCCGAATGACGCCCCCGTGTGACAGCATCGCACCCTTGGGTCGACCGGTTGTGCCGCTGGTATAGGTAATGCTCGCGACCCCCAGGCCAGGCTGACTAGGGGGCTCCTCCGACGAACCACTCGCCACTATATCCTCATAGGAAAGCCAGCCCTCAGCTGCCGGACCAAGCACGATAAAGGTGTCGACCCAATTGAGCCGGTCGCGGAGACCGTCGATAAGCTCGACGAAATCATTAGAGACAATCAGGGCGCGGGGCCGGCAGTCCGACAAGACATTCAGTTGCTCTTCCGCCGTCAGGCGCCAATTGAGCGGTACGGGCGTTAGACCTGCCTTGGAGCATCCAACGACTTCGAAAATTTCGGGCCGGTTGAAGGAGAGAACCGCACAGCGGTCCCCGCTCACCAGACCTCGCGCCGCTAAGGCATGGCATAGGCTATTGGTTCGCCGATTGACTGCGTCGAAGCTGAACGCCTGGTCGCCGAATATGAACGCGGTTTCATGCCCTCTTATTTCGGCATTGCGCTTGAACACGTCGCCAACGGACGGCAAATTCGTCCAGATCATCAACCTTCGTCTCCGTGACGCAATGGAATGCCGCTGGCATCCGCTCAGCGTTCGTCGAAGCGACCCATATTGTCTCGCCGGCAAAATCGCTCAACGCATCGGTCAATTCGGGTAGGCGAAACGGCTACCAGATTGCTGCTCCCCGGGGCGTTCAATCGCATAGCTCATCGGCACTGCGCAGTCTGCGCGCGCGGATGAGGAGTGGTAGCCGTGATCGATCCCATCGGATCCCGACAAGGGGATTTGCCTGAAAGGGGGCGTACGGTGTCTCTGGTGGGCATCGTCGGTGGTGGCAATATTGGCGCCGGCTGGGCGGCTCTGTTGATGCTCGCCGGCTATAAGGTCGTTGTTCATGATCCCGCTCCCGACACACAGGACCGTGTTCGGCGATTTATCGAGAATGCGCTGCCAGCTCTTACCAAGCTTTTACCCGGCAAGATCGACTGGGCGCTGCTCCGCTTCGGCGAGTTGAGTGACCTTGCGACAGCCGATTTCGTGATCGAAGCGGGCCCCGAGCGGTTCGATGTCAAGCGGCAGATCATACAGTCCATCGACGCGGTCGTGTCTGCCGATGTCGTCATCGGTTCCTGCACCGGCGGCTTCCAGATGAGCGAGCTGCAACATGGCTGTCGGCACCCGGAAAGGGTTATCCTGTTTCACCCGCTAAATCCCGCCCATTTGATCCCTGCCGTCGAAATCGGTGGTGGCGGCGTTGCCGACTGGGCCGTGCGCGTAGCGGAAGAATTGCTATCGACACTCGGCAAGGATGCGATCGTGCTGCGCAAGGAGTCGATCGGGCATCTCACCAATCGCCTGCAAGGGGCGATATTGCGTGAAGCCGCGCACTGCCTGCTCACGGGCGTGGCATCGGCACAAGATATCGACAAGGCGGTGACGCTCGGCTTGGGCTTGCGTTGGGCCGCGGTCGGCCCATTGATGACCATGCACCTGGCCGGCGGTGCCGATGGCATGGCCGGTATCATCGCCCATGCGGGGGACGCGATTCAGAGCTGGTGGGACGATCTCGGCCAGCCTCGGCTCGATCGGGAGACCTCGGCTAGTCTCGTTCTCGCTGCCCAAGCGCTGTCAGCGGGGCGCAGCATATCCGACCTTACCGTAAAACGAGATGAGATGCTCATCCAGCTCGTCGCACTCGCGCAAGGCAGTGGCGAAGTCGCGGCATCAATCAACCTGCCCGAAACTGCGTAACGGAGAAGAAAATGGTAACTCCCAAGGTCATCGTCACGGTGGCGCCGACCGGCGGCATGGCGAAGAAGGGCATGAGCCGGCATTTACCGACGCAGCCGGAAGAAATCGCAGAATGCGTAAGGCGGTGCGTCGATGCCGGCGCCAGCGTGGCCGCGTTGCATGCCCGCAAGCCCGATGACACGGCCACCTGCGATGGCGATATCTACGCCGATATGAATGCACGCATCCGCGATCGCTGCGATGTCATCATCAATAACAGCACCGGCGGCGGTGTGGATGGGGAGATGATCGGTCAGCTGCGTGAGGGACTCGGCGAGATCCTGTTCGAACAGCGCATTCGCGGTCTTGATGCGAGGCCGGAGATGGCCACGCTGGACGGCCACACCGTCCTTGCCCACGCCGGCGGCCGCAATATCATCGCAGATACAAATCCGGATCGCTGCACCCGCCTCGCACAGGCCTTCAAGGACAAGGGCGTCAAGCCCGAATGGGAGGTCTTCAGCCTCGCCCACATCCTGCAGGACTGCAAAAGGCTGATCGATGCCGGCTTCGACAAGCCGCCTTATTTCATCAACATCGTGATGAACATGTCGGTGTTCCAGGGCGCTTATCCCTATTCACCGAAAATCCTTCAGACGATGGTCGATCATCTGCCCGAACAGTCGATCTTCTGCGTGAGCGCCGTCGGTCCCGCGCAGCTTCCGGCAACCACAAACGCTATATTGCTCGGAGGGCATGTTCGGGTCGGTCTCGAAGACAATCTTTATTACAGCCGGGGTGAACTGGCGACAAACGAGCAGCTCGTTGAACGGATGGTCCGCATCATTCGAGAGCTCGGCGCCGAGCCCGCAAGCGCGGAAGAAGCGCGTGTGATGCTTAATCTACCGCCCGTTGGTCGGCTCTGAACCGCGATATGGCAATGCTCGAACTGAAATATTTCGAAGACTTCATCCCTGGCACCGTGATCGACTGCGGCATCCGCACAGTCACGCGCGAGGAGATTATCGCCTTCGGGAAGGACTATGATCCCAATCGCATCCATATCGACCCCGAATATGCGGCGGGAACGCCATTTGCGGACGTTATCGGCAGCGGCATCCACATGATGGGCATCGCCATGGCCGGAGCGGTGCGAGCCGCGCTGTTCGATAGCGCAGCGATCGCCTCCCCGGGCGCAGACGTGCTGCGCTTCATGTCGCCCATGTTTCCGGGCGCCGAACTGCGGATCCAGCTTCGCATTCTTGAGACGAGGGCCTCGGAAGCGCGGAACGACCGCGGCGTCGTCAGGCTCTCGTTCGAGCTGTATGACGGAAACACTCAGCTGCTTGAATGGGTCGCCCCGGCTCTTTTCCGGCGTAGGCCGACGACGGCCGAATGATCGCACCAATTCGCCACGTCGAATGTCAGCGCTCTTCGGAGCGCGTCGACGGCAATCCGCTAGCACCGTCAGCATCGCTAACCGCCCTTCTGGATGATGAAGTGTTCAAGTTGCCGCAATCGTCACCAGAGGAGATGATCGCCGCGGCGCGCAATGGGCGGATATTCGTTCTCGTGGACGATTTTCAGCAAGTCCAGGGTGGTGTGCTGGTGGTCCCCGGCCAAATGGCGACCCCTGATGCGATCAACTTCCTTGCCACGCACGGGCGGGGCCTGATCTGCCTGGCGCTTACCAGCGATCGGGTCGCCGAGCTCAAGCTGCCGATGATGCAGCAGCGTGGCGACCCCCGGCCCGGTACTGCGTTCGCGACATCGATCGAGGCCAGATCCGGTGTCAGCACCGGGATTTCCGCGCCTGACCGGGCACGCACGATTTCGGTGGCAATCAACGCATCGAGCGGCAGCGACGAACTGGTCACCCCCGGCCATGTCTTTCCCCTGGTGGCGCAGAACGGTGGGGTTCTGGTCAACGCCGGCTACACCGAGGGCGCCGTCGATGTTGTCCGCTTGTCCGGCCTCAATCCTTCGGCCGTCATCTGCGAGATCCTTAACGAGGATGGATCGCGAGCTTCGTCGGAGTGTGTTGCGGCATTGGCGGCTGATCATGGCTGCAAGATTGGTTCGATCGCGGAGCTCATCGCCTATCGTCGGCGTCATGACAGTCTGATCGAGAAGCTGGCCCAGCGGTCACTGCGGAGCCGTATCGGCGGCGACTGGACCGTGAACACCTATGTGAACAAGGTTCAGGGTGACGAGCATCTTGTCCTTTACCAAGGTGATGTCGCTTCCGGCGACCCCGTCCTGGTGAGGATGCACACCGCGTCGCTGTTCGCGGACATGTTCGCCGAGCAGGGCGAGCGGACCGGCAAGCTGGAACGCGCGATGGATGTGATCGGCGCGGTGGGACGCGGGGTCATCGTGATCCTTCGGGAACGTAGCGACAATCCACTAAGCCAGCTCGTTATGCGCGAGGGCGGTAACGGGCAGTTCGAGATACGGGACTACGGGATCGCGGCGCAGATTCTGGTCGACCTTGGGGTCGCGCGCATTGCGCTGCTGACGGACGAGCCCTGCAATCTCGTGGCAGTCGAAGGTTACGGGCTGTCCGTTGTCGGCGAGCAACCGCTTTCGGCCGTCGAGTCCAACAGCGTTGAAAAAGTATAAAAGGTGGAGGAAGTAATGAAGGCAGTCAGGGGCGCTTTGACGGGATTCGGGATGGTATTGGCGGCCGCTTCCGCCCATGCCCAAACGCAGCCGCAGGAAGCGGCAGGGCAAGAGGCCGATCGCACGGATGCGCTGGCGGACATCGTCGTCACCGCGACGCGGCGAACGGAAACGCTACAGCGAGTCCCCGTATCGGTCACTGCGATTACGGCGTCGTCGCTCGCCGGCGCGGGTGTTGGCGAATATCGTGATCTAACACAGGTCGTTCCGGGCTTTTTCGGAGGCCGTTCGCTCAGTCTCAACCAGCCGGTCATCCGCGGCGTCGGATCGAGCGGGCTTTCGGTAGGCGATGAGTCAAACGTTGCCACTTATGTCGATGGCATCTACCAGGGCGATCCTTACTCGACCTCGATGGACTTAGTGGAAATCGAACGGGTTGAGGTGCTGCGCGGACCGCAGGGAACGGTCTTCGGCCGCAATGCTACCGGCGGACTGGTTAACGTCATTACGCCCGACCCGTCATATGAAGCGCGTGGCCGCGTCGCCGCCCGCTATGGCCGGATGCGAAACGACGCGGGCGATTATGACCTGCGCGCCTACCTCACTGGCGGCCTGACCGACAAACTGGCCGCCGACACCGCGGTCTTGTATCGCAAAAACGAAGCTTATGCTGATGATCTGGTTCGCGGCGGCAAACTGGGTACGGCGCGATTCTTCAATATCCGTTCGAAGCTGATGTTCGAGCCGAGTGATAGCAGCAAGATCACGCTAGTGGGCGAATATGCCGATTATCAGTCGCAGGACAGTATGCTGCAGCCGCTTAACGGCAACAGCGCCGCTGCCGCGCTGCCCGGTGCGATCATTTCCAGCCGCCCCTACAACGTGGCAGTCGGCCGCAAGCCCGAACTGAAATATGACCGGGTCGCGCTGAGCCTGCTTACAAAGTTCGACCTTGGTGTTGTCGCGCTCGAAACTTCCAGCGGTTATATCAAGAGCAACGATTTCCAGACTGCGGACTCGGATGCGTCCAATATCCTGCTGGGTGAAACGTCCGGGCTCATCAAGCCACGCGTGTTCAGCCAGGAGGTCCGGCTTCTGTCGAACGATTCCTCACGCTTCGACTGGACGGCCGGGCTCTATTATTTCAACCTGAAGGGAGCGCTCGATTTTACGCTGGTCAGTCCGACGAGCGTGACGATCCTTGGGCCGCGCGTCACCACCGATTCTTACGCCGCCTATGCTGAGGGCGTTTATTCGGTCACCGATCAGCTATTTGTAACGCTGGGCGGTCGGTACACGTCGGAGAAGCGCAGCCTGATCCAAAATGTAAATGGCGTGCGGCTGCCCTTTGGCAAAGTGAAGAAAAGTTTCGACAATTTCTCCTATCGCGGGATTGTCCGATACGAGTTCTCACCGAAGGCGAATGTCTATGTGAGCTACAGCACCGCTTTCAAAAGCGGCGTTTTCAACGGCACCAGCACGTCGCCCAAACCCGTGGATCCGGAAAAAATCCGTTCTTTGGAGGGCGGCATTAAGGCCGATCTGGCAAGCTGGCTGCGGACAAATATATCGGCCTATCGCTATGATTACACCGATCTGCAGCTGACCGGCCGCGCGGCAGACGGGCTCTCTTTCCTGCTGCAGAACGCAGCGTCGGCGGAAATCTACGGCGGTGAGCTTGAGGCGATCATCGCCCCGACGCGAAGCCTGACGCTACGGCTAGCGGCCGCCTATACCCACGCCGATTTCAAGGAGTTCCGCAACGCACAGGTCTATATCCCAAGGCCGACCGGCGGCAATGTGACGGCCGAGCGGGATGTCTCCGGTCTCCAAATGCCGCGTGCGCCGCGCTACACGTTCAATGCCGGCCTGGAATGGGAGACCGAGCTCAGCATGGGGACGCTGACGCTGGAAGGAAATGTCTTCCATACGGCCAGAGTGTTCTACGACAATCTCGGACTATTCGGTCAAAAAGCTTACACGATGGCTAATGGTGAGGTTTCTCTGCTGATGGCCGACGAAAAGCTTCGGCTGAGTGTTTGGGCCCGCAACATCACGAACGTCAAGGCCCTTCAACAGGCCACGCCGGGCGCGCTGGGGACCTGGGTGATCTATCAGAAGCCGCGGCGTGTCGGCGTGGGCCTGAGCTACACGTTCTGACGCATGCCAAGGGAAATTCGCCCTGTCGATTTCCCGGCTTGGTCGAGCGGCGCCGGAAATATCGAGATAGGTCCGGGTCGATTAACTGGGAAGTGAGCAAATGACGTCAATGTTCGCCGGCGGCGGTTTCGAAAAGCTCGAATTTGCCGGTCGAGAAGTAGAATTGTTGCGGAAGGGGGCTGGTCGCCCCCTTCTGTACCTGCACGGCGGCCACGGCTTTGCCGCTGCCTCTCCTTTCCTGGACGCGTTGGCGGCTCACTACGAGGTTTTCGCGCCCTCGCATCCCGGCTTTGGTGCGACACCGACGATCGATGAGTTCGCTACAGTTGATGACCTTGGTTATCACTATCTCGATTTGCTCAACGCGCTTGGGCTGAATGATGTCACTGTCGTCGGCGCGTCTTTCGGTGGCTGGATCGCGTTGAATATGGCGATCAAGAATAGCAAGCGGATCGGTGAGCTTTTCTTGATCGGGGCCACAGGCGCGAAGTTCAACGATCGCGAACATGCCCAGTTCGCAGACCCGTTCCTGACCGACGATCCCGATTTGCCTGCGCGCTTCTTCCACGACGAAGCGGCGGGCGCGGCGGCTTTCGGCAATTTCGAGTTCAAGCGGATGGGGAGCGAAGATTCCTTGCGCTTCGCCCGAAATGCCGAGGCTTTCATGCGCTTTGCGTGGTCGCCGCTTCTGCACGATCCCGCTATGCGCAGGCGGCTGCACCGCATCGACATACCGACCCAGGTAATGTGGGGCGCCGAGGATCGTGTCGCACCGCTGGATTACGGCCGCCAACTTGCAGCAGCCATATCGGGTGCGGCGTTCCACGTGATCGCGAACGCGGGGCACTATGTCGATGTGGAACGCCCCGACGAGATCGCACAGTTGATTTTGGCGCAGCGCGAAAACGAGACTCTTTTGCAAGGCATGGCGTCATGAAGATCTGGCATTTTACCGAACAGAGTTTTGCGCCGGCATGGAAAGAGGTCGATGGTCCGCTGCGCCTTTATCCGCCGAGCTCCATGATCGAGCCCGAGGCGTCGTCAGCGTTGATCAACCGCTTCCTCGACGAGTGGTGCTACTGCGACGAGGTTGGCCTCAACATCATGGTGAACGAGCACCATTCCTCGTTCAGCTCGATTTCGTCCAACGTGATGATGTACCTCATGGCGCTCGCGCGCCAGACCACGAAAGCCCGACTGCTCCCATTGGGCATTCCCCTTACAAATCGCATGGACCCCGTCCGGATCGCCGAGGAGGTCGCGCTGGTCGACAATGTCTCACGCGGCCGTCTCGAATTGGGTCTCGTCAAGGGCGTGTCGTGGGAACTGTTCTGTTCAAACCAGAATCCCGTCGGCCTGATGGATCGGTTCTGGGAATCGCATGACCTCATCCTCAAGACGCTGACAACCCATGACGGGCCGTTTTCCTGGGAAGGGCGGCACTTCAATTACCGCAACGTCAACATCTATCCACGCTGCTATCAGCAGCCCTTTCCCCAGGTTTGGATACCAGGCAACAGTGCCAACACTGCGCGCGCGGCGGCGCGCAAGGGATATGTGTTCGCGACCTTCCTTGCAGGTCATGGCGCCAAGGACATGTTCGACGCCTATCGCGAGGAATATTTCAAGACTTTCAAGAAGGAAGCATCGCCGGATCGCCTCGGCTATCTTGGTCTGACGGCGCTGGGGCCGGACGAAACCACCGCCGAGCGGCGCGCCCTCCAGATGGCGCCGTATCTCGCTACTCTGAACCGCGTGCCGATGGCTGCGAAGATTCCGCCTGGCTACTTTTCCGCCAACGATCATGCGAAGGTCGCGCAAATCGGCAAGGCCGGGCTGAAGATATCGGTAAATATGTCGAATGGCCAACGGCTGCCGGACAATGCCAGTCTCGAGCAACTTGCGGATGCGGGAATGCTGTTCAACGGCACGCCCGACCAAGTCTACGAGCAGATTGAGGATTTTTATCACGCCGTCGGAGGCTTCGGCCATCTGCTGTCGATGGGACAGGCCGCCTATCTGCCGCACCACGACACGATGGAAAATATCCGCTTGATGGCGACGGAAGTCATGCCTCGGCTCGAAGAACTCGTGGCAACCACGCCCCGGACAGCGCCTCCGCGGGTTGGTGCCGCGGCGGGTGGCTGAGGCTGCTATGGCGCTTCCTCAGCCTAAGGTCCGCGCCGTTGATGGGCTCGAAACCTGTTATTACGAAGCGGGCAGCGGCCCAACGGTGCTGCTTCTGCATAGCGGGGAGCATGGCGGATCGACGGTAACGACATGGGCACCGAACTTTGCCGCTTTGGCTGAGCATTTTCATGTCATCGCCCCGGACTGGCTGGGCTATGGCGGATCAGCGAAGGTGCACGATTTTATCTCGGGCACCGGCCGTAAGCTCTCCCACATGAAGCGCTTCATCGAGGAGATGGGCATCGAACGGGCCGATATCGTCGGCTCCTCTATGGGTGGGGCATTGGCGGTCCGGTCGCTGGCTGCAGACCCCGGCTATTTTCCAGCGCGATCGCTGACGCTGATGGGGGCAGGCGGCTTCGCGCCCGACAACGAGCATCGCCGAGCTCTGCTCAACTATGATGGCTCGTTCGAGGGGATGCGCCGCATCGTGGCCGCGATGTATCACGATCCTCGTTTTCCGGCGGACGAGGACTTCGTTCGGACGCGGCATGAATCCAGCATCAGTCCCGGCGCATGGGAATGCACCGCGGCGTCGCGGTTCAAAAGCCCGCTTGTCCCGGAGCGCTCCGATTTCGGCCAGCAAGATACCACCGAGTATGAAAGGATCGAACAGCCCGTGCTCGTGCTTGGCGGCGCCTGCGACAAGCTGAAGGAGGCCGGCTATGGCGATATCCTCAAAAGCCGTTTCCGCGATGCCGAGGTGCATATTCTACCCGAATGCGGCCATATGCCGAATGTCGAGCGGCCCGACCTCGTAAATCCGTTACTCATCACCTTCCTACGCCGTGTAAACGGCTTTTCCTGACGATGCCCGACCGCAATTTGTTAAACACCTTCGGCCTTGAGGGGCGCGGAGCGGTGGTGGTCGGCGCGGCATCCGGCTTGGGCCGATCTACTGCGGTCCATTTCGCGCGTGCGGGCGCTCGAGTCATGTTGCTGGACCGCGATCTCGCCGGCCTGGAGCAGACGCGCGAGATGATCGGCGATTTGGGCGGAGAAGCCGAAGTCGCCAAGGTCGATGTGCGGCACCCGGCAGAGCTTGCGGAATGCGCCGAACGCGCGGCGAAGCTCTTCGGGCTTCATGCCTGGGCCAACATGGCGGGGGTAATCGGGGAAAGCCCCGTCGCAATCGCGGATCCGGCCGAATATGAGCGGATCATCGCGATTAACATGCACGGCACCTACTGGGGCTGCGCGGCGGCGGCGAAGGTAATGGAGCGACAAGGGTCGGGCTCCATCATCAACATCTCGTCCGCTTCTGCCGATGTCCCGATCCCCGGTCTTTCCGCCTACGCGATGAGCAAGGCTGCTGTCGGCATGCTGACCCGGGTTCTCGCACAAGAGCTGGGGCCCCTCGGGATAAGGGTCAATGCGGTCGCTCCTGGCTATGTAGACACGCCGATGATCGCCTTCCGTTTCCGCAAGGACAATGGTGAGATCGACGAGGAAGCCCGGTCCCGCGTGCTCGACGAACGCGCGCGGTCCGCCGCGCTGCGCCGCAATGGGCGGCCTGAGGATATCGCATTGACGATGCTGTTCCTCGCGTCCGACGCCAGCGCCTTTTATACGGGCCAGATATTGCGGCCGAACGGCGGCGTCGCGATGCCCTGACCTTCCATAGGTCAGGCGATGGCGGGATCGACGAGTATTCGAGTATGGGGGTTGGCGCCGGCTCGCATCGCGTCGATTGCCCCAGGCACCCCCTCGAGCCCTATCGTCGCACCTATCATGCAGCGCGGTTCCAGCCTCCCCGCCGAAAGGCTGTCGGCCGCTTGCCGGAAATGTTCCAGTGTGTAGCCCATTGAAAACAGAATGTTCAGCTGGCGAAAGCTGGTCAGCGCGGGGTTGAGCGTATCCGGGTGGACGCAGAAGCCGAGCGAAATCACCGTTCCACCTCCGCGGACCAGATCCGCCGAAGCCTGCAGGGCGCCGATCGTTCCGATCGCCTCCACCACGATGTCAGGCGGCCCGCCCAGCACGGCTTGCGCACGCGCGCTGTGATCTTCACCAACCTCCAGCAGCGCATCTCCGCCCATCGCATCGACGAGCGTCTGCTGTCGCAGCGATCGCGCGACATTGACGATTTTGCCGGCGCCAAGCTGTCTTGCCCAGTAGGTCGCCGACAGGCCTATCGCACCGGCGCCCAGCACGAGAATACGCGCATCCCGTACGTCGACCCGGGCGACACCGGTCAACCCGACCGCGAGCGGCTCCACAAGCGCCCCATCGGCGAGAGAAAGATGGGCGGGCAGTTTGACCGCCGAGCGGCTCGCCACCTTCGTATAGCGAGCGAACCCGCCAGCATATTGGACGATGCCTTCATGACATAGCAGCGGA
Source organism: uncultured Sphingomonas sp. (assembly GCA_947085315.1). Lineage (GTDB taxonomy): Bacteria > Pseudomonadota > Alphaproteobacteria > Sphingomonadales > Sphingomonadaceae > Rhizorhabdus. The sequence continues at coordinate 22,802 of CAMTVW010000007.1, read as the reverse complement.
TTGCCTGTGCGGCAGCCGGCACACCGCCCGCAACCAGCCATCGGCATGGCGGTAACGAGATCGCCGACCGCGAAGCCTTCGACATCCTTGGCCATCGCCACGACTGTGCCGGCATATTCATGCCCCAGGATGCTGTCATGGAGATAATAGCCCTCTTGCAGGGTCAATGTGGCGTCTGAGCCGCATATGCCGCAGCGGCCCACCTCGATCACCATTTCACCTGCACCCGGCACAGGCTCCGGACGGTCCTCGACCGCGATTGCTTCACCTGGTCCGCGGAAAACGACGGCACGCATAGACTCTCATCCTCAGCCTGCGGGCGTCACGCCGCCATCGACGAAAATCTCGGCCGCCGTGATGTAGCCGGCCTCGTCCGATAGTAGAAAGCCGACGACCGAACCGACGTCACCCGGCTGTCCCATACGCCCCATAGGTATGGCGTCGATGAGCGCCTTCAGTTCAGATGATTCGCCCGCGCCACCTGCGCCCAGCACCATCTCCGTCGCGTGAGGCCCTGGGTGCACGGTATTGACACGAATGCCTTGCCTGGCGCCTGTCATCGCCACGCTGCGGCTGATCGAGGCGACCGCTGCCTTCGATGATCCATAGGCGACGCCGTTGGAAAAGGCGCGGTGGGTGGAATTGGACGCGATATTGACGATGGCGCCTTTGCCCTGCGATTTCATCTTCGGAAAAACGGTCTTCATGCCGTTGAATGTGCCGATAACGTTCACGTCATAGTTCCGGCGAACATCGTCGGCATCCAATTCTTCGATCGTCCCGATGATGCAGATGCCCGCATTGTTGACGAGGCCATCGATTCTGCCGTGTCGCTCGATGACCCCATCTACCAGTGCCAGCCACTCATCGGCGCTACGGACATCCAGCAAGGCGAATTCGGCACGGTACCCTTTTTTACGCAAGGCGGCTGCGGTCGCCTCGCCCTCTTCGCTGAGCACGTCGGTGATGACCGAGATACCGCCTCGCGCGCATATGGCTTCCGCCGTTGCGGCACCCAGCCCGCGGGCGCCGCCCGTTATTATGATGACCCGATCGCCCAGACTGCGCATTGTAAATCCTTCGATAATGGCCGGGAGCGCTCAGGCGGTCTTAAGGCCGTTGAACCGGACGAGCTTTCCTGGCAGCGCGCCGGTCGGGACGTCGTTTTCGCGCGTCACGACGCCCGAGACTATGGTCGCGCGATACCCGCTCACGCGCTGCAGCAAGCGGGTTTCGTCAGCGGGCAGATCATCGACATAGGCGGGATCGGCCGCGGTCAGCTTGTCGAGGTCGATGATATTGATGTCCGCCTTGTAACCGGGAGCGAGCACACCGCGATCGGCGAGGCGGAATGCACGCGCCGGATCCGAGGTCATTAGCTTCACGACTTCTTCCAGTGTTTTCCGCTTGCCGGTGCGGCGATCGCGGACCCAATGCGTGAGCATGAAGGTGTGGATGGTGCCGTCGCATATCGTCATGCTATGCGCTCCCGCGTCCGACAGACTCAGCAGGGTTCCCTTGCTCGCCATCATCTCTCCGAGGGCGTCGAGCGAGCCATTGTGATAATTGGCCAGGACGATCATCAGCGCCGGCGATCCGGGGCTGCCGACCATGAGGTCATAGGCCCGCTCTTCCGCGGTCAGGCCTTTGGACTGGGCGACATTTTCAAGCCGTTTCTCGTCTGTCGGTTCATAGTCGATGCCGTGCGTGATCTCGTAGCAGGCCGGCCATAGCGAGGTAAGGAATTCACCGGTCGATTGCGGCTCGTTTTCTTCCGCCAAAATGGCGGCCCGGGTCTCTGGCTGTGCCAGTTCGCCATACCACTGATCCTTTGGCAGCTTCTTGATCCTGAGGAAGGTGGGACGGTCCATGAACGGGTGGGCGCCCAGAAAGCCAAGCAGCGCACCAAGCGGACGACCTCCGACGAGCCCGTAAACCTCGCCCTTGCCACTCAGGTTAACGCGCTCGGCCCATTTCACCTGCTCGGCCCAGAAATCATCGCGGTCATTCGTCGTTTGCAGCAAAAGGAAATGAAGCGCGACACCGGTTTCCGCGACAATCTGTTGGTAGAGCGTAAGCTCTCGTTTCAACCCGTCAAAGTCCTCGCCGGTCACGCCGGTTGGCGCGAATTCCAGGATACCGTTGCGGCCCGCGACGGTCCTTGCGATCGCAAGGAGCTCGGGCGCATCGACCTCGAAATCCGCTGTCATGCCGCCGGCCGATGTCCGGTGCATGCGGGTGCGCGAACTCGACACGCCGAAAGCTCCGGCATCCATTGCCGCGCCGATGAGATCGGTGATCTCCTCAAGGTCCTTACCGCCAGCGCATTTATCGGTGCCGACCTTGTCCCGCATCACATATTGGCGCAACGGTCCGTGCGGCAGAAGCGCCGCGATATCGAACGTGCGCGGCATCTCGTCCAGCGCGTCGAGATATTCCGGAAAGCTGTTCCAGCGCCATCGGATGCCCGCGTGCAAAGCGGTTCCCGGAATCTCCTCGACGCCCTCCATCAGCTCGATCAGCCGATCCTCCTCGCCGGTCCGCACCGGCGCGAAACCCACGCCGCAATTGCCGAGGACAGCGGTCGTCACCCCCGAACTGAAGGAAGGGTCCAGCAGCGGATCCCACGTCGCTTGGCCATCATAATGCGTGTGGATATCGATCCACCCCGGCGTTACGATCAGCCCCCTGGCGTCGATCACCCGTTCTGCCGATGAACTGATTTCGCCGATCTCGACGATCTTGCCGCCCGCGATACCGATATCGACAACCCGCGTCGCGGCGCCGGTACCGTCTACGACCGACCCGCCCTTGATGAGAAGTTCCAGCATCAATCCTCTCCGACCCTTGCTCGAGGCGCGATGCACCCGGCGCCGCGCCATTTTCGGCTGCGGAGCAACCGGCGACAGGTGCGATTTACCGCCCTGGCGGCCACGCTACCCCCAACTGATGCAAATTCGGTACGGCGAATTGCCGCGTCGCCGGATGTCAATTCCACGGCCACCCGCGAAAGCATCGCCCAAACAGAGTCGCCAGTCGGTCGCGAGAAGACAAGTGGGCCGCGAATGCATTTCGACGGATCAATCCACGGTATCTTTAGAAATTGTACGGGGAGGAAATAAAATGCGGAACTTCAGGAAGATGAATAGCCGAGACTTTGCAGCGCGCTTGCTCGTCGGGGGGGCGCTACTTGTCTGTTCGGCGAATGCCCATGCCGCTGAAGACCAGCCCACGAACGCCGCACCGGCCGCCGAAACCGGCGGCAGTGATGGCTATGATGGTTTCGGCGAGATTCTGGTCACGGCGCGCAAACAGGCGGAATCCCTGATGGCCGTCCCGGTGGCGGTCAGCGCCATTGGTGGAAAGGAGATCGAGCGCAAGGCGGTCGCGAACCTGATGCAGATGGCACAGCTGATCCCGCAGGTTACGCTTCAGCAAGGCAATTCAGGCAACGGGGCCAGCTTCGCGATCCGAGGCCTCGGCTCCTCATTCCTGGACAGCGGCCTCGAGCAGACCGTCTCGATCAACATCAATGGCATGCAGATCGGCCGCGGACATATCATCGCCCAGGCCTTTTTCGACGTAGCGCAGGTCGAAGTGCTGAAAGGCCCTCAGGCGCTGTTCTTCGGCAAGAACAGCCCCGCCGGTGTCGTGTCGATAAAGTCCGTCCGTCCCGGCAAGGAACTTGAGGGAATTGTCCGCGCTGGTTACGAGTTCGAGGCCGATGAACGCTATGTAGAGGCCGCGATCGGCGGGCCGATCTCCGACGTCCTGGGCGCGCGCGTTGCCGTACGCGCGGGCAAGAGCACCGGCTTTCTCACCAACAGCGCGGGGCCGGGTGTGTGGGTCTTCTCGCCGGGCCTGGTGGTCCCTGGTCTGCCCATTTTCCAGAATCCGGGCTATGTCGGCCGGCAGCCAAGCACTGAGACGCTGGTGGGCCGCGGCACCTTCTCCTTCACCCCGGACAGCGCGCTGAATGCTCTGCTGACGGTACAGGCCGGACGCGTGACGACCGACGGTCCGACCTCGCTGGGGCAGGCGGTCTGCTTTGCGCCGGTCACTCAGCCGACGGCCGGTGGCATTCCCGGCGCGACGTCGGGCATCCCCGACCCCTACGGGGAGTGCAAGCTGGATCGCAACCGTGTGAACGGACGCCTGCCGCAGGAAGTGGCCAAAAATTATCCACGAGCGCGCGATGGCAAGCCCTATTCCTATTCGAACGTGGCTCTCACTACGCTTGATCTGGGATATGATTTCGGCGGTGTGTCGCTCAATTCGGTTACCGGCTATTTCTATCTGAAGACCTTCGGGTTCGATCTGTTCGAAAATTCGAGCCTGTCGGCTGTCGGCGGTGGAAATGGCGAAAAGGCGGAAACGTTCAGCCAGGAATTGCGGCTGACCTCCGACTTCGACGGGCCGCTCAATTTCGTGCTCGGCGGCTATTATGAGAAGTCCGATTTCACCAGCGAAGTGAACGTAATGGTCGGCCTGGTCGGCATCGGCCTCTATGCCGATCCGCGGACTGGCTCCTATCATTCCGGTTCGCGGATATCCGACAACCACAGTCGAACGGCATCGTTGTTTGGCCAGGCTCGTTATGACCTTACCGATACATTGGAGCTTGCAGCGGGCGTGCGCTGGACCCGTGAAACCAAACGGACGACCACGGTCAACCGCTTCGTCAACCAGGCCTTTCCGCTCAAGGATGCATTCTTCATCCCGGAAAACACGCCGATCGCGGGCAAGATTCGAGACAATAATCTTTCGCCGGAAGTCACTCTGTCATGGAAGCCCACTTCGGGCGTTCTCGTCTTCGGTGCGTTCAAGACGGGCTACAAGTCGGGCGGTTTCGCCAATCCGCAGATTCTCACTCCCGCCTATAATGCGGCCAACATCTCGTTCAGGCCTGAAAAGGTGAAGGGCGCCGAAGCGGGCGTGAAGGCCACCTTGCTGAACCGCACGGTTCAGATGCAACTCACCGCCTACCGCTACGACTATGACAATCTACAGCTTTCGGTCTTCGATCCGAGCACGGCATCGTTCCTGATCAAAAATGCGGCCTCGGCCCGGGTGCAAGGCGTCGAAGGTTCGATTGACTGGCGTCCCTCGGACGGTCTCTCGATCGATGCCGCGGTCGGCTACAATCGTGCCCGGTACCGCAAATATACCACCGCACCTTGCGCACCGACCCGGCCGACCGATTGCACCGGGGCCTTCGGCGATCTTTCAGGCGAGCAGCTCGCGCGCGCGCCCGACTGGTCGGGCAATATCGGCGCGACCTACGACGTTCCGCTGATGGACGATATCCGCATCGCTTTCGGTGCCGACATGAACTTCTCGAGCAGTTTCTTCTCGCTGGACAGCAACGAACCACTGCTGCGTCAGAAGGCGTTTCAGCGTCTGAACGGATCGATCCGGCTCCATCAGGAAAGCGATCGCTGGGAACTGGCGCTGATCGGCCGCAACCTGACCGACGAAGTGATTGCCGCCTATACCACCGATACCATCGGCGGCAGCCCGACCCAGTTCAACGTAAACACCCTTCGCCCACGTGAGGTCATTCTCCAGGCGACCGTCAGGTTCTGACGCGGAAGGAATCGGGTCCCTGCCCGGCGGGCGGGGACCACATCGCACACAAGGCTTTAGATGGAATGGCGCCTCAGCTTATGAAACCCGAAAAGCCGGCGGGAGATGATTGGCTGGGTGCGGACGCCCTGGCCGAACTGACGCCGGACATCATACGCGAACGGTTGGTGGCACTTCAGCCCCTGATCCGCGAATATGCGCACGAAGCCGAGCGCTTGCGACAGCCAGTAACGAAGGTAATCGCCGCGATCCGCGCAAGCGGCTTGTTCTACCTGATGATCCCAAAGGCCTATGGAGGCCTTGGCGCACCGCCCGAAGCATTGATCGACGTTATCACGCCGATTGCCGAGTGCTGTATGTCGACAGCCTGGGTCTGCTCCTTCGTGGTGAATCATAACTGGCTCGTCTCGCACCTGCCGCAGCAGGCGCAGGATGAGAGCTGGGGCGGTCCCAGCCCCTATGTCTTCGCACCGGCTGTATCCAACCCGCCGGGTCGTGCCGCACGCGTCGATGGCGGCTATCGTCTGGACGGACATTGGAAATGGGGCACCTGCGTCACGCATGCCGACTGGATGATCGCGTTCGCCTTCTTCGAAACCGACGGCGATCCAGCCTATGGCATGGCGCTGCTTCCGATCGAGGAAGTGACGGTGCACGACACCTGGCAAACGGACGGAATGTGCGGGACGGGCAGTCATGACCTGATTGTCGAGGGGCTTTTCATCCCGACGCACCGCACCGCGTTTCTCGGCCCGGTGCTCCTCGGGCAGTCGGACGCGGCCGAGCGCTTCGGGGATCCGCTTTACGCGATGCCCATGCTACCTTTCCTGGCTTTCGCCGCATCGGCACCGGCGGTCGGCGGAGCCCGAGCGGCGCTCGATGCCGTCAGGCGGCGACTGATGGTTCACACCCGCGTCGGCGACGGGGTTGCGCAGGTGGAGAAGCCCTTGTCGCAAGCCCGCCTCGCCCGCGCCGATCTGCTTGCCCGTACCGGCGAAACCCTGATCCGCACCGTGGCTCGCGAAATGCCGGATTATGCAGGCATCGCGGAAGAGGATCGAACCCTCATCCGGCTGCGCTGGCGCGCGCAGATCGCCGAGGGCGTGCACATGTGCCGGCAGGCAGCCGAGATCGCCAGCGCTTCGGCAGGGTCGAGCATGCATTTCCTCGACAATCCCATTCAGCGGGTTCTGCGCGACATGAGCGTCATGTCGACCCATTTCGTGTTCGATCTCGATGCGGCACATGAGCAATATGGCCGGAAGCTGGTCGGCCTCGAACCGAACTCGGCCTTCTCGTAACGTCGTTTGATGGCAGATCTCTTTGATCCCATCGCGCTTGGTACGCTGAAGCTGCGAAATCGCATCGTCATGTCGCCGATGACGCGGGGCTTCTGCCCCGCTGGTGTACCGACGAAGGATGTGCTCGATTATTATCGACGTCGCGCCGCAGCCGATGTCGGCCTGATCGTGACCGAAGGAACGTGGGTCGATCATCCTGGCGCATGGGACGAGCCGAACGTTCCCCATTTTCATGGTGCGCATGCCGAGGCGGAATGGAAAAGGGTCGCTGATGCCGTCCATGCCGAGGGCGGCGCGATCATTCCACAGCTCTGGCATGTGGGAGCTTATTATACCACGCCGATCGAGGGCTTCCGAGACACGGTTGGTACATTGCGGCCAGAGCAGGTGGGTCCGTCGGGCATGGCGGGCGGCATGGGCCGAAAGCCCGCGTTGATGGGGAGACCCGCCACTGACGCCGAGATCGGCGAGATGGTGGAAGCCTTCGTCCGAGGTGGCGAGACCGCCTGGAAGTTGGGCTTCGATGGCGTCGCGCTACACGGAGCGCATGGCTATCTGGTCGACCAGTTCTTCTGGGAGGTCACCAACGTCCGCACCGATCGCTATGGCGGGGGCATCGCGGAGCGAACCCGCTTCGCGACGGAGATCATCAAGGGGATTCGCGCCCGGACGGCACCGGATTTCCCGATCATGTTTCGTTGGTCGCAATGGAAGTCGCAGGATTACGAGGCTCGGCTGGTCCGGTCTCCCACCGAGCTGGAAACATTTCTGGGCCCGCTGGTCGATGCCGGCGTGGATATCTTCGACTGCTCCCAGCGCCGCTTCTGGGAGCCGGCATTCGATGCGGACGATCACAATCTGGCGTCGTGGACCAGGCGCATCACCGGCAAGCCGGTCATGACAGTCGGGTGCGTGGGGCTCGATCGCGAATTATTTTCTTCGCTGACCGGAACAGCAACCCGTGCGACCGATCTGGCTCATCTGGAAGCCTTGCTCGACCGTGGCGACTTCGACCTCGTCGGAGTCGGCCGAGCGTTGCTTGCCGATCCCGAATGGGCCTTGAAGATGCGGCAGAATCGACAGCAGGACGTGATCCCCTTCTCGCCCGAGGCTCTTGGCCAATTATCATGAGCGATCGATGCGGCGGAGCCGCGCTCAGGAAGGGACTGCCGTGAAGCCTAAACTGGTAATGATCCTCAGCGAGATCTGGACGATGACCGATCCGCGCGACTTGCGGGCGGTCGTTGACCATGCGGTCGAGGCCGAACGGGCCGGCTTCGATGCCGTGATGATTGGTGAACACGTCGTGATGGGCCCGAACAGCTGCTATCTGAGCCCCCCCGAAAATCCTCGTGACTGGTTGAAAGCGGGCAATCAACCGAGCGATTATCCGCATCCGAGCAGCCTTCCTCTGTTGAGTGCGATCGCCGCGGCGACAACGCGGATCCGCTTGCTGGCGGCGGCGATAATCAGCCCCTTGCGACATCCCTTGATGCTGGCGAAGGAATTGGCGACGCTCGATCTGCTGAGCGAGGGAAGGCTCGTCGCCTTGCCGAGCGTGAGCTGGCAGGAAGAGGAATATGCGGCGCTAGGCGTCCCGTTCGGTTCCCGTGGCAAAATACTCGACGAGCAACTGGATATCTGGAAGCGGCTGTGGACCGATGGCTCACCGATTTCGCACCACGGCGCCTTTTATGATTTCGATCAGATTTCCTTGTATCCCGAGCCTTGGCGCCCGGGTGGGGTGACGCTCTGGACCGGCGGCCGAAATCTTCTCCCGGCCATGCGGCGGCGTCTCGTAAACTACTCGCAAGGGTTGTTCCTCCTGTCGCCACCGACGCCAGAAGAGCTCGCCGAGGTTGCTGAAGACCTCGGTAGTGTTGGCCGCAAGCTTGAGGATATCGAGCTCGCGGCAATCGTGTCGGACCAGTTCCGGACGGCCGACGACCGCCTGTCGCTCGATCGCGTGAGAGACAAGGCTTACCCGCTGTTCGAGCAGGGGTTTTCGACCTTCATCATAAAACCATCCCAATTCATCGACAGCGGTAAGGACATCGCCGATTTCGCAAGGCAGGCGGTTTCGAAATTTGATGAGCTAGGTTCTGGATGAAGCCGACACCTAACATCCCCGACGTCGCGATGAACCTGCCATGTCGTGCATAATGTCTGCGCGACATGGCGCGGAGATCGTCAAAGCATGAGCAAAGATGGAACAGCTTGGCCCAACCCGCTGCGCGCAAACTTCTGGCTCGGTATATTGGTGCTGGCTTATATCTGCTCTTTCCTGGACCGCCAGATTCTTAGCCTGCTGATCGACCCGATCAAGCGCGACCTGCAGATCAGCGAGACCCAGTTCGGTTTGCTGCACGGGCTGTCCTTCGCGCTGATGTACTGCATCCTCGGACTCGTTCTCGGCGGTCTGGTCGATGCGCTCAATCGCAAATGGATCATCATTATCGGAATATTAAGCTGGAGCGTGGCGACGGCAGCATGCGGCCTGGCTTCATCGTTCGTACAGCTGTTCGTTGCCCGCATATTCGTCGGCATCGGCGAGGCTGCGCTGTCGCCTGCCGCCTATTCGCTGCTCGCCGACAGCTTTCCGCGCCACCGCCTCGCGCGCGCCATTAGCATCTACACAGCGGGTGCTGGCGCGGGCGCGGGCATAGCAATCATTCTCGGCGGATCGGTGATCCATGCGGTCGATAACGCTGGCATCGTCGAGCTCGCTTTCATCGGCAAATTACGGTCCTGGCAGCTGGTCTTCCTGCTCTTGGCATTGCTCGGCTTGCCGATTGCGGTGGCGATGACCGCGCTGCGCGAGCCGGGCCGTCAGAACCGCGAGGCGTCAGTCGCCGTCTCCTGGGGAGATTTTTTCCGATACATATGGGCACGGTCAGCGGTCATTATGCCTTTCATGTTCGGGCTGACCGGCTTTCTTTCAATCTCCCTCGGCACCTTCACCTGGGCGCCGGCCATCCTGTTGCGCGTCTATCGCCTGCCGCTCGATGAGGTTGGGCTGATGCTGGGCGGCATCGCGCTGATTGCCACCACCACTGCGCTCATCGGCGGTGCAGAGTGCGTCATTCGCCTCGATCGCCGCGGTGTCCGTCAGGCCGCGCTCAAGGTCGCGATCGCGAGCTTGGCGCTCGCGATTCCCGCCGCCGGCCTGCTTTACATGGCGACCGATGCTGTCTGGGCCCTGGTTGCGATCGGCGCGCTACTCTTCCTTGCCAACACGTCGGTCGGGACGGCGGGCGCGATTCTCCAGCATTTCGTCCCCAATCAAATGCGAGGACGAATGTCGGCCCTCTATCTCGCTATCCAGAACGGTGTCGGCATGGTGCTCGGCACCGCGATACCCGGCTTCCTGACCGATCAGATATTTGGCGCCGATGTGCAACAGGTCGCGGCGTCGCTTGCAATAGCCATCGGAGGTTTCGCGCTGATTAGTATTGTACTCATCACAATAACGATGAGAAATTGGAGAAATAGCGAATTAAATCTCGATCAATAATGCATCATTTCGTTTTTTGAATAATTGTCCTGTGGAACACGTGCGGCGTATTCATAAGCTGATATGGAAATTTCATGTACAGGCGAAAGTGACAGCTTTATATAAGCGGACGAGAGCTAAAAATATGTTCCCGCCATTTAGAGAAGTCACTTTCTCCGCCAGGTAGAAATGTCACCCTCGGAAGCAGCTGGGCCGGAGGGTAGCCATCCACACAGCGAACCCCAGGCTCTGCTGTGGCGATGGTCTTGCGGCTCCTACGGCCTGGAACCGTTGCGGCAGAACCTCGCGTAGAAAGTCCATATGGTCGGGCACCGAATGGCTTGTCCGCAATAGCGGTTTGGCCTGCCTTGCCGGGCACGGGGAGCAGGTGGCCATTGGAAAATTGGCGCCCCACACCGGATAAAAATAACGAATATGTGTCGCCGTTTATACTACTATAGAGGCGAGGAGTGACGCCGATCCCCGCACTTCGCCGTCGTGCTCCGTCTTGAGCGCTAGTAAAGCGCTCCGGGAAGTCACGACACGCGTATCTGACGCTCACCAAAGTCCATAGCCGCCCTTAGTGCCTGCTCCACGCGTTGATTGTTCGATTGCGCCACATTGAACCGGAGGAACGGCGCGGAGGATTGCGATACGCTGAAAACATTCCCAGGCGCGAGAACTACGCCATCGTCCATACATCGCCGCGCGATGTCGGCGGAGTCATGACCATCCGGCAGGCGGCACCATAGGTAGAAACCACCTCGCGGCATAATCCAGGGCACTATCCCCAGCCCCGCAAGCCAAGTGACGGTTTCTTCGCGGGCACGGGTTAGCCGCTGGCGCAGTTCGCCCATATGCTTGCGATAGCTGCCACCCGCCAGCACGTCCGCGATCAGCTCGGTCGCGACGGGGCTGGGGCCGCCGAAACTCGTCGCAACCTGAAGGTCCACCAGCCCCTCGATCCAGTCGGCGCGCGCCGCGATGTAGCCGCATCGAACAGATGCCGAGAGGGTCTTGGAGAAGCTACCAATTCGGATGACGCGATCGAGCCCGTCGAGAACCGCAAGACGCGGCGACGGCGATGGCTCGAAGTCAGCGAAAATGTCATCTTCGACGATCAGCAGGTCGTGGACGGCTGCGGCGCTCAACAGCCGGTGTGCGGTCTGCGGCGACATGCTGGCGCCGGTCGGGTTATGTAGTGCCGAGTTGGTAATGTAGAGCCGGGGGCGATGAGCCTTTAACGCGGCCTCAAACGCGGCCGTGTCCGGACCTGTCGGCGTATAGGGGATGCCGACCAGCTCGACGCGGTGTGCGCGTAGGAGAGCCTGGAAGTTGAAGTAGCCCGGATCGTCGACCAGCACCGTGTCGCCAGGATGCAGCAGGAAACGGCAGATGAGGTCGATCGCTTGCGTCCCCGATACGGTCAGCAGTAGTTGATCCGCGCCCGCGTCAATTCCCTCCTCCGCGAAGCGGCCGAGCAATAGTCGGCGCAATGCCAGTGATCCACGTGTGCTGCCGTAATCGGACAAAACCGAGTCACCAGCGCGAGCGAGCGAGCGCAGACCACGGCGCAACGCCGCGTTTGGCATCCAGTCGGCAGGAAGCCACCCGCATCCAGGCTTCTCCATAGAGGCGTCGGCGTCGAGCGACTGGCGGGACACCCAAAAGGGGTCCACTGCGCGGTCGCGGCGCGGTCCCATCTCGCCGATCGACATCGGCGGCATGTTCGCGCCGGTCACATAGAAGCCCGAACCGCGCCGTGCGCGGATCACGCCCTCAGCCGCGAGCCGATCATAGGCTTCGACCACAGTGGAAGGAGAAACGTCCATCGTGTCCGCAAAGCCGCGCACGGATGGCAGGCGATCGCCCGCACCGATCGCACGACTCGCGATCTTGGCCCGGATTGCATCCATCAATTCTTCTGTGCGGGTTCGTGAACGCTGGTGACTCAATAATCGTGCCCTACAATTGTATTGGCCAAGTCAGCCATACAGTTCTTCCGCTTTGTATGGGATTGTTCCTGTTTTGACCAGCCCATTCGCTTTATCGAACCTGGTGAAAGCGAGGTAACATGGAAAAGACTACCGCCGGTTGGGGCAGCGGCCTCTTGGGAGTCATCATATTCAGCGGGTCGCTGCCAGCGACGCGTGTCGCCGTGGCGGACTTCACGCCGCTGTTTCTGACGACGGGGCGCGCCGTCGCCGCCGCGCTGATCGGTGCCGCTTTCCTGCTCGCGCTACGCCAGCCTAAGCCTACCCGCCAGGATTTGGTGTCGCTCGCCATCGTCGCAATTGGCGTCGTGGTGGGTTTTCCTCTCCTGACGGCCCTCGCACTCCAACACATCACTGCGGCGCACTCGATCGTCTTCATCGGCTTGTTGCCGCTTGCCACGGCAATATTCGGAGTGCTGCGAGGCGGCGAACGACCGAAGCGAGCCTTCTGGTTCTTCTCGACGTTGGGCGCCGCGACTGTTGCGGGTTTCGCACTCTATCGCAGCGAGGGCGGGTCACTCACCGGCGATCTCCTGATGATTGCCTCGATCCTGCTGTGCGGACTTGGCTATGCGGAAGGCGCGACGCTCTCGCGCAGGCTCGGCGGTTGGCAGGTCATCAGTTGGGCGCTGCTGGTGGCCCTACCGATTATGGCGGTGATCGCGCTTGTCACGATGCCGACGAACTGGGGGGGGATTGGTTGGCGCGCCTGGGCGGGATTCGGCTACGTGTCGATCTTCTCGATGATGCTGGGCTTCGTGTTCTGGTATCGCGGCCTAGCGCTCGGCGGCATCGCTGGCGTTGGTCAGCTCCAACTTCTCCAGCCTTTTTTCGGTCTCCTGCTCGCGGGCGTAGTCCTGGGCGAGCCCGTCGCATGGACCATGATCGCCTCGACGGTGATCGTCATCCTCTGCGTCGCAGGCGCAAAGCGGTTCACCTGATCACGTCGATGGGGATGAGGCCGCGGAAGTTGAGCAATGCCCTTTGACATCCGCCAGCTTCGCTACGCTATCGCAGCAGCGGATCATGGTAGCTTCTATCGTGCGGCCCGCGCCCTCGACATCGAGCAATCGACGCTGAGCCGCGCTATCCTAAAACTGGAGCGCTCGATCGGGATGCCGATCTTTGAGCGCTCGCGCGCAGGCGTCACAATGACGCTGGCCGGAAACGCCTTCATTCGCGGTGCGAAGCCGATGGTAGCCACGGCGGACAAGCTGGTGGCGATGATGCGCGCAGCCGGCCAGGGCCGCGCCGGCGGATTGGTGCTCGGACACAACAGCTCGGTCTCCGCAGGGAATCTCAGGGCGACGTTGATGAGCTGGCATCAGGCACATCCCGACGTCGATGTCGAATGCGTCGAGGCCGATCGCAGCGTTCTCCTCGCCGGTCTCGATACCGGGGAGATCGACATCGCGATCCTCATGGGCGCTGCCGGCCATGAGGGGTTTCGCTGCGAACCGCTGTGGAGCGAGCGGATGCTGGTGGCGCTTCCAGCGTCGCATCCGCTCGCCGAACGCGATGTGGTTCACTGGACCGATCTTCGCAGCGAGCGATTCCTGCTGCCTGCCGCCGATCCGGGCCCGGAAATACGAGATATGCTGCTAGGCCGTTTGGCGGTCTCGGGCAGTAAGCCCGACATCCGAATGCTCCAGGCGAGCCGCGAGACGGTGCTGAGCGTTCTCGGTGGCAACTCGGGCGTGAGCATCGTTTGCGAGGGTTCGACCGGCGCGCGCTACCCCGATGTCGTTTATCGAGCGATACACGGCGAACAGGGGCCGGCCCTAACGGGCCATTCCGGTTGCTGGCGCGATGACAATGGCAACCCCGCGCTGCGGCGTTTCCTTGGATTCATCAAGGCGCGCTACGCGCTCTCTTTTGAACTCTTACAGAGATTCCAGTAAGTTAGGCCCCAAGTTCTTGGAGTTATCGCCATGTGGCAAAGCAAGACAATCATCATCGTGCTCGTCACCTTGGTCATCGGCTTCGCAGGCGGATTCGCCTTGCGGCCGGTGATCGCACCGACGCAATCGCCTGACACGGCTGCTGCTGGCTCACCGGCTGCTCCGGTATCGAGCGAGGCGCGCGGGACGCAGTATTTCGTCGCGCATATCGACGAAGCCCGTCAGGTCGTGGCCGGGTGTCGCGATGGCTCGGTGCGTGGCGGCGAGTGCGCCACTGCCGAGGAAGCGATTATCAAGGTCGATGCTGAAGAACGCCGCAGGCGGTTCCTCGGCAACTGAGCTGAAGCGCTGTCTCAGTCCTTCGCACTACGTCGCCCGCGCGAGAACCCCCGGTCGCTCGCCATGAATCGAACGAGCATCGGTGCGACCAACTTCTCGGGCGTCACGGCCTCTCCGCCGGTCTCGGCCGCGAGGGCAGCGGCATAGGCGGCAAGGTCGCGATGAACGGTGGCGGGCAGCTCCACGGTCAGCTTTACGGGCCTGTCGTCGGCGAGCGGCCCGAGCTTCAACTTGGTCATCGCGGTCCTCCGATGGGTTCGAGCACCAAGTCGCGGGTCAGCACCACGCGCAGCGGATGGCCCGGCCGAACGGTGAGCGTCGGCTGCACGTTGAGCTGCCGCCGCACGATCTGCTGGCCCGTCTGATTGATGGTGTCCTGTGAGCCGCGCCGCAGGGCGCGGGTCAGGTCGTCCTCACTGTCCGCACCCAGCTCGGTCCCGACACCGAGCAGCGTCGAAACGGCTGCGGCCCTAAGCAGGTTGCCCCAATGCTGGTTCACGCGGTCTTGCAGGCCGGCGAACCCGGCTCCGTCCGCGCCGGGCTGGCGCTCGAGAACGATCGAGCGTCCGTCCGGCATGATGAGCCGATCCCAGGCGAGCAGCACGCGGGTCTGCCCGGCGGCGATCTCGCTGTCATACTCGCCGATCAGTCGCGCGCCCTGCGGAATGAGCAGGATGCGCCCGGTCGGGCTGTCATAGACGTTGGCCGTCACCTGCGCGGTGATCTGGCCGGGCAAGTCGGAACGGACGCCGGTGACGAGCGCAGCCGGAATGATGCTGCCGGCCTGCACGATGTTGGGGGATGCCGGTGCGGTCAGCCGCTCGCCGCTGACAGTGCGCTGGTTGGCCGCCTGCGCCATGAATGCGCGCTTGCCGCCTTGGTCGCCTTGCGCTGGCGGCGAAGCCGGTTCCTGCACGGAGGACGCAGGCAAGCCTGGCGCGGAGACCGGCTCTGCGCTGGCACGCGCGCCACCGCTGCCGAGGAAGACAGAGCTGGTGCGCGCGGCATCCCGCTCCTCAGCGGCGCGCTGCCGGGCGGCCTGCGCTGCCTGCACGCGCGGATCGGGCGGGCCGGGCTGCGCGCCGATCGGCGGCACTGGCACGTCGTCGCCGCGCTGCTGCGCCGACACGATCGGGCGGCCGAGGTCGCCGGGCAGCGGCGGGCCGAGCCGGGGAGCCTGCGCGTAGTCACGCGGGCCGGACGTGATGGTCTCGGCCGTGGCGCGGCTGTCGGTGTTGTAGAGTTCTTGCGCGGCCCTCTCGCCCGGCGGCCGCAGCGCATAAATCAGTGAACCGCCGATGCCGAGTCCGGCGGCAACCCCGACGACGGCGAGCGCCTTGCGGGAGAGCCGCATGACGCGGGGTGGGTCGCCGCGAAGCTGGAACGCGGTGGGATCGCGGCGAGCGGCCTGCGGTTCCGACCGCGCTTCGGCTGGCGCATCGTGGCTATCGGTCACGGCCGCCCCCTCCGTCCATCGTCGCGCACGATGCGGACGCGCTGTTCGGTGCGGCGGTCGCCCAGGCGCAGCTCGGCGGCGGCGAACAGGCGATCGACCACCATGTAGCGGCCCTGCACGCGGTAGTTGACCAGTTCGGCGTCACCGCGCGCGCCGGTCACGAACAGCGGCGGCATCTCGCCCTGCGAGATCCCGGCCGGAAACTCGATGAACACCTGCCGCCCGTCGTCGAACGCACGGGCCGGCGCCCACGACACGCGGTCGCCCGCGATCCGGTAGCGGAAGTTGAGCGCCGTCACGTCCACGCCAGTCGCAGCCGGCGCGGCACTGGCGGCCACCGCGTTGCGCCCTTGAAGCGCAATGAGCTGGTCCTGCGGATAGGTCCAGGACACCGACGCCATGTAGGTCGTCGGCGTCGCGCGCAGTTCCAGATGATAGGTGCGCCGATCAGTGTTGATGACAAGATTGGTGGCGAGGTCCGGCCGGGTCGGCTTCACCAAGATATGCACGCGCGCGTTCGCGCCGGTGCCGCTCACCGTATCGCCGATGATCCATCGCACCGTGTCGCCGGCCGCGACCGGCCCCGGCCCCACGAGCTGCTCGCCTTCCTGCAAGGCGATGTCCGTCACCTGGCCCGGCGCGGTATAGACTTGATAGAGCGCGCCTTCGGTCCACGGATATTGCTGAATGGCGTTGAGGAAGCCGTCGCGAACCGGTTGGATGCGTGCGGCGGCGTTGGCGTCGCCGACACGACGGCGCGGATCGGCGGGCTCCACTGGCCGCGGGGTCTCCATTACCGGCTTCAACTGGCCGGGCAGTGGCAGTGGTTCGGGGATCGTCACGATCTCGACCGCGCGCGGCGGCTCGACTGCGGGCGTCGCGACGATCGCCGGGGGCGGATCGTCAAAAGCGATCACGGGCGGCCTGGCCGACGTGGCGCAGCCGGCGAGCGCGGATGCGGAGACGAACAGCGCGGCCGTGGCCGCGCGGCGGATGGGTATGCCGGTCATTGCGACAGCTCCTTCGACCAGTTGAGGGCGTTGACGAAGACGCCGAGCGGATTCTTGCGCAGGGCGTCGGGAGTGCGCGGCGGCTGCACGACGATGGTGAGGATCGCCGACCAGCGTTCGGTGGCTGCAAGGCTGCCGTCCTGATAACGGCGCTCGATCCAGGCGACGCGGAAGCTGTCGGGTGAGGCGCGGATGACGCTGGACACTTCCACTGCGACCTGCACCCGGCCGACATTGGCGAATGGGTCGTTGGCCCGGGCATAGTCGTTGAGCGCCATCGCCCCCCGATCGGTCGTAAAGTCGTAAGCCCTGAGCCAGTTCTGACGGATGATGACCGGATCGGCCGGGATCGCGCGGACCTGCTCGATGAAGCGGGCGAGATGGAACGCGACCTGCGGATCGGTCGGGCGGTAGCCGGCCTCGGCCGGCGCGACCGCTTGGGCCTCGCCCAGCCGATCGACCTGCACCACCCAAGGGACGATATGGCCGCGAGTCGATTGCCAGACCAGCCCGCCGGCCAGACCACCCGAGAGCGCCAGCGTGCCGAAGAAGGCGAGCCGCCAGTTCTTCGCCTGGACACGCGCAGAACCTATGCGGTCGTCCCATGCCTGCGCCGCGCGCTGGTAGGGTGTCGCGGGTTCGGGCGTCTGACCGTAGCGGATGCTGGGGCGCTTGAACATGGATCAATCCTTCTGGCTGGTATCGACGGACGCGCCGCTGCCGCCGCCGTCGCCGGAGCGCAGCGTGTGGGCGGCGATGGTCGCGCCGTGGGTCATGGTCTGGCGGTTCTTCATCGCAGACGCCCAGGCGGGCGCGCTGGCCGATGCCTCCGGCGACGGCGCCGGGCTTCCGCCCGAAATGGTCCCGCCCGTCGCGGTAACGGCCGCACGTCCGCCGGAACGGTAGCTGTCCTTGAGCGAGGCTGCCGCCTTGCGGAGCGGTGACATGGCTGCGCCGACGGCGGCTTGGCCGACGCCGCCTGCGCCGCCCGCGACTGCGGCCGCGCCGGACTTGCCGGCCGAACCGAGCGCATAGGCGCTGTTGGCGGTGCCCGAGGTGAAGGCGGCACCGCGCGCCGCGCCGCCGACTGCACCCGCCGCCGCGCCAACACCGAGGCGGGCGGCGGCAGCTCCGCCGGCCAGCGCGCCGCCGGCTGCGAGCACGGTTCCCGCTGCGGCCCCTGCGCCAAGCGCCGGGCCGCCGGAGACGATGCCATTGGCGATCGACGGGCCGAAGATCCCAAGGCCGAGAAGACACAGTGACGCAAGCGCGACGGCTAGCGCGTCCTCGATGCTCGGCTGCGCGCCGCCGAACCCGGCGCGGAACTCGTCGAACAGGGTCGAGCCGATGCCGACAATGACGGCGAGCACCAACACCTTGATGCCGGACGAGATCACCAGGCCCAGCACGCGCTCGGCCATGAAGGCGGTCTTGCCGAATAGGCCGAACGGGATGAGGACGAAGCCGCAGAGCGTCGCCAGCTTGAACTCGATCAGCGTCACGAAGAGCTGGATCGCCAGAATGAAGAAGGCGAGGATGACCAGCAGCCAGGCGATCAGCAGCACGGCGATCTGGATGAAGTTCTCGAAGAATGCGACCCAGCCCATCAAGTCTGAAATGGATTCTAGGATCGGCTGACCCGCCTCCAACCCGACTTGGGCGACGCGGCCCGGCTGGAGCAGTTCGGCGGCTGTAAAGCCGGTGCCCGACGCTTTGAGGCCGAGCCCGGCAAAGCTCTCGAAGACGATGCGTGCCAGGCTGTTCCAGTTGCCAATGATGTAGGCGAAGACGCCGACGAACAGCGTCTTCTTGACGAGGCGCGCGATGATGTCGTCGCCTTCGCCCCAGGTCCAGAACAGGGCGGCCAAGGTCACGTCGATGACGATCAGGGTGGTGGCGATGAACGCCACCTCGCCGCCGAGCAGGCCGAATCCGCTGTCGATATAGCGGGTGAAGACATCCAGAAAGCGATCGACGACGCCGGTGCCGCCCATGTCAGTTCTCCTGTTCGGTAGCGTCGTCGCTGATGCGGGCGGCGGGGCGCGCACCGGGCGCGAGGAACCGGCGACGGTTCTCGGCCCAGGCGCGCAGGCAGTCGGGGTCGCTCGCCCCGGCCGCGCCGATCGACTGACAGCGGCGCAGCTCGATCAGCAGCGGGTCCGTCGCCGAGGTGTCCGCGACGGTCGCCGGCTCCGCGCGCGTGGGCTGGGGCGCACGGCTCATCTCGATCGCCGTCATCGTGATGGCGATGGCGACGAAGATGACGGCGCCGATACGCGCGAGGAGCTTGCTGTCCATCGGCTCAGTCGTGGAACATGCGGGCGTTGCCCGGCTGATAGCCCGTGGACCGCGTCAGGAATCGCCGGAGCCGCTCGCGGCTCTCGGCTTCGACGGCGGCGTTTCGCGCCGAATCCAGCGCCTGCGCCCGGCCCTGTGCCGCCACCAGCGCCGTCAGGTCGGCGAGCTGCTGCGATTGCAGCGCGAGAAGCTGGTTGCCGGCCTGCGCGGCCTGAAGCGCGCCGGTCGCCGACTGGCTGGACGTGACCAGACCATCCATCGTCGTGCGCGCGCCATCGATGTTGCCGACGACGCCGGCCTGAACGCGCAGCGCATCCTCGAACGCGCCGACGCTGTCCGCCCAGCGCGCATTGGCGTTGGCGACCATCTGCGCATGGGTGCCGGTCAGCGCCGCACCCTTGTAGCGGCCGTTGAATACCTGCTGGACGTTCTGCACGTCGTAGGCGATGCGCTGCGCCTCGCCGAGAAGCTGCTGGGTGCGCTGCACCTGCTGCTGCAACTGCTGAAGCGAGCTGAACGGCAGCGAAGCCAGATTGCGCGCCTCGTTGACGAGGCTGGTCGCCTGCTGCTGGATTTGCTGAATCTGGTTGTTGACCTGCTGGAGCGACCGCGCGGCCGTCAGCACGTTCTGCGCATAATTAGTCGGATCATAGACGATCCCGCCGAACTGAGCGTGCGCCGGCGTGGCGGCGGTGATGCCGATCATGCTCGACGTGGCGATGGCGCCGGCCAGCATGGCGCGGCGCAGGATATTGGGTTTCATGGGGTCATGTCCTTCAAGGCTAGGGGTAGCTGGCCGGCATCTTCCCGGCGACCGGCCAGCGTATCGGGTTGGGGTTCGGGAAGAAGATCGACCGCCCAGGCCAGGCCGCGATGGCGCAGCCATTCGGCGGCGAAGCGCTCGCGGCCGTGGGTCTCGACCAGCTCGGCGATGCGGAGCTGATCGGTCTTGGAAGACGCGGCGGCGAAGGCCAGCGCGACCTCGCCCAGCCCCAGCTCGAACAGCCGGTTGCCACGCCGCGACTGGCAGTAATAGTCACGCTTGGGCGTGGCCCGGCTGAGGATTTCGATCTGGCGAGCGTTGAGGCCGAACCGCTCATAAATCGCCGCGATCTGCGGCTCGGCAGCACGCTCGTTCGGCAGGAAGATGCGCGTGGGGCAGCTCTCGACGATGGCCGGCGCGATGTTGGAGGTTTCGATGTCGGCGAGGCTTTGCGTGGCGAACACCACGCTGGCGTTCTTCTTGCGCAGAGTTTTCAGCCATTCGCGGAGCTGCGCGGCGAAGTCGGGGCTGTCGAGAACGAGCCAGCCTTCGTCGATGATGATGAGCGTGGGCGAGCCATTCAGCCGGCCTTCGATCCGGTGGAACAGATAGGATAGGACGGCGGCGGCCGATCCGGCGCCGACCAGACCCTCCGTCTCGAACGCCTGCACCGATGCCTCGCCGAGACGCTCGGCCTCTGCGTCGAGCAGCCGGCCCCACGGCCCGCCAAGGCAATAGGAGGCGAGCGCCTGCTTGAGCTGCTGGCTCTGGAGCAACACGGCGAACCCCGTCAACGTGCGTTCCGGCACGGGCGCACTGGCAAGCGAGCCGAGCGCCGACCACAAATGCTCCTTGGCCTGCGGATCGACTGCGACGCCTTCGGATGCGAGGATCGCCGCCAGCCATTCCGCCGCCCAGGCGCGCTCGGCCGGATCGGCGATCCGAGCGAGCGGCTGGAGCTGGACGCCGTCGCCCGCCTCGTCGGCGAGCATCCCGCCGAGATCCTGCCAGTCGCCGCCCATGCCGATCGCGGCGGCGCGGATGCTGCCCCCAAAGTCGAAGGCGAAGACCTGGCCGTTCTCGTAGCGCCGGAACTGCATCGCCATGAGCGCGAGCAGCACCGACTTGCCGGCACCGGTCGGCCCGACGATCAGCGCGTGGCCGACATCGCCAACGTGAAGGGAAAACCGGAACGGGGTCGAGCCTTCGGTCTTGCCATAGAGCAAGGGGGGCGCACCGAAATGCTCGTCCCGTTCCGGCCCCGCCCATACTGCTGACAGGGGGATCAGGTGGGCGAGATTGATCGTCGAGATCGGGGGCTGGCGGACATTGGCATAGGTTTGGCCGGGCAGACTCCCCAGCCATGCCTCGATCGCGTTCATGCCCTCGGGGATCACGGTGAAGTCGCGGCCCTGAATGACCTTCTCGACCAGCCGCAGCTTCTCGGCGGCGATGGCTGGGTCACGGTCCCATACCGTCACCGTCGCGGTGACGTAGGCCATGCCGGCGTAGTCGGCGCCCAGCTCCTGCAGGGCGGTGTCCGCGTCGGCGGCCTTGTTCGAGGCGTCGCTATCCATGAGGACCGACGCCTCGTTGGTCATCACCTCCTTCAAGATCGCGACCACGCTCTTGCGCTTGGCGAACCACTGGCGGCGGATGCGGCTCAGCAGCTTGGTCGCGTCGGTCTTGTCGAGCATGATCGCGCGGGTCGCCCAGCGATACTCAAAGGCGAGCCGGTTCAGCTCGTCGAGCAATCCGGCGAAGGTCACGCTGGGAAAGCCGACGATGGTGAGCGTGCGCAGATGATGCTCGCCGAGCTTTGGTTCAAGTCCGCCGGTCAGCGGCTCGTCGGCCAGGAGCGCGTCGAGGTGCATCGGCGTTTCCGGCACGCGCACGCGCTGGCGGCGCGTCGAAACCGTGCTGTGCAGATAGGTCAGCGTGTCGGCGTCATCGAGCCAGCGAACCTCGGGCACGAAGCCTTCGACCAGGTTGAGCACCCGGTCGCTGCGATCGGTGAAGTCTTTCAGCAGCTCCCACGGATCGACGCCGGATGTGGAACGGCCCTCGTAAAGCCAGCCTTCGGCGCGAGCGGCTTCCTCGGCCGGCGGCATCCACAGGAGGGTGAGGAAATAGCGGCTCTCGAAATGCGCGCCTTCCTCGCGGAACTGTTCGCGGCGCTCGAACTCGACCAGCGACGACACGGGATCGGGAAAGTCGGACTGCGGGTAGTCGAGCGCGGGGGTGCGCTGCGCCTCGACGAAGATCGCCCAGCCGGAGCCGAGCCGGCGCAGCGAGTTATTCAGCCGTGCGGTCGTCGCCACCAGTTCGGCCGGCGTCGCGCTGTCCAGATCGGGGCCGCGGAACTACGCGGTGCGCTGGAACCTGGAGTACCCCGAGGTATCTTTGTACAAGTTCCTCAAGGATGCCGTATCCGACTATAAGGAGCTGATTGCCCTTGTGTTCTTCGGCCGAGAGACGACATTCGGCGAGATGCTGGAGAATATCGACCGTTTTGCTGCTGCTCTGTTGGACCTGGGGGTAACCAAAGGAGACCGGGTCGCGCTGATGCTGCCCAATTGCCCGGAATACGTCTATTCTTATTACGCCTGCGCGAAAATAGGGGCGATCGTGGTGCAGATGAACCCCCTGTACACCCCCTTC
>CAMTVW010000006.1:0-121809 GCA_947085315.1 uncultured Sphingomonas sp. | reverse complement strand
GCGACATGCAGGACATCGAGTTCACCGTCCAGCGCGGCAAGCTCTACATGCTGCAGACGCGCAACGGTAAACGCACCGCGAAGGCCGCTCTCAAGATCGCCGTCGATATGGTGCACGAGGGTCTGATCGACAAGAAGGAGGCCGTGGCGCGCATCGTGCCGGCCTCGCTCGACCAGCTCCTGCATCCGACGCTCGATCCCAAGGCCCATCGCAAGGTGATCGCCAAGGGGCTGCCGGCCTCGCCGGGCGCCGCCTCGGGCAAGATCGTGTTCACCGCCGACGACGCCGAGAAACAGGCGCGGGCCGGCGAGAAGGTCATCCTGGTGCGCCGCGAGACCAGCCCCGAGGACATCCACGGCATGCATGCCGCGGAAGGCATCCTGACCTCGACCGGCGGCATGACCAGCCACGCCGCCGTCGTGGCGCGCGGCATGGGCAAGCCCTGCGTCGCGGGCGCGGGCGATGTGCGCATCGACGCCAAGACCGCGACGCTGAGTGTCCGCGGCACGGTGGTGAAGGCGGGCGAGATCATCACGCTCGACGGCAGCACCGGCGAGATCATCCTGGGCATCGTGCCGACTGTGCAGCCCGAACTCTCCGGTGACTTCGCCGAGCTGATGGTGTGGGCCGACGAGGTCCGCACGCTCGGCATCCGCACCAACGCCGAGACGCCGGCGGACGCGGCCCAGGCGCGCAAGTTCGGCGCCGAGGGCATCGGCCTCTGCCGCACCGAGCACATGTTCTTCGAGGGCGACCGCATCGTGGCGGTGCGCCAGATGATCCTGGCCGACGATGAAAAGAGCCGGCGCACGGCGCTGGCCAAGATCCAGCCGATGCAGCGCCAGGATTTCGTCGGGCTGTTCGAGATCATGGCCGGGCTGCCGGTCACCATCCGCCTGCTCGATCCGCCGCTGCACGAGTTCCTGCCCAAGACGCCGGCCGAGATGGAGGTCGTGGCCAAGGATCTCGGCGTCGACGTCAAGGAGATCGAGGAGCGCGCCCACAAGCTGCACGAGTTCAACCCGATGCTTGGCCATCGCGGCGTGCGACTCGGCATCTCCTACCCTGAGATCTACGAGATGCAGGCCCGCGCCATCTTCGAAGCGGTCGCGGAAGTGCAGAAGAAGCACGGCAAGACCGTGATCCCCGAGATCATGATCCCGTTGGTGGCCACGGCCCGGGAACTCGAGCTGATGAAGGCGGTGATCGACCAGGTCGCGGCCGAAGTCGGCCAGATGTCGGGCGAGAAGCTCGAGTATCTCGTCGGCACCATGATCGAGCTGCCGCGCGCCTGCCTGCGGGCGGCCGAGATCGCCGAGCATGCCGATTTCTTCTCCTTCGGCACCAACGATCTCACGCAGACTGCGTTTGGCCTCAGCCGCGACGATTCGGCCTCGTTCCTGGAGAAGTACCAGCAGCGCGGCATCCTCGAACAGGACCCCTTCGCTTCGCTCGATATCGAGGGCGTGGGAGAGCTGATCGAGATCGCGACCGAGCGCGGCCGCAAGGCGAAGCCCGGCCTGAAGCTCGGCATCTGCGGCGAGCATGGCGGCGATCCGGCCTCGATCGCCTTTTGCGAGGCGATCGGGCTCGATTATGTCTCTGCTTCGCCCTATCGCGTGCCGATCGCCCGACTGGCGGCGGCGCAGGCAGCGCTCGCCGCGCGGGGGTGATCCTTCTTCTCGCTCTCCCGGGAAAAGCGGGAGGGGGAGAAGAAGGCATGATGACGGGTGGATCGCGGGTCGGCTACGACAGGATCAATGTCCGCCCCACAGCCCGTTTCCCCCAAGGATCGTATCGCTGCGCTCGACGCGCTGCGCGGGGTCGCTTTGTGCGGCATCCTGCTGATCAATATTTTCGACATGGGCGGTCCGGTTGCGATGGACCGGCCGATGGCGGCACCCGCGTTGGGCGATCCCGACTGGCAGCTATGGACGGTCGCGCAGCTCTTCGTCACCGGCACGATGCGCGGGCTGTTCTCGATGCTGTTCGGGATCGGCTTGATCCTGTTCGTCGGCGACGACGAAAGCGCCGAACGCTCGAAGCTCTATTTCCGCCGCCTGCTCTGGCTGATGCTGTTCGGGATCGTCGACAGCACGGTGCTGCTATGGCCGGGCGACATTTTGATCATCTACGCGATGGCGGGGGTGCTCGCACTGATCCTTCACCCGCTGCAACCCTGGCGGCAGATGGCGGCGGGGGGGACTATCCTGGTGCTGATCTCGGCCTGGGCCGCGATCGAGGCAGGGGCGATCACGCCGGCGGACACGATCTATTCGGCGGACATGCTCGCGCGCGAGGGCGCGGCGCGGCTTGGCGGATACTGGCAGAGCTTCGATTATATGAGCTTCGTCAGCTGGTCGTGGACGATGAATGCGCTGAGCTACCGTGCGATCGGCGATGCGCTGGCCTTCATGCTGATCGGGATGGGGCTTTATCGCCTCGGCCTGTTCGGGCCGACCGCCAGCACTGCGCTGCTCCGCCGGGTCACGCTGATCGGCTATGGCGTGGGGCTCGCGCTGCGCCTGATCCTCGTCATCCTCGTCTGGGGGCATGACGGGGCACCGACCTTCCTGAGCGCGCTGATCGATCAGCCGGGGCGGCTCGCGATGACGCTGGGCCATTCCGGACTGTTCCTGATGCTGTGGCGCCGCGCCGCCTGGCCCGATCTGATGACGGGGTTGGGCCGGATGGGACGGATGGCCCTCACCCTCTATCTGGGACAGAGCCTGCTCGCGGCGATCATCTTTTCGGGTTTCGGATTCGGGCTGTGGAACCAGCTTTCCTGGCCGCAGCTATGGCTGGTCGCGCTCGCGATCCTGATCGTCGAGGCGGGTTTCGCTGCGCTGTGGTTCAGGGCGTTCGACTACGGGCCGGTGGAATGGCTGTGGCGCTGGGGAACATATGGGCGGCGGCCCTGACTGTTCTGATCCTCCCTATCGCGCAGCGATGAGAGGATTTTCAGACTAAAGGTCAGGCAAACCGCCGCGCATGTTCGTCGAGTTGACCCTTGCGGAGCATATCGGCCTGCTCGCGCCAGCGCTCCTCGGCGATCGTGCCCGGAGCGGCGCCCAGTCGTCCCTCGAGCGCCGCCTCCTCGGTAGCGCTCAGCGCGATGATCTCCGCATAGCGGTGGACTCCGAGCTCGTTGAGCTTGATCTCACCGCCACGGCCGATTCCGAAGATCAGCGACAGATCGTCGCGTTTGCCCGACGCGGCGGCGGCGATTGCGCCGGCGGTGCCCGGATTGATCGCCTCGCGGCGTTTTTCCAGTTCGACGATCCGCTCATTGGCGGCGGCGGCGCGAGCGACATGATTTTCGCGTTCGCGCTCGAGCGCGATCCGCCGGTCGCGTTCGCCTTCCAGTTCGGCGAGCTTGGCGCCGAGCCGCTCGACCTCGGCGTCCGCCGATGCCCGCAGCGCGCGTTCCTGGTCGAATCCCTTGCGCCATTTGCGGCCGCCAGAGAGCGTGTACAATCCGAGGAACCAGCCAAGCACCAGGACAAGCGCCAGCACGATCCACTGATTGGTATTGAAAGTCGGCATCGAAGGTCTCCCTACCCGGGAGATTAAACCGTTACTGTGCCAATCCGTTCCGCGACTATAAGAACCTGAATTAACATGGATTAATTTATCACATTGTCGCTGATCGAGCAGGCTGCCGGGCCCAGGATCACAACGAACAGTACCGGCAGGATGAACAGGATCAGCGGGACCGTCATGATCGCGGGCAGCCGCGCGGCCTTTTCCTCCGCGCGCATCATCCGCTCATGCCGAAATTCGGCCGAGAGGACCCGCAGGGCCGCGGCGAGGGGAGTGCCGTATTTCTCGGTCTGGATCATCGTGGTCACCACGCCGCGCACCGAATCGAGGTTTACGCGCTGCGCGAGATTCTCGAACGCCTGGCGGCGGTCGGTGAGGAAGCCCAGCTCGATCGCGGTCAGCGCGAACTCGTCGCCCAGCTGTGGATAGGCCTTGGCCAGTTCGCGCGATACGCGGTTGAAGGCGAGATCGACCGACAGGCCGGCCTCGGCACAGATCACCAGCAGATCGAGCGCATCGGGCAGCGCCTTGCGGATCGCATGCTGACGCTTGGTGATCAGGTTCTTCACATAGATGTCGGGGGCCTTGTAGCTGGCGATCAGCGAGACCGCGACGATCATATATTTCTTGAAGGCGCTGGCCTCCGGAAACCAGTTGAGGAGATAGACCCCGATCGCGGCCGTGCCGCCGATCATGATCGGGGCGACGAGCCGGAAGAAGATCACCGTGATCGCGGTGTCCTTGGAGCGGATGCCCGCCCGCGACAGGTTCAGCGAGGCCGCCTTGAGCTGCGAATCCTGGAGCATCTTCATGCTGCCGAGGATCGCCTTCATCCGGTCGACCGAGATGCTGGCCTTCTTTTCCATCTTGCCGCGGCGGCGGGTCTTGGACGCGGCGACGCCCGCCTTCAGCTGTTCGCGCCGATCGTTGAGCGCGCGGACGCGGCGCGCCATCGGATCGCGCGCGAAGCTCTTCACCAGGCTATGGCCGACAATCAGGATGATGATCGCGGTGGTCAGCGCGATCCCGATCGAGAGCAGCGTGCTGAAGAATTGGGGGGTGACTGCGTGTCCCATCGGCTCAGATCTCGAAACTGATCATCTGGCGCATGATGAAGGCGCCGATCGACATCCAGACCAGCCCGCCCATGCCGGCGATCATCAGCCGCGTATCGTTGAAGAAGCCCGCCATATAGGTCGGGCTGATGAAGCTGATCATCGCGAACACCATGAACGGCAGCACGCCGATGATATAGGCCGAGGCCTTGGATTCGGACGACATCGCCGAGATTTTGAGTTTCATCTGCATGCGCTTGCGCAGCACATCGGCGAGGTTCGACAGCGTTTCCGCCAGATTGCCGCCGGTCTCGCGCTGGATCGCCAGGGTGATGACGAAGAACTGGAATTCGGCGGTGCCCAGACGGTCGGCGGTCTCCTGCAGCGCGGCCTCCAGGGTGCGGCCGATCTTCATCCGGTCGCACACCGCCTGAAATTCGCTGCCCACCGGACCGTCGATCTCGGAGGCGACCGCGCCGATCGTCTCGGCGATCGGGAGGCCCGCGCGCAGGCCGCGCACCAGCAGCTCGATCGCATCGGGAAAGCGGACGACGAACTGGGCGATCCGCCGTTTGCCCATATAGTTGAGAAATGCGCGCGGCAGCGCGAGTCCCGCGGCAATGCCCACGATTATAGCCATCCAGGCGGCCATCCCCGCGATGATGAGGCCCAGGAAAGGAACGATCGCGGCGATCGCCATGCCGATGAAATAGTTGCGGACGGTCCATTTCTTGCCCGCCGCCTCGATTTTGCGCGCAATCTCGGCCGGATCGGGCAGGAGCCGATTGAGCAGCGTCTGTTCGCGCTGGACCTTCGCCGCACGGCTGGCGAGCAGCTTGCGGACCTGTTCGTTGACGACGGGTTCGCCGCTGACATTGTAGCGGCCGCGCACGGCGGTCAGCCGCTTGGCGAAGGCGCGCTGCGCCGGCGGGCGCGCGAGCACGAAGAAGAACATCGTCATGACCGCCGCCATGACCATCATGAACAATGCCGTCAGCATGGCAGGATGATTCCCGCCCCGCTCACTTCTTCGCGATCTTCGATTTGGGCTGGAAGATCGCGGTAAGCTCGTCGAGCAGCGATGGCTTGGCCTTCGTCTCGGCCGCAAGATCGTCGTTCATGAGCGCAAGCAGCCGGTCGGCGATCTGCGCAAGGCCCTGGCCCACCTTCGACGATTTGCCCGCCTCGGCGAGCGGCTTGCCCAGCTTGGCGGCGTTGATCGCCTGCTTGTGATCATAGGGCAGGATGAAATCGATCGGCCGCTCGATCGAATTCTCGAAATCCTTGCGGCTGATCTCGGTCAGGCTGGGATGGACGCGATTGGCAACCACCAGCACGCCGGCCTGCGGCGCATTATTCTTGAGCCAGGCGAGGATGCGGATCGTGTCGCGGGTCGCCGCCAGGGTCAGCTCGACCACCAGCACGACCGACTGCACGTCGTGGAACAGATGGGGATATTGCACCATCATCGTGCGCGGCACATCGACCACGGTGCATTCGAACGCGCCCTTCATCTCCTCCTGGAGCTGAAAATAGGCGCCGCCGTCGGTGATGATCGGATTGTTGATCGGAGCCTCGGCCGACAGCACCGAAAGCTTGTCATTGGCCTTCACCAGCGCGCGTTCGAGGAACAGTCCGTCGATCCGTCCGGGATTGTCGATCGCGTCGGTCAGTCCGCGGCCCGGCTCGAGATCGAGCGACAGCGCGCCCGTGCCGAAATGGACGTCGAGGTCGAGCAGCGCGGTGGTGTGCCCGCCATTTTCGCCCATCAGCCAGGCGAGCGAACTCGCCACCGTCGAGGCGCCGACGCCGCCGCGCACGCCGATCACCGTGGTCATCAGGTGGATGCTGTCCTCGGCCATCATGCCGTGACGCGGGCCCATCAGCATCATCTGCGCCTGGGCGAGAGAATCGCGGATCTGGTCGGCGGTGAAGGGCTTCAGCAGATAGTCCTGGATGCCGCTGTTGAGCAGTTCGCGGTATAGGCGGACATCGTTGGTCATCCCCGCCGCGATCACGATCGTGCCGGGCTCGCAGACCTCGGCGAGCGCGTTGACGTCATTGAGCGGATCGAGCGACTCGCTGAGATCGACCAGCAGGATGGTCGGACTGGCCGAGACCGACAGCGACTGTATCGCCGCCTTGAGCCCGCCCCGGTTGACCGATTCGGGCGCCCAGCCCAGTTCGAAGATCAGCGGCTTGAGCAGTTCGGAGCTGGTATCGTCACAGACGAAGGCGGCGAACGGATTGCGCGTCTGCTGTTGCTTCGGGTTGAAGGGCGCGTTCATCAATTGCCTCCCTTGGTCGATTCGACCTTGAGGCCGCCCAGCGCGGTCGGTTCGGCGTTGCGCCACACCTTGATCGCCTTGGCGGCGGTCTCGGGGGACGATCCGCGTGCTTCCTGGCCCTTCACCAGATCCTCGGGATTGGCGACCATCGCCGCGAGGGTCGAGTTGGTCGCGCAGCCATAGTTGGACGATGCGGCAGCGGTGAAATTGGGCTGCGAATATTGGCTATAGTCGGGGCAGCCCGGCACGCTGGCGGTCGAGCGGCTGACGACGATGCGGACATCGCCCGCCACGATCGTGCCCTGCGTCACCGGTGCGCCATTGCTGACGAACAGGCCATATCGGCCGACGATCGCGGCGATGTCGCGGTTCGACGATGCGGCGCCGACGCTGGTGTCGATACTGATCCGATCGCCATAGGCGAGGCCGATCGCGTCGAACCACTGCGCCACCCGCGCGCTTTCGACCGGATCCAGCCCATTGCCCGTGACATCGAGCACATAGTCGCTGCGCCGGATGACCGGTTGATGCACCGAATCGACTCCGCGATTGAAGCGGTCGGCCGCCTGGGCGGGGCCCGGCGGCAGCGCCGCCAGGAGGAGGGGAAGGAGGAGGAAGGACCGGGGCATGTTCAGCCTCTCCATCAATTCAGCGAGAAGCCGGCGTCGGGGACCGACGCGGCCTTGGCGGGGACGGCGGGAGCCGCGTTCGACACGCGGGTACCGGCGGGGATCGTCTGGGGCGGTGCGGCCTTCGGAAGCGGTTCCGTCGCGCCCGACCTGCCCATGAAGGTCTGCCCGGCGATAAGTCGCTCGCCATCGGTGGCGGCGCGAAAGCCGGTCGTTGGCAGTGCGATCTGCTGTGGCGACACAGGTTTCACCAGATAGGGGGTGATGACGATCATCAGCTCGGTCTCGTTGCGCTTGAAGCCGTTCGACCGGAACAGCGCGCCAAGTACGGGCAGATCGCCGAGGAAGGGGGCCTTGTCGACATTGCTGTTCTGCCCGTTCGACAGCAGCCCGCCGATCATGAACGCCTGACCCGAGCCGAGCTCGACCGTGGTCTCGGCGCGGCGCGTGGTGATGCCGGGGATGGTGAAGCCGTTGAGCCGCACCGACCCCGCGTCGGTCAGCTGCGACACTTCGGGGCGGACCCGCAGCGAGATGCGGCCGTCGCTCAGCACCGTGGGGGTGAAGGACAGGCTGACGCCATATTGCTTGAACTCGACGGTCACCGCGCCCAGCCCCTGCGACAGCGGGATCGGGATTTCGCCGCCCGCCAGGAAGCTCGCGGTTTCGCCCGAAATCGCGGTCAGGTTCGGCTGGGCGAGCGTGGTGACGAGTCCGTCAGCTTCGGCGAGGTCGATCGCCGCGGCGAGATCCATGCCGAGGAACCGCCCCGCCAGACCGAGCGCCGTGCCCGATCCCGCGCCCTTGCCGAGATTGTTGAGATTATAGGCGGTGCCGGGCCCGCCGGTGATGAACTGACCGGTCGAGGTGTTGAACGGCAGCGACACCGATCCGGTCGGCAGGTTGTACAGCGACGAGGCATCGACCAGCGGGAAAGGGTTTGCCGCATTGCCGATGCTGCCGAAGTTGCGCCCCTGCGCGACTCCGAACAGGAAGCCGCCGGTCACGTCGCGGTTGAGCAGGTTGACCCCGATCGACTTGGCGAACTCGCGGCTGACTTCGGCGATCTTGACCTGGAGATTGACCTGCAGCGGCACCGCCGAGCGCAACCGGTTGACCACCTGGGTGCCTTCACCGACGAATTTTTCGACGAGCTTTTGCGCTTCCTCGATATCGCTGGGGCCGCCGACGGTGCCGGTGAGCAGGACGATGCCGTTCATCGTCGTCGAGGTTATCGCGGCCTCGGGCATGGCGAGCCTGAGCATCGTATCGACGCTGGTGATGTTGCTGCCGACCCGGACGGTCGACGACCAGATCACCTTGCCCGACTTGTCGGTCGCATAGACCGCGGTTTCGCCGGAGCCCTTGCCGAAGATGTAGAGCTGGTTCGGCGACCGCACCTGCACGTCGGCGATCTTGTCGTCGGCGACGAACAGATCGCTCATCGCGGCAGGCAGGGCGATCATCTGGCCTGATCCGATCGACAGGGTGGTCGTGTCGGTCGGCTTGCCGATCGTCGCGGTGCGGACCCCGCTGACGGCCGGAAGCCCGGCTGCGGCGCCGGAGATCGGCGCGATCGCAACGGCTCCCGCCAGCGCGGCGCGCAGACAGAGCTTGATACGCATATACATGATCACCTGGCTCCCACCGTGCTCACGGTGACATTGTTGCCGCGCGCGACGCGCACGGTTGGGCCGACGGGTGCAGCGGGCCCCGCCGGAGCGGCCGGGCCGGAACTGGCAACCGGCCTGGCCGGCACCGATCCGCGCTGCCATCGCGAGACGTCGGCGCCGACGGTATAGGTCGTGTTGGTGTCGACGGGCCGCGAGGCGATATCGAGCAGCATCTGCCGTTCGGCGCCGGGGTCCGCGGCGGCGGGCAGCTTGACCTCGCCATTCGCGATCCGTTCTTCGAGCTCGGCCTTGTCGTCGGCGATCGATCGCAGCGCCAGCGAGAGCTGACCGATGGTCTGCGCGACCGCGATCTTCTCGGCGATCTTCGGGGTTGCCTCCAGCGTGACGTTCGAGGTGCCGGCGACGATCGTGCGGCCTTCCTCGTCGACGGTCTTGTCGGTGCGCTGATCGGCGGCGAGTACGCGGACATTGCGGATGAAGGTCTCGACCGCCTTGAGCGGCAGGCCGTCGCCGCCGCCGGGAACTTCCTGCGTCAGCATCAGATCGACCCGGTCGCCCGGAAAGACGAAGCCGGCGACGCCCGACTGCGCCGACACCGAGATGGTGACCGCGCGCATCCCGGGGCCGAGCGCGGCGGCCAGGAAGCCGCGGTCGCCGGGCTTGACCAGCGCGCCCTGGGTAACCGGCGATCCGGCGGTGACCGCATTGCGAACGACCGATCCGTTGAGCGAGGCGAGATCGCTCTCGCCTTTGATGAAATAGGATTTGGTGACGAGCTCGGCGGGCCAGCGCTGATAGCGGAAGCTTTCCGGGCCGATGATCGTGCCGACGGGCAGCGGGCGGACCGCGACCGCGACTTCGGGACCGGTTGGCTGCGGTGCGGCCGCCGCCACCGGGGCGGCCTCAACCTCGCCGCTGCCGCCGAACATGCTGCGGAACACGACGGCGGAGATGCCCGCCATTACCAGGGCCATGATCAGCAGCAGAAGTTTCCGAGCGTCCATAGGTCAAGCCCCACACGCGCCGATCAGGCGCAATCGATTGCGGTCCGATCCGGACCTGTGCCGTCGGCTATGCAGCCGACGTGGTTAACAAGCCGTTTGCGATTACCCACAGCCCGCCGATCGCGATCGCCACGCCATAAGGCACCTCGGGTCGGTCGGCGTTCGGCCGCCAGCGCTGACGGATCAGCAGAAAGGCCGAGATCAGCCCGCCGGTCAGCGCCATCACCGTCAGCATCGACATCAGCGCCTGGAAGGGCAGCCACAGCGCAAGCGCGGCGATCATCTTGACGTCGCCGCCGCCGATCATCCTGATCATGAACAGCAGCGCGAAGACCCCGAAAACAAGCAGCGCGACACCGATCCGGATCGCCAGATCAGGCCAGATGGTCTCACCCACGACCCACCAGAAAGCGATCGCGAGCAGTGCGATCGCGGCGTTCACCTCGTTGGAGATGGTCCGCGTCCGGATATCGGTCCATGCCGCCATGAGCAGCAAAACCGCCAGCAAAATGCCGAAAAGGTCAGGAAATTGAATGGACATGGTTAAGCAGGCTAGACGCCGCCACTTACCAAAACCTAAACGCCGACCATGAACGGGACGATCACCAAGGCCGACATCGCCATCATCGGTGCCGGCATGGCGGGTGCGAGCCTTGCCGCGGAGGTCGGTGCGCAGAGCCGGGGTGCGGCACGCGTCGTGCTGATCGAGGGGGAGCGCCAGGCCGGCTATCACAGCACGGGGCGGTCGGCGGCCTTCTGGTCCGAAAGCTATGGCGGCCCGGTGGTCCAGCCGCTGACCAGCGCATCCTATGACTATTTGATGACGAACGGCTTCCTTTCGGATCGCGGCGCGGTCCATCTTGCGGGGGTCGACGGCGCCCCGGCGATCGATGCGCTATTGCGCGACCATGGTGCCGCGGTGCGGCTCGACCGGCTCGATGCGGCCGAAGTCGCCGCGCTCATTCCCGGCCTGCGTGCGGGGCAGGGGGGCGGGCTGGGCGAGCCGAGCTGCCGGGACATCGATGTCGCGGGGCTGCATGCCCATTATCTGGCGCGGGTGCGGCGGGCCGGGGCGACCCTGCTGACCGATGCCCGCGTGGAGGCGATTCACCGCGATGCTGGCGGGTGGCGGATCGAAACCCGTGCGGGGAGCGTCGTCGCGCCATTGCTCGTCAACGCGGCGGGCGCCTGGGCCAGCCCGATCGCGGTGATGGCCGGTGCCGAGCCGATCATGATCAGGGCCTATCGGCGGACAGTGGTCCAGCTTCAGGTCGATCCGCCGGCGCCGGCTTCGCTACCGCTGGTCATGGACGCGCGCGAGCGCTTTTACTTCAAGCCCGAGGCGGGCGGGCGGATCTGGGTTTCTCCCCATGACGAAACGCCGACCGATCCGTGCGACGCCCAGCCGGAAGAACTTGATGTCGCGATCGCGATCGACCGGCTCGAACAGGTCGTCGACTGGCGAATCGTGCGCCGCGAACGCGCCTGGGCGGGGCTGCGCAGCTTCGCGCCCGATCGGGTGCCGGTCTATGGCCCTGATCGGCAGGCGCCCGGCTTCTTCTGGTTCGCCGGACAGGGCGGTTTCGGTATCCAGACCGCGCCAGCTGCGGCGATGATCGGGGCGGCGCTATTGCTTGGCGGTGCGCTTCCCGAGTCGGTCGGCCATATCGACGCGAGCCGATACGCACCACGCTGATTTTCGGGCCACGCCGAAATATCCCGAAACATTAAGACCTTTGGTTAATTTTCCGTGGCGTCACGCGAGTCTGTGAAATTAAAATGTATTAAAACAGTAGTTTATACCATTGTCTTACGCAACATTACCGTAATGGATTCAGCTTAGGTTACGCATAGGGAGAGGCGGTCTGTTCAATGGGGGTCGCGTCGCATGGGTATCTATCTGAAGGGTCTCGATCTGTTTCCAGCGCTGGTGAGTCGCGCTGGAGGGATGTACGAGGTCGAGTTCTTCGACATTCCGGGTTGTCGCGCCTATGGCGCGACCGCGCTGGAGGCCGAACATAGTGCGGGTGAAGCGCTGCGCGCGCATGCCGCGCTGCTCGATCGCCACGGGCGCAGCCTGCCCAATCCGTCGGCCATCAAGCATAGCGATCGCCCGGAGGCCTATGTCGCCCATATCGAATGTCCGCGGATGCGGCCCGTGCCGACGGGCGCGAAAAAGGCCGCCTGAGAACCCCTCAAAAGACGATCAGGCGGTCTTCGCCTAGCCCGGTCAACATCGCCACCGGCCCGGCCGGCTCGATCCGGGGGTCGAGCCGGGTGAGATCCAGCCCTGCCAGCGCCAGCCCGCTCTGGCACACCGACATCGTCACCCCGAGCGACAGCGCTTCCTCGATCATCTGGGCCAGCCCGGGCAGTCCGGCCTGGCGCCGGGCGGCATCGCCTTCCGCTTCGATCGGCGTCCGCAGCAACGCGACCGCGCCCTCATGGAGATGGACGCGAACCGCCATGCCCGACGCGGCACCGGCCGCGGCATAGCTCAGCGCGGCGTTCAGCCGTTCAGCATCGCCCGCCGCGACAAGGATGGTCAGCCCGCGCATCGGCAGCCGGGGTCCTTGGGGACGGTAATGGTGCGGAAGCGGAAGGCGAGCGCATCGACGAGCAGCAGCCTGCCCGCCGGATCGTCGCCATAGCCGGTGATCGCGCGGATCGTCTCCATCGCGCCGAGACTGCCCATCACCCCGGTCAGCGCGCCGAGCACGCCCTGATCGGCGCAGCTGATATCGGGTCGGGCGGGATCGTCGCCCACCAGGCAGCGGAAACAGGGCTTGCCCGCTTCCCAGCCGCGCCACACGCCAAGCTGCCCATCGAACTGGCCGACCGCTGAGGAGATCAGCGGAATGCGCAGCCGCACCGACGCATCCGACACCGCGAGCCTCGTGCCGAAATTGTCGCATCCGTCGAGGATAAGGTCGGCATCGCCGAGCAGCGGATCGGCGGTGTCGGCGTCGATCCGCACCGTCACCGGCTCCACCGCCACATCGGGATTCATCGCCGCGACCCGTTCGGCCGCGACCTCGGCCTTCGGGCGGCCGATATCGGCGGTGCCGAACAGGGTCTGACGCTGGAGGTTCGACAGGTCGACGACGTCGTCGTCGATGACGCGGAGCCTGCCGACCCCGGCCGCGGCGAGATACTGGATCGCGGGCGAGCCGATCCCGCCCGCGCCGATCACCACCACGCGCGCGCCGAGCAGCGCCTGTTGCCCCGCGCCGCCGATCTCCTTGAGGATGATGTGGCGGGCGTAGCGATCGAGCTGGGTGTCGGTGAGGGACATGGGTGCAGCCTATCGGACGGTTATCGCCACAAGGCAATCGGCACGGCGAAAGCGGGATGGGAGGGCGCGTGAACCGACGCGCTGGTCCTCGTGCGCTCGGCGCGTGTAGCTATGCCGAAAGATCGGACCCGACCCTAATGAGACATGCCGAATAGTGCGTCGAAATGTCGGCTTTGCGCC
Source organism: uncultured Sphingomonas sp. (assembly GCA_947085315.1). Classification (GTDB taxonomy): domain Bacteria; phylum Pseudomonadota; class Alphaproteobacteria; order Sphingomonadales; family Sphingomonadaceae; genus Rhizorhabdus. The sequence goes on along the minus strand of CAMTVW010000006.1, from coordinate 108,181 downwards.
TTAATCTCGGTCATTAGCGGTGCTCTGGAGCAACTCCGAAAGCTGACGTTTGAAAGCTCCACATACAACTTCTCCAGACAGGTCGAACGGGATGAGGCGGAAGTTGACGCACTGTTCGGCCCGGCGCACACTACTCGAGTGCAACACTTGATCATACCGATCCTAAATAGGTTGAAACGAACAAACGGGCAAATCCCTGTCCGGCCGATATGGCGAAGCCTGCAATCGCTCCGCCAACGCCGCCTGAGGTTCTTGTCGCATAAGGTCGAGAAGCTTGAGGCCGATTAGCGTGCGGACCGGAGTTCCTGCTTCAGGGCGGTCACTGCGGCGAACGCCACCTCCCTGTCCGGTCTGCCCTGCGTGCTCGAATTCACGAGCCCGACCGCTCCCTGCGCGCGTGCGAGGATGTCCGACAGACTCGCCGATTGAGCCTCGCTGGCCATTTTTCTCAATTCATCCTGCACCCCGTAACCGCTCTCGGCCCGAACCAAGACACGGTCGAGAAGATCGCTGATGTGGCGCCGGACAGTGCCATCGTCATCGTTTGTCAGTGGTGCCATTTCGCGATCCCTTCTTAATACGTTAAGTCTACAGCCGAGCGTGCCAACGGGGAATGGCTTTTTGCGCCGTTGCGCCTACATCACGATCGGGGCGGAAGGGTAAATGCTGGATAAAGAACTTCGCGACATCATCGAGGCCGAACTCGAGAAGACAGAGCCAAATTGGCATTTCATCGAGAGCGTCAGCCGCCGCATTGTCGATTCCGACCCGGATTTCGTGCGCTTTTCGGTCGACGCGGCGCATATTCAGCGGCTTGGTGAAGAGTTGGTCGCAAGGCAGGAAACAGCGCTTTCCGAGCTCATCAAGAATGCGTTCGATGCTGACGCTTCGAAAGTCACGCTGACGTTCGAGGGGCGCAGCCAAACAGGCGGCACGCTGACGATCGAGGATGACGGCTCCGGCATGGCTGAAAATGTCATCCGGGACGCTTGGATGCGTATCTCGACCGCTTCAAAGGCCGACGAACCTACGTCACCGCGCTACGGCCGAGTGCGGGCGGGTCGCAAGGGCATCGGCCGGTTCGCCGTCCAGCGGCTCGGTCGGCGGCTCTTGCTTGTCAGCAAGCCTAGAGGAAGCCCGATGGGATATCGTGTCGCGTTCGACTGGGAACGCGATTTCCTGGCCGGACGCAACATTCAGGACATTTTCAGCGGCATTGAGCGGTTTGAGAAACCGGTAGACGAGCAGGGAACGCTGCTCACAATCGCCAACCTGCGCGACGTTTGGTCATCCGCCTTGATCGAGCGCGTCTGGCGCTCCGTGATCCTCCTCCAGCCGCCGTTCGAGTTGGCGCCCGTGCAGCCTCAGGGGCGCAGCGTCGCCGGCGATCCGGGCTTCCAGGTCGTCATCAACGGGGTGACACAGGCCGAGCAGACCGAGAAATTCTCAATCGAGAGCGATTTTCTGTCGAGGGCCGCGGCCGTCGTCACCGGTTCGGTCGATCAGGCGGGACGTGCCACCGCGCGCGTGACGTCGGTTAAACTCGACCTCGACGATACGCTTGAGTTCGACGTGGTCAGCGACCAGACCGGGCCTTATTTGTTCGAAGCGCGCTACTTCATTTATGCGCCTGACATGTTGTCAGGGATGAAGCAGGCCACCGCTGCCCAGATGGGTCGCCAGTTCGGTGGCATCCGGGTTTATCGCAACGGATTTCGTGTTCTTCCTTATGGGGAGGAGCGCGATGACTGGCTCGGGCTTGATGACATGGCGTCGCGGCGCAACAAGATCCTGCTGCCGTCCAATAACCGCAACTGGTTCGGCCAAGTCAGGCTCGATTCAAAGTCAAATCCGGCGTTTGAGGAGACGAGCAGTCGAGAAGGGCTGCTTGAAAACGAAGCTTTTGCGCAGCTCCAAAAGTTCGTCCAGGACGCGTTGATCTGGGCGGCCGGCCGGGTCGGTTCGCTCCGAAACCGCAAGGTGACCGCCGGTCAGCGCGGTTTTGTGTCGGCCCTGAAGCCATCGCAAGTCATTCGCGAATTGCGCGCGGGCAGTGAAGTCGGGGCCCCATTGACGGCCGATGTGCTGGAGGCCGTCGAAGAGGCCGTCGCGGACTATGAGACCCAGGTCGAGGCCAAAATTGCCGCCTCGCTTGAATATGAGGAAATGCTGCGGATCCTCGCATCGCTAGGCATTTCGATCAGCGTCTTCGGCCACGAAGTAAAGGGTGCGCAAGGCAATTTCCTCGCGCAACTCAAGGTCATTCGGCAGGTTATCGCGGGTCTCGCCGACACTGACAACAAGGCGGCGCTTAGCAACGAGTTCGATGACCTGGCGTCAGCTTCCGATCGGCTGCTCGACATTGGGGGCTACATTGCAGGGTTGATGTCGAGCACGGAAAGCCGCGAATTGCGCTCGCTGTCGGTCCGTGGGGCGCTTGATCGATTCACCCGCCAGTTCGGCGACTATATGCGAAAGCAGAACGTCACCTTCGACGTTGACGTCCGGCCCTCGCAATTGCGCACAATCCCCATGCACTCGAGCGAGCTAGATACCGCCCTGCTCAATTTGCTAACCAACGCGATCAAGTCCATGCGCAAGGCGAGGGTGGTAAATCGGTGTGTGCGCATCGATGCTCGACATGTCGGCCGGCATGTCTTGATCGGTTTCGAGGACAATGGTGAAGGTATTCCGCCGGAGAACCGTGAGCGCGTGTTCGACGCCTTCTTCACCACCACGACCGGCGTCGAGGATGACGGCGTAGCGGGCCCTGGCACAGGGCTTGGTCTCAAGATCGTGTCAGATATTGCGAGCAGCTATGGCGGGTTCGTCCGGGTCGCCGACCCGGGTGAAGGGTACCGCTGCAGGATAGAGATCGGCCTTTTAGAGGCAAGCGAGCAGCGGGGAGATCAGGAATGACCACGACCGGCGTGTTCGTCGACGACAAGGACAAGGTCTATGCTCGTCTGCTGACGCGGGCAGGATTTGTCGAACTGACACATCTACCGGTCGAGACGGATATCGCGTCACTCGCCAACCAGATCCTCGCCTTCACGCCCGATGTTCTCGCGCTCGATTACCGGCTCAATGAGGAAGTCGGCGGCCTCCCGGCGGACCAGACCTATATGGCGAGCGCGGTCGCGCAGCATCTTCGCGATCGAGCGGTGGCAGGACCAGCCGGCGACTTTCCCATCGTGCTTGTATCTGCCGAGGTGAAGATCAGGGAACTGTTCGATCCGGACCGTACTGCGCATGACTTGTTCGACAAGGTGTTTGTGAAAGAGCAGATTGAAAATGATCCGGCGGCCGCGCAAGTCGAGCTCGTCAGTCTCGCCCAAGCCTATAAGTCGCTGAAAGGACACCAGCATTATAGTCTGGAGACGTTTCTTGCTGCGGAACCGGAAGATCGGATTTTTATCGACCTGCAGGAGCTGCGAACGCCGGTCGATTCAGCGGCTGCGCCTCATCAGGTCGTGGGTTTCATACTCAAGAATCTCTTCGCCAAGCCGGGGCTACTCTTAGACGCCGCCGATGCGGGCGCGCGTCTCGGAATTACGCCCACGTCTTTCGAGGAGGTGCAAACGGCACTCGCAAAGGCCAATATCGCCTATACCGGCGAGCTCTCCAAAGGCTGGCCGCGCTGGTGGGCACATCGCCTCGACGCCTGGCTGACCGACTTACTCGGCGCACGACCTATTACGCTGACGGCGCGAGAACGAAGCGAACGGATAGGCAGCGCGCTCAAACTGCAGTTGGAACCTGCTCATTCGCCCTGGACCGGCGCAACCGACGAGAAAATCGCCTTCGCCTGCGCTTCCTGTCGGCGGGGCGCGGAGGTCCGGCATTCGGTCAATGTGTTCGAGGGGTCGATCCCGCGATACCGGATTGCCAGGCGGATTTGCTGGGACTGCGTGCAGATTGACCGCTACACGGGCGAAAGCCCGCCGCTACAGATCGACGAGCTCGACGAGCCGCTTGCGGCCGAGGTTCGAACCATGGAAAAGCCGGCGGCGCGCTGACGGTATGGGAAATGGTCAAGGTAAGCCAAAACCTGCAGAGCGCGCCATCGCCGCGCCGCCCAACCCCGCATTGTGTGAAATTGAGGCGATCACCGCCAAACAGGCGGGTGACGCGCTCATGATCGTCGCCCGCAAGCTCGGTAGCTTTCAAATTTTGACGCAGAACGGTGCACGCGTGCTCGAACAGGAGGGACGGCGGATCTCAAACCTCCAGGGCACATTGGCATGGTCGTTCCTGATCGACCCTGATCAGCGCGTGCATTTTGAGTGGACCAAGGACAAACATGGCAACGACGTCCAGCCTTGGCTGTGCGCAAACGTCGATGTCGATCAGCACTTGGCTGGCCGTCCGCCGTTCAGCGCACTCGACGTCGCGATCCAGTTCGACGATCTAAACAACAAGCCTGTTGCACGCTGGCACGTCGATCTGGCAAACGAGCAAGATGGTGGATTTCAGCCTGGGCCGCTATTCCATCTTCAGTTCGGCGGTCATCAGCAGGGTTTTCGGGAACTCGACCACCCGCTCAAAGCACCGCGCTGGTGTCATCCGCCGATGGAGGCGGCCCTCGTCTGCGAGGTCGTCGCCGCTAACTTCTTCGAAGACGGCTGGCTAGCGCTGCGCGACGACGAGAACTGGTGTCGGGCGATCGCTCACTTCCAGAGGCTGTGCTATCCGGCCTATTTCAACAAGATGGCGCGCGCCATTGCTCAGCCGAGAACGACGATGCTCAACGAGGTTTGGGCAGGGGACTGGGTGAGGAACGCTGCGGCTGCTGCCGTTTAGGCCGCCGCCGTTCGCGCATTGCCGTCAAGGCGATGCGCAGGTCGGCCAGCGCTTCGACTGACAGCCCGTACGGCTCGAGAATTAAAGCGTCTGCTACCGCCGCCGCCTTGTCCGGCCTACCGCGGCGCAAATGACGATCGATTGCGGCGAACGTCCGGTTGATCGCTGCGGAAGATAGATCGGGCATTAGAACCTGAATGCGTTCGGCATCACGGGGTTCGTGCTTGAGCACCCCTGACCCGTAGCGACGGCCTACAAGCTCAGCCGAGATTTGCGAAAAGGTTGAGAGAAGACTGACAGCGAGGAACTTGCGGTCGGCGGGATGCGTGGTCTCGCGGAAATAAACTCGATGCACGGTATTTGTGCTGTTGCACCCGAGGGTGTTGAGTACCAGCCTTGGTCCGTCGTGATGCATCACCGGCAGGAAGGCGTCGGGAAAGTTACCGTCGCAGGGCCGATGCCAGACGCTGCGTTTGTTGAAGGTGCCGACCTTCTTACGGTCCGCCGGGTCGAACGTCGCGAGATAATCTGCCATTCGCACATTCGAAGCGATGTCGTTGGTATTGATCAGCAGTCCGCGCTCTCCCTTCTCGAGCGCAGCTGCATGATCCGCTTCGGTAAAGGTCAAGCCGGGCGCCTGTCGATATTTGGACAGGATTGGGCTGCAATCGACTGCCTCTAGACCAGCCGGTGCAAGGCAGGCGCGCGGAAGCACAAAGAACGGATTTGCGCCGGTGACGATGCCGATCTGAACCTTGGCGAATGTCCCCAGCGATTGGCATGTCGCTTCCCCGGCAAGTGCTTCGAAGCGTGCCAGATCATCCGGCGTCAAACTCAGCGTTGCTGGTGAAACACCCCTTGTATCGCCATGCCACCGGCCAGCTGTCCAATCGTCGATTAGTGCCCTGAGCTCGGAGAGGGTTTGTGCTTCGCCGAGCTCGATAGCGCCGTCATGAGCACAACGACGGTGCCCTTCGGCGAGCAGTATGACCGTCTCTTCGTCAGCCCCTTCTTCGAGGAACAGGCGCTCGCGAATTACGATCGCCGCACAGCGATCGAAATGCCGCCCGAGATATTCCCTGCACGAGGCTGCATAGTCGGCTTGTAATGCAGCGCCTGGAAGTACCCAGGCCATCCGGCCGCCCTGCTCAAGAAGGGATACCGAATGTGCCAGGAAATATGCCCAAAGGCTGGCTCGCCCGCCAACAGCCGGAATCCCCCAGATTTTGGCGCTGAGTTCGGTCTGTCGCTCCCGACCTATACGTTGGTGCGGAATATAGGGCGGGTTGGCGAGCACGGTGCTGAATCGATCCGGCCACCCACCTCCTGGCTCACAGTCGAGAAAGTCGACTTGCCGGAACTGGGTAAGGTCAACCGGTCCGCCGAAAACAGCGGACAAATGCTCGAACGCGACCGGGTCGATATCGCAGCCGAAGATGTTTTCGACTGGACTCGTGGATCCAAGCACCTGCAGACGGCTACACGCTGCTTCGAGGAATCCACAGCCGCCGAAACTTGGTTCGAGAACCGTGTCGCCGGCCGCGCGGATCGCCCAGTCTGCAAGTATCTGGCTCAACTCGACAGGTGTATAGAACGCACCGATTTTCCGACGATCGGCCAAGCCGCGCGACGCTTGCGGTAATGCTACGGTCGCCAACTCATCTTCCCCACTGCCCCGAGCTGTTCGATCCACGCCTGGGGAACGATAGTCAGCCGCCGCCCCAGGGTCCAGCCGGAATACGGCGCTCAAGCTCTTTTTGCACCTGCTTGTCCGAGGGCATCGCATCTTTCGGAGCGCTGACTCAGCGTCACTTAGGAGTTGTAAATCACACGCTGACCGCCGCAAGGCGCACCGCACCTCGCCGTCAATTGCTTCCGCTTTGTGAGCGCAAGATGTAAAGGGAGGCAGACCGCTCCCGGCCCAAAGGGAGACGGCGGAATGCATCCACATGCTCGGCATATGTTCCGGTTATGTTCTTGACATCACGCGCGCTCTAATGTACGGATAAATCCATAGTGGCGGACTTGCGTCCCTCGCGCGCCCCCGTTTCCTGGCCTTTTTCCAATTTGCTCGCGTCCTTCGATACGCCCCTTCGACAAGCTCAGTGCCACCTCAGGATGAGCGGTAGGGGCGACCCCGATTAGCGGCACTGTGCCCTAGCCCATCATCATCAAAAGGAGGCACGTCATGACCGACGTTACCGACATCGACCCGGCGCCATCTTCCAGCACCCCGCCCGACGGTAAGCGCCACCGATCGCCGGACGGGATCCGGCGCGACAAGCGGGGGCGGTTCACCATCGGGACGGGCGGGACCGAGGGGGCGCGGCATAATGTCGCGGTCGCCTTTCTGTCCGATCTGCTGGTCGACTGGATGGAGGGCGGGCCCGCGGCGCTGGAGAAGATGCGGCTGCGGCGGCCCGATCGCTATGTGCAGGCGATCGTCTCGGTGCTGCCCAGGGAGGTGAAGATGGAGATGGGGGTGAGCCAATATGACGGAGTCAGCAGTGACGAATTGCGGCGGCGGCTGGCCGGACAGCTCGCGGAGCTTGCTCGAGCAGGCATTGTCTTCGGCGGAGACGGCGGCGCGGCTGGAGCGGCGGAACCGGCTGGCGCTCTATCGGCCCTATCCGAAGCAGAAGGCGTTTCATGAGGCCGGCGCCGGGCATCGCGAGCGGCTGCTGATCGCGGGCAACCAGCTCGGCAAGACGCTGGCGGGGGCGTTCGAAATGGCGATGCACCTGACCGGGCGCTATCCCGACTGGTGGGCGGGGCGGCGCTTTTCCGGGCCGGGGCGCTATTGGGTGGCGGGCGAGACGCGGCTGTCGACGCGCGACACGGTGCAGAAGATGCTGGTGGGCGACCCCGAGCGCGAGGAGCATTGGGGGACCGGGGCGATCCCCGGCGATGCGATCCTGGCGACGTTTCGCGCGGGCGGGGTGGCCAATGCGATCGATGCCGTGTCGGTCGCGCATGTGGCGGGCGGGGCATCGACGCTGCTGTTCAAATCCTATGAGCAGGGGCGGGCGAAGTGGCAGGGCGACACGCTGAACGGGGTGTGGTTCGACGAGGAGCCGCCGAGCGACATCTATGTCGAGGGGCTGACGCGGACCCATGCGACCGGGGGGATGGTGATGATGACGTTTACGCCGCTCAATGGGATGAGCGAGGTGGTGAGGTGGTTTCTGGAGGAGGGGTCGGGTGGCGCTCATTAGAGTTTGTTCCACTGACGTGGAATCGCCGTTTCAGCTTCGCTGAAACAGACGCTAGTGCGCTGTCGGCGGATTACCGATCGAGCTGGGTGTCGGTGAGGGACATGGCTTTGCCTCTATCTCAAGCCGTCATTCCCGCGAAGGCGGGAATCCATATTCTCTACGCCTCGAACCGCTTGCGGTTCGGAGGTTATGGATCCCCGCCTCCGCGGGGATGACGAAACAGGAATCAGCGTCCGGTCGACCCGAATCCACCCGCGCCGCGCACGGTTTCGTCCAGCGTTTCGACCTCGGCGAACGCGGCTCTCTGCACTGCCGCGGGAACCAGCTGAGCGATCCGCTCGCCGCGGCTCACCGCGAAGGGTTCGGCGCCGAGATTGGCGAGGATGACCTTCACCTCGCCGCGATAATCGGCGTCGATCGTGCCCGGCGTGTTGAGGCAGGTGATGCCGTGCTTCAGCGCAAGCCCCGAGCGAGGCCGGACCTGGACCTCATAGCCTTCGGGAATCGCGATCGCGAAACCGGTCGCGACCGCATGGCGCGCGCCCGGCGCCAGGATGAGATCCTCGGCGGCGACCACGTCGAGCCCGGCGGCATGGGCGGTGGCATAGGCTGGCAGCGGCAGGCCCGCGCCGTGATCGAGGCGCTTCAGGCGAATCGCGATTTCGGGTGAAGACTTTGGCTCAGGAGAAGGCATCGGCGATCCTTGCGGCAAGGCGGGTGGCGACATCGGCCTTGGGAAGATTGTCCCAGCTTTCGACCCCATCGCGGGTAACGATATGGACCGTGTTGCTGTCGCCGCCCATGACGCTCTGTCCCTTGGGCCCCGAGACGTCATTGGCGACGATCCAGTCGGCGCCCTTGCGTTCGCGCTTGGCCACCGCATGATCGACGACCTGCTCGGTCTCCGCGGCAAAGCCGATCAACAGGCGGGGGCGGCGCGGGTTTTTGGCGAGCCCTGCGAGGATGTCGGGATTCTCGGCGAGTGCCAGCGTCGGCGCGGCGCCCGATCCATCCTTCTTGATCTTGTGCCGGGCGGACGCCTCGGCGCGCCAGTCGGCGACCGCGGCGACCATCACCGCGACATCGGCGGGCAGCGCGGCCTCGACCGCCGTCGCCATCTCGCGTGCACTCTCGACATCGACCCGGTGGACCCCGGCGGGGGTGGGCAGGCTGACCGGTCCCGACACCAGCGTCACCCGCGCGCCCAAGGCAGCTAGCGCCTCTGCGATCGCATAGCCCTGCTTCCCCGACGAGCGGTTGGCGATATAGCGAACCGGGTCGATCGGCTCATGGGTCGGCCCGGCGGTCACCAGCACATGGCGGCCCGCGAGCGCGCCGCCCCTGATCCCCGGCGCGGGGACATGACGCGGCGTCGCGAGCAGCTTTTCGATCTCACCCCATATGAAGGGTGGTTCGGGCAGGCGGCCGGGGCCATATTCACCGCACGCCATCGCCCCCTCGTCGGGATCGAGCACCGTCACCCCGTCGCCGCGCAGCCGCGCGACATTGCGCTGGGTGGCGGCGTGAAGCCACATGCGGACGTTCATCGCGGGCACCGCCAGCACCGGCTTGTCGGTCGCAAGCAGCAGGGTGGTGGCGAGATCGTCGGCGATCCCGGCCGCCATCTTCGCCATCAGATTGGCGGTGGCGGGGCAGACCACGACCAGATCGGCCTCACGACTCAGCTGGATATGGCCCATCTCGGTCTCGTTCCTGAGATCCCACAGGCTGGTGTGGACCTCCTGCTCGCTGAGCGCGGCGAGGCTCATCGGGGTCACGAAATGCTGCGCGCCCTCCGTCAGCACACAGCGCACGCTGCCGCCGCCCTTGCGGATAAGGCGGACGAGCTCGCACGCCTTATAAGCGGCGATACCGCCACCGATGATCAGGAGGATGCGTGGGGCGATCATGCGCGAAGTCGCTCAAGTTCGGCGCTGCATGTTTCAGACAGAGCGGCGAGGTCCTTCACGATTACGTTCCATAAAAGGCGCGGCAATATCGCACCATAGTCATGCGCGATGATATTGCGCATCCCATAGATGCTGCGCCAGTCGATATTCGGATGGCGGCTCCGCAGGTCGGCTGACAGCTTGCGGCTGATCTCGCCTATGTGGGAGAGCCGAAATGCCGCAAGATCGCTCTCGTCACGATCGGCCTCAAAGCGCTCGCGGTCGATTGAGGATGAGCGCCGCTCGATTGCGGTGATCAAGTCCAATATCTGTTCGAGGTGGTCGATGTCGCGATTGACGTCGGTCATCAGAAGACTTGCACCATTTCGCGTTCGATCCGCTCGCGAAGGCGTGGTCGGATACCGCGACGTTCGACGAGGTCGATCGAACTGTCGAGCAGATCGGCAAGACGGTCGCGGATACGGATGAACTCCAAAAGGCCCATATCGTCCGAATCGCGTAAATCGCACAGGAGATCGACGTCCGACCCCTCCGTTGCGGCGTCCCGAGATGTCGAGCCGAACAGGTAGAGCGAACGTAAGCCGGCCATCTTCAGCTCGGTCTCATGCGCCTTCAAGCGGGTAAGGGCCTGTTTCCTCGTCATTGCCCTATAATAAGGCGACCGCCGCCGCAGCGCCAGCCGCCCCGGCAAGCATCGCGACCGCCGCATAGCGCCAGCTAGAAGCGATGCGGATCACCTGGACTTCGCGGATCGGCGGGGGCGGGGGGGCGGCGCCCGGGGGCGGGAAGCGAGCCTCGATGCGGCGGATCAGGTCGGGCAGGCCCGCGAGCGTCTTGACGTCGTCGACGAGGCGATCGGCGAGCCAGGCTTCGGGACCGAGTTCGGAGCGCAGCCATTCCTTCACGAACGGCCCCGACGTGTCCCACATGTTGAGATCGGGATCGAGGCTGGTCGCGACTCCCTCGACCATCACCATCGTCTTCTGGAGGAGGAGCAGGTGCGGCTGGGTCTGCATGTCGAAGTCGCGGGTGATCGCGAACAGCCCGTCGAGCATCTGGCCGACCGAGATCTCCTTGGCCGGCAGCCCCCGGATCGGCTCGCCCACGGCGCGCAGCGCGGTGGTGAACTCGCCGATATTGTGATGCGCGGGGACATAGCCCGCCTCGAAGTGGATTTCGGCGACGCGCTTGTAATTGCCGGTGATCAGGCCGTGGAGGATCTCGGCGAGCCACAGCCGCGCGCGCCGGTCGATCCGGCCCATGATGCCGAAGTCGATCGCGGCGATCCGTCCGTCGGGCAGCGCGAAGAGATTGCCCTGATGGAGATCGGCGTGGAAGAAGCCGTCGGCGATCGCCTGGCGCAGAAATGCCTGGACGAGCAGCGCGCCCAGCGCCTTGCCGTCATGCCCGGCGCGGGTGAGCGCGGCGCGGTCGGCGAGTTTCACGCCCTCGATCCACTCCATCGTCATCACCCGGCGCGCGGTCCGGCTCCAGTCGATCGCGGGGATGACGAAGCCGGGCACGGCGGCCATGTTCTCGGCGAGTTCGGACGCCGAGGCGGCTTCGCGGCGAAGATCGAGCTCACGCGCGGTCCACTGCCGGAAGGTCGCGATGACAAGCTGGGGGCGCAGCCGCGCGAACTCGCCGCCGATCATCTCGGCATGCGCGGCGGCCCATTCATAGGTCTCGATCGCGCGGGCGAACTCCTCCTCGACGCCGGGGCGCAGCACCTTCACCGCGACGGTGCGGCCCTCGAGCGTGACCGCGCGGTGGACCTGCGCGATCGACGCGGCGCCGACCGGCTCCTCCTCGATCGAGGCGAAGATCTCGCCGATCGGCTTTTCGAGGCTCTTTTCGATCGCGGCGCGGATCGCCGGGAAGGCGACCGGCGCCAGCGCGTCCTGCAGCCGGAACAGTTCGGCGGCGGCCTGCTCGCCGACCAGATCGGGGCGGGTGGCGAGCGCCTGACCCAGTTTGATCGCCGCCGGGCCCAGCGCCTCGAACGCCTCGGCATAAGCCGGCTGCTTCGGCACGCGCGCGCCCAGCCGGGCGATCCGGATCAGCCGCTTGATGGCGGGCGGAGTCAGCGCGTCGCGCTCGATCCCACGCAGCGCGCCGTGCCGCGCAAGCGTCCGGCCCCAGCGCAGCAGCCGCCAGATGTGGGTGACGCTGGTGGTCAAATCTTCCAGCCGCTGTGGATGGCAACCAGCCCGCCGAGCATCGGCTCTACCTTCGCCTGGACGAAGCCCGCAGCCGCGATCTCGGCGCGGAACGCTTCCATCGGCGGGAAGCGCCGGATCGATTCGATCAGGTAGCGATAGCTCTCCTCGTCGCCCGCGAGCAGCTTGCCGAGCCTGGGGACGATCCGGTGCGAATAGGCGTCATAGGCTTCTTTGAAGCCGGGCCACAAAGTCGTCGAGAATTCGAGGCAAAAGAAGCGACCGCCACGCTTCAGCACGCGGTGCGCCTCGGTGAGAGCCTTGTCGCGGTGCGTGACGTTCCTGATTCCGAAAGCGATCGTATAGGCGTCGAAGCTGTTCGCATCGAAGCTCAGCGTCTCGGCATTCTGTTCGGACCAGCTCAGCCCCTCGATCCGCTTCTTCGCCGCGCGCTCCTTGCCCACCTCGAGCATCGCGGCATTGATGTCCGAGACGGTGACGCGCGCCCCCGAGCGGGCCAGCCGGAAGGCGATGTCGCCGGTGCCCCCCGCCATGTCGAGGATCGCCTCGCCGGCGCGGGGCTTCACCCGGCGGACGAAGCGGTCCTTCCACAGCCGGTGCATGCCGCCCGACATCGCGTCGTTCATCAGGTCGTAGCGGCCCGCCACGCTGCGGAAGACCTCACCGACCCTGGCGGTCTTCTCCTCGGGGGAGACGTCGGTATAGCCGAAGGAAACGCTGTCGCTCATGCGGGGACGCTCTAGCGAGATCGTCATCCCAGCGAAAGCTGGGATCTCGTGCGGCAGGGACGGACTTGATGTCGCGAGCCTCTGGGGAGATTCCAGCTTTCGCTGGAATGACGCGAAGGGGGATGGCTATACGGCAAGCCATGCCCGAGCTTCCCGAAGTCGAAACCACCGTCCGCGGCCTCGCGCCCGCGCTGCAGGGGCGGCGCCTGACGCGTGTCGAAATGCGCCGCGCCGATCTGCGCCGGCCTTTTCCCGACGATCTGCGCCAGCGGATGACGGGCGCGACGGTCACCGGCCTTGGCCGCCGCGCCAAATATGGGATGATCGAGACCGACCGCGACGATGTGATGATCTTTCATCTCGGCATGTCGGGCCGGTGGCGGATCGATCCGTCGGAGATCGGACCCCATGATCATCTGATCCTGGCAACCGACGAGGGGCGGACGCTGGCGCTGTGCGACCCGCGCCGCTTCGGATCGATCGACCTCGTCCGCAAGGCCGATCTTGCCGATTTCGCGCCGTTCAGGGCGCTGGGCCCCGAACCGCTCGGGCCCGATCTTTCGGGTGCCTATCTGGCGCGGATGCTCGACAGCCGGATCGCATCGATCAAGGCGATGCTGCTCGATCAGCGGATCGTCGCCGGACTGGGCAACATCTATGTCTGCGAGGCGCTTCACATGACCGGGATCGCGCCGACCACCCCGGCGGGGCGGATCGCGCGCAAGCGGCTCGACCGGCTGGTCGATGCGATTCGCGAGGTTCTTGCCGCCGCGATCGAGGCCGGGGGCTCCACCTTGCGCGATTATGCGCGTCCCGATGGCGAGCTGGGCTATTTCGCAAAGCAATGGCTGGTCTATGGCCGCGAAGGCGAGCCGTGCCACTGCGGAGCGCCCGTGTTGCGGCGAGTCGATGGCGGTCGTTCAACCTTCTACTGCGGGAAATGCCAGAAATAGGGCGTTCCAGAGGTTGACCGGATGGGCACCTCTGTGTATTGGCCCGGCCTTCGCGACGCTGGCCGAGTCTGGCGCCGTTACCGATCAATTTAGCTAGGGTTTGAACGAGCATGGCGAATACGCCGCAGGCAAAAAAGCGCATCCGTCGCAACGACCGTCGCGCCGAGATCAACGGTGCACGGGTCAGCCGGATCCGCACCTTCGTGAAGAAGGTCGAATCCGCACTCACCGCCGGTGACAAGGCCGCAGCCACGGCCGCGCTCGCCGCTGCCCAGCCCGAGCTGTTCCGTGGCGTGTCGAAGGGCATCGTCCACAAGAACACCGCCTCGCGCAAGTTTTCCAGGCTCACGAAGCGCCTCGCCGCGCTCGGCTGATCCCGGAAAGTTCGAATAGGGTGAAACCCGCCGGCAGCGATGCCGGCGGGTTTTGTCATATATGGGTCGTCGATTTTTCATCGATGGGTCACGGAATCGTAACCCTCGGAATTACCTTGATTCGTTGCCCATAAGATCGTGATCACCCCAACAAGATATTGAAAATTCACCATAATATTTTTTTCGGTTTGAGATGCCCGGCTTATCGGGAGTCAACCCCATATTGCGGCCCGATGACGAAATTGATCCTCTTGATCCGCGTCGCAGCTTCTTCATAGATGACACTCACGGCCGGGGCGCGATTCTGTCGCAACCGGCTTCAGGGTGATTTCGCGATAAGCGGTCTGAAGGCCATGCCTTTGGATGGGAGGAGGGCTTTGCCCTTTTCAGGCGGGTAGTTGGGGGGCGGACATCGTTCGCTCGGGAAGGATGCGGCGTGTCTGATCAATTGGGCGGTATGGGTATGGATGGAAGCGCGTCGGTCAGCGGCGGCATCGATCTGGCCCTCGCCCAGGCGTGGGAGACGATCCGCGCCGGCCTTCGCCGCAGCATCGGCGTCCGCACCTTCGACGGCTGGTTGAAGCCGCTGACGCTGGGTGACTGCGATCTGGCCGCGGGCACGCTCAGGCTGGTCGCGCCGAGCGAGTTCATGGCGAACTGGGCGACCACCCATTTCATCGATCACCTCCTGCAAGGCTGGCGCGCGCTGCTGCCGCAGGTCCGCCAGATTTCGATCGTCTCCGCCGCCGGTGACAAGCCCGTCCTGTTCTCCGCCGATTCGGCGGCGATCGACGCGCACGATGCGGCAGCCGCCGATGCGCCGCCCGCCGTCGAGGCCGAGGCGCGCTGCGGCACGCCGCTTGAGGGCCGCTACACCTTCGACAGCTTCGTCGTCGGCAAGGCCAATGAAGTCGCCTATAACGCCGCGCGAACCTTGGCCGAGGGCGGCAAGCTGGTCTTCAACCCGCTGTTCCTCCATGGCGGCACCGGGCTCGGCAAGACCCATCTGATGCACGCGATTGGCCATGAATATCTGGCGCGGCATCCGGGCGCGAAGGTCGTCTACATGTCGGCCGAGAAGTTCATGTTCGAGTTCGTATCGGCGATGCGCGCGAAGGACACGTTCAGCTTCAAGCAGCGGCTGCGCGCGGCGGACGTGCTGATGATCGACGATGTCCAGTTCATCGCCGGCAAGGAATCGACGCAGGAAGAGTTCTTCCACACGATGAACGAGCTGATCTCGGCGGGCCGCCGCCTGGTGATCAGTGCCGATCGCAGCCCGCAGGACCTCGACGGGATCGAGAGCCGCATCCTCTCGCGCCTGTCCTGGGGGCTCGTCGCCGACGTCAACCCGGCCGATTTCGAACTGCGCCTCAACATCCTCACCCGCAAGCTGCAGGGCATGCCGACCGCGCAGGTGCCGCAGGACGTGGTGATGTTCCTCGCCCGCCGGATCAGCGCCAATGTCCGCGAGCTCGAAGGCGCGCTCAACAGGGTCGTCGCCTATGCCGCGCTGTCGGGCAAGCCGGTCGACATCGACTTCGCCCAGGCGACGCTGGCCGACATATTGCGCGCCAACCAGCGCCGCGTGACGATCGACGAGATCCAGCGCAAGGTGTCCGACCATTACCGCATCCGCCAGGCCGAGATGTCGAGCGCGCGCCGCGCGCGCGAGGTCGCCCGGCCGCGCCAGGTGGCGATGTACCTCGCCAAGCAGCTCACCCCGCGTTCGCTGCCCGAGATCGGGCGCCGCTTCGGCGGGCGCGACCACACCACGGTGATCCACGCGGTCAAGCAGATCGAGAAGCTGCGCCAGCTCGACGCCGAGCTCGACGCCGATGTGCGGTTGCTGATCCGCCAATTGGAAGGCTAATTTCCATCCGCCGTCATCCCGGCGAAAGCTGGGATCTCGTGCGGCAGGGACGGATGCGAGGTCGCGAACCTCGACCGAGATTCCAGCTTTCGCTGGAATGACGGACGTGGGGTGATGTCTTTGCCCGCGCAGGAAAAGTGAGATCCCAGCTTTCGCTGGGATGACGTGGGTGAGGCTTGGGCCTACAGGAGCGTCATGTCCGCGCCGCTCTACAACGCCAGCATCCTGCGCCTCGCCACCAGTATCCCGCATCAGGTGCGCCTCGCCGCGCCGCAGGCGACGGTGTCGAAGCGGTCGCCGATCTGCGGGAGCCGGGTGACGGTCGATGTCGTGATCGACGGCGAGGGCCGGGTCGCGGCGCTGGGGCAGGAGGTGCGCGCCTGCGCGCTGGGCCAGGCGTCGGCGGCGCTGATGGGCGAACATGCGATCGGGCGGACCCCGGCCGAACTCGCCGCCGCGCGCGATGCGCTCACCGCCTTTCTGGCCGGAGCGCGCAGCGACCCCGGCGACTGGCCCGGGCTCGCCCTGTTCGAACCCGCCCGCCCGCACGCGGCGCGCCATCCGTCGATCCGGCTCGCCTTCGAGGCGGTGGCCGAGGCGGCGGCTCAGGCGGTTGCGGAACCGGGGCGATGACCGAGGCCGCCGAGACGCTGCTGCTGCGCGACGCTGTCGTGCTGCTGGGTGCCGCGATCGTCTTCGTGCTGATCTTCCGCCGGCTCGGGCTCGGTGCTACACTCGGCTATCTGGTCGCGGGGGCGCTGATCGGTCCGCAGGGGCTGGGGCTGATCGGTGGCGCCGAATCGAAGCTGGGCATCGCCGAACTCGGCATCGTCCTGCTGCTGTTCCTGGTCGGGCTCGAACTCAATCCCGGCCGGCTGTGGCGCCTGCGCCGTGACATTTTCGGGCTGGGGCTGGTCCAGGTCGTGCTGTGCGGGCTCGCGCTGAGCGCGGTGATCTATTTCGGTACCGGGTTCAGCGGCGCGGCGGCGATCGCGCTTGGGCTGCCGCTGGCGCTGTCATCGACCGCGCAGGTGCTGCCGATGCTGCGATCGGCCGGGCGCATGAACACTCCCTCGGGCGAGCGCGCCTTTTCGGTGCTGCTGTTCCAGGATCTCTCGCTGATCCCGCTGATCACGATCATCGCCACCCTGTCGCGGACCCCGCCCGAGCCCGGCACTCCGCCCGGCTGGCTGCTGGTGATCTATACCGTGGCGGCGGTGGTCGGGCTCGTCCTGGCGGGGCGGTTCATCCTCAATCCGCTGTTCCGGCTGATCGGCAATCTCGGCGAGCGCGAGCTGTTCGTCGCGGCGGGGCTGTTCGCCGTGCTGGCGAGCGCGGCGGTGATGGAAGCGCTCCACCTCTCGACCGCGCTGGGCGCGTTCGTCGCGGGCGTGATGCTTGCCGACTCGCCGTACCGGCATGAGCTGGAGGCCGATGTCGAGCCGTTCCGCACGATCCTGCTCGGGCTGTTCTTCATCGCGGTGGGGATGCTGCTCGACCTCCATGTCATCGCCGAACGGCCGCTGTTCGTGATCGCGATGGCGCTGGCGGTGGTGGCGACCAAGACGGTGGTGATGTTCGGCGTGGCCAGGCTGTTCGGGGTGTCGAACCGCGGCGCGCTGGGCTTTGGCCTGTTGCTCAGCCAGGGCGGCGAGTTCGCCTTCGTGCTGTTCGCGCAGGCGAGCGACGCGCTGCTGATCGAGCCCGAGGCGGCGAGCCTGTTCGGCGCGATCGTCACCCTGTCGATGGCGACCACGCCGTTCCTGATGATGTTCTCCAGCCGCTTCCTCACCCCGCCGCCGAGCAAGGAGACGCGCCCCGGCCCCGATGGCGGCCTGAGCCCGTCGGCGATCATCGTCGGCTATGGCCGCTTCGGGCAGACCGTGGCGCAGATGCTGCTGGCGGCCGGCGTGCGCGTCAGCCTGATCGACAAGGAGATCGAGCAGATCGACGTCGCCGGCAAGTTCGACGTCAAGGTTCATTATGGCGACGGCACGCGGATCGATCTGCTGCGCCAGGCCGGCGCGGACGAGGCGCGCACGATCATCTTCTGTATCGACGGCGACCAGCTCGACAAGCGCCAGCTCCGCCCGATCCTCAACGCCTTCCCCAAGGCCGCGATACTGGTGCGCGCCTATGATCGGCGCCACATGATGGCGCTGGCCGAGCTCGACCTGACCGGGGCGGTGCGCGAGCTGTTCGAATCGGCGGTGCTGCTGGGTCGCGAAGCGCTCGAATCGCTGGGGATCGGCCCGGCCAATGTCGATACGATCGAGACCGAATATCGCCGCCGCGACGGTTCGCGGCTGGAAGCGCAGATCGCGAGCGGCGACATCACCACCCGGCGCGACATGATGTTCAACCATGACCGCAGCCTCGACCTTGCACCCGAAGAGGATGAAGACAATGGCGCGCGCTAAGGCGATGGGCGATCCGCTGGCGGCACTGCTGGCGTTGTCGGGCGCGATCGCGGTGATCGCGGGCGCCTATGGCGCGCACGGTGCGCAGGGCAAGGCGGCCGAATGGCTGACCACCGGCGCGCATTACCAGATGGTTCACGCCGCCGCCGGCCTCGCGATCCTCGGAAAGCGCCGGGGGCCGGCCGCGCTGCTGCTGTTCGGCGCGGCGCTGTTCGCGGGGACGCTCTACGCGATGGCGCTGGGCGGCCCGAAATGGCTGGGCGCGGTGACGCCGCTCGGCGGCCTCGGCATGATCCTCGGCTGGATGTGGATCGCGGTGGTGTATCTGCGGGGGCGGTAGCGGCGGAGAGCCGACAGCGCGGACCGCCTCAGCGCGGCGGCGCGCGCAGCGAACGGGCGATCGCGCGCGTCCCGGCCGAGTGGAGGCCATGTTTCCAGGCATTGCGGTTCGCGACCGGTGCGCCGCTGCCCTTGCCGCCATGCATCCGGCACCGCGCGCCGCCGCCCACCGCCGGCGACCGGCACGCCGCCCCGGCACGGGTCCGCGCGCCGCAGCGCGGGGCACTCGCCAGGATTTCGGGCTGGTTTCCCGGGTGCATGGGGTTGTCTGCTCGTTTTTGGAGCAATACGGGGACACAATACTAAATCGCAATACGGAGACACAATACTAAATAGCTTTCGCTTTGCCTGGGATTCTAGCAGGGCGGGCCATGACTTCCATAGCGTGCGAGCGCATCACGGGTAATTAGTATTGTGTCCCCGAAATTCAAATAGCTTTCGGCTTTGCCCGGGATTCTAGCAGGGCGGGCCATGACTTCCATAGCGTGCGAGTGCATCACGGGTAATTAGTATTGTGTCCCCGAAATTCCACGGGTAATTAGTATTGTGTCCCCGAAATTCCTGATCACGGGTAATTAGTATTGTGTCCCCGGAATTCCGGGTTGTCTGCTCGTGGAGCAATACGGGGACACAATACTAAATAGCTTTCGGCTTTGCTCGGGATTCTAGCAGGGCGGGCCATGACTTCCATAGCGTGCGAGCGCATCACGGGTAATTAGTATTGTGTCCCCGAAATTCCCAATCAACGCATGCGGCACCAGCCCGGCGCGTCAATCTGATCGCGAGCGTCTCCTATGCGCGCCCATATTTGGGTGCACATCAATCATTGCGGGCCCCATTTAATGGGTGTACAGAATTGCAATGAAGATCGAGTTCGATCCGATCAAGGATGCGACCAACATCGCCAGGCATGGCGTGTCTTTGCAGGCTGCGGAGGAATTTGATTGGGACACGGCATTTGAGCGCGAGGACGATCGCTTCGACTACGGAGAGGACCGATTTGTCGCCATCGGGCTGATCGGTAACCGGCTGCACGTGCTGGTTTTTACCGAAGGCTCGCACGACGATGCGGTTCGCGTCATCAGCCTGCGTCCGGCAGAAAAGCACGAAGTGAGGTTTTATCATGGAAAAGTTTGATTCAGAGATTCACGACGACAACCCGTCGATGGACAGTGCCTTCATGGCGGGGATGAAACCGTCCCGGCGCGGACGCCCCAGGCTTGAAACGCCCAAGGTGGAGGTGAAAATCCGTCTCGATGCGAAGACCGTGGATCATCTGCGGGGCAGCGGCCCTGGATGGCAGACGCGCGTAAATGCCTTGCTGAGCAAATTGGTGGCCTCAGGGCAGATTTGAAGGCGGGAGAGGGCTAGGTGCGCTCCCCGTCGAGAAACGCCTCGACCTCCGCGAGATCGACGGTCTTGTCCAGAAATGTCTGCCCGATCCCGCGCGCCAGCAGGAAGGGGAGGCGGCCGCCTGCCATCTTCTTGTCGTGGAGCATGTGGGCGACCAGCTTCGCGCCGGACGTGTCGACATGCGCAGCGCGCAGGGTGGCGGGGAGGGCGGCGGCCGCTATGTGGGCGGTGACGCGGGCGGCGTCCTCGGGCGGGCACAGGCCCTGCGCGGCGGAGAAGCGGAAGGCGAGGGCCATGCCGGCGGCGACGGCCTCGCCGTGGAGCAGTTTGTCGGAGAAGCCGGTTTCGGCTTCGAGCGCGTGGCCGAAGGTGTGGCCGAGGTTGAGGAGGGCGCGGCGGCCGCTGGTCTCGCGCTCGTCCTCGCCGACGATGCGAGCCTTGGCGGCGACGCTGGTGGTGATCGCGTGGAGGCGCGCGGCGGGGTCGCCCGCGAGCAGCTTCGCGCCGTCGCTTTCGCACCAGGCGAAGAAGGCGGGGTCGTCGATCAGCCCATATTTGATCACCTCGGCATAGCCCGCGCGCAGTTCGCGCGGGGGCAGCGTGTCGAGCGTGGTCGGGTCGATCAGGACATGGACCGGCTGGTGGAAGGCGCCGACCAGATTCTTGCCCGCGCGGCTGTTGATCGCGGTCTTGCCGCCGACCGACGAATCGACCTGCGCGAGCAGCGTGGTCGGGATCTGGACGAAGCGACAGCCGCGCTTCAGGATCGACGCGGCGAAGCCGACCAGATCGCCGATCACGCCACCGCCGAGCGCGACGATCGTGTCGCTGCGCTCGACGCCATAGGTGAGCAGCGCGTCGGTGAGCTTCTCCAGCATCGCCCAGCTCTTGGTCGATTCGCCGGGCGGGAGCACCTCGACCGCGCTGGCGATGCCTGCGGCGGTGAGCGAGGTTTCGAGCCTATAGAGTTGATTGGGTACGATATTTCTGTCGGTGATCACGATGAACCGGCCGCGCGCGGCGAACGGCGCGAGCAGTTCGCCGGCGCGGTCGAGCGCGCCATTTTCGATATGGATGTCGTAGCTGCGTTCGCCGAGGGCTACGGTGACGGTCATGCCGCGAGCGCTTTCAGGATCGCGTCGACGGTGGCGTCGTGCGGCAGCGGCTGGCTGCGGACATGGACCGGGGCGAGCGCGTAGACGGGGTTGCGGATCGCGGCGAGCTCGGCCAGCGCCTCGCGCGGGTCGCGGTCCTTGAGCAGCGGGCGGGTGCCCTCACGCCGCGACACGCGGTCGGCGAGCACCTCGATATCGGCGTCGAGCCAGATCGCCAGCGCGCGCCGGAGGATCAGCGCGCGGGTCTCGTCCTGCATGAAGGCGCCGCCGCCGGTGGCGATCACCTTGGGCTTGCCGTCGATCAGCCGGCCGATCACGCGGCGTTCGCCGTCGCGGAATTCCTTTTCGCCGAAGCGCTCGAAAATCTCGGCTATGCTCAGCCCGGCGGCGCGCTCGATCTCATGGTCGGCATCGACGAAGGGGAGATGGAGCCGCGCCGCGAGCCGCTTGCCGATCGTCGATTTACCGGCACCCATCAGCCCGACCAGCACCAGCGGGCGTTCAAAACGGGGCAGATTGGGCGGCAGGCTTGGCGGCATCTCTTCGAGGGCTATACACATGGCCGCCCCCTCGGGCAAAAGCGCATCCATTGCAACCTGCCTGCCGGTCGAGCTTAAGGGAAATTCATGTCTCGGTTCAGTTTCATCCTTTTGAGTGTCGTCGTCATCGTCGTCGTGGCGCTTGTGGCCCTGAGCTTCGTCAACACCGAAAAGGCGCCGGTGACCGTGGAGAAGGCCATGCTCAATGAAGCCGCCGCTCAATAAAAGGGCGCTGCTGGCGCTGACAGCCGGCGTCGTGGCGCTCGCCGCGGCGGCCGCATTCGCGCAGGAATCGCTGCTGCCCGATGGATTCGGGACGCAGCCCGGCCCGACCAACCGCCCGCAACAGGCAGGGTCGCCCGCACCCGGCCAGCCGGTGGCGCCGCCTGGACCCGCGCCCGCGCAGCCGGCGGCGCTCGACCTCGATCCGGCGGTGTTCGCCTCGGCGATGCCCGAGGAGGAGGAATATAAGCCCGAGGAGCTGCCCGATTCGGCGCGGCGATCGATCGATGTCGCCGGTCCGTTCCGGGGCTTCGGCCCGCGTGCCTGGGGCGAGAGCAACGGCAAGATGCTGGCGATCCTGATGCGGCGGCTCGATGTGCCGATCGCGTCGCGCTGGGCGGCGATCACCCTGCGGCGCGCGCTGCTGACGCGGGTGGCGACGCCCGACAAGGTCGCCGCGCCCGACTGGGTGGCCGAGCGCGCGTGGCTGCTGCTGCGGATGGGCGAGGCCGATGGCGCGCAGATGCTGGTCCAGGGCGCCGATGTCGATGGTTTCAACGCCAAGCTTTATGCGGTCGCGGGGCAGAGCGCGCTCGCCAGCGCCGACGCGGCGGGGCTGTGCCCGCTGGCCGATGGCGGCGCGATTCGCAGCCGGGAGCCGATCTGGCCGATGGCGCGCGCGATCTGTGCGGCGCTGTCGGGCGATACCGCGATCGCCGACGTGCTGATGGACCAGGCGCGCCGCCGCACCCGCGACCCGCAGGGGATCGACGTCCAGCTCGCCGAGCGGATGATGGCGGTCAACGGCGCGGGGCGGCGCGCGGTCACGGTCGAATGGACCGGGGTCAACCAGCTGACCGCGTGGCGGGTCGGCATGGCGAACGCGCTGGGGCTGACCATTCCGGCGGACCTCTACGGGACGGTCGGGCCGCAGGTTGTCGCCTGGTCGGCGCGCGCCCCGATGATCCCCGCCGCCGAACGGATCGGCGCGGCGATGACGGCGGCGCGGCTCGGCGTCTTTTCCAATTCGGCGCTGGTCGACCTCTATGCGCGGGCGGGCGAGGAGAGCGGCGACCTCGGCAGCGACACCGCGCCGGGACGGCTGCGCCGCTGCTATGTCGCCGACGACGACAGCGGCCGGGTTGCGGCGATGCGCGGCTTCTGGAGCGGCGAGGGGCTCGACGAGGGGGCGACGGTCGATCGCTATGCGGGGCTGATCCTGACGGCGCGCGCGGCCGCGCGGATCGTGCCCGACGACGATCATGCCGGCGACGCCGCCGAACTGATCGGGGCGATGATGGCCGCCGGGCTCGACCGCAAGGCGGCGGGCTGGGCGCCGATCGTCTCCGCGATGTCGGCCGAGAAGGGCAACGCCGCCTGGGCGATCCTTGCGGTCGGCACGCCGAAAGTCTCGGTCGACCTGTCGGCGGACCGGCTGTCGGCGGTCGCCGACGCCTGGGCCGACGCGAATCCGCAGAAGTTGCGGCTGCTGCTCGCGGCGCTGTCGGGACTCGATCGGCTCCGGACCGAGGATCAGATGCGTCTGCTGCAGGACCATGAGGTCGGCTTCGACAATAGCAGCATCTGGGCGCGGCTGCTGCTCCAGGCGGCCGATCGCGGCGAGACCGCGACGGTTGCGCTGCTCGTCGCGGTGGGGATGCAGAAGACCGGCTGGAACGGCATGTCCTCGGCGATGTTCGCGACGATGATCCGCGCGCTCCACAATGTCGGCCTCGACGGCGAAGCCCGGATGATCGCCGCCGAGGCGATGACAAGGTTGTAGTGGGGATGGCCTCCCAGATCCTCCCTGCGCGCAGCGTGGGGAGGGGGACCATCCGCAGGATGGTGGAGGGGCGGGGCGGGACCTTGGGTTCGGAAGACCCCTCCACCAGCTTCGCTGGTCCCCCTCCCCATCTTCGATGGGGAGGATCTGGCCGGTGAAAGATTCCGAGGCGATTTCCCAGTTCCTCGAGATGCTCGCGGCCGAGGGCGGGGCGGCGAAGAACACCTTGCTCGCTTATGGTTCGGACCTGCGCGGTGCTTCCGGTTTGCTCGACGGAGGGCTGGTCGCGGCCGACGCGGCGGGATTGCAGCGGCTCGGGTCGGCGTGGATGGCGCTCAGCCGGACCAGCGTGGCGCGCAAGGCATCGGTGCTGCGGCGCTTCTTCGCCTTTCTGGAGGAGGAGCGCATCCGCCGCGACGATCCGTCCGACGCGCTGCCGCGCCCGGCGGTGCAGCGGGCGCTGCCGCGCGTGCTGGGCCATGGCGACATCGACCGGCTGTTCGCGGCGCTGGAGGCGCGGCGAGTCGACCGGCACGGCGATGCGCTGACGTTGCGGCTGATCGCTTTGGTCGAGCTGCTCTACGGATCGGGGCTGCGCGCGACCGAGCTGGTATCGCTGCCGCGCCATGCGCTGCGCGGCGACCAGCCCTTCCTGATCCTGCGCGGCAAGGGCGGGCGCGAGCGGCTGGTGCCGATTTCGGATCGCGCGCGGGCGGCGGTCGCCGAATGGAGCGTGCATGCGCCGGCCGATCAGCCCTTCCTGTTTCCCTCGGGCCATGGCCATCTCAGCCGGGTCCGGCTGTTCCAGCTGGTGCGCGAACTGGCCGCCGAGGCGGGCATTCCGCCGCAGCGGATCAGCCCGCATGTGCTGCGCCACGCCTTCGCCACCCATCTGCTGGAGGGCGGCGCCGACCTGCGCGCGCTCCAGACGATGCTCGGCCATGCCGACATCGCGACGACCCAGATCTACACCCATGTGAACGGCGCGCATCTGGTCGAGCTGGTCAACAGCCGTCACCCGCTGATGGACAAGAGTCGTACGCGCAGGGCGGCCGGGGGGACTGAATGATGCTCCTGAGGCTTGTTTCCCGCCATTCTCTGCCATAGGCGTTCTCCCAACAAGAATCCGGGTGGGGAATTCCAGCATGGCGACAGCCGCAATTGAGATCGATCCGAAGCGGGACCGGCTGGTCATCATCGCGTCGACGCTCGGTACCGTGTTCGAATGGTATGATTTCTTCATCTACGGGACGCTGGCGAGCATCGTCGCCGGCCACTTCTTCCCGTCGGACAATCCCGCGGTCAGCTTCCTGATCTTCCTCGCAAGCTTCGGCGTCGGTTTCGGCATGCGGCCGCTGGGCGCGGTGCTGTTCGGGGTGCTCGGCGACAAGCTGGGGCGCAAATACACCTTCCTGGTCACGATCGCGCTGATGGGCGGCGCCACCGCCGCCGTCGGCGTGCTGCCCACCTATGAGACGATCGGCGTTGCGGCGCCGGTCCTGCTGGTGCTGTGCCGGGTTCTCCAGGGGCTGGCGCTGGGCGGCGAATATGGCGGAGCGGCGATCTATGTCGCCGAACATGCCCCCGCGAAGCACCGCGGATTTTATACCAGCTTCATCCAGTCGGGGGTGATCGGCGGCTTCCTGCTCAGCCTGATCGTCGTGCTCGGCTCGAGCATGTTCATCGACAAGCAGGCCTTTGCCGACTGGGGCTGGCGCATCCCCTTCCTGTTCTCGCTCGTGCTGCTCGCGATTTCGCTGTGGGTGCGGCTCAAGCTGAAAGAGAGCCCGGTCTTCAAGGCGATGAAGGATGCGGGCGAACTGGCCGAAAATCCGCTGCGCGAAAGCTTCAACAGCTGGCCCAGGGTGAAGATGATCCTCGTCGCGCTGTTCGGCATCGCCGCCGGCCTGACCGTGGTCTGGTACACCGCCCAGTTCCAGGCGCTTTACTTCCTCCAGAACAGCCTGCGGATCGAGGATAATGCCGCGCGCATCCTGGTCGGCTCGGCGGCGCTGTTCAGCCTGATCTGGTTCATCCTGTTCGGCTGGCTTTCGGACCGCATCGGCCGGCGCAAGCTGATCCTGATCGGCTATGCGCTGACCCTGGCGCTGATGTTCCCGCTGTTCCACTGGATCGCCGATGTCGCCAATCCGGGGCTGGCGGCCGCGATGGAGCGCGCGCCGGTCGTCGTCACTGGCAGCGATTGCAGCTATGATCCGTTCGCCAAGGAACAGGCGACGCCGTGCGGCAAGGTGCTCGACACGCTGTCGAAAAAGGGTGTCGCCTATACCAAGGTGGCGGGGCCGGCCGGCGCGGTGCCGGTCGTGACGATCGGCGGACAGCCGGTGAACGCCAGCGATGCCGCCACGCTCGATTCGGCGCTCGCCACCGCAGGCTATCAGCTCGACAAGATCACGCCTTCGACCGCGGCCAGCGTGAAGATCATCTTCTATATCGTCGTGATCGGTTTCCTGTCGGGCATGACCTATGGGCCGACCGCGGCGCTGCTGGTCGAGATGTTCCCGGCCCGGGTCCGTTATACGTCGATGTCGATACCCTATCATATAGGCACCGGCTATTTCGGCGGATTCCTGCCGTTCATCAGCCAGTATATCGTCGCGAAGACCGGCGATCCCTTTGCCGGGCTGTGGTATACGGTGGGCGTGGTCGCGATGGCCTTCGTCGTCACGCTGATCTGGCTGCCCGAGACGGCGGGCAAAGAACTGGAATAGGTGCGCGGGGACGGCTACGGGCTGGGCGTGACCCCTGCTGACAGCCCCCTCCGCCTCGACCTCGACGGCCAAGCGCTGGTTGCCAACTGGCGCTGGCTGGCGGAGCGCGGCGGTGCGGCGGCGGGCGCGGCGATCAAGGCCGACGGCTATGGCCTGGGCGCGATCGAGGTAGCGCGCCGGCTGGCCGAGGCGGGGTGCCGCGATTTCTTCGTCGCGACCTGGGCCGAGGCCGAAATGCTCGGATCGCTCCCGTTCGGCGCAGCGCTCTCGGTGCTGCACGGCGTGCGCGAAGAGGATATGGCGGCGGCGCTGGCGTCGCGCGCGCGACCGGTGCTGAACACGCCGGCGATGGTGGCGCGCTGGAAGGCGGCGGCGCCGGGACGGCCCTGCGACGTGATGGTCGATACCGGGATGAACCGGCTCGGGCTTAGCACCGACGATGCCTGTTCGGGGCTGCTCGACGGTCTGGAGATCGACCTGCTGATGAGCCACCTTGCCTGCGCCGACGAGCCCGACAGCGCGATGAACGAAGCGCAACGCGCCCGTTTCGCAGCGCTCGCCGGCCGGATTCCGGCGGCGCGCCTCAGCCTCGCCAATTCGGCGGGCGCGTGCCTTGGCCCGGCTTATGGCTTCGATCTGATCCGCCCCGGTCTGGGGCTTTATGGCGGCATTCCGCGCGACGAGGCGGCCGGCGCGATCGCGCGCGTTGTCCGGATCGAGGCGCAGATACTCCAGCTGCGCGACGTTCCTCCGGGCGGCACGGTCGGCTATGGCGCGACCTTCACCGCGGATCGGGCGACGCGCATCGCGATCCTCAACCTCGGCTATGCAGACGGCTATCTGCGCGCCTTTGCCGGCCATGGCATGGCACGCGCGGGCGACGTCGAATGCCCGCTGGTCGGGCGTGTCTCGATGGACCTTGTCGCGGTCGACATCGGCACCGCACCGGTCGGGGAAGGGGATTGGCTGGAGGTCGATTATGATCTCGCCGTTGCGGCGCGCGATACCGGGCTGTCGCAATATGAGTTGCTGACCGGGCTCGGCTCCCGCTATCAGCGCCGGTGGACGGATTAGGATTTCGCCATTTTGCAGCCTATTATAGCTTTTTGCGCATCGGTCGGGCGGCTGCTGATTTCGGCGCTCGCCGCCGTCGGCAGGGTGACGATGTTCGCCGGGACGACGGTGTCGCGCGCTGTCCGCCCGCCCTATTATCCGTCGAAGCTGTTCGAACAGCTGCTCCAGATCGGCTGGTTCTCGCTGCCCGTGGTCGGCATGACCGCGATCTTCTCGGGCGCGGCGCTGGCCCAGCAGACCTTCACGGCGGGCGCGCGTTTCAACGCCACCTCGACCGTCCCCGCGATCGTCGTGCTGGGTATCGTCCGCGAACTGGGGCCGGTGCTCGTCGGGCTGATGGTCGCCGGCCGCGTGTCATCGGCGATGGCGGCCGAACTGGGGACGATGCGGGTTACAGAACAGCTCGACGCCCTCAGCACCTTGCGCACCGATCCGCACCGTTATCTGATCGCGCCGCGGCTGATCGCGGCGTTGATCGCGACGCCGCTGATGGTGCTCGTCGCCAATGCGATCGGGATATTCGGCGGCTATTTCGTCGCGGTCTACAAGCTCGATTTCAACGCGGTGAACTATCTGGAGACGACCCGCCAGTTCCTGACCGCCACCGACCTGCAGATGGCGCTCGTCAAATCGGCCTTCTTCGGCTTCTTCATCGCGCTGATGGGCTGCTATCATGGCTTCAACGCGCAGGGTGGCGCGGCCGGGGTGGGCCGCGCGACCACCGATGCCGTCGTCTCGGCCTTCATCCTGATCCTGCTGTCGAACATGATCATCACGCTGATGGCGTTCGGCTGATGGCGGACGATTACAAGATCGTCCTGGAGGACGTGGCCAAGTCGTTCGGCGGCAACAAGGTGCTCGACGGGGTCAACCTGGAGATTGAGCGCGGCGAATCGATGGTCATCATCGGTCAGTCGGGCAGCGGCAAGTCGGTCACGCTCAAATGCATCCTCGGGCTGATCAAGGCCGATCGCGGCGCGATCCGCATCGACGGCGAGGATCTGCTGTCGATGTCGTCGCGCGAGCTGGAACGGACCCGCGCCAAGTTCGGCATGCTCTTCCAGGGGTCGGCGCTGTTCGATTCGCTGCCGATCTGGCGGAACGTCACCTTCGCGCTGACCCAGGGCCGGCTGACCGACGCCGCCAGGATGCGCAAGATCGCGGCCGAGAATCTCGAACGGGTCGGGCTGAGCAGCGATGTCCTCGACCTGCGGCCGAGCGAGCTGTCTGGCGGAATGCAGAAGCGCGTCGCGCTGGCCCGCGCGATCGCGCCGCGCCCCGAGATCATCTTCTTCGACGAGCCGACCACCGGGCTCGACCCGATCCGCGCCGACGTGATCAACGACCTGATCGTCGAACTGGTGACCGAACTGGGCGTCACCGCGCTGACGATCACCCATGACATGGCATCGGCGCGCAAGATCGCGCACCGCGTCGCGATGCTCTATCAGGGAAAGATCGTCTGGCGCGGCCCGCGCGACCGGCTCTACGACAGCGGCAACCCTTATGTGGATCAGTTCGTTCAGGGACGCGCCGAAGGCCCGATAAGATGAGCGACGTTTTCGATAACTGAGAACGTTTCTTCTCATTGGATCGATCAATCGACCTTCGGCAGAAGGCTGTCATCGGATTTGATGAGAAGGACCAGACATGCTCGGACGCAAAGTACCTGACGTTACCCTGAAGACCCGCGTTCGCGACGAGAGCGTGGGCGGCCCCAACCCGTTCCGCTGGCAGGACCTGCACACCGGCGAGCTGTTCAAGGGCAAGCGCAGCGTCGTTTTCGCGCTGCCGGGCGCCTTCACCCCGACCTGTTCGACCGAGCAGTGCCCTGCCTATGAGCGCAGCTATGACGACCTGACGGCGGCGGGTGCTGCCGACGTCTATTGCCTGTCGGTCAACGATGCCTTCGTGATGTATCAGTGGGGCAAGCATCTCGGGCTGGAGAAGACCAAGCTGCTGCCCGATGGCTCGGGCGATTTCACCCGCCGCATGGGCATGCTGATCAAGAAGGACCATCTCGGCTTCGGCGACCGTTCGTGGCGCTATGCGATGGTGGTCGATGACGGCAAGATCGTCGCCTGGTTCGAGGAGCCCGGGATCAACGACAGCGGCACCGACGAAGACCCTTATGGCGAGAGCGCGCCCGACAAGGTGCTCGAATGGCTGACGGCCAACCCGAAGTAATCGTTTATCGAGTGCTCTATCGTCTTAACGTCATCCCCGCGCAGGCGGGGATCCATAACCTCCGGTCCGCAAGAGGTTCGAGCTTCAGAGAATATGGATTCCCGCCTGCGCGGGAATGACGTTGAGAGCGATACGACGTCATGCAGCTTTCGCCGGGATGACGGGTTGGGTTCACCCCTCGAAACCCTTGAGCGTCCTGGCTGCATCGTCGAACGCGGTCCAGGCGGACTTCGCCAGGCTGCCGCCGGTGCTGAAGCGCCGGACGCCGAGCCTGGCGAATGCCGTTATGGTGTTGTCGAACTGGTGAACGACGACGTTGACCGGTTTCGGCGCCACCGCGGCGACCAGCTCGGCGACGGCGCCCGGGTCCGTCAGTCCCGGCACGAACAGGCAATCGGCGCCGGCCTCGGCATAGGTGACCGCGCGCGCGATCGCGTCGGCGGCGGGTTCGCCGGGGACGCGGAAGCGCTCGTGCCGGCCGATCAGCATAATAGCGGGATCGCGCGCGTCGATCGCGGTACGGCAGGCGGCGATCCGATCGGCGGCGAGCGCCACGTCATAGAGAGCGCTGCCCGACCAGTCCTCGATCGACAGCCCGGCGACCCCGGTATCGACCGCGAGCGCGGCATGGCGGCCGGTCTGCTCGGGATCGTCGGCGAAGCCATTCTCGAAGTCGGCGTTGACCGGCAGCCCGGTTGCCGCGACCAGCACCCGGAGATGGGCGAGCACCTCGTCAAGGCTCAACTCGCCGTCCTCCCTTCCCATCGCCCAGGCGGCGCCCGCGCTGGTCGAGGCGATCGCGCGGAACCCCAGCGCCTCGAGGCGCACCGCGCTGCCGCCGTCCCAGGCATTGGGCATCAGGAAGTAGCCCTGTTCGTGCAGCGCACGGAAGGTCGCCCGTTTTTCGGCAATGCTGGGCATCGATCCTCTCCTCTCAGTCCCGGATGTTCGCGACCTGTTCGACCCGCGCGATCCAGCGCCGTACCGCCGGATAGCCGTCGAGGTTGAACCCGCCCTGGTGCGCGACGCGGGTATAGGCGACCAGTGCGATGTCGGCGAGGCTGAGCGCGTTGCCGGCCAGAAACACCGACCGGCGCAGCGCGTCGTCGAGCAGCTTGAGCGCCGCCTTGCCGCGCTCGACGATCTTCGCGTCGAGTTCGGCCACCGGCGTGCCGAGATAATGGACCTGGAAGCGCGCCACGGCGACATAGGGCTCATGGCTATATTGCTCCCAGAACAACCATTCGAACATCTTGGCGCGGGTACGGGGATCGGCGGGGATCAGGGCCGAGCCTTCGGCGAACGACAGGATGATCGCGTTCGACTGGGCGAGGGTGGCGCCATCGTCATACTCGACCAGCGGGACTTGTCCTGCCGGGTTCATCGCCAGGAACGCCTCGGTCCGCGTCTCGCCGCCGAGCACGCCGGTCTCGATCCAGCTGTAGGGCAGGCCGAGCAGATCGGCCGTCCACTTCACCTTCAGGCAGTTGCCCGAGATCGAATCGCCATAGATCCGCATGCTGTCCCCCGATAAAAATGCTGCAGCGCGAATATACTGCCCTGTCACCGGTGCGAAACAAAGTTGCAACCTGCTATCATCAAGCGGGCTTATCGACCTGCGATCACTGGACCTTTTTTGTTCCATGGCCGCAAGAGGGCGGATTCCCGCTAAGTGATTGTCATAAAGCCGTAAGCGTTCGTCGGGGCGGCTGTAACATTATTGAATCATAGGCTCCGCACGTCATCCATCGAGGAGACGAGCGATGAACGCCATCACCCGGATTGCTGCTGCGCAGGGCGCCCGCCCGAGTTTTCCCGAAGCCCGCCGCGAGCGGCGCCGCTATCGCACGATCTGGGTGTCCGACATCCATCTCGGCACGCGCGGCTGCAACGCGCAGATGCTGATCGACTTTCTCGATTCGACCGACAGCGAGACGATGTATCTGGTCGGCGACATCATCGACGGCTGGCGGCTGCGGCGCAGCTGGTACTGGCCGTCATCGCATAACGACATCGTCTGGCGGGTGATGAAGCGCGCCAAGCGCGGCACCCGCGTCGTGTTCATCCCCGGCAATCATGACGAGATGTTCCGGCAATATTCGGGGATGACCTTCGGCGGAATCGAGATTCGCCGCAACGCGATCCACGAGACCGCCGACGGCCGCCGGCTGATGGTAACCCATGGCGACGAGTTCGACACGGTGGTGATGTGCCACCGCTGGCTCGCCTTTGCGGGCGACGCCGCCTATGAAGTGCTGATGCGGCTGAACGTCGTGATCAACGCCGTCCGCCAGCGTCTGAACCTGCCCTATTGGTCGCTGTCGAAGCACGCCAAGCAGAAGGTGAAGAACGCGGTCGAGTTCATCTCGCGCTTCGAGGAAGCGGTCGCGCATGAAGCGGGGGAGCGCGGCGTGGACGGGGTGGTCTGCGGCCATATCCACACCGCCGAAATCCGCCCGTTCGGCGACATCATCTATTATAATGACGGCGACTGGGTCGAAGGCTGCACCGCGCTGGTGGAGCATTTCGACGGGCGGATGGAGGTGCTTCACTGGGCCGACGAGATCGCGGCGCGGCGCGAGAACGCGGCCGCCGCCGCAGCGCTGGCCGCCTGATGCGGATCGCGATCGCCACCGACGCGTGGAGTCCGCAGGTCAACGGCGTCGTCCGCACGCTTCAGGCGGTGACCGCCGAACTGATCGCGATGGGGCATGAGCTGTGCGTGATCGCGCCCGACCAGTTCCTAACCCTGCCATGCCCCAGCTATCCCGAGATCAGACTGGCGCTGACCACCCAGTTCGGGGTCGGCCGCCGCATCGCCGAATTCGGGGCCGAGGCGATCCATATCGCGACCGAAGGACCGATCGGCCTGGCCGCGCGCCGCCACTGCCTGAGCCAGCACCTTGCCTTCACCACCGCCTATCACACCCAGTTTCCGGACTATGTCGCCGAGCGGACGGGCATGCCCGCCGACTGGTTCTGGCGCTATATTCGCTGGTTTCACGCGCCATCGGCGGCGATCCTGGCATCGACCCCCTCGGTCGAGGCGATCCTGGAGGCGCGCGGCGTGGGGCCGGTGCGGCGCTGGGGCAGGGGCGTCGACCTCGACCTGTTCCGCGCCGATCGCCCGCCGCATCCCGCGCTCGCCGGGCTGTCGCGCCCGATCCAGCTCTATGTCGGCCGGGTCGCGGTCGAGAAGAATATCGAGGCGTTCCTGGCCTGCGATACGCCCGGCACCAAGGTGATCGTCGGCGACGGCCCGGCCCGCGCCGCGCTGGCCCGCGCCTATCCCGACGCCCGCTTCCTGGGCGCGCTGCACGGCGAGGAACTGGCATCGACCTATGCCGGTGCCGATGTCTTCGTCTTCCCAAGCCGCACCGACACCTTCGGGCTGGTGATGATCGAAGCGCTGGCCTGTGGCACGCCGGTTGCCGCCTATCCGGTGACCGGGCCGATCGACATCCTCAAGCCGGGCTCGGCAGCGATGGACGACAATCTCGGCCGGGCGATCATGGCGGCGCTCGATTGCGACCGCCGCGCGGCGGCGGCCTATGGCGCGACCTTCGGCTGGCGGCACAGCGCCGAACAGTTTCTGGCGGCGCTGGTGCAGCAGGGTGCGGGGAAGAAGCGGCTGGCGGCGTAGAGATCCTCCCCATGCTTCGGACAGGGAGGATCTGTCATACTCCAGCCTTGCCCTGCGCACGCGCTTTCAGTACATCGGCCCCATGCTTCGGCCGCTCCGTGACGGGGCGGCCCTTTTATTTTGGAGGACCGTTATGGCCCAGCCGCTCATGCCACATGCGACCGCCTCATGGATGGTCGACAACACCGCGCTCAGCTTTCAGCAGATCGCCGAGTTTTGCGGGCTGCACATTCTTGAGATTCAGGCGATTGCCGATGACATGGCCGCGACCAAGCTGACCGGCCGCGATCCGGTCCGCGCCGGCGAGCTCAGCATGTCCGAGATCGAGAAGGGTCAGAAGGACGCCAAATATCGGCTGGTCATGCTCAAGGGCCCCGATCAGCAGCGCCGCACCAAGGGTCCGCGCTACACGCCGGTTTCCAAGCGCCAGGACAAGCCCGATGGCATCGCCTGGATCATCCGCAACCATCCCGAGGTGTCCGACGGCCAGATCTCGAAGCTGATCGGCACGACCCGCACCACGATTGCCGCGATCCGCGACCGGACGCATTGGAACATCGCCAATATCGTCCCCAAGGACCCGGTCACGCTGGGGCTCAGCTCGCAGCGCGAACTTGACGCGGTCGTCGCCAAGGCGGCCAAGGCCGCCGGGATCGAGGCCCCGACCGATACCCGCCTGGAGGGCGATCGCGAGGCGCTGATCGAACAGCTCCGTGCCGAGCGCGACGCTGCGACGCGGCTGGCCGAGACCGTTCATGTCGAGGAATCGACCTATGGCGGCGCGACCTTCCAGGATCCGTTCAAGAAGGTATAAATGGTCGTCGCCCCGGCGGAGGCCGGGACCGCCAGCGGCTCCAGCCCTGACGGTGCCGCGAGAAACGATGGCGGCCCCGGCCTCCGCCGGGGCGACGTATGTCGCGCTTGACCGCCTCTGCCACCAAGCCCAAAAGCCATTGCCATGACCGACGCCGACCCCCTTGCCGATCTCTCCTTCGAGGATGCCCTGAAGCAGCTTGAGGTGATCGTGCGGCAGCTTGAATCGGGCGATGTGCCGCTTGACGAGTCGATCTCGCTCTATGCGAAGGGCGATGCGCTGAAGCGCCAGTGCGAGGAGCGGCTGAAGGCCGCGCAGGCCCGGATCGACAAGATCAGCCTCGGCGCCGATGGCGCGCCACGGGGGACCGAGCCCTTTACCGCAGGCTGACATGCGCGAGATGCTGACCTTTGAACTGGCGCGGATCGCGCAGGACATCGACAGCCGCTTTGACGTGCTGCTAACCCCGCCCGATGACAGCCGCCGCCGGCTCTATGCCGCGATGCGCCATGCTGCGATCGGCGGCGGCAAAAGGCTGCGGCCGCTGCTGGTCTGCGCGTCGGCGCAGCTGTTCGCGGTCGATCCCGAATGCGCGATGCGCGCCGCGCTCGCGGTCGAGGCGATCCATGTCTACAGCCTTGTCCATGACGATCTGCCGGCGATGGACGATGACGACATGCGGCGCGGCCGGCCGACCGTCCACAAGGCGTTTGACGAGGCGACCGCGATCCTCGTCGGCGACGCATTTCAGGCGATGGCCTTCGAGATCGCCGCGTCCGAAGCGACCCATCCCGATCCCTTCGTCCGCGCCGAGCTGGTATCCGCGCTTGCCGTCGCGGCGGGGCCCGCCGGGATGGTCGGGGGGCAGGCGATGGACATGGCGGCGGCGGTCACGATGCACGACATGGGCAGCGTCACCCGGCTTCAGCAGCTCAAGACCGGCGCGCTGATCGCCTTCTCGATCGAGGCGGGGGCGATCCTGGGTCGGGTATCGCCGGAGGGGCGCGGCCGGCTGCGCGCCTTCGCACATGATCTGGGCCTGGCCTTCCAGATCGCCGACGATCTGCTCGACGCCGAGGGCGACCCGTCCGCGATGGGCAAGGCGATGGGGAAGGACGATGCCGCCGGCAAGGCGACCTTCGTCTCGCTGCTGGGGATCGATCGCGCCCGGGCGCAGGCGCGCTCGCTGTCCGAACAGGCGATCGGCCATCTTGGCAATTTCGGGCGCGAGGCCGATCTGCTACGCGACATCGCGGCTTATGCGGTCGAACGCGACCGCTGAGCGACACAAGGGGGGAAGTATCCATGCGCACCGGCGTCTATCCCGGCACCTTCGATCCGATCACGCTGGGCCATATGGACATCATCCGGCGCGGTGCGAAGCTGGTCGACAAGCTTGTCGTCGGGGTTACCACCAACCCGTCCAAATCGCCGATGTTCACGCTGGAGGAGCGGCTGGCGATGGTGCGCCGCGAGACCGCCGACATGGGCGACAAGATCGAGATCGTCGCGTTCGACCTGTTGCTGATGGACTTTGCCGAACGCGCGGGCGCCTCGATCATCATCCGCGGCCTGCGCGCCGTCGCCGACTTCGAATATGAATATCAGATGGCGGGGATGAACCAGCAGCTCAACAACCGGATCGAGACGGTCTTCCTGATGGCCGACGTCGCGCTGCAGCCGATCGCATCGCGCCTCGTCAAGGAGATCGCGCTCTATGGCGGGGCGATCGAACGCTTCGTGCCGCAGCGGGTTGTGCAGGAAGTCGTCGCGCGCGTCGAAAAGATCGGTAAGAAGGGCAGTTGAAGACGGCGCGTCGCGGTTCAGCGGCGGGCAAGCCTGAAGCCTCTATCGGGGTGGCGCGCGTTGCGCGGTAGGAGACATGACCTGATGCGATCGAAGTTCCTTGTTGCGGCTCTTGCGGGTCTTTTCCTGGCCGGGACGGGCATTGCCCAGACCGCGCCGGTGGAGATGCCGCCGCCGCTCGATCCCCAGAATATCCTCAATATCGACGTGTCGACCGGCGGCCGGATCAAGGTCCAGCTTCGTCCCGACAAGGCGCCCAATTCGGTCGAGCGGATCAAGACGCTGGTGCGTCGTCATTTCTATGACGGGCTGACTTTCCATCGCGTGATCGAGGGATTCATGGCCCAGGGCGGCGATCCCAAGGGCACCGGCGAGGGCGGCTCGGAGCTTCCCGATGTGAAGGCCGAGTTCAACGACCTTCCCCATGTGCGCGGCGTGATGGCGCTGGCGCGCGCCCAGGGCCCCGATACCGCGAACAGCCAGTTCTTCCTGATGCTGCAGCCCAATCTGGGCCTTGACGGCAACTATACCGCGATCGGCCGGGTGATCGCGGGCATGCAATATGTCGACGCGCTCGAAAAGGGCGAGCCGCCGCTCAACCCGTCGAAGATCGTTCGCATGTCGATCGAATCGGACGATCAGGGCATCGCGCCGGTCGCCGGTCCGGTGCCCGCCGCTGCGCCCCCGCCCGCACCTCCAGCCGCTCCCGAGCCGGCTCCTGCCCCCGCTGCCGCGCCGACCCCCGATCCCGTCGCGGCACCGTCGGTGCCCGCGCCGGTCGAGGCGCCCAACGCCGACACCCCGCCGCCGGCCGCGCCCGATACCGGCGCGGCGGTCGATGCGGTTGCGGGCGAGCCTGGCACCGACGCGGCGGTGCGCGAAGTGACCGGCAGCGAAGCGGTCGCCACGCCGCAATAGATCTTGCGCGCCCTTCGGCACGCCCCTTCGGCAAGCTCAGTGGCTCCTCAGGATGAGCGGGCTGGAGTTTCCATGCCGGTCATTCCGTTTATGCTGAGCTGATGCGCGTAGATCTCTTCGACTTCGACCTGCCGCCCGACAATATCGCCCTGAGGCCCGCCAGCCCGCGCGATAGCGCGCGGATGCTGGTGGCGCGCGGGGCGGACGGGCTGGCCGATCATGTCGTCACCGACCTGCCGGCGATGCTGCGTCCGGGCGACTGCCTGGTGTTCAACGATACCCGCGTGATTCCCGCACAGCTGGAGGGGCGGCGCGGCGAAGCGCGGATCGGCGCGACGCTCCACAAGCGCGAAGGGTTGCGCCGCTGGCGCGCCTTTGTCCGCAACGCCAAGCGGGTGCGGATCGGCGACCGGATCGATTTCGGGGCAGACGTGACCGCTATCGCGGCCGAGCGCGGCGAGGACGGGTCGATCCTGTTCGATTTCGAGGGCGACGAGGCCGTCGAGCTGCTGCTCGAACGCGCCGGAACGATGCCGCTGCCGCCCTATATCGCGGGCAAGCGCCCGACCGATGCGCGCGACCGCGACGATTATCAGACGATGTTCGCGAAGGAGAAAGGCGCGGTCGCCGCCCCCACCGCCGCGCTGCACTTCACCCCCGGGCTGATCGCGGTGCTGGCACAGGCGGGGATCGGCAGCGAGACGCTGACCCTCCATGTCGGCGCGGGCACCTTCCTGCCGGTCAAGGTCGACGATACCGACCTGCACCGCATGCACGCCGAATGGGGCCGCATCGACGCCGCCACCGCCGACCGCCTCAATACGGTCCGCGCACAGGGGGGCAGGGTGATCGCGGTCGGCACCACCAGCCTGCGCCTGATCGAGAGCGCGGCGGGCGAGGACGGCGTGATCCGCCCGTTCGACGGCGACACCGCGATCTTCATCACCCCCGGCTACCGCTTTCGCGGGATCGACGGGCTGATGACCAATTTCCACCTGCCGAAGTCGACCTTGTTCATGCTGGTCAGCGCGCTGATGGGTCGGGAACGGATGCAGGCGGTGTATGCGCATGCGATTGCGCGGGGGTATCGGTTCTACAGCTATGGGGATTCGAGCCTGCTGCTGCCGTAGAATTGGCGATCTGGACGCATGGTAACGTATATGTTACTGGATAGGGGTCGGACTTGATTGTTCAGGAATATATCCGCGCGGACGGTTCCAGCCCGTTCAGGTCATGGTTTAGCGATCTCGATTCGCAGGCTTCCGCCAAGG
The DNA here is from genome assembly GCA_947085315.1 of uncultured Sphingomonas sp. Taxonomy (GTDB): domain Bacteria; phylum Pseudomonadota; class Alphaproteobacteria; order Sphingomonadales; family Sphingomonadaceae; genus Rhizorhabdus. The sequence goes on along the minus strand of CAMTVW010000006.1, from coordinate 69,929 downwards.
TAGCAACGGCCATTGTACGGATGGAACTGGGCAATCTGTCGAACGTCAAATGGATCGGCGGCGGGCTGGGAGAATATCGGATTGATTGGGGAGCCGGCTATCGGCTCTACCTCACCAGGGACGGAGACGAACTGGTCATCCTGTTCGTGGGTGGCACAAAGAAGCGGCAACAGGCCGACATTGAACGGGCCGGTGTGTTGTTGAACGAATATAGGGCCCGCAAAGCCACCGGCAGGCAAACCAAGAGGTGAAGGAAGTGCTGACACGCGATTTCAAGGAAACGGTGAAGGAACGTGCTGTACGCGATCCGGCCTTTGCTAAGGCCATGCTCGATGAAGCGGCGACCGCGTTCCTCAACGGCGAGCCCCATGTCGCTCGGCTGATCCTGCGTGATCTCGTCAATGCGTCGCTTGGGTTCGAGGCACTGGCGGCTGAAACGAGCCATCCGAGCAAAAGCCTCCACCGGATGCTTTCCGAGAAAGGCAATCCGAGCATGGACAATCTTGCGGCTATTTTCGGTGCGGTGCGCAAACGCCTGGGTGTGGCGATGGAGGCCCATGTCGTGGAAGCTATCTGATCCGACTTTCGTCCCCCGGCCTCCGCCGGGGCGACGCTAGATGGCGCTACTTCCGTACCGCTTTCGTCTCGTCGCGCTTCGCCCTGAACTCGGCGTCGGCGGCCCATTCCGGCCAACTGCGGCTGTCGGCCAGTGCGCGGCCGGTGTTGTAGAGCAGGGTCAGGTCGGGGACGACGCTCGACATGTTCCAGTCGGCGCTCCATTCGTCGGCAGGCTGGTGGTAGCGGTCCTTCGTATAGGCGTCGGCGAGCGCCTTGCCGCGCGCGATGCCGCCGTCGGCCAGATCGAGACCGGGCTTGAACGAGATTGCGGGGACGCCCTGTTTCGCCATCGAGAAATGGTCCGAGCGGTAGAAGCCGCCGGTTTCGGTCTTCGGGTCGGGAACATAGCTGCGGCCCAGCGTCTTGCCCTGAGCGACCAGCATGTCGAGCAGGCCAAGCTTCGCGACGCCCGAGATGGTGAAGTCCTTCGCCGCGCCCTCGCCGATGATATTGTCCATGTTGAGCACGCCCGCCGTGGTCGCGAGCGGCCAGACCGGGTTGGCGCCATAATATTCGGAGCCGAGCAGACCCTTCTCCTCGGCGGTGACCGCGAGGAAGACGACCGACCGGTCGGTGCGCGGCGCCTTCGCGACGGCGCGGCCGAGTTCGAGCAGGGTGGCGATGCCGGCGGCATTGTCCTTCGCGCCGTTATAGATGCGGTCGCCCTTCGCGTCGGGCAGGCCGACGCCGAGATGATCCCAATGCGCCGAATAGATCACGGTTTCGTCAGGGCGGGTCTTACCGGGCAGGCGGCCGAGGATGTTGTACGAAGTGATCGTCTCGGCCTTCACCGCATAGCTGGCGTCGAGGGTGGCGTTGAGCGGGACGGGCTTGAAGTCCTTGCGCTGCGCGGCCTGCTTCATCGCATCGAAATCGAGCCCGGCCGCCTTGAACAGATCGGCGGCGAGGTCGCGCTGGATCCAGGCTTCGAGCGGGACATGGTCGGATCGGGGATCGGCGCGGACGATGTCGAACATCGTGTTGGTGTTCGAATTCTTGACCGTCGCCCAGCCATAGGAGGCGGGCGCATATTCGTGGATGACGAGCACGCCCGCCGCGCCCTGCCGCGCGCCTTCCTCGAACTTGTAGGTCCAGCGGCCATAATAGGTCATCGTCTTGCCGCCGAAATCGCCCTCTCCGCCCTCGAAATCGGGGTCGTTGACGAGGACGACGATGATCTTGCCCTTGAGGTCGGCGCCCTTGAAATCGTCCCAGCCGCGTTCGGGCGCCTTGACGCCATAGCCGACGAAGACCAGCGGCAGCGCCTTGAAGTCGATGCTGCTGTCGCCGGTGACCGCCGAGCGGACCGCGATCTCATTGCCCTGGGTCAGCGCGCGCGCGGTGCCGTCGCCCAGCTTCAGCGAGAGGGCAGGGGCGCCGACGATGTCCGATTTTACCAGCGGCACATCCTGCGTCCATTTTCCGCCGGGGCCGCCCGGCCGGAGCCCGGCGGCCTTCATCCGCGCGGTGATATAGGCGATCGTCTTCTTCTCGCCCGCGGTCGCCGGCGCGCGGCCTTCGAAACTGTCGTCGGACAGCGCCCTGATGTCCTGGCTGACGCGGGCGGCGTCGAAGGCGGGGGCCGCAAGGGACGGGGCGGTTAGGAAGGAGGCGGCGAGGAGAATGGAAAGGCTGCGGTGGAGCATGTGGGGTTCATCCGATTTTGACGTGGCCATTGGGCCGGCATGGGATCGGGATAACCGCTTTGATCGGGAGCGAAAAGAAGATCCTCCCTACGCGTAGCGTGGGGAGGGTGTTCGACATTGGCCTGCCCCCGGCAGGCCAAGATTGTGCCGGGGGCACAATCTCGTCGAACACGCCCGCAGGGTGGTGGAGGGGTAGGGCAGAAGCTGGAAACCTGCGGTGGATGCGAGGTCGGAGACCCCTCCACCGCCTTTGGCGGTCCCCCTCCCCATCTGCGATGGGGAGGATTTTTGGTCAGCCCAGTACCGCGAGCAGGTCCTTCGCGTCGACCGCCTGGCCCGGCGCGATCAGAAGTTCGGCGACGGCGCCCGCCTTCTTGGCGAACACCGACACCTCCATCTTCATCGCCTCCAGCGTCATCAGCAGCTGGCCCTCCTCGACCTTCTCGCCGGCAGCGACGTTCACCGTCGACACCACCCCCGGCATGGGGGCCGCGACATGCGCGTCATTGGCGGGATCGGCGATCCTGCGGGTGGGGCGCAATGCCGTCGCGCGGCGGTTGGCCATGGTGATGATGCGCGGCTGGCCGTTGAGTTCGAAGAACAGCCGGACGCTGCCATCCTCTTCGGTGTCGCCGATCGCCTGGAGGGTGACGACCAGCGCCTTGCCCTGTTCGATCTCGATCGACACCTCGTCGCCCGGCGCCATGCCGTAGAAATAGATCGGCGTCGGCAGGGTGCCGACCGGACCATATTGGCGCTGCGCCTCGGCAAAGCCGGTGAAGACCTTGGGGTACATGAGATAACTGGCGAACTCATTCTCGCTGAGCGCGCGGCCGCACGCCTCCTCGGCGGTCTTGCGCGTCGCGGCGAGGTCGGCCGGCTTCATCAGGCTGGCGGGCCGCGCGGTATAGGGTTTCTCGTCGCCGAGCACGCGCTTCGAGATGTCGGCGGGCCAGCCGCCCGGCGGCTGGCCGAGATCGCCGCGCAGCATTTCGACCACCGATCCGGGGAAGGCGATGTCGCGCGCGGGATCGAGCACGTCTTCGGGGCGGAGGTCCTGCGCCACCATCATCAGCGCCATGTCGCCGACCACCTTCGACGATGGCGTGACCTTGACGATATCGCCGAACAGCATGTTGGCGTCATGATAGGCGCGCGCCACTTCGTGCCAGCGGGTTTCGAGCCCAAGGCTGCGTGCCTGTTCGCGCAGATTGGTGAACTGGCCGCCGGGCATTTCGTGGAGATAAACCTCCGACGCGCCCGACTTCAGGTCGCTTTCGAAGGCGGTATACTGGGTGCGGACCGCCTCCCAGTAGAAGCTGAGCTCGCGGATCACCTTGCCGTCGAGGCCGGTGTCGCGCGGGGTGTTGCGCAGTGCCTCGACCACCGAGCCGAGGCAGGGCTGCGAGGTCGTCCCCGACATCGCGTCGATCGCGCCGTCGACCGCGTCGACCCCGGCGTCGATCGCGGCGATCAGGGTCGCGGCGGCCGCACCCGACGTGTCATGGGTGTGGAGGTGGATCGGCAGGTCGGTCGCCTCGCGCAGCGCCCCGATCAGCGCGGTCGCGGCGGCGGGCTTGAGCAGCCCCGCCATGTCCTTGATCGCGAGGATATGGCAGCCCGCAGCCTCCAGCTGGCGGGCGAGATCGACATAATAGGACAGGCTGTATTTCGCCCGGTCGGGATCGAGGATGTCGCCGGTATAGCAGAGCGCACCCTCGGCGATCTTGCCGCTCTCGACCACCGCGTCGATCGCGACGCGCATGTTGTCGACCCAGTTGAGGCAGTCGAAAATGCGGAAGATATCGATCCCCTGCGCGGCCTGGGCGATGAAATGGCGCACCACATTGTCGGGATAGTTGGTATAGCCGACGCCGTTGGCGCCACGCAGCAGCATCTGGGTGAGCAGGTTGGGCGCACGGGTGCGGATCGCGGCGAGCCGCTGCCACGGGTCTTCCTGCAGGAAGCGCATCGCCACGTCGAATGTGGCGCCGCCCCAGCATTCGAGGCTGAACAGGCCGGGCAGGCCCTGCGCATAGGTTTCGGCGACCGCGATCATGTCGGCCGATCGCATCCGCGTCGCGAGCAGCGATTGATGCGCGTCGCGCATGGTCGTGTCGGTGATCAGCGCCCGGGTCTGCGCGCGCATCCATTTCGCGAGGCCAGTCGCGCCCTCTTTTTCCAGAATCTGGCGGGTGCCGGGGGCGATGTCGCCGCTGAGCCGTGGCACTTTGGGCGGGCGCGCCGAGGCGGGCGGCCTCGCGCGGCCGGCGACGTCGGGATGGCCGTTGACGGTGACGTCGGCGATGTAGCGCAGCAGCCGGGTCGCGCGGTCCTGCCGCTTCGCCGGGGCGAGCAGCGACGGCGTGTCGTCGATGAACTTGGTGGTATATTTGTTCGCGACGAAATCGGGATGGGTCAGCACATTTTCGACGAAGTTGAGGTTCGTCGCGACCCCTCGGATGCGATATTCGCGCAGCGCGCGCACCATCCGCGCGACCACCTCGGGCGCGGTCGGCGCCCAGGCGGTGATCTTTTCGAGCAGCGGGTCATAGTGGCGGGTGACGACCGCGCCCGAATAGGCGGTGCCGCCATCGACCCGGATGCCGTAGCCGAACGCGCCGCGATAGGCGGTGATGCGGCCATAATCGGGGATGAAAGCATTTTCGGGATCCTCGGTGGTGATCCGGCACTGGAGCGCATGGCCATTGAGGCGGATATCCGCCTGGGGCGGCACGCCGGTTTCGGCGGCGATGCCCAGATGACCGCCCTCGGCGATCTTGATCTGCGCCTTGACGATGTCGATGCCGGTGACGACCTCGGTCACGGTATGCTCGACCTGGATGCGCGGATTGACCTCGATGAAATAGAAGGCGCCGTCCGTCTCATCCATCAGGAACTCGACCGTGCCCGCGCCGCAATAGCCGGTGGTCTTGCCGATCCGGATCGCGGCGTCGCAAAGCGCGGTGCGGGTCGCCTCGTCGAGATAGGGTGCGGGGGCGCGTTCGATCACCTTCTGGTTGCGGCGCTGGATCGAGCAGTCGCGCTCGAACAGGTGGAAGAGGTTGCCGTGGCTGTCGCCCAATAGCTGGACCTCGACATGGCGTGCGCGGCGGATCAGCTTCTCCAGATAAACCTCGTCGCGGCCAAAGGCCGCCTTGGCCTCGCGCTTGCCGCTGCGCACCGATTCGATCAGGGCAGCCTCATTTTCGATCGGCCGCATCCCGCGCCCGCCGCCGCCCCAGCTGGCCTTGAGCATCAGCGGATAGCCGACGCTGGCGGCGAGCCGCTTTATCTCGTCCTCATCCTCGGGAAGCGGCTCGGTCGCCGGGACCACCGGCACCTTCGCCTCCTCGGCGATGTGCCGCGCGGAGACCTTGTCGCCCAGCCGCCGCATCGTATCGGGGGAGGGGCCGATGAAGATGATTCCCGCCGCCGCGCAGGCCTCGGCGAAATCGGGATTTTCCGACAGAAAGCCATAGCCCGGATGGATCGCGTCGACCTTCGCCTTCACCGCGATGTCGATGATCCGCTGATAGTCGAGATAGGCCGCGATCGGGCCGACGCCGTCGCCGAGATGATAGGCCTCGTCCGCCTTGAAGCGGTGGAGCGAAAGTTTGTCCTCTTCGGCATAGATGGCGATTGTGGTGATGCCCAGTTCGGTCGCCGCGCGGAACACGCGGATCGCGATCTCCGAACGGTTGGCGACCAGCAGACGGCGAATGGAACCGGCCATTTTCAAACCTCCTGTGACGTCGCGGCGATCGGGCCGGTTCAAGCGGCAGCAACAGGCGCGATCGCAGGCGGCGCGTGGCGGATGGTGCACTGCACCAGCGGGCGGCACAAGCATCTGATAACGGCAGGCCAACGAAATATCGGCCCGGCATAGCCGCCTTGCCTTACCGCGTTGCAGCGACTAAAGGCGCGCCATCCTTTCAACGACACTCATATATGGAGCCGCTCGGCCATGGCGACCGAACGTACCTTTTCGATCATCAAGCCCGACGCCACGCGTCGCAACCTGACCGGTGCGGTCACCGCGAAGCTCGAAGAGGCCGGCCTGCGCGTCGTCGCCTCGAAGCGCATCCACATGAGCCGCGAGCAGGCCGAGGGCTTCTACGGCGTCCACCGCGAGCGGCCCTTCTTCGGCGAACTGGTCAGCTTCATGATCTCGGGCCCGGTCGTGGTTCAGGTGCTCGAGGGCGAGAATGCCGTCGCGAAGAACCGCGAAGTGATGGGCGCGACCAATCCGGCCAATGCCGACGAGGGCACGATCCGCAAGACTTTCGCGGAATCGATCGAGGCCAATTCGGTCCATGGCTCGGACAGCCTGGAGAATGCGGCGATCGAGATCGCCTTCTTCTTCAAGCCGGAAGAAATCGTCGGCTGAGTCGAACGGCTTCGTCGCTCGAAAGGCGGGGAATTAAACCGTCGCCCCGGCCTCCGCCGGGGCGACGAAAATGTCAGAATGCCATCAGTGCCGCCAATTTGGGCGGCGCTGCCAGCCGCCAGCTTTCGCGCATCCGGTGTTCGACCTGATCCCAGTCGGTATCGGGCTGGTCGAGCCGCACGCCGACCCAGCCTGACGGGCCGAGATAGGGCGGCTTGAAATAGCTGTCGGGGTCCATGGCGATGAGCATCTCCTGCTCCTCGATCCCGCTCGTCTTGACCAGCACGGCGGTGATGTCGTCGCTATGATGATTGTGCCAGAAATAGGCGAACATCCGCTTGTCGGCGACCCGCCAGCACGGCGATCCGTGCGAAATCTTCTCCTCGACCTGGGGCAGCGCGAGGGCGATTTGTCCCACGCGGGCATGAACGGGCTTCGGATCGGATAGCGCCATTATTTCGTCCCCTTGTGCCGCGCCTTCCACAGTGCATCGAGCCGCGCCGGCGCCGCTTTCGCGCTGCTGCGACCGATCAGCGACAGCCCGCGCAATTTTATCTCGGTGCCACCGAGCAGACCGCCGCTCCGGGTGACATAGCCGATATCGTAGAGCGTCACATCCTCGGCCAGCGCGCCGTCGGCGGTGAAGCGCGTGGTGATCGCGACCGGCAGGCGCGCGTCGCCGCGCACGCGATCCTCCTCGCCGGCGGCGCGGCGGGCCTTTTTCAGGCCGTCGGCGAACCAGTCCGCCTCGATGCGCGGGTCGGTGCTGTCGATCGGATCGACCCCCAGCGCGGCCGGGAAGGTGATCGTCTGGCCCTGGATCACCTGGTCGCCGGCGGCGGCGATCGCCAGCCGGTCGCCATCCTTCTCGCGCGTCGTCTTCAGGATCAGGGTGCGCGCGCGGGTGGTCGCCTGCTTCGCCTCGGCGGTCTTCAGTTCCTCGCCGTGGCGGCGCTCGCTATAGGCATTCCAGAAGGTCAGCCCCGAGATCACCAGCGCGGCGACGCCCAATATCTCGCCCAGGGTGAGCCAGCGCAGCCATCGCCGCCGCATCGCGGCATCGGAAGTATCTTCAGCCATGTGTCCGGATATAGGTGGCCAGCGCGGCCGGATAAAGGCGGTGCTCCTCAATCAGCACGCGGGCCTCGAGATCGGCGGCGCTGTCGCCGGGCAGGATCGGGACGCGCGCCTGCGCGACGACCGCGCCATCGTCGAGTTCGACCGTGACGACATGGACCGAGCATCCGCCTTCGACATCACCGGCGTCGATCGCGCGCTGGTGCGTGTCGAGGCCCTTATATTTCGGCAGCAGCGACGGGTGGATATTGAGCATCCGGCCCTCCCACCCTGCGACGAAGCCCTCGCTCAATATCCGCATATAGCCCGCGAGCGCGACGTAGCGCGCTCCGGCCTGCCGGAGTTCGGCATCGACGATCGCATCGAATTCGGCGCGGCCAAGGCCCTTGTGGCTGTGCGCGAAGGTGGCGATTCCAGCCTCGCGGGCATAGGCCAGCCCGGCCGCGTCGGGGTTGTTCGAGGCGACCAGGACAACCGTATAGGGGCATGCCGGATCGCGCGCGGCCTCGACCAGAGCGGTCATGTTGCTGCCGCGACCGGAGATCAGGATCGCGATGGGGGTTTTGGTCATATTGCTAACCGGTTGGGGGAATGGGATTTATCCCAGATGCGTCGCGGACCAGGCGCCGCGTGCGGCCCAGGTCTCGTCCGATCCCTTGACCGTACAGCCCTTCTCGCCGGCCGCGATATGGCCGATGCGCAGGACGGTTTCGCCGGCGGCTTCGAGCGCGGCGGTGACATCGGCAACGTCGGCGTCGGCGACGATCACCGCCATGCCCACCCCGCAATTGAAGGTCCGCGCCATTTCGCCGGGCTCGATATTGCCCTGCGCCTGAAGGAAGGCCATCAGCCGGGGCTGTTCCCAGCCATCGGCATCGACATGGGCGTGCAGCCCCTGGGGCAGCACACGCGGGATATTTTCGAGCAGGCCGCCGCCGGTGATGTGCGCCATCGCCCGAACCTTGCCCGAACGGACCAGCGGCAGCAGCGACTTAACATAGATGCGGGTGGGCGCCATCAGCGCCTCGATCAGCAGCACGTCCTGATCGAACAGAGCGGGGCGATCGAGTTTCCAGCGCTTGTCGGCGGCGAGCCGGCGGACCAGCGAGTAGCCGTTCGAATGGACCCCCGACGAGGCGAGGCCGAGGATGACGTCGCCAGCCGCGACCCGGTTGCCGGTCAGCACCTGGCTGCGTTCGACCGCGCCGACGCAGAAGCCCGCCAGATCATAGTCGCCATCGGCATACATGCCCGGCATTTCGGCGGTCTCGCCGCCGATCAGCGCGCAGCCGGCGAGCTTGCAGCCCTCGGCGATGCCCGCGATCACCCGCTCCGCGACGCCGTTGTCGAGCCGCCCGGTCGCGAAATAATCGAGAAAGAACAGCGGCTCGGCGCCCTGGACGATCAGATCGTTGGCGCACATCGCGACGAGATCGATGCCGACATCGTCGTGCCGCCCGCTGTCGATCGCGAGCTTGAGCTTGGTGCCGACCCCGTCATTGGCGGCGACCAGCAGCGGATCGGTGTAGCCCGCCGCCTTGAGATCGAAAAAGCCGCCAAAGCCGCCCAGATCGGCGTCGGCGCCGGGACGGCGCGTCGCCCTGGCGAGGGGGCCGATCGCCTTGACGAGCGCATTGCCCGCCGCGATCGAGACGCCGGCCTTGGCGTAGGTATAGGATTCGCTGTTGTCGCTGTTGTCGCTCATGTGCCGCCCCTAGCCACATCGCACTTGGATTTCCACGGCCAAGTCGCCAAAAGGCACCTCGTGACCATCGCCGACCGTCTTTTCCGTCCGCTGCCGCTGTCGATCCTGTTCGCCGCGCTGTTCGCGGCGGCGCTCGCCTTCGCGCAGCTCGACCGCGCCGACGACCGCGGCGTGCCCGTGATCGACGGATCGGGCGCCTATGAGGTCAACGGCATCCATGTCGATGTCGCCGCGCGCACCGCCGACCAGGCGCGCACCGGCGGCTGGCGCGAGGCACAGCGCAAGGGCTGGAAGATGCTGTGGGCGCGGGTCAACGGCAAACCGATCGAAAACGCGCCGGGACTGCCCGATTCGACGCTCGATTCGATCAGCGGCGGCATCGTCGTCGAGCGCGAGCAGATCGGGCCGAACCGCTATATCGCGACCCTGGGCATATTGTTCGACCGCGCGCGCGCGGGCGAACTGCTGGGGGTGAAGGGCGCGATGCGGCGTTCGGCGCCGATGCTGGTCATCCCGATCGAATGGAGCGGGGGCACGCCGATCAGCTTCGAACGGCGCAGCGAATGGCAGAAGGCCTGGGCGCGTTATCGCCCGCTCACCAGCGCGATCGACTATGTCCGCGTGTCGGGCACCGGCGCCGATCCGGTGCTGCTCAACGCGGCGCAGACGCGGCGTCCCGGGCGCGGCTGGTGGCGGATGCTGCTCGATCAATATGGCGCGGCCGACATCGTCGTTCCCGAAGTCACGCTGTTCCGGCAATGGCCCGGCGGTCCGGTGATCGGCCGGTTCGTCGCGCGGCGCGGCGCCGATGCGGCGATCGTCACCAGCTTCACGCTGACCGCCGAAAATGGCGACGGTCTGCCCGCGATGCTCGATCGCGGGATCGAGCGGATCGATGCGGCCTATAGCCGCGCACTGCAGGAAGGTTCGTTCAAGGCGGACAAGTCGCTCGTCATCGAAACCCCGGTCGAGGAAGTGCCGATCGACGATGTGCTGGCGCAACTCGCCACCGCCGCGACGACGACGATCACGGTTCAGGTCGATACCCCCGATCCGGCGGCGCTGCGCGCCAGCGAGAGCGCGCTGCGGGCGATGACCGGGGTGACCGGCGTCCAGACCGGAAGCCTCGCGCTGGGCGGCATCTCGGTGCTGCGGGTCAATTTCTCCGGCCCGCCCCAGGCATTTCGCGAGGCACTCGCCGCGCGCGGCTGGCAGGTCGAGGATGTCGGCACCAGCCTGCGAATCCGGCGCGGCGCTCCCCCTCCCGCGCAATGACCGACCAGATCGCGCTGCCCTTCGCCTGGCCGGCCGACGAGGACGAGCGCGATTTCATCATCAGCGATGCCAACCGGATCGCGGTGCGCCATCTAGAACATTGGTCGCTCTGGCCGGTGATGGCATCGGTACTGACCGGACCACGCAAGTCGGGCCGCAGCCTGCTCGGCCGGATCTTCGCGGTGAAGACCGGCGGGCGCTTCGTCGACAATGCCGATGTCCAGGACGAGGAGCGGCTGTTCCACGCCTGGAATGCCGCGCAGGCCGATCGCAAACCGCTGCTGCTTGCCGCCGATCTGCCCCCGGCGAAATGGCGGATCAAGCTGCCCGACCTGCGCTCGCGGCTGCTCGCCAGCCCGCATGTCGCGATCGAGGAGCCCGACATGGTGCTGATGGCGGGGCTGATCGAAAAGCTGATCCAGGCGCGCGGCCTGGCGATCAAGCCCGAGGTGATCCGCTATGTCGTGCCCCGGATCGAGCGAAGCTATATCGGTATCGGCAGGATCGTCGACGCGATCGACGAAGCCGCGCTGGCGCGGCGCAAGGCGATCAACATGGCCGTCGCGCGCGAAGCCCTTGCGGCAATCGGTGTCACGGACGATACATATAAGCTGCTATAGCAGGCGGCCATGGAATCGACCGAACACCCACGAAATGACGAAGACATGGTCGGCGCGACCACGCCGACCGACCCGATCGGCCCGCGCGAGCGCTATTTCAACCGGGAGCTGAGCTGGCTTGCCTTCAATCAGCGCGTGCTCGACGAAGCCTGCAATCCCGCGCATCCGCTGCTCGAGCGGCTTCGTTTCCTGTCTATTTCGGGCAATAATCTCGACGAATTCTTCATGGTGCGCCTCGCCGGCCTGAAGGGCCAGCTGCTCGAAGGCGTCGAGACATTGTCGCCCGACGGACTGACGCCGGTTCAGCAGGTCGAAGGCGCGACGCGCCGCGCCGACCAGCTGATGGCCGATCAGCAACTCGTCTGGGATCGGCTCCACAGCGAGCTCGCGGCGGTCGGCATCGTGGTTCTCGAAGAAGGCGAGATCGAGGGCGACGACGCCGTCTGGCTCGAAACCTATTTCCGCGACAATGTCTTCGCGGTGCTGACCCCGCAGGCGCTCGATCCCGCGCACCCCTTCCCGTTCATCCCGAACAAGGGGTTCAGCCTGTTGTTCGACCTGACCCGCCAGTCGGACGGCGAGCAGATTTTCGAGCTTTTGATGGTGCCGTCGACCTTGCCGCGCTTCGTCCGCCTGCCGGGCGACGGCGCGCGCTATGTGGCGATCGAGACACTGGTGCGGCGCTTCACCATGATCCTGTTCCCCGGTTATGCGGTGCGCGGGCAGGGTGCGCTGCGCATCATCCGCGACAGCGACATCGAGATCGAGGAAGAAGCCGAAGATCTCGTCCTATACTATCGCACCGCGATCAAGCGGCGCCGGCGCGGCCGGGTGATCCGGCTCGAACTCGAAGGCGGCATGTCCTCTTCGTTCGAACCCTTGTGGAAGGACCAGATCGGCGGCGCCGACGCCTTCATCACCGAATCGGGCAATTTCCTGGGCATCGCCGATCTCGAACAGCTGGTCGATGAAGACCGGCCAGACCTGAAGTTCACGCCCTTTTCGCCGCGCTTCCCGGAACGGATTCGCGAACATGGCGGCGACTGTTTCGCGGCGATTCGCTCGAAGGACATCGTCGTCCACCATCCCTATGAGACATTCGACGTGGTGCTCGCCTTCCTGCGCCAGGCGGCGATGGATCCCGACGTGATCGCAATCAAGCAGACGCTGTACCGCGCGGGCAAGCAGTCGGCGGTGATCCGCGCGCTGGTCGACGCCGCCGAGGCGGGCAAGTCGGTGACCGCCGTCGTCGAGCTGAAGGCGCGGTTCGACGAGGAACAGAATCTGATGTGGGCCTCGCAGCTGGAGCGCGCGGGGGTCCAGGTCGTCTATGGCTTCATCGACTGGAAGACCCACGCCAAGGTGTCGATGGTGGTGCGCCGCGAGGCCGAGGGGCACCGCACCTACTGCCATTTCGGGACGGGCAATTATCACCCGATCACCGCGCGCATCTATACCGATCTCAGCTTCTTCACCGCCGATCCCCGGCTGGGGCGCGATGCGGCGCAGCTGTTCAACTATATCACGGGCTATGTCGAGCCGACCGAACTCGACATGCTCACCATCTCGCCGCACGGGATGCGCGAGGAGCTGAGCGCGCTGATCGACGCCGAGATCGACCATGCCCGCGCCGGCCGCGACGCGGCGATCTGGGTGAAGATGAACTCGCTGGTCGATCCGGCGATCATCGAAAAGCTGTACCGCGCCAGCGCGGCGGGGGTGCAGATCGATCTGGTCATCCGGGGCATCTGTTGCCTGCGCCCTGGGGTGCCGGGTCTGTCCGACAATATCCGGGTAAAATCGGTGGTCGGCCGCTTCCTCGAACATAGCCGGGTGATGTGTTTCGGCAATGGTGCGGCGCTGCCGAATCGCAAGGCCAAGGTGCTGATCAGCTCGGCCGACTGGATGCCGCGCAATTTCGACCGCCGCGTCGAATATCTGCTGCCGATCGAGAATCCGACCGTCCATGCGCAGATCCTCGACCAGGTGATGGTCGCGAATCTGATCGACGACGAACAGAGCTGGCGACTGCTCCCCGATGGGCAATATGAGCGGATCGAGCCGGGCAAGCGACCCTTCAATCTGCACCGCTATTTCATGACAAACCCGTCATTGTCGGGCCGCGGCGCCGCGCTGCGCCAGTCGGGACAGGTGCCGAAACTGTCGCTCAGGCGCGGGAACTAGCCGGAAGCCAGCGCACGGCCACGCTCGCCCAGAGCAATGCGAGGCCCCAGCCGGCGAGAATGTCGCTGGGCCAGTGCACGCCGAGCCCTATCCGGCTCCAGCCGATCGCGACGATCAAGCCCGCGCCGAAGGGGAGCAGCCAGCGCCGCGCAGCCGGAAAAACGACCAGCAGCGCCAACAGGGTGAGCAGGCTGTTGCCGGCATGCGCGCTGGGAAAACTCATCGACGACACGTCGGTCAGCCGGTCGCCGAGCGGCGGGCGTGGCCGGTCGGTAATCATCTTGAGCAGGTCGATCATGATCCGGCCGCTCATCACCGTCACCAACAGCCAGATCGCCGGCCTGTTGCGGCGAGCCGCGAACAGCGCCACCACGATCAGGAGCAGCAGCGGCCCCAGCACGGCGAAGCCGCCCAATATGGTGAGGCCGCGCATGAGCGCCGCCCAGCGCGGTTGCTGATCGAGCAGCAACAGATCGAACAGACCCCGGTCGAGCGGGGCGCCGAAGCACCAGAGCACCACGCCCGCGAGGAGGATCGCCAGGCCGGTCAGTGGCCATCGCAGTTCGGATCGCAGGGCCGCGCGCATGGCGCCTCGTCGCACGCACCCGGTTCCGCGGCAAGAGGGCCGGGAGCCGGATAGCCCGCATCCACGATCTTGCGCGTTTGATCCGGCACCGAAATCGGCTAGGCAGGGACATATGTCAGAACTCTCGATGTTCCGCCGCGCCAGGACCCCGGCGCCGGGTCATACCCGTGTGGGGATCATCGACATCGGCTCGAATTCGATTCGCCTGGTCATCTATGACGGCCCTGCCCGGATACCGGCGGCGCTGTTCAACGAGAAGGTGATGGCGGGCCTCGGCAAGGGCGTCTCACGCGACGGCATGCTCGATCCCGACGCGATGGACCGGGCGATCACCACCCTGGGCCGTTTTCAGCGCCTTGCCGAGCAGATGGGCGTGCCGCGCCCGCGCACCGTGGCCACGGCGGCCGTGCGCGAGGCGAGCAACGGCCAGATGTTCATCGATCGGGTGCTCGACCTCGGCCTGCCGGTCGAGATATTGTCGGGCGACGACGAGGCGCGCATGGCGGGGCTCGGCGTCATCGCCTCGATACCCAAGGCGAACGGGATCGTCGGCGATCTCGGCGGCGGCAGCCTCGAACTGGCGCGGGTGATCGACGGCGAGGTCCGCGAGACCAGCTCCTTCCCGCTCGGCGTGTTGCGGATCGGCGCGGTCAAGGCGCGCGGACCGCGTGCGCTGGCCAGCCTTGTCGCGAAGACGCTCGAAAAAAGCGGATGGGCGGGGAAGGGTGCGGGGCTGCCCTTCTACATGGTCGGCGGCTCATGGCGCTCGCTCGCCCGGCTCGACATGCACCTGACCGGCTATCCGCTGCCGATCCTCCACCATTATTGGATGCCGCCGGAAAATGCGCAGCATCTCGTCCGTGTGCTGGCGCATCTCGCCCGCAAGCGGCTGCGTGAAGTGGTCGGCCTGTCGGGCGCGCGTATCCCCACGCTGTCGCACGCCGCGTCGCTGCTCAGCCATGTCGTCCGCCAGCTGGGATCGAGCGAACTGATCGTCTCGGCGTACGGCCTGCGCGAAGGGCTGCTCTATGACGAACTGAACGAATATCAGCGCGCCCAGGACCCGCTGATCACCTCCAGCCGCGAGGAAGGCGCCCGCCAGGGCCGCTTTCCCGAACATGGCGATCTGCTCGAACGCTGGATCGCGCCGCTGTTCGTCCATGAAAGCCCTGGTGACGCGCGGATCCGCCACGCCACCTGTCTGCTCGCTGACGTGGGCTGGCGCGCCCATCCCGAATTCCGCGCCGAACGCGGCTTCGAGACCGCGCTCCACGGCAATTGGGTGGGGATCGATTCGCGCGGCCGGGGGATGATGTCGCATGCGCTGTGGAACAGCTTTGGCGGGCAGGGGGTGGTGCCGGTCGTCACCAGCATCTGCTCAGCTTCCGAAATCCTCGCCGCCGAACGCTGGGGCCTCGCGCTACGGCTGGGCCAGCGCTTCTCGGGCGGAGTCGCCGACGCGCTGATCGGCAGCCGGCTCGCGCTGACCGCCGATGCGGTCGAGCTCCATGTCGAGCGTCAGAATGCGGTGCTGTATGGCGAGCCGGTCGAGCGGCGGCACAAGCTGCTCGCGCAAGCCTTCGGTCTGGCGCCGCGCATGGTGATCAGCTGAGGCTTTTGCCCGTTACCTGATGTCAGGCAGCACCGCGCTCAGTCGCCGGTAAGCGGCGACATCACCATCTTGCCGTTGCGCACGCTGAAGCCGGTTCGGCCTTCGACCAGCGCCAGCGCGTCCTTGCCGAACACGTCGTTGCGCCAGCCCTGCAGCATCGGCAGGTCGCGCACGCCAGCGGCGAGCAGTTCAAGGTCCTCGGCGCGTGCGATCAGGCGGGGTGCGACGTCGGCATCGCGCGAACGGACCTTGAGCAGCAGCTTGAGCAGGTCGGCGACCAGCGCGCCGTCCTTGCCCAGGCCCGGCTTGCGATCCTCGCGCGGGGGCATTTCGGACTCGGACAGCGGCTGCGATTCCTCGATCGCCCGCATCAGCCGGGCGCCGATGTCGTTGCCCGCCCAGCTTGGCGAAAGCCCGCGCACCTTGGACAGGTCGGCCTGAACGTGCGGCGGGTGCGACGCGATGTCGGCGATCGTCTCATCCTTGGCGATGCGGCCGCGCGGCAGGTTTTTCGATCGCGCCTCGCGCTCGCGCCAGGCGGCGATCGCCTTCAGGCGGCCGAGCACTTCGGCCTTGCGGCTGGGCAGGCGGATGCGCGTCCAGGCGAGTTCGGGAAGATTGGCGTAGCTCGCGGGATCGCCCAGCCGCTCCATTTCATTGTCGAGCCAGCCGCCGCGCCCGGTCTTGCGCAGCTTCTCCAGCATGCGCGGGAAGATGTCGGCAAGATGGGTGACGTCGCCGATCGCATAGTCGATCTGGCGCTTGTCGAGCGGGCGGCGCGCCCAGTCGGTGAAGCGCGCTCCCTTGTCGAGCTTGATCCCCAGCATCGTCTCGACGAGGTTCGAATAGCCGATCTGCTCGCCCAGCCCCATCGCCATTGCGGCAACCTGGGTGTCGAACAGCGGAAAGGGGGTCTTGCCGGTCAGGTTGTGAACGATTTCCAGATCCTGCCCGCCGGCGTGGAAGACCTTCAGCACCTCCTCATTCTCGACCATCAGGTCGAGCAGGGGGGTCATGTCGAGGTCCCTGGCCTTGGGGTCGATCGCCGCCGCCTCCTCGCTGTTCGCGATCTGGATCAGGCAGAGGTCGGGCCAATAGGTGCTTTCGCGCATGAACTCGGTATCGACCGCGACGAAGGGCGATTGGGCGAGGCGCGTGCACAAATTGGCAAGCGTTGCGCTGTCTGTAATGAGGGGGTGGATATGCATCGTCCGGTGCATAGAGCCTGATCGCGGAAGGTGGAAGCGCTTCGCGCGTTCACCGGAGCCGTGAATCAGGCTCAATTCTAAATGATGTGACCTCGATTCACGTTTCAGGCCGATTCAGCCTGAAATGATCAAGGTCCTGCCGGGTTACAACGCTTGACAAGCACTGCGCGCCCGCGCGAAGCGCACCGCTCGCAATTTCCACCTGAAAGTTGATCCAAAATGCACGCCTATCGCACCCACCATTGCGGTCAACTCCGCGCCCAGGACGTCGGATCGCAGGTCCGCCTGTCGGGCTGGGTGCATCGCAAGCGTGACCATGGCCATCTGCTGTTCATCGATCTTCGCGACCATCACGGCCTGACCCAGATCGTCACCGACATGGAATCGGAGGCCTTCAAATATCTCGACAAGCTGCGCGTCGAATCGGTCGTGACGATCACGGGCGATGTCGTCGCCCGCTCGGACGAGGCGGTGAACGCCAACCTCGCCACCGGTGCGATCGAGGTCCGCGCCCGCGAAGTGTCGGTCCAGTCGGCGGCGCAGGAACTGCCGCTGCCGGTGGCGGGCGAGGCTGATTATCCCGAGGATATCCGCCTGCGCTACCGCTTCCTCGATCTGCGCCGCGACCGCATCCATGCGAACATCGTGCTGCGCTCGAACGTGATCGCGTCGATCCGGCAGCGGATGATCGGGCAGGGGTTCACCGAATATCAGACCCCGATCCTGACCGCGTCGAGCCCTGAAGGCGCGCGCGACTATCTGGTGCCGAGCCGCGTCCATCCGGGCAAATTCTATGCGCTTCCGCAGGCGCCGCAGATGTTCAAGCAGCTGCTGATGGTCGCGGGCTTCGACCGCTATTTCCAGATCGCGCCCTGCTTCCGCGACGAGGACGCCCGCGCCGACCGGTCGCCGGGTGAGTTCTACCAGCTCGATTTCGAGATGAGCTTCGTGACGCAGGAGGATGTCTTCGCGGCGATCGAGCCCGTCCTCCACGGCGTGTTCGAGGAATTCGCGAATGGCCGCGCGGTCACCCCCGCGCCGTTCCCGCGCATCGCCTATCGCGATTCGATGCTGCGCTACGGATCGGACAAGCCCGATCTGCGCAATCCGCTCGAAATCACCGACGTCACCGACCATTTCGTCGGTTCGGGCTTCGGCCTGTTCGCGCGCATCGTCGAGGGCGGCGGCGTGGTCCGCGCGATCCCGGCGCCGGGCGCGGGAGCGAAGAGCCGCAAATTCTTCGACGACATGAACGACTGGGCGCGGTCGCAGGGCCATGCCGGGCTTGGCTATATCAACATCAAGGGCGGCGAGGCGGGCGGGCCGATCGCCAAGAATCATGGCGAGGAGGCGACCGCGAAGCTGATCGCGGCGCTCGGCCTTGGCCCCGATGACGGCGTCTTCTTCGCAGCTGGCAAGGAATTGCCGACCGCCAAGCTCGCGGGCGCGGCGCGGACGAGGGTCGGTGAGGAACTGGGCCTGATCGAGCAGGGCGTGTTCAAATTCTGCTGGGTCGTCGACTTCCCGATGTTCGAATATGACGAGGACAACAAGAAGGTCGACTTCAGCCACAACCCATTCTCGATGCCGCAGGGCGAGCTGGAAGCGCTGGAGACGATGAATCCGCTCGATATTCTCGCCTATCAGTACGACATCGTCTGCAACGGCGTGGAGCTGTCGTCGGGTGCGATCCGGAACCACAAGCTCGACGTGATGTACAAGGCGTTCGAGATTGCCGGCTACACCAGCGAGCAGGTCGACGAGAATTTCTCGGGCATGATCAATGCGTTCAAATATGGCGCGCCACCGCATGGCGGCTCGGCGCCGGGCATCGATCGCATCGTCATGCTGCTGGCCGACGAACCGAACATCCGCGAGGTCGTGCTGTTCCCGATGAACCAGAAGGCCGAGGATCTGATGATGGGCGCGCCTTCGCCGGTCAGCCTGAAGCAGCTTCGCGAGCTCAATATCCGCATCGTCGAACAGACCAAGGGGTAAGCGCCTCGGCGTCATGCCGCCCGAAAACTGTCCCGTAGAAGGACGGACGCGAAACTATTAAGCATCTCCGGCGCTTAATTGCTCGCTCCCATGCGTTTATGGAGAGTGGTTCGAGCCAGGGAGTTGCGTCGTTTTGGCCATCGATCTCGCGGATTATGAAAAGGGTGCCCGGTTCGACGGCGATTATGAGGCCGCGCTCGTCGCGGTCCAGAAGCGGCTGTCGAAGCTTCAGGTCGCGCATATCGTCTGCAAGCAGCGCAGTATGATCCTGTTCGAAGGATGGGACGCGGCGGGCAAGGGTGGTGCGATCCAGCGCCTTACTTCGGGCTGGGATCCGCGCCATTTCCAGGTCTGGCCGATCAGCGCCCCGACCCAGGATGAACTGGGTCGCCATTTCCTCTGGCGTTTCTGGCAAAAGGTCCCCGGCACCGGGCAGATCGCCGTGTTCGATCGTACCTGGTATGGCAGGGTGCTGGTCGAGCGGGTCGAGGCCTATGCCCGCGAACGCGAATGGCGCCGCGCCTATGACGAGATCAATGAGTTCGAGGCGCAGCAGCAGGCCGACGGGGTCAATATCGTCAAGCTGTTCCTCCACGTCACCCAGGCGGAACAGGACCAGCGGCTAGCCGATCGGCTCAATCATGACTGGAAGCGCTGGAAGGTAACCCCCGAAGATTTCCGCAATCGCGCGCGGCGCGACGACTATCTTGCCGCGATCAGCGAGATGTTCCGCGAGACCGATACGCGCTGGGCGCCGTGGACCGTGGTCGACGGCAACAACAAGAAGGCGGCGCGGATCGCGGCGCTGACCCATATCGCCGATGCTCTGGAACGGAGCGTTCCGCTCGACGCGCCCGCGCTCGACCCCGATTTCGAGCGCTATGCGCGCGCCCAGCTCGGTCTGCCGAAAAAGCCGTAAGAATCTCTGCGCGCGGCTGATGAGGGCCCCTTGCGGATGTTACGCCTTTGTTGCAGCATCACCGCGCGGCCGCGATGCCGGCCGGTGCGGTTGGAAAGCCGGTCGTGCCGCGCGACAGATAATAACAGGTAGGGGATGACGCATGAATAAACAGGAGCTTATCGGCACCGTCGCCGAAGCAACCGGCATGACCAAGAATGATGCATCGAAGGCCGTCGAAGCGGTGTTCGATTCGATCACGTCCCAGCTGAAGCAGGGCGACGAGGTTCGTCTCGTCGGCTTCGGCACCTTTTCGGTCAGCAAGCGCAAGGCATCTACAGGCCGCAATCCGCGTACCGGCGAACCGATGAAGATCGGCGCGTCGAGCCAGCCCAAGTTCAAGCCCGGCAAAGGGCTGAAGGACGCCGTCAACTAATCGAGCTAGACGCCCGGCCCCGAGGCCGGGCGATGGGGGGCAAGGCCGCCGTGCCAGCAGGCGCGTGCGGCCTTCGCTTCTTTTGAGCGATCCTGTTTCAACGCTTGTTTTGGGGCTGGACAGCGCCGAAGTCCCGCCCTATCCGCTCACCCGGTCGCGGGCTTGCCCCGCGCAGCCGAGCAGAGTGGGCGCATAGCTCAGTGGTAGAGCACTGTGTTCACACCGCAGGGGTCGCAGGTTCAAACCCTGCTGCGCCCACCACTCTGTAACCCGCTCCCGACATCGGCCTGCACGGTCTCGGCTCAGACGGTATAACCCTGCCGTTCGAGATGCGCGACCAGTGCGGCGCGGTTGATCCGGCTGCCGGGCACCAGCGCCGCGACCGCCACCGGCAACCGCCAGGCCTCGACGTCGGCTTCGTCCATGCCGGTCGTCGCGAGATAGCGGCGCAGATAGAAATCGGCGGCGAGGTGACGGATGCGGCGGAGCAGGGGGATGCGGCGCATCAGCGGGCCGTAGCTGCCGAAGCGGAAGAGAAGTTCGGTCCGCGCCACATCGCCGGCCGGATCGCCGGCGGCACCGTTCGACCAGTCGACCGCGGTGATGCCGCCGCGCGTGAGGATCGCGTTGCCGGGATGGAAGTCGCCATGGCAGAGCCGGTCGCCGCGCGGCAGGGCATAGAGATGTTCGATCGCGATGGCCTTGAGCCGCTCGCGGACCTG
This sequence comes from uncultured Sphingomonas sp., assembly GCA_947085315.1. Lineage (GTDB taxonomy): Bacteria > Pseudomonadota > Alphaproteobacteria > Sphingomonadales > Sphingomonadaceae > Rhizorhabdus. The sequence continues at coordinate 48,954 of CAMTVW010000006.1, read as the reverse complement.
GGCATGGAGGATGCGGACATGGACGATGTCATGCTGGCCGTGGATCAGCCCCCCTGCCGCGCAGCGATGGACGGCGGCATGATAGTCGGCGAAGCGGCGCAGCACGCTGCGCGTCCGCAGCAGCCGCAGCATCGGCCTGCGCAACAGCGGTTCGCCGACGATCTCCTCATAGACGATGCCATGGCGGCCGGAATGCTGGTGAGTGCCGATCACGCGCGCGACGCGGAGGCCCTGGGCATGGGCATGGCGGACCCCGTCACGCTCGCGGGCGATCACCCCGGGGTCGAGCCCCTCGTGAAACAGCTTGAGCACCCGGCCTCCCGCAAGCCGGAACACCTCGGCGCTGCCGCCGCTGCCGATACGCGGATAAAGATCAACAAAACCCATGCTACCATCCGTTGCACCGCAGCCTAGAGCGCGTCATTACGCTACGGCAGTCGATTTTCGGCCAATCGTTGACAGTAAACGCCGGACCGCGCCATCGGTGGCGTCTGAAATCAACCAGGGGCTATAATATGACGGGGCCAGCTGCGATTACCCTTTCCCTGCTGATGCTAGGGGGGCTGATTCTGGGTGGCGGCGGCGTCTGGATGATCGCGTCGCGGCGCGACTACAAGCGCGGCTGGCTCATGCTGACAGCCGCGCTCGTCATGTTCGTCAATGTCGCGATCTGGACCCTACCGGTCGCCTGACAGGCGCATGTCCAGATAATCGTCCACCGATGTCATCAGTTGCGGCATTTCGTCGGCGAAGAAATGGTTCGCGCCGGGGATGGTATCGTGATGGATCGTGATGTGGCGCTGGGTCCGCAGCTTGTCGACCAGCTTCTGGACCGCGCCCGGGGTCACCACTTCGTCGCTGTCGCCCTGAATGATGATGCCCGATGAGGGGCAGGGCGCCAGGAAGGTGAAGTCGTACATGTTCGCGGGTGGCGCGATCGAGATGAAGCCCTTGATCTCGGGACGGCGCATCAACAGCTGCATCCCGATCCAGGCACCGAAGCTGAAGCCCGCGATCCAGGTGGTCTGCGCCTCGGGATGGATCGACTGGACCCAGTCGAGTGCCGACGCGGCGTCGCTCAGTTCGCCGATGCCGTTGTCGAACGTCCCCTGGCTCTTGCCGACTCCACGGAAATTGAAGCGCAGGGTCGCAAAGCCGCGCCGCACGAAGGTCTGGTAGAGCGACTGGACGATCCGGTTGTTCATCGTGCCCCCGCCTTGCGGGTGCGGATGGAGAATCATCGCGACGGGCGCGCGCGGGCGCGGACCGGGGTTGAAACGTCCTTCGAGACGGCCCTCGGGACCGGGGAAAATGACTTCGGGCATCGATATCCTTCTGGACATGCTTCGGGCGGGCGCACCGGATGGCGCGGCGCCGATCAAAAGCCTATATAGAGCGGGGCGCAACAGGCGCAATCAGTTGGAGCATGTCGCTATGGCCGGTGAACGGCTCTATCTCGATCATGCCGCGACGACGCCGCTGCTGCCGGCGGCGCGAAGCGCGATGGCGGACGCGCTCGCGGGCTGGGCGAATCCCTCGTCGCCGCACGCCGAAGGCCGCGCCGCGCGCGCCGCGCTGGAGGATGCGCGACGCCGGATCGCCGCCACTTTGGACTATTCGGGCAGTATCATCTTCACCAGCGGCGCGACCGAGGCGATCGAAATCGCGCTGCGCCGGGCAAAGGCGGGGCAGCATGCTATCGCGGCGGTCGAACATGATGCGGTTCGCCGCGCCGCACCCGATGCCCGCATCCTGCCGGTCGATGCGAGCGGGCGAGTCGGCCCGGCAACGATCGAGCCGGGATCGTTGGTCGCGATCCAGGCGGTCAACAATGAAACCGGGGTGATCCAGCCGCTTGATGCGCTGGCGGCCGACATCAGGCAGGCCGGCGGCCTGCTGCTCGCCGATTGCGCGCAGTCGGCCGGAAAGATCGCGCTGCCCGATGCCGATTTCATCGCGGTCTCGGCGCACAAGCTGGGCGGTCCGCCGGGAATCGGAGCGCTGCTGGTCCGCGATCTGGCGATGCTCGCGCCCGGCGGCGGGCAGGAACAGGGCTATCGCGGCGGGACCGAGAATCTTCCGGCGGCGCTGGGATTCGCGGCGGCGCTCGACGCCGGAACCGACTGGCTCGATCGCGCCTGTGCGCTGCGCGACCGGCTCGATTCGGCGATCCGCGCGGCGGGCGGGATCGTTGTCGCCGACGCCGCGGATCGTCTGCCGACGATCGCCAGCTATCGCATGCCCGGGGTCGCCGCGACGGCGCAGCTGATCCGCTTCGATCTCGCGGGGATCGCGGTCTCGGCGGGCAGCGCCTGTTCGTCGGGCAGTCTGAAGCCCAGCCATGTGCTGGCGGCGATGGGCTGGGACGAGGCGGCGGCGCGCGAGGTGGTCCGGATCAGCTTCGGGCCGGACAGCAACGAGGCCGGGGTCGATCGCGTCATCGCCGAGTGGCGCGCGATTGCCGGCGCAGCAAGGGCGAGGGCAGCATGATCTATCTCGACTATCAGGCGACGACTCCGCTGGCGCCCGAGGCGCGCGCCGTGATGCTGCCCTATCTCGACGAGCGCTTCGGCAACCCGCATTCGCCCCACCGCATGGGCCGCGAGGCCGCGGCTGCGGTCGAAGTCGCGCGCGAGCAGGTCGCGGCGCTGATGCCGCCCAGGGGTCAGCTCGCCTTCACCAGCGGCGCGACCGAGGCGATCAACTGGGCGATCAAGGGATCGACCGGCCCGATCGTCACCATCGCGACCGAACATGCCGCGGTGCTCGACAGCGTGCGCGCGGTCGCGCGGTCGGGGCGCGATGTGCGGATATTGCCGGTGGGCGCCGATGGCCTTGTCGACCTCGACGTCGCGCGTGACGCGATCAGGCCGGGCACGGGGCTCGTCGCCGCGATGCTGGTCAACAACGAGATCGGCGTGATCCAGCCGGTTTCCGAACTGGCCGACATCGCCCATGCGGCGGGCGCGCTGTTCCTGTGCGACGCGGTACAGGGCTATGGGCGGCTGCCGATTCCCGCCAATTGCGACCTGGTCGCGGTCGCGGCGCACAAGATTCACGGGCCCAAGGGGATCGGCGCGCTGTGGGTGCGTGACGGCGTCGCGCTCGATCCGCTGCTCCATGGCGGCGGACAGGAGGCACCCGGCCGCTCTGGCACCCAGGCGCCGATGCTGTGCGCGGGCTTTGGCGCGGCGGCGGCGCTGATGCAGGACCGCTGGGAGGCCGATGCCGAGCATCTCGACCGGCTGTGGCGGGTCGCGACGGGACGGCTGGGTTCCGAATGGACGATCAACGGCTCGTTCGCGCATCGCTATCATGGCAATCTCAACCTGCGCTGCGACGGGATCGACGCGGCGCGGCTGATCTCCGACGTGCGTGAGCTGGCCTTTTCGGCGGGATCGGCCTGCGCCAGCGGCTCGGGCCGCCCCAGCCATGTCCTCAAGGCGCTCGGCCTGTCCGACGCCGATGCGCGATCGAGCATCCGACTCGGCTTTGGCCGCTACACCAGCGACGTCGACATCGACCGCGCCGCGACATTGCTGCTCGACGCGGCGGAACGGCAGCTTATGTGGGCGGTATGACGACGATCATCTTCCTGTCCGCCGACGGCGAGGGGCGCCGCGAGGTCGAGGGCAAGGCCGGCCAGCGGCTGCTCGAGGTCGCCCAGGCCGATGGCCAGCCGCTGGAGGGCACCTGCGAGGGGCAGATGGCCTGTTCGACCTGTCACATCATCGTCGCCCCCGAGGATTTCGCGAAGCTGCCGCGCGCATCGGAGATGGAGGAAGACCTGCTCGACCTCGCCAGCCACGTCACCCGCACATCACGGCTCGCCTGCCAGATCCACCTGAGCGACACGCTCGACAGGCTGACGGTGCGGATGCCGGGTGCGGCGCGGAACATGCAGGGGCGGTGATCCGCGCTTGATTCGTCATGCCAGCGAAGGCTGGCATCTCGGGCGTCTCTTGCCGCGACCTCGTCTCTTCACCTCCTGAGATGCCAGCCTTCAGCCAAGGCTGAAGTTTATCCTGAGCGCCTGCAAGGCAGTCGAAGGGCTGGCATGACGAGAAGAGGTCTGGGTTTACCCAGCCTCACAGCCTTGCATCCCCGTCTGTCATCGCCCATATGCGCCGCGGGAGTCGGGCGGACGGTGCCGTCGCCAACCCGGTCAGGTCCGGAAGGAAGCAGCCGCAACGATTTCGTGTCGGGTCGTCCCGGCTCCCACCCTAAAATCGGCGGGGACATTTTCAGCCTCTCTGGCTAAGCTCGAACCATGTCCGAATCCTCGCAACCTTATCGCGTCCTCGCGCGCAAATATCGGCCGCAGAATTTCAGCGAGCTGATCGGCCAGGATGCGATGGTGACGACGCTCGCCAACGCGATCCGGCGCGAGCGACTGGCGCACGCCTTCCTGCTGACCGGGGTGCGCGGCGTCGGCAAGACCTCGACCGCGCGGCTGATCGCCAAGGCGCTCAACTGTATCGGGCCCGACGGGCAAGGCGGGCCGACGATCGACCCCTGCGGCACATGCGAGCCCTGTGTCGCGATCGCCGAAGGGCGGCATATCGATGTGGTCGAAATGGACGCCGCCAGCCACACCAGCATCGACGATGTCCGCGAGATCATCGAGGCGGTGCGCTATTCCTCGGTCTCCGCGCGCTACAAGATCTACATGATCGACGAAGTCCATATGCTGTCCAAGTCGGCCTTCAACGGCCTGCTCAAGACGCTCGAGGAACCGCCGGGCCATGTGAAATTCCTGTTCGCCACGACCGAGGTGAACAAGGTGCCGATCACGGTGCTGTCGCGCTGCCAGCGCTTCGACCTGCGCCGGATCTCGGCCGACAAGCTTGCCGCGCATTTCACGTCGGTGGTCGCCGCCGAGCAGGTCACGGCCGAGCCCGAGGCGATCGCGCTGATCGCGCGCGCGGCCGAAGGATCGGCGCGCGACGGCCTGTCGATCCTCGATCAGGCGATCGCGCATGGATCGGGCAATGTCGAAGCGGCGCAGGTCCGCGAGATGCTGGGCCTGTCCGATCGCGGCGCGATCCGCCGGCTGTTCGGCGATTTGCTCAAGGGTGACGCGGCGGCGGTGCTCGCCGGGGTGCGCGCGCAATATGATCTGGGGGTCGAGCCCGCGGCGATGCTCCACGGGCTGCTGGAAACCTGCCACGGCGTGACCCGCGCCAAGGTCGCCGGTGCCGAGGACCCGGCGCTGTCGGCCGAGGAGCGCGAGGCGCTGGCCGAATGGGCGGGCAAGCTTGGCTTCGCGACGCTCCACCGGCTCTGGCAATTGCTGCTCAAGGGCCATGGCGAGGTCCAGAGCGCGGCACTGCCGATCGAAGCCGCCGAAATGGCGCTGCTGCGCGTCGTCCATGCCAGCCAGCTTCCCGATCCGGGAGAAGTGGCGCGCAAGCTTGCCTCCGGAGAGTTGACGGCGGCACCGTCGGCGGCAGCGCCAGCACCCGCCGCGCCGGCACCCGCCGCGCCAGTGGCCGCGTCGACCCAGCCGCAGGTCGCGGCACAGGCGCCACCCACCACCGCCGAGGCCCTGCACACGCTGCTGATGCCGAAATCGGCGCTGCTGGCGTTGCAATTCCACGATCATGCCCGCGTCGCAAAGCTGAGCGGGACCGAATTGCTGATCGTCGAGAGCGAGAAGCTGCGGCCTGACTTCTTCTCGAATCTCACCGCCGCGCTGAAGGATCTGACCGGTGAACGTTGGACGATCGCTACGGTCAGCGACGGCGGTCAGCCGACCTTGCGCGAACGCGAACTGGCGGCCGAAGATGCCGCAAAGACCGCCATTCTCGAATCCCCGCTGGTCCAGGCCGTGCGGCAGGCCTTCCCTGACGCCGAGCTGATCGACTACAGCGCCCCCGAAACACGGAGTCTCGCATCATGAAAAGCCTTGAGGAAATGATCGCTGCCGCGCAGAACGCCGCGCAGACCATCCAGACCCAGATGGAGCAGGCGCAGGCCGGGCTCGACAAGATCGAGGTCGAGGGCGCCGCGGGCGGCGGTCTCGTCAAGATCCGCGCGACCGCCAAGGGCCGCATCGTCGGCGTGTCGATCGACGATTCGCTGATGACCGTGTCCGAGAAGCAGATGCTCGAAGACCTGATCGCGGCCGCGCTCAACGATTGCCGCACAAAGGCCGATGCCGCATCCAACGCCGAGATGCAGAAGCTGACGCAGGGCCTCCCGCTGCCCGCCGGGTTCAAGCTGCCCTTTTCCTGAGCGGCCGTAAGCAATTGGTCTAATCTGAACGGCCAGGCTGCGCCGTTCAGCTGCGGTGCACCGTGCCCGGTTCACGGCCCTCCGATGTTTGTTGCAAGGAGTGTGCCCATGAACCGCAATCTGGCGACGTCTTTCGCCCTGATCGCTGCGACCCTCGTCGTCCCTCCCGCGTCCGCGATCGCACAGAATCGCGATGCCGACATCCGCTTCGAAGCCGCGCAGCGGCGATTCGACGGAGAGTTGGCGATGTTCAAGGCCGAGGTCGAGCGTTACGAACGCGCGCGAACCGCGATGCCGCAGGTCAGTGCGGTTGCTCCGCGTGCCGCCGAACAGCAGGCGATAAGCGATCCGCTCGTGCGCAAGGCCGACGAAGCTGGTGCGGGCGCCCAAACGGCCGCGCCCTCCGATGAGCCCGACGAGCGCGAAAATGAGCCTCGGCCGCAATAAGCCCAGGCGTTACTTCACGCAGCTGTCCAGCCCGTAGCGCTGGACCTGCCCGATCCGCCGCGCAATCCGGTCGCCGTGGCGGCGGGTCGATCCGCTCGGCGATACTGCCGCACGCTTTTTCGGTAGCGGCAGCACAGCGGCGATCCGCGCGGCCTCGGTGCGGCTCAGCCGTGACGCATCGTGCCGGAAATAGCGCATCGCCCCGGCATTGGCGCCGAAGGTGCCGATCCCGGTCTCGGCGATGTTGAGATAGACCTCCATGATCCGCCGCTTCGGCCACATCGTCTCGATCAGCAGCGTGAACCAGGCTTCGAGCCCTTTGCGAAGATAGCCGCCGCCCTGCCACAGGAAGGCGTTCTTCGCGGTCTGCTGGCTGATCGTCGAGCCGCCGCGCAGCTTGCGCTCGCCCTGTAAATTGCTCTTCATAGCGTTCTGCATCGCTTTGAAATCAAAACCGAAATGGCTGCAGAAATTGCCGTCCTCACCGGCGATCGCGGCGCGCGCCATATTGGCGGACATGTCGTCCAGCGACATCCAGTCCTTGGTGATGCCGCGCCCGTCGATCGCGTTGGCGATCATCGTCGCGGTCACCGGGGGCGGCACGAATCGATAGATGCCGACCCACAGGATCGACCCGACGACGAAGATGAGCAGGGCGCGCCAGAACCAGTGAAAGGCGCGGCGGGCGAAGGTCGATCGTGCCATAAGCTCCCGTTATCAGCGGTCAGCGCGAAGGATAAGCCCGGTTGCGGTCCGGATCACCGAAAGGCGCGCCTTGTCCAGCCCCTGCAGCCCGGTCGCCTTCAGGATCTGGGCGGGCTTCGGCCGGCGGTTTTGCGGCACTTCCTCGATCCATAGCAGCACCGGGCAGCTTCCCAGGACGGCAGTCTGCGGCGCGTTGGGGTGCAGGATGGCCGGATTGAACCCCCGCGTCGCGGCGAGCCGCTGATAGCCCATGGTGAAGACCGGCTCCTCGCGCGCGGCGGCGCGTGACCGCGTGCCTTCGTCGAGCCGCCACCCCGACGCCGCATAGACCCGGGTGGTCGGGCAGGCGGCGATGATCCGGGCGATCTGCTTGGCCCCGGTGTGCCAGGCACCGCCGAGGCCGATATTGGTGAGCGAGACGAGCGACGACAGCGCCGCCACCCCGGCCAGGCCGTACATCCACAGCCTGCGGTCGGCGATCTTGGCCCCCGCGGTCGCGAGCAGCGCGCAGACCATGATCGCGATGTCGACGCTGTTGCTGGAGGTCACCATGCGGCGCTGGCTGTCGATCTGGACGATCGCGAACAGCGATGCGATCAGCGCCGCGCCGATCATCACCGAAAAGGCGGTATCGGCCTTGTCCCAGCGATCGCGACCATACCAGCCGCCGGCAATGGCGATCGGATTGTGCAGGATGGTGCCGAGCAGCAGCGCGCTCAGGATTCCGCCGGTCGAGGCGTGCCCCATCTCGATCCAGTTCTGGTAGAGGTCGAAGCTCGCGTCCCAGCCGGTCGCCTGCCACATGATCATGTAGATCACCCCGGTCACCGCCAGTCCGGTCGCGATCAGCATCGATCGTGCCCAGCGGCGGAACCCGCGCGCGAGCGAGACGAGGATCGTCGCCATCGCGATCACCCCGCCGAACAGCGCGCCGCCATAATCGAGGCAGATCGCCGCGATCGTCGCGAGCATCCCGAGCAGCGCCAGCATTCCGTCCTTGCGACTGCGATAATCCTGGTCGGCGGAGATGATATGCCGGGCGAGCAGGAGCTGGATCGCGAAGGCGGTCAGCTGCCAGAAATCGCCGCGATAGATGGCGAATGCGTCAACCACCGCCGGCGCCGACAGGGTCAGCAGCAGGAAGATGGTGTAGAAACCGTCCTGTTCGGGCAACCGCCGCGCGAAGCGCCGCACCGCATAGATCAGCAGCGCCAGCGCAGGTATGTTGGACAGCAGCCGTCCCAGCGTGAGCGAGCTGAGATTGACCATGGCGAGCAATGTCGCCCAGGCGTCGAACACCGGCGGCCTGATGTCCTGAATCCAGCGCTTCTCGGCAAGCTTGCGCAGCCCCGGGGCGGGATCGGAGAGGTAGAGCGTCCAGAGGTCGCCGAGCGAAGGGCCTTCGAGCAGCGCCGACGAAACGAGCATCGTGATGACGATCGCAAGCGCGATCGCCACGATATTGCCCATTGGCCGCAGCCCCACGCGCCCCTGCACATCCCCCATCATGCGGCCATATTAACAGCCGTGAAGGCGGACGCCAGTGATTCACACCACAGGGGAAGCAGGTAGCATGTCGCGCCTCCCCGTCCTCCCCGCTTTCGCGGGAATGACGGGGAGCGATGTCATATTACCCTGCCGGGAGCAGCCGCTTTTCGCCTGCAATCCGCATCATCGCCTTTTGCAGCTTGTCGAAGGCGCGGACCTCGATCTGGCGGACGCGCTCGCGGCTGACGCCATAGACCTGGCTCAGTTCCTCGAGCGTCTTGGGCTCATCGACCAGCCGCCGCTCGACCAGGATATGCTTCTCGCGGTCGTTGAGCGCGGCCATCGCCTCGTTGAGCATGTTGTGACGCACGCTCTTTTCCTCGGCGTCGGCGATCCGTTCGTCCTGCAGCGCGCCCTGATCGACCAGCGCGTCCTGCCACTGGCCTTCGCCATCCTCGCGCATCGAGACGTTGAGCGACGCATCGCCCCCCATCGACATGCGGCGGTTCATGTTGGTCACTTCCTCCTCGGACACGCCGAGGTCGGTTGCGATCTTGCGGAGGTTTTCAGGCGTGAGATCGCCATCCTCGAACGCGTCGAGCTTCGACTTCATCCGCCGCAGGTTGAAGAACAGCTTCTTCTGCGCGGCGGTGGTGCCCATCTTCACGAGGCTCCACGACCGCAGAATATATTCCTGGATCGAGGCCTTGATCCACCACATCGCATAGGTGGCGAGGCGGAAGCCGCGATCGGGCTCGAACTTCTTCACGCCCTGCATCAGGCCGATATTGCCTTCGGAGATCAGCTCGCTGGCGGGCAGGCCATAGCCGCGATAGCCCATCGCGATCTTCGCCACGAGGCGCAGATGCGAGGTGACGAGGCGGGTTGCCGCCTCGGGGTCGCCATGCTCCTGAAAGCGCTTGGCGAGCATATATTCCTCTTCCGGCTTCAACAGCGGAAACTTCCGGATCTCGGCCAGATAGCGGTTGAGGCTCTGCTCCCCGCTGAGGGCGGGAATCGTGGCGGGCACGTTCTTTCCGCTTGCCATGATCAATCTACTCCCCATCTGGTGTTCCGATTGAACACCGAAGTCTTACCAATGGCGATACGGAGAATCACTCCGTACCGATCTGTAACATCTATAACACCGATATTTTCAATTCGCTGAACAAATCGTCCATATCGCGCGGAATTTCGCTTTCGAAACATAAAGCCGCGCTTGTCACGGGATGGATGAAGCCCAGCCGTGCCGCATGCAGGGCCTGGCGCTTGAAATTCAAACGGTTGAGCAGCTCGCGGTGTTCCGGACGGGTGCGGCCATAAACCGGATCACCCAGCAGCGGATGGCCGAGCGATGCCATGTGGACGCGCACCTGATGGGTTCGACCGGTTTCCAGCCGGCATTCGACCAGCGCCGCACGCTTAAGCGCGGTAATCAGGCTGTAATGCGTCACGGCGCGCTTACCGCGCCCATCTTCGACGATCGCGATCTTCTTACGATTCGCGCTCGAACGGGCGAGCGGAGCGTCGATCATGCCTTCGCCGGGATGTGGTATTCCTGCGACGATGGCTTTGTAGCGGCGGTCGATGCTGTGCTTCGCGAACTGTGCAGCCAGGCCGACATGGGCGGGATCGGTCTTAGCGGCGACCATCAGTCCCGACGTATCCTTGTCGATGCGGTGGACGATGCCGGGCCGTTCGACCCCGCCGATCCCCGAAAGGCTGCCCCGGCAATGGTGGAGCAGCGCGTTGACCAGCGTCCCGTCAAAATTGCCCGCCGCCGGATGGACGACCAGCCCGGCTGGCTTGTCGATGACGATCAGATGCTCGTCTTCATAGGCGATGACGAGTGGTATGTCCTGCGCCTCATTATGCGCGGGCGTGGGATCGGGAACGGTCACCGCGAAGCGCGCGCCGGGCGTGACCTTCGTCGCGGGATCGCGGGCGAGCGCGCCTTCGGCATTGCTGACCTGGCCCGACGAGATCAGCGCCTTGAGGCGCTCGCGTGAGAGGGTAGGCAGCGCCACCGCAAGCGCGCGATCGAGCCGCCAGCCCTGAGCGTCCTGCGGCACGGTAGCGTGCAATGTCGATTTCCCCCCGGCCATCCTGTAACGATGTGGCGATGCTGCTGACGATATCAAGCCTGCTGCTCGACGAAATGATCGATGCCGCCGCGGCGAAGCCCGATGCCGAGATTTGCGGGCTGCTGCTGGGGCAGGGGGCGTCGGTCGAGGCGGTGCTGCCCTGCGCCAATATCGCCGCGAGCCCCGGCGACAGTTTCGAGATAGACCCGGCCGCACTGATCGCCGCGCATCGCGCCGCGCGGAATGGCGGGCCGGCGGTGATCGGCCATTATCATTCACATCCGCGCGGACCTGCCGAACCTTCGGCGCGCGACGCGGCGGCGGCCGAGCCCGGCAGTTACTGGATCATCATCGCCCGCCGTGATGTGCGCTGCTGGCTTGCCGCGACGGAGGGGCGCTTCGTCCCGGTGGGGCTTTCGGCGCTTCGCAATAGCTGATTGCGCATCCCGGCGGCGCTTGCCAAAAGACCCGACCCGTTTCCGCCCCCAGTAAGGACATGCCCGATGGTCAATCGTACGGCCGAGTTTGCGAGCCTGCTATGTTCGCGGCTGTGCCACGACCTGCTGTCGCCGGTCGGCGCGCTCAACAATGGTATCGAGCTGCTGGCCGACGAAACCGATCCGGAGATGCGCGCACGCTGCATGGAATTGCTCGCCGAAAGCGCGCAGGCGACCGCCAACCGGCTTAAATTCTATCGGCTCGCCTTCGGCGCGGCGGCCGGCTACGGCGAACTGGTCGACACGCGCGAGGCGCGAGCAGCGATCGAGGGGCTTTACGCGGCCGCCGGCAAGGTGAAGCTGGGCTGGATGGTTGAAGCCAGCGCGCTCCCCAAGACATCGCTCAAGATCCTGCTCAACCTCGCGCTGATCGCCGGCGACGCGCTGGTGCGCGGCGGCCAGCTCGATATCGGCGCCGAGGGGGGGGAGCTGGTTATCAGGGCCGAAGGGCCGCGAATCGCGCTCGACGCCGAACTGCGCAACGCGTTGCTGGGCGAGGCCGATCCCGACTTCCTGTCGCCGCGCGCCGCGGCGGCATGGCTCGTCCATATCTATGCCAGCGACAATGGCGGCAGCGTTCAGCTGTCGCAGCCCGAGGACGGCATATTGATGATCGGCGCCGCTCTCCCGCAATAGCCGTGGAATGGGCGGAAAGGGCGGAATTATGCCGCCCTGTAAACCCCGCCTTAACCATGTTGGGGCATGACGCTTCCTGAATAGTGCTTCGGGAAGGATGAGATGGACGATCTGCTCGGCGATTTCGTCGCGGAAACCCGCGAGACGCTTGAAGCCCTGTCGGGCGAGATCGTCGCATGGGAACTTGCGCCCGACGACCGTTCGCGGCTCGATGCGATCTTCCGCTTCGTGCACACGGTGAAGGGCAGCTGCGGCTTCCTCGATCTTCCGCGCCTCGAAAAGCTCAGCCATGCGGCCGAGGACGTTCTGGCCGATGTCCGCGCCGACCGCAGACGTCCGGACCCGGCGCTGGTCAACGCGGTGCTGGCGATGATCGATCGGATCGCCGAGCTGACCGACGCGATCGTGAGCGGGCTGATCATTCCCGAGGATGACGATGCGCTGCTGATCGCCGCGCTGCAGCCCGGCGCCACGCCGGCCCCGGCGGGCGGCGAGGCGGGCGTCCCCGAAGCCGACGAACTGGCCGATGCGCTCGCCGAGGCTCTTGCCGCGATCGCCCCTGATATCTCCGAGCCTGTATCCGCACCTGTGCCCGCACCCGCTCCGCCGGTCGCCGCCGTGCCCGCACCCGCGCCGGTCCAGGCCGCGCAGACCCCGCGCGCACCGTCGCGTACCATCCGCCTGCCCGTCGACTTGCTCGACCGGATGATGGCGGGCGTTTCGGACATGGTGCTGGCGCGCAACGAACTCGCCCGCCGCCTGCGCGACAGTGGCGCCGAATCGCCGACCGAGGTTGCGTTCGAACGGCTCTCGCTGTGCATCGCCGAAATGCGCGACGCGATCACCCGCACCCGCATGGCGCGCGTCGAAAATCTGTTCACCGCGCTGCCGCGCATGGTCCGCGATCTGTCGGCCGAACTCGCCAAGCAGGTCCATCTGGAGATTGACGGCGGAGACGTCGAGCTCGATCGCGAGATGATCGAGATGATCCGCGATCCGCTGACCCATATCGTCCGCAACGCGATCGACCATGGCATCGAGGCACCCGAGGCGCGCATCGCCGCCGGCAAGCCCGGCACCGGGCGCCTGCATGTCAGCGCGCGCCAGGTCGGCAACCAGATCCTGATCGAGGTGATCGACGACGGCCGCGGGGTCGATGCCGACCGGTTGGTCCAGAAGGCGGTCGCCAACGGCATCATCAGCCAGGAACGCGCCGCGACGATGACCTGGGACCGCAAGCTCGAACTGATCTTCGAGCCCGGACTGTCGACCGCGCAGGCGGTGACCGCCATTTCGGGGCGCGGCGTCGGCATGGACGTCGTCCGCGCCAATGTGGAACGCATCGGTGGCCTGGTCGACATCGACAGTCGTCCCGGCCAGGGGCTGCGGCTCACGCTGCGCGTGCCGCTGACCCTGACCATCATTCCCGCACTTACGATCAGCAGTGGCGGCCAGCATTTCGCCATCCCGCGCTCGGCGATCGACGAGATCGTCCGGATCGGCGGCGATGCCGTGAAGATGGGCGCGCTGGGCGGTGCGCAGATCGTGTTCATCCGCGGCACCCGCCTGCCGGTCGTTTCGCTGGGCGCGGTGATCGGGCTTCCCGATCAGGGCGAGCCGGCCAATCTGGTGGTGCTCAAATTGTCGGGCGGCGCGCGCTATGCGCTCGCGGTCGAGGCGGTCCATGACCCTGAGGAACTGGTGGTGAAGCCCGCCGCACCGGTCGTGATGGCCTGCGGAATCTATGGCGGCACGACCCTGCCCGACAACAGCCGCCCGATGCTGTTGCTCGACGTGGCCGGCGTGGCCGAGAAGGCCGGTGTCCGTCGCGAAGAGAACAAGGCCGGCGAAGCCGCGGTCGAGGATGTCGAAGAGGTGCATGAGGATGGCGCGCTGCCGGTGCTGCTGTTCCGCGATCTCGACGCGATCGAACGCGGCGTTCCGTTGGCGCTGGTCGAACGGATCGAGGATTGTTTCGCATCGTCGATCAGCGAGTCGGCGGGGCGCATGCGCCTCAATATCGACGGCCGCCTGATTCCGCTGGTTTCCTGCGGCACCCCGGTGATCGACACCAAGGTCCGCGTGCTGCGGATGCGCGATGGCGGCGAGGAGCTGGCCTATGCGATCGAAAGCGTGATCGACATCGTTCCCGTCGCAATCGACCTGCAACGCAGCACCGTGCCCGGCCCGGTCGCGGGCGTGATGCTGGTCGAGGACCGGCCGATCGAGTTCCTCGACGCATTCTGGCTGTTCGCGCAGGGGCTGGGCCGCAAGCCCGAGCCCGCCGAGCGGCCCGTCTGCCTGCTTTCCGACAATGATCCCTGGACCCGCCAGGTCCTCGCGCCGCTCGTCGAAAGCGCCGGCTATCGCATCGTCTTCGCCGAAGAGGAGGGCGGCGTCGCGGCCGACCTCGTGATCGTCGCCGACGGGGCCGACGAGGCGCCCGGCGACGCGGCGGCGGTGGTTCGCCTCCGCCAGAGCGCCGACGAACGCGGTGCCTCGCCCGACAGCCTGTGGCGCTATGATCGCGTCGGGCTGGCGAACGAGCTGCAGCGCCACTGGAACAAGCGGAGCGCCTAATGATGCAGGATCTCTATCTCATCGTCGAAATCGCCGGCCAGCGCGCCGCGCTTCCGGCTTCCTTCGTCGAATCGGTCGTCGAGGTCGAGGACATCGCCCCCGTCCCCTGCGCGCCGCCGCATGTGTTCGGGCTGTTCGCGCTGCGCAGCCGGGTGCTGACCGTGATCGACACGATCGCCGCGCTGGGCGGCGAACGCAGCAGCCCCGGTGAGAAGCAGGCCGTGATCGTCACGGTCGACGGCCATCTCTACGGGATGCTGGTCGACGACGTCGATGATGTGGTCGCGATCGAGGGCGCAGCCGCGCAGCCGCGCGCTCTGCTGTCGGCGGGATGGGCGCGCTACTCGACCGGGGTGCTCGAACATGACGGAGAGCCGATGCTGCTGATCGATGTCCCTGCGATGATTGCCGGGCCGGTCGATCTCGCCGCCTGATCCAGGCCGTTAACGGCGCGCTTACCGGAACCCGCTACCAAGTTCGGTAAGCCTGCCAAAAGATGGAAGAGCGTGATGAAGACCTGCCTCGTGGTTGATGATTCCAAGGTGATCCGAAAGGTCGCTCGTCACATATTGGAAGCGCTTCATTTCAATGTGGAGGAAGCGGGTGACGGGCGCGAGGCGCTTGACCGCTGCTCGGCCGGCGACCTTCCCGATGTCATCCTGCTCGACTGGAACATGCCGGTGATGAGCGGCATGGAGTTCCTGCGCTCATTGGGCGCTTCCGGCATCGCCCACCGCCCGAAGGTGGTGTTCTGCACGACCGAGAATGATGTCGCGCATATCCGCGCGGCGATCGAGGCGGGGGCCGACGAATATATGATGAAGCCTTTCGACCGCGAGACGCTTGAAAGCAAATTGCAGCTCGTCGGCGTCGCTTGAATCATGTCGCGGGCGGGCCTTTCCGGCAGCGTCAGATTTGGGGTCGCGGACGGCGGCGATGCTTCGGCACGCCCGATCCGCGTGCTGCTGGTCGACGATTCGCTGGTCGCGCGTACCGTGCTGGCGCGTCTGCTCGACGGCCGGCCCGAACTGGAGATAGCGGGTTCGGCGCCAACCGCCGACCAGGCGATCGTCTTTCTGAGCACGCATGAGATCGACATCGTCGTGCTCGACGTCGAGATGCCCGGCAAGGATGGCCTGACCGCGCTGCCCGAAATCCTGGCCGCCAGCCATGGCGCGCGCGTGCTGATCGTCTCGTCGGCCGCCGAGGCGGGGGCGTCTGCCACCGTGCGCGCGCTGACGCTGGGCGCGGCGGACACGCTGCTGAAGCCCACCGCCGGCAATTTCGCGGGCGAGTTCGCGCACAAGTTCGTCGATGCGCTGCTTCGCATCGGCCATGCCAATCACGACGTCGCGCGGCCCCGCCCTCGCAACGCCGCCCCGCGCCCGGCAGCACCGGCGCCGATCATCGCGCTGCAGCCCGCGCGTACCGGCAAGATATCATGCCTGGCGATCGGCGCATCGACCGGCGGGCTCCACGCGCTGTCGGGCTTCCTGCGCCGGCTGACCCCCGAATTCCGCGCGCCGATTCTGATCACCCAGCATCTGCCGCCGCCCTTCATGACCTATTTCGCGGCCCAGCTGCGCGACATCGCCGGCCGCCCCACCACGGTGGCGGCTGATGGCGCGGCGCTGATGCCGGGTCAGATGTATGTCGCCCCTGGCGAAGGGCATATCCGCCTCGCACGCAGTGGCGGGCGGGTGATCATCCGCATCGATCCGGCCCCCGCGCCCAGCCGCTGCATGCCTTCGGTCGACCCGATGTTCGAGGCGATGGCCGAGATTTACGGCGTCGAGGGCGTCGGCGTGGTGCTGACCGGGATGGGCCGCGACGGCACGATCGGTGCCGAGACGATGGTCAAGGTCGGCGCCGAGATACTGGCGCAGGACGCCGCGACCTCGGTGGTGTGGGGAATGCCCGGATCGGTCGCGCAGGCGGGGCTCGCTTCGCTGGTGATGTCGCCCGAGGATCTGGCCCGGCATGTCTGCAACCGCAACCTGGGTGCGGCATGGAAGTAAGCCCGCGCGCCGCGCTCGTCATCGCCCGATTGTTTGAGCAGGCCACCGGACAGACCTTGTCGCAGGGCCGCTTCTGGCGGATCGGCACGACTCTCACCCCCTTTTGCAAGGCGCGCGGGATCGACAGTTTCGACCAGCTCGCCGCGACCCTCGAGCGGTCCGCCGATCGCGAGCTCTCGCTCGACATGATCGACGCGCTGCTCAACAACGAGACCAGCTTCTTCCGCGACGCGGGCGCCTTCACCCAGATCGCCGACGACATCCTGCCCCACCTGGCGGCGAGCCGGCAGCGCGAGAAGCGGCTGCGCGTCTGGTGTGCCGCCTGCTCGACCGGCCAGGAGGTCTATTCGCTCGCGATGCTGTTCGCCGAACAGAGCGAGCGCTGGGCCGGCTGGAAGATCGAGATATTGGGCAGCGACATCTCGCGCTCGGCGGTCCAGCAGGCGCGGATGGGCCTGTACAGCCAGTTCGAGGTGCAGCGCGGCCTGCCGATCCGTCGCCTGATCGCCTGGTTCGATGCGGTGCTCGACCAGGGCTGGCGGCCCAAGGCCCAGCTTGCCTCGCTCGTCACCTTCGCGCGGCACAACCTGCTCGGGCCGCCACCTGCGGGCGGACGGTTCGATCTCATCCTGTGTCGCAACGCGCTGCTCTATTTCTCGGCCGACCGGCGCCGTCAGATCCTCGAAGGGCTCGCGCTGGCGATCGCGGGCGATGGCGCGCTGATGCTGGGGGCGGGGGAAACCGTCGGCGGCTATACGAATCGCTTCATCAACGATCCCGCGATGGCGACCGTCTATCGGCCCGCCGCCTGGCGTCCGCTCTCCAGCGCCGCCTGATCCGTTGCGCGCAGGCCCCCGGCGCGGCTAGAGATCGGTCATGGACGAGATCATCGACTGCCCGTCGCCCAATCATGACGAACGCAAGCTGCCGGTTTCGATGCTCGTGCTCCATTATACGGGCATGCAGGACGCCGCCGCCGCGATCGCGCGGCTGACCGATTCTGACGCCAAGGTATCGAGCCATTATCTGGTCGCGGAGGACGGGCAGGTGATGCGGCTGGTGGCCGAGGAGCGGCGCGCCTGGCACGCCGGGCAGAGCTACTGGCGCAAGATCACCGACGTCAATTCGGCGAGCATCGGAATCGAGATCGTCAATCCCGGCCATGAGTTCGGCTATTGCCCCTTTCCGCAGGCGCAGATGGACGGGCTGGTGCCGCTGATCGCCGAAATCGTGAAGCGCCATGCGATCGAGCCCGCCAATGTCGTCGGCCATTCGGATGTCGCCCCCCGGCGCAAGCAGGACCCGGGCGAATTGTTCGACTGGCCGCTGCTCGGCAAGCTCGGGCTCGCGCTCAAGCGGCCGCGCCACGGGCTGCAGGATCCGCACTGGACGCCGGGCGGCTTCCTGCTCGCGCTCGAACGCTTCGGCTATGACGTCAGCGACGGCCCCGCCGCGGTCTCCGCCTTCCAGCGTCGCTTTCGGCCCGAGATGATCGACGGCATCGCCGACGGCGAGACGCGCGGCATATTACTTCGCTTACTCCTCCACCGCGAAGGCGATGGCCTGCTTGAGCCGCGCCACGATCCGGCCTAAGGGCGCTCCCACCAGAGGGCCAGGCGATCGCCGCGCATCCGCTTATGCGGTGCGGGGAGGAAAGTCCGGGCTCCAAGGAGTGACGGTGCCGGGTAATGCCCGGCGGGGGCGACCCCAGGGAAAGTGCCACAGAAAGCAGACCGCCCGGCGGGTTTCGACTCCGGGTAAGGTCGAAAGGGTGCGGCAAGAGCGCACCGCGGGCCCGGCAACGGGAACGGCATGGTAAACCCCACCGGGAGCAAGATCGAATAGGGACGGCATATGGGCTACTCCGCCCGGTCGTCCGGGTTGATTGCTGGAGGCCGGACGCGAGCCCGGCCCTAGAGGAATGATCGCCCATCCGGCGCCGGAATTCGTTCTGGCCCGGTGGACAAAACCCGGCTTACAGGCCCTCTGGTAATTGCCTCATATGCCGATCTGCGCAATCTTCGGCTCGCAATGCGAAGGAGGACGGCATGGCTGAGCCGCTGGAACAGGTTTTCGCCGCGCTGCGCGAACGGATGCTGCGCTCGCGGGCGGGCATGGACGTATCGATCGACGATCCGGGGCAGGTCATCATCAAGACTCCCTGGATCGAGCCGGGCAAGAAGGAGCCGGCCTGGTTCGGCGCGGTGCAACTGAAGAAGAATTACATCTCCTATCACCTCATGCCGCTATACGCATTGCCCGCGCTGAATGAGCTGGTCCCGCCGGAGTTGCGGAAGCGGATGCAGGGCAAGAGTTGCTTCAACTTCAAGGCGACGGATCCGGCCCTGTTCGATGCGCTCGAAACCCTAACCGCTGAGTGCGCTGCGGCCTATGCCGCGCCGGTATCCGCCTCCCCCCATTGAGGGCTGACGGACCTGCGTCGTCGGTCGGGCCGGCGAAAGCAACCCGTTTGCTCCGCCGAACGTTAAGCACCCATGAGGACGCTTATCGCAGACCATCCCGCCGGGCATGTGCGCGGCGACGAGATAGATGCGGCATTGCTGTGCGTGCTCGATCTGCTGCGTGAGCGCGACTATGATTTCGTCACCCCGACCCCGGCGACCCATGCCCGCGTGCTGGCCCGGCCCGACCGCCGCGTCGCCCGGTCGCTCGCCGATGTGCTGGGCTGGAGCCTGCCGTTCACGCCCGACCTGATCGACGCCGAACTGCTCGCCGCCTTGCGGACGGCCGACGCGATCGAGCCGGGGCCCGACCGCACGGTGCGCAGCCGCTACCGCGTATCGCGGCTCCATCGGCGGCTATACCTTCACTCGTCCTATCCGACCGAGGCGCGCGACGCGGTGTTCTTCGGCCCCGACAGCTACCGCTTCGCCGACCTGATCGCCGACGAGTTCGATCGCCACCCGCCGGAGCATGGCGCGCGCGTCGTCGATATCGGGACCGGGGCGGGCGTGGGTGCGATTGTCGCCGCAGGGCTGCGGCCCGATCTCGACATCGTCATGACCGACATCAACGCCGAGGCGCTGCGGCTGGCACGGATCAACGCACGCGCCGCCGGGGTGCAGGCGGATGCGGTGCCAGGCAAGGGGCTGGACCGGGTTCGGGGGCCGCTCGACATCGTGCTGACCAATCCGCCCTATATCATCGACGAAGCGGGCCGCGACTATCGCGACGGCGGCGGGATGCTGGGTGGTCAGGTCGCGTTCGACATGGCGAGCGAAGCGCTCGACCGGCTGTCGCCCGGCGGAAGGCTCATCCTCTACACCGGCAGCGCTATCGTCGACGGTGCCGATCTGCTGCGGCGCGCGCTGGGCTGGCTCGCCGCCGCGAAGGGATTCACGATGCGCTACCGCGAGGTCGATCCCGACATGTTCGGCGATGAACTCGACAACCCCGCCTATCGCGACGTCGACCGGATCGCGATCGTCGCCGCCATCATCGACGCGCCTGCGCGCTGATCGCGGGGATCGATCCATTGCATCGCGGCGGCGACCGCCTATCTTCGCTGCATCTTTGCGGAGGACGATCTATGGCCCGGGAAATCGCGACACTGGCGGGAGGCTGCTTCTGGTGCATCGAGGCGGTGTTCGACGATGTGATCGGGGTCGAGTCGGTCGAGAGCGGCTATATTGGCGGGCATGTCGCGAACCCGACCTATCAGCAGATCTGCAATGGCGACACCGGCCATGCCGAGGCGATCCGGATCAGCTTTGATCCGGAAGTGATCGGCTATGCCGACCTTCTCGACATCTTCTTCCACATCCATGATCCGACCCAGCTCAATCGGCAGGGCAATGATGTCGGCACCCAATATCGCTCGGCGATCTTTCCGCACACGCCCGAGCAGGCGGCCGAAGCGAAGGCCGCGCTCGCGCGGGCCCAGCCGAGCTGGCCGGCGAAGATCATGACCAAGATCGAGCCCGACGCGCCCTGGTATGTCGCGGAGGATTATCACCAGGAATATTTCGCGCGTGAGGGCGCCAGCAGCGGCTATTGCGTGGCGGTGGTGGCGCCAAAGCTCGCCAAGTTCCGCAAGAGCTATGCGCACCGGCTGAAGGATGGGGCGAAGGTCTGACATGTCCGAGCCACAGGGCTTCCACGCGCATATCTATTTCGATGGCGACGATATCGACACGGCGCGCGCGCTGGCCGAGGCAGCGCGAGACCGGTTCGGCGTGCCGGTGGGTCATTTCCACCAGCGGCCGGTCGGCCCGCATCCGCGCGGAAGCGTTCAGCTGACGGTGCCGGTCGAACAGTTCGGCGCCTTCGCGATCTGGGCGGCGCTCAACCGGGGGGCGCTGACGATCTTCGCGCATGCCGATACCGGTGAGGATCTCGCCGACCATAGCGAGCATGTGATCTGGTTCGGACCGAGCGAAGCGCTCAATCTTTCGATTTTCAGATAGAGCGCGGTGCCGCCGCGCGCTGCAGTCGATCGTTGATCGCAAGGCCCAGTCCGGTGGCGGGGATGGGCGCGACGGCGATTGCGCGCGTATCGGCCGCATCGGCGGTGTGGAGCAGGTCGAACAACCGGGCGGCCGCTTCGCCGAGGTCGCCGGCCGCCGACAGGGTGGTGTCGCCCGCGACATTTCCGAAACCGATATGATATTCACCCTCGGCCGGCACCGCGGCGTTCAGACGCAGCGGCTTTGACGGGGCATAATGGCTGGTCATCTGGCCGGGCGCTTCGATCGCGCCGCTGTCGGCGGTTTCGACCGGGACGTCGCCGGCTTCGGCGAGCATTTCGGCGGTGATGCTGCCCGGCCGCAACAGCCGCAGCCGATCCTCCCCGACCGCGACGATCGTCGATTCGATCCCGACGCTGGTCGGGCCGCCATCCAGTACCAGTTCGATCCGCCCGGCGAGCGAGCGCGCGGCATGGTCGGCGCGGGTCGCGCTGATCGTGCCGCTGGCATTGGCGGACGGGGCGGCGAGGGGACGGCCCACCGCTTCGATCAGCGCGCGCATGACCGGATGGGCGGGCATGCGGACCGCGACCGTCGGCAGACCTGCGGTGATGAGGCTCGCGATCGGGGCGCTCTGGGCGATCGGCAGCACCATTGTCAGCGGGCCCGGCCAGAAGCGTGCGGCAAGCCGCCGCGCGAGCGGGGCCAGCACCGCGATTTCGCCGGCCATCGCGAGGCTGGTGACATGGACGATCAGGGGGTTGAAGCTCGGCCGGCCCTTCGCGGCATAGATCGCCGCCACCGCCGCACCCGAGGTCGCGTCTCCGGCCAGCCCATAGACCGTCTCGGTCGGCACCGCGACCGGGCGGCCCCGCGCGATCAGCGCGGCGGCAGCGGCGATGCCGGCCTCGTCAGCGGGGATGATGCGGGTATCGGTCACCGGGCGCGGCTATAGCGCGCGGCCGCAAAGGGCAAGGCTCAGCCGCCGACACGCTCCAGCAGGTCGGCAGCATCAATATGCAGGCGCTGCATGCTGCGCACGACACGCGGCCATTCGTCGCGCAGGAACGCTTCGCGCGCTTCGCGGCGCAGGCGGACGGTGGCGCCGTCGGCGACGAACATGCCGACCCCGCGCTTGACCATGACGAAACCTTCGTCCTGGAAGCCCTGATAGGCCTTGGCGGCGGTCAGCGGGTTGGCGCCATGCTGCGCAGCAAAGGCGCGGACCGAGGGCAGGGCGTCGCCATCGCCGTAAGTGCCGTCGAGAATCGACTCGGCGATCACATCGCGAAGGCGGAGATAGACGGGGCGGTCCTGGCTGCTCATGGCGTTACACTGTGCTAACACAGCATGGCGCGTCAATCGCAATCAGCCTTTCCACGTCGAAACGACAGCTTCATACGCCGGGCGCGGCCGCTCCTCGAGCGGGCGCGACGGCGATCCCAGGAAGAGAAACCCGGCGACCTTGTCGTTCGGCGATCCGCCCAGCGATTCGAGCACCTGGCCGTTATAGGAGGGCCAGCCGGTCAGCCAGCAGCCGGTGAAGCCCAGCGCATGGGTTGCGACCAGCAGGTTCATGCAGGCGGCGCCCGCCGACAGCTCCTGTTCCCAGACCGGAATCTTGCTGTTCTGCGTCGGAGTCGACAGCACCGCGACCATCACCGGCGCCTGCCGGGCGAACTGCTCCATCGCCTCCAGCTCGGTACGGCCGGCATCGGGCTTTTCGGCGCGATAGGCGTCTTTCAGCAGGTCGGCAAAGGCTTCGCGGCGATCGGCTTCGACGATCACGAAGCGCCAGGGATTTAGTTTGCCATGATCGGGGACCCGCATCGCGGCTTCCAATATCTGACGGAGCTGCGCGGCATCGGGGCCGGGGGCGACCATGTCGCGGGGTTTGGCCGAACGGCGCGTCGCGAGCAGGGCTTCGGTCGAGCTGAGATCGTTGAACATGGGTCACGTCTAGCGGCTGTGACGAGAAATGAGAACCGTGCGGGCGTCTCACGCGTCAGCGACCGTCGGCGCCCTCCACGGAGGCGACGGAATTTTGTCACAAGGGCAACGCTTTTCCCAAAACGCGTAATTCCGTTTCACCAACACCGCCCTCCACGGTAATCTCGTTTCAAGCGTAACAATAACCGGCTTCACAGCGCCGGAATCGTCGTTACTGTCGGGGCCCATGTCGGCTGCGTGCGTGCCCGGGGGGAGCGTGCCGCGTGCCACCCACGATGCAGAAAGCACTTCATGGTCAATCCCGACGCTGACGCGACCACCGAGCCCGGCTCACCCCATGTCGGTCGTTCCGACGGCGACACATGGTTCGGCCATCCCCAGCAGCTGGCCCGGCTGTTCTCCACCGAGGCGATGGAACGCTTCGGCTATTATGGGATGCGGGCGCTCCTTACGCTCTACCTGACCCAGCATTTCCTGTTCAGCGACCAGACCACCAACGGCCTTTATGGCGGCTTTACCGCGCTGGTCTACCTGACCCCGCTGATCGGCGGCATCCTTGCCGATCGCTATCTCGGCTCCAAGAAATCGGTGAAATTCGGCGCGATCCTGATGTCGATCGCCTATCTGACCCTGTGCTTCGGCGGCCCGACCGCGAAGCCCTATGCGGTGGTCGAGGGCACCCGCTACGAGGTCGTGATCGACGACGCCAAGCAGCAATATGTGATCGACGGCGCGCGAAAGCTCGCAATCAAGGGCCAGGAGGACGGATCGGTAAACCTGATCGCGCCCGACGGCGCAGTGGCACGCGCAATTCCCAAGGGTGGCTTCACCTCCGATGCCGATCGCAGCCCCTTCTATACCGGGCTGATGCTGGTCGCGCTGGCGCTGCTGACGATCGGCAACGGCTTCTTCAAGCCCAATATCTCGACGATCGTCGGCTCGCTCTACGCGCAGGGCGACCGCCGCCGCGACGCCGGCTTCACGATCTTCTACATGGGGATCAACCTTGGCTCGCTCTTCTCGCAGATCCTCTGCCCCTTCCTCGCGGTCGCGCTGGGCTGGTGGGCGGGCTTCGGGCTCGCCGCGATCGGCATGATGATCAGCTGGGCGCTGATCCAGTTCGCGGGCGACAAGCTTGAAGGTTATGGCGATCCGCCCCCGGGGCAGACGAAGGACCGCTCGCTGCTGATCTATATCGGCGCGCTCGCGGCGGTACCGGTCGGCTGGTTCCTGTTCACCAATCTGATGGCCAGCCAGCCTGCCGAAGCCGGCAGCGGATTCGTCGGTTATCTGATGGCGCTGCCGATCATGGGCAAGGTGCTGTTCTTCACCTTCCTGCTGTCGGTGATCGGCATTCCGATCTGGGCGTGGAAGGACGGTAACCGGGTCGAATTCCAGATGATGGTCGCCGCGATCGTGCTGATCATCTTCAACGTCACCTTCTGGACGCTGTTCGAACAGGCGGGATCGTCGCTGACCTTGTTCGCCGATCGCAATACCGACCTGACCGTGGTCGGCGGGTGGAGCATGACGGCGGGGCAGACCCAGTTCTTCAACGCGTTCTTCATCGTCGTGCTGGCGCCGCTCACCTCGATCATGTGGAACGCGCTGGGCCGACGCGGGATCGAGCCGTCGATCCCGATCAAGTTCGCGATCGCGCTGGCGGGGGTCGGCCTCGGCTTCCTCGCGCTGGTCTGGGGCACGACCTATGCCGGGCCCGACTTCAAGGTCGCGCTGTGGTGGCTCGCGCTGCTCTACCTGATCCACTCGATGGCCGAGCTGTGCATCTCGCCGGTGGGTCTTTCGATGATCACCAAGCTGTCGATCGCGCGCGTCGTCGGGCTGATGATGGGGCTGTGGTTCCTGTCGATCAGCTGCGCGCAATATGTCGCCGGGATCGTCGCGCAGTTCGCCAGCGTCGAGACGGTGGGCGGACAGGTGACCAATCTGAAAGTCAGCCTGGAGACCTATGCGGCGGTGTTCGAGACGATCGGCTATGTTTCGATCGGCATCGGCATCGTCCTGTTCGCGGTCTCACCACTCATCAAGAAGTGGATGCATGGTGTTCAATAGGCTGGGTATTTCTATCGCGCTGGCGCTGAGTCTCAGCGCCTGCGCGACCGGCGGGGCGACCAGATCGGCATCGTCGGATTCAGCCGCACCGGGACGCGGCAAGGGATTCGACCATGATCCCTTCCCGTCGACCTACCGCGCCTATCCGGGTGCTCCCACCGCGATTGTCGGCGCCACCGTCTATGATGGCGAGGGCGGCCGGATCGACAATGGCACCGTCCTGCTGGCGGACGGCAAGGTGTCGGCGGTCGGGGGTCCCGATCTCGCGCTGCCCGCCGGCACCACGCTGGTCGACGGCAAGGGCAAATGGGTGACGCCGGGGGTGATCGACGTCCACAGCCATCTCGGTAATTATCCCTCGCCCGGCGTGAAGGCGCATGACGACGGCAATGAGGCGACCGCCCCGGTAACCGCGCAGGTCTGGGCCGAACATAGTGTCTGGCCGCAGGATCCCGGCTTCAGCCGCGCGCTGGCCAATGGCGGGGTGACGACGCTGCAGATCCTGCCGGGATCAGCCAATCTGTTCGGCGGCCGGTCGGTCACGCTCAAAAATGTCTATGCGCGCACCGTGCAGGGAATGAAGTTTCCCGGCGCGCCCTATGGCCTGAAAATGGCGTGCGGCGAGAATCCCAAGCGCGTCTATGGCGGCAAGAACCGCGAACCTTCGACCCGCATGGGCAATGTCGCGGTCGATCGCCAGACCTGGATGAAGGCGGCCGAGTATAAGCGCAAGTGGGACAAATATGAGGACAAGGGCGGCGATATCCCCGCGCGCGACGTCGCGATGGACACGCTGGCGGGCGTGCTGAGCGGCGAGATACTGGTCCACAACCATTGCTACCGCGCCGACGAAATGGCCATCGTGCTCGATATGGCGAAGGAGTTCGGCTACAAGGTCACCGCGTTCCACCATGCGGTCGAAGCCTATAAGATCGCCGATCTGCTGAAAGCCAACGGCAGCTGCGCCGCGGTCTGGGCCGACTGGTATGGCTTCAAGATGGAAAGCTATGACGGCATTCCCGAAAATCTGGCGATCCTGCACAAGGCCGGCGCCTGCGGGATCATCCATTCGGACGATCAGAACGGTATCCAGCGGCTCAATCAGGAGGTCGCGAAGGCGCTCGCCTCGGGCCGCCGCGCCGGGATCAATGTCAGCGATGAAATCGCCTGGACCTGGCTCGCGATCGGTCCCGCGAAGGCGCTGGGCATCGCCGATCGGACCGGCAGCCTGAAGCCCGGCAAGATGGGCGATGTCGTGCTGTGGAACGGCGATCCGTTCAGCGTCTACACCCGGCCCGAAAAGGTCTGGATCGACGGCGCGATGCTCTATGACGCGAACAATCCGCGCCTGCGGCCGGTGAGCGATTTCGAACTGGGCCAGCCGGGCGAGGGAGACGTGAAATGAGGCACCTCCTGCTCGCCGCCACCGCGCTCATCGCGGCACCCGTCTTGGCCGAAACCGTCGCGATCACCGGCGGCACCGTCGCGATCGGCGACGGATCGCAGCCGATCCGGGGCGGTATCGTCGTCATCGCCAATGGCCGGGTTGTTTCGGCCGGGGCGGGTGCGGCGGTTCCTGCCGGCGCCCGCGTGATCGACGCCACCGGCAAATGGGTGGCGCCCGGCATCGTCGCCGGGGTCAGCTCGCTCGGGCTGATGGAGGGCTATGGCATCGGCGAGGTCAACGATAGCGATGCCGACAAATCGCCCTTTTCGGCGGCGATCGACGTTGCGCCCGCGATCAATCCGTCGGGACAGCGCATCGCCACCGAGCGGCTTGCGGGCGTCACCCGCGCCTTCATCATGCCCGAGGCGGGCAATACGATGTTCGCCGGGCAGGGCGCAGTGATCGACCTTGGCGCCGATTTCGATCCCGTCACCCGTGCGCGCGCCTTCCAATATGTCGAGCTGGGCGAAGAGGGTGCGGTGAAAGCGGGCGGCAGCCGCGCGGCGGCGCATGTCCTGCTGCGCACCGCGTTGCAGGCGGCGGCCAACCCGGCGGCGATCGAGATCGTCGGCAAGGATTCGCTGATCACCCGCCAGGACGCCGAGGCGCTGGGCCCGGTGGTGCGCGGCACGATGCCGCTGCTCGTCAAGGTTGACCGGGTCGCCGACATCCGCGCCGCGCTCGCGCTCAGGACGGCGTTTCCGGCACTGAAGCTGGTGCTGGTCGGCGCGGCCGAGGGCTGGATGATCGCCGATCAGATCGCGGCGGTGCGTGTGCCGGTGATCGCGGGCGGCGTGCTCGACCTGCCCGAGAAGTTCGAGCGGATCGGCGCGACGCAGTCCAATGTCGGTCGGCTGGCTCGCGCCGGAGTGACCGTCGCGGTCAGCAATGCCGATATTTCGGAGGGCCCGTACGAGTCCTATCTCACCCAATATGCCGGCAATCTCGTCGCGCTGACGAAACTGCCCGGTGCGCAGGGGCTCGATTGGGGCGCGGCGCTCGCCTCGATCACCTCGAAGCCCGCCGCCGCCCTGGGCATGGATGGCGAGATCGGATCGCTGCGGCCCGGCCGCCGCGCCGATGTCGTGATCTGGGACGGCGACCCGCTCGAACTCGCCTCCGCGCCGGTCGCGGTGTTCATCGACGGTGTCTCGCAGCCGATGACCAGCCGACAGACCCGCCTGCGCGACCGCTATCTCGATCCGGTCGAGAAAAACTTGCCCAAGGCTTATGAGCGGTAAATCTACATAATCGTCGCCCCGGCGGAGGCCGGGGCCGCCCGCGGTTGGCGCGCGTCCCCAACTCTGGCGGCCCCGGCCTCTGCCGGGGCGACGTTGCAGGCTTGAGCGCCGCTGAAAATCGGCGCATCTAGCGCAGCTTAACTCCGTGTGGGGACGGCTTGTATGGGGCGTAGATATTTCGGGACCGACGGCATCAGGGGCCGCACCAACGAGGCCCCGATGACCGCCGAGATCGCGATGAAGGTGGGGCAGGCGGCGGGCGCGCATTTCGTGCGCGGCGATCATCGCCACCGGGTCGTTATCGGCAAGGATACCCGCCTGTCGGGCTATATGATGGAATCGGCGATGGTCGCGGGTTTCACCAGCGTCGGCATGGATGTCGTGATGCTCGGCCCGATGCCGACCCCGGCGGTGGCAATGCTCACCCGATCGATGCGCGCCGATCTGGGCGTGATGATTTCGGCCAGCCACAATATGTATGCCGACAATGGCATCAAGCTGTTCGGCCCCGACGGCTTCAAGCTGTCCGACGCTGACGAGGCGGCGATCGAGGCGCGGCTCGACAAGCCGGTGCGGCTCGCGGCCTCGGCCGATATCGGTCGCGCCCGCCGGGTCGAGGATGCGCGCGGCCGCTATGTCCATGCCGCCAAATCGAGCTTTCCCGAACATCTCAGCCTCGATGGCCTCCGCATCGTCGTCGATTGCGCCAATGGTGCGGCCTATGAGGTCGCGCCGCTCGCGCTGTGGGAGCTCGGCGCCGACCTGATCTCGATGGGGGTCAGCCCCAATGGCATCAATATCAACGAGAAATGCGGATCGACCGATCCCAAGGCGTTGCAGGAGAAGGTCCGCGAGACGCGGGCCGATATCGGCATCGCGCTCGATGGCGACGCCGACCGGCTGATCGTGGTCGACAATATCGGCAATGTCGTCGACGGCGACCAGTTGATGGCGTTGATCGCGCTCGGCGCCCATCGATGCGGCCAGCTGCGCGGCGGCGGGCTGGTTTCCACCGTGATGTCGAATCTCGGCCTCGAACGGCGGCTTGCCGCCGATGGTCTTTCGCTCCACCGCACCCAGGTCGGCGACCGCTATGTGGTCGAGGCGATGCGCGCCGAGGGCTTCAACATCGGCGGCGAGCAATCGGGCCATATCATCATGACCGATCATGGCACCACCGGCGACGGGCTGGTCGCGGCGCTGCAGGTGCTGGCGCAGCTGGTCGAGAGCGGCCGGCCGGCGAATGAACTGCTCCACCTGTTCGATCCGCTGCCGCAGCTGCTCAAGAACGTCCGCTTCGCGGGCGGCGAGCCGCTCAAGGACGACAAGGTCCAGGCCGCGATCGCCGATGCCGAGGCGAAGCTGAACGGCACCGGCCGGCTCGTCATCCGCAAGTCGGGCACCGAGCCGCTGATCCGGGTGATGGCCGAAGGCGAGGACAAGAAGCTCGTCGAGACGATGGTCGACCAGATCTGCGAGGCGGTCCGCAAGGCCGCGTGACGCCGATCCCATGACCCCCCGCTTATGACGATCGCGCGTGTCCTGATCATTGCCGGCTCGGATTCGGGCGGCGGTGCCGGCATTCAGGCCGATATCAAGACGGTGACGCTGCTCGGCGGCCATGCGATGACCGCGATCACCGCGCTGACCGCGCAGAATACGTTGGGGGTGACCGCAGTCCATGCCGTCCCCGCCGAAATGGTGATCGCCCAGATCGACGCGGTGGCCAGCGATCTTGGGGTCGACGCGGTCAAGATCGGAATGATCGGATCGGCGGAAATCGCGCAGGCGGTGGCCGACCGGCTCGATCGGCCCGATCTCGCTTATGTCCCGCTGGTGTTCGACCCGGTGATGATCGCGACCAGCGGCAGCCGGCTTGCCGACGAAGCGACGATCGCCGCCTTCGGCAGGCTGATGCGGCGTGCGACGGTTTCGACACCCAATCTGGACGAGCTGGGGGCGCTGGCGGGGGCGAGGCTGGTCGAGGATGCCGACATATCCGCTGCCGCCGCCGCGCTGATCGGGCAGGGCAGCGGCGCGATCCTTGCGACGGGCACCGGCATCCGATCGGGTGCGCTGACCGATCTGCTATTCGAACCCGGCGGACAGGCGGGGGGTAGCTGGACCGCTGAAAGGATCGAAACGATCCATGACCATGGCACCGGATGCACGCTGGCCAGCGGGATCGCGACGGGGCTGGCGCAGGGCATGACATTGCCCGACGCAATCGGGCGTGCCCGCGAATTCGTCCGGTCCGCACTGCTCGCCGCGCCGGGAATAGGGCAGGGACATGGCCCAATGGGCTATCGCGCCTGACGAGATCAGGCGGCCGGTACGTCCAGCGCCAGCAATGACGCCAGCTCGCCGCGCCGTCGGCTGACGTCAGCGATCGTATGGCGGTCGAGCACTGCCAGAAAAGCGACCAGCGCCTCGGCGAGCACGCCCGTCAGCCCGCAGGACGGGGCGATGACGCAGTTTTCGCAATCGGCGAGGGTGAGTCCGGACTCGCCATGGCGGACGACCAGCCCGATGCTGATTTCCTCGGGGGGCCTGGCCAGCTGGATGCCGCCCCCGCGCCCGCGCACCGTGTCAATCAGCCCGGCGCGGCCGAGCATATGGACCACCTTCATCAGGTGGTTTTCAGAGATCGAATAGGCGCGGGCGATCGCGGCGATCGAGGCGCGCCGGTCGGGCGCCGCCGCGAGGTGGATCAGCACGCGCAGCGCATAATCGGTATGACGGGACAGGCGCATGGCACGAAGATAGCCGATTTGAAGATATATTCAATTTGCATCTTTAAGCGTGTCGATATAGGTGCATATAAAATACATCTTTAAGGGAGTCGCATCATGACCACGCTTTCCGCCGAGACCATCGCCATCGTCAAGGCCACCGCGCCCGCACTGCAGCAGCATGGCGTGGCGATCACGACGCGGATGTATGAGCGGCTGTTCGTCGACCCCGCAATCAAGGCATTATTTGATCAGGCCGCGCAGGAATCGGGCGAGCAGCCGAAGCGGCTGGCGGCCGCGATCCTCGCTTATGCGAAGAATGTCGACAACCTTGGTGCGCTGTCGCAGGCGGTCGAGCGGATGGCGACGCGCCATGTCGAGACCGGCGTGAAGCCCGAACATTATCCCGCTGTGGCGGCGGCGTTGCTGCCCGCGATCAAGGACGTGCTGGGAGACGCTGTCGACCAGAAGGTCCTCGACGCGTGGGGTGAGGCCTATTGGGTGCTCGCCGATATCCTGATCGGCGCCGAGCGGAAGATGTACGACAGCGTGAAGGCGTAATTCGATCCCACGCACCGGCGGTCTGCTCATGGGCCAGGTTCCCGGAGGTCGGGAGGCCCGGTTCGCCGGTGCGGCTAGCGGGCGCGCAGCAGGTCGATGATCTCGGGGAAGGGCCGAACATTGAAGTCGGCCAGATGGAGATGGCAATCGGCGAAGCTGAGGCGGCTGACCTCTTCTACTGAGCGCGGCTGGGCAGCGATGTGCCTGGGCTGGCGCCACAGAACCGTCTGGCCGTGATTTTCGAGGAGGGTCGCAAAGCTGTAGCCGGGCATGAAGTCGCGCAGGAAGAAGACCAGCCGATAGACATCGCCCATCCAGTCGATCGACGTGATGCCGCGTGACGCTCGAAAGGCGCGGGCCTGTTCAAGCGAGGGCAGCGACGCCGCATAGGTATGCGGCAGGACATCGTCGATCACGATCACCCCGCCTTCGCGCAGCTGCCCGATCGCGTTGAGAAGGTCCCGAAGCGTCTGCTCGAAGGTGTGAAGACCGTCGATGAAGATGACGTCGAACCGGTCGGTCCCGGCGATCCGCGCGAAATAGTCGTCGCTCGGGCATTGGTGGAACGCTATCTGCTGTCCGGCGACCGCAGCGCGTGCGGCGTCGAGATCGAACGCGAAATCGATGTCCACCGCAATTTTGCGGCCCGCGCTGACGGCGTGGAACGTGCTGCCGTCGCATACGCCTATTTCGAGATAGGACGGCTCCTGATAAAGATCGAGGAGCGCCTGTACGACCTCGGCACGCAGCATTGTCACCTCTGTCGGGAACGGAGAGATTTCTTCAGCCCTAATCGATCGCCGCCATGATGGCCAGCAGGGCTGACGGCTGACCGCCAAACGCTGGCTGCGGCGATTTTCGATTATTCTTCGCCATGCTGACCTTGATCAAAGGAGAGAGGCGTCAGTTGCCGCCCGCCAAAGGAAAAGGCCGCCCGGATCGCTCCGGACGGCCTTTTTCATGCTTTTCGCTGAAGCCTCAGGCTTCGTCGGCAGCGGCTTCGGTCGGCTCTTCGAGCAGGTCCGAGGCGATCTCGCCGGGTTCGGCGTTGGGATCATAGTCCTCGGTAAAGCCGGCCTCGTCGCGTTCGAACATCGACGCCATGACGTCGACGCCCTGCGACTGGAGTTCGGCCTCTTCGGGCGACCGGGCGACGTTGACGCGCACGGTGCGGTTAACCTCGGCATGCAGCGAGATCTTCACCTCGTGCAGGCCGATCGCCTTGATCGGGCGGCTGAGCACGACCGCCGACTTGAGGACCTTGATGCCGTCCTCGGCGAGCGCCTCGACGATGTCGCGGGTCGAGACCGAGCCGTAGAGCTGGCCGGTGTTCGACGCCTGACGGATCAGGGTGATCGACTTGTCGTCGAGCACCTTGGCTTCGGTTTCGGCAGTGCTGCGGCGGTTGGCGTTGTCGGCCTCGATGTTGGCGCGGTTCGCCTCGAAGACCTTCTTATTGGCTTCGTTGGCGCGCAGCGCCTTCTTGCGCGGCAGCAGATAGTTGCGTGCGAAGCCGGCCTTGACCGAGACGACGTCACCGATCTGACCAAGCTTTTCAACGCGTTCGAGCAGGATTACGTCCATGTTGGCGGTCCTCCCTTCTTACTTGACGATGTACGGAAGCAGCCCGATGTGACGGGCGCGCTTGATCGCCTTGGCGAGTTCGCGCTGCTTCTTGGCGGCGACCGCAGTGATGCGGCTCGGGACGATCTTGCCACGCTCGGACACGAAGCCCTGCAGCAGACGAACGTCCTTATAATCGATCCGGGGAGCATCCTTCGCGGAGAAGGGGCAGCTCTTGCGGCGGCGGAAAAATGCGCGTGCCATGTTCTATTCCTCCCTTACGACGCGAATTCGCGGTCTTCGCGGCGGGGACGATCGCCCCGATCGCCACGATCGCCGCGGTCTCCACGATCACCCCGGTCGCCGCGATCACCACGACGGCCGTCGCGCTCGCTGCGCTCGCCACGGCGCATCATTGCTGATGGACCGGCTTCGAGCTCGTCGACGCGGATGGTCATGTAGCGGATCACGTCTTCGTTGATCGCGGTCTGACGCTCGAGCTCGGCTACGACACCCGCGGGGGCATCGATCTGGAGCATCACATAATGCGCCTTGCGGTTCTTCGCGATGCGATAGGCGAGGCTGCGCAGGCCCCAGGTCTCGGCCTTGACGACCTTGCCCTGATTGTCCTCGACGATCTTGGTGGCGGTTTCCGCCAGCGCGTCGACCTGGGCTTGAGCCAGATCCTGACGCGCGAGAAACACATGCTCGTATAGAGCCATGTTCGCGACTTCCTTCATTTGGCCGATCGCTGACGCCGTGCCCATCACGGTCGCCCCTCCGGCTGTCTTGCAAAATGAGCAGGGGCAGAGAACGAGTCTCCACCCCGGCTGCGGCGGCCTATGGCTGATCCGGCCCGCGAAGGCAAGGCCGGGCGCACGGAACTGCGGGCGGCAAGGGTGGTTGAGCGTCGAAATAGGTGTAGAACCAAATGGTGATGTTGTCGTGATGAACCTGCGTGGGGCTCTTGCCGTCCTTATGGTTGCCGCGCTGTCGATGCCGGCGATGTCGGCCCAGGCCGCCACCCCGCGCGAAATGCTGGCCGATGCCGCCTTCCATACGCAGGACAAGGCGGCGGCGCTGGCGCTGATCGCCGAGGCCGACCGGGGCGCCGCCGCGCAGATCGCCCGCGATGGCCGCAACAGGGATGCGGTGTTCGTGCGGGCGATGGCGCTGGGCTACCGCGCCAAGCTCACCAAGAACCGCGGCGATGCCCTGGCCGCGCGCAAGCAATTCGAAGTCTTTACCGCGGCCGATCCCCGCAATCCCGATGCCGCCGCATCGGTCGGCACCTGGCATCTCGATTCGGTGATCGATCTCGGCGGGTTGGTCGCGGGTATGGCGATCGGCGCCAAGAAGGCGACCGGGCTCGCGATGATGGACCGCGCGGTGCTGCTCGGTGGCAATCGCGCCATGTATCCGGGGCTCGCCGCGCTGCTGCGCCTCGCGATCGATCCGGGCGATCCCATCGGCCGTTCGCTTGCCGAAAAGGCCAGCATCGCCGCCACGCCTCAGGCGCTCGACCGGATATTCCAGCGCAACGCGATCGCGGTGCTGGTGCCGCTGAGAGCCGGCGACCAGAAGGGCGCGCATAGGCTCGCGCGGCAATTGCTGCCGTTTGGGCGGGTGCCGCGCTGAGGTTGACCCCGGGCGGCGACTGGCTTTGCGCTTGCCACTGCGGCCAAGCTTTTCTAGGGCCCCTCGCCATACCGAAGGGAGCCAGTGATGCGCGCATTCATCTTTCCGGGCCAGGGCAGCCAGGCCGTCGGCATGGGCCATGCACTGGCCGATGCGAGCGCGGTGGCGCGTGAAGTGTTCCAGGAAGTCGACGACGCGCTGAAGCAGAAGCTGTTCAAGCTGATGGTCGAGGGCCCGCCCGACGAACTGATGCTGACCGAAAATGCCCAGCCCGCGATCATGGCCAACGCCATCGCCACCTTGCGCGTCCTCCAGAAGGAGGGCGGCATCAGCCTGGCCGACAAGGCCGCTTTCGTCGCGGGCCACAGCCTGGGCGAGTATAGCGCACTGTGCGCCGCCGAGGCGATCGACCTAGCCACCACCGCGCGGCTGCTGAAACTGCGCGGCCGGTCGATGCAGGCGGCGGTGCCGGTCGGCATCGGCGCGATGGCGGTGTTTCTGGGCCTCGATTTCGAAGCGGCGAAGGCGGTCGCCGAGGAAGCGGCGCAGGGCGAGGTCTGCGAGGCGGCGAACGACAACAGCAACCGCCAGGTCGTGGTGTCGGGCCACAAGGATGCGGTCGAGCGCGCCATCGAGATCGCCAAGGGCAAGGGCGCGCGTCGCGCGCTGCTGCTGCCGGTTTCGGCGCCGTTCCACTGTTCGCTGATGCAGCCCGCCGCCGATGCGATGGCCGAAGCGCTGGCCAGGACGGCGGTGCAGAGTCCGCTGGTCCCGGTGTTTGCCAATGTCACCGCGGCGGCCGTCGCCGATCCGGCGGAAATCGTGAAGCTGCTGGTCGCGCAGGTGACCGGTACGGTGCGCTGGCGCGAAAGCGTCGCCGCGATGGCGGACGCCGGGGTCGAGCAGTTCGTCGAGTTCGGCGGCAAGGTTGTCGGTCCGATGGTCAAGGACATCACCGATCAGGCGACCGCGACGAGCGTCGTCACGATGGCTGACATCGAGGCGCTGGCGGCGTCGCTATAATCGCGTCGTGCCAGCGAATGCTGGGATGACGCCGGAAGGAAGGGAAGAGGCATGTTCGATCTTTCAGGCATGACCGCGCTGGTCACCGGCGCTTCGGGCGGGATCGGTTCGGCGATCGCGAAGGCGCTGGTCGGGCAGGGCGCCAGGGTCGCGTTGTCGGGCACGCGTGAGGACGCGCTGAAGGCGGTCGCCGCCGAGATTGGCGGCGATACCGTGATCGTGCCGTGCAATCTGGGCGATGCGGAGGCCGTCGACGGGCTGATCCCGCGCGCGGTCGAGGCGCTGGGCGGCACGCTCGACATCCTCGTCAACAATGCCGGCGTCACCCGCGACAATCTGATCATGCGGATGAAGGACGAGGAATGGGATCAGGTGATCTCGGTCAACCTCGAGGCCGCGTTCCGGCTGATCCGTGCGTCGACCAGACCGATGATGAAGGCCCGCTTCGGCCGCGTCATCACGATCACATCGATCGTCGGCACTACCGGCAATCCGGGCCAGGCCAATTACGCCGCGTCGAAGGCGGGCCTTGTCGGCATGTCGAAAGCGCTGGCGCAGGAACTGGCGAGCCGTAACATCACGGTGAATTGCGTGGCCCCCGGCTTCATCGCCTCGGCGATGACCGATGGCTTGCCCGATGCGCAGAAGGAAGCGCTGATGGTAAAGATCCCGGCCGGAAAGCTCGGTGAAGGCAGCGATATCGCCGCCGCAGTCGTCTATCTGGCCAGCCGCGAGGCATCCTATGTCACGGGTCAGACCCTGCACGTCAATGGCGGCATGGCCATGATCTAGATCGAGTCCGGTGGCGCGGTCGATCGTTAAGCCGCAACCGTGTTGCACTCCCGTCATCAAAGCAAGCTTGCAAGCAAAGTCGGCCCTCGTTAGGGCAGGCGAAAGAGACCCTAAGGAAGGTTTAGAACATGAGCGAGACCGCCGAGCGCGTTAAGAAGATCGTTGTCGAGCATCTGGGCGTCGAGGCCGAGAAGGTCACCGAGGAAGCCAGCTTCATCGACGATCTGGGCGCGGACAGCCTCGACATCGTCGAGCTGGTTATGGCCTTCGAGGAAGAATTCGGCGTCGAGATCCCCGACGACGCGGCCGAAAAGATCGCGACCGTCAAGGACGCCATCAGCTATATCGAGAGCAACAAGGGCTGAATCGTTTCACCCGCCGGCCGAAGATCGACCGGGGCAGGTGACCGAGCCGAGGCTTTTGAGCGGCTCCCCGACCCCGGACTTTCCGATGGGACGGGGGGCCGCTTTGCCGTTTAAGATCAAGGGTCTAGACCCTCATTGCAGGAGATTGCCATGCGCCGCGTGGTCGTAACCGGATTGGGCCTCGTCACGCCGCTGGGTGCGGATGTGGAAACCGTGTGGGCGAACATCCTCGCCGGCAAGTCGGGCGCGGCGCGGATCACGCGCTTCGACCCGACCGACTATGCCTGCCAGATCGCCTGCGAGGTAAAGCCGGCCGATCATCCCTATGGCTTCGATCCGGGCAAGCGGGTCGACCACAAGGTCCAGCGTCAGGTCGACCCCTTCATCATCTTCGGTATCGACGCCGCGGGCCAGGCGCTCGAGGATGCCGGCCTGACCGAGATGACCGAGGAGGAAAGCTACCGCGCCGGCCTGTCGATCGGTTCGGGGATCGGCGGCCTGCCGGGGATCGAGAGCGAATCGATCGTCCTCCACGAAAAGGGCCCCCGCCGGGTCAGTCCGCACTTCGTGCATGGCCGGCTGATCAATCTGATCTCGGGCCAGGTTTCGATCAAATATGGCCTGCGCGGGCCGAATCACGCGGTCGTCACCGCCTGCTCGACCGGCGCGCATGCGATTGGCGACGCCGCGCGGATGATCGCGATGGACGATGCCGACGTCATGCTGGCAGGCGGCGCGGAGGGCGCGATCTGCCCGCTGGGTATAGCGGGCTTCGCCCAGGCGCGTGCGCTTTCGACCGACTATAACGATACGCCCGAGCGCGGCTCGCGGCCCTATGACAAGGGCCGTGACGGCTTCGTGATGGGCGAGGGTGCCGGTGTCGTCGTGCTGGAGGAATATGAACATGCCAAGGCACGCGGCGCGAAAATCTATGCCGAGGTGATCGGCTATGGCCTGTCGGGCGACGCCTATCATGTCACCGCACCGCATCCCGAAGGGTCGGGTGCCTATCGCTCGATGGCGATGGCGCTCAAGAAGTCCGGGCTGCAGCCGTCCGACATCGACTATATCAACGCGCACGGCACCTCGACCCCGCTTGGCGACGAGCTGGAAGCGGGCGCGGTCCGCCGCCTGTTCGGCGATGCGCTGAAGACGGTGTCGATGAGCTCGACGAAGTCGGCGATCGGCCATCTGCTGGGCGGCGCGGGCGCGGTCGAGTCGATCTTCTGCATCCTCGCGATACGCGACCAGATCGTGCCGCCGACGCTCAACCTCGAAAATCCCAGCGACGGGCTTGAAGATTTCGATCTCGTCCCGCTCAAGGCCAAGAAGCGCAAGGTGAAGGCGGTGCTGAACAACAGCTTCGGCTTTGGCGGCACCAACGCCAGCCTGATCATGCGCGCCGTGGAAGACTGAGCGCTGGATTGCGGCGCCGCAGAAAGCCTTCGCTGATCCGCCGCCTGATCCTGGTGGCGCTGATCGTTGTCCTGATCGGGGGCGGTGCGGCGCTGTGGGTGTCGCGCGGCTGGTGGGCCGAAGGTCCGCTCGACCGGCAGATCAGCGTTCAGGTGAAGAAAGGCGACACGCTCGCTTCGGCCGCCCGCGCGCTGGAAAAGGCGGGAGCGATCCGCTCGACCACCAATTTCCTGCGTTTCGCGCGGCGCTTCGGTTCCGATGAGCCGATCCTGGCGGGTGAGTTCGAGATCCCGGCGCGCGCCAGCGGGGCCGAGATCCTCGACATCCTCCAGCATGGCAAGCCCGTCCAGCATCTGGTGACGATCCCCGAGGGGATGCCCTCGATCCTCGTCCAGGAGCGGCTGATGGCCGAGCCCCAGCTGACCGGGCTGGTGTCGGTCCCGGCCGAAGGCTCGGTGCTACCCGACAGCTACAGCTTCGAGGCGGGTGAGCCGCGTCAGGCGGTGCTGGCGCGGATGCAGGCGGCGATGCGCAAGGCGATCGACGAAAGCTGGGCCGCGCGCAAGCCGGCCAGCGTGGTCAAGACCAAGCGCGATGCGGTGATCCTGGCCTCGATCGTCGAGAAGGAGACGGCCATCGCCGCAGAGCGCCGCACCGTCGCGGCGGTTTATTCCAACCGGGTGCGGCAGGGCATGAAGCTTCAGGCCGACCCGACCGTCATCTATCCGATCACCAAGGGCAAGCCGCTGGGACGCCGCATCCGCCGATCGGAGCTCGACGCGGTCAACGGCTATAATACCTATGCTTCGGCGGGTCTGCCGATCGGGCCGATCGCCAATCCGAGCCGCGCGGCGATCGAGGCGGTGCTCGATCCCGCGAAGAGCACCGCGCTCTATTTCGTCGCCGACGGCAAGGGCGGGCATGTCTTCGCCAACACGCTTGCCGAGCATAATGCCAATGTGCGGCGCTTCTACGCAATCCGCCGCGCACGGGGGGAAATGTAGTCATCCGTCGCCCCGGCGGGATATGTAAGCCTCCGCTCCACTTTCCTCGTCATTCCCGCGAAGGCGGGAATCCATATTCTCTGAAGTTCGAACCTCTTGCGGTTTGAAGGTTATGGATCCCCGCCTCCGCGGGGATGACGAATGGAAGAAGTCGGCGCAGATGCGTTAGCCGGTTGGCGTGATAAGGTTGGGACTAGAGTCTGTTTCAGCGAAGCTGAAACGGCGGTGCCCGCCCGCTCCCCCGCCCAACCTCCCGATCCAGCGTAATATATCGGGAGGTTGGGCGGGGGAGCGGGCCGGCACCGCGATTCCACGTCAGTGGAACAAACTCTACCTACCGCAGCCAGCCCTTCTTCTTCGCCGACGTCGCGAGCCACAGCCCCAGCGCGGCCATCACGATGATGAAGACCGGCAGCGGCGCGGCGTTGGCCCAGCCCAGCAGGTTCTGGATATTCAAGACGCCGAACGAATAGCCATATTGCACCACGACCGCGATCAGCGAGATCAGGAACAGGGGTTGCGCCCAGACGCGCCGCATCAGCAGCGCGATCGCGGCGAAGGTGCCGCCCCAGACCGCGATGCCATAGGCCCACCATTGCCAATGCGGCATCATCGCGAAGCAATCGGCGCTTGGCTTGCCCATCGCGGCGACCATCTGATCGTAGCTCATCGTGATCTGCGTGTAGAAAAAGAAGATCCCGATCGCGTTCCAAAGCAGCAGGAGCACGCCTGCCACCCAGAACCATTTGGGCACGGAAATCCGGTCGGTCATCCTTCTTCTCCCTTTACTGTCAGCCGAGCCAGCCCTGCGTCTTGGCGCAGCAGGCGAAGCCAATCTGGACCAGCGCGATCAAGGCGATGAACGATGGGAATGCGAGCGACGACGGGCCGAACTTCGCAACCCCCCGATAGACGACGAAGAACCAGCCGAACTGGACGATCACGGCGACCAGCGAGGCGATGAACAGCGGCCCGGCGGCAAGGCTGCGGAACAGCAGCGCAATCGCGCCGAGCAGGCCCGCGCCGACCGCGACGACATAGGCAGCCTTGATGGTCGGGGGTTGATCGAGCCACGCACGGCGCTGCTTGTCGGGCAACCGAGCGAGCTTTTCGGCGCTGATCGTCAACTGGCTGTAGCAGGCAGCGCAGCCGATAGCGTTCCAGATAAGCAGCCCGCCCGCGACGAACCAGTAATAGCCAGGAACCACAGCGACCTCCCCATCGCTCAGCAGCGGGAAAGATGCGCTCGTTTCATGGCCATTACAACCTGCCGAAAGCTTTGGTTCTCAGAGTCTGTTTCCACGAAGCTGAAACGGCACCGCACGCCACGTCAGTGGAACAAACCCTAGAGGCGCAGGCCCTCGGTCTCGGGAAGGCCGAGCGCGATATTGAGGTTCTGCACCGCCGCGCCCGCCGCGCCCTTGCCGAGATTGTCGAGCGCGGCGATCAGCCGGGCCTGCCCGGCCTTCTCATCGGCATAGACGAACAGCTCCAGCCGGTCGGTGCCGGCCGCCTGCTCGATCAGCAGCGCAGCCGGCTTTTCGTTCGCGACATGGACGACCGGGCTCGCGTCATAGGCGGCGTGGAGCACTTCGCGGAGCGCCGCGCCGCCCGGCCGGCCGGGGAGGAGGTGGAGATGCAGC
Source organism: uncultured Sphingomonas sp. (assembly GCA_947085315.1). Classification (GTDB taxonomy): domain Bacteria; phylum Pseudomonadota; class Alphaproteobacteria; order Sphingomonadales; family Sphingomonadaceae; genus Rhizorhabdus. The sequence goes on along the minus strand of CAMTVW010000006.1, from coordinate 8,387 downwards.
GGCACCTCGACCAGCATGCCGCGATAGGTGCGTGCGACTGCGGGCAGGAAGATCGGCGGATGGGTGAGCCCGGCGCGCTGCTGCATTTCGGGAACATGCTTGTGCCCCAGGTTCAGCGCATAGGCGCGGAACGCCGAGTCGCTGGCGTCGGGCGCCGCGGGATCCTCGAACATCGCGATCATCGCCTTGCCGCCACCCGAATAGCCCGACACGGCATTGACCGAGAGCGGTGTATCGGCCGGCAGCAGCCCGGCCCGGACCAGGGGCCGTACCAGCGCCAGGAAGCCGCTGGGGTAGCAACCAGGGTTCGAGATGCGGGTCGACCGGCCGAGCAGCTCATACTGGCCGGGATCGAGCTCAGCGAAGCCATAGGCCCAGTCGGGGGCCGTGCGATGCGCGGTCGAGGCGTCGATCACCCGCACGGCGGGATTGTCGATCAGCGCGACCGCCTCGCGCGCGGCGTCATCGGGCAGGCACAGGATCACCGCGTCGGCCGCGTTGAGCGCTTCGGCGCGCGCGCGCGGGTCCTTGCGCCGGTCCTCGGCGATGCTGATCAGTTCGATGTCGCGCCGGCCGCTCAGCCGGTCGCGGATTTCGAGGCCGGTGGTACCCGCAGCACCGTCGATGAAGACCTTTGCGGTCATATTGCTATTCTCCGCCGGCTCAGGATCGGCCGGTCATGTTGAGAGGCGAGGCGGGCCACGACATCGGCGAGGGGTTCGATCACCACGCTCATCCAATGCGCATTGGCATGGATCAGTCGGGTCTCGTCGACCATCAGTCCGATATGGCCGGGGAAGCTGATGACGTCGCCGCGTCGTAGCCGGGCCTCCTCGGGCAAGGGTTCGCCCAGCGATTCGCGTTGCATGTCGGTGTCGCGGGGGGCCGCGATCCCGGTTGCGGCCAGCGCGACCTGGACCAGCCCCGAACAGTCGATTCCGTCCGCGCCGCGCCCGCCCCAGAGATAAGGCATTCCCAGGAACGTCTCGGCGACCGTCACCGCGTCGCCGCTGACGGGCACGATATGGCGGCCGTGGATGAAGCCCGCACCGGTATCGAGGAAGACCTCTCCCATCTCGCCTGCGACTTGCGCGCCAAAGGGCAGGGTGCCGATCGCCGGCGTCTTGATGGACGGACCGGAAAATACCAGCGCCTCGCGCACCGAAACACCATGGGTGGGTTCGATCGGGTCGCTCAGCGCATCGGCGGGGAGGTAGCCGACATAATGATCATGTTGCGAAAAACCCCATGCCCAGCCGCCGGAGAGATCGAGCACGGCGAACGCCTCTCCGGGCAGGATTTGCGAGACAGCTTCGGCCTGATGGCTTGGCGCAGCGCGCATCATCGCGCTGGCGCTCGCCATCATCACCAGCGGAGCGGCGTAATGCGGAGCGAACAGCGTACCCGCCAGCGCGACGTCGGCGATGTCGCGACGATAAGCGTTGATCCGCGCATCGAGGCGGCGGGTTGGTCCTTCGAGATGAAAGGCAGAGGCGGGAACGCGTCCGCCGCTGATCGATTCAGCCGCGCGCCTTCTCGAGATCGATGGACTTTCCGAACGCATCGAGGAAGGCGGCCCCCTTGTCAGTCTTTGCCACGAAAATATTGCGACGATCATTGTCGTCGCGCTCGCGGCGCAGATAGCCGAGCGACCCCAAGGTGTTCAAGGCGCGCGTGATAACGGGTTTCGATACGCCAAGCTGCTGGGCGAGGCCGCGCACGGTGTGGGGCCCCGGTGTAATATAACTGATGAGCAGCAGCGCCATCTGGCGATTGGTGAGGTCTGGCTGCCCGGAGCGGACATAGGAGACCAGCGCTCGCATCCACTGGGATAGCTGATTCTCGGGCATCATACGGGCCTTCACTTTGCATTGCCGGGAGGAACTCAATTCCCTGACGATCAACGCGTGCGGCCTGATTTCGTTTCACCCGCCAACATGTCGGTCGTGATTTCATCGCTGAAATCCGGCATCCGGGCTCAGGCCGTAACGAATCTCGCCTTTATCATGGCAAAGGCGGCACGCATTCCCAACGCGTCACCGCCCTTCGGCCGGCCGGGCTTCGGCGCGGGGCGCCAGGCGAAGGTGTCGAAATGCGCCCATGACGTGCCATCGGGTACAAAGCGCTGAAGGAAGAGCGCAGCGGTCACTGCGCCGGCCATCCCGCCCTCACCGGCATTGTTGATGTCTGCCGCGTTCGATTTGAGCATATCGGCATAGTCGGCCCAGAGCGGCAACCGCCAGACCGGGTCCGCGACCGCGCTGGCCGCCGCGGCGATGTCGGCCGCGAGCACATCGTCGTTCGCGAACAGCGCGGGCAGGTCGGGACCCAGCGCGGTACGCGCGGCGCCGGTCAGGGTGGCGAAGTCGAGGATTAGCGCGGGATTGTCCTCTGCCGCGCGGGTCAGCGCGTCGGCAAGCACCAGCCGACCTTCGGCATCGGTATTGCCTATCTCGACCGAGAGGCCCTTGCGGCTGCGCAGGATGTCACCGGGACGAAAAGCATCGCCCGCGATCGCATTTTCGACCGCAGGGATCAGCAGGTGCAGCCGCACCGGCAGGCGCGCGCCCATCACCAGTCCGGCGAGCGCCAGCGCATGCGCCGCGCCGCCCATATCCTTCTTCATCAGCAGCATCGCCGAGGATGGCTTGAGATCGAGCCCGCCGCTGTCGAAGCAGACGCCCTTGCCCACGATCGCGAGGCGCGGATTGGCCGGATCGCCCCATTCGAGTTCGATCAGCCGCGGCGCGCGGTCACGTACCGCCGCGCGGCCGACAGCGGCGATCATGGGATAATCCTGTTCCAGCTGGTCGCCGCGGGTGATGCGGACGTCGGCGCCATGCGCCCTTGCGACGGTCTCGACGGCGTCGGAAAGTTCGGCGGGGCCCATGTCGCCTGCCGGGGTGTCCACCAGGTCGCGGACCAGTGCGATCGCTTCCGCCAGCGCGACCGTCGCCGGGATTGCGGCGACGTCCCGGCTCAGCAGCACGCGCGCGGGGATCGGGTCGGGCTTGGCGAGGTAGCGGTCGAAGCGGTGATGCGTCAGCAGCCAGCCGAGCGCGCCGTCCGACGCGCCGTCGCCCTCGATTCGGTAGGTGCCGGCAGGCAGCTTCTGCGCCACCGCTGCGATATCCCATGGCCCGGCGGTTTTGGCCGCCCCAAAGACCCCCGACCATTCGCCGTCCTTGCGGCCGGGCACGATCAGCAACTGCCCCGGCTTCGCCTTGAACTGGCCCGCGGCGGCGAGTGCGCGGACCTGCGCGGGCTGCGCCTTCAGCCAGGCTTCATGGCCATCAGCGGCCAGCGGCAGCAGGCTGTGGGCGGCTTCGCCGCGATCGGGCAGGAGGAGGCTGGCGAAATCGGTCATTCGGGGGCTATCGGTCCAGTAAAATATGCATCCGCGCGGTGGCGATCAGCCGGGATCGGTCATCTTGCCAGCAGACCGCGCTGGCATTGGCGACCCGCTTGCCGACCCGGACAATCTGCGCAACCGCATGGGTCTCGACGCTCATCCCGCCGCGAAGATAGTCCACCGCGATGTTGATCGGCTTCAGCCGGGGACGGTCGGCCGAATTCCTGAATTCCAGCGCCAGAGCCTCGTAGCAGGCCATTTCCAGCAGCCCCGCGATCACGCCGCCATGAAGGAAGCCGGGCCGTCCCTCGACCTGTGGCCGCCAGCCGACGCTCACGATCGGCTCGCCGGTGGCGTTGTTGGGGTAGGCGCCGATCAGCCTGGCATAGGGGGATGCGAAGGACATCGGTTCAGTCGCCCGTGAAGAAGAAGGTGGCGAGCGAATGGGCCACGGGATCGTCCGGGTCGCCGTCATGGGCGGCGCAGCGCACGAAAGCGACATTGCGGCTGATCCGGTAGCAGGTCGCGCGCGCGGTGATCGGCCGGCCCGGCGGGGCCGCGCGAACATAGTCGATGCGCAGGTCCAGAGTCGCTATCGGCAGCATCTTTTGGAGCTTGGCGAAGATCGAAGAGCCGCAGGCGCTGTCGATCAGCGAGATGATCGGACCCGAGGCGAGCAGCCCGCTATCGGCATCGATCGCCAGCTCGGGCTTATAGTCGAAGGCAAGTTCGGCCCAGTCGTCGCCATGATCGACATAGCGCAGCCCCAGCTCGGCCGCATGGCCAGAGATCAGCAGGTTCACGCCCGTGCTTCTAACCGTTTCCGACATGCTTTCCGGCATAGGACGTTGTGCGCCGCGCGCAAGTCCCTGCGATCGGCGCGATGCGGGCTCCCGTTCAGATCGTCGTCTGCGATCCCAGTTCGACAACGCGGTTCGGCGGGATCCTGAAGAAGTCGGTCGGATCGGAGGCGTTGCGGTAGAGGAAGATGAACAGCAGGTCCTGCCAGAATGGCATGCCGCTGTTCTTCGACGGCCTGAGGGTCGATCGGCCGATGAAATAGCTGGTCTGCATCGGTTCGAGCTTGTTCTCGCCGTGGCGCAGGGCGAACGCGAGGTCGCGGGGGATGTCGGGGCTTTCCATGAAGCCGTAGTTCAGGACCGCGCGGGTGAAATTCTCGTCGATATTGGTCATGTCGAGCCGCTCGGCGGCCGAGACCGCCGGTGTGTTCACCGTGTTGATCGTGAGCGCCAGGTTGCGCTCATGCAGGATCTTGTTGTGCTTGAGATTGTGGAGCAATGCGCTCGGCGCGGCCGCCATGTCCGATGACAGGAAGATCGCCATGCCGGGCACACGCTCAGGCGGGCGGGCGCGCAACATCCGCGCCAGTTCGTCGAGCTGGATCGCCTGACTCTGGCCGATCGCCAGCAGCAGCTTACGGCCACGCACCCAGGTCGCGATCAGCAGCCCGACCCCCAGCGCGACCATCAGCGGCACCCATCCGCCTTCATAGACCCGCAGGATGTTGGCGCCGAAGAAGAAGAGGTCGAGCAGCAGCAGCGGTGCGATCACGGTGAGGGTGAGCGCGAGGCTCCAGCCCCAGTTGCGGCGCACGACGAGGAAGCCGAGGCAGGTCGTCACCAGCATCGTTCCCGACACCGCAATGCCGTAGGCCGCGGCCATCGCCGAGGACGAGCCAAAGCCCAGCACCAGGATCATCACGCCGACGAACAGCAGCATGGTGATGGCGGGAAGGTAGATCTGCCCGGCGGCATGTTCGGACGTCTGGCGGATCTTGAGGCGTGGCAACAGGCCCAGCTGGATCGCCTGGCGGGTCAGCGAATAGGCGCCGGTGATCACCGCCTGGCTGGCGATGACGGTGGCGCAGGTCGCGAGCAGCACCAGCGGAATGCGCGCGGCGCCGGGGGCCATCAGGAAGAACCAGTCCTGGTTGACGAACATCGTGCCGCGTTCGGCGGCGATTTCCAGCTGATTGAGCGCGAAAGCGCCCTGGCCCAGATAGTTGAGCGCGAGCGCCGGAAACACGATCGCGAGCCAGCCCATGCGGATCGGCCTGGCGCCGAAATGGCCCATGTCGGCCGTCAGCGCCTCGGCGCCGGTGACGGTCAGAAATACCGCACCCATCACGAACATGCCCGCCAGGCCGTGATTCGCCATGAACAGGACGCCGTTGTGCGGCAGCAGCGCGAGGAGGATCGCGGGCTCGTCGAAGATATGGATCAGGCCCATCGCACCGATCGTCACGAACCAGAGCAGGCACACCGGCCCGAACAGCTTCGCGACGATTTCGGTGCCGCGCGCCTGCATCAGGAACAGCGCGATCAGGATCGCCGAGGTGATCAGCAATATCGTGGTGCGCGAGATCGATTGCTCGAGGCCGGGGATCGTCTGAAGGCCCTCGACCGCCGACAGCACCGATAGCGCAGGGGTGAAGATCGCGTCGCCGTAGAACAGTGCGGCTCCGGTGGCGCCGAGCACGAGCACCAGGGTACGCCGCCTGCGTGCCGAACGTTGGGCGAGCGCCATCAACGCAAGCACGCCGCCTTCGCCGCCATTGTCGGCGCGCATCAGGAACAGGACATATTTGCAGGTGACGACGAGGATCAGCGCCCACAGCGCGAGGCTGAGCACGCCCAGTATCTCGCCCGCGACTATGCCATCGGCCGCGGCCTGGCCCAGCGCCTCGCGAAAGGCGTAGATCGGGCTGGTTCCGATGTCGCCAAAGACGACTCCGAGCGCGCCGAGCGTGAGCGCGGCCATGCTGTCCTTGCGCCGCCGGGCCCGCGAAGGCAGGCTGTCGGCGGCGGCACCGTCATTTCGCATCAACACGCCCTCATCGGCGAAGCCGGCGGGCGCTCTAGGCCGGTCCCTGAGAGAATGCACGCAGAATCGTGCCGCGATGCGGCATTGATTGCGCGGGCGTTTGCGTGGGCGTTTGCGTGGGCGGGGCAATCGGGGTAAAGGCGGTCCCGAACTGCCCCGGTGGCGCGTCCGAATCGACGTTGTCTCCGGGGCTTCTCTGTTTCCCGCGCCCCCGGAGGCCCGACCGATGACCCGCCGCCGCCAGATCTACGAAGGCAAGGCCAAGATCCTCTATGAGGGTCCCGAGCCCGGCACGCTGATCCAGTATTTCAAGGATGATGCGACCGCGTTCAATGCCCAGAAGAAGGGCACGATCAACGGCAAGGGCGTTCTCAACAACCGCATTTCGGAGCATATCTTCACCCTGCTCGGGATGATCGGGATACCGACGCACTTCATCCGCCGGCTCAATATGCGCGAGCAGCTGATCCGGCAGGTCGAGATCATTCCGATCGAGGTGGTGGTTCGCAACGTCGCGGCCGGCTCGATCGTCAAGCGGCTGGGCATCGAGGAGGGCACGCAGCTGCCCCGGACGATCATCGAATATTATTACAAGGACGATGCGCTGGGCGATCCGATGGTCGCGGACGAGCATATCGCCTGCTTCGGCTGGGCCAGCCAGGAAGAGATGCACGACATCGCCGACATGGCGATTCGCGTGAACGACTTCATGTGCGGCCTGTTCGCCGGAATCGGCATCCGTCTGGTCGACTTCAAACTCGAATTCGGCCGTTTCTGGGACAATGAATTCGCGCGGGTCATCCTGGCCGACGAAATCAGCCCAGACGGCTGCCGGCTGTGGGACATCGCGACCGGCGAGAAGCTCGACAAGGATCGCTTCCGCCAGGATCTGGGCGGAGAAGTCGAGGCGTATCAGGAGATCGCCCGGCGGCTGGGGCTGATGCCCGAGGGCGAGAATATGATCCTCGACCTGGAAAGCCATCGCAAGAATCGCGGCAAGTGATTTCAATGGGTTAGGCGCGATCTTTTCAGATCACGCCGAACTCCGGTCCGCTTCGCCGCAATCTGGCCGCATTTGGTCGCAAGCCTATTTACAACTGACGCGCTAGACATAATCTGTCCGCTCGACAAGGCGCCCTCCAGCCGCCGAGTCGGGGAGGACCGAAGCATGGCGACGTCCCGTTACGAACATCCCTCGTCAGCCCCGGTGGCCCTGTTGCTGCCCGAGCTCGACTGTGAGGGGCCGGGCTATTGGCAGCATCGCTGGGCGGGTAGCCGGATCGACTGTCGGCCGGTCGATCTCGGCCATGCCCGCACCCCCGATCGCAACAGTCTGGTCACCTGGCTCGACCGTGCCGTTCGCCGCGCGGAGGCGCCACTGATCCTGGTGGGGCACGGGGTCGGCGCGCTGACCATCGCCGCCTGGGCGGGGTTGATGAGCAGTGAGGGCGAGGCCGTGGTCGCCGGCGCGCTGCTGATCGGACCGAGCGACCCGACGGCGACCGGCGCCGATCGCCGGCTGGGCGATTTCGCGCCGCTGCCTGCCAGCGTCTTTTCCTTTCCCGCACTGGTCGTGGCGAGCGACGACGATCCCACCGTCCCCGTCGATCGAGCGTTCAGCCTTGCTCGCCAATGGGGCGCGGGCTTCGCCCGGTTCGGTGCCTGTGGGCATTTCACACCGGCCGACGGCATCGGCTGGTGGGCCGACGGTGAGGACCTGCTCGACCGGTTCATCGACCTTGTCGAACCCCGCAGCCGGCACGGCCACCGCGCGATCGACATGCTTGCTCTGACCGATCCCGCGCGCGCCGGGCCCGCGCCGCCTTTCCTGTTCCGCCCGTAGAGGCGGGTCTTGCGCCCCGTTCGCTCCATCTCCGGGGAGCGGACGGGGTTGCTTCCGGTCCCGCGACGACAGGCCTGTTTCCGAAAAGCAAAAAGCTAAGCTGTTTGGCCAGCAAAATAATCCGATATGGCGCGTGCCCGGCTGCCGCTCTATGGGAGCGCCCAACATTGGCTAGCGACCATATCGGAAAGGACGCGTTTCATGAGTAGCCGGACGGAAGCGGTGAAGATCGCGCCGAACGATGCTTTCAACATCCAGACGGTGCTCTGGGTGAAGCATTGGAACGACCATCTGTTCAGCTTCGCGGTCGACCGGCCGGCGTCGATGCGTTTCCGTTCGGGCGAGTTC
>CAMTVW010000005.1:0-77367 GCA_947085315.1 uncultured Sphingomonas sp. | reverse complement strand
TTTGTAAGCGCCCAATAGAAATGTCACCCCTCCGCCCATTAGAAATGTCACCCTCGGAGGTGCTCGGCGGGTCATCGGTGACATCGCACCTCCGGGCCAGGAGGTGCGGCTATGGCGGTGATAGGCATGAGCCAGAACGAGCTTTCGAGATACGATACGCTTCTCAGGGTGGAGCGCGGTGAACTTCGCGTCGCAGATGCGGCAGTCCTACTGGGATTGTGCCGCCGACAGATTTTCCGGTCTCTCGATCGGCTAAGGGCCGACGGTGCCGAGGGCTTGGTGTCGAGGAAGCGCGGAAAGCCGAGCAACCGGCGGCACGATGTTCGCCTTCGCGAGCAGGTCATTTCCATCGTGCGTGAACATTACAACGACTTTGGCCCGACCTTGGCCGCCGAATATCTGGCCGAACGGCACGACATCCATATTGCACGCGAGACATTGCGCCGAATGATGATGGAGGCTGGAATCTGGGCAGACCGAGCTGCTCGCCGGCCTCGCCCTTATCAACCTCGTTATCGTCGGGACTGCCGCGGCGAATTGATCCAGCTCGACGGCTCGAAGCATTGGTGGTTTGAAGACCGCGGGCCACAGTGCACCCTGCTCGTCTATATCGACGATGCGACGAGCGAACTCATGCACCTGGAGATGGTCGAGAGCGAAAGCACCTTCTCCTATATGCGAGCGACGCGGACTTACATCGAGCGGCACGGCAAGCCGGTCGCGTTCTATTCGGACAAGCACAGCGCCTTCCGCAACAACGTGGCGTCGGCCAATGGCGATGGCATGTCGCACCTTGGCCGCGCGCTGGAGGCGCTCAATATCGAGCTGATTTGCGCCAATTCACCGCAAGCCAAGGGCCGCGTCGAACGGGCAAATGGAACGCTACAAGACCGCTTGGTGAAGGCGATGAGGCTTGAGGGTATCTCAACAATGGCGGAAGCGAACGCCTTTCTGCCGACCTATATCGCGCGCCATAATCGGCGCTTTGCGAAGGCACCATTCGATCCGCGGGATCTACACCGTCCCCTCGCCCCGCATGATGATCTGCAGGTTGTGATGGTCTGGCGTGAGCAGCGTAAGGTCACGTCGTCGCTGACGCTTCACTACAACAAGGCGATGTTCATCCTCGAGCCGACGAAGATCAGCCGGTCGCTGGCAGGCAAGCGGGTGGATGTCTGCGAATATCCGGATGGACGGCTCGAGATCCGGCATGGCGAGCATGTCCTGCCCTATGCGATGTTCGACAAGATCCGGCAGGTGAACCAGGCAGCTGTGGTCGACAACAAGCATCTCGATGCGGCGCTGACGATGGCGAGACTGATCCAGGAGCAGTTGCCTGCGCGGAAGCGGAACAACAATGAGCCGTCTCGGCGCTCACAGCCACATACGCTCTTCCCGGCGCCGGCGTCCGACAACGTGGCCAAGCGTAAGCGGGGACGCCCTCCCCTTGAGCGCGCACGATCGATCGCGGCGGCGCTTGAGCCGGCCTGACCGGGCCCGCTGCTGACGCAGCAGGTCCATGGTCGCAGGAGCCGTAAACTCACCGCCACAGCAGGGCCTGCGGTTCGCTGTTGGGATGGCTACCCTTGGCCCTGCTGCCTCGGATGGTGACATTTCTAACTGGCGGAGAAAGTGACTTCTCTAAATGGCAGGAACACGATTTGTAAGCGGGTGGATTCTAAATTGAAGTGCGAAACACCAGCTTATATGCGGTTCTCTCGCTTGAAGGTCGCCCATATGTCACTATCAGCACTTCGATCTGAATGAACGCCGCCGACTATACCAGCTGATCGGTAGTGGCAGAAGCGCACGGCAGGCAGCCGTTGAACTCGGTCGCCATTCATCGACGATCTATCGGGAGTTAAGGCGCAACCGCCACTTCGACGAGGAGCCGGTGTTTCGAGGCTACTTCCACGTAACAGCTCAGGATAAAGCTGCAGCCCGTCGCCGTCGTGGCGGCAAAATCATGCGCCAACCAGATTTGGCAAGATATGTGGTCGATCGCCTAGCCGCAGCTTGGTCGCCAGAGCAGATCGCTGGCTTTCTCCGCCGCAACGGCCGTGATGGCCTTCGGGTTAGCCACGAGACGATCTACCAATATGTTTACGGCTCGGATGGGCTTGGACATAAGCTCTGGCGCTATCTTCCGATGACCAGGCGCTCACGTCGCCGTCGCTACGCCCGAAAGCCGCGGGGTTCGAATATTTCCGCTGCCAACACGACCGCCCAGCGTCCGTCAGAAATTGGGGATCGATCCAGCTTTGGTCACTGGGAAGGCGATTTGATCGCGTTCCGGCTCGAGTATGGCAAAGCCAATCTCACCTCGCTTGTGGAACGGCGCAGTCGCTTTACAGTGCTCGCACCCAATCCTAGTCGGCACTCGGCCAGCGTTATGGCAGGCATCAACCAGCACCTTGGATGCCTGCCCCCTTCCCTCCGTCGGACTATTACATTCGACCGCGGTACCGCGTTCGCCGCTTACGGAAAGCTGCGCGAGATGTTAGGAATGACGGCCTACTTCTGCCAACCGTCGGCGCCTTGGCAGAAAGGTAGTGTCGAAAACAGCAATGGTCGTGTGCGGCGGTTCTTTGCTGCGCGACGATCAGGGTGCGAGCGCGTGTTGCCTCACGGAGGAATGTTCCCGTACGGTGATGGCGTTGCCTCACCAGAATGTTCCCTACGCCAGTGGCTCCGGCGCAGTCTACCCGATGTTTGATGGGGGTGCTGCGCAGCGTAGCCGCCAAGCGAAGCGGAGCAGCACCCCCCATCAAACAGCTTCCGTTGCCTGCAAGGCCGATCCGCTGATGGCCCCAGACGTGATCGAGGATGCGCTGAAAACAAGCGCGCAGGCCTGCTCGGATCGCCAAATCTTCAGGCGGCGCTGGACGGTACGCAACAGGCCATCGGGATAATCGCCCGGAAGCTCCGCCTGCAGCTTCTCGAGCAGATCCCGGCCTGAGCGCCATGGCTCCTCTTCGAACCAGTGCTTCAACTGCTCGGTCACTGCGATAAGCGGGTCGGGCCGGCGGCGGCCGCGTTTCTGTCGGGGCTTGTCTGACGCCGTCGGCCGAACCTCACCGCTGCGCCATGCGATCCGCAAGCTGGAGAGGAATGCCTCAAGCGGCGGCTCGGCCGGATCCATGCTCACCGGCGGCGCATCCGTTGCGTCCGCAAGCGTGACGAGCCGCTCCTGCGCCACCCGGATATCGCGCAGGAGCCGAACCGGGTCGAGGCCGGCAAATATCTCGCGCAGGTGCGCGCGGGTCGCCTCGCTGGTCCGGGAATCGTCGAGCAGCCTTTGATAAGGCGTCGCAGGGGGATGATAGCGCTTGTGCCGGGCACCCTCCCGGTGCTTCTCGGCAAGCTTGAACGAGGGCTGGAAGAAGTTCACGAACAAGCGGGCGGAAGCATACAAATCAGCCAGCGCCGCCGTGGCAGCAAGCCCCTCGAAGCGGCGGTAGCCGACAAGACGGCGCACGACCGATCCGTTCTTCTGCTCCACCCATGCCTGATCGTTCTTGCGATAAGGGCGGCAGCGGGATGAGGCAATAGTCCTACCGGCGGGAGCAAATCAGGCGAGGCAATGCGCCGGCGTGACATCTTGTCGCTGCCCGGCGAAAGTGAAGTGACCAGCCACGTCGATTTGCTGAGCTCCAGCGAGACGAAAATTGTGCCGAGATCTTCGCGGAAGGCGGCAGGTACATCGAATTCGTCGGCAATCGCATTCATGATTGGTCTCCAGCAATTTTGGTGGCCCAATTCTGTCACAGCGCGGACCGCTCTCCACCCCTCATGGGATCTGAGAACGCCGCGCGAGTGATACCCTTTATCGGCCACGAGATCGCAGGGATCCCGGGGATGTCGGAGCCAGACCAATGCCGGCGAGGTTTTGCGCTGCCGCTTTCAAAGTGGGGTCGAGTGTGTTCGTATCGCCCTGGTCGGCCGGATGGACCGGCGCCGCGACGATCACGCCCGTATCGAGATCAACCGCATGCTCGGGTTTGTAACCGAGCCGCGTCGAGCCGTTCTTCATCCGGGCGACCTTCGCGTCGGGATCGGTCGGGCTCTCCCAGTCCGCGTTCGACAGCTTCTTGCCTTTGCGCTTGCGATCAAGCCGGACGAGATCCTCCGCTGTCGGGGTGTCGATGCCGCTCTCCCTGGCCATCCGCGTCAGCATCTCGCGGTACGTCTCGCCAGTGTTGCGCCGCACGATCGTGCGCAGCGCCGCGTTGGCTTCCATGGTCGAGCCATCCACGCCGATCCGCTCGGCTTTCACCAGATCGTGTTCGGCGACCAGCGCCAGAACCCAGCCGAAGATCTTGTCATGCACCTCGTGCGGCAGACGGCTGCGCGTCTTTGACATCCAACTATGGTCCGGCACTTTCTCCCGGTTCGTCAGCCGCAGAAACTCCCACAGCGAAAGAGAATCCGAACAGCGCCAGACGATGCCGCGCTCGCTGTGAATGCCCTCGGAATAGCCAATCAGCAGCATCCGAAAGTAGCGACCGGGGGGAATCGATGGCGCCCCCATCCGCGGCGCGTAACAGGTACTGCAGCTCTCCTCCACGAAGCGATCGAACCCGGCATCCACCAGCAGCTTTTGAAGTTTGTCGTAGAAGGCGTGCCCCGGAGACCGTGGTACATCCGCCCACGACACAATCAGATCGGGCTGAACCTCACCGTCGCGCCTCATGGCCATCGCGCTAACCCTGCATCTCCATCCACGCTCACACTGAATCAAGCGAACCTGACTTCGTCAACGGGCTGTTAACCGTGCGTTGATCGCGAAGGACACGGCGCGACCGGAACCAGGATTCACCCGGCTCTGCCAGCCGATCAAGGATGCAGAACGAGGCGGCGAGCCATCCGCCATCGGCACGGATTACGGAACCTCATTGCCTGGAAGCTCATTCCGATCGCACCGAGCATGGTGGGCCGGGCGGCGCACGGGCACGTGTTCGTTCGGTCACCTGCCGCAATTAAGATAGAAATTGGGATTATTTACACGGCATCGTCGTAGTTTTCGCCTCCCGGCTTTGTGCTAGCATCCCTTGATTCCCGTCGTGAAAAGGGTGGAGTGCACGATGCGTCAGTTGAAGGTTTCCAACAATATCATCGGCGATCGCGCAGCCTTGCAGGAAGCAATGGATCGTGACGGTTACTGGTTCTTCCACGATGTTCTGGATAAAAAAGCGGTTCTGCAACTGCGCGAAAGCTACATGGATGTCCTCCGTGAACTTGGCTTGATCGACAAGGACGCAGAGGTTCCGAAGTGGAACGGCGCGCCATTGGACGACTTCGACGAGCGGATGAAGCTCCTGACCGAGCGTGCGCCTTGGCGTGATTTTCGCGCTCAACCAGCAATCAACGACTTCTTCGTCAACCTGCTCGGGCATGAACCCTTTTGGCTGCCGCTGATTGTCTATCGCGTTTCCCCGCCGCGTGCCGACGATGGCACTTCCCGGTTCAAGCTGGTCCACCAGGACGGCTATTTCAACAAAGGCGTCAACTTCACCATCTGCTGGATGCCGCTCGATGACATCGACGAGGAAGTCGGCGGCATGACGATCGCCGAAGGTGTCCACCAGCGCGGCTATCTGCACAACAGCGACGCGCCGCCAATGTTTCTGATCCCTGACGAGGCCATCCCCGAGGACGCCTGGGTACGTGCCGATTACAAGCTCGGCGACCTGCTGATCATCGACGAGCGCACGCCGCACACCGGCCTCCGCAACCATTCGGACCGCTTCCGCATGTCGATGGATTTCCGGCTGATGCCGAATGACGGGCCGATCCCGTTCATCGGCACGGTCAAGGAGATCAGCCGCGACCTCATCACCATCGAGACCGAGAGCGGCGACACCGTCAACATGAAGGTCAACGACCAGACCTTCTGCCGGGGCAAGCCGGGCAATGCGCTCTACCATGAATGGTGCCCGCGCGACGAGCTGACCACCTATGTTCATCCCGGTGAGCATGTGATCGCCATCCGCAGATGCACGAGCACGTCATAATAGCGCATGTCGCCGACATCGCGTCCGGCCGCTTCACAATAGATCGCGATCGTCTCGCTGCGATCGGGCAGCCCCTCCAGTCGGGGGACCCCGAAACCGGCACTGAACAACTCGTCGAACATCAACCACCAGGCGAGGTCGACCTCCCCTGGCGCCAGCGCGGCCATTTCCCAGTCGATGATACCCGCGACATCGCCTTGCTCGTCGAACAGCATGTTGGCCGGGGTCGCATCACCCCAGATCAACCGGGTCGGCGTGTCAGGCGGCAGGTTGTGCTCAAGATAGTCGATCGCTGCGGCCGCGACCGGATGATCGCGGCCATCCACTGCCCAATGCACGAGATCGCGCACCCAGCCGACATAGCTCCGCAGGCCCGGCGGCCGCCCGCGCGCGACCAGTTCGAGCCGCCCGGTCCACTCCAGCGCATGGACCGCCGCGAGCGAGCGCAGCCCGTTCGCCCATACCCGGCCCCGTGCGTCGGGATCGAGCGCATGGACCCAGCCATCGACATTGTAGTTGGGCGACTGCGGGACGATCCGCCCGGGTAATCGCTCCATCATGAGAAAGGGCGCGCCGATGACGGCGCCAGTCGGTTCCAGCCCGATCACGCGCGGAACGCGCACCCTGGGGTCGTCACGCTGCGACACGGCGTCCATGATCGCCGCCTGGAAGGACAATTCGGGTTCGGCCAGCAGATCGTGGCCGATGATCTGGCGGCGCAGCACGAAGCTATCCTCCACGGGCCGTCCATCTTTGGTCCAGCGCATGTCGACGAACGATGTCTCCGCCGACGATCCCGCCGCGCGCGCGATCGCGGAGCCGAGCATCGCCACGTTCTCGACGCCGGGCACCACCTCCTCGAACCAGGCGGCGAGCGCCCGTTCGGCGGGAACCGACGACGGCTTGGCCTCGCCAGCCTCCCGTTCAGACGGCATGCGATACCGCCTGGGCTTGGGCCGGAGCGGTGCCGAGCGACCGATAGGCATCGACGAGCCCTTCGAGCCGGTCGGCAGTGGCGCCGTGCAGCAATATCTCGTCGGCGCCCGCCGCCCGATATTCCTTCAGGCGAGCGGCCACCATCGCGGCCGTCCCCGCTGCGGCGCCCTCGCTGAGCCAATTTTCGGGAATCAGGGCGCTTGCCTCGAGCATCTGCGTTCGCACCTCCTCGACCGATGCGAGGCTGGTTTCCAGTCGCTCCAGTCCGAGCGCGCTGATCCGATCGAGATGCGCGATATCCCATTGGTTGGCGGCGAGGATCGGCAATACCATCGCGCGATGCACCAGATAGGTGGCGGCCCTGGCGTTGATAGTCGCCCGGGTGTCGGCCTCGCTAATGTCCGGCGCGACGACGACCGTCGCCACGATCCGGACCGCCGCCGGATCGCGCCCGGCCGCGCGCGCGGCGTCGCGCACGATAGCCGCCGAACGGCCTACGCCGTCGGGGGTGAGGAATGGGTGCAGCACCGCGGCATCGAAATATGCACCCGCGATCGCGAGCGTTTTCGGCCCGACTGCCGCGAGCAGCACCGGCGTATCGCGCTCGGGTCGATCGGTTACCGCCATTTCCGGAAACTCGCCGGCCGGCCCCGAATAGCTGACTGTTTCGCCCGCCCACAGCCGGTGGAGAATATCGAGGGTGTCGATCATCGACTGGTTGGTCTGTGCCGGCACCCCCAAGCGACGCCACTTCTCGGTGAGCGATCGTGCGATCGCCATTTCGAACCTCCCCCCACTGATGTTCTGCAAGGTCGAGCATAAGCCCGCGAGGACCAGCGGGTGCCGGGTGCCGAAATGTGTGGTACCGGTCCGCAGACCAATGGTGCGCGTGGCATGCGCGATGGCGCCGAGAACGACACCGCTCTCCTTGGTAGCCCAACGCTCCGAGGCCCAGACCGAGCCCAGCCCAATGTCTTCGGCGATGACCGCCTGGCCTATGCCCAGTTTCGCATCGGTCGATTTGCCGGGGAGTACATAGCAACCTAGATCCGGAACAATTCCCTGCATGACGTCATTCCAACCTTTCAAGATATGCTTGGGCTCGCAGCTCGCCTGACGATAACATAGCCAGACCCGGGTGAAATGAGACCGGACGGCACGCACTGTGCGAGAATTGCCGCTAATTCGGTGCAGGTTCCGACGACCGGTCGAGAGGGGCTCCGACGGCGCTAACAGGCGTCGGTAGGAATCTGCGGCGAAGGCCTTCCCAGTTCACGATGCCAGCACGTCGACAGCCTGCGAGGCAGGCGCTTACTCCCGCACCGTCATCCCAGCGGATGCTGGGATCTCATTTTTCTTTGTGCGAGAAGCCAGAGCGATCCCCGCTTTCGCTGGGATGACGAAGACCAGTTCACTCCACGAACAGCAGTGCGGGTGTCTCGATCAGTCGCTTGATGGCCTGGACGAAGCTGGCGGCGTCCCAGCCGTCGACGACGCGGTGATCGCAGCTGATCGACAGGTTCATCAGCTTGGCGGCGACGACCTGGCCGTCGCGGAACACCGGGCGCTCGACGACCTTGTTCGGGCCGATGATCGCGACCTCTGGCCGGTTGATCACCGGCGTCGTCGCGATACCGCCGAGCGGCCCGAGCGAGGTGATGGTGAGCGTCGAGCCCGACAACTCCTCCGACTTCGCCTTGCCGCTGCGCGCGGCCTCGGCGAGCCGGACGATCTCGCCGGCGAGCTGCCAAATGTTGCGCCCTTCGGCGTCGCGGATGACGGGCACCATCAAGCCGGCGTCGGTCTGCGTCGCCATGCCGAGATGGACGCTCCGCGAGCGGGTGACGATCCTCGCCTCGTCGTCATAGCGCGCGTTGATCATCGGAAAATGGAGCAGCGCCTTGCAGATCGCGGTGATCAGCAGCGGCAGCAGGGTGAGCTTGGGCTTTTCCCCGCGCGTCGCATTGAGATCGGCGCGCAGCGCCTCGAGCTTGGTGACGTCGATCTCCTCGACATAGGTGAAGTGCGGGATCGCGCGCTTCGACGCCGCCATATTCTCGGCGATGCGGCGCCTGAGGCCGATCACCCTGACCTGCTCGTCGGCGCGCTTTCCGCCTGCCGGACGATAACCGCCGCCGGCATTGTAGCTGAGGAACGCATCGAGATCCGAATGGCGGACCCGGCGATCTTCGGCCGGCTTCACCTGGGCGAGATCGATACCGAGAGCCTTGGCGCGCTGGCGGACCGCCGGCGAAGCGAGGACCTTCTTCTCCTCCCTCTCCCCTGTGGGGTGAGGGAGCGACGTAGAGGTTGGAATGGCGCCGGCTTCGCCGTCGCCACCCCTCACCCTACCCTCTCCCCCAAGGGGAGAGGGAGAAGGCGTCGGCTCCGGCCTCACCACCTGCCCCGCCTCGTTCGGCGCAACCTCGACCACCGGTTCCTCGTCGGCCACGTCCCCACCCTCAGTCTCGATCAGCGCGAGGATCGAGCCGATCGCGATCATCTCGCCGACCTCGGCCGCGAGCTTGACCACCTTGCCCGCCACCGGTGTCGTCATCTCCACCGTCGCCTTGTCGGTCATCAGGTCGGCAAGCTGCGCATCCTCCTCGACGATGTCGCCCACCGCCACATGCCACGCCACAATCTCCGCCTCGGCAATCCCCTCGCCGATGTCCGGCAGCTTGAAACTATAGCTTCCCATGTCCGATCAATCCTGCATCAGCTCGGTGAGTGCAGCGGCCAGCCGCGCGGGTCCTGGAAAATAGTCCCATTCGAAGGCATGCGGATAAGGCGTGTCATAGCCTGCCACCCGCCTGACCGGGGCCTCTAGTTCGTAAAAGCAGCGCTCCTGGACCAGCGCCGACAATTCGCCGCCAAAGCCGCCATAACGCGAAGCCTCGTGGAGGATCAGGCAGCGTCCGGTCTTGCGGACAGAGGCGACGATTGTGTCGATATCGAGCGGGACGATCGAGCGCAGGTCGATCAGCTCCGCATCGATCCCGCTATCTTTGATTCCCGCCAGCGCCACATGCACCATCGTGCCATAAGCGAGCACGGTCGCGGCCTCGCCTTCGCGAACGATAGCGGCGCTGCCGAGCGGAACTCGATAATAGCCTTCGGGCACCTCGGCCAGCTTGTGGCCGGCCCATGGCTTGACCGCCTGGTCGTGGCGGCCATCGAAAGGGCCGTTATAGAGCCGCTTCGGTTCGAGGAAGATGACCGGATCGTCGCATTCGATCGCGGCGATCAGCAGGCCCTTGGCGTCATAGGGATTTGACGGGATCACCGTCTTCAGCCCGGTGATATGCGCGAAGATCGCCTCGGGGCTCTGGCTGTGGGTCTGGCCGCCGAATATCCCGCCGCCATAGGGTGACCGCACCGTGATCGGCGCCCAGAACTCACCGTTCGATCGGTAGCGCAACCGCGCAGCTTCGGAGACGAGCTGGTCGAAAGCGGGCAGGATATAATCGGCGAACTGGATCTCGGGGACCGGTCTCAGACCATAAGCGCCCATGCCGATCGCGGTGGCGATGATGCCGCCCTCGCTGATCGGTGCGTCGAAGCAGCGCTGCAGGCCATATTTCTTTTGCAGCCCATCGGTGACGCGAAAGACTCCGCCGAAATAACCGACATCCTCGCCGAAGATCAGCACATCGGGATTGCGCGCCAGCATGACGTCCAGAGCCGAATTCAGCGCCTGTACCATCGTCATCCCCGTGGAACTTGCCGACGCCTCCTGCGCGGCACACGCGTCGCTATCGAGGTTGCTCATGGCGCGACGCCGGCCTCGCGGCGCTGTTCGATCAGCCGCCAGTCGGGCTCGGCGAACACGCCTTCGAACATCTCGGCGATCGGCGGCTTGGACTTGCCCAGTGTGCCGACAGCTTCCGCCTCGCGCACCGCCGCTTTGACCGCCGCATCGAGTTCCGCGGCAAGCTCGACATGACGTCGTTCGTCCCAGAGCTCCAGCTGGACCAGATGGTTCTTCAGCCGTTCAATCGGATCACCGAGCGGCCAATGCGTCGCCTCGTCGGCGGGACGATATTTGGTCGGATCGTCGGAGGTCGAATGGCCCGATGCGCGATAGGTGAACAGTTCGATCAGCGTCGCCCCGTGGTTGGCACGCGCACGCTCGGCCGCCCACTCCGTCGCGGCCCAGACGGCAAGGAAGTCGTTGCCGTCGACCCTGAGGCCAGGGATGCCATAGGCCAGCGCCTTCGCGGCGAAGGTGGTTTGGTTGGCGCCGGCGATGCCCGCGAAGCTCGATATCGCCCATTGATTGTTGGTCACACAGAGGATGACGGGCGCGCGATAAACGCTCGCGAAGGTCAGCGCCTCGTGAAAGTCGCCCTCCGCGGTGGTGCCTTCGCCGATATAGGCAAGCGCGATCTTGTCATCCTGCTTGTAGGCCGATGCCATCGCCCATCCGACGGCGTGGCCGAAGCGGCTGCCGACATTGCCGGACAGCGAATAGAAGCCGTATTCCCGCGCGGAATAGAGGATCGGCAATTGCCTGCCCTTCAGCGGATCCCTGGCGTTCGAGAATATCTGATTGACGAGGTCGGTCAGCGGATAGCCGCGCGCCATCAGCCAGCTCAGGACACGGTAGGTCGGGAAGCACATATCGTCACGACCCAGCACCATCGACGGTGCCGCGCCAACGGCCTCCTCGCCGGTCGACTTCATGTAGAAGCTGGTCTTTCCCTGGCGGTGCGCGCGAAACAACCGATCGTCGAAGATGCGTGTCAGCATCATCGCACGCAACCCTTGGAGGAGTTGCTGTGCACTCGCCTGCGGCTTCCACGCGCCGACGGCACGTGCGTCGTCGTTGAGCACGCGGACCAGTTTATAGGGCAGCTGTCGAAGCTCATGCTCGGGCGCATCGGTCGCGGGTCGATCGACGCTGCCGGCAGGCGCGATCGCCAAGCCGCTGAAATCGACGGCATCGCCCGGCCGCGTCGACGGCTCGGGGATGTGAAGCTGCAATGTCGGTCGGTTTATCATGTACCCTCGCCTGTGTAGGGACTAGCAATCAGGCCGTTAGAATGTCTCCACCTATTCGCAGGGAAATCCACCAGCTATTGAGAAGAAACTTCTCATTATGAGCTTGTGCATAGAAGCAATGAACTCGTAGACCGTGTGGCATGACGCTCCGAATTCTCGACGACATGGATCGCAAGATATTGCGCACGCTCCAGGCGCACCCGGAAATGTCGATCCTGGACGTGGGTGAGGCCGTGGGCCTGTCCCAGACGCCATGTTGGCGTCGCGTCAAGCGCCTCGAGGCCGATGACGTGATCCTGCGCCGCGCCGTCATTCTCGATCCAAAGAAGCTCGGCTTGAGCGTCATGGCCTTTGCAAATCTCAAACTGAGCAATCATCAGGAAGAGACGCTCGAGGCGCTGGAGTCGGAGGTCCGCCGCCATCCGGAAATCCTCGATTGCTTCTCGATGAGTGGAGACAGCGACTATGTCCTGCGCATCGTCGTACCGAGCATCGACGACTATGAGCATTTTTTGAAGAAGGTCGTCGTCCACCTACCCGGTGTCGCCTCGGTCAACTCGAGCTTCGCGCTGAAAAGCGTGAAGGCGACCACCGACTTGCCGATCGGATAGCAGACAACGCCGCCTCGGCGCGATCATGCTATCCGCCGCGCTTCTACTATAGGGCCGGTGAAGAATTCGACATCCCGCCACTCGTCGCCGGCAACGGCCGTTACGAGGTGCTCGCCGAGGCCATAGCAGGCTGCCGGCCAAGGGACCTGGGCGACGCTCCCCCCGCCCGATTGCGGAACAGGCTGAGCGTCGCCCCCGGCTGCCCGTCAACCCATCAGAAGTTGAACCCGGCGGTGACCCCATAGGTGACCGGCATCGCCGCATAGCGCCCCGTCGAGTCGAAGCCGCGCTGTGAGGCGACGAAATAATGTTTGTTGGTCACGTTCTGACCGAACAGCGTGAGGCTCCACTTGTCGTCCGTGCTCTTGACGCCGGCCCGGACGTCGAAAACCGTATAGGAGGGGATCCTGGTCAGGACGTCGGTGCCGACCAGCGGATACATCGAGGCGCGATAGGACATCGTGCCGCCGAGGAAGACGTTGAGCGACGCATTCAATGCCCATTCGTAGCTGGCATCGACGCTCGCCTGCCATTTCGGCGACAGGTTGAACGGCAGGCCCTCGAGGTTGCCTGGCGTCTGCGAGACGAAGCCTGGAGGCGCGCCCGTGGTCGGCGACCAGGTGTCGGTGGTGTTACCAAGAAATACATTGGCCGGGCCCTTGGTGATCTTGGTCTTCGTGTAATTGACGTTGCCGTTGATCACCATGCCCGCAAGCGGCCGCAGGATAGCCTCGAACTCGGCACCCTTGACCCGCGATTTCGGGATGTTGACGGTCGACTCCGAGATGCCGATGATCGGCAGGTTGAACAGCGCGTAGAGCTGCTTGTTGACGTAATCCAGATAGTAGATCGCGCCGTTCAGCGTCAGCATCCCGTCGAGCAGCCGGGTCTTGAATCCGCCCTCATAGGCGGTGACCTTCTCCTGCACGACCGGCGCATATTGGAAGGCATTGATCGCGACGATGTTGGGGAAGTTGCCCGATTTGAAGCCGCGGCTGACATTGGCGTAGAGCGTCACGTCGTCGGTCGGCTTCCAGTTGACGCCGCCGCGCCAGGAGACGTTCTTCTCCTTGAGCGTGTTGACCGCGAGCCCAAAGACGGGCGCGGCCGGCGGCACGGTCAGATTGGTGACGCACTGGCCCGGCGCCGCGCCGCCGCCGGTGATGATCGCCGCGGCCGTACCGTCGCCATTGTCGGCGACGCAGCCCTGGAAGTCGAGTTTCACCCGGGTGGCGCGAATGCCGCCGGTCAGCGTGATCTGCGGCGTGAGATCATAGTCGACATTGGCGAACACCGCCTTGGTCGTGCGCTTCTCATTCTGTTGCGCGGTCGTCCCGGTCAGTCCCGCGAAGAAACCCAGCGTCGACTGGTCGAGCTGGGCGTCGCTGAAGTCGCGGATCTTGTCGCGCGAATAGTTGAGGCCAACGATCCAGTGGAGCTTGTCGACATTCTCCCCGGCCAGCCGGACCTCCTGCGAGAAGGCGCGGACACTGCCGCGGCCGGTATATTGGTTGAACAGCGCCGCAGCGCCGTCCGTGTCCTGGAACGTCCGGTAGTGGAAAACCGACCGGGCGGTGATCGACGTCAGGTTGACGCGGGGGGCTAGCTCCCAGCCGATCCGCAGCGAGCCCTGATCCAGCTTGTTATCGTTGCGATAATCGGGGCCGACGGTCCAGTCGGCCTGGCGGATGCTGTCGGGCCGGAAGGTCTTGGCATCGAACAGCTGGTTGTAGAACGGGTAGAAGGCCGCAAGGGTAAAATCCTGCAGGTTGGGATTGTAGCCCGAGACCTGCGCCGCCTGCGATTCCGAACGATCGCGCCAGCCGTTGATGTTCAGCTCGATGCTGAGCGTATCGGTCGGATCCCAGTCGACGATCGCGCGCCCGGCGAAGGCGCGGGGGGCGCCGAGCCGGTCGCCCGGGCGGCTCGCGCTGACCTGCCAGCCGTCGCCGTCCAGCCCGCGGAAGGCAACCCGCGCCTTCAGCGTCTCGCCGATCGGACCGCTGACATAGACCTCGCCGTCGATCTTGTTGAAGCGGCTGTAGGAGAGCTTCCCGCCGAAATGGAACTCATCGGTCGGCCGGTTGCTGAAGAAGTTGATCGCGCCGCCGGTGGAGTTCTGACCATAGAGCGTGCCCTGCGGCCCCTTGAGCACTTCGACGCGCGCCAGATCGAGCGTTGGACCCGCCGTCATATAAGCGTAGGGCAGCGGCACTTCATCCGCATAGAAGGCCACGGCCGAGACCGCCGAAAGGCTCTTCTCGTAAAAGCCGATACCGCGCAGCGTGTAGACCGGTGCGCCCGAATTGCCGACGTTGGACGGGGTGACGCTCAGGCCTGGCACGATCTTGCCGAGGTCGGCGGGGGTGGTGACGCCGCGCTCGGCGAGCTGGTCGCCGGCTATCGCCTGGATCGACATGCCGACATCCTGGATCGACTGCGACCGCTTCTGCGCGGTGACGATGATCTCGCCTTCGCTGGCGTCGGCGGCCTCTGCGGGGACGGCCGTCTGGGCCCATGCCGCGCCCGCCCAGCAGAGCGCGACGCTCGAGCACAATGCCAATTTCATCCGATTGCCGATGACGCGCTTATCTCGAAAACTCATGTC
This sequence comes from uncultured Sphingomonas sp., assembly GCA_947085315.1. GTDB lineage: Bacteria > Pseudomonadota > Alphaproteobacteria > Sphingomonadales > Sphingomonadaceae > Rhizorhabdus. The sequence continues at coordinate 62,194 of CAMTVW010000005.1, read as the reverse complement.
ACTCCCCTCCCAGATGTCCTGCCCTTGCCGGGCTATCGAACTGCCGCAATGTATTCGCCGCATTGCACTGTCACCGATCGCCTGGTTCAGCCTAAGCCAAAACCCGAGCGACGCGGATGCTACGCGCTTGGCGCGCATCCTGTCTCCAAGCGTAGCTGCAAAGCCGATTCGCGCTTTTGTGTCCAACGCCGCGCGCTACGCTTCACCCCGGTTTTCCGCGCGGCGGCTTCGGCGGCCGGCGGCCGCTTTGCGGAGCTATTGCCAAAGGGCTTTGCAGAATCCCCACTTTGTATAGCGGCTGCGCAACCGCATAAAACAAGGGCCGGATCGAGACGTCGGGTCTTCAACCCCGCCGGAATCTGGAGAGGAGCTCTATTTTGTCCAGCCCGCAGAAGCTTTCCCACCTCGTCCTGAAGACCTACAATGTCGAAGCCATGCGCAGCTTCTATTGCGACCTGCTCGGCGCGCATGTCGTGTTCGAAAATCTGCCGGCGGTTTCGTTCATCACCTATGACGAGGAGCATCATCGGCTTGGCTTCGTGGGACTGGCCGGCGAGCCGGTGGCTGCGGCCCCGGCGATACCCGGGCTTGCGCACATGGCGTTCGGCTATCCCGACATACGCGCGCTGCTGCGGGCCTATGAGCGGCTGCGCGACAACGGCGTCCGGCCGGTGGTTACGATCAACCATGGCCCGACCATCTCGCTTTATTACGCGGACCCCGACAAGAACAATATCGAGTTCTACATCGATCGCATGGCACTGCCCGACGCCCTGACGTTCATGGACTCGCCGCAGTTCCAGCAAAATTACATGGGCGTCGAATTCGACCCCGAGGACCTGGTCGCGAAGATGCATGCCGGAAGCTCCGACGAAGAGCTGATGCACTATGACGTCACGGTCAAACCCGATCTGCAGGAGATGGCCACGCGTCACATGCGCGTGATGCATTTGAGCTGAGCCACGACGCGGCGGCCGTCGTGCCTGCCTCGAACATAGTTATCCCGCGCCGCCTTGCCGGCGATATCTGTTTGGAACGATAGCCCATGACCGATTTGGCCTTTGATCAGCGCGCCGACGAGGAGCTCGTGCTCCAGGCGCGCGCGCTGGTGCCCTTTCTCGCCGGCAAGGCAGCGCAGCATGAGGAAGCAGCCGAGATCAGCGACGAGGCGAAGGCCGCGCTGCTCGACATGGGGGCGCTCAAGATGGCGGTGCCGCGTCGTTGGGGCGGCCTCGGCACCTCCTGCCGCGCCATGGCCAATGTCGCGGCCGAACTGGCCAGGGGCTGTCCCTCGACGGCCTGGGTGGTAGGGGTGATGAACTCGAACGCATGGCTGGCGTCGAACATGCCCGACCGCGTCCAGGAGGAGGTGTTCGGCGAGGGCGCATTTCCGATCTGCGGGGTTAGCAATCCGCCGGGCAGCTATCGCCAGGAAGGCAATAATTACCTGATCAACGGCCGCTGGGGCTATGGGTCGGGATCGCACCTGGCGGAATGGGCCTACCTTCCCGTGGTGGGGCCCAATCGCGAGGACGGCGTCGCTATGATGCGCATGTCCGAGTTGACGGTCGACCATACTTGGAAGGTCGCCGGCATGCGCGCCACGGGATCGGACACGCTGGTCGTCAAGGACGGCCTCGTCGCGGAAACTCGCTTCGCGACGATGGAGGAGATCTTCGGCCCGGCGGGCGCGGATCGGCGGCACACCGGCGAAGTGACCGATTATTGGACGCCGCTGCCCTTGCTGCGTGCCAAGGCGATCGGGGTGCTGCTCGGTATTGCCGAAGGCCTGCTCGACAGCACCGTGGCGACCTGCAGCGACAAGCCGATCGCACAAACCACCTATGCCCGCAAAAAGGATTCCCACGTCTTTCAGGCGGACATCGGTGAAGCCGCGGGGCAGATCCTCGCCGCGCGGATGCTGATGGACCAGACCACCCGCATGATCGACGACGCTGCCTGCGCGCGCGCGCCGCTCAGTACCGGCCAGCGGTCCGATATCCGGGTGAGCGGGGCGATCGCGATCGACCTGCTGCAAAAGGCGGTCGACCGGCTCATGAACCTGGCGGGCTCCTCAGCCTTCAACCTCGCAAATCCGATCCAGCGTTATTGGCGCGATTTCAGCGTCGGATCGCGGCACGCCGCGCTCGCGCCCGGCGTCGGCTTCGAAGTCCATGGCCGGCAGCTGCTGGGTGTGGACCCGAATATCGTCCCGGAGGCGATGATCTAAACGGCCGGATCAGGCAGTATCATCCCGGCCAGTTGAGCGATTGCAGCACCGGTCGCGCATCGCGTGAAGCGATGCGCCAGCCGGCGGGCGTGCGGGCATATTCATCGTCGAACCGCAGCAGCCGGACGGCGGTGGCGGGGTCGAAGCGCAGCGGCTCGTCGGAGATGCCCGCGGCGAAGACGACGCTGCTGTAGCTGCTCGCGGTCGCGCGATCGGCCGCATAATCGATCATGTGGAAATTGCTGACGAAATGCATGATCGTCACCTGGGGCCGCTGGGCATAGGCGGCGAGCATCGCCGCGTGGCCGATCAGCCGGTCGCCATTCCTGACGAAGGTGCCGTCTTCGGTAAACAGCGCCACCAGCGCCGGAAAGTCCGCGCGGTCGAGATGATAGGCGAAGCTGGTGCACAGCCGTTCGCAATCGCGTCGCGCGGTCTCGATATCGTCCTGCATCGCCTAAGCCCCTTCTTCGATCACCGGCGTCCGCAATGTGCCGATGCCCTCGATGTCGATCTCGAGCATGTCGCCCGCCTTCAGCCAGACCTGGGGATTCCTTGCCGCCCCGACGCCGCCGCAAGTTCCCGTCGAGACCATGTCGCCAGGTTCGAGCGTGTGGATGTCGCTCAGCAGCGCGATGATCGCCGCGACGTCGAAGATCAGCCGGTCGGTATTGCTGTCCTGCATCACCTCGCCGTTGAGGCGCGTCTGCAGACGCAGGCCGCTACCGCCGGCCGGCAGCTCGTCCGCTGTCACGAGTTCGGGACCGCAGCCCCCGGTCGCGTCGAAATTCTTGCCGGCGGCAAGCGCCTTGTCGATCTGGAAATCGCGCACCGAACCATCATTCATGATCGTATAGCCGAACACATAGTCGAGCGCCTGCTCGGCGGTCACACGATGGCAGCGGCGTGCGATGACCACCGCCAGTTCGCCCTCGAAATCGAGCTGGAGCGAGTTGGCCGGGCGGACGATCGGCTCGCCATGGCCGACCAGCGTCGTCGCCATCTTGTGGAACATGCCTGGAAATGCGGGGCGATCGGTGAACCCGGATTCGATCCGGTGGTCGGCATAATTGAGGCCGACGCAGGCGATTTTGCCCGGCCTCGGCACCGGCGGCAGCAAGCGGAGGTCGGCCAAAGGGAGCCGCGCGCTGGCCGGCGCACCGGGGATCGCGGCCCGCAACCGGTCGAGCAGAGGCGGCCCGCCGGCGATCAACGCGTCCATCGACCGGATATCCAGGCCCGGCAACAGCGCCGCGTCGATGACGCTATCGCCGTCGCGAACGCCAAGCGCCGCGCCATCCTCCTTCTTGAACGACAACAGCCTCATAGATATTCCCCTCTTATTGGTTGCCGCAGACGCGGCCGCGGCCATGGTCTTCAGCGCCGACTGCCCTGCCTGCCGCTATCCGAGCAGGCGATCGCCGAGAGCGAGCGCCGCGAGCTCGGGCTTCAGGATCTTCGACGCGGATGTCGGCCACTCGGTGACGAAGTTGATATAGCGCGGCAGATGATCGTCGGGCAGCCGCTCGCGACAGAAGTCGAGAAGATCCCGGGCATCGAGATCGACATCGGGGCGCAGCTCGACAAATGCGCGGACCGCCTGCCCGAGCACCGGATCGGGGGTCCCGACGACCAGCGCCAGCGCCACCCGAGGATGGCTGCTCAGCACGCTTTCGATCGTTTCGGGCAGGCAGCGGTTACCGCCGATCACCAGCAGCTCGGACAGTCTGCCGAAAAAAGAGAGATTGCCCTTGGCATCGATGCTGCCAAGGTCGCCGGTCTTGAGCCATCCGTCGCCGGTGAAGGCCGGCGCGAAGGGCACGCGGTTCGAAGGGTCGGCGATGCCGGGGCCCGAGACTTCGATCTCGCCGGGCTCGCCACGCGGCGCCGGCGTGGCGGTGGCCGGTTCAACGATGCGGATGGCGTAGCCCGGGAACGGGCGGCCATGGCCGCCAAGCCGATCGGCCGCGACGTCGTCCGGACCAGGCATGCAGATGCCGCCGCCAGTGTCGTTGGTGCCATAGGTGTTCAGCAGCACCGCCTGCGGAACCGCGCGCTGCATCCTGCGGAGGAGGCCGATCGAGCCGAGCAGGCAGACATAAGCGAGGTCGGGAAATTTCGACGGCAGGAACTGGACATGATCGACGATCGGCAGCCAGTGGACGGGGTAGACCGGATAGGCGTGGGTGATCGCCTTCTCCTGGATCAGCTGCATCGCGCCGAGCGGGTCGAGCCTCGTGGTGGTGACCACCCTCGCTCCGATCGCCAGGCAGCAGAGCAGCATCGATATGAACGCGCTCTGGTACATCGGCATCGGCGCCCAGACCCGCGCATCGGGGTTGAGGCCGAAGTGCAGCGCGAAGCCGGGGATCTTGCTCAGGATCGCCTGATGGGTCAGCGGGCAGGTCTTGGGTAGGCCCGACCAGCCGGAGGAGAAGACCACCATCGCTTCGTCGCTGGGCTGCGCCGTGCCGTAGACGGTGTCTTCGGGTGGCGACTCAGCCGCCGCGGCGAGAAATTCGGCATAGGATGGCCAGTCGGCAGCCGTGCCGCCGACCATCCAGATCGCGCGCCGCGCCTCGATCTGGCGGGGAACTGCGCCATCCCCGTCGCAGGCGAAGCTGTCGAGTACGGTGCGAAGATAGGGGTCGCCCTCCGCGTGCGACACGAAAAAGCCACGCAAGCCGAGGCCTTCGAGCCGTTCGCTCAGCACCGGCGCCTCCGCGCGCGTGTTCAAAAGGCAGGGCACCGAGCCATGCAGCAGCGCGCCGACCAGAAGCTCGATCAGTTCGGGCCCGTCCTCCATCAGGATGGCGAACCGGTCGCCGCGCGTCAGGCCGGCGGCCTGCAGCGCCGCGGCGACGGCCCGGCCGCGTGCGACCAGCTCGGCGTAGGACCAGCTTTTGTCTGCTAGGGTCAACGCGATGTCCGAGCCCCGGCGGGCGGCGGCGGCGGTCAGGGCGCTCCACAGGTCGGCGGGGATCGCGGCGGCCGCGTCGAATGATCGCCAACCCATCTGTGCTTTCGGGTGACGATAAGCGGGCGCGCGATCGAAACGCGAGGGCGCTGAATATAATTCAGGCTGCGGAACCAGGTCCATAGCATCCCTCTCTTGGCGCATTGCCGGCCGCCGCGGCGATCGGTCTCCCGCGCGGTCTGTACTGATCAGTCCGAAGAGTGGCCAGCAATATGCGAATCCGCCAGCAAAGAATGCTGCCAATCGATCGGGCGAAAATACGTGACGCGGCGCGACGGCGGCGCGGTAAAGCGCAGTGGGTAAAAATGCACGGAAACCTTGTCCACAGTGGGGCGAGCCCGCATAGAGCGTGGCGGCCGAGCCCGACGTCGCTCGAAAATCCGTCAGTTTTCTGCCCGCGGCATCGCGCTTCGGCAGGAAAGCCGATAAGCGACGCGTGGGCACCATGAAGGAGGGGACATGCGGCAATTTGAGTGGAGCGATCTTCGATTCTTCCTCGAATTGGTCCGCGCAGGGAATCCGGCGTCGGCGGCCCGTCGGCTGAAGGCGGATCACACCACCGTCCGCCGTCGGGTATCCGCGTTGGAAGACTGCCTCCAGACGCGGCTGTTCGCGTCGCGCGGGCAGACCTATGTGCTGACTTCGGACGGCGAGCGGCTGCTCAGATACGCCGAGGCAGTCGAGACGATGACCGTGCGCGCCGAGGAGGATGTCGGTCGGCAGGATCTCAGCCTGTCCGGCGCCGTCAGGATCGGCGCTCCCGATGGCTTCGGGGCGCTCTTCCTCGCCCCGCGCCTTCAGAAGCTGGCCGAACTGCACCCCAATCTACAGGTTCGCCTCGTCGTGCTGCCCCGCGTGGTGAACCTGGCCAATCGGGAGGCGGATATCGCGATCGCCTTCTCGCCGCCGAACCAGCATCGGCAGATTGTCCGGCGCCTGACCGACTATCGGCTCCGCCTCTACGCCGCGCCGAGCTATCTTGCCGAGTGCGGGCCGATCGAGACGCTGGCCGACCTCACCGAGAAGCGGTTCATCGGTTATCTGCGCGAAATGCTCTATGAATCGGAGCTCGATATCCTGCCGGCGATCGATGAATCGGTTCAGGCCTCGTTCGAGTCCACCAGCATCATCGCCCAGGTGCAGGCCTGCGCCGCCGGCTACGGCCTGTGCGTGCTGCCCGATTTCATCGCCGAGCAGAACAGCCAGCTCCAGGCCGTATTGCCCGATCAGTTCGAGCTTACCCGTCAATTCTGGATGATCATCCACCCTGAACTCGTCAATCTGGCGAGGGTGCGGGCAGTGATCGACTTCATAGCCGAGCAGGTGCGGATCGAGCGGCCGCTGTTCCTCGGCGAGAACGCGGTCGAGCCGGGTAAGGACTGAACCGGCGCGGCGCTGCTATCGTGCCAGCGGCGCGAGACGCTGTTCGATGGCGCCGAAGATCGACAGCCCCTTCTCGTCGAAGCATTCGATGCGGATGCTGTCGCCATATTTCAGGAACGGGGTCGTCGCGGTACCCGTCGCGAGAATCTCGACCGCGCGCTTTTCCAGCAGGCAGGCCGAGCCACGCGCGGGATCGCGGTTGGCGACAGTGCCGGCGCCGATGATCGCGCCCGCTACGATATCCCGGGTCTTAGCCAGATGCGCGATCAGCTGGGGAAAGGTGAACAGCGCGTCGACATTGCCGATCGGGTCGCCGATGACCTCGCCGCGGACCGAGACCGTGACCGGGCGGGCGAGCATATGGTCCCGCCACGCCGCGCCCAGCGTATCGGGCGAGACCGCGACCGGACTGTAGCTGTTGGCGGGCTTCGACTGGAGCACGCCCAGTCCCTTAGCCATTTCCGGATATTGGATCGCGCGCAGCGAATAGTCGTTGACCAGTACCACCAGCTTGATGTGCGCGGCGGCCTGCTCGCTGGTCGTTCCCATCGGCACGTCGTCGGTGATCACGCAGATGCCGGCTTCCAGATCGGCATCCCAATCATCGTCGGGGCAGATGATCGGCGCGCGCGGCGGCACGAAATTGTCGGAGCCGCCCTGATACATGCCGATCTCGGTGTAGAGCGCCGCGGGGAGATCGCGGTTGGTGGCCTTGCGGCAGCGTTCGAGATGGGCGATCCATACACTGCCCTCGCACCACAGATAGGCGCGCGGCAGCGGGGAGTGGACGGCGTGCTCGTCGAACGCGAAACCGCCGGCGACCGCACCCATGTTGAGCCTGGCAAACACGTCTTCGAGCAGCGGCGCGCAGCGCGCCCAATCCTCGATCGCCGCCTGCAACGTCGCCGCGATCTGCGGCACCGCCACGGCGGTCGACAGGTCGTTGCTGACGACGATCAGCGTGCCATCCCGGCCACCGTCGCGAAGCGAGGCCAGCTTCATCGGGCGGGATCAGGCGGCAGCCGCGTCAACCGTGTCATAGTCCGCCGGCACGCACATCTCGAGAACCAGATAGTCCTTGGAGAAGGCCGGCACGTTGTGGCGCATGCCGCTGGAAATGCACATCGCATCGTCGCGCGACATCTTGACCTCGGGCTGGAACTCCACCGAAAGCTCGGCCCAGCCGCGCAGCACGTAGAAGAGCTGGCCCATATTGTGGAAATGCCAGCCGGTGCCCCCCACCCCGGCCTCGACCGCACGGACGACGTGGATATGGATCCGCCGGCCGGTGGCGGCGGCGACGCCGAGATCGCGATAGCTGAAGAATTTCCGTGGACCATCGCCGACGATATATTTCTCTTCGGAATCGCGGCTGATCACCCAGCTGCCGGCGCCATTGCCGAACAGCCCCGGATTGGCGGCGGTCGCGCTCATCTCGATAATCTCGGCATCATGCGAGAGATGCCAGGTGACCGGGGCCCCGAGGCCGTGCCGGGTCGCGCTGTCGAACGGCCCGAGCTCCTCCGGCGGCTGGCCCTCGACCTCGACGATCGCCTTGCCGCGCAGCATGAAGATGAAGGCGAAAGCGCAGTCGGGCTGCACGAAGCGGGTCGTCACCGGCTGGCCGGCGCAGCGCAGATGCCGTCCGATCAACGCCTGGTCGCTGGCCTGGCCCAGGCTAAGGTCGCGGAAGTCGAGCCCGCTGGCAGCGTCCGGCCGCCACACGGCAGGACCGATCGGCGAGTAGCCGAAGTGCTCGACGATGGTTGGATAATTCTGGGCGGCGTTCGAAGACATAGGGCTCTCTGTTTCAGGGCGAAGGGAAGAGCGCTGCGGCCCAGCCTTGCGGCATAGGGTCGTAGGCGTTACGGCCTCAGTATTTCGGCTTGCGCATGAGCTTGACCTCGCTATTTTCGGCAGCGATCAGCACTTCGGCACCGGGGGGAAACCGGCTCGGTATCCGGGCGGCTTCGACATTCTTGCCTTCGTTCGGCATGCCATAGTCGCGACAATAGGTGTCGGGGGCGAATTTGAAGGCGCGAACCTCGCCGCCGTCGGTGCGGATCTCGATCCCTTCCGGATCGACCGACAGGACATGTCCGGTCATCGGAGCGTTGTCGACGGCGGGCACCAAGCGAACGTCAAACGACAGGCGGAAATAACGGTCGGAATAGTTGCGCATGCCGCTGTGCGGCAGGTAGCGATCGAACAACACCACGTCGCCCGCCGCATAATCGGCGGTGCGCCAGGCGCTGTCCGGAATGGTGTTCGGCGGGAAGGGGAAAAGCGGCGCATCTTCCGGATCATGAAAATAGCCGCTCTTGTGCATCCCCTCGGCCACCGCCAGGCCACCCATTTCCTTGGTCACGTCCCATACGGGTACCCAGCATGTCCGACCCGAATAGCCCTGATTGTAGAAGCCGTCCTGATGGATGGCGACGAGACGGGTGGCATTGCGGTCCTCGTTCGGCGGCCACAACCGATATTCGGCAACCGGCACCCATATCGCGGGGCTGCCGAGGACTTCGGCGAAGAAGGCGGCGATCGCCGGGTCGCGGGTGAAGTCCACCCAGGCCCGCGATTCGATCAGCGGCTCATGCGGGCCGTAGCCGAACGGCGTCGGCACGGGAAAATCATCCATGCTGGTACCGTTGTAGATCGGCGTCACCGCGTCGTCGTCGATGACCTTCAGGCGGCGCAGCTCCTGCATGTAGCAGTCGCGGAAACGGCCAAGCGCGCCCTGATCGAGAACCCCCTTGAAATACCAATATCCGTCGCGCTCCCAGGCGGCATCGAGCGCCGCACGGTCGCCGATCAGATCATTGTGCACCTTCATGTCGGGATAATAGGTCGGCGTTTCGACCAGTACGTCCTGTGCCACTTCTCTCTCCAGCGACTATAGCTTCCGCAAAAGGACGACGAGCGAGCGCCCGGCTGCGGCTTTCCGACATGAGCCTACACGCTATTGCGGGGCGCCAATCTGGCATTTTTGCAAAGCGATTGTTCGGCTTTTCTTCGGCCGTGGCTGTCGCGTCGCTCCGGCCGGCAGCACGTGGCAAAAACCCATGTTTTGCGTCGTTTTTGGCCGACAACCCATCCCTTCTGCTGGCCTGTCGGACCGGAAGGGTTCAAGAGGGTAGCCTATGCAATCCGGTCCTCCTCACATAATCACGATGGCACTGGCAGGCCGAAAGAGTGCGGCCCGCGACAAGCAAAACAGTAAATCATGAGGATCGCCCATGCCTGAACCGAGCAGATTCCTGGATCGGCTGGCCGGAAAATCATCCATCGTAACGGGCGCGGGATCGCCGAGGGATACACCCGGCGTCGGTGCGGCCACTGCGCGGCTGTTCGCCGCCGAAGGAGCCAAAGTCTGCATCGTCGACCGTGACGGCGATCGCGCCGCGGAAACGGCCGCCCTCGTCCGCGATGCCGGCGGCCATGCGATCATCTGCGAAGCCGACATCACGCTCGAGGAGGATTGCGCCAGGGTTGTCGCGTCGGCGATCGAGCAGTTCGGCACGCTGGACATCCTGGTCAACAATGTCGGCATCGCGGGCAAGATCGCTCCGCTTGAGACGCTCAGCCAGGCCGAATGGGACATGGTGTTCGACGTCAATGTGCGCGGCGCGACGATGCTGACGCGCAGCGCGATGCCGCATCTCGTCGCCGCCGGCCGGGCGAGCATCGTGAACATCGCCTCGGTATCGGGCGTGGTCGCACATGGCACGCTCGCTTACGGCCCGAGCAAGGCCGCGCTGATCAGCCTCACTCATGAGGTCGCGATAGTCTATGGAAAGCATGGGGTGCGGGCGAACGCCATCGCGCCGGGCTATCTGTTCACGCCGATGGTGCGCGAGGCGTTCGACGCCCACCAGTGCGAGATCCGCCGGAAGATCGCTCCACTGGGAATAGAAGGTGATAGTTGGGATGTCGCCTCGGCCGCGCTGTTCCTGGCAAGCGACGAGGCGCGTTTCATCACGTCGACCTGCCTGCCGGTCGACGGCGGCGTAAGCCATCTCGGCGCGCTCGCCGCCATCGGCCTCATCCAATAGCGAGGACCCGCCCGGCTCCGTTGAAAGGCTGTTCGTGACCGACAATTCCTTCAAAGATGATCTGGCCACCTGGCTGTCGTCGCGTATCCCGGGGGCCGAAGCGCTATCGGTCGGCGATCTCAAGGCACCATCGGGCGCCGGCAACTCGGCCGAGACCTCCTTCGTCGAGGTCCGCTACCGCGCCGATGGCGCATGGCATGAGCGCAAGCTGGTACTGCGGCGCCAAAATCAGGGCAGCGACCTGTTCATGGATGCCACACTGCAATTGCCGCACCGGATGATGACAGCGCTCGCCAGACATCCTTCGGTGCCTGTGCCCAAGGTGTTGGGCATCGAACTCGATAGCCTGATTCTCGACCGGCCCTTCCTGGTCATGGAGGCGATCGAGGGCCATGTGGTGAGCCTGTCGCCGCCCTATAACGCCGACGGCTGGCTGGCGGGGCTCGATCCCACGCTGCGTGCGACGGTGTGGTGCAACGGGATCGAAGCGATGGCGGCGGTGCACCGGGTGCCGTGGCAGCCCGATTTCGCTTTCCTGCAGGATCGATCCTCGGCGGCGCCAGGCCTGGATCAATATCTCGAATGGGTTCGCCAATGGTATCTGTGGGCCCGGCGTGACCGGGTCCAGCCGGTCGCCGACGCCGCGCTCGACTATCTGGTCGCCAACCGCCCGTCCGATACCCCGACCGGCATATTGTGGGGGGATTCGCAGCCGAGCAACATGTTGTTCGCCGACGATGGCCGGGTCGCGGCGGTGCTCGATTGGGAGATGGCGTCGCTCGGCCCGGGCGAGGTGGACTTGGCCTGGTGGCTGTTCTTCGACGAGTTCTACAGCAGCGGTTTCGGCCTGCAGCGGCTCGAGGGCCTGCCGTCACGCGAGCAGTCGATCGCGATCTACGAGGCGGCGGCGGGGCGGCAGGTGAGGCAGCTCGAATATTATGAGCTGCTCGCCCGCTTCCGCATGAACATCATCTCGATCCGCGCATCGGACCGGCTGATCAATGCCGGGCTGCTCACCCCCGATTGCGATGTGTTCACGCACAACCCGATCACCAAGATGATGGCGGGACAACTCGGGCTGCCGATCCCCGAGCCGGGCACCGGGTTCGCTGCGCTGCTCAAAGCGCTGGGCGTGACTGCGGAGAGCGACACCGCGCCAGCGTGACTTTGCGAAATCGCTTTGCACGCAGCCTATTTGACCCGATCGCGTCGAGCGTGAAAATGGCCGGATAGACCATCATCGGACGGCGCGTCGCTTCGGCCGCACCAGCCAGACAGACTGTTTACCGGGAGAGTGGGATGAGATTGGCAGGCAAGACCGCGCTGGTTACCGGTGGCGCCGGCGGCATCGGCCGCGGCCTGTGCGCCGCTTTGGCGCGCGAGGGCGCCCAGGTCGTGATCGCCGACATGATGCTGCCCCAGGCGGAGGAAACCGCCGAAAATATCGGCGACGGGGCATTCGCGGTGGAGCTCGACGCCGGCAAGCCCGAGAGCATCGCCGCGGCGATCGACACCACCGTCAAGCGCTTCGGCAAGATCGACATCCTCGTCAACGGCGCCGCCGTGACCGATGTGAAGTCCATGATGGCGGACACCAACGCGCGAGACATCGATCTAGACCTCTACGATCATATCATGGCGGTCAACGCGCGCGGCTATCTCGCCGGCTGCAAATATGTGTTGCCGCACATGCTCCGGCAGGGCGGCGGCTCGATCATCAACCTCGCTTCGGGCGCGGGCCAACTCGGCCACAATATCTGGCTGGCCTATGGCATGTCCAAGGCAGCGGTGATCCAGCTCACCAAGTCGGTCGCGACGGCCTTCGGCAAGAAGGGCATACGCTGCAACGCGATCGCGCCCTATGTCATACTGACCGACCATTCGCGCACGCATGCGCCGAAGGGGATGATGGAAGTCTATGAACGCTATGCGCTGACGCCGCGTCTAGGCGAGGTCGAAGATATCGCCGCGATGGCGATCTATCTCGCTTCCGACGAGTCCGGGTTCATCACCGGCCAGACCCTCAACTGCGACGGCGGCACGTCCGCGCAGCATGGCATGGTGCCGGAAATCACCGCGTGGATGCGGGCGAACATGTAAGGCGAAGGTCGCCAGGAGAGGATCTGCATGGGACGGGTAGAAGGCAAGATCGCGATCGTCACGGGCGGCGCGGGCGGGATCGGCAAGGCCATGTGCCGGCGCCTAGTGGACGAGGGCGCGCGGGTGGCCGTCGCCGATATGTTCCTGCAGGGGGCCGAGGAGGTCGCGCAGGAGCTGGGATCCTCGTCGATCGCGGTGGCGATGGATGCGGAGAAATCGGACAGCGTCGCCAGGGCGATCGAGCAGGTCACCAGCCATTTCGGCGGGCTGAACATCCTGGTGAACAATGCCGCGCTCACCGATTCCGCTTCGATGATGGCGGACACCAACGCGCTCGACATCGACCTCGATCTTTACGACCGGACGATGGCGGTCAACACGCGCGGCTATGTTGCGGGTTGCAAATATGCGCTGCCGCATCTGATCGAGGGCGGGGGCGGATCTATCATCAACACCGCTTCGGGCGCGGGCCAGCTGGGCAACGATCAGTGGGTCGCCTATGGCATGTCCAAGGCGGCCGTGATCCAGCTCACCCGCTCGGTTGCGACCGCGTTCGGCAAACAGGGCGTCCGCTGCAACGCTATCGCGCCTTATGTCATCCTGACGCCGCACTCCCGTGAGTATTTCCCGAAGGGCCTGCAGGCGGTTTATGAGCGCCATACGCTGGTGCCGCGGCTCGGGGAGGTCGAGGACATGGCCAATTTGACGCTGTACCTGGCGTCGGACGAATCAGGCTTCGTCACGGGGCAGGTGTTCAATTGCGACGGCGGTGCGTCGGCGCAACATGGGAATGTCCCGGACGTCCGCGAGTGGCTGAACGCTAACAGCTAGCATCAATCGGACGTTGAAGGCGCGCTTAGCGTCGGGTCAGCAGCATGCACCCATGGCCGAAGGCGCCGTTCGAGACCGCGCTGACCTGTGGATTGCCGCGTACCTGCCGCGCGCCGGCTTCGCCGCGCAACTGCAGGCATGCCTCGTGGATATGGCCGAAGCCGTGGAAGCGGCCCGCCGAAAGCTGTCCGCCGCTGGTGTTCATCGGCAGGCTGCCCTCGAGGCCGATGCGCGCGCCGCCCTCGACAAACGGCCCCGCTTCTCCCCGACCGCAAAAGCCGAGCGCCTCGAGCCAATAGAGAGTGAGACAGCTGAAGCCGTCGTAAATCTGCGCGACATCGACGTCGGCGGGCTTCAGGTCGGTGCGCGACCACATCATCTCGGCCGCATGCTCCATGTAGAATGAGGCGAAGCTGTCGGGTCGCATCACGCTGCGCCGGGGCATGGACGATCCGATCGCCTCGAAGCCTATGGCGCGGGAGCCCGATGCAGCGTCGCTGTCGGCCGCCGACAGGATGAAGGCGGTCGAGGCGTCGATCGGCACGTCGCAGTCGAACATCCGCATCGGCGTCGATATCATCCGGCTGGAGAGATAGTCGTCTATCGTGATCGGGGTGCGGTAGATCGCATTCGGGTTGAGCGCGGCCATCGCGCGGCCGTTCACGGCGATGGCGCCGAGCTGCGCGGATGTGGTTCCGAATTCGTGGAAATGGCGCGCAGTGTGGAGAGCGTACCAGGTCGCGGGCGAGACGGCGTTGAAAGGCATCTGATATTCGAACAGCGCCTCGACCCGGCCGCTCTTGGCGGTGATCAGCGCATCGGGCGATCGGCTGCGGGCGGAGGCTTCGCCGACGGTGCGGTAGACCAGCACATGGCGTGCGAGACCGGCCGCGATCGCGGCGATGGCGTTGAAGAAGGCGCTCATATGGCCCGCGGAATCGCTCGTGGTCGCCGAATACCAACTCAGCTCGATGCCCAGCGCATGGCGAACTTCGGACAATAAGACCGGTGAGAAGCCCGAGCCGTCGTCGCGGATGCCCGGATAGGTCGCGATGCCGTCGATCTCGTCGATGGCGAGCCCGCCGTCGGCGATCGCCGCGAGGGCGGCGTCGAGGGTCAGCGACAGCGGGCTGACATCGGCAGGCCGTGCGACCTTCGACTGGCCGATGCCGGAGATCACCACCCGCTTTTCGGCGTGGCCGCTCATGCGCCGCGATCCGGCGCGAAGCACGGTAGCCAGACATCCTCATGCTGCTCGAACCGGACGGACAGCGGCATGCCGATCGCGATGTCATCCATCGGCGCGTCGACGATATTGGTGAAGACGAACAGTTTGTGCTGCTCGACCAGCTCGACCACCGCGAAGGCGAAGGGCACCGCATTGCCGGGGAACCAGGGTTGATGGTTGATCGTGAAGCTGTGCAGCACGGCCTTTCCCGACACGGGCGACGGACCGATATCGCGCGATGCGCAGGCTTCGCAGATCGGCATCGGCGGGTGGGTATAATGGCTGCAGGCCCGACAGCGATGGATCATCAACCGGCCGTCCGCCCCGCCGGTCCAGAAAGCACGGTTGTCGGCATTGAGGAATGGAAGGCGGAACCGCGCTGTCATCTCGCCACCCTAAGGGATACCGGCGCCTTCGAAACCCGGATAGATGGCTTCGATACGCGCCTCGCGCGCGACACGCCCCCTGTCCCGGCTCGATGTCGTGACCGAGCAGATGTGGAGCCGGTCGCGCGCCGCGCCGCCGAAGCTGCAAGCGACGAAGCGGCGGCCCTCGGGGGCGGGGATCAGATGGGTTATAGCGCCGTCGCTGCCGGCGCGGACGATACCCGGCCCGAAGTGGCGCGGCGCCGCCTCCCCGCCCATCGCGAACGGCACCGCGATCCACACGCCGCCATCGCTGTCGCCGCAGATGCCGTCGGGCCGATGGTCGTTGGGAAGCTGAGCGAGGATCCGGCGGTCGAAAAGGGTGCCGTCTTCGCGCCGGGTGAATCGGGTTACGCGATCGGATTCGGATTCGGCGACGGTGAGGGTGTTGCCATCCTCGGACAGCAGAATGCCGTTAGGACCCCACAGGCCGTCGGCGGCCTCGGCGATCGTGCCGTCGGGCGCGATCGTCAGCAGCGCGGCCGACTTGCGGTCCTCCCGCTGGTGATCATAGCCAAGCTGCCCGACATAAACCCGGCCGTCGCGGTCGACCGCCATGTCGTTGGGGCCGAAGGCATTGCCGGTCAGGTCGGCATAGTCCTGCTGCTGGCCGTCCTTGCCGAGCCGGACGATCCGGCCGCCGCGCATCAGCACGACGAGCAGGTCGCCGTCCGGCAAAAAGCCCATTCCCGACGGAATGTCGTCGACTTCGAGCAGCGTCTTTACCCGGCCGGCTTCGTCGACGCTGTGGACACGTCCGAAGAACATGTCCGAGAAATACAGCTTTCCGTCCCGCCAGCGCGGCGCTTCGGTGAACGCCAGATCACCGGCGACCAGCTCCAGCGCCGTATCGATGCGGATGGTCACGAAGTCGTCAGTTGATCGTCAGCGGTATTTCGCGCGGTGCGGTCTCGCTGAACATTCCGGTGTAGATCGGCACGAAATCCGGATCGACCAGGCGCAGTGTCGGCAGACGCGCGATGACCTGTTCAAGGCCGACCTTCATGATGAATCGCGCGAGGCGGTTGCCGAGGCAGTGATGCGGTCCTGCCCCGAACACTGGGGCGTTCTTCGGATTGCGGGTGACGTCGAACCGCAGCGGATCCTCGAACACGTCGGGATCATAGCAGGCGGCCTGCACCGCGATGTGCACCGTCGCATATTTGGGAATGAAGGTACCGCCGATTTCGGTGTCCTGCGCCGCGAAGCGCGGGAAGCTGAAGAATCCCGGACCGTGGATGCGCAGGCACTCCTCGATCGCGGATTTCAGCAGGTCGGGCTGCTGCTTGAGCAGGGTGAACTGGTCCTGGTTGCGGCACAGCGTCATCAGCGCGGCGCCGAGCGACGTGGCGGTCGAGCCCAGCCCCGCCGCGATGATCGCCACGGTGTTGCCGAGGATGGTATCGTCGGTATCGACCACGCCGCCGGCATCGCGCGACGCAACCAGCCGGCCGATGAAATCGTCGGCGGGCTCCCGGCGGCGCTGCGCTATGATCTCGCTGATCGTGTCGCGCGCCGCCATATAGGCTTCGGTGAACTCGGCCGGATGCGGCTGGCCCGGCTCGGTCTGCATGACGAGACCCATCTTGCTGTGCAGCCGCTCCATCACCGCCTGTTGTTCGGGGCTGAGCTTGAGCAGCAGGCCGAGCAGGACGCGCTTGATTAGGTCGCTGCACAGATCGGCCATGGCGTCGAAGTCGCCGCCCTTGGCGAGGATCTTGTCGATCTTCTCGTCGAAGATAGCGCGGACGGCATCCTCGTGCGGTGCCAACGCGGGCGGCGCGAAGGGCGGGTTCATCACCTTGCGAATCTCGTCGTGGCGCTCACCATCCATGCGACCGAGATGCTCGGCGCCGTTGAAATGGTCGAGATGCTCGACGCCCGGCATCGGCGGCAGCGTCGCGGTGAAGCGTTCGCGATCGTTGAGGACCTCGAACACGTCCTTGTGGCGACAGATCACGACTTCGACAATTCCGCGCGACAGGACATAGAAGGGTTCGCGTGTCGCCCATTGCTGGACCAGCCCGGTCTGGACCCGCTGGCGCAGCTCGTCCGAGGTAAGGTCGATATCGTCGATCTTCGCGGGGTCGAGCCGCGGAAGTTCGGTCGCTGCCGTCGCCATTGTCTCTCTCCGCTATCGTTAGGTTGATGACGCCAGCGTCGCGGGCGCCTGTTCGATCTGATCAGACCGGGCCGGGCGGCTGCGGGCAACGAGGATTTTTGGCATATCGAAATGCAACAATGCCCACCCTCGCGCCCGCCCATCCCCAAGCTAGGCCGGAAAGGCCTGCGAAGCCCGTAGCGTGTCATTATATTCCTTGAGGGAGGCGATCTTGCCGTCCTCGAGCCTGAGCAGGAACAGATAGGTGTTCTGGTATCGCCCGCCCGGTTTCAGCGCGACGTCGATATCGGCCTCGACCGCGGCATGATCGCCATCCTCGAGGATATTGTGGATGTTGAACGTCACCGGGCCATCGAACATCTGCGCCAGCGCGTTGTCCATCGCCTGCATGTCGGAACGGGTGAAGGTGCCGTGGACCGGATGCCACCAGCTGAAATCATCGCTGGTATAGCGCATCGCGGCGACATTGCCCTCGCTCTGCAGGGTGGCGAAGAACTCGCGCAGCATGGCCTTGTTCGCGCTCATGTCCATCCTCGTTCAAGCGCGCTCGAGCGCGGGTACGACCTTGTTCAGGCCCAATATCTCGCGGGTCTCGGCGTTCGTCGCGAACTGGGCGCCCATCGCGTCTAGGATGATCTTCACCTTCTCGACCAGCGCCGCATTCGACGGGGCGAACTGGCCCCTGGCGATGTAGAGATTGTCCTCGAGCCCGACCCGGACATGGCCGCCGTACAGATAGGATTGCGCCGCCAGCGGGAAAGATTGCGCGCCGGTGCCCATGCCGGTCCAGATTGCCCCCTGCGGCAAGCAGCCGCGCGCGTAGAGCATGGTCTCGGGATCGGCGGCCAAGCCGTAGCGCAGCCCGAGCACCAGCGTGTACAGGCCGGGGCCGTCGAGCACGCCCTCGCTGATCAGATGTTTGGCGAGCATCAGGTCGCCCGCGTCGAAGATCTCGATCTCGGGCTGCACGCCCGCTGCGCGGACGGCCTCGGCCATCTCGACGAGCACGGGCAGCAGGTTCATCGCGACGATCGACTTGGATTTGTCGCCGGCATAGAGGTCGCCGAGCTGCATCGTGTTGAGATCGAGCGTGCAGATGTCGGGTTTCAGCGTGACGACATGGTGGACGCGTTCGGCCGCTTCGAGGACGCAGCTCCCGGGCGCGGCGAGCGACCGGTTGCCTTCGGTCGGGATGAAGGTGCAGCCCCAGCCGGTGGTGAGGTTGATAGCGACATCGTCATTCTTCTGGCGGATGCGATCCATCACCTCACGGTAGAGCGCGATGTCGTTGCACATCGCACCGGTTTCGGCATCACGGACATGGATGTGGAGGACGTTCGCCCCGGCCGCGGCGGCGTCGAGCCCATGCTGCGCGATGTCTGCCGCCGTGACCGGGAAATTGGGGTGGTGCCGGGGCCATGCCGCGCCCCCTGTCAGGGCGCAGGTGATGATCGTCTTGCGAGCCATGTGCTGTCTCCTCTCCGGCTAAGCCGGTATCGTCTGCGCGCCACGGGCAGGATCGGCCTGAAGCGGGGCATTGTCCAATATGGCGGATAGCGCAGCGGCGATCGTCCCATAGGGATCGTCCACCGACTGAGCCGCGCGGAATGCGACATGCCCGTCGGGGCGCACCAGCAGCGCGCCCGACGCGCCGATTCCCGACAGTGCGGCCCACTCGCCGCTCGCATCGGTCGCTTCGCCATCCGGACCGATCGCGGTACTTCGCAAGGTGATGCCGCGCGCGGCGGCGGCTGCTTCGGCGCCCGCGCGCCATGCCTGCCCATTGGGCCCGGTCAGCAGCGCGAAGCCGCCGTCGGGGATGAGATCATGGGTCGACAGCGTCTTGCCGCCGCTGGCCAGCCAGACATGCGGCAGGCGGCAGCCGGGGTGGGCGGAGGGGGTATAGGACACGCCCAGCGGATCGCGCGGCGGCCAGGCGGTGCCGTCGTCGATCACCGCGCTGCTGATATATTGCGCACCCATCTCCAGATCATGCGGCGCGAATTCGAGGCCCATCGTCGCGTGGCAGATCGCCTGGAGCCGCGCCCGCCGCGCCGCGCCCGCCGTATTGTCGGCCATCAGCGCGCCGAACGCCTGATAATTTTGCTCGACCGTGGCGCCGGCCGCGAGGCCCATGGCGGAGATGGTGGTCAGATAATGGTCGAAGGCGAGCAGCGACTGTTCGATATTGCGCGCGATCACCGGGCGCCGCTCGTCATCATAGCTGTCGAGCATCGCGTCGGAGGCTTGACCCTCGAGCACGAGCTTGAGCTTCCAGCACAGATTATGGACATCGTGGATGCCCGAGTTCAGGCCGAGCCCGCCGCCCGGCGTATGGCGGTGGGCGGCGTCGCCAACGAGAAATATACGGCCCTGGCGAAAACGCTCGGCGATCACCGCTTCGAGTTCCCAATGGCTGACCCGGATGACCTCTACATCGGCGTCGACGCCGAGGAATTGCTGGACCCTCTCGCCGATATTTTCCTCGTTCAAACGCTCGGGATCGTCCGGTGCATAGCCCCAGCCCAGCCCCCATTCCTCGGAATGCCGGTCCCAGCGCGTCGGCCCGAGATTCAGCAGGCCGCCGACGGCGCGGCCGGTGCGCTGGTCGGGATGCATGATGATCCGCATCA
Source organism: uncultured Sphingomonas sp. (assembly GCA_947085315.1). Lineage (GTDB taxonomy): Bacteria > Pseudomonadota > Alphaproteobacteria > Sphingomonadales > Sphingomonadaceae > Rhizorhabdus. Next base: position 42,210 of record CAMTVW010000005.1, on the reverse strand, counting down.
CGGCGTTGTCGTCGTGGATATAGGCGGACAGATCGGCACGGAAATAGACACCGACATAGTCGCCCAGATTCTTCAGGCCGATCATTTCGACCCCGAGTTCCGGGCCGATCGTCTTGCCGCCATCGGCACCGATGACGTAGCGTGCCCGCACTCGAAATGCCTCGCCGGTCTCGCGATTCTCGATCAGCGCCTCGACGCCGTTCTCGGTTTCGGAGCAGCTCTTATATTCATGGTTGAACAGCACGCGGCCGGGATTGCGTTGCTCGGCGAAGCCGCGCAGCAGCGGCTCGATCCGGACCAGCGGCAGGTTGAGCGGCCGTGTCACGCCCAGCTTCTCATAGATCGGGCGATAGCGCCCGCCGCCCATCGCATCCTCGCGGTGGATGATCACGCCGTCGAACGGACCGTCCCCGCCCAGCGACGTCTGCCACACTACCTGCTGCATCTGATCGGCAGTGGGGCCTGCGGCGTACATCGCGTCGGCGACGCCGAGCGCGCGGAATATCTCCATCGAGCGCTGGCTGAGATAGTGCGCCTTGGGAAGGATAGAGGTCGAGGGATGGCGCTCGACCAGCAGCGAGTCGACGCCGTGCGAGGCCAGCAACAGCGAGGCGGTGAGGCCGGCGCCACCCCCGCCGACGATCAGCACGTCAACGTCGATATCAGTCATGCCCTCTCCTTCCGTCGCCCTAACATAGCCGCGTGGCCGGCTCCGGGCGGTTTGATTTTTACGAAGCCGCTTCGCACAAATCTGCGGCACGGCCGGGGCAGGCGCTCAGCCGAGATCGCGAATGGCGGCGACGAGCTCGCCCTGGCGTTCGGGGGTGGTGCCGTGGAGCAGGATTTCGTCGGCACCCGCGTCGAGGAATGCCTGCAGCTGCTCGGCACACTCGCGCGGAGAGCCCGATGCCGCGCCGGTGCTCAGCCAGTGCGCGGGCAGGCGGCCGGCGGCCTCGGCGAATTGCTGGCGGACATAGTCATTGTCCTTATTGCCGAATTCGAGGTTGTGGAGCGCGCTGTCGGTGGCGAACTGCTCAATCACCGACTCGTCCCAGCCGTTGATCCTTACGATCGGCAGGCCGAGTTCGGGATAGATGAAATAGGAGATCGCGCGCGCCTCCAGCGCGCTCAGCCGTTCGGCCCGGCACAGCGTGTCGGGGGCGGTGACGACCGTGGCAGTGATCTTCAGCGATGCGGGGTCGCGCCCGACGGATTCGGCCGCGTCGCGGACGATCTTCGCGGACTTCGCCACCGCCTCGACCGTCAGGAAGGGGTGAAGCACGACGCCATCGAAATGGGTACCGGCGAGCGCCAGCGTCTTCGGCCCTACCGCGCCGAGGATCATCGCCGGCGGGGTTTCGGGGATCACCGGCATCTGCATCTTCGGATAGACGCCGAGCGGCCCGTCATAGCTGACCGTCTCGCCGGCCCACAGGCGGCGCAATATCCCGGTATATTCGGCCATGCCGGCATTGCCGATCACCGGAATGCCGAGCTGGCGGAACATGGTGGGGACCGAACGGCCGAAGCCTATGGTGAAGCGCCCGCGGCTGAGCTGTTGAAGCGTGGAAGCCATCCCGGCGAGGACGAGCGGATGCCGCGTGCCGAAATGGGTGAGGCCCGCCACCAGCCCGACGCGCGACGTCGCCTGGCTCAGCGCGCCGATCATGCCGCCGGTCTCCTTGCTCTCCCAGCGTTCGGACGCCCAGATGCTGCCTAGGCCGAGCTGTTCGCCGGCGATGGCCTGAGTGATCCCATCCAGCGGCGACGGCGCACGCCCGGGCAGGATATAGGAGCCGAACCGGCTCACATCGGACATTGGTCATTCTCCACTGATGCGAAGCCCCGCGCGGCGGAGCGGTCTGGCGCGTCGGGCCGAGATCAGGCCGGAATATTCCCATATTCGTCGCGGGGATTTTCTTCGAAGGCGGGGACATAGAGATACCAGAGCCGTTCGGTGAACAGCCAGCGGCCGTCGTCCTGGCGCTGGAGCCGGTCATGATAATAGCCGGCGAAGCCCTGCCCGAGCTCGGGGGCGAGCCGCGCCTCCATGGCGCAGCTGCCCCACGCGTGATCGCCGTCGACCTCGATGATGTGGTTGTGCAGCATCGGATAGAGGATGTGCGGCTTCAGCATCCGGCGCAGCATCGCCAAGATGGCCTCGCGTCCTTCGCAGCGCATGCGCTCACCCTCCTGCAGCGACTCATAGACGCCGTCGGGGGTGAACAGATTGGCGACGCCTTCATGGTCGGCGCGCGCGATCCGCCAGCCATAGCGCGCACGCTGCTCCTTGATTGCCTCGCGGGCCTCCAACACGGCGAGCCGCGTCTCGATATCGTTCGCCACCTTGGCCTCCCCGTGCATGTGCGCGCGCTCGATCCGGGCGGTGATACCCTTGCGCTGTCGGCCGGAATCTGGTTGCCGGAGCGGTGGCGGGCAAGTCACTATTTGCGCCCATCGGCTTTTCAAGAACGCAATCCGGCCGATCCCGGCCGTCGCTCGGAATATTGCGCAACGGAGTTGCTGCATTTCGCCTGCGCTTATCTTGCGCGCGGCGGCACAAAATGGTGGGAATCGACAGGTCGCGAAGATGGAGAGGCAGAATGCCGTTTACAAATCGCCGGGTCGTCACCGGATTGAATGCCGATGGGCAGTCCTGCGTCGTCGCCGACAGCCTGCCGCTCCAGGTGGTGGTGCCGCCGTCGGTGGGCACGTCGCTGGCCTTCCTGTGGAAGACAGATAGCGCGCCAGCGAGCAATGCGGGCAATGAGGATGTCGGCGCGGTGCCGTTCACCTTCAAGCTCGATCCCGCCGGGTCGGCGTTCATCCTGGTCCGGATGCCGGGCAAGAAGGCCTTTGCCGGCATGTCCGACGCCGAGCGCGAAAAGCTGATGACCGACGAGTTGCCCCCCGAGATGCGCGAGTCGGGCAAGAACAAGCGCCCCGGCATGCACGCCACGCCGACGGTCGACTATATCGTCATGATCGAGGGGCAGGTCACGCTGATCCTCGAAGATGGCGAAGTCGAGCTGAAGGCCGGCGACACGCTGATCGACCGGGGCGTGATCCACGCCTGGGAAAATCGTGGCGAGGAAGATGCGGTCATGGCGACGATCATGATCGATGCGATCGTGCCCTGACGGGCGGGCGAACCGATCGAGTGATGGCGGCGCCGAGGACTGCCACGCACCCCCTATGGAGAGGAACGTCGATGTTGAGCCAGGCCGATAATGAACTGCTCTGTCGCGTGGGTCCGGGCACGGCGATGGGCGCCATGCTGCGCGAATATTGGTGGCCGGTGTTGCGGTCCGAGCGGCTGGTGCCGGGTGAAGCGCCCGCGCCGGTCCGGCTGATGGGCGAGGACTTCGTGGCGTTCCGCGCGGCCGACGGCCGGGTCGGCGTGCTCGACGAGCGCTGCCCGCATCGCGGCGTCTCGTTGCGGCTTGCCCGCAACGAAGATTGTGGCCTCCGCTGCATCCTCCACGGCTGGAAAATTGGCGTCGGCGGCAATGTCGTCGAGACACCGAACGAAAAGGACCAGGGCAGTCGGCTGAAGGGCCTCAAGGTGCGCCACCTGCCGGTCCGCGAGGCCGGCGGGATGATATGGGTGTGGGCCGGGACCGGAACGCCGCCGCCTTTCCCGAGCTATGCGTTCAACGACGCCACCGAGGTTTCGGTCATGGTCGGCTATCTGCGCTGCAACTGGTTCCAGGTGCTGGAGACGCTGTGGGATCCTGCGCATGTCCACATCCTGCATTTCCAGGGCGAGACGTTTGAGGACCAGTTCGGCGGCATCGACGATGTCGGGTTCAACCAATATCAGGGCGGGCTCTACGCGGGCGGTTTCGAAGGTCGCGACGAACCTTTCGGCTTCAGCTACCGCTTCACCGAAGGGGTCTGCTCGGGCGGCGGCATGCCGATCTGGACACCGACGGTGATGCCGAGCTGGGTCTATATCACCAGCTTCGCGGAAAATCCGACCGGCGACCGCGCGGTGCTGGGCCATGTGCCGATCGACGACGAGAATATGATGCTCGTCCAGATTAGCTATAACATGAAGGCGCCGATCGGGGAGATCGGCCAGCGCACCCGGCTCGGCATGGGCGATCCGAATAATTTCGTCCCCGAGAGCCACAATAGCGAGAACAACTGGAACCAGGACCGGGAGGCCATGCGCGGTGGCAGCTTCACCGGCATCGGCATGGGGAAATATTCGGCGGGCATCCTGCTGCAGGATCAGGCGGCGCTCGAAAGCATGGGCCGGATCTCCAGCCGCCGGCACGAGCAGATTGGGCCGTCGGATCACGGCATCGTCAAGGGACGCCAAGTGTATCTCAATGCGGTAAAGGCGCATCGCGGCGGCGCGCCTGCGCTCGGTGTGGCGGAAGACCTGTCGCAGATCGGGCTTTGACCGTGGCGGCGGGCGAGGCGACCAGCCTTGCGTCGCTGGCGGGCAAGGTGGCGGTCGTAACCGGGGCGTCGGCCGGGATCGGGGCGGCGATCGCGCGTGACCTCGCTGAGGCGGGCGTGCGGCTGGTGCTGGTCGCGCGGCGCGCCGACCGGCTGGCGGCGCTTGCCGAGGAGCTCGGCGGGGATGTCGCGACGCTCGCCGCCGATATTGCCGAGCCAGACGTCGCCGAGCGCCTGCTCGCCCTGGCGTGCGAGCGCTTCGGCCGAGCGGACATCCTCGTCAACAATGCCGGCATATTGCGGATCGGCAGCCTCGACCAGTTCGATCTCGGCATGATCGAGCCGATGATGGCGATCAACTTCGCCGCGCCGGTGCGGCTGAGCTATGTCTTCGCGCGGGCGATGAAGGCCGCCGGATCGGGGATGATCGTCAATGTGTCGAGCATCGGCGCCCACGTAATCGTGCCGGGAATCGGTGTCTATGGCGGCCTCAAACGCGCGCTCGAGGCATTCACCACTGCCTTGCGCATCGAACTGGCCGGCAGCGGCGTCCGGGTCGGCATGATCGCGCCGGGAACGACCAGTACCGAAATCTTCGGTGATCTCAAGGCTAGGGGCGAGCAGGCGTGGGACGAGTATCTCGAGGCGCTGCATCCCGCTGATATCGCGCGCGGCGTGCGCTTCATGCTCGAACAGCCGCCGCACGCCAACATTCCGCATCTGCATGTCTATGCTAGCGCGGAGACCGTGTGAATCGGTCGCGACAGGCGTTCACCAGCCTGTATCGACGCGCCCGCTGACGAGGTGCGCGCTCGATCCAGTTGCCAGCAGCGGCGGCTTGGAATGCCCCGCCACATCGCGAGGCATGAGTCCTTGATCCGCTTCTAAGGCCGTGAACTATCTCGCGACGTTCGGAAATCCCTCGATGCGCAAATCAGCACGACGGTTTCGGCCCGAACGCTCGCGTCAGGGAACGAAGCGCTCGCGCATCCACGCTACGACCTTGTCCGTGCCACCAGTGGATCGCACCTTCTTGGCCGGAAGTGCAAAGCCTTAATGCTCCACGCCAGGCACGATATGGAGCTGCTTATCGGATGCTCCCGATCAATCAAGCATGGCCTGAACCTCGGACATACAGGTCGCCGCGTCGCCTGAATAGTGAACGATCAATAGTGGTTGGCGGACGCGTGACAGATTGTCTAGCGTTCGCGCGTTGCTTGAGAGAGCGCTCCAAGTCGAAAGCCACGCCCGTGGCGTGACATATCGTGCAAAGCCTGCTTCGCCGAAATTTTCGAGATCGGGACGCGTGCTGAAATCTCTGAACACTGCCCGATCGTCGGGTTCGATGGAGAGATCGACGAAGGCGGGGTCGGCCTCGGTGCGATAGACGATCATGTGCCAGCCCGCCTTCGATGCGCGCATCAGGAGTTGAGCTGCCTCCCCGTCAACCGCAGGGAGCAATCTGGCACTGACGGCTGTCTCAGCGGAAACAGCGGCACCGCGATATCCGGCCTCCGGTTCCGCTTCGCTCCACCTCCACCCGGATATGGCGGCGATGGACTTAATCCACCAACAAACAAACCGGTCCACTTGGTGGGGGAAGATCAACGGCACGGTAGCCGAAATCAACGCGACTGTAGGTGCGCAGGTACAGGTTGAAGCCCTGCTGGTGCGGATCGAAGCGCCGACCAATGAAGGAGAATGAGATCGTGACCAGCGTTGTTATCTTATCCGGCGTCCGCACAGCGATAGGCGGCTTCGGAGGCTCGCTCAAAGACGTAGAACCAGCAGATCTCGGCAACATCTGCATCGCAGAAGCGCTGGTCCGTGCCCAGCTCGCACCCGAACAGGTCGGGCACGTCGTCATGGGTCAGGTCATGCCGACCAAGCCTGCGGACGCGTTCCTCGCGCGCATCGCCGCGGTTCGGGCGGGCATCCCTTATGCGGTGCCTGCGGTGACAGTGAACAGGCTGTGCGGATCGGGCATCCAGGCGATCGTCTCGGCTGCGCAGATGCTGATGCTGAACGAATGCGACACCGCCGTCGCGGGCGGCGCCGAGAACATGTCGCAGGCACCGCATTATGTCACGGCCGCACGGTTCGGCCGCAAGATGGGATCGATCGAGATGATCGACGGGCTAACGAATGCTCTCACCGATCCCTTCGAAGGCATCCACATGGGTATCACCGCCGAAAAGGTCGCCGATCGCCACGGCATCGACCGTACGGCGCAGGACAAAGCCGCGGCAGAAAGCCAGCGGCGGGCGGCGGCGGCCATCGCCGACGGCCGCTTCAAGGAGCAGATCGTTCCCGTCGAGGTCCGTGCCGGCCGCGCCACCAAGAACTTCGAGGTGGACGAACATCCCAAGGCGAGCACAACCGTAGAGACATTGTCGCAGCTGAAGCCGGCGTTCCGCAAGGACGGCACCGTGACCGCCGGCAATGCGTCGGGAATCAACGACGGCGGGGCGGCTCTCGTGCTGGCGCGGGCATCGTTTGCGCAGGAGCAGGGGCTGAAGCCGCGCGCCCGAATCGTGAGCTGGGGTCATGCAGGCGTCGAGCCTTCCCTGATGGGCATCGGTCCTATCGCCGCAGTGCCCATCGCGCTCAAGCGGGCAGGCCTCACCATCGGGCAGATCGATGTCGTGGAATCCAACGAGGCGTTCGCGGCCCAGGCATGCGCGGTTGCCAAGGAGCTGGGGTTCGATCCCGCCAAGACCAATGTCAACGGATCGGGCATCTCGCTCGGCCATCCGGTGGGTGCCACCGGCGCGATCATCACCGTGAAACTCCTGCACGAGTTGGAGCGCTCGGGCGGCCGCTACGGCCTTGCCACCATGTGCATCGGTGGCGGGCAAGGTATCGCGCTCATCATCGAACGCATCTGACAAGCGACAAGAGAGCGACGGAGCGAGAGGCATGGCCGGACGATATTTTGACCAGTGGGCGATAGGAGACCGGATCGTGCAGATCCGGCGGACCGTAACCGAAACGGACAACCTCCTCTTCTCCACGATGACCCACAATCCGCAACCGCTCCACATCGACGCGGGAGCGGCCAGGGCGAGCGAATTCGGGCGGATCCTCGTCAATGGGACCTTCACCTTCGCGCTGCTGATAGGGCTGTCAGTGAGTGAAACGACACTCGGCACGCTGATCGCAAACCTCGGCTATGACAAGCTGGTCATGCCACAGCCCGTCTTCCTCGGCGACACGTTGCGGGCGGAGACCGTGATCGCCGACCTCAAGCCAAGCAAGTCGCGCCCCGGCGCCGGCATCGTAACCTTCGCTCACACCATGCTCAACCAGCAGAACGAGGCCGTCTGCCAGTGCCTGCGCATGGCGCTGCTGAAGGGCAGCCTATGAGATTACGCTCGCTCCTCTTCGTCCCTGCCGACCGACCGGAGCGGTTCGCGAAGGCCGCCGCCAGAGGCGCGGATGCACTGATCCTCGACCTGGAGGACTCCGTATCGCCCGAGCGTAAGGCCTTCGGACGCGACGCAGTGCGCGAGTGGCTGAACGGCGCTTCCGAGGTCCCGAGCTTCGTCCGCGTTAATCCCCTGGACGGAAACTTAACGCGCGAAGACCTGGCGGCGGTATTGCCCGCCCGCCCTGCGGCTTTGGTGCTGCCCAAGGGGGAAGGCGCCACGAGCGTCGGGGCGCTGATCCGCATGATCAATAGGATCGACACCTCAAACGTGCCGCCGATCCTTCCTAATCGCGCCGGAAACCCCGGCCGCGATCTTCCAACTCGGTTCCTACGGCGCGGTGGCGCTGCATATCGCCGGCCTTACCTGGGGCGCCGAGGACCTGCCCGCAGCGATCGGCGCCACCATACGAAATGGTCCGGGCGCTTACGCTGTTGGGCGCGCATGCGGCGGGCGTGCCGGCGATCGAGACGGTCTTCCCCACAATGGATGCGCCCGACGCGCTGGATACATATGTTGCGCGCGCCCGTCGCGATGGCTTTACCGGTATGATGGCGATCCATCCGAAGCAGGTTGCCGCGATCAACGCCGGCTTCACGCCCAGCGAGCGGGAGGTGGCGCACGCCCGCGCAATCTTGGCGAGCTTTGAAGCAAACCCCGGCGTCGGCGCCTTCCGGCTCGACGGCAAGATGATCGATCAGCCGCACCTGAAGCAGGCGCAACGCATCCTCGTGCAGGCACCTCGTGCGTCTTCGACAGCTCCTGGAGATCGTTGATCATCGCCGCGAGCGGATCGCCATAGCGCTGGGTGGCGCCGATCCGCAGCATGTGCAGGATGACCTGCGCATCCTTTGGATCGTTCTTCTCCCAGCCGTTGTGCGACGCCTCCCGCGCGCGCGCGTGGGCAACCGAGGAGATGAGCCGCAGCTCGAAACCAGCGGTCAGCAGACGGTGCGCGAGTGTTCGATGATAGTTGCCGGTTGCCTCGAAGCCGACCACGATGGAGCCTGTCGATCGCGGCGAGCTGTTCGGCAAGCTCGTCATAGTCCGCCTTCGTTGCGGGCACCGTCATGCGCGGCCGGCGGTCGCCTTCGGGACGCTCTATGAGGGGTTCCCGTAACATTTTTCCCAAAAGTAGCGGTAGTGGGAATGCCGGAAAACAGCCATTTCTGGCGATTCTATTTTTCTAAGTGATTGAATTTGCGTGGCGGGCAGCTTTTTCGACTGTTTGGGACTCCGGTGATGGATGTTTGTAGCCTTTCCTCTGTAAAGCGGCGGGGTTCGAGTCGATGCAGGATTGGCGCGCGCAGTATCTGGGGCTGACGACGTTTCCGGCCACGCTTACTGTCGCTGAGATCGACGAGCTGTTCATGCTGGACGATGATATCGCCAGGGTGGTTGGAGCGCGGCGGACACCGCTGACTCGCCTGGGGCTGGTGCTGCAGATCGGCTTTCTGCGCCTCACCGGGCGTTCGCTGAATTCGGTGCAAGTGATCCCGCCATCTGTGCTGGCGCGCGCCGGCCAAGTGGCGGATATTTCGGCACCGCAATTGGCGTCGATCCGTTCGATCTACCGGCGACGGATGACGCTTTATCAGCACCAGCAGGCGGCGATGGCCGCGCTGGGCTTCAGGGATTATGGCGACGCCAGCGAGCGCGCCCTGACCGGCTATTTGCGCCGCATGGCGACCACCCAGAGCTTCGACAGCGCGGCGCTCACGCGCCAGGCGATGATCTGGCTTTTTGAGCACCAGTGGGTGCTGCCGGGCCAAAGCCGGATCGAAGACCGGGTGGCAGCTGCTCAAGCCTATGTCACCAGATCGATTCGCGCAGAGATGATGCAAACAGTTGGTGGGCAATGCGTGCAGCGTTGGGTCCAGGATTTGTCTGCCGTCCATGACGACGAAACGGGCGAGACGCTGTTTGAATGGCTGCGCAAGCCCACCACCGGTACAAGCCAGATCAATATTGCCGAAGCAGCGCATCGGCTCGACGCGCTGCGGAACCTGGGGGCTGACAGGCTATCGCTGGGCGCCCTGCCGATAACCGGAATGCGCCATTATGCCAGCGGCATGGCTACCCAAAAAGTTCAAACCCTGGCTTTGCTCAGGGAGCCGCGCCGCGCCGTCGAGATTGGGTGCTGGTTGCGCTTGCACCTTCTCCAGTTGAACGATGTCGTGCTTGAGCAGGTCAGTCGGCGCATCGGCAACCTGTGGCGCGAAGCGCATGGGACAGTCGAGACCCGCGCCTTTCGCGAACTCGAGGTCTATCGCGCCGGTGTGAGTGCCATCCGACGGGCATTGGGCGACACCAGCCTCTCCGATGGCGCATTGCGTGCCGCAGTGGCAACCGCGATTGCGCCTTTGCCTTTGGCGACCATCGATACCGGGCGGGCGCAGGCCATTCGCGCCGAAATGGCTGCACGGCCTGCGCGCTTGCGGGCCCTGCTCAAAGCGGTGTCCGGCTTGAACCTCGCTTATGCAGAGGATCATCCCCTTGGAATTGCCATGACCACGCTGGGAGGCGTCTATGCCAGAGAAGAGACTGGATTGGCGGCGCTGAGCACGCCGTTTGCAACGACCCCGCGCGCCTTGGTCGAAGCTGCGTCCACGGCTGAGGAAAGGCTGGCGGCCTATGAGGTGGCCACCGCGCTATTGCTCAAGCGCTCGCTGCGCAATGGTGCCGCGAGCAGCATAGACAGCATCAAGCACCGCAGTCTTTCCGATCAACTGATGCCCGCTGCGCAATGGCTCAAACACAAGGGCAGCTTCGCCCGTTCGCAGGCACTACCCAAGACCCTTGAGGGCTATCTCGGCGATTACAAGGCGACATTGACCGCCCAGGTCACCGCGCTCGATGCCGCGATCACCGCCGGTGACATCGGCCTGCGGGAAGACCGGCTGCGAATTCCCAAACTCAAGGCGCTTGGCGAAGGCCCGGAAGTCAGGGCGACACGCAGGGCCCTGTTCGGGGCGATCGGAGCGGTTCAACTGCCCGATATTTTCATCGAGATCGATGCCCTTACCCATTTCTCGTGGATCCTGCTGGGGCGGCAGCCTGCCAGCACGACCGAACTTATACTGGTCTATTGTGCCCTGCTGGGCTTGGGCACGATGCAGAGCGCGGCCAGCGTCAGCCGGATGGTTGCGGGCGTCAGTGATGACCAGATCGAACATGTGATGCGCCAGATCATCGCAAGCGGGCAGCTGCGCGCCGCAAGTGACGCGGTCGTCAACTACATGCTCTCGCTTCCAGTTGCACGGCGGTGGGGCACGGGCAAACAGGCATCGGCGGACATGATGAGTCTGGACGCCACCCGACACCTTTGGAACGCGCGCACCGAACCGCGCCGCGGCACCAGGGCGATTGGCACCTATTCGCATATTCTCGATCAGTGGCCGATTATCTACGACCAGGCTATCGTACTCAACCAGCGCCAGGCCGGGGTGGCACTTGAAGGTGTATTGCAGCAGGAGATCGCCGAGCTTCAGCGCTTGGCGGTCGACACCCACGGCTTCACACATTTCGCAATGGGATTGGCCAAGGTTCTGGGCTTTGACCTATGCCCCCGCCTCGCGGGCTTTTCAGGGCGCAAGCTCTACCTGCCGCGCGGCGTTGCTGTACCCGCCCGGCTTGAGCCGATTGTCGAGCGTGTACCGCTCGGCCGCACGGCACGCAGCGGATGGGATGGTCTCCAGCATATCGCGGCTTCGCTCCAGAGCGGGTATGGTTCCGCCGCGACCATCATCGAGCGGCATGGCAGCGCCGCACGGGGAAACCCGGTCTATGAATGCGGCACCCTGGTCGGCAAGGTCATGCGCAGCGTGTTCATGCTCGACTATCTCGTCAACCCAGAATTCCGCCGCGAGGTTCATCGGCTGCTTGCCCAAGGTGAATCGCTTCATGCGCTGCAGCGCGCACTGTTGACCGGACGGATCGAGGCCAGGCATGGCCGAGCCGAGGATGGTGTGAACGCCATCAGCGGGGCCCTCTCCTTGCTCACCAATGTCGTGCTGGCTTGGAATACCGCGGCGATGCAGACCGAAATTGAGGCCAATCCAGCCCTCTACCCAACTGAGCATCTGACGCATATCGCGCCAGTCGCGCACCGTCACATCAACATGAAGGGCGTCATGCGCTTCACCATCGAGCCACACCACCAATTGGTGCGTAACGGCACCGGAAAAGTCCAAAAAGCTGCCAGCTCTGTGAATTCAAATGCTTAGAAATGTGGAAGCGTCAAAAATGGCCGTTTTCCGCCATTCCCACTACCGCTACTTTTGGGAAAAATGTTACGGAAACCCCAGGCGGGATCTTGGCGGCTCCGGTCCCCATAAATCTCGGATTACGACAACTGCGCAAATGGCACCGAACACCAGGATCAACCACCCGTGAACTTCCATCGTGTCTTGGGTGCCTGCGGCGGCGAGAACCAACCCGCCCAAGGCGACAGCGACAGAAATTCCGAGTGCGATCTGTCGCTCGGCTTCGGTCAATGTCAAAATCATGGCCGATCAATCCCCCCTTTTTGGTTGCTGCCATGCGGTTTTTTAGCGCAGCATTGCCTCCGGGGAGCGGGCCACGGAACTTGCGCATAAGCTGCAACACCTTAGTCCGCTCCGGGTTCCCGCCACGGCTGCTCCGAGCAGCCAATCGGCACGATGCCGGTCACCAGTCAATTCCTTCACAGCAATCCATGACTGCCTGCCACGGCGCCGAGAAGCGTGACCACTGCAAGACCCAGAAGCCCGCGATGAACGACCTCCATGCGATCGAAGTCTGCGGCAGGCTTCAACGACTCCTCCATGCGCCGATGAAGAAACAGCGGCTCGATCACGAACAGCATCGCCGCGAAAATCGCCCAGAGGCCAACCATCGCGTGCATCCACCAGAAACGCAGATCGGCGAACCGATCCCACATCTGCCCGCGCTCCACCATCCAGAAGCCGCTGACGCCGGCAAGCAGCACCCACACACGGGCTTGCGCCGCGAAACTGCCTTCGAGCTTGTGGAAGGCCGCCAGCCTGTCAGCTGGCGGATGCGCACGGCGAATGAACGGCATCACCACGAGCGTGACAAAGGCAACGCCTCCGATCCAGAACATAACCGCCAGGACATGAATTGCCCGGGCTATGGTGATATCGCCCATCCCCTACTCCATCAGGCTGCCAGCAGTTCGTCCGCCGGGCCGAAAAATTCGTAGTGAATTCGGTCGGACGGCACGCCGGCGAGCGACAAGGTCGAAACCGCGTGACGCAGGAACGGGCGCGGTCCGCAAATGTAGTAGTCGGCTTCACCGACCGGCGTGTTGGCGACGAGCCACTCATCGGTGATGATGCCGGCGACATCATAGTCCTGGCCCTGCGCTTCGCCTTCAAGCGGAGTTTGATGGAAATCAGTAACCGACACCGCCTTGCCCTGGCCGGCGACAGCGCGAACATGGTTGCGCATCGCATGCGTGTCGCGATCATGGGTCCCGTGAATATAATGAACGGGTACTTCGGCGCCGCTCTGCGCGAGCGCTTCGAGCATCGCCACCATCGGGGTCAGACCTACCCCACCGGACAGGAGGATGACCGGACGTTCGACATGATCGGCAAGGAAAAACTCCCCCGCTGGCGCGGCCACCTTTAGCACCGTTCCGGGCCTAGCCTCGTCATGGAACCATCCTGAGGCCAGGCCATGTGGTTCACGCTTGACCGAAATGCGGTACGTTTCCCCATTGGGGGCGGCCGAAATCGAATAGTTGCGCTTGACCGGCGGATGACCGGGAATCTCCAGCCAGAAAGTCAGATACTGCCCCGGCTTGTGCTGCATGACGGGTCCGCCATCGACCGGGCGGAGAATGTAGGAATTGATGACGCTGCTCTCGCGCAAGACGTCTTCGACGCGGAAGTCACGCCAGCCATTCCATCCGCCCGCCGCGTCCTTCTGCTCTGTGTAGACCCGCTGCTCGCGTGCGATCAGGATATTGGCGAGGAACCAGTAGGCCTCGCCCCATGCCGCAAGGATTTCCTCCGTTGCTGCATCTCCCAGCACCGCCTTGATCGCGCCAAGGAGCGCCTCGGCAACGTGCGGATAGTGCTCGGGCAAAATCTGAAGGCCCACATGCTTTTGCGCGATCCGCTCAACAGCAGGCGCAAGCGCACCGAGATTTTCAATATTGCTGGCATAGGCGAGAATGGCGCCCGTGAGCGCACGCGGCTGCGATCCGGAGTCGCCATGATGCGACTGATTGAAAAGGTCGCGGATTTCCGGGTTCTGGAACATCCGGGAATACATTTCGTGTACGATGTCCAGACCATGCGCTTCCAGCGCGGGAACGGTCGCCTTGACGAGCGCGATCGTCTGATCGCTAAGAGGTTGCGACATGAACTTCTCCTTCTGAAATGCGTTGAAATTTCCGGCAATGTCAGCGCGCGGGCGGCTGATCGTAGAAATCGACCTGCATCTTCATTGACCCCATCGGCGTCACGAAATGCGGCTGCTGCGGCAGAACCAATCCTGGCTGGTTCGGTGTCAGCACGATCTCCGAAGGCGGATCGAGATAGGTGAGCTTAAGCTCGCCTTCCAAAACGCGGATCAGGCCCCAGACACCGGCCTTGGTATCGTGTCGCGCCCGCAAGGCAGCCGGTAGTGTATCCTGATCAAACACCGGTGTGGAACGATAGGGAAGGATGTCAGGCATGGCTTTGCACTCTCCGCCTTGGGCAATCCAGCGTATCGGAATTGATTGCCGAGCCTTCCGCGCGTTGCCGATCGAGCCGAAAAAACACGGCGAGCTGCAGGCTTTCGGCGATCCGCTTCGCTTTCGCTTGCAAAGCGGCGGCGGCTTCGGGCGACATCATTTCGTTGGTCGTTTCAGCCCAAAGCGTTAGCCATCGGTCGAAGAGCGCCGGCGTAATACGCGATTTGTGCTTTAAATGAGCCGGCACCGGTTGACCCTTGTATCGACCACTGGTGAGCATTACCGATGACCAGAATGCCGCCAGCTTTTCGAGATGTTCCGGCCAATCGCTGATCGCGTCGTTGAAGATCGGCCCCAGCTCGGCATCCTCTCGTACCCGCGCATAGAACAGCGTCACGAGACGGCTCAGCCCTTCTTCGTCAACCTGCCTATCGTCATCCATTGACCGACTCCGAAATCATGTATCTACACTACATGTATCACCGGGTTGGAAACATGCAACAAGAATGCATATATATTAGTGCGGCGTCGATTGGGCGCTGTGACCGGGAAGCGACATGAAGCTGACGCGCTACACCGACTATGCCCTTAGGGTGCTGCTTTACCTTGGAGCGCGGCCTGATCGGCTATGCTCGATTTCCGAGATGGCGGGTGCCTATGCGATCTCGCAAAACCATTTGATGAAGGTGGTTCACGACCTCGGAAAAGCAGGCTTTGTAGCGAGCGCTCGGGGACGTCTTGGCGGAATTCGGCTCGCGCGACCGCCGGGTGAGATTATCATCGGATCGGTCGTGCGGCACACGGAGGATGGGTTCGATCTGGTCGATTGCGGAAGCTGCATCATCGCGCCGGCGTGCGGAGCGACGGGCGTTCTTCGCGAGGCGCTTGCCGCATTCATGGCCGTGCTCGACAGCTACACGCTCGACGACCTGTTGGCGAGGCGGGTCGATATGCTCAGTCTCTTTGCACCCGAAGCGGCATAGAGGCTCTGCCGATGGAGGAGGAATGCGCGCGCTATCGTTGTGAGGGAGAAGATGGCTCGCCGATCACCGTTTTGGAGTTTCAATACTTCGGTCAAGCTGAAACGAAACCCGGCCGACGCCGTTACCCAGGTGCGCAGCGCCTAGCTCTCTCTACCGGAGAGCCTGTCCGGTATATCGACCCCACCACATTTGAGGTCATCGGCAGCGGAGAGCTTCTTCGGCGATGCGACCGAACCTGAGGCGCGTGCCGCCCTTTGCCAGTTTTCTCGGCGAACCAACTCCTCAAAGCGGCAGAGCGGGATCGAATCCGGGGTCTCGCTCATGCACCAAACCCCTTCTCCAGACCAGCAATCAGATCGTCCAAATGCTCAAGCCCAATCGAAAGCCGTAGCACGCCATCGCTGATGCCGGCCATTTGCCGCGCCTCGCCCCGCGAACGGCCGACACACCCGAAACCCGTCGTTCACGGTTGTACTGTTGAATGGCAGGAAAGTCCCAAACCCAGTCATTCCAGTTTACGCGCTAACCGCCCAACTGCGCCCGCTTCCGCCGCAAGGTTCCGATTATAGGCAAGCGGCATACGCGGGGACTTCCACCGCAACGCATCCATGATGCCAGCAAGGTCCTCGCCGCTTGCAAACAGGTCTTGATTGAGTCCCACCCGCGTCGAATGCGCACTCACGCCCTTGAGCAGGAGCGCCAGATCATCGGCGGTCAAGTCGCCGAGCGCCCCGCGATCGAACGCCCGCTGAATAATTGTCCGCCAGATCGGACCGATCGAGCCGGGATGGAGTGCCCCATCGCCCACATCATATTCGACCCGCGCGGGAACCGCCGGTCGGCCCTTGAGCTTGCGCAGGTCCCAGGCCTCGCGCCCCGAAATCGTCTCGATCCGCCGCCCCTTCACGGCTGCGCGCGCCTTGTAGCGCCGCACCTGCACCCGCCGAAACAGCGGCCCCGTCTCGATCCCGGCCGCCGCGCACCATGCCGCGATCGCACGCACGGTGCGCGGGCTGAGGAACGCCGTGGCCCCTTCCCTCTCCTGATCGCCCTTGCTTCGTGGGATAGCGAGCAGCCGCGCCTCGGGATCGATGGCATCAAGGATATGCTCGACCTCGATGGCCACCAGTTCGGACGCCCGGAGGCCGGTATCGTAAGCGACCGACAGCAAGGCACGATCACGCAACCCCGGCAGATCGCTAGCGCAGGCTTCAAGCAATGCGCGCACATTGAGCCCGCGCGGCGCGTCGGCTGCGACATCACGCACCGGTCCCTTGAAGCGAAGCGGCCGCGCTTGGGCCTGCGCCGTCCCCTTCTCGCGGCGGATTGCGCGTAAGCGCAGCTTGACCAACTCAGCCTGGGTCGGATCCTTCAGGTCGAGCAGCTGGTGAATCTTGGCGATCGATGCCTTGTAGCGGCCGAGCGAAGCGGGCCGAGCCCCCTGCTCTGCCCGCGCGTCAAGATAGTCGGCGACGATCTCGGGCGTCGCCGGCAACGCGATACGGTTAGTCCGCCGGCACCACAGGTCGAACGCCTCAAGGTCGGATTTGAGCGCACGGATCGAATGGGGCGAGCTGGCCGCTTGGTAGGCGGCGATCAGCGTCTCATCCACGACGATACGCTCACCGGCGCGCATCTGGGTCGCTGTCCATGCGACTGCAGGCATTGCCTCGGCAGACACGGCGACAATCACAGCGCCGACAGACGCGAAATCGCCGCGATCGGGGCTGTCCTCCCCGGGTGGAGCGCTGACGTTCATCGCGACGACTATAGCGCACCTTATAGAGCGACGTCAAATATGCTTATGTGATAACTGCAATATCAATATGTTCGTTGAATGTTCTAAATCCCTTGGCCCTCGAGCACTAGGCAGTCGAGCTCGACCTGTCGCGCCTTGCGCACGTCTAGGACCACAGAAGACCCGCCGCGGCACAGTCGCGCGGTGGAAAGGTTGTTCGAGGCAGCGGCTGTCCGTCGCTCAGATAGGTCAAATCGGTATTGATAGTCTTTTACGATGACGGCGGGCTCGGATACCCCCCCGCAGCCGTGCACGGCGCGCGCGGCTGCGTTCGCCGAGTTTATCCGACCGTTGGTTTGATCAGCACGACACCATTACTGGGCCCTTCTACTATACTGCGAAGTTGCTCGAGATCAGGCTGTTCCTCGGTATTGGCTCCGGCTACCTTCAGTTATGCCATTCTCACCACTCCCACGCGCCAGCTTTTGTCCCGCATACGCCGGCCAGTGTCGCCTCGATGGAAACGGAGTGCAGACCGTCGCTCATGCTTTAAGTCCCTTGGGATACGGCGTCGGATCGCCTGCGCCGGCAACGGCCGCGATGCCTTGGCAATCCACGCCAAGCGTCAGAGGTATTGGCCGAAGTAATTACGTCTATTCTTTATATTAATTTCCCGGGATGACGGTCGAAGCGGTAACCTCCTGCCAAGAAAGAATCGGCCGTAGGGGAGGGTTATGAAACGCTTTATCCAGTCTGGTAGTGCGCTTGCCGTCGCGGCGGCGATTTCAAGTACATCGGTTCACGCGCAAGAGACCAGCCAGGTGGAAGCGACCCGCTCCGAGCAGCCGGCGAGCGACGTCGATGTCGGTGAGATCGTCGTTACGGCCAACAAGCGCGAGCAGAACCTGAGCAAGGTCGGCCTGACGATCTCCGCGCTGAGCGGCGAGCAGCTTTCGCGGCAGCGCGTCAGCGACGTGAGCGAACTGGCAAAGGTCACCCCGGGTCTAGCCTTCGCCCCGACGGCCAATTCGACCCCGGTATACACCTTGCGCGGAGTCGGCTTTTTCGAAACGACGCTGTCCGCCTATCCGGACGTTAGCACCTATATCGATCAGGCGCCATTGCCGTTGCCGGTGATGACCGCGCTGACCGCCTTCGACCTTGAGCGGGTCGAGGTGCTAAAGGGCCCGCAGGGAACGCTGTTTGGGAACAACGCTACTGGCGGCGCGATCAACTTCATCGCAGCGAAACCCACGAAAGAGTTCTCTGCCGGCGCCGACTTCAGCTATGGCCGTTTCAACACGGTCGAAGCGGCGGGTTTCATAAGCGGGCCGATCACATCGACGCTCCGCGCCCGCCTGGCCGTTAAGCTGGCCAGTGGGGACGACTGGCAAAAGAGCTACACGCGCATTGAGGGAGGCGTGCCAGCGGCCTTCCTCGCGCTCGGCGTACCGAACAGCTTCAGCAAGAAGCAGGATACGCTGGGCAAGAAGGACAATATCGCCGGCCGCCTGCTGTTCGACTGGGAGCCGAGCGATCGGCTTAAATTCTCGTTGAACATCAATGGCTGGCGCGATCAGAGTGATCCGATCAACCCCCAATATACCGAACCGCGGCTCCAGAATCCGCCCGGTAGCGCGGGCATTGCCGGCGTGGTTCCGGCCAATTATTTCGCGCTTGTCTATCCGCCCGCGCCCGACAATGCCCGGGCGACCGACTGGAGCCCCAACCTCCGCCCTTATGCGGATCACAAATTCTGGCAGACCGCGCTGCGTGCCGACTATGAGCTATTCGCGGACCACACGCTGACAACGATCTCTTCCTATGCCCGTATGCGCTTCCTCAACGGGACGAACGGCTCGGGCATGGCGACCGAGGCGCAGGATATCGGCCGCGCCTATGGCAGGATCAAATCGTTTAGCCAGGAAGTTCGCCTGGCCAACAACGCCAGCAACGCGCTGCGGTACACGATCGGCGCCAATTACGAACGCACGACTGTCCTGGAGGAACTCGACCTCTATCTGAATGGGATCACGGCGTTCGTCGTGAACGGCTTTACCGGGTCGAACTATGGTTCGGACCAGACGATGAACAATTATGCGGCGTTCGGTAACGTCGAATATGACGTGACCGACACGGTGACGATCAAGGGCGGCATCCGCCAGACCAAGGCGAAGCGCAGCGCCCTGCAGCGCCCATCCTACGAGATCCCCGGTTTCTTCATCCCGGGTGCTTTTGGTGAGAACTCCCTGACCAAGTTCTTCAACCAGGTCTATGGGCTCATCTACGGTCCCGGCGTCATCGCGCCGATCATCCCCGGCAATTCGATCGCCCTCGACACGCGAGGGTTCAACCTCGCTAACCCGGCCGCCAGCACCCCCGTCGATCCCGCGACATTCCTGAAGACGGGTGATCCGCGCGGCAAACTCAACGAGGACAGCACCTCGTGGAGCGTCGGCGTCAACTACAGGCCGAGCTCCGATCTGCTGCTCTATCTGAACGTGTCCAAGGGCTATAAGGCGGGATCCTTCCCTACGCTAGCCGGTGCCATCTACGACGCCTTCGCTCCCGCGAAGCAGGAGGCGCTGCTCGACTATGAGGGCGGCTTTAAGGCGCAGCTGCTGAACCGGCGCCTGTCGATCAGCGGTGCGGCCTTTTACTATGACTATACCAACAAGCAGCTGCGCGCGAAGTTCGTCGATCCGCTGTTCGGCGCTCTCGACAAGCTGGTCAACGTGCCGAAATCCACGGTCATGGGTGCGGAGCTGAACGTCACCGCGCGGCCGATCGATGGCCTGTCGCTGTCGGCTTCGGCGACCTATCTCGACGCAAAGATCAAGCGCTATCAGGGGGTCGTCGGTTCGCATCTGGAGGGCCTGCTGCGGGTCGCCGACACGGCATCGTTCAAGGGCGTAAGGTTGCCTTTCGCGCCCAAGGTGCAATTTGCGCTGCGCGGCGATTACGACTTCCCGCTGTCGGGTGCGTTCAACGGCTATGTCGGCGCCGGTATCAACGGCCAGAGCAAGTCGATCGGAAGCCTGTATGTGACCGCCGTCGATAAGAAGGCGTTCAAGATCCCGAACTACACGCTAGTCGACCTCAGCGCGGGTATCGCGTCTGCCGACGGCCGCTGGCGCGCGGGTGTCTGGGGCAAGAATGTGTTCAACAAATTCTATTGGACAAATGTGATCCAGGCCTACGACAATCTCATGCGTTATCCCGGACGGCCTGCGGAATATGGTGTCACCGTCGCGTTCAAATATTGATAACCACGCGGCGATTGCGAGCCTCGAGGTGCGGCCGTCCCATTGGGACAGTCGCACCGCCCCGCGGCTGTCGGGGGGAGGCGAGACATCGTCCTGTGCGGCGCATCTGCCTGGATAGTGGTTTCGTCGCAGCGTAACGCACGGGATCGCGGCGGGTTACCCTGGCCGAACGGTCGTTCCGGTAGGCCAACCAGAGAGAATGACGATGCGCACGATGGCCGATATCCTCAACGCCTATATCCTGCCGGGGCGCGTTGCCGAGCCGCTGGTGGGGCTCGAACAGGCGCGGCTTGGCGAACAGATCGGGCTGGGCGGCATCGTCCTGTCCGAGCGCTGGGACAGCAAGGAGCTAGGCGCAGTGATGGGTGCCCTGACCCAGGCCACGCAGCGCGTAAAGCTGATCGCCGGCATCACCCATTTCGGAACGCGTCATCCGCTAGTCTACGCCGGCATGAGCGCTACCATGCAGATGCTGTCGGGTGGTCGCTTCGTCCTCGGCTTCGGCCGCTCGGTGCCGTCGCTCTTCCGCAAGCTTGGCATCCCCGTGCTGAACAATCAGGGCATGGCCGACTATGCGGATATATTGCGCCGGCTCTGGGCGGGCGAGACCGTCTCCTACAGCGGGCCGGCTGGCGACTATCCTGAGATGGAGCTGGCCCAGCCCTGCGCCGATCCGCCGCCGATCATTCTTGGCGCCGTCGGCCCGAAGACGCTGGCATTGGCAGGCGCGCATTTCGACGGGCTGCTGCTCCATCCCTTCCTGACCACCGAGGGCGTGGCGCGTTCGGTCAGGATTGTCCGAGACGCGGCGGCGGCCGCCGGTCGGGATCCCATGTCGGTCAGGATCTATGCGATCGTCGTCGCGGCGCCCGACACGCTGACGGCCGCCGAACGGCAGAATATCGTGGAAGCCCGGGCCGTATCCTACTTCATGCATCGCGAAATCGGTACGCCGATCGTCCAGATGAACGGATGGGACGAGGCGCCGATGAACCGCCTCGTCGAGACGGGGCTGAGCCGGCTCGAGTTCGGCCAGGAGAATGTCGCCGAATCGCGCCGGCTTATGGCCGAGGCGGTGGAGATGCTGCCGCGCGAGTGGCTGGAGACGGGCGCCGCGTCGGGGACCGTCGTGCAATGTGCCGACCGCTTGGCCGAATATCTGGACTCCGGCGCCGACGAGATATTGCTACACGGGACAGTGCCGGAGCAGCAGGGGGCGCTGATGAAAGAATTGCGCCGCCGGCCATTGAAGGCGATCGCATAGCACTTAGGAGTGGAGATGACCGAGCTGTTCGACCTGCGGAGCAATCCGGATACCCCCTTCATCGATGATATCCGCTCGCGCTATCCCGTCGAACGCGAGATCGACCGGGTATTGGCGCGGAAGATGGAGCATCGCGCCGGTCCGGGCTACAGCGCGCTGCCGCTCGATGTCCTGATCGATGGTACGCGCCGGCTCATCGGCAGCGAGACCAGTGAAGCTTTCACGCTCCACAATCCCCGCTGGCTGCAGGGTGGCGCGTCGAAGCTGCAGATGGCCTTCGATTTCGAGCCCGGTGGCGCAGGCACGCGCGAGCAGATCCCGATGGTTCTGCGGATGGAGCCCCCCGAAGCGATCGTAGAGACGAGCCGGCTGCGCGAAATCGAGATATTGCGCGCGATGGACGGCATTCTCCCCGTCCCGCCCTGCTACTGGATCGATGCGGACGGGCGCCATCTGCCGCATCCCGCGCTGATCTACGGATTTGTGGAGGGACGCTCGCGGCCGAAGGTCGCGCCGTCGCAGCAGGTTTCGGGAATCGGGACCAATTTCGGCCCTTCGCTGCGCGATGTCCTCGCTGACGAATTCATCGCGGGGATGGCGCGAATCCATAACGTGCCGCAGGATCGGATCGCAGCGCTCGAACATTTCGAGCCGGCGCAGGTCGGTTCGAACGCGAGCATCATTCGCCAGGTCAACTGGTGGCGTCGGGTATGGGAGGAGGATCGCCCTGTGGCGATGCCGCTGATCGACGTCGCCTATCATTGGCTGATCGACAATGCCCCACCGCTCGACCATGTGTCGGTAGTGCATGGCGATCTTCGCGCCGGCAATTTCCTGTTCGACGAGGAGCGCGGGAAGATCACCGCCTGGCTCGATTGGGAGCTCGCCGTGCTCGGCGACCGGCACCAGGATTTGAGCTGGGCGACCGGTGCGCATTTCGGCCATTATGCCGAGGACAATCAGACCTTTCTTGCATGCGGTCTGCTGCCGGCGGAGGATCTGTTCGAACGGTACGAAAAGGCGTCGGGCCTGACGATCGATCCGAAGCGCCTCGCCTATTTCCGCGTGTTCAACGACTTCTCGACGATGGTCCATATGCTCGCCACCGCGGACAGGGTGGCACGCGGGTCGAAGACGCATCAGGACGTGGTGGTCGCGTGGATCCTTATGCTTGGAAATGTGCAGGCCGGCAAGTTGCGCGATACGCTTGAGGAGGTCATCTGATGCAGCCCGATCCCGATCTGCAGGTCGCCGTCGTGATAAAGGCTTTGCGAGACGTCGTGCTGCCCTCGCTGGGCGCGGACAACGCGCTGGCGGCGGAGCAGCTGCATCTGGCGCTGGCGACGCTCGACATGCTTCGCTCCCGGCTGCCTTTGCTCCATCCAATCGCGCGCAAGGAACTCGAAAACGCCATCGATCTTGCCCGTGCGGTGAAGGATGAGGCTCTCGAACCGACAATTGCCAGGGCCGATGCGCTGCTGCGCGACCCGGCGGCACACACCGGGGCGATCGGTCAGGTCCGCGCCAGCCTGCTCGAGGAGGTGAGCGACAGCGTCAATCGCGTCGGCGGTGCGGACGAGCGCCGGTCGATCGCGAGGGCTGTTCTCGCCGCATCACGCGCGCAGTGCGACCTTGCCCGCGCCTGGTCAGTGCAGGGCGGTTTCGAGCGCAACCCGGAACAGCTGCCGGCGCTCGACGCGCTGATCTAGCTGATGAAATGCAGGGCGTCCGGCGCCCGGTCCCTCCGTGGCGGGAGCGGATCCAGTCCGTCGGCGACGCCCTTAATCGCGGATCGCAGCCACAGGTGGGCGGCATCCTTGTCGAAGGTCGGATGCCAGTACAGGGTAATCATCAGGTCGGGATAGGGAATCGGCGGAAGGAACAGTCGCAGCGGCAATATCGTCGCGAAATATCGCGCGAGGCGTTCCTGCATAATGACGATAGCGTTGCTCTGGGCCGCGAGGAACGGCAGCACGAGATAGTGCGGGGTGAGCGCGCTGAAATCGTAGGAGATATCCATCTCCGATAGATGCATTGTCTCATGGCTGCGCAGATATTTGGCGTGGGTGGAGAAGGATGCCTGCGCCACTTTCAGAAAATCATCGCGCTGCATGCCACCGTGCAGCAGCGGGTTGCTGGCCGCCGCGATGCCAACATAGCGGTCCAGGAACAGCGGCTCATGGCTCATCCCGACGGTGTTGAAGACGCCAGCCGGCAGGATGAACAGCTCATGCTGGAGGGCGCTGTGGCCCTCGGTCATCTCCGGCTTGGCATCGGTGAGATAGAGCGTGAAATTCGGTGCCGAGCGCTGGACGATCTCGACGATCTTTCCGCCGAGCGCCCAGTGGATATAATCCGCGCTGGCGATCGTGAACTCGCGGGTCGCCTTGCTCGGGTCGAAAGCATTTCCCAGTATCGTCTCGCGGACATCGTTGATGATGCCGTGGATTTTCGGGGCTATCTCTTCGCATCTGCCGGTGGGCTGCATCGTCCGCCCATTCCACACGAACAGATTGTCGCCAAGCAGGCTGCGCAGCCGGTTCAGCGCAAGACTGACCGCCGACTGGCTGAGCCCGATATTGCGAGCGGCCGCGCTGACGCTGCGTTCGGCCCATAGCGTGTCGAACACGAGCAGGAGATTGAGATCCACCTTCCGAAGCGGCTCGCTCACGGCATCCTCCTGATTCGCTCCTGTCAGCGCCCCTCTCGGTGGAGGAACGTCGCAGACACCGGTATCAATGGAGTAATTAATCCCGTCAATAGTCCTTATATCTGAAATTAACTTGATTGATCAGGAGATCCTGTGGTTTTTCGGCGTCAACCAGAGCGCGTCGACCGGCGAAAAATTGTCGCCGCCCACGCAAAAATGGAGAGTGCTGATGGCGACTGTGGAAACTCGTAATCCCGTGTCAGCGACCGAGATTCCCTCGCCCGAAGAGCTGGTGCGGCGCGCCCGCGCCATGGGACCGACTCTCCAAGCGAACGCCCGGCGCTGCGAAGACAATAAGAGCGTGCTGCCTGAGACGGTCGAAGCCTTCGAGCAGGCCGGCTTCTATCGCATCCTCCAGCCAAAGGCCTATGGCGGATATGAATATTGGCCGACGGTATTTTATCAAGTCATAATCGAAGTGGCCCGCCACTGCCCGTCATCAGCATGGGCGCTGGGCATCATCGGCATCCATAATTGGGAAGTGGGCCTGATGAATCCGAAGATCGCCGAGGATTTGTGGAGCGAGGACTCGTCCGTCCGCTTCTCGTCGTCCTACGCTCCGTTCGGCACCGCGGTACGTGTCGACGGCGGCTATCGCGTCGACGGGCGCTGGTCATGGTCGAGCGGCTGCGATCAGGCGAAATGGGTAATCGTCGGGGCCATTGCGGAAGTCGAATCGGGCGAGAAAAATCATCTCGCGCTGCTCGTTCAGCCAGGCGACTATGAGATCGACCAGGACTCCTGGAACTCGGCAGGCCTTGCGGGTTCGGGCAGCAAGGACGTCTTGATCAAAGGCGCGTTCGTTCCCGAATATCGCGTGCACAATATCTCGGAAGCCTATGCGATGGCCGATCCCGGCCGTGCCGTCTTCACCGCGGACACCTACAAGCTGGCGTTCGGCACAGTGTTCGCCTTCGCGCTGACCAGCGTCCTGATGGGCATCGCCGATGCCGCGCTCGATTTCTACATCGACTACATGTCCAAACGAACGAACGCCTATACCGGATCGAGCTTCAAGCAGGATCCGCTCGCCCAGCAGATCCTGGCCGATGCGCATTCGCTGGTCGACGGCGTCCATCTTCGCCTCAAGCGCGATTTCGAGGAAATGGCCGGCTTCGTAGCGCGTGGCGAGGAGATCCCGCTCGCGCGGCGCGTCTTTTACAAATGGGATGCCGCCAACATCGCGAAGCAATGTCGCGACGCCGTCAACATGCTGACGCACAGCTGCGGCGGCTCGGTCTTCTCGCATGACGTGGCGATGCAGCGCCTGTTCCGCGACGTGAACGTCGCGGGCCAGCACCTCTTCATCAATCACCAGAAGAACTCGGTCAATTTCGGGGCCTTCATACTGTCGGGTCAGAACAGCGACCCGATGCTGTGATGCCGCCCGCCCGCGCCTGTCAGCGCGCGGCCCACATGTCGGCCGGTCGGGCCGCCAGCATAAGGAAGGCGAACGCGGTGATCAAAACAGCATATTTCGGATTTGAGGTTGCGGATCTGCAGGCGTGGCTCCGCTTCGGCGACCTTATCGGCCTCCAGGCCGAGCAGGACGCCGATGGTCTGTACTTTCGCGTTGACGAAAAGGCAAGGCGCCTGCACTTTATCGAGGGTCCCTCGGACGATATCGCCTGGGTCGGATGGGAAGCCGACGATCGGGACGGCTATGACCGCCTGCGCGCCCATCTCGGCGAAATCGGCATCGCTACGCACGACGGAGATGCCGAACAGGCCCGCCTGCGCGGGGTGAAGCAATTCTTCCATTTTTCGGGCCCGGTCGGCGCGCGGCACGAGATCGCGCTTGGCATTGAGCAGGGCGATGGCCCTTTCCAGTCAGGCGAGATCCAGCGTGGCTTCGTCACCGGGGATCAGGGGCTCGGCCATGTCGCGTTCAATTCGCCCGATCATAAGGGGGATGAGGCGTTCATACGCGAGGCGCTGTTCGCGCGTCTGTCGGACTATATCTATCAGTCGCTGCCCGATGGCAGCATGATGCACGCGTCCTTTCTTCATACGGATCCGCGACATCACTCCATCGCCTTCGTCGAAGGGCTGGGCGCGGACAGCAAGCTCAACCATTTCGAACTGGAACTCAACAGCCGCGAGGAGGTCGAAAGCGCCTATGAGCGACTGCAGGCGGCCGGTACCGGCATCGGCCTGACCCTCGGCCGGCACTCGAACGATCGGATCACGTCCTTCTACGCGATCACCCCCGCGAAGTTCATGATCGAACTGGGCTATGGTGGCCTGCGGATCGATGACGAGGACAGCTGGAAACCGGTTGTGCATGACCGCATCAGCGAATGGGGGCACGAGTTTCAGCCCGTTTGAGCCGTGATAGGTTCCTGTCCTGGCCGCGCGGCAGGACCTTGTCGATCAAGATGATAATCGGAGAGAGTTCACCGTGCTTCCTGGCCTGATGCAGGATCATCACCTAAACATCGCGGACATATTGCGGTTCGCGGCGACGGCGCATAGCGGCCGCGAGATCGTGTCGAAAAATCTCGACGAACCGATCTGGCGCTACGATTATGCGCGGGCCTGGGCACGCGCCGCGCAGGCCGCGCTTGCGCTGGCCCGGCTGGGCGTGATGCCAGGCGGCCGGGTGAGCTCGCTCGCATGGAACACCCATCGGCATTTCGAACTGTTCTTCGCAGTGCCCGGCATGGGCGCCGTCCTGCATACCGCCAATCCCCGGCTGCCCGACGATCATCTGGTCTTCACGATCAACCACGCGGGCAGCACGGTGCTATTGCTCGATCGCAACATGGCGGAGATCGTCGATCGGATCAGGGACCGGCTGGAGACGGTTCGGCATTTCATCCTGCTGAGCGATGCCGAACGCGCGATAGCCGGATGGGGCTGCTATGAGGAAATGATCGCCGACGAACCCGACAGCTTTGATTGGCCGCGGCTCGACGAGACCGCCGGCGCCTTCCTGTGCTATACGTCTGGCACGACCGGCGATCCGAAGGGCGTGCTCTATTCGCATCGCTCGGTCGTGCTCCACGCGCTCGCCACGGGGCTGAGCGGCGCGCTCAACTTCTCCGCCTTCGATGTCGTGATGCCGTGCCAGTCGCTCTACCATGCGACGAGCTGGGGCCTGCCGTTCGCCGGCGCGATCAATGGGGTGAAGTTCGTCTTCCCGTGCGACCGGTTCGACGGGGCCAGCCTTCAGCACCTGATCGCGAGCGAGGGCGTCACCTTCTCGGGCGGCGTGCCGACGATCTGGACGATGTATCTCGATCATCTCGCGAAGACCGGCGAGACGCCCGCCAGCCTGCAGCGGGTGATCATCGGCGGCTCGGCGGTTCCGCGCGACATGGCGGTGGCGTTCGACAGGCTCGGCGTCGCCGTCCAGCAGATCTGGGGCATGACCGAAACGAGCCCGCTCGGCGTCGTCTCGACCCCCACACCGGCGCTCGCTGCGCTTGGCAAGGATGCCGAGAATGAGACGATCTGGACGCGGCAGGGCAGGATGATGTTCGGCATCGAGATTAAGATCGTCGATGCCCAGGGCAACGCCCTGCCCCATGACGGCGAGACATCGGGCACGCTGATGGTGCGCGGCCCGTGGGTGCTCGAGCGCTATTACCGCACCGCGGCGCCTGCGATCGATGCCGATGGCTGGTTCGATACCGGCGACATCTCGACGATCGACCGCTTTGGCTTCATGCGGATCACCGATCGCCAGAAGGACGTGATCAAATCGGGCGGCGAATGGATCAGCTCGATCGATCTCGAAAATATAGCCGCCGGTTGCCCGGGCGTGAAGATCGCGGCGGTCACCGGGGTGCACCATCCCAAATGGGAGGAGCGCCCGATCATGATCGTCGAGCCGCATGCCGGCAGCGAGGTCACCGGGGAGATCATGGCGGCATGGCTCGAACCGCGCATCGTCCGGTGGTGGATGCCCGATCGGATCATCATCGCCACGGTGCCGCTCACCGCGACCGGCAAGATCGACAAGAAGGCGATCCGCGACGCCTATGGCGCGGCGCTCTCATAGGCCGCGCCGCGGCTCCGTAAACCACCGAAACTGGAGACGATGATGACTGATATGCTCGCGCCCGAAAGCCAGTTCGCCGACGCCCCCGACGGCCGCGTCCATTATCATAGCTGGGGCGAAGGGCCCGCCATCATCCTCATCCATGGCGGCGGCCCCGGCGCCTATGGCTTCAGCAATTATCGCAAGAATGTGGAACACTTGTCCCGGCGCAACCGGGTTATCGTGCTCGATCTGCCCGGCTATGGCCAGTCGGCGCCGCGCGCGCAGCCCGACGGGCTCGTCGTGTCGCTGGCCAATGCGGTGCGCGACGTGATGGATCATGCGGATATCGCGACCGCCACCTTGGTGGGTAACTCGCTCGGGGGCATGACTTCGCTGCGCCTCGCGCTCGACACGCTCGACCGGATCGACAAGCTGATCCTGATGGGCCCGGGCGGCGGCCTGCCGACACTGACGCCTTTCCCGACCGAAGGGCTGCAGCGGATGCTGGACTTCTACGCCGGCGAAGGCCCGACGCTCGAAAAGCTGTCGCGGGTAACCGATCTGCTGGTCTATGATCGCTCGTCGATCACCCCGGAGCTGCTCGAGGAACGGCTCAGGATCGCCTCGCTGCCCGATACGATAGCCAGCCCACCGCTGCGCACGCTGATGACGCATCCCAAGGATCATCTGTGGAATCAGGGGCTCGCCGCGATCAGCGTGCCCACCCTGATCATCTGGGGTGCCGACGATCGCGTCCTGCCGCTCGACGCCGGCTTCATCCTGCGCAAGCTCATCCCCAACGCCGATATGCACATCTTCTCCAAATGCGGCCATTGGGCGCAGTGGGAACGCCCCGATGAGTTCAATGCGCTCGTCGACGTGTTCGTCAATCACGCCTGACCGCGCAGGCGCCTCTCGATCGCGGCGGCGACGGCCCTGACTTTGCGGAGCAGATCGCGCGACGGAAAGGTGCCGCCGTCGCTGGAGGCAGCCGATACTGCGGCGATCGCGACGCCGGCTGCATCGCGCACGGGAACGGCCAGGCAGCGCAGGTCTTCGGAGATTTCGCGATCATCGAGCGCGAAATTCTGCTCGCGGACGGCCAGAAGATGGGCCCTCAGCCGCTCGGGATCGATGATCGTCGCCGGCGTCAGCGCGACGAACCCCCCTTGCGCCAAATAGTCGGTGAGCAGCTGATCGGGCAAGCTGGACAGCAGCATCTTGCCGATGCCCGAGCAATAGGCCTCCAGCTGCATCGCTTCCTGGGTGAACAGCTGGGTTCCCGCCGCATCCTCCTTGACGAGATAGGTCACCATATCCTCCCGCAGGATGCCGAGATGAGCGGTGGCCCCCGTCTCTTGCGACAAGCACCGCAGCAGCGGCCGGCTCGCCCCGGCAAGCGCGATTTCAAACGATGGCTGGGCCATGATCGGCAGCAGCGCCGGCCCCGCACCATAAAGGCCGCGCCCGATCCGCACGACGAAGCCGCGCCGCTCCAGTTGCGCGACGAGCCGGTGCGCGGACGACAGCGGGATATCGGCGCGCGCGGCGATGGCCCCGATGCTTAACGCGCCGGCATCCACCACAATCGCATGGAAAAGGCGCAGCGCCCGATCGAGCGCGCCATGATCCTGCATTTCCATCATCTCATTCTATGAGAGGATGGCGGGCATGTCAAATTGCCCTGGTTTGGGCGCGCGCTTAGAATGATCGCAGACGTGCCGAGGCGCGATACGTCCGCAAGGAGGAGTGATGACGGACAGACATAAGATATTCGCCGATCGGCTGAGCGCGGCCTATGCGTCCGGAGCGGTGGCCCCGCTTCGCGACGGCCTCGATCCCACCGACGCCGACGGCGCCTATGCGATCCAGGCGCTGAATACGGGCCGCTGGGTGGCCGAGGGCCGCCGCATCGTTGGCCGCAAGGTCGGACTGACGGCCAAGGCGGTGCAGGCGCAGCTGGGGGTCGATCAGCCCGATTTCGGTGTGCTGTTCGACGACATGGCGATCACCGACGGCGGCGATCTGAAAGCATCGACGGTGCTGCAGCCGAAGGCTGAGGCGGAAGTGGCGATGGTGCTCAGTGCCGATCTCGCGGGTCCCGATATCACGCGCGAGCAGGTCGAGGCGGCGGTCGAGAGCGTCGTCGCCGCGATCGAGATCGTCGACAGCCGCATCGCCGACTGGAAGATCAGCTTTGCCGACACCGTTGCCGACAATGGCTCCTCGGCCTTTTTCGTGCTGGGCGCCGAACGCAAACCGCTGGCCGGGCTCGATCTGTGGACCTGCGGCATGGCGCTGGAGGTGAATGGCGCGGTCGTCTCGCTGGGCGCGGGGGCGGCCTGTCTGGGCCATCCGCTAAATGCCGCGACCTGGCTCGCGCAAACTCTCGCGGCGCGCGGCACGCCGCTTCGCAAGGGCGATATCATATTGACGGGAGCGCTTGGGCCCATGGTGGCGCTGACGCCGGGCGATCACGTGCGGGCCAGCATCGGCGGCCTGGGCACCGTAAGTTTCACCTATCGGGAGGATCGCGCATGAGCCGGACCAAAGTGGCCATCATCGGATCGGGCAATATCGGCACCGATCTGATGATCAAGGTGATACGCCTGTCGAAGATGCTGGAAATGGGCGCGTTCGTCGGCATCGATCCCGAATCCGACGGCCTGAAGCGTGCCCAGCGGCTGGGCGTGCCGACGACCGCGGGCGGCATCGACGGGCTGGTGGCGATGCCCGAATTCGCCGACATCGCGATCGTCTTCGATGCCACCTCGGCTGGGGCACACGCGAAGCATAGCGAGATTCTGCTGGCGCACGGCAAGCGCGTCGTCGATCTGACGCCGGCGGCGATCGGCCCCTACACGATCCCGCCGGTGAACGGCGATGCCAATCTCGACGCGCCGAACGTCAATATGGTGACGTGCGGCGGCCAGGCGACGATCCCGATGGTCGCGGCGGTGGCGCGCGTCACGCCGGTCCATTATGGCGAGATCGTCGCCTCGATCGCCTCGCAGAGCGCGGGCCCGGGCACGCGCGCCAATATCGACGAATTTACCGAGACGACCAGCCAGGCGATCATGGCCGTCGGCGGCGCGCGGCGCGGCAAGGCGATCATCGTGCTCAACCCGGCCGAGCCCCCGCTCATCATGCGCGATACCGTCTATTGCCTGACCGACGACGCCGATCAGAACGCGATCCGCACCAGCGTGGCGGCGATGGCGCAGGAGGTCCAGAGCTATGTCCCCGGCTATCGGCTGAAGCAGGACGTCCAGTTCGAACGGATCGGCGGCAATCAGCCGCTGCACATCCCCGAAATGGGCGAGGATTTCACCGGCCTGAAGGTGACCATCTTCCTCGAGGTGGAAGGCGCCGCCCATTATCTGCCGGCCTATGCCGGCAATCTCGACATCATGACCAGCGCGGCCCTGAAGACGGCCGAAAAGATGGTCCAGCGCGCGGCAGAAAGGGCGGCGGCATGAGCTTCGATCCGACGACGCAGAAACTCTACATTCAGGACGTCACCCTGCGCGACGGAATGCACGCGATCCGCCATCAATATGGGCTGGATCATGTGAAGGCGATCGCCCGCGCACTCGACAAGGCCAAGGTCGATGCGATCGAGGTGGCGCATGGCGACGGGCTGTCGGGCTCCAGCTTCAACTATGGCTTCGGCGCCCATACCGATTGGGACTGGATCGGCGCCGTGGCCGAAGTGCTCGAACATAGCGTGCTCACCACCCTGTTGCTGCCCGGCATCGGCACGATCCACGATCTCAGGCACGCTTATGAACTGGGCGTGCGATCAGTTCGCGTCGCCACCCACTGCACCGAAGCTGATGTCGGCAGGCAGCATATAGAATATGCCCGCGGGCTCGGCATGGACGTGTCCGGCTTCCTGATGATGAGCCATATGAGCGCGCCCGAGGCACTGGCGCAGCAGGCGAAATTAATGGAATCCTACGGCGCCCACTGCGTCTATGTGACTGATTCGGGCGGCGCGCTGACGATGGACGGCTATGCGGCGCGGTGCCGGGCCTATGATCGGGTGCTCAAGCCGGAAACCCAGCGCGGCGTCCACGCCCATCACAACCTGTCGCTGGGCGTCGCCAATTCGATCGTCGCCGTTCAGAACGGGGTGATGCGGGTGGATGCGAGCCTGGCGGGCATGGGCGCGGGCGCGGGCAACGCGCCGCTCGAGGTGTTCATCGCCGCGGCGGATGTCTATGGCTGGAACCACGGCACCGATCTGTTCGCGCTGATGGACGCGGCCGAGGATCTGGTGCGGCCACTGCAGGATCGTCCGGTCCGCGTTGATCGCGAGACATTGTCGCTGGGCTATGCCGGCGTCTACAGTTCCTTCCTGCGCCACGCCGAGAAGGCGGCCGCCGACAACGGCCTCGACACCCGCGCGATCCTGATCGAGCTGGGCCGGCGCAAGATGGTGGGCGGCCAGGAGGACATGATCGTCGACGTCGCGCTCGATATGGCGGCTGCCATGCGGTGAAAGTCTCATCGCTGAAGCCCGGAGCGGACGTTGCGTTGTGGTCAAGGTATCGGGCAACCAATTGCGCTGTCCGCGGAAATCGCCAGCTACTTGGCAGTGATGCCGCCAGCGGTATCGCTGCTGGCTGGGAGGGCGCGCGAGATCCTGGAGTCCGGGCGGAGCCATGTCGAGGCACAATACCGTCGTCAGCACTGTCCCCGAGATCGCCGCGCATTTCGGCGCGGAAGCGAGTCCTTAGCTGACTGTACCGTCGAGGTCCTGCCGGCCCTGGTAGTGTTAGAGAAAAACGGCCGCCGGCTGATGCGGCGTGGTGCTTAACGCGTCCTGAATAGTCCGCGATCCGCTGGCGATGATATTTCGTCATCGATCACCTGGATGCTCTACGGCAACTTGTCGATCGGAAGGCCGGACCTGGCGCCGAAATCGCCGGTCTTGGTGCCGGTGACAACGATATCGTCATCACGAAGCCGGTCAGCCTCGCGATCATGGGCCAGCGCCGGCTTCGCGACGCACAGCGAGGCGGCGGATGCCGCAAGAAAACTCCTTCATGAACCGCCGCACCAAGCGCGCGACCAACGGATGTCGACGGTCGTATAGTCACACCGTTCGTCACGAACGATGGGCGATGCGCCAATTGGGACGACCGCCACGGCTGCGATCGCAGCCCTTCGAATAACTGACGTTGGAGATGTTCCTGGGGACCGGTGAGAGGATGTCCGAAAACGTACGCTAATACCGATGAGCGCAGGTTTTGACTCACGGACAGGATTCCCAAGTTGCTGATTTTCTGATTCACCGGAGCGAGCACAGTCGGGCGTCGAGATCGATCGCCTCGATCACGTGCTCGACCTCAATCGCGACCAGCTCCGAGGCACGCAGACCGGTATCGTAACCAGCAGACAGCAATGCGCGATCTCGCAGGCCCGCCAGATCCTCCGTGCAGCTTTCGAGCAGCGCCCGCACGTTGAGGCCGCGGGGCGCATCCCGCTCGACGTTGCGCACCGGCCTTTGAACCGCAGCGGCCGCGCCTGGCGTTGCGCAGTGCCGAGCCGCCGACGGATTGCCTGCAGGCGCAGCTTGACCAGCGAGGCCGGCGTCGGGTCCTTGAGATCGAGCAGTTGGTGGATCTTGGCGATCGACGCCTTGTAGCGGCCGAGCGAGGCCGGCTTGCTCCCCTGCCCTGCCCGCGCGTCGAGATAGTCCGCGACGGTTCCCGGCGTTGCTGGGAGCGCGATCCGGGTATGGCGCCGGCACCAGCGATCGAACGCCTTGAGGTCAGCCCTGAGCGCGCGGATGCTGTGCGGCGAGGATGCGGCCTGGTGCGCGGCAATCAGCGCCGCGTTGACCACGATGCGCTCGCCGGCGTGCATCTGCACGACCGACGAGGCGAGATCGTCGGCCGACGCTGCCGGTGCGGGCGCGCCGTTTTCCCCTCCTACCAAGGCGGTTTTGTCGATCGGCGCGGCGTGATCCATCGGCGCGATGTGTACCGCACCTTATAAAGCGGCGTCAAATATGCTTACGTGATAAGTGCAATTATCGAGGGTTGGGTTGTACGAAGCACTTCCATGGTAGACTGAGGTATGCACTTCCGGATATAAAGTGCCACTGTGCCACCACTTCCCGACCTTTCAACGCCCGCTTGGACTGGAAAGTTGGCCCAGCGGATCGAACGCGCCTCTGCGTCGATTGCCCGCCTAGACGCCCGTGTTTCCGTCAGCCCTGTCGCGAATGCATGGCGCCAACGCTCGGTCTGGACAGGCTATGCGGCCTCGCTTCGGGGTCAAAGCGCAGAAATCGAAGAAATTGACATTTTTGCTCGCGAATGTGGTGTCTCTATCCCTGGTCGGATCAGTCCGCCGTCCATGTCAGAAGACGCTGGCGACCTGGCGCGGTGGCAGGCCGATCTGAAGGATCGCTCCATTCACCACTGGCGAGATGACGTAGCCTATTCGACAGCCACGCCGGACGATTGGCGCAACCGCCCTGCCCTCCTGCGTGCGCTCGAGATGCTCGGTCGCCATGCTCGCGCGGACCGATCAATCACAAGTTGGCTGAACTTGCCCCGGCTACTTCATTCGATGGAGGTAACGGCCACTCCCCTCCCCTGCCTCGCCATTGCTGACAAAGCGCTTCGACTGACGCCGCGGGACAGTGAGGCCATCGTCGCGCGCTTTCTTCGCCAGATCGCCGAGGCCGCGGCAACGGGCCTCCAACGGCTCGATGCCATGGAGGAACATCGCCTTCGCGCCGCGGCCGTAGCGGGCAACATCCTTCGCCCCGGCAAGCTTTTCCCACTTCTCGCGTTCTTGCAGCTTCGACCGGTTACGAGTCCGCGAGTTGTGGCTCGGCAGCTCGAGTTGAGCATATCTGGAGCGGGGAAGCTTCTGGCACGCGCCGCCGATGCCGGGTTGCTGGTGGAAATCAGCGGACGGCAGGCTTGGAGGACTTATCTCGTCACAGACCTTGCAGTAGCATTCGGCTTCGCGCGCCGTCCCGTCGGTCGACGGGTGGAGCCTCCCAAAGTGAGCGAGGCGCTCGATCCGTCTCTGTCCCGCTTTGATGCCGAGATGGCTGAGCTCGACGCCATGCTCGCCCGCCTCGGCGTAGTTTCGCACGTCGGCGATGAGCAAACGTAGCCAATCTCCCCGAAGCGCGGCATGCGCCCAGGCCCATCGGTCTCGTTCGACCCAGTCAGAGAAGGCCTTCAATGGCCTTGAGCACTTCGGCGGGACTCGCACCGGACTTGGCAGGCACCTTGATCGTGAGGCCCCCTCCCCTCGCCTTCGTGTAGCGTAAGATCACCTTACCCCCCTTCCCCATCACTTCCTTCTCGCCGGCGGGCTTTGGGAGGGGTGCCACCGTGGCTTTGACCAGACGCTTCGCGACTTCAGGCCCGCTTAGATTCAACCCCTCGCGCGAGCGTTGCTCCGCGATCCGATCGGCCTCGTCTCGCATCTTGACAAAGGCTTGGGGATCGCCTGCGAGGGGCTTGATGTCCCGCGCGACCCGGACCGTGATGTCGTGCGTGTCCGAAAATGCTTTGACCAGTTCCTCCGGCAAACGAGCGACGTCGAGCATCCGGCTGAGCCAAGACTTAGACAGGTTGAGATGCTCGGCCATCTGCGATTGCGACCCGTCATAAAACTCGGCTAGCGCGACGCTGTATTCCTTTGCGCGCTCCCAATCTGAGATGTCCTTGCGCGACCGGTTCTCGACGTCGGAGACGCGAAACGCTTCCTCATCGGTGACGTTCTGAATCGTGATCAGATAGTCATATTCGGGATGGTGATGGTCGCGCAGCCACCGCACTGTCCACCAGCGTCGGACCCCGGCGATGATCTCATATTCGTGGTCGGGATCATCCTTGAGGCGGCGAACGATCGCCGGGATTCTCTGCTTCTTGGCGGACAGGAACGAGTCGATCAGGTCGCGGCAACTGTCCTCGGTCAAATGGTCCAGATCGCGGTTGTGCATCCGCCACGGGCGGCATTTCGCGGGATCAATCCACTCGGTCCTGTCTGCCACAGACTTCCCGGTCGCCAAGCGTGCAAGGGTCTGGCTACGGCTTGCCATGATGCCTTCGGCCGGCGCCGATTTGTCGAGCGATTCCTCGTCGTCGAGTCCCTCCGTGAACATGGCGCCGAAGCCCTTGTTACCCTTGCTCATAGGCTCGCTCCTTCTTGGATTTGCGCCGGCATCAGACCATCCAAAATGCAGGAGTTGCCACGTGGCAACTCACCGGACGCTGGCCCGTTACAACGGGAAATATCTGATCGGCTCCGTTGCATCTCTGATGTCTCAATATCTTGTTTTTATTTGATTTAGTTCTCGGTTGCCACGTGGCAACCAACATTCGCGCAAGGGCCACATCGGCACTCTGATGGCTTCCTCTGATGCACCGTTGCACGAGGCAACTTCAGACTTGGTCCCCTGCCCTGCTGGCCCAAGTCCGCAGAACATCTTGTTCGATGTCGCGGCAAACCTCGTTCAAGTGCTTCATGCACCGGTTATAAACCTCGTGCGAGGTCACTGGTTTTTCGAGTTCAAACACCGTCTTCATCCGCGAGCTCGCATTGTCGATCTCCGCGCTGGTGACCATCACCGACTGCGTCATCGAGCCGCCGAAAACCTGCCGCATCATCGACAGGATTTCCCGATGCATCGACTTAGTCTCATCCACTCGGCTGCCCACCAGTCTAATGAAATTATAGGCGGGACGCCCCCGCCCCGCGAGCTTCTCAAGCTGCTTCATAGTCGTGCGGGTCATATCAATGAAGGAGACTGTCGATGCGAAATCGACGAGGCTGGGCGGCACCGGGATGACCATCGAATTCGCAGCCTGCAGCACGGCCATCGACACCATGCCGAGCGCGGGTGGCGGGTCCATGATCACGATGTCGTAGTCGTCGACCACCGTATCGATCGCTTCAGCAATCAAATCGATAATTTCCATGTTTTGGTTCTTCGCCATGTAACCGGCGATTTCATATTCCAGATTGTAAAGCCTCAGGTTCGACGGAATGAGGTCGAGGCCGTGGAAGTGTGTCTTGCGGATGATCTTGCGCACGCCGAGCAGCTCGGGGTTATGGAAGTGCCCGTAGAGCGTGTCTTCCTCCTCAAGATCGACGTCGGGCCGGTACCCGAACATCATCGTCGAGGACGCTTGGCTATCGCAGTCGATGAAGAGCACCCGATAGCCATTGATCGCAAAGTGCTGCGCCAGATGCAGCGCAATCGTGGATTTTCCGACACCACCTTTAAAGTTGCACACCGAGATGATCGCCGGCGTGTCGGTCGGCTCCCGCCAGGGGCGGGTGCCGAATACCTCACGCATATGGTCAAGTTCTTCCAAGGTATATTGCACCCTGTGGCCGGAGGCGGTGCGATCACGGCTAGGCAAGCGTCCGTCGCGCTCAGCTTCTCTGATCGCCGAGGCGGTGCGGCCGACGAGCGCCGCAGCTTTCGAGATCG
The DNA here is from genome assembly GCA_947085315.1 of uncultured Sphingomonas sp. Taxonomy (GTDB): domain Bacteria; phylum Pseudomonadota; class Alphaproteobacteria; order Sphingomonadales; family Sphingomonadaceae; genus Rhizorhabdus. Next base: position 4,257 of record CAMTVW010000005.1, on the reverse strand, counting down.
GAAAAGTTGGGCCGCGTTTGCTGCCGGTCTCGGGATCGACCGCGCTGTCGCGAATCCGTTTAAGGATCGTCAGCGCTTTTCGATGCAGGACGTCCAAGCCGCCCTCGATCAGGTCTTCCGGTTGAGCTAAGGTTGCATCAGTGGCCATAGGGGTCCGCTTTTGTGGGTTTGATGAGCTTCAATAGCCGCGTTGGCAGTTTTGATCAACGAATTGGCCATCAAACTTGCAAGTTGACCGATGATCTCCGAGCCATTGGCCGATTTGCTAGTGCAGCGGCCAACGCAAAGGGTGCCGCGACCGATGATCTCGGAGTGCTTCTGACTGGCGGCGTTGTTCGGTGCCGAAAAACGATGCATCGCAACCCACCTGTGGATAACTACCGATGATCTCGGTACTTTCCGATGATGTCGGTGCGAGAAATAGATGATGTCGGTGCGGCTCGACCGATGATCTCGGAGCCCATACCTATACTTAGAATCAACCTATAAAAATCCGATTCGCGAATCGCTTTGATTTTCAGATTTTGAAGAGCGATGAGTGAGCAGAAGCCGAAAACGGCACCGACATCATCGGTAAGTTTGCAAGTCTCGGGCCCCATTTCCCGTCTAAACTGCCAACGGGGTTGATTTACCTCACCAAACCTGTTGAAACCTGCCTATCACAGCCCCCGGCAGATTCGGGGGGAAGGGCAGACCATGAATGGGGATCAGCATAAGCCGCTAGGGCACCAGTACGCATTAGCCATGCTCACCGGCGGAGAAGAAGGCGTGCGTAAGCTCGCCACTTCCGCTGGCACCCAGTTAACAATCGACGCCTTTCTCCGCGTTCAGGACGAGGAGCCTGTACCAGCGTTCCTCCATTCCGCGCTTTGCGCAATGTCGCTGCCAACGAAGCGGCCCAAGGACGACACCCAGCCGATCGTTCGGGAAGACGGCAAATACGCGCTCGCTATCAATCCGAGGCCCGTGCTCCAAAACATTGATGGCAAGTCGGTCATGCGCAGCCTCGGCGTACCCTATGGCGCTTATCCTCGCGTCGCCTTGATCTACCTCTTGTCGCAAGCGGTCATGAAGCAGTCGCGCGACGTTTATCTCGGCAGAAACTTCACCGAATGGATGCGTCGCCTAGGCTACCAAACCGTATCATATGGTCCACGCGGTACGGCAAACCTCATGCGGGAGCAGGTCGATCGGCTGCTGGCGTGCGAATGGCAGATCCGCTGGGACGGGACCGAAGCCGACGGTAATGCTTTTGCGGTGCGGGACGTCAAAATCTCCAACGAATATGCCGGGTCACTCGACAAGAATGGCTCTTTTGCGCGCGAAATCCGCATGTCGGAAGCGTTCTACAGCCATCTCATCGATCACGCGGTCCCGCTGAACGAGGTCGCGATCCGGGAGCTCAAGGGCACGCCGACGGCGCTAGACCTTTACACCTATCTTGCCTACCGTTTGCCGCGGATTGGGTCCGACAAGGGCCAGGTGATTTCGTGGGACCAGCTCGCCAAACATCTCGGCAACGAGGCTGACAGCAAACGCTTTCGCCAAACCGTTCGTGAGACGATGCAGATCGTATCGGCGGTGTACCCGAATGCAAACGTTGACCTATCGGGTCGGAAAGTAGTTCTACACCCGTCGCCAGCGCCGATGGAACGCAAGCTCGTGGGACCCCACCTACGGCTGATCGGCGCTGCTGCTGATGAAACGGCACTGAGATCATCGGTCAAGGGCCGTCGCGAGCCTGCAGTAGCCGCTGCAAAGGACGCTGAACCTCTGCTCGGATTCCCATCGGGGTCTCTCAGTTTTGGCACTCGCGAATCAGTGTTCCGAGAGATCGGCCTCACAAAGGGGAAACCGTGGTCCGTCGATACGATGGCCGATGCGTTCCGCGCCGGATTTCCCGATATCAAGAGACCGCGTTCAGAAAAGGAGTGGCTTCGCGTCTGGGACGCTTTCGTCGTACGGTACGCTGAGCGGAGGGCGAGTCGGCCTGACGACTGACCGATGATCTCCGAGCCGTTCACGTTGAAAATGCTCTTGGACGATTCTGTCTCATTTATCGGCAGGAGGAAAAAGGGGAGGGGGCTGAACACCTGAGCATGAGGTGAAGTCGGTCGCTCCCTACTGTCAGCGAATTCAGCGAAAGCCATTGTCTTATTGGCGCTAAAGTGTCGGCGTCACGCGGACAATCCTCCAAAGCGCATCGTGCAGCTTGGGGTAGCATCAAGAGTTGGCTCTGAGACCTGCCTTCCCCCTATCCAGGGGGATACCATGCATATCACCTTTCGAGATAGCATGCGTGTCTCGCTCGCAGCTAGGATCCACTTTGCGACCAAAGGCTCGGCGCAACAGCAGCGGGATCACCGCTTTGCCGTAGACAAGTAGACCCAGTGAGGAGGCCGCATGATCAATTTTGCCAAATTCGAGATCATCGGACGGATCGGTGAGATCGACGCCAAGCCCAAGGTCACGAACATCTCGGTTTGCGCGAACTATCGCCGCCGCGCAGAAGGCGACCAGTGGATCGAGGATAGCTACTGGAACCGCGTCGTCATTTTCAGCGACGGCCAGCGGAAATATATCGATGAGAAGGCCCAGGTTGGCGATCTTGTGCGGATCGCCGGACGGATCCGTGACACCTCCTACGAGCGCGACGGGACTACCCACTACACGACCGACCGGATCGTCGAAGAGTTCGGCGTGCTCGCGGCAAAAGCGGCATAGGTTGTAGGAGGCCGCGCCGATCGGGCAAGAGGGGAGGGGGCAGGCGCAGAGCGAACCTAAATCTTCGATAGGAGTTTCGCTTATGTCAGTCATCATCGACGCAGCGGTTCGCGCCAAGCAGATCGTTGAGAGCCTGGGCGGACGCTGGTCTGGATCGCGCGGCGAGTGCCGCTGCCCCGCCCATGACGATCATTCCCCCAGTCTTTCGGTCCGCCTCGGCACCAAGGCGATCCTGTTCAAATGCTTTGCGGGATGCACATCGACCGATATCCTCAAGGCTCTCGATCGTCAGGGTTTGCACGATCGAGAGCCGGTCCATGTCGAACCGTGCGCGCCGTCACGCGATCTGAGTGGTTTGGCCAGGTCATTATGGCAGCACAGCCTCCCCATCGCCGGCACACCAGCTGAAGCCTATCTTCATGCTCGGGGTCTTTATGCGGCAACGCCCGACCTTCGCTTCAATCCGCAAACGATCATAGGGAAGGGGAAGGATCGGCGCAGCCTTCCCGCAATGATCGCAGCGGTGAGAAATGAGCTTGGCCTGGTCGCGGTCCACCGGACTTTCCTCGATCCCACAAACATTTTGCGGCGGCCCTTCCACAAACCCAAGCTGGCGCTGGGCCTGCTCGGCTCGGGCAGCGTGCGGTTTGGTGAGCCGGATGACGTTCTGGGCATCGCCGAAGGGATCGAAGATGCCCTGTCCGCCATCGACTGGTTCCAATTGCCGGTTTGGGCTGTGCTTGGTGCCGAGCGCTATGCTCACGTCGGCATACCGTCCCATGTGAAGCGCGTCATCGTGTTTGGTCAGCGGAACAAGGCGGCGAAGATCTGCGTGAAGAGGGCAGGGGTGCACCTCAGCGGCAACGGGCGAAGGGTCGAGGAGTGGCTCCCATCCGAGCATGACGACTGGAACGATGCTCTGCGCGATCGGCTTGCCCGCAACGCCATTCCTCGCAACGTGATCCAACTCCACTCCCACTGACGAGAGGAGAGGAGGCCTCCGGCTTGTTGATCCGGTGATGGGCACCGGACGATGCAATGGAGGCCTACAATGCGCACCTCAGCCGCTGCTTTCGAACTCGATTTTACCGAACCATCCATTACCGCCGCAAACGCGGTCTATGCCGAGCTGCGCAAAGGCGACAGCGTGGACCGACCTGGTCTGCTCCGGGCGATGGAAGCCGCGTATGGTTCAACTGCTGCTGACGGATGTTGGTCACTCCGCGATGCCTATGATGTTCTGGAGCTGGCCCAGGTTCTGCACCTCGCCACGCTTGACCTGTCGCAAGAGCCCACCGAGTGCCTTGCGGCCCTGAGCGCGCTCACCGCATCCCTCCCGACGCATACTGTGCGCAGCGAAGAACAGATCGCGCTCCAGCAATTTTCGACACCGGCCGCGATTGGCTACCTTGCCGCACTCGCCGTCCGCATCACCACAACCGATACCGTCCTGGAGCCCTCCGCCGGCACCGGGCTCCTCGCCGTTTTCGCCGCGCGCGCTGGCGCCAAGCTTGTCCTCAACGAGATCGATCC
>CAMTVW010000004.1:0-79340 GCA_947085315.1 uncultured Sphingomonas sp. | reverse complement strand
CTCGAACACCGCCAGCACCGCGCCGATCGCGATCATCTCGCCCGCCTCGCCCGCCAGGCTCACGATCCTCCCCGCCACCGGCGCGGTCATCTCCACCGTCGCCTTGTCGGTCATCACGTCCGCCAGCGGCGCATCCTCCTCAACGACATCGCCCACCGCGACATGCCAGGCGACAATCTCCGCCTCCGCTATGCCCTCGCCGATGTCCGGCAGCTTGAACTCGAACATCTTCATCACCGCATATCCATCACGCGCCGGAGTGCCGCCGCCACCCGCGCCGGACCCGGAAAATAATCCCATTCGAACGCATGCGGATAGGGCGTGTCATAGCCCGCGACCCGCTCGATCGGTGCCTCCAATTCGTAGAAACAGCGTTCCTGAACCAGCGCCGACAGTTCGCCGCCGAACCCGCCATAGCGCGAGGCTTCATGGACGATCACGCAGCGCCCGGTCTTCTTCACCGACGCGACGATCGTGTCGATGTCGAGCGGCACGATCGAGCGCAGGTCGATCAGCTCGGCGTCGATGTCGCTGTCGGCGATACCCGCCAGCGCGACATGAACCATCGTGCCATAAGCCAGCACCGTCACCGCCTCACCCGCGCGGGTGATTGCCGCCTTGCCCAGCGGTACGACATAATGGCCTTCGGGCACCTCGGCGTCGGGATGCCCCGCCCAGCTCTTCACCGCCTGCTCGTGCCGGCCGTCGAATGGGCCGTTATAGAGGCGTTTCGGCTCGAGGAAGATCACCGGGTCGTCATCCTCGATCGACGCGATCAGCAGCCCCTTGGCATCATGGGGATTGGACGGGATCACCGTCTTCAGCCCGGTGATATGCGCGAAGATCGCCTCGGGGCTCTGGCTGTGGGTCTGGCCGCCGAAGATGCCCCCGCCATAGGGCGAGCGCACCGTGATCGGCGCCCAGAACTCGCCATTGGAGCGGTAGCGCAACCGCGCGGCTTCCGAGACGAGCTGATCGAAGGCGGGCAGGATATAATCGGCGAACTGGATCTCGGGCACCGGGCGCAGGCCATAGGCGCCCATCCCGATCGCCGCCGCGATGATGCCGCCTTCGGAGATCGGCGCGTCGAAGCAGCGGGTGAGGCCATGCTTCTTCTGCAGCCCGTCGGTGACGCGGAAGACCCCGCCAAAATAGCCGACATCCTCACCGAAGATCAGCGTGTCGGGGTCCTCGCCGAGCTTGACGTCAAGCGCCGAGTTCAGCGCCTGGACCATGTTCATCATCGCCACCGCCTAGAGCCCCAGCTCGCGGCGCTGCTCGATCACCCGCCAGTCGGGCTCCTTGAACACCCCTTCGAACATCTCGCGGAGATCGGGCTTGGACTTGCCCAGCGTACCCACCACCTCGGCCTCGCGGACCGCAGCCTTGACCGCATCGCCAAGCTCGCGTTCGAGCTGCGCGTGCCGCTCGTCGTCCCACAGGCCGGCGCCGATCAGATGCGCCTTCAGCCGGTCGATCGGATCGCCCAGCGGCCAGTGCGCGGGCTCGTCGGCGGGGCGATATTTGGTCGGGTCATCCGATGTCGAATGGCCCGAGGCGCGGTAGGTGAACAGTTCGATCAGGGTCGGGCCATGGTTCGACCTCGCCCGCTCGGCGGCCCATTCGGTCGCCGCCCACACCGCAAGGAAATCATTGCCGTCGACCCTGAGGCCGGGGATGCCATAGGCGAGTGCCTTGGCCGCAAAGGTGGTGACATCGGCGCCGGCAATTCCCGAGAAGCTCGATATCGCCCATTGATTGTTGGTCACGCACAGGATCGCGGGCGCGCGGTACACCGCGGCGAAGGTCAGCGCCTCATGGAAGTCCCCTTCGGCGGTCGTGCCCTCGCCGATATAGGCGAGCGCGATCTTGTCGTCCTGCTTATAGGCCGACGCCATCGCCCAGCCGACCGCATGGCCGAAGCGGCTGCCGACATTGCCCGACAGCGAATAGAAGCCATAGTCGCGCGCCGAATAGAGGATCGGCAGCTGCCGCCCCTTGAGCGGATCCTTCGCATTGGAGAAGATCTGATTGACCAGATCGATCAGCGGATAGCCGCGCGCCATCAGCCAGCTGAGTACGCGGTAGGTGGGAAAGCACATGTCGCCGCGATCGAGTACCAGCGACTGCGCCGCGCCGATCGCCTCCTCGCCGGTCGACTTCATGTAGAAGCTGGTCTTGCCCTGGCGGTGCGCGCGGAACAACCGGTCGTCGAAGATGCGCGTCAGCAACATCGCCCGCAGCCCGGCAATCATCCGGTCGGCGGACAGTTCCGGGTTCCACGCGCCGACCGCCTGCCCCTCATCGTCGAGCACGCGGATCAACGCATAGGGAAGATCGCGGATTTCGACCTCGGCCACCCCGATGTTGGGTCGGCGGACGAGGCCGGCGGGCGGGATGTCGAACTGGTCGAAGCGCGGGCTCTCCCCCGGGCGCGTCGCCGGCTCGGGAATATGCAATCGCAATTTCGCGCGGTTCGACATCGGCCATCCTCCGGTCAGGGTGATAGCCCGGGGGTAGCGCAAATTCCTTGTCTGCTTTTGCCCGATATGGCAGGCAATCCGGAATTTAATTCCAGTATGTCCGCATAAATTAGGATGGTTTTCTAATGGATGAGACAGACCGCCGAATTTTGCGCGCGTTGCAGTTGCATCCCGATTTGCCCGTCGCCGAACTGGCGGAAAAGGTCGGCCTGTCGCACACGCCATGCTGGCGCCGGTTGAAGCGGCTGGAGGCGGACGGCGTCATCATCGGCCGCGTCGTACTGCTCGATGCCAGGCAACTCGGCCTCAGCGTCAACGTCTTCGCCAATCTCCGCCTCCGTCAGCATGACGAGGAGACGCTCGACGCGCTCGAGCGCGAGGTATGCACCCATGCCGAGATCGTCGAGTGCTTCTCGATGAGCGGCGCGAGCGACTACACGCTGCGCATCGTCGCGCGCAGCATCGAGGATTATGAGCGCTTCCTGAAGAAGGTGCTGCTCCACCTTCCCGGCGTCAGTTCGATCAATTCGAGCTTTGCGCTCAAATGCATCAAGATGGCGACGAGCCTGCCGATCGACTGAGGCAGGCCGTTCTGCGCTGAGCGCGGGCGCGGCCGATCGTCATCTCCTACGCGCGAAATCTGCTTTGCGCTTGGCGAGGAACGCGGCGACGCCTTCGCGGCCCTCGGGGCCGACGACATTGTCGGCGATGCCGCGCGCCTCAAGCTCGAGATGGGTTTCCCAGCTATTGTCATAGGCAGCGAGCAGCAGCGCGCGCATCGTGCCGATCGATCCGGTCGGGCCCGCCGCGAGCTTCGCCGCCATCGCCGCGCCGTCGGCGGCGAGGTCGGCATCGTCCACCACTTTCGTGATCATCCCCATCGCCTCGGCCTCCTCAGCGGTCACCCGGCGATTGCCGATGATGATCTCCTGCGCGCGGCGCAGGCCGACGAGGCGCGGGAGCAGCCAGGTGAGGCCGCCGTCGGGCGACACGCCAAGCGCGCCATAGGCCGCGTTGAACACCGCCGAACGCGCCGCGATGACGATGTCGCCGCTGAGCGCGAAGCCATAGCCCGCGCCCGCCGCCGGGCCGTTGACCAGCTGGATCAGCGGCTTCTTCATCCGGGCGAAGCGCGACATCGCCATGTGCAGGGTACTGGCAAGCTCACCCACCACCGCGCCGACCTTCTCCCCCGACGACGCCATCAGCGATACGTCACCGCCCGCACAGAACATCCGCCCCGCGCCGGTGACGGTGACGCAGCGGATGCTGGCGTCGCTGTCGCACGCGATCGCCGCCTCGACGAGTGCACGGCCGAGCGCCATATCGATCGCATTGGCCGCGTCCGGGCGGTTGAGCGTGAGCCGCGCAACCGCACCGTCGCGTTCGAACAGGACAGGGCCGCCGCTCATCGCGGTGCCATCCGGATCGCGCCATCGAGGCGGATCGTCTCGCCGTTGAGCATCGGGTTCTTCAGGATGCTCTCGACCAGCAACGCATATTCGGACGGATCGCCGAGCCGGCTGGGATGTGGCACCTGCTGGCCCAGCGATTCCTGCGCCGCCTGCGGCAGGGACTTCATCATCGGGGTCATGAAAATGCCGGGCGCGATCGTCATCACCCGGATGCGATGCTGGGCAAGGTCGCGCGCGGCGCACAGGGTGAGGCCCGCCACCCCGGCCTTCGACGAGGCATAGGCGGCCTGGCCGATCTGGCCGTCGAACGCCGCGACCGACGCGGTGTTGACGATCACGCCGCGCTCCTCGCCGATCGGCGCGACGGTGATCGCGCGCGCGGCGAATTTCGACAGCATATTGAAGGTGCCGATCAGGTTGATCTCGATCACCTTGCGATAGGCATCAAGCGAGTGCGCGCTGCCGTCCTTCGCGATGATCCGCGCGGGCGGGGCGATGCCGGCGCAATTGACCAGGATGCGGGCGACACCATGCTTCGCCTCGGCCTCGGCAAGGCCGGCGGTGACGCTGGCGTCATCAGCGACGTTGACCGACACGAAATGACCGCCGATCGATGCCGCGGTGGCGGTTCCGAGCTCAGCATTGAGATCGAAGATCGCGACCTTCGCACCATTGGCCGCGAGCATCCGGGCGGTCTCCTCACCCAGCCCCGATGCGCCGCCGGTAACGATCGCGGCAACTCCGTTGAGATCCATATCTACTCCCCCTTTCGCCACCCCGTCCTTCGCGACGCCACTTCGACAAGCTCAGTGGCTCCTCAGGATGAACGGGTGTGCGTACATCCCGAAGGACCTTTAACTTACACCAGCTCCACCGCCATCGCGGTGGCCTCGCCGCCGCCGATACACAGGCTCGCGACTCCGCGCTTGAGCCCGCGATTCTCGAGCGCGCCGAGCAGCGTCGCCAGGATACGCGCGCCGCTGGCGCCGATCGGATGGCCCAGCGCGGTCGCCCCGCCATTGACGTTGAGCTTCTCGATCGGGATCTGGAGATCCTTGGCGGCGATCATCGCGACGACCGCGAACGCCTCATTGACCTCGAACAGGTCGACATCGGCGACGCTCCAGCCGGCCTTTTTCAGCAGCTTCCTGATCGCCGGCACCGGCGCGGTGGTGAACAGCGCGGGCTCATGCGCATGCGCGGCATGCGCAACGACCCGCGCGACAATCGGCAGGCCAAGCCTTTTCGCGACGCTCTCACGGGTCATCACCAGCGCGGCGGCGCCGTCGGAGATCGATGAGCTGTTCGCGGCGGTGACGGTTCCGTCCTTGACGAAGGCTGGCTTCAACGTCGGGATCTTCTCGGGTTTCGCATTGCCGGGCTGCTCGTCGGTGTCGACGATCACATCGCCCTTGCGGCCGGCCACGGTGACGGCAACGATCTCGCGCTGGAAAGCGCCGCTGTCGATCGCCGACTTCGCGCGGCTCAGCGAACGCAGAGCATAGTCGTCCTGCGCCTCGCGCGTGAACTGATAGTCGCGCGCCGACTCTTCGGCGAATGCGCCCATCGCCTTGCCCGGCGTATAGGCGTCCTCCAGCCCGTCGAGGAACATCGAGTCCTTGACGACGTCATGGCCCATCCGCGCTCCGCCGCGATGCTTGGGCAGCAGATAGGGGGCGTTGCTCATGCTCTCCATCCCGCCCGCGACGATGATGTCGGCGCTGCCGGCGGCAAGCGCGTCATGCGCCATGATCGCGGCCTGCATGCCCGATCCGCACATCTTGTTGAGCGTGGTCGCCTCCACCGACTTCGGCAGCCCGGCACCGATCGCGGCCTGACGCGCAGGCGCCTGCCCCAGCCCGGCGGGCAGCACGCAGCCCATGAAAATCTGTTCGACCAGGTCGCCGTCAACCCCGGCGCGCTCGATCGCGGCCCTCACCGCCGCGGCGCCGAGTTCGGGAGCAGTGGCATTTGCGAGGGCACCCTGAAAGCCGCCCATGGGGGTGCGGGCATAAGAGGCGATGACGACGGGGTCGTTGGTCATGACGATCTCCTCACATTGTGCGGCCGATTGGTTCAATGGAATCTACTCATGGGTAGATAAGGTTCCAGCAGGTTTTAAGCAACACGACATCTGACTCCGGCGCGTCTTTTTTCAAAGCTAGTGGCCATGCTAAGCCGCCCTTCCGACAACTGGAGACCGACATGTCCGAACCTGGCCCCTGGGCACATCATCGCCGTAACGCCGCCGTCAACGACGACATCGATTTCGAGATCAAGGGCCAGGAGCTCCAGTTCGTCGAGATCGAGCTCGATCCCGGCGAGAGTGCGATCGCCGAGGCGGGCGCGCTGGTGTGGAAGGACGCAACGATCGGGATGACCACCGTGTTCGGCGATGGCAGTGGTGGCGCCGACGGCGGATTCATGGGCAAGCTGCTCGGCGCCGGCAAGAGGCTGATCACCGGTGAAAGCCTTTTCACTACGGTCTTCACCCATGAGGGACAGGGCAAGGCGCGGGTCGCCTTCGCCTCGCCGACCCCGGGAGCGATCCTGCCGCTCAGGCTTGGTGATCTCGGCGGCCGGATCATCTGCCAGAAGGACAGCTTCCTCGCTGCCGCGAAGGGCGTCTCGATCGGGGTCCATTTTCAGCGCAAGGTGATGACCGGGCTGTTCGGCGGCGAGGGCTTCATCATGCAGAAGCTGGAAGGCGACGGCTGGGTGTTCGTCCAGATGGGCGGCACCGTGGTCGAGCGCGAGCTGGCGCCCGGCGAGGAGCTTCACGTCGATACCGGCTGTCTCGCCGCCTATACGCCCAGCGTCGATTTCGATCTCGTCACCGCGGGTGGCGTGAAGAGCGTGCTGTTCGGCGGCGAAGGCCTGTTCTTCGCGCGGCTCACCGGACCCGGCAAGGTCTGGATTCAGTCGCTGCCCTTTTCGCGGCTCGCAGGCCGGATGCTTGCCGCCGCGGGCAGCCGGGGCGGACAGAATCGTGGCGAGGGTTCGGTCCTCGGCGGGCTCGGCGACCTGATCGGCGGGAACTCATGATCCGCGCCCTGGCCCTGTTCCCGCTCGCTCTGCTTGCCGGCTGCGGTCCCGTCACGCTCCACTCGCCGCAGGTGGCAGCGCCCGCCGCACCGACGGCGCCGGACAAGGGCTATCTTGCCAGCGCAGACCTGCCCGACGCGCTGCTGCTGATCCCGGCGGCGCCCGCCCCCGGCTCGGCTGCGCTCGCGCGCGACGAAGAGGCGTCACGCGCCGCCCTGGCGCCGAAGGGCGGCGCGCGTTGGGCGCTCGCGACCGCCGACGCCGATCTATCGACGCCGCGTGCGACAGGGGCGATGTCCTGCGCCGCCGGGTTCGAGATCAGCCCTGCCGCCACCCCGGCGATCGACCGGCTGCTGCGCCGCGTTATCCCCGATCTCGGCCTCGCCTCCTCGGCCGCCAAGAAGCTTTATGCGCGCCAGCGCCCTTTCATGGTCAATGGCGTCGGCAGCTGCACGCCCGCTCAGGAAGCCAGCCTTCGCACCAACGGCTCCTATCCCTCGGGGCACAGCTCGATCGGCCATGGCTGGGGCCTGATCCTCGCCGAGATCGTCCCCGACCGCGCCGGGCCGCTTGTGGCGCGCGGCCGCGCCTTTGGCGACAGCCGGCGGCTGTGCAACGTCCACTGGCTGAGCGACATCGAGGAAGGACGGATCGTCGCCGACGCGGTGGTCGCGCGGCTCCATGCCAGCCCCGCCTTCCAGGCCGACCTAGCCGCCGCCAGGGCGGAGGTCGCGGCGGCGCGCGATACCGCGCCCGCGCGCGACTGCGCCGCCGAGACCATCGCTCTGGCACTATGAGGATCGCTCGATCGTAACAACAGCGTAACTATTGCGAAAACGTTTCGGATGCGAACGCAATAACCCATGTCTCAATTCGATAACTATACCTCTATATATTGTTTGGATGACTTCGGTATTGTAGTACGTCCTCGGGGTATGGCGTTCCACTTGTCGTGAATTTGGGATTTTTCGGCAGTGGATTAAAACAATAGTAATTAGAATCTCCGAAACACCCCGGCGTGTCTTGAGAACGTACCGGCTGACGCCGGCCCCGGGGGTATATCGTGTCCGCTATTGTCACCTTGTCGCCGGCGGCGACCGAAGCTCAGATACAGGATGCGCTCGACGCGCTGCCCGATGGCGGCACGCTGGTGCTGTCCGCCGGCCAGACGATCGCGATATCGACCGGGCTGGTGATGAATGTCGGCGCGCGTTCGATCACGCTCGACCTCAACGGTTCGACCTTGCAACAGGCCGGCGATACGATGGTCCTCTATGTGCGGGGAGGCCATAGCGCCGCACAATCCGCCACCCTGGGAGAGGACAGTTCCGGCCAGGCGATCGTCACGACCTCGGGGACGGACGCGTTGGCGGCGGTCGGCGATTGGGTGAAACTCTATTCGGACAGCCTGCTGCCCAACGATCAGGGCGCCACCACCCGGCTGGGCCAGGCGATGGAGGTCGTCGCCGTCAACGGCAACACGCTGACGCTCAAGGGCGATCTCCTCGATGGCGAGCGCTACGTCGACAATATTCGCGTCACCAAATATCTCTCCGGCGAGGCGGTGATCGAGAACGGCACGGTCCGTGGGGACCAAAGCCATCCCGACTGGGTTCAGAATCTCGTCCAGCTGCGCGCGACCGTCGACGCCGAGATCCGCGACCTCACCGTCCGCGACGGCAACGCGATGGGGATCAACGTCGTCGGCTCGGTCAATGCCAGGATCAGCCAGGTCGTCGCGATCAACCTGACCGACGATACCGCCAGCGCGCGCTATGGCTATGCGGTCCATTCGGCGAGTTCGACCGGCACGACAGTCCAGGGCCTCTACGCCGAGCGGGTGCGGCATGCGACCGATGACAATTCGGTCGGCGTCGATCCCGGCACCACCGACCCCGCCAAATATGGCGCGGATATCGGGCTGACGGTCAGCGATGTCGTCGCGGTCGGCAACACTGCAACCGCATTCTCCTGGCACAGCGAAGGGCGGCTCGGCAGCGTCACCGATTCGGTGGTGTTCGACAGCTGGGGCGTGCTTGGCGCGCGCGGGCTGAACAACAGCATGAGCGACATCGCCGGCAGCGGCAATGCGCGCGGCATCCAGTTCTACGAATATGGCGACGGCGACGGCCGCAACATCACCGTTGAGAACGTCCACCTGCGCGCGACGACCTATTTTGGCTATTCGTCGATCGGCGGCACCGCCAACAACATCGTCAGCAACTCGACCTTCGAGGTGTTCGACAAGAAGCTCTGGGTCGCCAACGGCATCAGCGCGGTCAACAGCCGCACCACCGTGATCGCGCAGGGCGCGCAGGACGGGCCCGGCACCATCACCGGCACCGCGCGCGATGACCGGCTGATCGGCGGCGGCGGCAGCGATACGATCGAGGCCGGCGCCGGCGGCGACTATCTCTGGGGCGGCGGCGGTGCTGACCTGCTGAGCGGCGGCGCGGGTGCCGATCGCTTCGCTTATCTCGCGATCGGCGAAGCGGGCGACATCATCACCGACTTTACGAGCGGCAGCAGCGGCGACGCTATCGACCTCAGCGTGATCGCGATCCGCAACGGCTGGCGCGGCGACCTCTTCGCGGGCGGCCATGTCGCGCTGGTCCAGTCGGGCACCGACACAGTGGTGCGGGTCGACATCAATGGCGGCGGCGATGGCTATGTGACCCTCGCGACGCTGCGCGACGTCACCGCGACGAACGCGACCGGCAACATCTCCACCGAGATCCGCGTCACCGGCGACAGCGCGGCGGCGATCGTCGAAGCCCCCGCCGCGCTACGGGTAACGACGATCGGCGGCCTGCTCGAAGGCACCGCCGCGCATGAGCTGCTGCTCGGCAGCGCGGGCGGCGACACGCTGATCGGCGGCGACGGCAACGACCATATCTACGGCCTGTCGCCTTCGGGCGGGATCGATGGCGCCGACATGCTGTGGGGCGGCGGCGGCAGCGATTATCTGCAGGGCAATGCCGGCAATGACGGTGTCGACGGCGGCAGCGGGTCCGACCGGCTCAACGGCGGCGCGGGCGACGATCTGGTCGACGGCCAGGACGGCAACGACATCGCCAATGGCAATCGCGGCGATGACACGGTCAATGGTGGCGCCGGCAACGACTCGCTGCGTGGCGGTCAGGACAATGACCTGCTGTCGGGCGGCGACGGCCACGACATGCTCTCCGGCGATCTCGGCCAGGATGTGCTGACCGGCGGCGCGGGCATCGACAGCTTCATCTTCGCAGGCGCCGGCTCGCCGCTCGCCGCCCCCGACCGGATCACCGACTTCACGCCGGCGACCGACCATCTACAGATCGGCTTCGCACCGACAGCACTGCTGACCGGCGCCGCAGAGAGCGTCGCAGCGGCCGCTTCGGCGGCACAGGCGCTGTTCGACGGCCATGCCGGCGACCATGAGGTCGCGGCGCTCGCGGTCGGCGGCGAGACCTATCTCTTCTATGCGAGCAGCGGCGGATCGACGATCGACGCTGCGGTGCAGCTCAGCGGCGTCGCGCCGGGCTTCCTGGGTCTCAACGACTTCTAGGCAGCCCCGTCCCGCCGCTGAGCGCGGCGGCCATGCTGCGCCGATGCTGCGACGATCAGGACGATCTTCGGCGCAGCAAAAGCGCTGCCGACGGTCCTACCGCAGCGCCGCGTTCACCTTCGCCAGCGCCGCCGCACCGGGCGACAGTTCCGCATCGGACAGGGCATTCAGCGGGCGCTTCACCGTGCCCAGCGCGTCGTGGAGATCCTCGGCCTCGGGGTCGATATAGAGCAGCCCGGTGACGATCTCGCCGACCGCCTGGCGCTGCTGCAGATAGGAGATAGCCGCGGTGTGATCGGTCGGATCATAATCGTCGGCGACCTTGCGGAGCAGCAGCACCGATCCGTCATGCTGCGTCACTTCGACCAGCGCGCCGGGCTCATAGGCGGCGGTCACCGCCGACCGGTTCATCATCACGTCGAGCCGGTTGACCGCCTCATTATGCTCGCGCACCCAGTCGAAGCTCTTGGTCGAGCCCTTGTGGTTGTTGAACGCGACGCAGGGGCTGAGCACGTCGATGAAGGCCGCGCCCTTGTGGCGCAGCGCCGCCTTTATCAGCGGCACCAGCTGTTCCTTGTCGCCCGAAAAGCTGCGCGCGATGAAGGTCGCGCCAAGCTGGAGCGCGAGGCCGACCAGATCGATCCCGCTGTCCGAATTGACGACGCCCTTCTTCGATTTGCTGCCCTTGTCGGCGGTCGCCGAGAACTGGCCCTTGGTCAGCCCGTACACGCCGTTATTCTCGACGATATAGGTCATGCTCACCCCGCGCCGCATCGCATGGGCGAACTGGCCGAGGCCGATCGAGGCGCTGTCGCCGTCGCCTGAGACGCCGAGATAGGTGAGCTCGCGATTGGCGAGGTTGGCGCCGGTCAGCACCGACGGCATGCGGCCATGGACGGTGTTGAAGCCATGGCTCGCGCCGAGGAAATAGTCGGGGGTCTTCGACGAGCAGCCGATCCCCGACAGCTTGGCGAGGCGGTGTGGTTCAAGGTCGATCTCGAAACAGGCCTGGACGATCGCGGCGCTGATCGAGTCGTGGCCGCAGCCCGCGCACAGCGTCGACACCTTCCCCTCATAATCGCGCCGGGTGAAGCCCAGCGCGTTGGTCTTGAGCGACGGGTGATGGAAATCGGGCTTGGCGATATAGGTCATCGTACCATCTCCCCGGCGGTGCCGGCATAGGCGGTGCCCATGCCCTTCACCAGCTCGGCCGTGATGAAGCGCGCGGTGATCGGCGCGCCCTCATAGTTGAGGATCCTGACGAGCCGGGCCGGATCGACCCCGCCCTCGTTGATCAGCAGCGCGCGCAGCTGCGCGTCGCGATTCTGCTCGACGACGAACACCAGCTCATGCGCGGCGATGAAGTCGAATATCTCGCCCGCGAAGGGGAAGGCGCGGATCCGCATCGCGTCGACCGCGATCCCCTGCGCCTCGAGACCGGCGAGCGCCTCGTCCATCGCCGGCGCGGTCGAGCCATAATAGATCACGCCATAGCTGGTCTTGCGCGACGCCGGGCGATGGACCGGCGCGGGCACCAGGCTTTTCGCGGTGTCGAACTTGCGGAGCAGCCGCTCCATATTGTCGACATAGACCGACCCCTCCTCGCTGTAGCGCGCATAGGGATCGCGCGAGGTGCCGCGGGTGAAATAGCTGCCCTTCGACGGATGGGTGGCGGGCAGGGTGCGATAAGGGATGCCGTCGCCGTCGACATCCTTGTAGCGGCCGAAATCGGCGCCCGCGTCGAGCATTTCGGCGGTCATCACCTTGCCACGATCGAGACTACGGTTGTCGTCCCACTGGAAGGGTTCGATCAGCCATTCGTTCATGCCCATGTCGAGGTCGAGCATGACGAAGATCATCGTCTGCAGCCGGTCCGCGAGGTCGAAGGCAAGCGCGCCGAACTCGAAACATTCGCCGGGTCCATCGGGCAGCAGCAGGACATGCTTGGTGTCGCCATGGCTGGCATAGGCCGCCGAGAGGATATCCGACTGCTGGGTGCGGGTCGGCATGCCGGTCGATGGGCCGCCGCGCTGAACGTCGAAGATCACCGCCGGAATCTCGGCGAAATAGCTCAGCCCGATGAACTCCTGCATCAGCGAGATGCCTGGCCCCGAGGTGCAGGTGAAGGCGCGCGCGCCGTTCCAGCCCGCGCCCATCACGATGCCGATCGAGGCGATCTCGTCCTCCGCCTGGACGATCGCGTAGCGCGCATCTCCGGTGTCGGGATCGTGGCGCAGCTTCTTGCAATAATCGATGAAGGATTCGGCAAGCGAGGTCGACGGCGTGATCGGATACCAGGCGCAGACCGTGGCGCCGCCATAGACCGCGCCCAGCCCGGCGGCGGTATTGCCGTCGACGAAGATGCGGTCGCCCACCGCATCGGCGCGGCGCAGCTGGAGGCCAAGCGGCTTCAGATTGTCCCGCGCGTGCTCGAAACCGATTCCCAGCGCCTCGATATTGGCGGGGATCAGCGCGGGCTTCGACTTATATTCCTCGGCCAGCAGCGCCTCGACCACGTCGCGCTCGATCCCGAGCAAATAGGTCAGCGCGCCGAGATAGATGATGTTCTTGAGCACCTTGCGCTTCGACGGCTCGGCATAGGCGGCGTTGCACAAAGCGGTCAGCGGGATGCCGACGACATTGATGTCGTCGCGAAAGCGGTCGGCGGTCATCGGCTTGGTCGAATCGTAGAACAGATAGCCGCCGCTCTCGATCTCGGCGATGTCCTTCGCCCAGGTCTGCGGGTTCATCGCGACCATCAGGTCGACCCCGCCGCGCCGGCCGAGCCAGCCGTCGCCATTGACGCGGATCTCGTACCAGGTCGGCAGTCCCTGGATATTCGACGGGAAGATGTTGCGCGCGCCCACCGGCACGCCCATCCGCAGGATCGCCTTGACGAACAGGCCGTTGGCGGAGGCCGATCCCGATCCGTTGACGTTGGCGAACTTCACCACGAAGTCGTTCACCGCGCTGATCGCCATGGGCGTCGCGGCCTTGTGTGTGACGGCGCGGGTCATCGGCCGCAGCTCCCGGCATGGGTCATTTCGATCAAGGTCTTCTGCATGTCCCACGCACCGGTCGGGCAACGCTCGGCGCATAGCCCGCAATGAAGGCAGACATCCTCGTCCTTCACCATCACCCGCCCGGTCGGCAGCGTCGCGCTGACATAGATGTCCTGAGTCAGGTTCAGCGCGGGCGCCTTCAGCCGCGGCCGCAGCTCATCCTCCTTGCCATTGACGGTGAAGGTGATGCAGTCGGTGGGGCAGATGTCGACGCAGGCGTCGCACTCGATGCACAATGGCTTGGCGAAGACGGTCTGGACGTCGCAGTTCAGGCAGCGCTGGGTCTCGGCCCAGGTGCGCGGATCGTCGAAGCCCAGTTCGACCTCGGCCTTCACATCGGCCAGCGCCTGAGCGACGGGCAGCAACGGCACCTTCTGACGATCCTCGTCGGAGATGTCGTTGTCATAGCTCCATTCATGGATGCCCATCTTCTGCGACGAGATCAGCACGCCGGGCGGGGGCCGCAGCCGCAGATCGACGCCGCGACAGAAATGGTCGATCGAGATCGCCGCGTCATGGCCGTGCGCGACCGCCCAGATGATGTTCTTGGGGCCAAACGCCGCATCGCCGCCGAAGAAGACCTTGGGCAGGCTCGACTGAAAGGTGACCTCGTCGACCAACGGCATGCCCCATGTGTCGAAGCTCATGCCGATGTCGCGCTCGATCCAGGGGAAGCTGTTTTCCTGGCCGACCGCGATCAGCACGTCGTCGCATTCGAAATGCTGGTCGGGCTCGCCGGTCGGCTGGAGCGTGCGGCGGCCATTATCGTCGATGACGGGGGCAACCTTTTCGAACAGCACGCCGGTCAGCCTGCCGTCGGCATGGGTGAATTCCTTCGGGACCAGATAGTTGTGGATCGGGATACCCTCATGCTGGGCATCCTCCTTCTCCCAGGGCGAAGCCTTCATCTCGTCATAGCCCGAGCGGACGATCACCTTGACGTCGTCGCCGCCCAGCCGCCGCGAGGTGCGGCAGCAGTCCATCGCGGTGTTGCCGCCGCCGAGCACGATGACCCGGCTGCCGATACTCTCGACATGCTCGAACGATACGCTCGACAGCCAGTCGATACCGATATGGATATTGGCGGCGGCCTCCTTGCGGCCGGGCAGGTCGAGGTCGCGACCGCGCGGGGCGCCGGTGCCGACGAAGATAGCGTCATAATCCTGCTTGAGCAGCTTCGCGAGGCTGTCGATCCGCTGGCCCGGCTTCATCGTCACGCCGAGATCGCTGATGAAGCCCATCTCCTCGTCGATCACGCTTTCGGGCAGGCGGAAGCGCGGGATCTGGCTGCGGATCATGCCGCCGGGCTTGCCCTCGGCATCATAGACGGTGACGTCATAGCCGAGCGGGGCAAGGTCGCGCGCGACCGTCATCGAGGCGGGGCCGGCGCCGATGCAGGCGACCCTCTTGCCGATCTTCTTCTTCGGCGGCTTCGGCATGCGCGCCGTTACGTCGCCCTTGTTGTCGGCGGCGACACGCTTCAGCCGGCAGATCGCCACCGGCTCCTCATCGACCCGCCCGCGCCGGCAGGCCGGCTCGCAGGGGCGGTCGCAGGTGCGGCCAAGAATGCCCGGGAAGACATTGGATTTCCAGTTGACCATATAGGCGTCGGCATGACGCCCCTGTGCGATCAGGCGGATATATTCGGGCACCGGCGTATGCGCCGGACACGCCCATTGGCAATCGACGACCTTGTGGAAGTAATCCGGTGCCTCGATATTGGTAGGCTCCAACGCGCACACTCCTCTCGCCTCGGCTTTTGCGTCTGAGGAGGGATGGGTGGCGCCCCGATGATCCAGGTGCCCGCCGCCCGCACCCGCACTCGATGCCGTCACGAAAGAGTCTTAACGAGGCGGACCGCTCCTATCCAGCCTTTGTCTGCGGTTTTCCCCAAGATTCCCTGTAGTTCGTACAACATTAACTGTATCGGCCCACGCCATCGCCACCGCAGTATTGCGAATCGTTCGCACCTATTTCGGGGTGTATGGGGTTGTCTGTTCGTTTTTTTATTTTTTGTTCGATGGCAGGATGCCCACCGGCGTGGCCGCGTCCCGACAAAGCGCCGCGCATCGGACCGAGCTGCGGTGCGAAGACAAGACTATCAGACTGGTTCATAGCTGCTCGCATGACCTGATGGAGAGGCGGATGCGTAGCAGAATAGGGTGAGAAATTCCAGAACAAATACGGAACATTTAGACAGCCATCGCGAGTGCTCGGTCGCTCCATGCCGACAAAAAAAATCTAAGCGAAGGAACCGGTCTCGACCGCCCCCGCCGGCACATAGCTGTTGATCACGACGCCGGACGGCGACTGTTTCGAACCCGTCAGCCGGAGCGCGGAGGGCTTCACCGCGTCACCGAACAGGCGCTTCCCCGACCCAAGGACGACTGGAAAGGTCATCAAGGTCAGCTCGTCGATCAGCCCGTTCGACAACAGGCTGCGGATCAGCACGCCGCTGCCCTGAATCACCAGATCGGGTCCGTCCTGTGCCTTCAGCCGCGCGACGTCGGCGACCGGATCGTGGAGCGCGACCGAATGTGCCCAATCGAGCGGCGCGGTCGAGGCGGTCGCGACATATTTGGTGGTCGTATTGAAATTCTGCGCCAGATCGGCATCGGGGCCTTGCTCGACATGCGGCCAGAAGGCGGCGAAGATGTCATAGGTCCGCCGTCCGAGCAGCAGTTGATAGGGCCGCGCGAAGATCGCCGACACCGCCGCGTCGGTGACCTCGTCCCAATAGGGAGCGACCCAGCCGCCATAAGCGAAACCGCCGCTGCGGTCCTCATCGGGGCCGCCGGGCGCCTGCATAACCCCGTCGAGCGATATGAACGTGCTCGCGATGACCTTTCGCATGTCGCGTCTCCTCATGTCCGGCCCACAGGACGAACCGAACGCGCCTGATCCGACATGGTGGCATGAAAAAGGGGCGATGCCGCGGCACCGCCCCCTCGTCACCGGCCGTGCGTTCAGGCGTCAGAAGCTGAAGCCGATCCCCAGATCGACCTTGAGCTCGTCCTCGCCCTTCACGAAGCGGTTCTCGCCGCCGATCCGCCAGCTGAAGCCCCGGCCGATCGCGCCCGATACGCTCAGCGCGGCGGTGACATAGTCGCGCTCGGTCTCGGCCAGCGCGACGCTCTGCGTGGCCATGGCGTGCTGCGCCGAGGCGAGGCGGACGGTGGCGGCGCGGTCGCCCTTCTCATTCTCGGTGGCATAGCCGACGCGCAGCGCGGGGACGGCGGCGGGCCAGGCGGTATATTTCGCCTCGACCCCGAGCTGCGCGGTCATCCGCTGATAGCCGAGCTTGCCATAGGCGATATTGCCGAGGCTGGCGCCGGTCTCGGTATAGCCATCAATCTCGACATCGACATAGTCGACCCCGGCGAAGGGGCCGACGCGCAGCTGACCGACCGCGCTCTGCCAGCCGATCTCGCCGCCCACCGACCAGGCGTCACCATCGGGGCTGCCGCTGCCGGTCAGGCCATAAGCCGCGCCGCGCTGGAGCCGGTCGATCTTGAGATCGAACGCCTTCGACGCCGCGGCCTGGACATAGAGGCCGTTGTCGAACGCGGCGCCGACATAGGCGGCGACGCTGGTGCCCTTCGCGCCGATCCGCGTGCCCGCACCGAAATCTCCGTCGAGGTCGCTATAGCTGACCAGCGCGCCGAAGCGGACCGGGCCATAGGCCGCGTCGACCCCGCCGCTCGTCCGATAGCCGTCGGCGCTGAGGTCGCCGGCGCCCAGTTCGGCGCTGTTGACGCGCGTATAGCCGCCGTCGAGCCAGATCCGCACGCCTTCGCCCATGCCGGTGCCGCCGATCTGCCGCGCGGTGCGCAGCGCACCCATCGCCGCGCGGGTGCCGCTGAGGCCGATGTCGGCGGCGGCGCCGCGCGTCGCATTGATCGCGAAGGGCGCGGTCGCGACCATCGACGCCAGCGCCTGCGGATCGACATAGGTCGGCAGGGTCAGCCGGTAGACCATCAGCACGCTGTCATTATTGCCGGTGCCGTCGAGCGCGCCCAATGCGGCGGGGGTGCCGTTGAAGACGGCGTTGGTGGCCTGAAAGTCGTTATCGTTGCCGACGAACAGGAAGAAGTCCTGCGGCGCGCTTTCCTCAAGCACCGGCGCCAGCGCCATCGCCTCGATCTTCTCGCCGATCGTGGTCGGCGTGGTCAGCGGAAGCCGCGTCAGGTTCATGCCGACGCGGGCAAGCTGGGTCGGGTTGAGCAGGTTGACCAGCTCGACCTGCTGCACCGGGGCGATGCTGGCGTTGAGCGTACCGTTGGTCGCGATCGGCGCGTTGCCGGTCTCGAACGTGGTGCCCGCGAGATTGGTCGCACCGGTGATGTCGACCAGCAGGATGCTCTTGTACATCGGCGTGGTGGCGGTGCTGGCATTGGCGGCGACCCCCCGGCCCAGCCCGTCGCGGGCGAGCACCAGGAACTGGGTGTCGTTGAGCGCCAGCATTTCCGACTGAGCCGCGGTACGGTCGGGCGCCGCGCCCGAACCGTTATTGTTGAAGATCGGCAACTGCAGCACATAATGGCCGATCGGGTTGGTCGGCGTCGCATTGGTGCTGATGTCATAGATCAGGATGCGGGTGTTGTTGCGGGTCTGCTGGCTGGCGCCGTTGGTGTCCTGCACCGTCGCCGACTGCTGGATCGTCGCCAGCTTGCGATTGTCGGGGGTCAGCGCCATCGCCTCAAGGCCCTGATTGTTGCGGCGACCGGTCTGGCCCGGCGTGGTGCTGTTGAAGTTGATCGCGCCGCCGGTGCGCGGCAGCATCGCCGCTACGGTCTGGATCGCGCCGATCTGCGTGCCGGTCGCGTTGAAATAATAGATGCCGTCGGCATATTCGTCGGAGACATAGAAGCTGCCGTCAGGCCGGAAGGCGATCGCCTCGGCATCGAGGCTGATATGACCCGCCGCCGTCCCGTCGGTGGCGATCGGGTAGACGATGCCGCCCCGCGTGACCGTGCTGGCGCCCGGATCGCGGCCGGTCATCTCGACGCCAAGCGTGTCCTTCAGGGTGAAGCCGCCGGTCGGCGTGATCGTCACCTGGTTCTGCGAGGCGGTCGCCTGGGGCAGCGCACCCGCCGTGGCGCCAAGCGGTCGGAAGGTGATGTTGCTGGTGTGGACGCGATTGCGATAGTCGATCGCGCCGTCGAACGGGCCGCGGTCGGGCAGGGTGAAGATGCTGCCGGCATAGCTGCCGTCGGCGTTGCGGCGCCAGGACGACAGGTCGAGCGCCATGCCGGAGAAGCTGCCCAGCGTCTCTCCGCGGAAATCGAGGGTGTTGGCGCCCAGCCGGCCCGCGCCGAGCAGGCCCTGGTTGACGAAGCTGTTGCCGCCCAGTGTGACCGACTGCGCGCCCGCGGCGGTCGTGATGTTGGCGGTGGTGAAGCTCCGCGATTGCGCCTGTGCGCCCGCCGCGATGGACAAAACCGAACCGGCGAGAAGAAGATGGATAGCTGAACGCATCGGAAGCCCCCTGTTATGAAGGGGGGACCGTTATGGCATCGCAATGACAGTGCCCTTGCGATGATCTTGCGGTTCTGTGACGGCCTCTCGGACTACGGGCCTTTGCGCCATCGACAGGCGGCGGGGAGCCGACTAACCGTCGATCCGGGAGGACCGATCCAGCGATGCGATATGACCGTCGGAAGCACGCCGCGCGCAGCACCGACAGCTATGTCTTCAACCAGCTGATCCCCTATATCGGCAACAAGCGGAAGCTGCTGCCGCTGATCGGCCAGGCGATCGACGCGAGCGGGCTGCAGCCGGGCGAAAGCTTCGTCGATCTGTTCGCGGGCAGCGGCGTGGTGGCGCGCTTCGCCAAGGCGCAGGGGCTGCGCGTCATCGCCAATGACTGGGAACCCTATTCGGAGGCGATCAACCGCGCCTTTATCGGCTGCAACGCCGCACCCGACATCGACGGCCGCGCCTATGTCGATATGATCGCGCAGCTCAACGCGCTGCCGCCGGTGCAGGGCTGGGTCAGCGACCATCTCTGCCCCGATGATGACGAGCATTTCGTGATCGACCATGACCGGCTGTTCTTCATGCGCAAAAATGGCCAGCGGATCGACGCGATCCGCGAGGCGATCGCGACGCTGGACGCGGCGGGCATACTCGACCCCGCCCAGCGCGCCTGCCTGATCGCGCCGCTGCTCTATCAATGCTGCTACACCAGCAACACATCGGGGGTGTTCAAGGGCTTCCATGCCGGCTGGGGCGGCAGCAACGGCACCGCGCGCTACCGCATCTGTGGCGACCTGCGGCTCGAGCCCGCCATTTTCTTCGACAATGGCCTGGTCAATGAGGTCACCCGGCTCGACGCCCGTCTATTCGGCCGCGACCATGGCCGCGATTACGGCTTCGTCTATGTCGATCCGCCCTATAACCAGCATCCTTACGGGTCGAACTATCATGTCCTCAACAGCATCGCGCTGTGGGACAAGCCGCCGCTGGCGCGCAAGATCGGCGGGCGCGGCGACAAGTCGGCGATCCGCCGTGACTGGCGGACCGAACGGCGCAGCCCCTATAACAGCGCGAAGCTGGCATCGGCCGCCTTCGCGGCGCTGATCGACGGGCTGGCGGCGCGCTGGATCGCGATCAGCTATTCGACCGACGGCAACATCCCGCTGCTCGACATGGCGCGTGCCGCCTGCGCGCGCGGCGCGACGCAGGTCTTCGTCCAGCCCTACAAGCGCTACCGGGTCAGCAGCCAGCGCTTCTCGGCCAAGCCGATGAACGCCGAGTTCGTGCTGCTGATCGATACCGGGCGCGCCGCCGCCTGCTCCGCCGAGGCGATCTGCGCGGCGATCGCGGAAGAGGAGCATAAGGCCCTCAGCAGTCACCGCGAGATGGCGGGGGCGGTGAAAGCCTGACGGATCTGCCGCTACAGGCGCGGCCTCGGTCGAGGCGACGTTATCGGCCGTGCGGAACCCTCACAGCCCTTCGACAATGAAGGTCTGATAGTCGCCCCCCTTCAGGCGATGCGGAAGCGCGTCCTGATAGGCCGGGCTGTCATACCATGCCTCGGCCTCGGCCAGCGTCGCGAACTCGATGATCACGGCGCTGTCGGTCGGAGGGCCGTCGCCCGAGCGGGTCTTGCCGTAGATGGCGAGCGGCTTCAGCGCGTGGCCGGCCATCGAGGCCCGGGCTTTGGTCGTATAGGTCTCCATCGCAGCCGGATCATTGATCGCATTGCGGACCGCGACGAAATATGCCGGCATTATCACTCTCCCTATCACACCCGTTCAGGGGCGTCGGATAAGGAATGTTCAGTTCCCCGACAACCCGTCGTCCGGACATCGGCACCGCGGCTGGCGATCAGCTCGCCCGCAAATAGCCCGTGAAGGCATGGGCGTCCTTGCTCAGCACCGCCAGACTCTCGTTCAGTTCCTCACCGGCGAGACGCAGGTCGCGCACATGGCCCTGGTTGTCGGTCGCCGAATCGCGGATGGCGGCGCTGGCGTGGGCCAGCGCGTGGGTGCGCGCGCGGACCACGCCGATGCGCTCGTCGATCTCGTCGGTCGCGCGCACCTGATTGGCGGACACATGGGCCACCCGCGTCGCAACCTGGTTCATCGACTCGATCAGCCCGCCAAGGCGCGTGGTGACGTCGACGATCCGGCCGATGCCGTTCTGGATCGCGCCGACCTGCCGGCGCACGTCATTGGTCGACCCGCCGGTGCGGCTCGACAGCGACTTGATCTCGCTGGCGACGACGCCGAAGCCCCGGCCGACGGTGCCCGCGCGCGCCGCCTCGATCGTGGCATTCAGGGCCAATAGGCGCGTCTGCCGGGCGATCTGCTCGATCACGCCGACGATATGCTCGACATCCTCGGCCTTGCTCTCCGAATCGGCAACCGCGACACGCGCGCGGTCCGCCAGTTCGAGGATCGACTGCGCGACGTCGCTGGTCTGGCCGACCTCATGATCGATTTCGCGGATCGATGCGGTGAGCGCCCCGGTCGCGGCACCCGCCCGCTCCATTTCGTCGGTCAACAGCTCGGCGAGCTTCTCGAGCTCGATCGAAAGCGCGCGGTTGGCCCGGGCCGACAGATCGAGCCGTTCCGAGCTGCTGTCGAACCGCGCCATCGCGTTCTGCGCGGCATGGATCATCGTCGCCACCCGGCTGTCGAACTCCGCCGCCAGCCGGTTCAGCGTCTCGCGCCGTTCCTGTTCGGCTTCGCGCATGGTCCGCGTCACGGCCTCACGATGCCGCGCGTCCTCGGTACGCGCGCTCTCCTCAAGTCCGCGCTTGTCACGCTGGACGCGCTGCGCCTCGATCGCCTGATGGCGGAAGGTCTTGAGCGCCGCCACCACGCCGCCAAGTTCGTCGCGACGATCGAGGGCGTCGAGATCGATGTCATAGTTCGCGCCCGCGAGCGCCGAGGTCGCCTCGGCGATGCCGGTGATCGAGCTGACGGTCGCCCGACCGATGATGCTGGTCAGCAATATGCCCAGGATCGCAACCGCCAGTGTCGCCAGCGCGACGAGGACGACCATGATCCGAATCTGCGAGGCGATCTCTGCGGCATGCGCATCGTGCTGGGCGATGCCCGCTTCCGCGACCATGTTGACCTCGCGCACGACCTGTTGCGCATTGGCGCGGAACGGCGCCAGCATCGTCGTACTCGACGCGAAATCGATGTCGAGCATCGACGTGATGACGTCGACCGATGCGGTATATTCCTCGATCTTCACCAGGGTTCGGCCGATCGCGGCCTTGTCGGCCAGCTTCGGCCGCAGCGCGATCAGATCCTGCCGGACCTGGCCCAGATCCTGCTTGATCGCTGCTGCTCGGCTCGGAACATCGACGGCCGCCGTATTGGATGCCTTGGCAACGAGCAGCCGATACAGATCGCCGTCGGCCCGTTCGAAGCGCGCCGAGATCGATGTCAGCCGGGCGATCTGCCGCATTTCCTGCGCAACGATCTGGTCGATGCTCGTCTCCGCATGGATCAGCGCGCCGATGCTCAGCAGCGCCGCAAGCATGAACAGCGCGAACATGACCGCCGGGGCGGCCGCGAATTTCACGAACAGCGACCGGTCCGACAGCTTTGCGCGATGGGCGATCATATCGGCCAACCGCCTGACCGGCCGCGTGCCCGTCATCCGTTCGAGGAGCGCATTATATGTCATAGTGCCATTTCAATCGCCACGCGCAGCCGGCGGTCCGCCCAGATCGGGGCACCGACGGCGCCGCGCGCCCTGGAGAGATTTTCGCCGGCGATGCTGAAGGTCACCTGCCGGCTAAAGCGCCAGCCGACCTTCGCGTCGAGCGCCACACCGGCAGGCACCCGCACCAGCACCTGATCGAAGCTCAGAGCCTTCGCTGCCTGGAGGCTCGAGCTGGTGTAGCGCCCGACGACGGTACCGAACCAGCGACCGGCGTCATAGCTAAGCTCGGCATTGACCTTGTGTCGCGGGCTGGCCGATCCAGGGTTGAGCGAATTGGCCGCGAACGCATCAGGGGCCAGTTTATCGTCATCCGTGCGGATCCAGCTATAGTTGGCCCGACCCGTCCACCGGCCCAGCATGGCCGAAAGCGAAAGCTCTGCGCCATAGGCCACCAGATCGCCGACATTTTCCGCCAGACCAAGCAGGGCCGGGGTACCGGTGGGTCCGACCCTGAACATCGGATCATTGTTGATCTGGCCCAAAAAGTCTTCGATCCTGTTGTAGAAGATGCTGCCTGTGAACCTCACATTTTCACCGAGCGGCTGTGCGTAGCCGATTTCCACGCTCCACACTTTCGGTGCGCTGATCGCCGGATCGCCACTGAGCAAAAGCGGCAGCGGCAGGCCGGCAACCTCAAGCGGGAAATGGACGCCCAGGGCCAGCAGCGACGGCGCCTGTATGCCCCGGCCGCCATTGATCCGAAGCTGGCCATCGGTGCCGACCTTGATCAGCGCGGCGGCATTGAAGCTCCACGCGGTCAGTTTCCTGTCGAATGCCGACGGAAGAATCAGCACCGGGGCCCGGGGGGCACCCGACTGTGACAGCGCCATGCGATCGAGCCGCACCGCAGCGGTCAACTCAAGCCGTTCGCTGGGATGGCTATCAAGCGTCATGCTCCCCGCGACGACGTTATAACTGATCTCGGGCGAATAGATCGCGGTGCCCCGCAGCCGGTTGTCGCGATACTCGCCGCCGACGCGCAGCGTGGTCGCGGATCCCAGCCGCGCGAGCACCGATGCCTGTCCGACGATCACCCGGTTCAAAAGCTTGAGCGCGGGGGGCGTGATGTTGCCGATGTCGGTGCCGCCAATATCCCTGTAATCGAGCCAGTTGACATAGCCGCGCCCTTCGACGCTGCCCCAGCCGGTGTCGTGCGATCCGGCAACCCCGACAGTGCTGGTCTCGAACCGCTCACGACTGATCAGGGGCTGACCGAGATATTGAAGTTCGCGCTCGAATGCGTGGCCGACATTCACCGAGATGCTGTTGCCCGTGCCGGGCGTCGCGGTGAAGGTGGCCGAAATCTCGTCGTGCCTGACATCCGAATCATTCTTCGGATCGAACACCGTCGCGGGGATCGCCCGCTGATGCTCGCGCCCGCTGCCGCCCGAAATCCGGAGGTCGGCATTGTCGCCCAGCGCGAGGCCGCCGACGAGGCTCACCCGCCTGATGCCATGATTGCCGGCATCGGCGGTCGCGTTCAGCCGGTTGCCGGTCGCGCCGATCGTGATGATATTGACCACGCCACTCGCCGCGTTGAAGCCGAACAGCGCACTGGCAGGCCCCCGTATGAGTTCGATCTGCTGGATCTCGTCGAGCTGGACGCCGATCAGGTTCCAGTTGGTGAAGCCATAATGGTCGAGATAGACCTGCCGGCCATCGACCATCACGAGCAGGCGCGAGCTGTAGCTCTGCGCGCCGCCGCGCACCGCGACGTCGCTCTGCCCCGCAGTCCAGCGATTGACGTCGATGCCGGCCAGCGACTTGAGCAGGCCGGGCACGTCGCGCGCCGGCGAGCGAGCAATGTCCTCGCGGGTGATTATGGAGAGCGCAGCGGGCGCTTCGGACGCCCGCTGCGGCTTGCCGGTAACGCTCGTGGTCACCGGCTCGCCCATCATCGCACCGAGCCCGGCATAGTCGACCGACTGCGCCAGCGCCGGCATCGGCACGCACAGCGCGATCGCGAGGGCCGCACGGCCAGCGGACGAGGAAAGCAGCGGCATCGGTTATACTTCCTTGACGAGCATGAGAAAGGCCGACCCGAACTGGATGCGGGCGGCCTTGCAGGCGGCGCGGTTGACGGTGATCTGCACCTTCGCGCCGGGGCTCACCGCGACGGCGCAGCGCCCTGCCTGGACGCAGGCGGCATCGGAGGTGATCGTGAGGATCGAGCCCTTCTGCGCGGCGGCGGCGATATCGGCCTGATGCGCGCGCAGGCCGCTGGTGACGAAGGCGACACTGACCCCGGCGAGCCCGCCAAGCTGGCCGGCGGCAACCCGCCGGACCTTCAACATCCCCTTGCCGACCGGGACACCCGCACCGATGCCACGCTCGATCGCCGATGCCTCGGCCTCCGAGGCGCCGTTGCCGGGCTCGTAGATGATTGCCGCGGTCGTCGCGCCGCCCGGCGGCGGTTGCCGGAAGCCAACGACCCGCGCCGCCACCGCCACGTTGAAATCGGCCGCTGCCGCCGGAATGGCGGGCATGCAGCACAAGGCGGCGAAAAGCAGAGGGAAATTTCTGTTGGCTGGCACCGACGCATCCTGAACCTGTGTTTGGAACGGGCTAGGCGGCCGGAATGTTGGAATGGTTAACGCGCGCAATGTGCAGCCGCGATTTTCGCGCCCGTTAAAAACGTTCGTTTTCAATATTTTACTACACATCATAGGTCTGTCGCGTGACGGAGTGTTACGACCAAAGTATGAAGCTGGCACCCACATGGACAGGACAGGACGCGCCGACCGCCAGGGGATTTTCCGGCGGAACGCGCCGGTTATTCCGCGATCACGGTTCGCCGCCGCAGCGCCACCCCTTTTCCGCGACGGGCGAAGCGGTTAGGGCGATGCCATGATCCTGGTCATCGACAATTATGACAGCTTCACCTGGAACCTGGTCCATTATCTGATGGAGCTGGGCGCCGAGGTGGAGGTTGTCCGCAACGATGCGATCGGCGTCGGGCAGGCGATGTCGAGCGGGGCCGAGGCGTTCCTGATCTCGCCGGGGCCGTGCACCCCCAATGAGGCGGGTATCTCGCTCGAACTCGTCAGTGCCTGCGCGGCGGCGAAGCGGCCGCTGCTCGGCGTATGTCTCGGCCATCAGTCGATCGGCCAGCATTTCGGCGGGCAGGTGATCCGCGCGCCGCAGCTGATGCATGGCAAGACCAGCCCGATCCTCCATGACGGTACCGGCCTGTATGAAGGCCTGCCTTCGCCCTTCACCGCGACCCGTTATCATTCGCTGATCGTCCCGGAAGAGGGCATGCCCGCCGAGTTGCTGATCAACGCGCGTACCCCCGACGGGCAGGTGATGGGCGTCCGCCACGCGACCCTGCCGATCCATGGCGTCCAGTTTCATCCCGAAAGCATCGCCACCGAACATGGCCATGCGATGCTCGCCAATTTCATGCGTGCGGCGGGGATGAAGGTGAAGGAGCGCGCCTGACTTGGGCAAGCCGCGCAGCCTTCCCGACCCGCTCTTTCCGCTCGACCAGCAGGCGGCATATGAGACCTTTTCGGACATTCTGGACGGCGCCTTCGACGAAGATCAGCTGATCGTCTTCCTGACCGCGATGGCCGAGCGCGACGAGACCAGCGCCGAGATAGCCGGCGCCGTGCTGGCGATGCGCGAGCGGATGGTGCCGGTCGCCGCGCCCACCGACGCGATCGACGTGTGCGGCACCGGCGGCGACGGCGCGCACAGCCTCAACATCTCCACCGCGGTCGCGATCGTCGTCGCGGCGGCGGGCGTGCCGGTGGCCAAGCATGGCAATCGCGCGGCATCGTCGAAAGCGGGAGCGGCGGACACGCTCGAAGCGCTCGGCCTCGATCTCGATCGCGCGTCCGATCGCGCCGAAGCGAGCCTGAGCGAGATCGGACTCTGCTTCCTGTTCGCGCAGAAGCATCATCCCGCGCTCAAGCCGCTCGGCCCGATCCGCAAGCGCATCGGGCGACGGACGATCTTCAACCTGCTCGGACCGCTGTGCAATCCTGCGGGTGTGCGCCGCCAGCTGATCGGGGTCGCGCGGCCCGATTTCCTCCCCACTTATGCCGGTGCGCTGGACCGGATCGGTTGCGATGCGGCGATGATGGTGGCGGGCGACGAACCGCTCGACGAACTGTCGATCGCCGGACCCAGCAGCATCTTCCGGCTTGGCGAGATCGGCTTCGGCGCCGAGCGTATCGCCCCCGAGACCGCCGGTCTGCCCCGCCACGATCTCGACGCTATCCGTGGCGGCGACCCCGCGTTCAACGCCGCCGCGCTCACCCGCCTGCTCGCGGGCGAGGCGGGCGCCTATCGCGACGCGGTGCTGCTCAACAGCGCCGCCGCGTTGATTGTCTCGGGCCGGGTAAACGGCTGGGAAGCAGGCGTCGCCGCCGCCGCCGGAGCCATCGACGGGAGCGCCGCGCGCGACCTGCTGGCACGCTGGATCGCCTACTGATCCCGCCCGTTCGGGGAACATCGCCAGCCATATCGCGTTGAGACCGTTTCGGTTTCGAAAGGTAAGTGGCGGCTGTTATGGGCAGGATTTCTTCGGGTAATGGCGGCCTCGATGCGATTTTGCGAGGCGGACTTCCTTCCAAACGACTCTATCTGCTGGAGGGATCGCCGGGGTCGGGCAAGACGACCTTCGCGCTGAAATTCCTGCTCGAAGGCGTGAAGCGCGGCGAAAGCTGCCTCTACATCACCCTGTCCGAAACCAGCGAGGAACTGCACGCG
Organism: uncultured Sphingomonas sp.; assembly: GCA_947085315.1. Classification (GTDB taxonomy): domain Bacteria; phylum Pseudomonadota; class Alphaproteobacteria; order Sphingomonadales; family Sphingomonadaceae; genus Rhizorhabdus. The sequence continues at coordinate 51,883 of CAMTVW010000004.1, read as the reverse complement.
GTCGCCGCGTCGCATGGCTGGAGCCTCGATGGGATCGAGCTGTTCGAGCTCGCCTCCGCCGAGGCGGTGATGGGCGGCGACCGCGACCAGTCGATCCTGTACAGCTGGGAAGTCGAACTGGGCGAGACCGTCCGGCTGATCGAAGCACAGGTCGAGCGCAGCAATCCGCGCCGCGTCGTCTTCGACAGCCTTTCCGAAATGCGGCTGCTCGCGCAGGATCCGCTACGCTACCGGCGCCAGGTGCTCGCGCTCAAGCAGTTCTTCGCCGGGCGCGACACGACGGTGATCCTGGTCGATGACCTGACCTCGTCACGCGGCGAACGCGATACCCATCTCCACAGCCTGTGCCACGGGGTCGTCACGCTCGAGCGGCTGACACTTGAGTTCGGCGCGGCGCGACGGCGGATGCAGGTTCAGAAGCTGCGCGGAGTCGACTTCCTTGCAGGCTATCATGATCTCGTCATCCGCAAAGGCGGGATCGACATATTCCCGCGGCTTGTCGCATCGGACCATGCGCGCGCACCAACCCAAGGCGTCGCGTCAAGCGGCATTGGTGAGCTCGATGCGCTGTTCGGCGGTGGCCCGATGCGCGGCACCAGCACGCTTCTGACCGGCCCCGCAGGCAGCGGCAAGACCTCGATCACCATGCAGTTCATCATCGCCGCCTGCGCGCGCGGCGAGCGGGCGACGATGTACCAGTTCGACGAGCGGGTCAGTACCCTGCTCGCGCGGTCGGGCAGCCTCGAACGGCAGCTTCGGGCATATATCGACAGCGGTTGCCTGGTGATCCGTCAGGTCAATCCGGCTGAGCTGTCGCCCGGCGAATTCGCGGCCATGGTGCGCAGCGAGGTCGAGGATCGCGGGTCGCGGATCATCGCGATCGACAGCCTCAACGGCTATCTGGCGTCGATGCCGCAGGAACAGCAGTTGATCCTGCAGATGCACGAGCTGCTGTCCTATCTGAACCGGCACGGCGTGGTGACCTTTCTGATCAACCCGCAGCATGGGCTGGTCGGGACGATGTCGACCAGCCTCAACATCTCCTATGTCGCCGACGCGGTGGTACTGATCCGCTTCTTCGAAGCGGAGGGGCGCATGCGCAAGGCCATTTCGGTCATCAAGAATCGCGGCGGCGAGCATGAGGACGCGATCCGCGAGCTGCGCATCGATTCCCACGGAATCCGGATTGGCGACCCCCTCGTCAATTTCCGCGGCGTGCTCACCGGCACCCCCGAATATGTCGGACGCCCCGCCCCGCTGATGGAAGAGCGCGGTGCCGCATAGACAGGCCGAATTCGGCTACAGGGTTCTGATCTCGGCGCCCTATGGGCGCGATGCCGAAGCGATCGCCACCCTGCTGCGGCGCGAAGGCTATACCACCCTGCTTTGCCCGGACCTGGCCGCGGTGGCGGCGTTGCTCGATGAGCATGTCGGTGCGGTGGTCTTGACCGAAGAGGTGCTGGGTAGTGATCGGCGCCAGTTCCGCACCGCGCTCGCCGCCCAGCCGGCCTGGTCCGACGTGCCCTTCGTCGTTCTCGCCGCGCGGCGGATGGGCCCGCTGCCGCCCGGTCAGGCGGCGGTGCTGCGTATCTCCGACGTTGTCGACAATTTCACGGTGCTCGAACGCCCGCTCAGCTCGATCTCGCTGCTCAGCGCGATCCGCTCGGCGCTGCGCTCGCGCCAGAAGCAGTTCGAGATGCGCGATCATCTCGCCGAGATCAGCGCGCGCAACGCAGCGCTGGCGCGCAGCGAGGACGATCTGCGCCGCGCGCGCGACATCCTCGCCCGCAATCATGGCCAGCTCGAAACTATGGTCTCCGAGCGGACCGAGGAACTGCGCCGCGCACAGGAGCATCTCCACCAGAGCCAGAAGATGGAAGCCGTCGGCCAGCTGACCGGGGGTATCGCGCACGACTTCAACAATATGCTGACCGGCATAATCGGCGCGATGGACATCATGCGCCGCCGGATCGGAACGGGCCGCCTCGATGGCCTCGAACGCTATATGGATGCCGCCACCACCTCGGCGAACCGCGCGGCGGGGCTCACCCAGCGGCTGCTCGCCTTCTCACGCCGCCAGTCGCTCGATTCGAAGCCGGCCGACATCAACCAGCTGGTCGGATCGCTCGGCGACCTGCTGTCACGCACGATCGGCGAGCATATCGCGCTCGACATGCGGCTCGACCGCACGATCCCGGCGGGGATCACCGATGCCAACCAGTTCGAAAGCGCGATCCTCAATCTGACGATCAACGCGCGCGATGCGATGCCCGGGGGCGGTACGCTGCGGGTATCGACCTACGGTGTCGCGATCGACCCCGCATCGGCGGTGGACATGGCCGATGCCAAGCCCGGACGCTATGTCGTCGTCACCGTGACCGACAGCGGGGTCGGCATGGCGCCCGAGCTGCTCGACAAGGTGTTCGAACCTTTCTTCACCACCAAGCCGATCGGGCAGGGCACCGGTCTGGGCCTGTCGATGGTATACGGCTTTGCGCGGCAGAATGGCGGCCATGTCGCGATCGACAGCACGCCCGGCAAGGGCACATCGGTCAGCATCTATCTGCCCGCCGCCGAGCGGACCGACATCCGCGCCGACCGCGCGGCGCCCAGCGCGCCGCAAGGCGACGGGCAGCATGTCCTTGTGGTCGAGGACGATCCGTCGGTGCGCCTGCTGATCCGCGACGTGCTGGAGGAGGTCGGCTATGCCGCAATCGAGGCGAGCGACGGACCGGAAGCGATTCCGATCCTTGCCTCCGACATGCCGATCGACCTGATGATCTCCGACGTCGGGCTACCCGGCATGAACGGCCGGCAGCTTGCCGACACCGCCCGGCTTCACCGCCCCGATCTGCCGATCCTGTTCGTCACCGGCTATGCCGAAAATGCGGCGATCCGATCCGGCTTTCTCGGTACGAACATGGCGATGATCACCAAGCCCTTCTCGCTCGACGATCTCGGTCAGAAGATCGACGAGATCCTTGCGCACAGGCGGGTCGCAGCCGGCGGTTAGCCGGCGCGCAGGGAGGGCGGCACGCTTCTCTGCAAATGCGAATCCTTCTCACAAAGAATTTGCGAATCATTTTCATTAGCGATAGTCGCCCGTTCCCATCACCGTGCAACAGGGAAAGGGACGAGATGACCAGGGATATGAAGGAGGCAAGCTTTCTCGCGCTTGCATGCGTTGGATTCATCGCCAGCGCCCCGGCGATCGCGCAGAGCCCAGCAAAGGACGGCGAAAAGACGCTGAGCGGGATGACTGTCACCTCCTCGGCGATCGGGGAAGAGGTCAAGGTCGAGCGGGTCGAGAGCCCTAAGGCGACCCGTCCACTGCTCGATACGCCCCAGACCATCACCGTCATCGGCGACCAGGTCATCCGCAAGCAGAACCTGCTCACCCTGCGCGACGCGTTGCAGACGATCCCGGGCATCACCTTTGGTGCCGGCGAAGGCGGCGGCGGCTATGGCGACAGCATCAACCTGCGCGGCTATTCGGCCAACAACGACATCACCCAGGACGGGGTTCGCGACAGCGCGCAATATAGCCGCAGCGAGACCTTCAATCTCCAGCAGATCGAGGTCTACAACGGCGCAAACAGCGTGTTCAACGGCTCGGGCTCGGTCGGCGGGACGATCAACCTCGTCACCAAGACCCCGCAGGCCGACGACCTGACGATCATCCAGGGCGGCGTCGGCACGTCCGACTATTATCGCGGCACCGTCGACAGCAATATCCGCGCCAGCGAGCTGATCGCCTTCCGCCTGAACGCGGTGGCCTTCAGGAACCGCGTCCCCGGCCGCGAGGTCGAACGCAACAAGCGCTGGGGCATCGCCCCGTCGCTGACGATCGGCATCGACAGCCCGACCAGCCTGACCTTCCAATTTCTGCACCAGCGCGACAGCAATGTGCCGGTCTATGGCGTCCCCTATTTCCGCAACGCGGTGAATGACGGGCCGCTGCCCGGCTATGATCCGAAGGACCGCAACTATTACGGGATCGAGAATCTCGACGATCAGGACATCGTGGTCGACCAGCTGACGATGCGCTTCGCGCACGAGTTCAGCGACCGGGTCTCGATCCGCAACCTGACCCGCTGGCAGAGGGTCGAGCAGGACTCGTCGACCAGCGCACCGCAGGGCATATTCTGCCTCGGCAACGGTTTTCAGCCGCTGCCGCTGACCAACGTCGCCACCACGCCGCTGGCGTGCCCCGCCGGATCGAACGCGCCGAACAGCTATTATCCGAGCGGTCCGCGCGGCAATATCCGCAACCAGGAGAACCAGCTTCTCTACAACCAGACCGACCTTCGCAGCGTCTTCAACACCGGCGGGCTCGAACATACCCTGGTCGTCGGCCTGTCGCTGACCAGGGAGGATTATGAGCTGGTCAGCGGCAATGTGTTGCGCACCCCCACCGGCGTGACGGTGGCGCAGCCGCCGATCAGCCTGACCGCCCCGAACACCCTCTATGTTGGCGCGCTGAACTTCATCCAGTCGGGCTTTTCCGAAGGCGAGAGCAGCAATGTCGCGGCCTATGCCTTCGACACGGTCAAGATCGTGCCGCAGCTGGAGTTCAACGCCGGCGTACGCTACGAAAAGGCCCGGGCGACCTTCCGCGCCGATAGCTATTCGGTTGTTGTCGGCCCCACGCTAGGCGCAATCACGGCGGGTCTGGACCAACGGAGCAGCGAGAAGCTCTTCTCGTTCCGCGTCGGCCTCAACTACAAGCCGGTCGAGACGGTCAGCCTCTACGTCGCCTATGGCAATTCGAAGACCCCAACCTCTGCGACGGTGCGCCTCGGCTGCGGCACGCTGATCGCGGCACCCGCCGGCGCTCTCGATCCGTGCGACGTGAAGCCCGAAAAGGCGCTGAACTACGAGATCGGCGCCAAGGCCGACCTGTTCGGACGCCGGCTTCAGCTTACCGCCGCGCTGTTCCGCAACGACCGCACCAACTTCCGTGTCGCGACCAACGATCCGATCGTAACCACCCTGCCGGTGACCGACGGCCGCTCGCGAGTCGACGGGCTCGCGCTGGGCGCCAGCGGCAATGTGACAGACGCCTGGGCGATCTTCGCCAACTACACCTACCTCAAGGGCAAGGTGATCCAGAGCGTCTCGAACTTCTGTCTCGACAATCCGGCGTCGCTGCGCGCCGTGGCCGGCGTGACGACCAACCCGTGCGCCAACTCGGCGGCGATCCCCGACCCGCAGGCCGGTCAGCGCCTCACCAACACACCGCGCCATTCGGGCAGCCTGTTCACGACCTATCAGACGCCCTTCGGCGCGCAGATCGGCTACGGCCTGACCTATACCGGCAGCTTCACGCTCAACAACAGCGCGCTGGCGTCCGGCACCGCCGCGGTGCCGGTGAACATATTGACCCCGGTGTTCCGCTCGAAAAGCTGGCTCACCCACCGCGCCTTCGTCTCCTATGCGGTGATGTCCGGGCTGACGGCGCAGCTCAACGTCCAGAATTTCACCAACAAGCGCTACTTCACCGGCATCCGCAACAATGGCTGGGCGACGCCGGGCGAGGCCCGTTCGGCGGTCCTCAGCCTCTACTACAGCTTCTGAACCGGAGCGTCCCGGGCCAGGGCCCGGGACGCCTCGTCTTTGCCGACCGGCAATGAACGACCTCCCGGCCGCTTTCGCGACGCGGCTCGACGCGCCGATCGGGACGGCGGGCGCTGTTCGTTACGGCCGCACCGGCGTGGCCGCCGCATCGCCTACCACCGTGGTCCATCGCCGGACCCGCCAGCTGAGGACCAGGCCGGCGATGACATAGGGATCGGCGGCCGCGAACGCCTCGACGACCGCCGGATCTTCGCCTTCGAACAGCAATATTCCCCGGTCGGCCGGATCGGCGAGCGCACCCGCCAGCACCAGCTCGCCACGCTCCGCCGCCGCCCATGCATAGCCAAGATGCGCGCCGCGAAACGCTCCGCGCCGTTCGAGATAGTCGGCCGAAAACTCGTAGATCAGCAGGAAATGCGCCATTATCCTCGTTCAGTCCCGCTCATAGGGCCGGGTGATCGCCTCCAGCAGATGCCCGTCCGGATCGGCGAAATAGACCCCCCGGCCGCCGAACAGATGGTTGATCTCGCCCGGCACCGTCCGCCCCGGATCGGCCCAATGATCGATCCCGTCGCGCCTGATCCGCGCGATCACCGCGTCGAATGCGGCCTCATCGACCAGAAAAGCATAATGCTGGGGCGCGATCGTCCCGCTCGCTTCCATGAAGTCGATCGAGACGCGGTTGTCGAGATCGACCACCATGAATTGCAGGAAAGCCACTGGCGCCGGCCGGGCCAGCATCGTCGCGAGGAACGCCGAGGAGCGCATCCTGTCGCTGCACCAGATGATGGTGTGATTGAGCTCTACCGTCATCGGGCGACCATAGCCGCGTGACGCGGACGTGGCAAAAGGCCGGGCGTCACCTGATCGATCAGAACCAGCCCGCCGCCCGGAGCGCGGGCGCCCGAGTGGCCCTAGACCCGCCCCCCGACTCCCGGCTATGCCGCACGCGATGAGCAACAAACTGACCGAGATCTGCGACGCGAAACGCGAGCATGTCGCTCGGATGAAGGCTATGGCTTCCTTCGCCGACCTGTCAGCCCGCGCGAAGGCCGCCGATGCGCCGCGCGGGTTCCGTGGCGCGCTCGATCGCAAGGCGGCGAATGGCGGCTATGGCCTGATCGCCGAGATCAAGAAGGCGTCGCCCTCGAAGGGGCTGATCCGCGCCGATTTCGACCCGCCCGCACATGCCCGTGCTTATGAAGAAGCGGGCGCCGCCTGCCTTTCGGTGCTCACCGACATGCCCTATTTCCAGGGCCATGACGATTATCTGGTCCAGGCGCGCGCGGCCTGTTCGCTGCCCTGCCTGCGCAAGGATTTCATGGTCGATCCCTGGCAGGTGACCGAGGCGCGCGCACTGGGCGCCGACGCGATCCTGATCATCGTCGCCGCGCTCGATGATGGCGAGATGGCCGAAATCGAGGCCGCCGCGATCGACCATGGCATGGACGTGCTGGTCGAGGTCCATGACGCCGCCGAACTGGAGCGGGCGATCCGCCTGAAATCGCGCCTGATCGGCGTCAACAACCGCGACCTGCGCGATTTCTCGATCGACCTGAACCGCACCTATGAACTGGTCGGCGGCGCGCCCGAGGGCTGCACCTTCGTCGCCGAAAGCGGACTGGGCAGCAAGGCCGATCTCGACGCGATGGCGGGGCATGGCGTCCGCTGCTTCCTGGTCGGCGAAAGCCTGATGCGCGAGGCCGATGTCGCGGCTGCTACACGCAAGCTGCTGACCGGCGCCTGATGCCGCGGCTCACCCATATCGACGCCGACGGGGCGGCCCGCATGGTCGACATCTCCGCCAAGGCCGAGACGAAACGCGAGGCGATCGCCGAGGGCCGCATCCTGATCGCGCCCGCCGCGCTCGACGCGATCCGTGACGGGCTGGTCAAGAAGGGCGATGTCCTTGCCGTCGCGCGCGTCGCCGGGATCATGGCGGCGAAGAAGACCGCCGATCTCATCCCGCTCTGCCACCCGCTGCCGATCGCCGGGGTGACGCTCGACCTGGTCATCGAGGAGGGCGCGATCCGCGCGACCGCCGCCGTCGCCACCAGCTACACCACCGGGATCGAGATGGAGGCACTCACCGCCGTCTCGGTCGCGCTGCTCACCGTCTACGACATGGCCAAGGCGCTCGATAAGGGAATGCGGATCGAAGGCGTCCGTCTGCTCTCCAAGACCGGCGGCAAGTCGGGCGACTGGAAAGCCGAATAATGGCGCTGACTCCGGTCGCAGATGCGCAGGCGCGGATGATCGCGCTGAAGGCGCCGCTCGCGATCGAAACCGTCCCGCTCGCCGAAGCGGCCGGCCGCTACGCCGCCGCCGATATCGCAGCGTGCCGCACCCAGCCCGCGCTCGATCTGTCGGCGATGGACGGCTATGCGATCCGCTTTGCCGAGCGCCCCGGCCCCTGGACCGTGATCGGCGAAAGCGCGGCGGGCGGCGGGCTCGCCCGGGCACTGGCGCCGGGCGAGGCGGCACGGATCTTCACCGGGGCGCCGGTTCCCGAGGGCGCCGACGTCATCCTGGTCCAGGAAGAGGCCGGCCGCGACGGCGACCGGCTGACCATGACCGGCGAGGGCCCACCCCGAATCGGCGCGCATATCCGCCCGCGCGGCAGCGACTTTGCCGAGGGTGACCCGCTGATCCGCGCCGGAACCCTGCTGACCGCCCCGGCGATCGCGCTGGCGGCAAGCGGCGGCCATGGCGCGCTCCCCGTCCGCCGCCGCCCGCGGGTCGCGATCCTGTCGACCGGCAATGAACTGGTCGCGCCCGGCGCACCGACCCCCGGCGCAATGCTCCCCGCGTCGAACGGCCCGATGCTCGCGGCGATGCTGGGCGGCAGTGCCTGCGACGTCCGCGACCACGGCGTCGTCCACGACGATCTCGACCTGATCGGCGCCGCACTGGCCGACTGCGCTGCCCATGCCGACATCCTCGTCACCACAGGTGGCGCATCGGTCGGCGATCATGACCTCGTCCTGCCCGCGCTCGAACGGGCGGGCGCGCGGATCGATTTCTGGAAGGTGCGGATGAAGCCCGGCAAGCCGGTGATGATCGGGCTGCTTGGGCAAACGATCGTCATCGGCCTGCCCGGCAATCCGGTGTCGGCCTATGTCACCGCGCTCCTGTTCCTCAAGCCGCTGATCGCGCACCTGCTCGGCAGTGCCGCACCCGTCCCCGCGCCGGTCCGCGCGCGGCTCGGCGCGGCGCTGCCCCCAACCGGCAGCCGCGCCGAATATCTGCGCGGGAAATGGGCCGACGGCGGCGTCATCCCGATCGCCGGACAGGACAGCGCCGGCCTCGCCGCGCTCGCCGAAGCCGAGCTGCTGATCGTGCGTCCGCCCGATGCGCCGCCGCTCGATCCCGGCGCCGATGTCGAGATTTTGGCTATTGCTTGACAGATTCTCCACTGTTGCCTAAATGTTCGCAATCCGTTCTAGACGACGGCGCGTGAAGGGACATTTGGCGATGCTGACTCGCAAGCAACATGAACTGCTCGTCTTCATCCACGACCGCCTTCTGGAAACCGGCGTGTCGCCCTCGTTCGAGGAGATGAAGGAAGCCCTCGACCTCAAGTCGAAATCGGGGGTCCACCGCCTGATCAGCGCGCTCGAGGAACGCGGCTTCATCCGCCGCCTGCCCAACCGCGCCCGCGCGCTCGAAGTGCTGCGCATGCCCGAAAGCGCCGGCAAGACAGCCCCGGCCGCGGTGCCCAAGGTCAAGCCGCCCGCGATCGTCCCGCAGGCCGCCAACGAAAATGTGCTGGAGATTCCGCTGCACGGCCGGATCGCCGCCGGCCTGCCGATCGAAGCGCTGGAGGGACAGAGCACGCTGTCCGTCCCCGCCGCGCTGCTCGGCCCGGGCGAACATTATGCGCTCGAAGTGTCGGGCGATTCGATGGTCGAGGCGGGCATCCTCGATGGCGACTATGCGCTGATCCGCAAGGTGAACACCGCGCGCGACGGCGAGATCATCGTGGCGCTGATCGCCGACAGCGAAGCCACCCTCAAATATTTCCGCCGCGAAGGCGCCATGATCCGGCTCGATCCGGCCAACCGCGCTTATGATCCGCAGCGCTACAAGCCCGATCAGGTGCAGGTACAGGGCAAGCTGGCGGGGCTGCTGCGGCGCTATTGAGCTAACCCGTCGCCCCGGCGGAGGCCGGGGCCGCCATAGCTTGCGCGCGAGGTTGCCGCAGGAGCCTTGGGCGGCCCCGGCCTCCGCCGGGGCGACGCTCGTTTAGGCCTACCTGAACACCGACCATGGGTGCGCGCCGACATGCGCCGCCACGCTGTCGATCCCACCCCCGTCGAGATCGATCGCCAGGCCGCCCGTGCGTCTCAGCAGCGGCCGGTCGATCTTCAGCCAGCGCGGCGTGCAACCGCGCGGCAGGCGGCGTTCGCTGATCACGATATCGGCGGAGGTACAGGCCGCAACCATCCGGTCCCAGCGCACCAGATAGGGACTGCGCGTCGCGAGGATGCGCCAGCGCCGCCCGCCGCGCACCAGATCGGCCACGCACAGGTCGCGCGAGCAGCGGGCCTGGGCGAGCGCATCGAAAGCCAGCGGCTCGCCTTCCGCACCAGCCGCCTCGCTCATCATGTCACGGACATAGTCGCCGGCGCGCTCACGCAGCAGCGCCACTCGTCCGCCATCGAGCACCAGCGCGACATGACGGCCGTCGCCCGTGACCAGCAGGTCGGGCGTCGACGCGAACAGCGCCCAGACCGCGCCGATCGCCAGCGGCACCGCGCCCCAGCGCCGCAGCCGCGTACGCCACAGCGCGATCCACAGCCCGCCGATCACCATCAGCGCGAACGCACCCCATCCGGTGGTCGGCAGCATCGCCACCGCGCCCGGCGCATCGGCAACGACATGCGCGATGCCCAGCAGCAGCGCCAGCACCTGCGACGTCAGCCACCAAAGCGGGGCACCGAGCCCCACCGTGTCGAGCAGCAGAGCCAGCGCCTCGAGTGGCATGATCACGAACGTTGTCAGCGGGATCGCGACGATGTTCGCAGCGGCGCCATAGAGCCCCGCCTTGTGGAAATGGAACAGCGCGATCGGCATCAGCGCCAGCTCGATCACCAGGCCCGAGATCAGCAGCACCGCGAGCGTCCGCGCCCAGCGGCGCAGCAGCCCCTCGTCACGGCGCGTGGCGAACGCGGCCATGCGGGGATGTTCGAGCAAGGCGACCAACGCGGTCACCGCCGCGAAACTCAGCTGGAAGCTGGGACCGGCCAGCGCCTCGGGCCAGAGCAGGAGCACGATCAGCGCGCCGGTCGCGACCAGCCGCAGGGTGATCGCCTCGCGCCCCATCGCGATCCCCGCGAGCACCAGCAGCGCCGCAACACACGACCGGATCGTCGGCACTTGCGCGCCCGACAGCAGCGTATAGCCGATCCCCGCCAATGCCCCGGCGCCCGCCGCGATCAGCAGCAGCGGCGCGCGCAGCGCCAGCGCAGGGCTGAGCGCGAGCAGCCGCAGCGCCAGCAGCATCACCCCGCCGACCACCGCCGAAACATGGAGCCCCGACACCGACAGCAGATGCGCCAGCCCCGAGCGGCGCATCGCCTCGGCATCCTCCTCGGCGATCGCGCCCTGATCGCCGGTCGCGAGCGCGGCGGCGATCCCGCCCGCGCTCGCCCCGCTGACGCTCGCCTCGATATGCGCCGACAGCCCTGCGCGGCGTCCGGCGAGCCAGCCGAGAAAGCCGCCCTCACCGTCGCCCGGGGTGATACGCGGCGGGCCGAGCGCCTTGCCGCTGGCACCGATCCCGGCGAACCAGACGGTGCGCGCATAATCATAGGCGCCGGGCACCGCGGGCGGAGCGGGCGGCATCAGCCGCGCGCGCAGCGCGATCCGGCTGCCGCCCGCGACATCGGCGGCGATGTCGCCCTGATCGACGTTGACCCGCAGGCGCCGCGGGAGCAGCTGGCCATCTCGCGCGGGGCCGGGGTCGGTCGCAATCGTCAGCCGCACCAGTTCGCGCGCGGGCAATCGCTCGACCGTCTCGATCCGGCCGGTGAGCGCGGTGACGACCGGCCGGTCGATCCTTGGTGACGCCACCCAGTCGGCGCGGCTCCAGATCAATATCATGCCGATCAGCGCCGCAAGCGCCGCGACCAGCAGCACCCGCCCCGCCCGCCGCCCGATCCCGATCGCCAATCCCGCCAGCGCCACCCCGCCCAGCGCAGCGACCCCCGCGAACCAGGCGATTCGGTCGGGCAGGATCAGCCACAGCGATATTCCGCCAGCCAGCGCCACCGGAAGCCACAATGCGAGCTGGTCGCGCTCGGCCTCCAGCACCGCCTCGATCGCTTCGAAAATCCTGGGAAATCGACTGCGAAGGCCGTTTTGCGCCCCCGTAAGCGCGATGCCCGACACCGCCCCGTTCATTGCCGGCGGGATGGCGGCAAGCGAATCGTGCCGCCGGTCTCGTCAGCCAATTTGACGGCCACGGAAAATAGGTTAGGGGGCGCTTCGAGGTCGCAGGCCATCGCGCCGATAGTGGAGAAAGCGCGCGTGGGCGCAAGCACCGAAAATCAGACAATCAAAGCGCCGGTGGTAACCCGCTTCGCGCCTTCGCCGACCGGATATCTCCATATCGGCGGCGCGCGCACCGCGTTGTTCAACTGGCTGTTCGCGCGCCACCATGGCGGCCGGTTCCTGCTCCGCATCGAAGACACCGACCGCGCGCGATCGACCCAGCCCGCAATCGACGCGATCCTCGACGGGATGACGTGGCTCGACCTCAACTGGGACGGCGAGGTCGTCTATCAGTTCGCCCGTGCCGGGCGTCACGCGGCGGTGGCACAGCTGCTGCTCGACGGCGGCCATGCCTATCGCTGCTATGCGACCCCCGAGGAGCTGTCCGAGCTGCGCGAACAGCAGCGCGCCGCCAAACAGCCGCTGCGCTATGATGGCCGCTGGCGTGACCGCGATCCGTCCGAAGCGCCTGTGGGAACCCCCTTCGTCGTCCGCCTGAAGGCGCCGCGCGAAGGCGAGGTGACGATCGACGACAAGGTCCAGGGGCCCGTCACCGTCCAGAATGCCGAGCTTGACGACATGATCCTGCTGCGCTCGGACGGCACCCCCACCTATATGCTCGCGGTGGTGGTCGACGATCATGACATGGGCGTCACCCATGTCATCCGCGGCGACGACCATCTCAACAACGCTTTCCGACAGCTGGCGATGATCCGCGCACTCGACGCGATCGAGGGGGGCTGGCCCGACCCCGTCTATGCGCATATCCCGCTGATCCACGGCGCCGACGGCGCGAAGCTGTCGAAGCGCCACGGCGCGCTGGGCGTCGATGCCTATCGCGACGAGATGGGGATGCTGGCCGAGGCGGTGAACAATTATCTGCTCCGGCTCGGCTGGGGCCATGGCGACGACGAGATTATCTCTCGCGACCAAGCCGTCAAATGGTTCGATCTCGCCGGGGTCGGCCGCTCGGCGTCACGCTTCGACATGAAGAAGCTGGAGAATCTCAACGGCCATTATCTGCGCGAGTCCGACGATGCGCATCTGGCCGCGCTGATCGAGGGCAGAGTCGCGCGGCGGATCGGTCGTGATCTGGGCGCGGATAACCGCGATCTACTGCTTCGCAGCATCCCCCATCTGAAGGTTCGGGCGAAGGATCTCAATGAGTTGGCCGACGGCGCCAGCTTTCTGTTTCGCACCCGCCCGCTCGATATGGACGAGAAGGCCGCATCGCTGCTAGACGGTCCGGGCAAGGCTTTGCTGGCTGAGGCCCGCAATGCGCTTGCCGCCACCACGGACTGGTCGGCGCCGGCGCTTGAAGCGGTGGTGAAGGCGGTCGCGGAACAAGGGGGGATTGGCCTCGGCAAGGTCGCGCAGCCACTCAGGGCGGCGCTTACCGGCCGCGCCACCTCCCCGGGAATATTCGACGTTCTGGAGCTCCTCGCCCGCGAGGAGAGCCTGGGACGGCTGGACGATCAATTGGTGTAGGGCAATTGGTGTAGGGCAGTTGATGTAGAAATGCTTGCCGCGCTGTCGGCAAGGGGGCGAACGACAGGAGATTGAGAGATGGCGGACAAGGTAAAGGTGGAGTTCGGTGGCAAGCCTTCCGAATATCCCGTCATGTCGGGCACGGTCGGTCCCGACGTCATCGACATCCGCAAGCTCTATGCCGCGACCGGCGCCTTCACTTATGATCCGGGCTTCACTTCCACCGCCTCCTGCCAGTCGGCGCTGACCTATATCGACGGCGATGAGGGCGTCCTGCTCCACCGCGGCTATCCGATCGACCAGCTCGCCGAACAGTCGAGCTTCATGGAAGTCTCCTATCTGCTGCTCAACGGCGAACTGCCAAGCGCGGCCGAGCTCGAAAAATTCACCTATACGATCAGCCGCCACACGATGCTGCACGAGCAGCTCGCGACCTTCTATCGCGGCTTCCGGCGCGACGCGCACCCGATGGCGATCATGTGCGGCGTGGTCGGCGCACTGTCGGCCTTCTATCACGACTCGACCGACATCACCGATCCGAAGCAGCGGATGATCGCGTCGCACCGGCTGATCGCGAAGATGCCGACGATCGCGGCGATGGCCTATAAATATTCGGTCGGTCAGCCCTTCCTCTATCCGAGGAACGACCTCAGCTACACCGGCAACTTCCTGCGGATGACCTTCGGGGTTCCGGCCGAGGAATATGAGATCGATCCGGTGATCGAATCGGCGATGGACAAGATCTTCATCCTCCATGCCGACCATGAGCAGAACGCTTCGACCTCGACCGTACGTCTCGCCGGCTCATCGGGTGCCAATCCCTTCGCGTGCATCGCGGCGGGTATCGCCTGCCTGTGGGGCCCGGCGCATGGCGGCGCCAACGAAGCCGCGCTCAACATGCTGCGTGAGATCGGTACCCCGGACCGCATCCCCGAATATATCGCCCGCGCCAAGAACAAGGACGATCCGTTCCGGCTGATGGGCTTCGGCCACCGTGTCTACAAGAATTTCGATCCGCGCGCGAAGGTGCTCGGCAAGGCCGCCACCGAGGTGCTCGACAAGCTGGGGATCAGCGATCCCGTGCTCGACACGGCCCGCGAACTCGAGCGGATCGCGCTCAGCGACCAATATTTCATCGACAAGAAGCTCTACCCGAATGTCGATTTCTATTCGGGCGTCATCCTGTCGGCGATCGGCTTCCCGACGACGATGTTCACCGTCCTGTTCGCGCTCGCCCGCACCGTCGGCTGGGTCGCGCAATGGAACGAGATGATCTCGGACCCCGAACAGAAGATCGGCCGCCCGCGCCAGCTCTACATGGGCCCGGCGCAACGCGACTATGTGCCGGTCAGCAAGCGCTGATTCTACAAGATCGAGAGGATGAGGCCGGGGCGAAAGCTCCGGCCTTTTCGTTGGATCAGCCCGCGCCGATGATCCGCCGGTGGTCGCGCACCGATTCGGCCGCTGCGCCGTGGAGCCAGTGCGCGAAGCGCTGTTCGGTGTCGGAGCGGCCCCGCCGCCGCGTGGGTCGATAGAGCCGATAGGTTTCGCCCAGCGACCGGGCGATCGGCGTGCAGGGCAGCAACCGGCCCGAGCGGAGGTAGGGTTCGGCGACCAGCGGCATGGCGAGCGCGATACCGAGCCCCGAGGCCGCCGCCTCGTACATCAGCTGCAGGGTGGCGAACTCGCGCACCTCGAAGACGGGCGGCGGCGCTTCCGCCATGGCGAACCAGCGGTCCCAGACGCGCGAGGGCGACCGCACCGACAAGAGCGTGTGCGCCGCCAGTTCCGCCTCGTTCATAGGCGGGCGCCGGCCATCGGCCATCACCGGGGCGGCGACCGGAAAAACAAGAGCCTCCGCGATCACTTCGGCCTCCATGTCGGCGGGGCGATCGAGCCCGCCCCACAAGCCCAGTTGCGCTTCGCCCGATCGCAGCACGTCGAAATCGCGGCTGGGGACCACTTCGACGTCGATACCGAGGCTGATGCTGAGCTCGGCGAGACGCGGCAGCAGCCAGGCAGCTGCGAAACTGTGCGACGTTGCTATCTGGAGACGATGATCACTCCGGCCCAGCGCGCTGCTGGCCCCCTGGATCGCGCCAAGCGCCGGCTCGACCAGCGACAGATAACGGCGGCCGGCCGCACTGAGCGTCTGCGACTGACCGGAACGGTCGAACAGCCGGGCGCCGAGAAAATCCTCGAGCGTGGCGATCCGCCGGCTCACCGCCGAAGGACTGAGCGCGAGGGAGCGGCCGACCGAGCGGAAGCTGTCGCCGCGCGCTGCGGCGACGAATATTTCGATCGCCTCGAGCGGCGGGACCTTGCGGAGCATATCTCCGGATAGCCCGTCTTTGTCACAAATTTGCGACATGCCCCCTTGCGGCTCAGTCAATCGCGCCGGGCCGCCCATCATCGATCACGACGCGCGCCAGCGACGCTACCGGGCTTGCCGGATCGGCCAGGTCGCGCACTGCGCGCAGATCGGCCAGCAGCCGGTCGCGGCCGATATCGAGAAGCACATAACCGGCATGGCGATTGTCAAGGAAACGGACATGCGGATTACGCCCGCGCGCCGCGGCGAACAACGCCTCGGGTCCGTTGCGCGACGCAAGGCAGCTGGTCACGATTTCGGTGGCGACCGGGCCCGCATCGGGCCGGCGGAAGTCGCGCAGCAGATCATTGACCCAGAAGCTGTGGACATCGCCACCCAGCACCACCCCATTGCGGACCGACGGGCCGGCGAGCTGCGCGACAAGCCGGGCCCGATTGGCCGCATAGCCGTCCCAGATATCCGAATAATAGCTGTCGGGGCCCTGCGGCAGCACGAGCCGGGCGAACAGCGTCTGCTGCGCGATCAGGGTCCAGCGTCGCTCTTCGCGCGCCAGACCCTCGGCCAGCCATGCCTCCTGAGCGGCTCCGAGCATGCTCGCCGCCGGATCGGCCGCTTCCCCGCCCTTGCCGATGACCACCTTGCCCCCCGGTCCGGCCGGGTGGGGGGTCCGGTACTGACGCGTATCAAGCATGTTGAGCGTCGCGAGATCACCCCAGCCGAAGCGCCGGAACAGCCGGTAGCCGCCATCGGGGCCCAGGCTGCCGGGGCGGAGGGGCATATGCTCGAAATAGGCTTGATAGGCGGCAGCGCGCAGCCGCAGGAAGGCGGCGGGATCGACGGTCAGCGCGCCGTGATCGCCGGCATAGTCATTCTCCACCTCATGATCGTCCCAGCTGACGATGAATGGCAGCGCGGCATGCGCCGCCGCAAGATCGGGATCGGTCCGATAGAGCGCGTGACGCGCGCGATAGTCGGCGAGCGTGCTCGGGACCGGCGTGCCAAAGCGGCGGACATCGGGGCCCGTGCCGAAGCTCTTCTCGTAAATATAGTCCCCGACCTGGACGACCGCGTCGGGCGCGGCGGCGATCATGTCGCGATAGCCGCTGAACCAGCCATGTTCCCAATGCTGGCATGATGTCAGCGCCAGCCGCACCCGGTCAGGGCGCGGTGCGATTGTTCGGGTGCAGCCGACCCGGCTGGTCGCGCCACCGAGATGGAAGCGGTAGAAATAGGTGCGTCCCGGCCGCAGCCCGCGCACCTCGAGATGGACCGCGCCGCCGCGAGCGGCGGGCGCCGCCGCGCGCCCGCTACGGACGATGCGGCGAAAGCCCTCATCCTCGGCGATCTCGAAGCCGGGGGCGGCATCGCCGTGAAGCCCCACAAGGCGGGTCCACAGCATGAAGCCGTCGATTGACGGCTCGCCCGAAGCGACCCCAAGCGTGAAGGGATCGACGTTTGGCCGAAGCTGCGCCGCGGCGCCAGCGACCGCGCCGCCTGCCAGAAAGCGCGCCGCCGCCAGTCCGACAGCCCGCCTCAGCAGCGCACGCCGGTTGAGCATCAGAAAGCGGCGGAGAGGCGGACGAAATAGGCGCGGCCGTTGACCCCGATCGGTGTCTCCTCGCCGGTCGGGAAGCTGCCACCGGTCGCCGCGATCGCACCCGCCTGATCGATGATCTGGTCGGGCCGGGCATCGAACAGGTTGAGGACACCCGCGCCAAGACGAATCGCCGGGGTAATCCGGTAACCGGCGTTGAGATCGACCGTGGCCTTGCCGTCAAAGGTCTGGGTCGCGACCAGCGGCGCGGATGTATAACTGCCGAACGCGGCGATGCCCAACCCTGCATCGAAGGCACCATGACTCAGATCGGCCTGCACCGTCAGCTTGTTCTCGGGCTGGGCCTTTGTCGCGAACAGGATCGACTTGGTGCTGAGCAATGGCAGCGTGGGCAGGACCGGATTGGGCCGCAGCCGATCGAGCCGGTGGTCGAACCAGCCATAGCCGGCAGCCAAAGCGAGACGCGTCTCGGGCCCGAGCCTGCCTTGCCAGCGCGCACTGATCTCGACGCCCTTGGTCGTGGTGTCGATCGCATTGGTGAAGAATCGCGCCTGCTGGAAATTGACGATCCCGGCCCGGGTCAGGATCGCGGCTACAGCTGCGCCGCCAAGCTGTTCGCTCAGCGCGATCCGGTCGCGGATGCGAATGTGGAAATAGTCGGCGGAGAAGCTAAAGCCGTCGAACGGCCCAAATACCAGGCCTGCGGTCAGGTTGCGCGCCCGTTCGGGCTTGAGCGGTGAGGCGCCGAGAGCACGCGCGACCGGGTCGGAGACCGGCAATGTCCCCACCGTCACAAGATTGCCCGCGCTCAGCGCGCCCTGCACCGCACTGAAGAACTGCTGCTGGAGCGACGGCGCCTTGAAGCCGGTACCGATCGTACCGCGCAGCGCGAAGCCCGGCGCAGGCTCGAGCCGCGTCGTCAGCCGCCAGGTCGCCTCGCCCCCGAAATCGTCATAATGATCGTAGCGCACCGCGCCGCCGATCAGCAGAGCCGTAATCGGGCGCAGTTCGACGTCCAGAAAGGCGGCGTATGCGTCGCGTCCCGCGTCGGTCGGATTGCGCGGGTTGAACCCGGCAAAGCCGTCGGCACCAAGCCCGAAATAGGCCAGGGGCTCGCCATTGCGGATGCGATAGCTTTCATGACGAAATTGGCCGCCGAGCGCGATGTTGCCGCCCGCCATCACCCCCTCGATCGAACGGGTCAGGGCAAGATCGGTGACATATTGGCGATAGGTGACGCCCCCCGAATCGAAGCGGGTGGGGCTAGCCAGCCCCAGCGAGACATTGGCGGTGTCGAAAACGCGGAAGTCGGCTTTGCTCGATCCGAAGGTCTGGCTGAGATCAGCGAGGATGCCGCCGATCTCGCCGCGGATACCCGCTGTGGCGCCGATGTCCCAGATCCGCGGCTCGATGATCGGCAGGAAGCCGTTGGGATAGAGCGGCGAGAAATTGGGCACGCGAAAGCCGGCACCATTATTCGATATCTTCCGCGTGACGGTGCCGAAGCCGTACAACTCGATTGCCCCCGCCGGCAGCGACAGGTCGAGCGCGACATTGCCGATCGTCGATTTGGGATCGCCAATGCGGTAAGTTACCCGCCCGAAACGCCGGTCGATGAACGCGCGGTTGGTGGGCTTCTGGTGGCGGCCGAGCGCGGTGAGACTAAGATGCCCGCCATCGCCGAGCGCGAAGCCGGCGTGCAGGCTCGCCAGGCCATTCTCGCCGTCGCCCTCCTCGGTGATGCCTCCGCTCAACTCGCCAGATACGCCACTCGCGTCCGATCGCAGTACGATGTTGACGACGCCGGCGATCGCGTCCGATCCGTAGAGCGCGGCGGCGCCGTCGCGGAGGATCTCGATCCGCTCGATCGCGCCGGCCGGAATCGTGTCGAGATCGACGCCCGCCGATCCGCGGCCAATGCTGTTATTGACGTTGAGCACCGCGTTGGCATGGCGGCGCTTACCGTTGACCAGTATCAGCGTCTGATCGGGGGAAAGGCCGCGGATCGTCACCGGCTTGGTATTGGCGGCGGTCGCGGTGGTCGCGGCGCGCGCGAAATTGACCGACGGCTGGAGGAAGTTGAGCGCGCGGCCGAGATCGGGAAAGCCGCTGGCAACGAGCTTCGTTCCGCTCACGACGTCGATCGGCGCGGACGAGTCGAGTGCTGCCCGTCCTGCGGAGCGGGTTCCCGTCACGATGATATCGGCCCCGGCTTCGAGCTCCGTCCCGGCATGGGCGGCGGTGGCCTGAAGTGCGATTCCGGCTAGCAAGATCGTCCGAAGCATAGTGTCCCCCGTTGGTTCGGGGTCGCCTTAGGCGGAGCGCATCCGCGGGCGGTATCGACGAATGCGGGACAACTGTTGCCGAACCGGCAACAGTCAGCGGATCAGGCCTCCCCGGCCGGCAGCGTGAAGACAAAGCGGGCGCCCTTGCCCGGCGCGCTGTCGACCCCCAGATCGCCGCCCATCGCGCGGGCCAGGCGGCGCGAGATATAGAGGCCGAGCCCGCTGCCGGTGCCGTCGTGCAGGCCCAGCCGTTCGAAGCGCTCGAAGATCCGGCCGTGGTCGCCCTCGGCGATGCCGTCGCCCGCATCGGCGACAATCACTGCCGCGATCCCACCCTCGCGCTCGCAGCGCAGCCAGATCGTTCCGCCTTCGGGCGAATGGCGGATCGCGTTGCTGAGCAGGTTGATCAGCACCTGGAGAACGCGGCGATAGTCACCGCGCGCGATGACCGGCCCGTTGTGGATCGGCCCTGCCTGCGTCGGACCTGCCTGGATCGGACCGTCGATCGTGATCGCCTTGTCGGCCGCGCGAACGCCCAGCAGCCCGGCGGCGCGCTGGGCGGTGTCGATCAGGTCGATCAGGTCGGTCTCGGGGCGAAAATCGGGGTCCTCGATCGTCTGCACGTCGATCAGGTCGTCGATCAGCGCGAGCAGGTGGCGGCCCGCGCCGGCGATATCGTCGGCATAGCCGGCATAGTCACGCCGCACCGGCCCGTCGTCGCGCGTGGCGATGCGGTCGGCATGGGCGATGATGTGGTCAAGCGGTTCGCGCATCGCGCGGCTGAGCTGGGCGGCGAACGCCTCGTCGAACAGCGCGGTTTCGGGCATGGGCGCCAGGGGCGCGCCATCGACGGCACGGCGGCTGACCAGCAGCTGATAGCCCGCGAAGCCCTGGATCTCGTCGATCATCGGCAGCCCTGCGACATGGACCGGAATGCCGCGCCCGATCAGGAAGGTCGCCGCCGCATCCTCGAAACGATCGGCGGCCTGGGCGGCGGCGATCAGGCTCGATACCCCTTCCGCGTCGCGACTGAGCAGGAACAGCGCGTCGATCGGCTGTCCGACCGCGCCGGGCAGGTTGGCGGGCGGGCGCGTCACGCGGAGCATCGGGTCGGTCTCGATGATCCAGTCGGCTGTCGCCCGGTTGAAGTCCCGCCAGCGCTGCGCATCGACCCCCGGCGCGGGCGCCGCCGCCGCGATCTCGTTCCAGCCGGTGATCGCCAGTTCGACGCCATCGCCGTCGGGCTTCACCCGCACCCACAGGTCGACGTCCTGATCGCCATAGGCCGCCACCACGCGGCGCGAGATCATGATCCCCAGCCGCCGGGTCAGCCGTGCCAGCGCCGCGAGCTGGGGCACCGCAAAGGCGCCGCCCGCAACCCCACCGGCGCGCTCCTGCAGCCGCAACAGCGGCGGATCAGCCTCGACCAGCCGCCCCTGGCCGTCGACCCGGCCGAGCACCGGCCGGACGCTGGCCGGCGCGTTCATCGCCCCCTTCCGCCATGGCGCCCGCCCTGGCCGATCTCTATCACCGCGCGACGATAATTGGGGTCGAGCCGCCAGATCAGCACCGCCTCTGCGGCGTCGCGCCGGTCGAGCGCGTCGAAGGCGTCGGCGCGCCCGATCAGCACGTCTTCGCCGACGCCCTCGGCGGTGCCGATCCGCCACAGCATCGTCACCGCCGCCTCGCGGCCGCATTCGATCGCGCGCAGCACCGTGCCCAGCATCATCCCCGACGGATCGACGATCATCGACCACACCCCGGCGGCATCGATCCCCGCGCGCTCGGCAACGGCGGCGGCGAACAGGCCCAGCCAGCCTTCCTCGAGCGCGTCGGCGATCAGCTTGTCGTCGATCAGTGCGCGGGCACCCAGCAGCGCCGCCAGCGCGTCGGCGCGCGCCTCCAGCGTGTCGGTCTCGTCATGCTCGGCAATCATATCGCGCACAGCGCGGCCCAGCAGCAGATCGGCCTGCGCATCGGGCACATCATGCTGGCGGATCAGGTGATGGCGCAGTGCCGCCGCAACCGACCACAGCAGCTTGCGGTGCGGCCCCAACGGCAGATCGGTGCGCGCCAGCGCGGGATCGCCGAATGCGTCGTAGCGGCGGCTCTCGGCGATCAGCAGCGCCATCACCGCCTCGGCGACCTCGACGTCGCCCAGGTCGAGCAGCCGCTGGGCGAGATCGGCGACATGATAGGGCGAGTCGCGGCCGAGGATGATCGCAAGCCGGTGCTCATCGACCCGGCGCAGCATCGCCGCGACCAGTTCGGGATCGCGCAGCAATTCGGTCCGTTCGAGCAGCGGCAGGGCGATCGGCAGGCTTGCCGACCCCAGCGCGGCGAGCAATTCTGGGCTCCCGTCGTCGGTCAGCGCCTGACCGACGCGGATCCGCAGTTCGTCCTCGATCGCACCGGTCAGTGCGCGCACCAGTTGCGCCATCTGGGCGCGGTGCTGATCGGACAGGTTGGCGGCGTCGAGGAACAGGTCGCTCGCGGCGCGGCCGATGCGGCTGTCGACACTGTCGAGCGCACGCGCGGCATCGCTCAGCCAGCGCGCCGCGGCGGCCGGCCGATCCCTGTCCTGCCGTTCGTCTTCCAACCCCATCATTATCTGGTCATATCAAGCTGTCGTTAAATCGAAGCTAAGCCCTCAACTGTCAGAAAATTGCGCGCCCTTATAGGCACTGGTGAACCTTTGCACGAAGGACATCCCCGCATAGGCGGTCAGCCCTGCCAGCATCCAGCGCCAGCCTCCGAGCAGCGCCAGCGGCGGCGCTGTCCAGACCAGCGCGTCGGCGCCAGCCAGCCAGCGCGGCGGAGGCAGCGGGCGGATCGCGCCGATGATCGGATCGAGCGCGGCAAGCCCCGCGAGCGCCGCCGGGATCAGCGCCGCGACCAGCCACCAGCCCCAGCTTCCATCCGCCGCCAGCGCCGCGGTCAGCAGGATCAGCACCGCCACGGCGGCGGCATGGCGCGCGACCCGGGGCAACATCCCCTGGTCGGTGCCACCACCCCAGATTCGCGCCATCCGCCGCGCCGCCGAGGCGAGGGCCGCCGCTGCGGGCAACAGCAGCAATGCGGGCCAGAACAGATCAAATCCCGTCAGCACCGCGCCCAGCCAGGCCAGCACCACCGCCGCCCAGGCGACGTGGCGCTGGTCGACCTGCCGTGCGATCAGCGGGCCGATCAGCGGCACGGCGATCAGCCGGTGGAGATAGAGCTCGGCCCAGTTGCCCTCAGCCGATTCGGCGCGGCGCAGCAGGTTCGCCTCGACCGCGCCGATCGCGGCGGGGCCGATCGCCAGCACCGGTGGCGGCAGCGGCCGGTCCCCGGTCGGGTCCAGCGCGGCGATCCGCGCCGCATCGTCCTGGACCAGGCGGCGCAGCAGCGTCGAGCAGAGGTCCCAATCCCCCAGCATCCGCGCGGTCGCATCGAGGTCGGCGCGCGCGAACAGCGCAAAGCCCGCCCAGCGATCGCCGGCGTCGATCCGCTCGAAGACGCCGTAATCCTGCGAATCGGGCACGGTGAGCAGCGCCGGCGCCGCTGCGCGGGCCAGTGCATCGACCGCGCCCTGCGCCGCGATGGCGCCGTCGGCGGCGAGCAGGATGCGTTCCTCGGGATGAAAACGATCGATCGCATCGGCCAGGCTGCGCGCGATCTCGATCCGCGCGCCGGATCGCCGCAGCCGGTCGACCGCCTGCGCCAGTGCGGCGGGCACCCGCTCGACCAGCAGCACGACATGGCTCACCCCCGCCGCCAGCACCAGCCCCGCCTGATATTCGACCAATGTGCGGCCGGCGAGCGGCAGGGTGGCGCGCAAGCCGTCGCCAATATCGGTCTGGTCCTGCGCAGCGATCAGCGCGGCGAGCGGCAACGGCAATCCCCCGTGGCAAGCGGACGGGGATAGAGCCGCGGGGGCGATTCTGCAAAGTGCGAATGGGGGTAAGGCTGTGCGGTTTTGGGATGCGCGACGAGCTGTCGGGTGAAGGACCCCCTATCTGCAACCCGCCAGCGCATCCGCAACCGCGTCGAGCAGCAGCGGATCGGGCCCGGCGCAGGCGGCGCGGGCGGCGACGTCCATCAATGCGGTCATCCCGAAGCTGGCGGCCAGACCCTGGAGGCGCAGCGCCTCGTCGCGCCAGGGCTGGACCGCGCTCGCGGCGCTCATCGCCGCGACATGCATCGTCGCCGAAGCCAGGAACAGCGCGCGCAGTTCGGCCATCATGGCGGGATCGTCGCCGACGGATTCGGCCAGGAGCGAGTCGAGCGAGCCAGGTTGGTAGGACATGCGCCCATAAGCCGGCGAATCGGTGAAGATTTCGTTAGCCGAGACTATCGCTCGACTCGCACTTCCTGTAGCATCCTGGCTCATGGGGAAGGCACCGCATCCGCTGGATCGCTGGCGCGTTGAGAACGCGGCCGAATCCGATGCTGTCCGGGCTGCGGCAGCCTCTGGCGAAACTACTGGAATTATGGCGGAAAGCGCCGAAACGGAGACGCACGAGCTGCTGCTCGACGCTGCCGCACGCGACAATGCGCCGGGCGCGCTGGAAGGCGCGCCGGAGCTGCCGCGCCGCCGCGCCGGGGACATGGCGATCGGCATGGTCTTCGGCCTGCTCGCGGCCGGCTGGATCGGCTTCTGGGTCGGCGGCGTCGCCCCCACCACGCTCGACCTGAGCGCGATCGCCAACAGCATCGCGCTGGCCAGCGGACCGCTCGCATTGCTCGGCATCCTCTACATGCTGTTCCAGCGCGGCTCGCGGCGCGAAATCAGCCGATTCGGTGGTACCGCGCTGTCGATGCGGGTCGAGGCGCGGCGGCTGGAAGATGCGGTGGCACGGGTCAATAGCGTGCTCGACGCGCGCCGCTCGGACCTCGCCGCGCATACCGGATCGCTGCTGGAAGAGGGCAGCCGCGCCGCCGAGAAGCTCCAGCAGATCAGCATGGACATGCGCGACGAGACCGATCTGCTCGCGCGTCAGACCGAACTGCTCCACGGCGCCGCCGGGGTCGCGCGCAGCGACATGAGCGGGCTGATGCTCGACCTGCCCAAATCGCTCGACATGGTCAGGGAGGTCGCGGGCCTGATCGGCGGCATCGGTGGCACCGCCAAGGACCATGCCGACGCGCTGTCCGAGGCGCTGACCGCGATCATCGCGCGCAGCCATGAGGCCGACGAGATGATCGGCGCCGCATCGGGCCGGCTCGCCACCCAGATCGGCCGGATCGAGACCCGCGCCGAACGCACCACGCGCACGATCGAGGAGGCCGGCGCCTCGCTGGGCCGCTCGATCGACGCCACGCTAGACCAGGCGACCGTCGCGATCGAGGCGACCCGCAACGGCATGGACCTGCAGCGCGAGGCGATGGCGGCGATGATCGACCATGGCCGCGCCGCGCTCGACGAGGCCGGTACCGCCGCCGCCGCTTCGATCGCACAGCGCCTGACCGAGATGAGCGGGCTCGCCAATACGCTCTCCACCCAGCTCGTCCAGCAGGACGAGGACGCCCGCAGGCTCGTCGCCAATCTCGAACATGCGCTGGGCGCGATCGAGGGGCGCTTCGAGGCGCTGGGCGCGACCGGCACCGAGGCGACCGCCGATCTGGCCGAACTGATCGTCAGCCTGAGCGAACATGTCGATACGCTCGGCCAGGCGGTCACCAACAGCATGGCCGGCGCGCGCACGCTCACCGATCGGGCCAACGGGCTGCGGATCGCCTTCGATTCGATCATCGTCAATATCGAGCGCGACCTGCCGCAGACGATGCAGCGGGTCGAGGCCGAGGCCGCGCGCGGCGACACCACGATGCGCGCGCTGACGGCGCAGGCCGAGCAGCTGAGCCAGACTGTCGAACGCGCGACCGACCGGCTGGGCTCGGCCGACCTGATGATCGACCGCCAGCGCGAGGCGATCTCGGGGCTGGGCGACCTGGCCGCGCGGCGCATGGCCGGGATCGCGGCCGAGGGCGACACGCTGCTCGAACGCCAGCGCCAGTTGTCCGATGCCTTCGCCGAGGAGGCCAATGCCCGGCTCGAGGCACTGCGCGACCATTCGAACGAACTGGGCCGGCTGATCGCCGAGAGCGAAGGCAATATGCGCGCGCTGTCCGAACTGTCGGGCGGCAAGCTGATCGACGCGATCCTGCGTGTCCGCGAAACCGCCGCCGAGGCCGCACGCGGCGCGCGCGCCGCACTCGAATCGATCATCCCCGACGCCAGCGAGAAGCTGGCGAGGAGCGGCGCCGAGGCGATCGAACGCGCCTTTGGCGACCAGATTACCCAGCGCATCCATGTCATCTCCGACACCGCCGAGGCCGCCGTCGCCGCCGCCAACCATGCCAGCGAACGGCTGATGACGCAGATGCTGTCGGTCAGCCAGGCCGCCGCGGCGATGGAAAAGACCGTCGCCGATGCCGAGGCGCGGCAGGCGAATGTCGATCAGGACAATGTCAGCCGCGAGGTCGCGATCCTCGTCGAACATCTCAATTCGGCGGCGATCGACGTGACCAAGCTGCTGTCGCACGATGTGCCCGACGGCGCCTGGAAGGCCTATCTCCACGGTGATCATGGCGCCTTCACCCGCACCGCGGTGCGCCTGTTGCGCAGTGAGGAGTCAAACCGGATCGCGCAGATCTACGACGGCAATGTCGAGTTCCGCGAGCATGTGAACCGCTATATCCACGATTTCGAAGCGCTGCTCCGCCGCGTCCTCGCCAGCCGCGACGGCGGCGCGCTTGCGGTGACGATGCTGTCGTCCGACATGGGCAAGCTCTATGTCGCGCTCGCGCAGGCGATCGAACGGCTGCTGGTCTGACCTGAAAGATCCTCCCTATGCGCAGCATGGGGAGGATCTTTGATGATTGAAGCGGCACCCGTCCTGCGCCACACAGCGGCATGGCCGAGATCAAGCTTCACGACAGCTGGAAGACCCCGCTCGCCGATGAGTTCGCGGCACCCTATATGGTCGCGCTCAGGGCGTTCCTCACCGCCGAGCGCGCCGCCGGCAAGCGCATCTTCCCGGCAGCCAGCGAATGGTTCCGCGCGCTTGACCTCACCCCGCTCGACAAGGTCCGCGTCGTCATCCTCGGCCAGGACCCCTATCACGGCGCGGGCCAGGCGCACGGCCTGTGCTTCAGCGTGCGGCCCGGCGTGCCGCCGCCGCCGAGCCTGATCAACATCTACAAGGAACTGCACGCCGACCTCGGGCTGCCCCGCCCGCCGCACGGCTTTCTCGAACATTGGGCGAAACAGGGCGTGCTGCTGCTCAACAGCGTGCTGACCGTCGAGATGAGCCTTGCCGCCTCGCATCGTGCGCGCGGCTGGGAGACGTTCACCGACGCGGTGATCCGACTCGTCAACGCGAAGGCCGAGCCGGTCGTGTTCATGCTGTGGGGCAGCTATGCGCAGAAGAAGGCGGCGTTCGTCGATTCCACCGAAAAGGGTGGCCGCCACCTCGTCCTGAAAGCCCCGCACCCGTCACCGCTTTCGGCCTATGCGGGCTTTTTCGGCTGCCGCCATTTCTCGAAAGCCAATGCCTTTCTGGAGGCACAGGGGTTGCCGCCGATCGACTGGTCGTTGCCTGCGGCGTAACTACCGGAGGCAGGGCGGATCCGTCTCCCGCCTTAGCGGGAGCGGGCATGCTCACCCCGCGCGGTCGAGCAGCGGCCCCATCGCGACGATGTCGCCCGCGCTGTAGATCAGACTGCCCGGCGTAGCGCCCGGCACCGCGTGGAAGAAAAAGGGTGTCCCGAACGCGCCGCCCTCGATCAGCGCCGATGCCATGTCGGCGGCGACCGCCATGATCAGGTCGGCCTGTGCGCCGCTGCCCGATCCCGACAGCGTCTGCAGGCGCTTGTCCATATAGGCGGCATAATCGGCCAGCGTCGTCTCGGGCCGGTACATGTAATTGAGCTGGCGGTAGCTTTCGCCCGGATAGGGATAGATGATGTAGCGCATCTCGAGCCGGCGGAAGCCGGTCGGGAACTGTTCATGGACGACCTGGCAGACGGCGCAGTCCTTGTTGGTGAACATGTAGCAGATGCCGTCCGACGGCGCCTCGCTCGCGGACTGGCGGATGCTCGGCAGCATCGCCAGCTGATCCCAGAAGGGCGCGAGCTGCGCCTGAAATCCCGCCTGCGCCGCGATGCCCGGTACACCTGCGCGCGCCATGGCGCCGCGCCCGGCGACGATCATCGCCGGCAATGCCGCGAGCAGCACGCGCCTGTTCCACATAAACGGTCCCCCGACCTTCCAGCTGACATCATAATAGCGCAGCCGAAGGCGGGTGAACAGGCGGCGCGGGCATCGCGGCGTCTATCCCTCCAGCGCCCACGTCCCCAACGGCACATGCTCGGTCAGCCCGACCAGGCTGTGGACCAGCGTGAACTCGGTCGCGCGCCAGCTCACGGGCCAGATCGTGCAGCGGAAACTTTCTTCCTGCCCATAGGCCAAGGTCACATGCGGATCGAAGCGGAAGCCGCGATTGGGCCACACCCCGGCATCCGCCATCGCCAGCGCGAGCTTCTGCTGGAACGCCTTGAGCACCGGCATATGATCGCCCGGCTTGAGGCAGGTCACCACGCCATTGCTCACCACTTCATGGAGCACGATCCTGAGCGGCACCCCGCGCAGCCCCTCGGCCGCGCCCGCCATGGCGGCGATCAGCCCCGGCGGCGGGGTCATCGGCAGGTCGAGCGCGAACAGGGTCATGTGCAGCCGTTCGTCGGACACATGGCTCTTCGCCACCCCCGCCCCGTCGCGCACGCCCGCGATCTCCGCGATCGCCTCGGCGCTGGGCTTCAGCGCGAAGAACAGGCGGTGGAGGACAAGCTCGTCACTATCGTCGAAGGGCCGCAAGAGAGTCATGATGTTTCTCCTTTGTTCCACGCCGCTCTACACGATTCGCGACAAGAACAAAAGAGGATCAATTTACGCGGAGCGGCGGCCCGGCGGATAGCCTTTTTGCCCGGAATCCCCGGGTGCATGGGGTTGTGTGTGCGTTTTTTGTTTTTAGCGCCGGATGGCCGCCGCCGGAGCGATCGACGATGATACCGTTTTATCCCAGTTATGAGAATGAGCGATCAGGCGCAGGCGGCGCTGCCGCTGAATCGCGGCAATACCCAGCAAGCCAAAACCTACACGTCAAGCGGGACATGGCGTCGGCCGCGCGGCTGCGGCGGTTCCGCCGCATAATATCCGCCAGGTAATCGGCCGATGGGATTTACCGATCCTGTCGATCAGTGCTTGTGCTCGTCCTTCTTTTCGCCGTCCTTCGGCGCGTCAGCCTTCTTGTCACAGCAGCAGCAGGACTTGCCTTCCTTGCAGCAGTCCATCGCGTAGGCAGCGCTCGAGGCGAAGGCCAGAGCCAGCATGGCTGAAAGAATCTTCTTCATCGTTCGACTCCCTGATTGCGGGTCTTTTCATAGCAGCGCGCGGTACGATCTGCCAGCCTGGTGCCTGCCAGAGCGATCGCGCGGAATTGCCCGGAACACCATAAGAGCAATGTGGCAGAAATCTGCGCAAGCCTCATTACGCCACCAGCGGATGAATCCAAAATTACCGGACCACTTTATATGAATATACGAATTGCAACCGGACGAGCCCTCGCACCACAGAAGCGCTGGCGCGATATAAAAGGTGAGATCGCGCAGTGTCGCTATCATGTTTGAGCGTGGTCAGCCGGCCATGCCCAGGAAGATCATCAGCGACCGCTCGACGCGGGCCATGTCGTCGTCCGACAGCGCGCCGATGACTATGTCGATCTTATGGCGGGGCACCGTGACGAGGATATCAACCATCACGTCCGAGACATGGCGCAGCCCATTGCCGACGCCCGGCTCAATGCGGGGGCGGATCGTCTCATCCGCGATCAGGCTGCTGGTGACGAGCGCGAGGACGAGATTGCCGGTCGGACAAGCATCGCTCTGCAGAATGAGCGCTGGCTGCGGCTGGCCGCCGAAACCACTTCCCGCCGCTGCCGTGACGAGATCGCCGCGCTTCAATCCTCATCCTCGGGCGGCCAATATTGGATGGCTTCGACAAAGGCGATATCGTCGGATTGAGCGAGCTGCGCCGCGATCGCCGCCGCGTCACGCCGCGCCTGTTCCTTGAATTCCGGCGTGCGCACATCGGGCAGCCAGAACTGCTTGAGCCGATACCCCTTCGCCCGCATCGCTGCGCGATGCTTGGCGACGCGATCCTTGCTGGCATGAGATTGGGGGCGGTTCATTGGCGACTCCGTTACATGAAACGTAGGCGATCCGAGGCAAGGTGCAATGCACTACGGGCACCAATTGAGTATAGTGTCCCCGATATTTTCTCAGCTAACGCAGCCAATTGGGGGGGGCTTGCACCTTTCACTGCTATTCCACACCACCGAAATCCGGTCACCAAAATCCATAAACCGTCATGCCTAGTGAGTCCTCAAAGCCACAGGTGAGCGAAAACATGAGACGGTATTACGTGATTCTCGCTCGACAACTTGACTCACCGCTGAGGGGTCGATTCAACGAAGATTGAGGGGGACAGCATGACGGTTTGCGTGGCAGTTAAGGTACACGACTGCATCGTCTTCGCCGCAGACAGCGCGTCCTCCCTCGTTAGCACGAGTCCGGACGGAACGACCTCAATTGCCAATGTTTTCTCACACGGAAATAAGGTCTTTAACCTTCGCAAAGGGCTTCCAATCGCCGCGATGACATGCGGGATGGGAAATATTGGGCCAGTATCAATCAGCACGCTAGCCAAAGATCTCCGTCTCAAATTCATATCTGGAGATCAAGATTGGACGATCAACCAAAGCGCATACTCCATGAAGGAGGTCGCCGAGAAAGCCCGCCGGTTTTTCTTTGAAGAGCACTATCAGGCCCTTGATCCCAAACCCGTCGGCGATCATGAATTTCAATTCTGGATCGGCGGCAACGGCTCGGGAGAAATCCACGGCGAAGTCTGGCGAATTAAAATCGTGAACGGGGAATGCGCCGAACCCGAGTGCTTGGCTGGAAAGGGCGATTTCGAAATCCTATATGATGGTCAACCAGAAGCGATTAATCGTATTGTAAATGGTTACAGCCAATTCCTTCCTGCGGCCCTTTTGGACATGGGCCTTCCTCCAGAGAATTTAGACGCAGTGCTGACTCACATTGAAGCGCGAACCGTTGCGCCATTGATTGCGCCAGCCATGCCCGTACAGGACGCAATCGCTTTAGCCGACTTTCTCGTGGATACGACCAAGAAGTTTGTGCGTTTTCTTCCTGGCGCCGACACCGTAGGCGGCGACACTGACATCTGCGTCGTCACGAAGCATGAAGGCTTCAAATGGGTCCAGCGCAAACATTACTTTGATAGACAACTCAACCCTAGGGAGAATGACAATGGGTAAGCCAACTGACATTGCCCCTAAGCCAAAAGTCGTTTTTGATCTCAAAATGCCGCGATATGAGTATCGCAGCGCAGAGGAGCGGTCGCTTTCCGTAGATCGGAATCGGACGACTGATGCCAAGGCCTCTTTAGACTGCTTGGCCAATCTAAAAATTTGAAAGAGATGGCGCGCGAGCTATCCACCGGATAACACGCGCGCCCTCACTCCGCCGCCGGCAGATAAATCTCCCCACCCTTCTCCTTGAACACCTCGCTCATCGCGCGCATCCCGGCCTCGGCGTCGCTCGCCGCGATGAACTGGTCGGCGGGCTGGTTCTGCGTCGCGGCGAAGTCGCGGACTTCCTGGGTGATCTTCATCGAGCAGAATTTCGGGCCGCACATCGAGCAGAAATGCGCGGTCTTGGCGCCCTCCGCCGGGAGCGTCTGGTCGTGGTACTGCTCGGCCGTGTCGGGATCGAGCGACAGGTGGAACTGGTCGCGCCAGCGGAACTCGAAGCGGGCGCGGCTCAGCGCGTCGTCGCGCAGCTTCGCGGCGGGGTGGCCCTTTGCCAGATCCGCCGCGTGGGCGGCGAGCTTGTAGGTGACGACGCCGACCTTCACATCGTCGCGGTCGGGCAGGCCCAGATGCTCCTTCGGGGTGACGTAGCAGAGCATCGCGGTGCCGAACCAGCCGATCATCGCCGCGCCGATCGCGCTGGTGATATGGTCATAGCCCGGCGCGATGTCGGTGGTCAGCGGCCCCAATGTGTAGAAGGGCGCCTCGCCGCACGCTTCGAGCTGCTTGTCCATGTTCGCCTTGATCTTGTGCATCGGCACATGGCCGGGGCCTTCGATCATCACCTGGACGTCGTGCTTCCACGCGACCTGGGTCAGCTCGCCCAAAGTCTTCAGCTCGCTGAACTGCGCCTCGTCATTGGCGTCGGCGATCGATCCCGGGCGCAGGCCGTCGCCCAGCGAGAAGGCGACGTCATAGGCCTTCATGATCTCGCAGATCTCCTCGAAGCGCTCGTAGAGGAAGCTCTCCTTATGGTGCGCGAGGCACCATTTCGCCATGATCGATCCGCCCCGGCTGACGATCCCGGTGACGCGCTTGGCGGTCATCGGGATGAAGGGCAGGCGGACGCCGGCATGGATGGTGAAATAGTCGACGCCCTGCTCGGCCTGCTCGATCAAGGTGTCGCGGAAGATTTCCCAGGTCAGGTCCTCGGCGACGCCGCCCACCTTCTCGAGCGCCTGATAGATCGGCACGGTGCCGATCGGTACCGGCGAATTGCGCATGATCCATTCACGGGTGTCGTGGATGTTGCGGCCGGTCGACAGGTCCATCACCGTGTCGGCGCCCCAGCGGATCGACCAGACCATCTTGTCGACCTCGGCCGCGACGTCGGAGGCGACCGCGCTGTTGCCGATATTGGCGTTGATCTTGACCAGGAAGTTGCGGCCGATCGCCATCGGCTCCGATTCCGGGTGGTTGATATTCGACGGGATGATCGCCCGGCCGCGCGCCACTTCGCTGCGGACGAATTCGGGCGTCACGAAATCGGGGATTTCGGCGCCGAAATCCTCACCGTCGCGCAGCAGCTTTTCCTTGAGCGCGGCGCGGCCGATATTCTCGCGGATCGCGACATATTCCATCTCGGGGGTGATGATACCCTTGCGGGCATAGTGCATCTGGCTGACATTATGCCCCGCCTTGGCGCGCAGGGGGCGCTGAACGACGTTGGGGAAGGGGGCGACGCCGCCGGCGCGGTCGGGGCCCTTCAGGCCATTATCCTCGGGCTTCACGCCGCGGCCGTCATAGTCCTCGACATCGCCGCGGCCGATGATCCAGTCGCGCCGCAGCGCGGGCAGGCCCGCCATGATGTCGATATGCGCATTGCTGTCGGTATAGGGGCCCGAACAGTCATAGACGCGGACCGGCGGCTCGTTCGCGCTCGGCTCCAGCGCGATCTCGCGCATCGCGACGCGGACGCCCTGGGGCCCCTCGACATGAATCTTGCGCGAACCGCGGATCGGTCCGGTGGTCACCTTCATTTCGGTGCGCGCGGGGATATCAGCCATGTCGAGTCACTCCATGTTGGCGCGGATCGACGGAAAAAGGGAAAGGCCGCGAGCGACATTCCCTCCCTACGCCGGTGCGAGCCGGATCAGGTTCTGCGGGTCGCGGGCATCGCAGCACCGCCTCTCAGCCATTTTTGTTCGGCTTGACCGAACATCGGCCAGCCGGGCTCCCCGGGGATGGTCCCACATGTAAACAAAGACCGCGCGGGGCGAAACCCCTTCCGCGAGGGTGGCATCGTGGCGCCACGTCCCTATAAGCTTGGCGGATGACGGGAGTGATGTGCGATCTCGCCATTGTCGGCGGCGGCCTGTCGGGAGGCCTGATCGCGCTTGCGGCGCGGCTGGCGCGGCCCGAACGCCGCGTGTTGCTGATCGAGGCGGCGCCGGCGCTGGGCGGGGCGCATCTCTGGTCGTTCATCGAAAGCGACATCGGGCCCGAGGAAAAGCCGCTGCTCGAACCGCTGGTCAACTATGGCTGGCGCGAATTCTCGGTGGTCTTCCCGCAGTATAAGCGCGCGCTGCCATTCCCCTTCTACAGCATAAGATCGGACCGGTTCGACGCGGCGCTGCGCGAGGTGATGCCGGCCGAGAGCATATTGTCGGGCCGCCGCGCGACCGGGGTGGCGCCCGACGGGGTGGTGCTGGAGGACGGATCGCTGATCGCGGCGCGCGGCGTGGTCGATGCGCGCGGGCCCGCCGATCTGTCGCTGCTCGATCTCCATTACCGCAAGTTCGTCGGCTATGAACTGACGCTCGACGGTCCGCACAGCGTCCGCCGCGCCACGCTGATCGACGCCGCCGCCGATCCCGCCGAGGGCTTCCAATATATGACGATGCTGCCGATCGATAATGACCGGCTGTTCATCGAGGATGTCCGCTATGAAGGCTTTCCCGACCTCGACATGAC
Organism: uncultured Sphingomonas sp.; assembly: GCA_947085315.1. GTDB lineage: Bacteria > Pseudomonadota > Alphaproteobacteria > Sphingomonadales > Sphingomonadaceae > Rhizorhabdus. Next base: position 17,803 of record CAMTVW010000004.1, on the reverse strand, counting down.
CGACCATGGCAACCGCATCGTCAATCATGCGGCGCGCTTCGGCTGGCGAATCCGCAGCTCGGCGCGCGGCCAGGCGGGGGTGATCCCGGTGGCGCTGGGCGGCGATTTCGAGAGCTACTGGAAATCGGGCGGCGAGGGCGTCGCCAAGGCGGGGCTGCGCGCCGGGCTGTTCCATCCGGTCAGCGGCAACAGCCTGGGCGATGCGGCGCGCACCGCGCGGATGATCGCCGAGGCCGACGACTGGTCGGGCGACGCGCTCCACAAGCTGCTCTACGGCCATGCCCGCACCGCCTGGGGCAAGCGCGACTATTACCGCCGCTTCGCGCGCCGGATGCTGCGCGATACCCCGCCGCGGCTGGGCTACCGGATGCTCGAATCGCTGTACATGATGGACGCCGATCTGATCGCGCGCTTCCACGGCATGCGGCTCGGCCTTGCCGACCGGATGGCGCTGAGCATGGGCGAAGGGCCGATGCCGCTGCGCGCGATGCTCAAGGGGTAGTTCGCCTCCAGTCCCGTCATCCCGGCGAAAGCCGGGATCTCACTGCCTTGTGCGCGACGGAGAGAAGAAGAATTGAGATCCCAGCTTTCGCTGGGATGACGATGGTGGGTGGTACAACGACGAATGATCAAAACCCTCTGCGTCTTCTGTGGATCGAGCCCCGGGGTCGATCCCGTCCATGCCGGGGCTGCGCGCGCGCTGGGGGCTGCGCTGGGCGCGGCGGGGGTCGATCTGGTCTATGGCGGCGGCAAGGTCGGGCTGATGGGGATCGTCGCCGACGCCGCGATGGCGGCGGGCAGCCGCGCGACCGGGGTGATCCCGAAGGCGCTCGCCGATCTGGAGGTTGCGCATCATGGGCTGACGCGGCTCCACATCGTCGGCTCGATGCATGAGCGCAAGGCGATGATGGCCGACATGTCCGACGGCTTCATCGCGCTGTCGGGCGGGATCGGCACCTTCGAGGAGCTGTTCGAAATCTGGACCTGGGGACAGCTGGGCGACCATGCCAGGCCGGTCGCACTGCTCAACATCGCCGGCTTCTACGACAAGCTGATCGGCTTTCTCGACGATGTCGTCGCGGCCGGCTTCCTGCGCGATGCTCACCGCGCGATGCTGATGGTCGACAGCGACCCCGCCGCGCTGGTCGGCAGGATGCGCGACTATCGCCCGCCGCTGGTGGAAAAGTGGATCGGGCGCGAGGAGCGGTAGCGCCATCCCGTCACCCCAGCGGAGGCAGGGGCGATCGCAGCCGGCAGCGAACGTCATTGGAACTTAATCCGCCTAAGTGCATTTCTGCACATACCGGTGGTCGATTTCTGAGCGCGACCGGCTGGGAGACGCCGTTCTCCCGCTCATGCCGGGGGGCACATGACAAGACCATATGCGATATTGATCGTCGAGGATGAGCCGATCGTCGCGCTCAGCCTTGCTTTCGCGGTGGAAGCCGCCGGCGCGGTTGTGCTCGGCCCCGCCGCCTCGACCGCCGAGGCGCTCCAACTGCTCACCGATGCGGTGGTTGACGCCGCGATCGTCGATGTCGTGCTGGAAGACCGCGACATCACCCCGGTGGCGCTTGCGCTGATCGACCGGAGGGTTCCCTTCGTCGTGCACACCGGCACCGGCCTGCCCGCCGAACTCGCGGCCATGCACCCCGATCTTCCCGTGCTGATGAAACCGATCAACGCGGGGGAGGTGATGGCCCGGCTGATGCTTCAGATCCGCGGCGAAGGCTGACCCGCCCTGTTTCATTCATTGCGCATCAATCCGGCTCGTCGCAAAAACCGCGCATCTCCGCGTTGAAGGAAACCGCGCCATGCCTCGCCTGCCCCTTCTGTGCCTCCCCATCCTCGCCGCGCTCGCGCTGGCCGGCTGTGCCAGCGTCTCGCCCGAGGCCCGGGTGCGTACCAAGCTGATCGACGCCGGCATCCGCCCGCCGGTCGCGGGCTGCATGGCCGAGCGGATGGTCGACCGGCTGTCGCTGGCGCAGCTCAAGCGGCTCCAGTCGCTGGGCGGCCTGTCGGGCGACAAGATGCGCGCGCTGAGCGTCGACGAACTCGTCCACCGGCTGCGCGCTCTGCAGGATGCCGAAATCGTTTCCGTGGTGCTGCGCGCCGGAATTGGTTGTTCGATAGCGGGTTAGTGCGCTTCGGCCAGCTGAACCGGGCGGCAGCGGAACCGGCGCCGAAAAACTTTCCCTATTGCGGTGCAACATTTGATTTGCCGCGCTTGGGGTTTTCAATTCGACTCTTTCATGCTTAAGCCCCAGCCGATTTGATCGGATTCTGAGGGATTAGGCTCGACCATGAATATCCACGAATATCAGGCCAAGGAGCTGTTGGCGAAGTTCGGTGCGGCGGTTCCCGCCGGCCATGCGGCGCTGACCGTCGAAGAAGCGGTCGAAGCCGCGAAGAAGCTTCCGGGGCCGATCTATGTGGTCAAGGCCCAGATCCACGCCGGCGGCCGCGGCAAGGGCAAGTTCAAGGAGCTGCCCGCCGACGCCAAGGGCGGTGTCCGCCTGTCGAAGTCGATCGAAGAAGTGCGCGCCAACGCCACCGACATGCTGGGCAACACGCTGGTGACGATCCAGACCGGCGAGGCCGGCAAGCAGGTCAACCGGCTTTATGTGACCGACGGCGCCGACATCAAATCCGAATATTATTTCTCGATGGTCGTCGATCGCGGCAGTGGCCGGATCGCGATGATCGTGTCGACCGAGGGCGGCATGGACATCGAGACGGTCGCGCATGACACGCCCGACAAGATCCGCACGATCATCATCGATCCGGTCGAAGGCTTCATGCCGCATCACGGCCGTGCGGTGGCGTTCGCGCTGAAGCTGAAGGGCGATCTCAACAAGCAGGCGGTCAAGATCGCCGAGCAGATGTACAACGCCTTCATCGCCACCGACATGTCGATGCTCGAGGTCAATCCGCTGGTCGAAACCACCGACGGCAAGCTCTATGTGCTCGACGCGAAGGTGAGCTTCGATTCGAACGCGCTCTACCGCCACCCCGACATCTTCGCGCTGCGCGACGAGTCCGAGGAGGATCCGGCCGAGATCGAGGCGTCGAAATATGACCTCGCCTATATCAAGCTCGACGGCAATATCGGCTGCATGGTCAACGGCGCCGGCCTTGCCATGGCGACGATGGACATCATCAAGCTCAACGGCATGTTCCCGGCCAACTTCCTCGACGTCGGCGGCGGTGCCACCAAGGAACAGGTCACCGCAGCCTTCAAAATCATTCTTGGCGACCCCAATGTGAAGGGCATCCTGGTGAACATCTTTGGCGGCATCATGGACTGCAACATCATCGCCACCGGCATCATCGCCGCGGCGCAGGAAGTCTCCCTGAACATCCCGCTCGTTGTCCGCCTCGAAGGCAACAACGTCGAAGCCGGCAAGGCCACCCTCGCCGCCAGCGGCCTGAAGATCACCAGCGCCGCCGATCTGACCGACGCAGCTCAGAAGATCGTCGCTGAGGTGAAAGGCTGATTTAGCCCTCGCCGAATGGCTTCACGGGATTGTCTAAATCCCCTAAACAAGTTTGAAAACCCGATTTACGGCCTCGTAAATCGGGTTTTCATTTGTGCACCATGGCTAGCATCACCACCGAAGAACTCCTCGCGCACACTCAATGGCTTGAAAGCATCGGCAAAAGCGGTCGCAAGATCGACGAAACCGGCATGAACCTCGCAGGTGCGACGCTCAATGACCTCAACCTGGCCAAAGCTCATTTTGTCGGCACCACCCTTACCAAAGCCAATCTGGCAGGCACCAATCTCTCCGGCGGTGATTTCAGCGGCGCGAATCTGGACAGCGCCAACCTCAGCGGCGCTGATCTCAGCGGGGCAGACCTCGGCGGCGTCTCCCTCCGTCATGCCAACCTGAGCAACGCCAACGTCCGTGGCGCGGATCTATCTGGTGCCAACCTGGAAGGTGCCAATCTGACCAATGCCGACTTCACCGATGCGGATCTCATTGCCGCAAACCTCAACGGCACCGTGCAAACCGGCATGATTTACACCGGCGCCATCCTGGCCGACACACAGGGCCTGAAAAAACTGAGCTGATTCGCGCAGCTGCAGAGCTAACGAGCAACATCGCCTTCCATGCGGCGTAGTGGTTTCATGCCATCACGCCGCATCTTTTTGTCCACGGGTCTCGCCGCACTTACCTCCCGCGCCCTCGCGCAGACGCCCCCGGCCGCTGAGCCTGTCATCGACATCCATCAGCACATGAACTACCACAAGCGCGCGGATGAGCATCTGCTCGCGCATCAGGAGCCATGGGTATCACCACCTCGATCATTCTGCCTGCCGGCACCTACCTGGACCGCCCTTCCACCCACAACGGCAAATCCAACGGCCTCGCCGCCCAATGCGCCACCACGGAAGCGGCACGGGATTTCGCCAAGGCGCATTCTGATGCCTACCTCTGGGCCGCCAATGAAGTCACCGACCTCGACACCGCACCGGCCGAGATCGAAAAATGGCTCAAGCAGGGCGCCTGCATGATCGGTGAGCAGAAATTCATGGTTCCGTGTGACTCCCCCGAGAGCCAGAAACTCTACGCCCTCGCCGCCGCCTACAACGTGCCCATCCTCCTGCACTTCCAGCACCTGACCTACAACCTCGGCTACGAGCGCTTCCACACCATGCTGGAGAAGTTTCCCAAGACCAACTTCATCGGCCATGCGCAGGCCTTCTGGGGCAACATCGACAAGCAGCACGATCAAAAAGTAAACTACCCCAAAGGCAAGATCACCCCCGGCGGCATCACGGACCGCTACCTTTCCGACTACCCCAACATGTTTGCCGACATGTCCGCCGGCAGCGGCCTGCTCGCCCTCACCCGCGACGAAGAGCACACCACCAAGTTCTTCGACCGCCATCAGGACAAGATCCTCTACGGCAGCGACTGCGCCGACCACCTCGGCCGCGGCCCCGGCTGCCAGGGCGCCCAGACCCTCGCCGTCATCCGCAAGCTCGCCCCCAGCAAAGCAGTCGAGCGCAAAATCCTCTTCGAAAACTCCCGCAAGCTCTTCCGGCTGGCTTAATCGCGACCGAAGCAGATTCCGCTACTTCCCGCGCACCTCGTTCACAAACTCCTCCATCAAATCCATCGCCTTCGCGATGAGCTCAGGAGCAGTCGCGTAGCAGCAGCGCACAAAGCCTTCCCCCGCACTGCTGAAAGCACTGCCAGGAACAACGGCCACACTCTTCTTCTCAAGAAGCTGAATGGCGAACTCCTTGCTCGTCAGTCCCGTGCTGCGGATCTCCGGAAACACATAGAACGCGCCCCCCGGATTGAAGCAATGCAGCCCCATCCCGTTGAGTCGGCTCACGATGAGATTGCGCCGCTGCTCATAGCTTTGACGCATGTCTTCATACGCAGTCTCGCCCATCTTCAACGCTTCGATGCCCGCCATCTGACTCATAATCGGCGCACACAGCATGCAGTACTGATGAATCTTCATCATCGCCTCACGCAGCGGTGCCGGAGCGCAGGCATAGCCGAGACGCCAGCCAGTCATGGCAAAGGCCTTGCTGAAGCCGTGCAGCAAAATGGTGCGCTCACGCATGCCAGGAAACTCAACGATGCTCTTGTGCTGACGTCCGTCATAAAGCAGCTCGCTGTAGATCTCATCGGTAAAGACGAGCAGGTCATGCTTCACCGCCAGCGCGGCGATCTTCGCCAGTTCCTCATGCGGCATGATGCCGCCCGTCGGATTAGTCGGGAAGTTCAACGCAATGACTTTCGTTCTCGGCGTGATCGCCTTCTCCACATCCTCGGCCATCAGGGCAAATTCATTCTCCTCACGAGTCTGCACCACCACGGGCACGCCGTAGGCCATCTTGATGCTCGGTGAGTAGCTCACATAACACGGCTCATGATAGATCACCTCGTCACCCGGATTCAACACCGCACGGAAGGCGATGTCGAGCGCCTCGGACACGCCCACCGTCACCAGAATCTCCGTCTTCGGATCATACGTGGTGCGGAAGTGCTTCGTCACATACTCGCTGATGCCGATGCGCAGCGATTCGAGACCGAGGTTCGAGGTGTAGCTCGTCTGGCCCTTTTCCAGCGAGCGGATCACCGCCTCGCGGATCGGCCACGGGGTTGGCTTGTCAGGTTCACCGACGCCGAGCGAAATGACATCGGTGCGACCGATGACGAGTTCGAAGAAATCGCGAATGCCGGAGCGCGGCAGATCGCGAATGATGTTTGAAATTTTGTTGTCGTATTCCATGGCCTCAGGTTCCTCTCAGATCATGGACTCACTGGCAGACGCTCTTCATCGCCGCCACCGTTCGCGAGGAACCCGTTTTCCTTGTACGCCTTCAATTCAAAGCGCGTGGCCGTGGACAGCACGCCTCCCAGGGTGCTGAGTTTTTCGGACACAAAGGTCGCCACATCCAGGAGGTCCTTGCCCTCCACGATCACGGCCAGGTCATAGCCACCGCTCATCAGAAAGCAGTCGCGCACCTGGTCAAATTTCGAAATCCGGCGTGCCAGACGGTCAAAGCCGCCATCACGCTCCGGCGAGATGCGCACCTCGATCAGCGCCGTCACGCGGCGGTCCCCCGCCTTCAGACGGTCCACCACGGCGCTGTACCCCAGGATCGTGCCATCCGCCTCCGCCGCGGCAATGCGGTCGGTGACTTCGGATTCGGCGAGCCCCAGGGCGAGAGCGATCTCTTTGGGGCTGCGGTTGGAGTTATTGCGGAGCAGTTCGATGAGCGGGTCCATATTAAGGGTCGCGAGTGTAACGCCAGTCCCCGATTTGAACAGCGGAAAGCAGAATCAACATTGAACATTCAACCCGGCAATGGAACATCCGGGCATGCGCGCCACTGCCATCCAGATCATCGAAAAACTCACCCAGGCCGGTCACAAGGCCCTGCTGGCGGGCGGCTGCGTGCGCGACATGCTGCTGGGGCGCGAGGCCAAAGACTTTGACGTGGCCACCAGCGCCACGCCCGAGCAGGTGGTGAAACTCTTCCCCGGTGCCCAAACCGTGGGCGCCCACTTCGGTGTCGTCATCGTGCGGTTGAACCACCAGTACGTCGAGGTCGCCACCTTTCGCAGCGACGGCAGCTACAGCGATGGCCGCCGCCCGGACAGCGTCACTTACTCCACCCCGGAACTCGACGCCCAGCGCCGCGATTTCACCATCAACGGCCTCTTCTTCGACCCGCTCACAAACCAGGTCATCGACTACGTCGACGGCCAGGTGGATCTGCGCATGGGCCTGCTGCGCGCAATCGGCGTCGCCAAAGACCGCTTTGAAGAAGACCACCTCCGCATGCTCCGCGCGGTGCGCTTCGCCACCGTGCTCGGCTTCGATATCGAGCACGCCACCTGGGAATCCATTTGCGGCCTCGCTCCCAAGATCAAAAGCGTCAGCATCGAGCGCATCCGCGAGGAGTTCGTCAAAACGATGCTCAGCCCCAACCGCGTGCGCGGCTTCGATCTCCTCGTCAACAGCGGCCTCATGGAGCAGTTCCTCCCCGAGATCCTCGTTCTCCAAGGCTGCGAGCAGCCGCCTCAGTTCCACCCCGAGGGCGATGTCTTCATCCACACCCGCCTCATGCTCAGCCTCCTCCCGGAGAAGGTCTCGCTGCCGCTGGTGATGAGCGTTCTGCTGCATGACATCTCCAAACCGGCCACCCAGACCCGCGACGCCGACACCGGCCGCATCCGCTTCAACGGACACGACAAACTCGGTGCCGAAAAAACCGGCGAGATCATGCGCCGCATGAAGTTCTCCAACGATGTCATCGAGCCCACCGTCGTCGCCGTGGAAAACCACATGGTCTTCAAAGACGTCAAAAAGATGCGCACCGCCAAGCTGCGCCGATTCATGGCCCGCCCCTCCTTCGATGACGAACTCGCCCTCCACCGTGTCGATTGCCTCGGTTCCAACGGCTGGCTGGACAACTACGAGTTCCTCCTCGCCAAGCGCGAAGAACTCGCCAGCGAGCCCATGCTCCCGCCACGCATCATCACCGGCGCCGATCTCATCGCCCATGGCTGGCACGCCGGCAAAGCCCTCGGCAAACTCCTCACCACCCTCCAAACCCTCCAGCTCGAAGGCACCCTCAAGACCAAGGACGAAGCCCTCGCCTGGGTGGCCGAACACGCGCCCGTGCCCGATGTGTTTGATGCCGTCGAGGAGTAGCCGCTGAAGTACGACAGACACTCCTGTCTGTCGGTCAGCGCTTCGTTAGCACCAACAATCCACGAGTCACCTATCGCCCCGCTGCTGCAGGGTCTGCCAACCCGCAAACCCGGGAGATTGCGGTGGCGCTGATCGACAGACAAGAGAGCCGAGGCTTGGCGAGACAGGCGAAGCCAATCTGTCGCACCTCCCACCGCGAACGTCATTGTCCCAAACTACACCACCAGCCCCGGCAAACTCGTCCCCGTGCTAGATCCAAACTCATCCGCCTCAATCCCCATGCGCTGCAGCATCTGCACGAAGAGATTGCACATCGGCTGATTGTTCTTCGCATCAAACGCCAGGTGCTGCCCATGCTTAAATCCGCCACCCGCAAACACCAGCGGCAAGTTGTGCCAGTCATGGCTGTTCGCATTGCCCAGATTGCTGCCAAACAAAACCATCGTGTTGTCCAGCAACGTGCCATTGCTCTCCTTCTTCGCCTTGAGCGAAGTAAACAAACCATTCAAAGCTTCAAACTCCGCGCGCTCGATGCGCTGAAGCTGCTCAATCTTCATCGGGTCCTGGCCGTGATGCGACAGATTGTGATGCGCCATGGTCACCCCATTGATCAGAGGCACATCTCCCCTGCCCTGCACCAGCACCGTGATCGCACGCGTGCTGTCCGTTTGCAGAGCCAGCGGAATCAGATCAAACAACAGCTTCATGCGGGCAATGAGATCGGCCTCGTTTTCCACATCCGTCGGCGGCTTCGCATCCACCTTCGGCTTGGGCTTCTGCACCCACGCTTCGGACTTGAGCATGCGCTCCTCCATCTCACGCACGGAGGTGTAGTACTCATCCAGCTTCTCCTTGTCCGCCGCGCCCACACGGCGTTCGAAGCGCTTCGCTTCCGCCTGTACCGTGTCCATGATGCTGCGCCCTTCCTTGAGCTTGCGCATCTGGTTGCTGATCTCTCCCGGAGTTCCATCGAGGAAGAGCTTGGCAAAGACCAGCGAGGGCTTCGACTGCGCCTGCACCATGACACCGCTGCGCGTGTAGCTCTGGCTGCCCTGCCCCGCCGAACTCAGCACCAGCGAAGGATAGCGCGTCTCATACCCAATCTTCTCCGCCACGAACTGATCAATCGACACCGTATTGCGAAAACCGCCAAGTCCAGGCCCGCGTGCTGAAGTCAGCCACGTCATTTCCGACGTATGCCCATCCGCCCCGGCCTGATCTGGATGGCACACTCCTGAAAGCACCGTAAAATCATCCCGATGATCTTTCAGCGCCTCCAGATAAGGCGTCAGTGTGTAACCTCGCCCCGTCTCCTTCGGAAACAACGAAGGCCCGTAAATGCCCAGCGAAGCACAGGCAAACACCATGCGCTTCGGCGGCGTGGCTGCCGCCGCGCTCGAAATTCGCGGCATCATCGCCTCAAGAAACGGCAGGGCCAGCGAGACACCGGAACCGTGCAAAAAGGCGCGGCGGGAAATGGCAGGGCGTGTGATCATGGTGTGTTGGAGTCGGATTGAAACTTCGATTACTTGCTCAAAAACAGCGGAGACTGCACCACCGCATGCACCAGCGTTCGCAGCCCCGAGCCATCAGCCTTGGCTTGCTTGGAGATGGCATCAATCGCATCGCGATCCGCAAACTGAATGCCCGCCCCCGTGCCGTAAGTGACCAGATTGCCAGCCAGCGCTCGCATCACTTGATCCTGCTGCTCCAGCAGCAGCTTCTTAAATTCCGCGATGCCCTGAAACTTGCGGCCATCCTGCAGCTCGCCACTGGCATCCACCGGCAGGCCTTCCCTGTACTGCCAGATGTTCTGTCCATTGAGTTTGCGCTTCACATTCGCCCCCTTCTCATTTGAGCGGTAGTTCTCACGGAATCCGCCAATGACATCAAAGCTCTCCAGCGCAAACCCCGGCGGATCAATCTGCCGGTGGCAGGAGGCACAGCTCTCACTGTCACGGTGCTTCGCCAATTGTTCGCGAATGGTGGTGCTGCCGCGCGTGTCTGGCTCAATGCCCGCCACATTGCCCGGAGGTGGCGGCGGCGGTTGCCCCAGCAGATGTTTCATGACCCAGGCTCCGCGAATCACCGGCGATGTGACCGTGCCATTCGCCGTGACCTTGAGTACACTGGCCTGCGTCAGCACTCCGCCACGCACACTGTCCTTCGGCAATGACACACGGCGGAATTGCTCACCGGCAATGCCCGGCAGTTCGTAATGCTCCGCCAGGCGGTTGTTCACCATGGCAAAGTCACTGTGGATGAGATTGGCCACCGGCAGATTCTGGTTCAGCAGCTCATTAAAAAATGCCTCTGTTTCCGTAACCATGCCCAGCTTCAGCAGCATGTCGTATTCCGGGTAAAGCTTCGTGTCCGGCGTAGTTGCGTCAATGTTGCGCAGTTCCAGCCACTGGCCCACAAAGTGGGTCACGAACGTCGCCGCTTTCGGCCCTTTGAGCAGACGCTCCGTCTGGGCTTTCAGCACCGCCGGTTGGCTCAACTGCCCCGCACTCGCCACCTTCATCAGTTCGTCATCGGGCATCGAGCTCGTAAGGAAATACGCCAGCCGCGTGGCCAGGGCGCGATCACTGAGCCTGCCCGGATGCTCTTCCAAAAGCAGGAAGGCAGGTGACGTCAAAATGGCACGCAAGCCCACGCGCATGGCATCTTCAAAGGTGCTGCCCGCCTCCAACGACTGCGTGGCAAGCGCGATGTAAGGCGCCGCCTCATCCTGTTCCAACGGCCGCCGAAACGCACGTGCCGCAAAGCCATTGAGCCCGCTGGCAATCGCTTGCCTCACATCCGTAGGCGCGAGTTCATAGCCGAGTTGCTTGCCATCGCGAAACTTCTTCTGCTTGTCTCCCAGTTCAGTCAGCGGCACATCCCCCAGTGCTTTCTTCAAGCTCGCAGGTGGCCACTCAGCAGACAGCGGCCCCTCCACTTCGATCCATTGCATCGCGAGACCCGTTCCCTGGAATTCAGCAGCACCGACATTGTAAATGTTCTGCCCTTTCTTGTCGCGGCCCACACGGTCACAGTTGATCACGATGTGCTCGGTGCCATCCAGACGCGTTGTGAATTCAAACTCGCGCGGCTTGTCCGCCGGCAGCTCGCAGTAGCTCAGCAGGCGCTTCTGCTTGTAGTTGTTGCTGTAGATCATCAGCGTCAGCGGCTCGCCTTCACTCTGGAACGCGTTTCCGGAGACCTTGATGCGATAGTTGCCCGGACCGGGCAGACGGCACTGCTTCAGACCCACCAGGTAATCACCCGTGGTGAACATGATGACCTCCTTGTCGTTCTCACGAAACATCACTCGGTGCCCGCTCTTCGGATTGGTCTTGTCGGACAAAGTGCCCGGCGGCGTGTCGAGGTTTTTGCGAATCCCCTGCTCATTCTTATAGCTGTAACGCTGATTGATCCCCACCGGCCGTTTGCTCAGCACGATGGCGGCATCCAGCGCGGCATCAGCCGCCTCCAGATACTTCTCGATTTGCAGCTGCGAAAACCTCAGCCCTTCAGCCACAGTATCAAACCCATGCAGCGGCGTATCCTCTGGCAGGATGTGCTTTACCGGCAAAGAGATGCCCAGCAGGTCATGCACCGTATTCTCATACTCCGTGCGATTCAGCCTGCGCAGCACCGTGCGCCCGTTCTTCGCCTGCTGCGCAAGTTCATGGTCACTTAGCGGTGCCTTGAGCGCTGCTTGGAAAGTCTTCAATTCCGCAGCCTCCGGCCGGGCCATCTTCGCCGGTGGCATCTCTCCCTTGCTCACGCGATCATAAACCTTCACCCAGCGGTCGAAATTCCGGCGGTCCTCCGGCTTGAACGACAGTGCGGTCAGATCCAGCCCGCCTTTCTTCACATCGCCATCATGGCACTCGGTGCAGTGCTGCTCCAAGAAAGGAGTAACAGGCGGCAGCGGTGCGGCACTGGCAGTAGTGGCGAGGATCAAAGAAACGAAGAAACGTTGCATAGCTGAAGCGAGAGAAAGCACTGATTATTGACGGCTTCTCCTCTCATAAGCAAGCTTTCCGCTTTGTTTCATCCGCTCCTCCCGCAGGAGCCGATCACTTCGTCTTCTTCTGCTTCTCCCACTCTGCAAGGAAGGCCCCTTCCCTGTCCTTCACGTAACGGAGATAACCTGCAGGATCGATGAAGGGATTCGCGTCACCCGTGCCCATCCGCGCATGCTTCGCCTCCATGCCGTAGTAACCGCCATGGGCTCCTAGAAACAGGTCCACCGGCAGCGCCTTTAGCACACGGAAAGTCTTCTCATAATCCGTCGCGATGGCCGGGTAGTTCTTGTTGCCCACCAGTACGTAGCCGGGATTCACATTCGGACTGCCAATGATCACCGCATTCAGCGGCATGCCGTTGTCCATCACCTGCATCGTCCACGTCGTGCAGCCGGGCGTGTGACCAGGTGTGAGATGTCCCACCAGCACCGCATCTCCGAGTTTGACCTCTTCGCCATCCTTCAATCGACGATCCACCTTGGCAGGCGGAAACTGCGTGTAATCTCCCTTCCCGATCCGAGGCTTCTTCGCACCGCCGTTATCCACCGCGTCGGCATCCTGCTCCATCACCCAATACTTCGCCCCTGTCTGCTTTACGATCTCCGCGCTGCCCGCACAATGGTCCGAATGCGCGTGGCTGATGAGAAGGATGCGGATGTCCGCGAATTTGAATCCCAGCTTCTCCACGCTCGCACGGATCAGTGGCACGGATTCCTCCAGGCTGCTGTTGATGAGCACATGCCCCTGCGGCGTCGTAATCAGATAGGAGGCCAGATCACGCGACCCGACATAATACAGATTCCCCGCAATCCGGTGCGGCGGAAACGGCTCCGTCCAGCTCGACGTATTTTGTGCGGAAGCCAGGTCGCAGCAAAGAAGCAGCAGGATGGAGAAAAGGATTTGAGAGCGGAGTTGGTTAATCATGGCTGGCCGTGGTTCCGAGAATCTTCATGCGCTGCTCGTTGTTCAGCTTTCTCATCGAGGCAACTTCATGATGAAACGCCTCTAGATCGCCACCTTTTTCCTTCAGCAGCCGGTCAAACCCGGGAACCATGTTGTAATACGTGGCGACCGTATTGAGGCGCGCATTGTTCCAAAACTTCGGCTCATGATTGATTTTGATCCGCGCTTGGGGACTGACGTCCGCCGCTTCCTTCAGCATGTCGTCAAAGACCCGCTGCTTCGCAAGCCGCTCCGTTTCCACGTTGCGATAGGAGCGGGCATAGACAGCCTTCAGCTTCTCACGCGTGCTCAGCATCAGGTGAACTGATTCCCGACTCTTCTTCAGGTGTGCCTCATACTCGCGCAGCCCACTCAGATTATTTTTCGAGCGCATCCAGCGTCTCACACCTTCCTGCCCGTTTGCTGTGGCAAAGGCTTCATTGAAATCGGTATCCCCGGGGATGAAGACCTTGGCATGCGTCAGTTCATGAAAGATGAGCTCGGCCAGTTCGCCATCGCTGCGATGCAGAAAGGTGTTCAGCACCGGGTCCGCCAGATAACCCAGCGTCGAATAAGCCTCCACGCCACCCACGAACACATCATAGCCTTTTTTCTTGAGCCGTGCCGCCTCCACAGCCGCATCCTTCTCGTTAAAAAATCCGCGATACTTCAAGCTGCCGACCAGCGGGTACCACCACTTCTTGCTTTCAGTGGAAAATTCCGGCGCGGCATACACCACCCACACCACAAAGGGCCGCTTGAGGTCGCAGTATTTGCCGAAACTCTTCGTCGGCAGGTGCAGATCACTGGCGGCAAAGGCCCGCAGTTCTTCGATCAATTGCAGACGCTGCTTGACTTTTTCCGCCACGCTGGGATCCGCCAGCGCCTCGGCATTAGGCCGTGATTTACGCCAGATTTCCGTCTGCCCGCTGATCGCCTGGGTGTAAAACTGCACCGTACTGCATGCGCACAAGCAGAGGAGGGGCAGCAATGCGAACCAGTTGCGTGTTTTCGTCATCCTGCCAGTGTAGGCAGATCACCACCAACCGACAAACAGCAATGTCCTTCATCCACGACGATTTTCTTCTCTCCTCCAAGGCAGCCAGCCGCCTGTACCACAGCTTCGCCAAGGACGAGCCGATCCTGGACTACCACAATCACCTGCCGCCTAAGGACATTGCGGAAAACCGCCAGTTTAAGAACATCTTCGAAATCTGGCTCGAAGGCGACCACTACAAGTGGCGTGCCATGCGCTGCAATGGCGTGCCCGAGGAATTCATCACCGGCAAGGCCAGCCCCCGCGACAAATTCCTCGCCTGGGCCAAAACCGTTCCCCACACATTGCGCAACCCTCTCTACCACTGGACCCATCTCGAACTGAAGCGCTACTTCGGCATCGACACCCTGCTGGATGAAAAGACCGCCCCCGCCATCTGGGAGCAGACCGAGGCCGCACTCGCCAAGCCGGAGATGAGCGCCAGAGGCATCTTGCGCACGCAAAAAGTGAAAGCCCTCTGCACCACGGACGATCCCATCGACGACCTCGCCCATCATCAAAAGTGCGCCGCCGATGGCTTTGAAGTCGGTGTCTATCCAACCTTCCGCCCGGACAAGGCCCTCGCCGTGCATCTCCCCGAAGCTTGGAATGCCTGGTGCGACAAACTCAGCGCCGCCAGCGGCATCGAATTGAAAAGCTACGCCTCCCTGCTGGATGCCCTGAAGCAGCGCCATGATTTCTTCCACAGCGTCGGCGGTCGCCTCAGCGACCACGGCCTGAACTACTGCCACTCCAATTTCATCAGCGATGCCGAGGCCGAGCGCATCTTCCAGAAAGCCCGCAGCGGCACCGCTGCCAGCGCGCAGGAGCAGGACCAGTTTGCCAGCAACATCATGCTCCACGTCGGACGCCTCAACGCCTCACGCGGCTGGACCATGCAGCTCCACCTCGGCCCCGTGCGCAACAACAACAGCCGCCTCGCCCGTGAGATCGGCGCTGACGTCGGCTGCGACAGCATCGGTGACTGGCCGCAGGCGGAGACGCTCTCCCGATTCCTCGACCGCCTCGACACCGAAAACGCGCTGCCCAAGACCGTCCTCTACAACGTCAACCCCAACGCCAACTACGTCTTCGGCACCATGGCCGGCAATTTCGCCGACGGCACCACGCCCGGCAAAGTCCAGTTCGGCTCCGCCTGGTGGTTTGTCGATCAAAAGGAAGGCATGGAATGGCAGATCAATGCCCTCAGCAATCTCGGCCTCCTCAGCCGCTTCATCGGCATGCTCACAGACAGCCGCAGCTTCATGAGCTTCCCACGCCACGAATACTTCCGCCGTACCCTTTGCAACCTCCTCGGCGCCGATGTAGAGGCCGGCCTCATCCCCAACGACGACGCCCTCGTCGGCACCATGGTCAAAAACATCTGCTACCCGAATGCCAAAGCGTATCTGGGCCTGAAGGTGTCTTGATCCAACTCATCGCTGCTTGTATCGGCCGCGTACTTCTCGGTGATCCTCGAAAAGCGCTTGCTTCAACATCTGGGAATACTTCCAGTGTTGAAGCGAGTCGAACGCCACGAACTGATGGATGCAGATGATCATCCAAAACATGAACTGATAGCTCTGCTTGGAGCACTTATGGCGCAGCCTGCGCTGAGCCACCCACGCTCCCGGCCAGCCGCCGGCAAGTTCCAGCAGATGCAGATACGCCTCAGGAGTGCGCCACGCATTCGCACGCGCCTTGCGCTTGTCGCTGGCATACGCTGAATAGGCGATCCATGACAAAACGCAGACATAGGCCGCCAGTTTCCAGATCTCCCAGCCCATCTGCTGCCACGCATAGGCAGGCAGCACCAGCAACGCACCAAGGACACACAGCCCCACCAGACTGACATCGGTGACTTCACGCACCTGCACGGCATTTTGGGCGCACGGACGACAATTCTTATCCAGCCCCCAGTTAAAACGAATCTCCTCACCCACCCTCGGTAGATGGTGAAACCTGGAAAAATCACGGCGATGCAGGAACAACCGTTTGTCGCCAAATTGAAGCCAGCCAAAGCCCTTGTCGTCATGCCATTCGATGACTCGGGCAGTGTATTCAGGCTTGCGCGTTTGGGAGAAAATCATTGAGAGAGGTAGCGGCTATCTGCCCCTGCATTTACCAAAGGGCAAGCCTCTCCGTTTGCAGACTGCCTACTCCTTCCACCGCATCAGCAACAGTGTCAGCACCGATCCACTGGTCCACAGCAGCCAGCTTTCAGTCACAAGGTAGGAGCAGCCTAGAATGGCCGCCCCCAGGCCCATTTTGACCACCGAGCCCACCGATTTGCCATACAGCAAAGCCCCCAGCCCAATGGCTCCGAAGATCAGGGAACCGAAGAAATCAGAGGCGGAAGGCATGGTGATTGAACGCAACCTCATTCACAGCCTTGCGCCTCTTTGCACCAGCCAGCCCTTAGCAGGACTTGGCGTGGAAGGAGAACACATGCAGGAAGGTCCGGGCGATGATCTCCAGATCTAGGTAGAACGACCAGTTCTGGCAGTACTCAATGTCGGAGGTCACGCGGTGCTTGATCTCACTCGCATCATCCACCGGCCCACGATGACCACGCACCTGGGCCAGACCCGTCACACCAGGCTTCACCGTGTGGCGCATCGCATACTGGCTGCATTCCATCGCAAAAAGCACGTCATGCTCCGCCATGTGAGGCCGTGGTCCCACCACGGACATGTCACCCAGCAGCACGTTCAGGAACTGCGGCATTTCATCAATGCTAAGCTTCCGCATCAAACCGCCACCGGTAAAGATGCGCGAATCATTGGCACGAGCCTGCACGCTCTCCTTGCCATGATTCACCGTCATCGTGCGGAATTTGAAGATCTTGAACATCTGGCCATCCGCCCCCGAACGCGACTGCTTGAAGAACAGCGGCCCCGGCGAGAACAACCGATGCACCAGCCACACACCAGCGCACAGGAACGGCAGCACCAGCACCACCACCGGCAGGCTGATGGAAATATCCAGCACCCGCTTCAGGAAACGATGCGCCGGGCTGACCAGCGGATGCTTGTGCAGGCTGATGAGCTTCATGTGCGAGTATTCCGTAAGCTGCACAGCCCCCATGTCTCCGACAATCGGCTGCAGATCCACAGCCAGATGCGTGCCGTGTGATTCTGCAATGGCCCTGATTCTTTCAGTGCGCGCCGCGTTCGTAGGCAGGCGCCAGATGAGCAGGTTCGGGCGGCCATGTTTAAGGGCCTCTTCGAGCTGGTGCTCCAGGAACGTCTCCTGGCTGGCGTCCGTCTCGACTGCCAGCACATCGCAAAGATGAATGCCGAGCATCGTTTTGTTGGAAAACCACTGCCTCGTCGCAGCCTCACCCGCCTCATCACACACCGCCAGAATGCGCAGCCGTGGTTGAATCCTGGCTCCCAAGACCTGCAGAAGCTTCATAAAGGCGATCTTTCCGACCATCAGGCAGGGCCCCAGCGTCAGCACAAACATCAGCAACAGCTTGCGTGACACATCGTAGTTCCGCCACATGCCCATGTAGATGAACAGCGTGAGCGCCAGGAACAAGACCTGCGCAGCGCAGATGCGCAGCTTACGGCCGTTCAGCAGTTGAAACATGTAGTGACCATCACGCGACCAGATG
>CAMTVW010000003.1:0-235576 GCA_947085315.1 uncultured Sphingomonas sp. | reverse complement strand
CCTTCACATAGGTACCGATGCCGCCGAACCACAGCAGATCGGCGGGCGCCTTCAGGATCGCCGAGATCAGCGAACCGGGGTCGATTTCGGCTACCGACAGCCCGAGCAGCGCCTGGACTTCGGAGCTCAAGAGAATGCTTTTCTGGCTGCGCGGAAAGATGCCGCCGCCCTTTGAGATCAGCTTGGCGTTATAATCGGCCCAGGATGAGCGCGGCAGATTGAACATCCGCTCGCGTTCTCTCCAGCTTTTCGCCGGATCGGGATTGGGGTCGAGGAAGATGTGTCGATGGTCGAATGCCGCGACCAGCTGGATTGCTTTCGACAGCAGCATGCCGTTGCCGAACACGTCACCCGACATGTCGCCGCAACCGACGACGCGGATCGTGTCGCTCTGCACATCGACATCCATTTCGGCGAAATGGCGCTGAACCGACAGCCACGCGCCCTTGGCGGTGATCCCCATCGCCTTGTGATCATAGCCGTTCGACCCACCGCTCGCGAACGCATCGCCGAGCCAGAAATCGCGTTCCATCGCGAGCGCATTGGCGACGTCGGAGAAGGTCGCGGTACCCTTGTCGGCGGCGACGACGAAATAGGGATCGTCGCCGTCGCGGATCGCGACCCTGGGCGGGTGGACGACCTTGCCGTCGACGATATTGTCGGTGACCGACAGCAGCGAGCGGATGAAGATCCGGTAGCTCTCGGTTCCCTCGGCAAGCCAGGCGTCGCGATCGGCGGGGGAGGGGAGCTGCTTCGGATAGAAGCCGCCCTTCGCCCCGGTCGGGACGATCACCGCGTTCTTCACCACCTGGGCCTTCATCAGGCCCAGAACCTCGGTGCGGAAGTCGTCGCGCCGGTCGGACCAGCGCAGGCCGCCGCGCGCGATCGGCCCGCCGCGCAGGTGGATGCCCTCGACGCGCGGCGAATAGACCCATATTTCGCGCCACGGCACCGGCGCGGGCAGGCCGGGTACGCCGCTTGAATCGATCTTGAAAGCGAGCGCTTCCTCCGCCGCCGGCGAAAAGGCGTTGGTGCGCAGCGTTGCACGGACGACCGCGCGGAAACGGCGCAGCATGCGATCGTCGTCGATCGCGCTGACCTTGTGAAGCCCCACCTCGATTGCCGCGTTTAGTTTTTCCGCATCGCCAGCGTCGCGCCGCGACGGATGGTGGAGCGCCCGAAAATAGCCGATGATGTCGCGCGCGACGCCTGGCGCCTTCTTCAACGCCTCGACCGCGGTGACCAGGCCGTAGGCGAATCCGGTCTGGCGCAGATAGCGGAACCAGGCACGGAACAGTACCGCTTCGTCGGGCAACAGGCCGACATTCACGATCAGTTCGTTGAACAGGTCGTTTTCGGCACGGCCCTCCAGCGTCGCGGCGATCGCTTCCTCGGCGATGGTCGCACGCTCGATCAGCGATGCGGCGGTCTCGGCACCGGGCAGTTCGAGCCGGAATTCATGGATATAGCCGATCGCGCCACCTTCGAGCGCGGTGGGGATTTCCTCGAGCACGCGGAAGCCGAAATTCTCGAGCACGGGAACCGCTTCGGATAGCGGGATAAGCCCACCCCGCCGATAGATCTTCAGCCGCAGCCGATCCTCGGGATCGCGGTCGCTGCGATAGAGGCGGCAGCCGCGCGCGTCGCCGTCGGCCAGCGCGGTAAGGCGCAGGATGTCGATCGCGGCTTCGGCGGGGGTCGAATGGCTGCGATAGGCGCCGGGAAAGGCCGCCGCATAGTCGATCGCCAGCCGTGCGGCGCGATTGCCGGCGCCGTGTTCGGTGAGCTGGGCCTCGACGGCAGGTTCCCACCCGCGCAGCATCTCGGTCAGGCGCTGGTCGAGCGGTTCACTGTCAGGGACAGCGGCGCCAGGCGGCAGATCGAACATGTAGCGGATCTGGGCGATGTCGCCTTCGCCCAGCTGGAGCGACCAGTTGGCGAGCGTCGCGCCCGAAGCTTCGGCGAGCATCGCCGCGATCGCCTCGCGCCGCGCGGTGGTCAGCAGTTCGCGCGGCAACCAGATAAAGGCGACAAGATGTTCGCCCAGGATCGATCGGACCAGCTCCAGCCGGGGGCGCGGTCGATCGACCAGCGACATCGCGGTCAGCGCGACCCGTTCGAGCGCCTCGACGGGCAGCGCCAGGACGAGATCGGGCGGCAGTTCCGACAGCGCGTGATGGAGCGCCTTGCCGGCATGGCCCTTCGGATCGAAACCCAGCCGCTCCTCCAGCGCGGTCAGCCGGCTGCGCAGCACCGGGATATCCTCGGCCGGGGTGCGCATCGCGGCACTGGTCCACAGCCCGGCATGGATCGACAGGCCGGCGACGGTCTTGCCCTGACGAAGCGGAGTGACGATCAGGTCGAGCGGCGCGCGGCGGTGGACCGTCGAGCGGCAGTTGGACTTGATCAGCAGCGGCGCGGCGCCGCCCTGTTCGAACCAGGCGATCGCGGCACGCGCGGTCTCGGCGCGCCACAGGCTCCGCTCTCCGACCCGCAGGATGCCGAGCGTGTCGCGCGGCTCTCCACCATCCGGGTCGATCCGGTGGCCGAGCAGGGTGAGATTGGCGTCGAGCAGCCAGCGGACCAGCGCCGCACCCTCGCCGTCAGGCAGCAGCTCGGCATCGTCGCGCATCGCGACCTGCATCGCCGGCCAGTCGCGCACCGCGGCGCGGACATCGGCGAGCACCGCCTCCAGCGATTGTGCCAGCGCCTGGCGTTCGCGCGCGTCGACCCGTTCGGCTTCGAGGTAGATCAGCGATTCGCGCCGTTCGCCCGCGGGCGCGTCGAGCTGGATCGCGCCGAGCACGCCGTCCTCGTCACGGCGCACCGCCGCCACCGGATGGAGCAGGCGCCGCACCTCGACCCCATGCGCGGCCATCGCCGCCGAGACCGAGTCGACCAGGAAGGGCATGTCGTCATTGACCAGCGCGACCCGCATCAGCCGCCGGCCGCCGATATTGCCGGCGATGCTCTGGATCGCGATCGCGGGCTTGCCGGGCTGGCGCCGCCGCGCGGTGTGGGCGAGGAAGCCGGCCGCATCGGCGCGCTGCTGCCCATCGAACCCGGCCAGCTCGCCGGGCAGCGCTCCGGCGGTCAGCGCCTCTGTGAAAATGTCGACGAAATCCGTAGCGGCCGTTCCCGCACGCTTCGCCGTTTCGCTGTCCATGACAATCCGCTCCTGTTCCCCCGCGTCCGGCCGCGGGGGCCGGTCGCTCAACGGAACCAATGAACGCCGATATGGACCCGTGGGTCCCGGCTCACAAGCCGCGGGAAAGACAGGGGCACGATTCGCAAGGGAAGTGCGGGCGGCCCTGATCGCGGGTCATTTCCTGACCCCAGCGATGCCGCCCGCGCAATTTTGTCAGGCGGTGAAGCGTTTCAGCGCGCTATCGACCAGCGCCTTTTCGACGATCGGGCGCGATACGATCGACAGCCGGCCATCGGATTCGCGCCGCGCGATCAGCAGGACGACGTCGCCGTCGACCTCACCCAGATCGACCGTCAGCCGGGCCGGGGCGCTCCCCAGCATCATCCGCGCCGACTGGACGCGATCGACCTTGAGCGCGGGGCGGCGCTCGCCGCGTTCGGCGGCGATGACCGACTTGATCCCGCCGGGCAGCGCCGACAGCCATTGTTCGACCATGCCGGGCGCGAGGCACAGCCGGCGCGCATGGGTGAGCACCGCGGCGAACCGGCTGACGCGGTGCCGGTCGTGGTCGCGACCGAACAGCAGCCTGATCACCGCGCTCATCGGGTTGCGACCGTTGCGGACGATCCCGGCTTCGGCCAGCAGCGCATCGAGCCCGGCCTTGTCGGCCTCGCCCGCGAGCGCGACGTCATAGGCGCGCGACAGCGCATGATAATAGGCCTGGCGGGTGCGGCGCTCGCTGCGCGGGGCTTCCAGCGCGGCGTCGCGGGCGGCCTCGATCAGCACCGCCAGGTCGGGCAGTTCCGCGACCGGTTCGGGCGCGGGTTCGGCGATTGCGGGGGCGGGCCGGGCCGGGCCGGCGAAGGCGGTGGTCACCGCCTGGACGATGTCGGGGGACAGCGCCTGCTCGGCCGATTCCTTCCAGTTGACGACTCCGTGGATCAGGTCGATCGCGCTGCCGTCGGTCGAATAGGGCATGAGGATGCCGCGATAGAGCATGGGCCGTCCGCGGTGGCTGACGAACTCGGCCTCGAAGCCCACCGGAGCGCGGTTTTCCAGGATCTCGGCATAATGTTCGGTGAGACGCGACAGCAGCGCGCGGGGCGGCACATCGGTGACGGTGGCGATGTCGCTCCCCAGCGCACCTTCGGCGCGCAGCGCTTCGCCCAGATAGGTGATGACCGGGACGGCGCGGTTGCCCGAGAAATCGAGCAGCACCGAATAGGGCGCGAACTCGCCGAGCGTGGCGGTATCGAGATCGCCGCTCGCGGGATAGTCGCGCCCGTCGAGCAGCGCGAGCCACATCTCATAGGCGCGAACATGCATGCGCCGCTCGTCGGTGCCGATCATCGGCGGCAGGTCCATGCACGGTTCGTCCGCGACCGGGAAATCCCAGTCGGCGAGCTCTTCCGCCGAGAACGAGCGATAATCTTCCATTGTCGATCCCCGATGCAGGGCGGCCGACTCGAAACAGACCGCTCCATTGGCGGGACCATGGACCGCAGCCGGTTGAAGATTGGTAAAGGGACGCGGCCAAATCCGTCGCAAGGCGCGGCGGCAGGCGCTTGAATATGCCGGGGACGGCTGTTAAGGGCGCGCTTCGGTTAGCCGCTTTAGCTCAGTTGGTAGAGCATCGCATTCGTAATGCGGGGGTCACAGGTTCGAGTCCTGTAAGCGGCACCATTTCCTCAGCCAGATAAAGCGCGCGCTTCCGGCGGAAGGCCCCTTCGGCTGTTCGCCAAAGTGGGAAGAGGATGGGACGGCACATCGCGACCATCCCGGCATTTGGATGCTCCAGATGCGAATGATTCGCGATTATTCCGGGTGCATGGGGTTGTGTGGCGGTTTTTTATTTTTTCTGAATCGGCGCTCCCAGGCGTGCCTCCTAGGACGCCCCCAACGGCGATTGAACCGCAGAAGGCCTTTCAAAATGTTCGGTCTTGAGAATGAGCCGTCACGTTCGCGCTGACCAGCGGGAAGGGGGTTTCATAATGCGATCCGACCTTTGCACGGTGAGAACAAAATAGCAACATATAGATGGTTTTCGGCTAGGCCTTCGCGGCGGCCTGCCTGCCCCGTCTTAATCCGAACGGCTTCCGCGACATGCTGGTGCGTCACGCGATGACGCTGGACCTGATGCCTGGGCCAAGCATATGATCGCGGAAATCGTCCGCGTTCATCGCCCCGCGCAATGTGTCGGCGGTGGTCCAAAGGATCTTACCGAGTTGCTTTTGCTCTTGGTCGGTCCTTGGGCCTCTTCCGGACTTTGTCCGACACTCTCCTAAATTCGTCCAGAGGATCCATGCTATCCTCGGATATCATTATTGTTTTCATGCGAATGGCATGAATGCTGCAACCTAAGTAATGCAAAATAATCGTGCAAAACTTATCTCGGCTCGATCAGTTTATCACATATTGGAAGACGCAGTTTAGGTCGTGGATTGGCGCTTAAGAAGTATTGGCTGGGACAGCTTCACCTTCTCGTTCGACCGAAGCGTGCTAACCCAGAGGGAGGGTGCAGCATCCGCATTATGGATTATCGCACGCCTGACGCGGCTCAAGCGGCGGTGGGGCAATTGCCGGCATGATATATGGCAATGACGGGCTATGGCCGTTCATCGATGCAGTTGGCGAATGCGAAACATGTCTCGAAGGGTGCGTTTGATGTCGGCTGGCGGCGTGTTGCTGGGGTTGCTCGGGTTCGCCGCGCTGCTGTTGATCGCCCCAGATCGCAGTGCGGCTATCCCGTTCGGCAGCGAGGACCACGAACATGAGTTCGCGGGACGCAAGGGGCCGCGCGATGCGTTCGATTCGATCGGGCAGGTCGAATGCCGCGATCCGCATCGGCCGGGCAACCGGTTCCACACCACGGGATGGCTGATCGGCGATAACCGGACGGTCATCACCGCGGCGCATGCCTTCTACCGGAGCTCGGCCGGTGCGCCGCGGGCCGCGCTGAAGATCATCGATCCGCGCAGCTGCGTCTTCATGCTGTTCGAGCGCGACCGGACGATCCGCGGGCGATATGCGGTGCGCTATGGGATGTCGCCCTGGGCCGACCGAAAACGGCGCCATGACGTCTCTTACGACGTGGCGATCGTGCGGCTCGATCGACCCGTGGCCGGCGCGGTCGTGCCGGCGGCGCGCGCCGCGCGTAAATTCGCCGGGACGAGCATCCGACTCTATGCCTTCCGGTCCCCCGGCCAGGAGGCCCGGCTGTTGCATGAAAGCGAGGGGGTCATCGAACGCTTCGCGAATGAACGCGAAAGGCTTGCCGTGGCAAGACGCTTCGGATTGCGGATCTCGCATCCCGAGGTGCTGCTGCTCACGTCCGCCAACACCATGCAGGGATCGTCCGGCGGGATGTATTACGCATCGACATGGCGTGCCGCGATCGGCATCCACCTTGGCCATCTGTGCCTGTCCTATCGCGGGCCGGGCTCGTTCGACCCGCACAACTGCTTCAACTACGGGCGGCTGATCTCGCGCAAGCTGCTCGGCTGGGTCGACGACGTAATGGCCGATACGCCATATCGACCCTATCTGATCAGGACAAAGAGCGACTGACCGGGCGGGGCCGCAGTCACCACCTGTCGTCAGCTGTGGATGATCGAAACCCTGGTGCCGGGATTGGCGCTGGCGATGACAAGGCTAGCATCAAGCTGTTTCGACAAAGCCTCGACGATGCCGGTACCCAGTCCGCCTTTCGCGGAGGTCTGGCCCGGCGGCATGCCAATGCCATTGTCGCTGACGACGAGAGTCCAGCCCTGCGCTTCGGAGCGGAAATCCACGCGGATGAGGCCCGATGGGTCATCTCCGGTAAAGGCATGTTTGAGCGAGTTGATCACCAGTTCGGTGACGATCAGCCCCATGCTGACCGACACATCCGCAGTGACGACGCTGTCGTCGACCGTCGCGACCAGCTTCAGCCGCTCGGGATTGCCGACCATCGATGCGCTGATGCTGCTGCAGAGATCGATGAAGTAGGACCGCAGCGCCACCTCGTTCGTGCTGCGGGCGGCGAGTTGTTTTTGCAGGGTCGCGATCGACATGACGCGGTGATGCGCGTCGCGCAGATGCGCGCGGGTCTCATCGGACTGCACCCGGCGGGCGCTCTGCATGATGACGCTGGCGATGATCTGCAGGCTGTTGGCGACACGGTGCTGCAACTCCTGATGCAGGACATGCTTGTCGCGCTCCAGGTCGTCCTTCAGCCGCTCGGCCAGCCGCGCGGCGCTCACATCGGATACCGCCAGCACGATCAGGGTCTCGTCGGCACCGGCATAGTCGAGTTTGTGCGCGTTCAGGACGAGGCGGCAGGTTTTGTGTCCCTCGCGCACCAGGTCCATCTCATAGGCTTCAATCGCAGCATCGCCCGACGCCGTCGCCCGGAGCAGTGACCCGAGCTGGGGGACATTCCACTCGCCATTCCCCAGCGACAGCAGCGCCGCACCAACGACATCGAGCGGTGCGAGTTCGAACGCGCGGCAGAACGAGCCGCTGGCGGCTCTGACAATCAGGGAGTTGTCCAGCAGGACGAGAGGGGTGCTTGAAGACATGACAAGCGCCATGCCCAGGCCGATAGGCGGTTCGGGAGATTGCGGCGTAAATAATTCCACGGCCGAAGCCTTGGGAAACCGGAGGCTTGCGGATCGCGCGCCATATCCCGGCAGAAGTCCCGGCGCGCCTTTTAGCGGCGCGCCTGGTGAGAAAGACCGTCCTACCACCTTCCGGGGGGATCACCTATTTTATTCGAAGCGCATTGCGCCTGAACCCAAGTGTCGCGGGCGAGCGCAACCAAAGCGACCTACTTTTCGCGCGTTACCCGGCCCGACGCGCCTCGATCGGTTCGTCGATCGCGGGCACGTCGATATGATCGGGCGGCAAGCCGTTGAAATAGCGATCATGGGCCAGTTGCAAGCCGGCCTCGATATGCCGCGCGAAGCGCGTGCTGTCGAACAGCGGGGTGGCCGAGCGGTTGGCAGCGAGCCGGGCGCGAATGGTGGCGAGCCGGGCCGGATCGGTGGCGAGCGCAAGCGCCAGCCGCTCATAATCCTCAGCCGTCTCGGTGACCAGATCGGGCAGGCCAACGGCGTGGAGCAGGCTGGCGGCCACCCGCGCGGCGAAGCCGTCGCCCGGCTTCGTGATCAGCGGCAGGCCGGCCCATAGCGCATCGCTCGCGGTGGTGTGGGCGTTGATGTTGAAGCTGTCGAGGAACAGGTCGGCGGCGCGGTGCCGGGCGAGATGGTCGGCGAGCGGCGCGCGCCCGGCGAAGATCAGACGGGCGGGGTCGATGCCGCGTGCGGCAGCTTCGTGCCGCAGATTCGCCTCCGCCCGGTCATTGTCCCTGAGCAGCCACAGCACGCTGCCCTGGACCCGGCCCAGGAGGCGCATCCATATGTCGAACTCGACGGGCGAAATCTTGTAGCTGTTGTTGAAGCTGCAGAAGACAAAGCCCTGATCGGGCAGGCCGAGCGCGGCGCGGGAGAAGGGCAGGTCGGCGATGACGCGGCTGTCGTCATTCACCTGATAGGAGCCGGGCAGGCTGAGGATCTTTTCGGCATAGTCGCCGCGCCGGTGCTCCGGGATGACGATCGGGTCGGCGATGATATAGTCGATGAAGTCGGCGCCCATCGATCCCGGATAGCCGAGATAGTTGATCTGGATCGGCGCGGCGCGGTGGGCGAAGATGCCCGAGCGCGAGAATTGGGTATATCCCTTCAGGTCGATCGCGATGTCGATCGCCTGTTCGTTTGCCATTGCGGCAATCGCCGGGTCGGTCAGTGCGCGAACGTCGTGGAAGGCGTCGACGGCCTTGATCAGCCGTGCGCGCATCGCGTCGCGCCGGTCGGGGCCGTAGGAGAAGGCGTGAATCTCGAAGCGTGCGCGGTCGTGCGTCTCGAACAGCTTCGCCATCAGGTACATCGTCGCATGATCATGAAAATCGGCCGAGAAATAGCCGATCCGAAGCCGCGCCTTGCGGATGTCGGGCGGCGGCGGCGGCGCGGCGGCAGGCGCGTGGCGCTGCGCCGAAAAGGCCCGGGCGCGCATCAGGTTGCGCTTCGCATTGTCGTCCCAGATCAGCGGGGCAAAGGGCGTGACGGCGTCGGTGGCGATGCCGAGCAGCGATCGATCGACCGTGCCGACGGCTTCCTCGCTCCAGTCGCACATCCGCGCCTTCTGATAGAGGATCTGGTTCTGCGCTTCGGCCTGGCCGCTGCCGAGCGCGACCGCTGCGCGGTAGCTGTCGAGCGCTTCGTCGAAGCGCTTCAGCTCCTGCAGCGCGTTGCCGCGATTATAATGGGTATCGGCATGGCCGGGACGGAGGCGCATCGCATGGTCAAAGGCAGCCAGCGCCTCGTCGGGTCGCTGCAATTCGAGCAGGGCGACGCCGCGATTGCCATGCGCGTCGGCGAAGTCGGGGCGGAGCGCGATCGCCCGGTCATGGCTGTCGAACGCATCCGCCGGCCGCCCGAGCGCGAGCAGCACCGCGCCGCGATTGCTGTGCGCGTCGGCAAGGCCGGGGTTCAGCGCGATCGCGGCGTCGATATGGTCGAGCGCCTCGTCGAGGCGCTTCAGCTCCTTCAGCAGGATGCCGCGATTGCTGTAGGCCTCGGCATGGTCGGGCTTGAGCAGGATCGCCTGGCCATAGCTGTCGGCGGCCTCTTCGAGACGCCGCAGCGCCTGCAGCGCATTGCCGCGATTGGACCAGGCCGCCGCGCTGTCGGGTTTGAGGCGGATCGCGGTGTCGTGGCTCTCAAGCGCCGCTTCGACCCGGCCGAGCGCCTGCAGCGCGATACCCCGATTGGACCAGGCTTCGGCGAAATCGGGCTTAAGCGTGATCGCCCGGTCATAACAGCCGACCGCCTCGACAAGCTGCCCGGTCCCCGCCTTCGCGGCACCGGCGAGATTGTGGAGGAAGATCGAGGCGGGATGGGCGGCGATCAGCGGCGTTAGCTGTGCGAGCAGTTCGTCGAGGCGGCCGTCCCGAAAAAGCGTCAGCAGCGTCTGAATCGCGGCGTCGGACGGTGCGGCGGCAATCGATCTCGGCAGCGCGGCGCGTCCGTCCTGCGCGCGCCGATTGTTCGGAAAACGCGACAGGATCGCGCCGAAGACCGCATCGGCCTCCGCGATCTGCCCTTTGCCGGCGAGCGCCACCGCCTTGCGCAGCAGCTGATCGACCCCGCCGCTCATGCGCGGGCTTGCGGCAGCGCTGCGGCTTCAGGCGGCCCGACGCCTTCGTCATTCAGCGGATCAGGTCGGGCCATCATCAGACTATCCTCGCAAGGCATGCCCGGTTGGTTCGAGCACACCCGCGAGGAAAGTAGTATTTCATGGTTAACGCGCGGTTAAATGCCCGGCGATGTCGGGTGGGCGCGGCGGTTCAGTTTCGTCGGGCGGCGTCGGCGCTCACTGGCCCTGGACGATTTCCTTCTTCTGGGCAGGGGTCAACTTGTCGGCGTTGACGTCGGCATCGTCGATGGCTTCTTCCTTCGCTTCGCCAGCCTCGCGGACGGCGTCGGCGCGCGCTTCGGTGGCGTCTTCTGCGGCGCCGGTCATGTTGTCGGCCGCTGCGTCGAGCGCGTCGGCCCGGTTCTCCATGGCTTCCTGGGCCTGCTCGCCCAGTTTATCGTCGCCCTTGCCGCCGCAGGCGGCGAGCGTGAGGCACAGGGCGGACGTGGCGGCGATGATGGCAATGCGCATGATGATACTCCGGTTTGAAATCCGGGCATCAGCGTCCTGCGTTGGATAAGGTTCCCGGAACCGCTCAGCTTATCGAGAAACGGGCGACGAAATCGCTCGCGGTGACCTCAAGATCGCCGAGCCGCGAATCGACCGCACGAAAGCCTTCGTCGAGGCGATCGATCGCCCCCGCGACATGTTCGGTGTCGACGCGAATCTCGGCGATCGTCAATGACATCGAATCCGCGGCAAGCGCGGTTTCATCGACGGCGGCGGTGATCATCGTCACGGTATGGGCCTGATGATCCATCGTGCTGCGGATCCGCGCGGCCGTTTCCTCGACCTCGCCGACCGTCGACCGGATCGAGCCGTTGGCGTCGACCACCTGACGAGTCGCCGTCTGGATCGCGCTGATCTTCTGGGCGATGTCGTCGGTGGCGCGGGCCGTCTGGCTGGCGAGGTTCTTCACTTCCTGGGCGACGACCGCGAAGCCGCGGCCGGCTTCCCCGGCGCGCGCCGCCTCGATCGTCGCGTTGAGAGCGAGCAGATTGGTCTGGCCGGCGATGTCGCGGATCAGGCCAAGGATCGACTCGATCGCGCGCGCATGGTTCGAGAGCGCCTCGGACACGGACAGCGCTTCCTGCGACTGGCCTGCGGCGCGGCTTGCGACGTCGGCGGCAATGTCGACCTCGCGGCGCGCTTCCTCGATCGCGCGGATCAGGCCGGCGGCGGTCTGTGCGGCATCGCGCATCGCGGTGGCCGACTGTTCGGCGGCGGCGGCCACTTCGGAGGTCTTGCCCAGCATGCCGCGCGCGGCGCTGGACGCGTGGACGGTCTGATCGCGCAGGCTTGACGATTGTTCGAGGGCGGCACCCAGGATTCCGCCGATATTGGTGCGGAATGCGACGGTTGCCGCTTCACGGAGTTCGATCGATTGATCCCGTCGTACCGCATTCGCATAGGCAAGCGCGAGTTCGAGCTCGATCGTGCCGAGCAGGCCGACAGTGCGCTGCGCGAAGAGCGCGAAGGCGGGGTCGTCGGGATATTGCGCGGCGATCTGCTCGGCGATCAGCTCGCCCTCACCGGCAAGGCCCAGCAATATCGCCGGTGTCGGAATTTTCAGGCGGTGGATGAAGACCCCGCTCTGGGCGAGGATACTGACCCACTGCGCGTCGATCGGACGGGTATAGAGCTGCCGGCGGCGCTCCACGAGCTGCTCTATGTCGAACGAAAAGGCATTTGCGGTCGGGGTCTGCTGCGCTGCGCTGGCGTCGCGCAGTTCGTCCAGGATCGGCCGCCACTGGGTGCGCGCAGCGTCGAGGATGATGTCCGAAGCCCGGTCCCACAATGTTGCCAGCTGCTTCCCCAGTCCGGCCTCGCCATAGCGCGTCACCCGTTCGGCGATCTCGGCCTCGCTCAATGCTGACCCGCGCGCGACGGCGGGGATGCCGGACATATCCATGGCCCTCTCCTTTTTCCTGGAAGGGGGGTAGACCCGCTATGGTTAACGCAAAGTAAGGATGGCCGAGCGGGTTCGTCCAAAACGGATTCGAAGTTCAAGGCAGACCGGCTGTGTCAATCGAGCCCGCGCGAGGCCGAATGAGAATATCGTTCACCACGCTGTCCCGTCACGGACATTCGGGCGTTTGCGCCCGGATACGGCGCCGAGGCAACCATTGCCGTGCAGGCGCATTGTCTCACGAAGAAAGGAGGCCCGGCATGCGGCTCGACGACGAAAGCGAAAGCAGCAATTATGAGATAAGGCGCGGCGGGGGCGGCTTCGGCCTGCCGATGGGCATCCCGCTGGGGCGCGGCGGGCTCGGCTGCGGGTCGCTGATCGTCATCCTGATTATCTCGATGGTGCTTGGCGTCAATCCGCTGTCGCTGCTTGGGGACTCGCAGCAAGGCGCGCCCGTCACCGAACGCAGCGAGCCCGGCGAGGCACCAGGCGGGAAGACCCCCGTCATGGTCCGCTCGCTCAAGGTGCTCGGTTCGACCGAACGGGTCTGGAGCAGCCTCTTCTCGGCGCAGGGGAAGGAATATCGCCCCGCCACGCTGGTCTTCTACGAAGGCGGCACCCAGGCAGGTTGCGGCTTCGCCAGCGCCTCGGCCGGCCCCTTCTACTGCCCTGCCGATCAGCGCATTTTCCTCGACACCAGCTTCTTCGATGAACTGAGCAGCCGCCATGGCGCCCCAGGCGATTTCGCCCAGGCCTATGTCATCGCGCATGAGGTAGGGCACCATATCCAGGATCTGGACGGCACGCTTGCCCGGGTACGCGCCGAACAGGATCGGGTCGGCGAGCGAGCAGCGAACGCGTTGCAGGTCAAGGTCGAGTTGCAGGCCGATTGTTATGCCGGGATTTGGGCGGCAAATGATCAGAATTTGCTGGAGCCCGGCGATGCCGAGGCCGGCATGCGCGCCGCCGCCGCAGTGGGCGACGACACGCTGCAGAAGGCGACGCAGGGCCGGGTCGTTCCCGAAGGCTTTACCCATGGGAGCGCGGCCGAGCGGCAAAAGTGGCTCCGGATCGGGCTGACCAGCGGCGATCCCGCGCGCTGCGATACGTTTGGTGGGCGCTGATGCGGCAGAGCTGGCCCGATCGCATGTGGATCATTCGCCACGGGCAGAGCGCCGCCAATGTCGCGCATGAAGTGGCGCATCGGTCAAGGCTCGACCATATCGGCATCCACGGACGCGACGTCGATATCCCGCTCAGCCCGCTTGGCGAGCAGCAGGCCGATGCGCTGGGCCACTGGTTTTCGCAGGCACATGCCCGGGATCGGCCCGACATCCTGATCTCGTCGCCTTATCGCCGTGCGATGCAGACGGCTGGGCGGTTCCGCGACGCGGGTGGCGCCGACGCGGATGAGATGATCTGCATGGATGAGCGGTTGCGCGAGAAGGAATTGGGAATACTTGACGGATTGACCAGCAGCGGAGTCGCCAATGTCCATCCCGATCAGGCGGGGTTTAGGACGGTGCTGGGCAAGTTCTACCATCGTCCACCCGGCGGCGAGAGCTGGTGCGACGTGATCCTGAGGCTCCGCTCGCTGCTCGATACCGTCTCGCTTCATTATGCCGAACGGCGGGTGATGATCTTCGCGCATCAGGTGGTGGTGCTTTGCCTGCGCTACATCATCGAGAACCTCGACGAGGCGGAGATCCTCGCGATCGATCGGGCGGGTGACGTCGCCAATTGTTCGGTCACCGAATATCGCTTCGATCCGGATATGGGCAAGAGGGGCAATCTGGCGCTGGTCCGTTATAATGCGACCGCACCGATGGAGGCCGAACATGCGCCGATAACGCGTGCGCGCGATCCGATCGTCGCGGCGCGCGGATGAACGCCGTCGCCCCGCTCGACGCCGCATGGCTCGCCGCGCACCCGCTGCCCGATCACGGGCCCTCGACCGACAAGAATGCGCGCGGTCGCGTCCTCCTGATCGGCGGCAGCATGTTCGTGCCCGGCGCGCTAAGCCTGACGGGCGAGGCGGTGCTGCGTAGCGGTGCGGGCAAGCTCCAGATCGCCACGGTGGACGCGGCCGCGATGCATCTGGGCGTGCTGGTACCCGAGGCGGCGATGATCGGCCTTCCGACCGACGAGGATGGCGAGATTGCGACGGATGCGATCGAGAAGCTGACCGATCCGGCCCGGCATTGCGATACCATCCTGATCGGGCCCGGCATGGTCAGCCAGCCCAGCGCCAAGGCGCTGGTGCAGGGGCTGTTCCGGGCAATCGATCCACAGCAGACGGTGATCCTCGACGCGGCCGCGATATCATGCTGCCGTTGCCAGGCGCCGATGATTGCGGCGAGTGGCGGGCGGGTGATCCTGACCCCGCACCATGGCGAGATGGCGCGCCTCACCGGGTTGTCGGAGGAGGACATCGCCGCCGATCCGGTCGCCTGCGCCCGTTCGGTTGCGAGCCTGTTCAACGCGGTCATCACCCTCAAGGCGGCCGAGACGGTGATCGCCGCGCCCAATGGCGAAACCCTGCTCTACAAAAGCGAATGCATCGGCCTTGCGACCGGCGGCTCGGGCGATGTGCTTGCGGGGGTCATGGCCGGGCTGGCGGCACGCGGCGCCGATCCGCTGACCGCCGCAGCCTGGGGCGCGTGGCTGCACGGTGCGGCCGGACGGTCGGCAGCGGAGCGGAGCGGCCCGATCGGCTTCCTGGCGCGCGACCTGATCGTCGAGATTCCCCGACTGATGGCGGGCGATCCCTACTGAGGCTTGCGGCCGCGGAGCATGGTTGTGCCTGACGTGACTGCGGCTGTTGGTCAGGGCCGAACGAAATTGCCCGCGACGGCCACCTCACTCAGCGGCTTGCGGTCGCTGGGCACCTCGCGCTCGCGCATATTTTCGGGGAGGACCGACGGATCGGTCTGGCGGCCGACCGCAGCGGCGGCCTCGATGCGGACCTCGTCAGGCACGCCCAGTTCCTTGCGCGCGGCATCGAAATCGACGCCCGACATGCCGTGCGCGCGCAGGCCCAGCTTTTCCGCCTGGAGCGCAAGCGACATCCAGGCCGACCCGGTATCGAAACTGGAGGTATGCGACGGCTTGCCACGCGACAGGCTTTCCGAAACGAAGAAGATCAATAGCGAGGCGTTCCTGGCCCAGGCCTGGTTGGCGGGGACGAGCAGGCGCAGGAAGCGATCCCAATTCGCATCGTCGCGTTCCGCATAGAGCAGGTGCCATGGCTGGGCATTGAAGGCGGAGGGCGCCCAGCGTGCCGCCTCGAACAGAGCATCGCGATCGTCGGCGCTCAAGCGCGAGCCGTCGAACGCGCGCGGCGACCAGCGATCGAGAAACTGGCGGTCGACGCTGGTCGTGCTGTGGCGGGCGGTCATGTCGGGTTCCTGGCGTAGATCGAGTGAGGAGGCTTAGCCGCAGCGCGCGTGCGAAACCATGTCGCGGACGGAAACTCTTCGTTCGCAAGATGGGATCCGTGCGGCGTGTCGATCCGGGCTTGCGTGCAATTCATGCAATCGGCAAAAGCCGCTCAGAAAATAGCTTCGGGGGAAGATGACGATGGCCATATTGCGCTTTCTGCGCGCCATTTGCGCTGTCGGCCTGCTCGTGCAGGCCGGTGTGGTGAGCGCGCAAACCGCGGCTGCGGCGATCGACAGCGGCGACACCGCATTCATCATCCTTTGTTCGGCGCTGGTCCTGTTCATGACCCTGCCGGGGCTGGCGCTCTTTTACGGCGGACTGGTCCGCTCGAAGAACTTCCTGTCGGTGCTGATGCAGTGCTTCGCGATCGCGGCGCTGGTATCGGTGATGTGGTTTGCGGGCGGCTACAGCCTGGCGTTCGCGGCCGGGACGCCGTGGATCGGCGATCTTTCGACGATCGGGCTGCATGGGCTGGACGCCGCGCGGGCCGGGCTCACGATCCCGGAGAATGTCTTCGCGCTCTACCAGATGATGTTCGCGATCATCACCCCCGCCCTCGTCATCGGCGCATTTCCGGAGCGGGTCCGTTTCGGCTGGGTGATGCTGTTCACGGCGGGCTGGCTGCTGCTGGTCTATATCCCGGCCGCGCACTGGATCTGGGGCGGCGGCTGGATGGCGGCGCGCGGGGTGCTCGACTTCGCCGGGGGCATTGTGGTCCACACCACCGCCGGTATATCGGCACTTGTCATCGCGGTGATGATCGGGCGGCGGCGCGGTTTTCCGCAATCGATGATTCCGCCGCACAGCCCCGCGATGACGATGATCGGTGCGGGCATGCTGTGGGTCGGCTGGTTCGGCTTCAATGGCGGCTCGGCGCTCGCTGCCAATGGTGCTGCGGGCGGGGCGCTGATGGCGACCCACCTCGCCGCATCGGCGGCGGCTCTGACCTGGGCGGCGATCGAACGGATCAAGATCGGCAAGGCGACCTCGGTCGGCCTCGTCACCGGCGCGATCGCCGGCCTTGCGACGGTCACGCCCGCTGCCGGCTTCGTCTCGCCGCTCGGCGGGGTCGCCTGCGGGGTGATCGGTGCGGCGATCTGCTTCGCGGCCGTGCTGGCGATAAAACAGCGCTGGCGGATCGACGACTCGCTCGACGTCTTCGCGGTGCACGGCGTCGGCGGGATGACGGGCTCGCTACTGCTCGCGCCGCTCGCCAGCGTCGCATTTGGCGGTGCCGGGCTTGCGGAGGGGCGGACGATCCTTGACCAGTTGCACGCGCAGGCGCTCGGGGTCTTCGTGACGGCGATCTGGTCGGGCGCCGTCAGCTATGGGCTGGCGAAGCTCGCCGGGCTGATCGTGCCGATGCGGGTCGATTCCGAAGCCGAGCATGACGGGCTCGACCTGTCGAGCCATGGCGAGCGGGCTTACGAGTTCGATTGAGCTCAGCTCTTCTTCGGCAGCACCACGGTTTCGAGCAGGTCGAGCGGCATCGCGCCATTGCCCAGCACACGGGCATGAAACTGCTTGAGGTCGAAGCGTTTGCCCAGGTTCGCCTTCATCCGGTCGCGCATCGCGAGCAGGCGGAGCTGGCCGAGCTTGTAGCCGAGCGCCTGGCCGGGCCAGGCCATGTATCGTTCGACCTCGGCCACGATCTCGCTCATCGGCGATCCGCTGTTCGCCTGCATGTAGCGGATCGCCTGTTCGCGGGTCCAGCGCAGCTGGTGCAGCCCCGTATCGACGACGAGGCGGACGCAGCGGAACAGTTCATCGGCGAGCCGCCCGACATCGCCAGCGGGATTTTGCGCGTAGAGGCCGAGTTCGGCGGCGAGCCGCTCGGCATAGAGCGCCCAGCCTTCCTGATAGGCGTTGAAGCTGGCGATCCGCAGCAGCAGCGGCGCCTGCGGGAGCGCGAGCAGCGTGGCGCCCTGGGTGTGATGCCCCGGTACGCCCTCATGATAGCTCAGCGTCGGCAATGTGTAGCGAAGGACGCCGGCCATATCGCGCAAGTTGATCCAGTATATGCCGGGTCGCGATCCATCGAGCGAGGGCCCGTCATAATAGCCGCCGGGCGCCGAGTTCTGCGTCGCCACCGGCACGGCGCGGATTTCCATCCGCTGGTTCGGGATCATCGCATGGGGCAGGAAAGACGGCTGGCGTGCCTCCATCCCGGCGACCAGCTTGCGCAGATAGGTCAGCACCTGCTCGCGCCCCTCGGCGCTGTCGGGGAAGTGCTGTCTTGGATCGGCGGCAAGCGCATCGAGCCGCTGGCGCAGGCCGCCTTTTGCGAATCCGAGCTGCCGGAGCCGCGCGTTGAGGCGCGCGCTGACCAGCCTGACCTGTTCGAGTCCGATCGCGTGGATCTGTTCAGCCGGCAGCTGACTGTCGCCGATCGAGCGGACATTGGCGGCGTAGAGCGCCTCGCCGTCACGCTGAGCCCAGACTCCGGCCTCGGCGCGCCCCTCGGGCAGCAGTTCGCGCACCGCAGCGCGCAGCTTCGCATAGGCCGGCCGCGCGCGCCTCTCCAGCGCGGTGATCGCGCGGCGTTCGGCGGCGTCGCGGGTTCTGCTATCGAGCCCGGCGGTCGCCATCCGATCGCGCAGCGCGACGATCATCGGATGGCGATCGGGCGGGCCGCTCAGAAAATTCTCGATAACAGGCAGTGTCTTGTCGAGCAGCGCGCGCGGCGGGATGCAGCCCAGAGCGCGATCGGCGTGCATCTTTTCGATCACCCCGTCGAAGCCGGGTGCAAAGCCATCGAGTTTGCCGATCCAGGCATCGACCTCCATCGGCGACGACAATGGCTGCTGCGCCATCATCACATTGGGGGTGTTCACCACCGGGCCCGAAATCTGGTTTACGATGTAGGGCTCATGCCCCGAGAACCAGAATGGATTGGGCCGGCCATAGCCGATTGCGGCCGACCGCGTGCCATTCTCGATCACCGCCGCCGCGATCTTCAGGCGTAGCTGGCCCAGCGGATCGCCCGCGCAATCGATTCCCTCGATCGCAACCCCCGCCTCGCCGAGCGACGTCCGCCAGGCTTCCTCGCCGCGCGGCGAATAATCGTCCATGCGGCGGGCGAAGGCGCCGCCGTCGGATGAGCCAGGCACGCCACCATAGACTGCGGTTTCAGGCGTTCGTTCGAGCAGGTTCATCGCGATCGCGTCGATCGGGGTGGAGATGGGGCAGGGGCCTGGCCGCCTTGGATTGCCCGCACGCAGCGGAGCGGCCGGAAGCATGGGCGCGATCGTGGCGGCGCCGAGCAACAGCCCGAAACGGCGGCGAGACAGGGCTGAAGCGGTCGTCGGTCGCATGGGTCGATCGATTGGTGACATTTTCGGGACGGCACGGCAACAGTCGCTGATGTTCATCCTCGATTCGATCGGCCGCGTCGCGCGGATCAGCCTCGACCGCCCCCAGGCGCGCAACGCCGTTGCGATCGACCAATGGGAGGCGCTGACCGCGATGGTCGGCGAGGTCGCCGCTTCCGATGCCCGCGCGCTCGTCATCCGCTCGGGCGCGCCAAATATCTTCAGCTCGGGCGCGGACCTCGGCGATCTCGAAGGACTGGGCGCCGATCCGGCCCTGCGGACCCGCTTCCGGATCGAGATGGCGCGTGCATTCGACGCTATCGCGGCGCTACCGATCGCGACAATCGCGGCGGTCGACGGCGGCTGCTACGGCGCGGGTGTCGCGCTGGCGCTGGCGTGCGACGTCCGCATCGCGGGTGACAAGGCGGCCTTCGCGATCACCCCGGCGAAGGTTGGGATCGTCTATCCGGCCGGCGACGTCACGCGGCTGAAGGCGCTGGTCGGGCCGGGGCAGGCGGCACGGATGCTGATGACGGGCATGACGCTGTCGGCCGACGAGGCGCTGACGATCCGGCTGGTCGAGGAGCGTGCCGCGCTGGCGGACGACGCAGCGCTGGCGCTGGGCGATGTCATCGCCGCCAATGCGCGCTCCAGCGTTGCCGGCCTCAAGCGCATCATCGCGGGCGATGCCGAGGCGAACCGGCTGTTCGAGGACGCCTTTGGCGGCGTCGATTTTCGTGAGGGCGTCACCGCCTTCCACGCGCGCAGGCGGCCGGTGTTCGAGGGGTTAGCCGCCTGCTGCTGATCGCCGACCATGCGTCGAACCATGTGCCCGACGATATCGATCTCGACATCGATCCGGCGTTGCTCGACCTGCATATGGCGATCGACATCGGCGTCGCGCCGCTCGGCCGGACGTTGTGCGAACGGCTGGCCATGGAGGGCGTGTTCGGACCCGTCTCGCGGCTCGTGATCGATCTCAACCGCGAAGAGGATGCGGATGGACTCATCCCGCTGGAGAGTGATGGCTTCTCCATCGCTGGCAACAAGCTGCTGGATGCCGAGGGACGCCATTCACGCATCGAGCGTTTCTGGCGCCCCTATCATGACGGGATCGCCTATCGGATCGCCGCGGCGCGCCCGTCGCTGATCGTCTCGCTGCACAGTTTCACGCCGCGCCTTTCGACGCGCCCGGGGGAGGAGCGTCCCTGGCAGGTGGGAATTCTCTATAATCGGGACGATCGCGCGGCGGTGCCCGGCATCGCTGCGTTGCGCGCCGCTGGCGTGGTGACGGGGGACAATGAGCCCTATTCGGGCAAGGTCCTCAACGCGACGATGAACCTGCACGCAGAGGCGAACGGCATTCCCTATCTGGGGATCGAGGTTAGGCAGGATCTGATCGGGGACGATGCAGGGGTGGCGCGATGGGCTGATCGACTGGCGCCGGTGATCGAACGGGTGGCGGCGCAGCTGCCCGCTTAGGACCGCCCGGCCACGGTGGCGACATCAGCCGCGTCACGCGCGGCGACGGCGGCACTCTGCTCGAGCAGGTCGAACATCCGCTCGGTGACACGGTGGTCGAGCAGCATCTGGATGCCGAGTTCCATCTTCACCGACCGTGCATAGTCGCCCGCATCGGTGAAGATCGCCCGGGTTGCCCGGAGGCTGCCGAGCAGATCGCGGCGCCTTGTCGATTGCGCATCATGATATGAGCCCATCTGAACCTCCTCCAAGCAACGACGAGACATGGTGCACAACGCATCATTCGCCAGGTTGTTCACAAGCCGCTTTCGATGCAGCCGCGGGTCCGCTGCCCCTTGCCTTGGGCGGGAACAAGCGCCTAGAGCGCGTGCGACATCAAGGAAGGCCCGATGACGCAGAAGTTCGACAAGTCGAAGCTCCCCAGCCGCCATGTTTCGGTAGGCCCCGAACGTGCCCCGCAGCGCAGCTATTATTATGCGATGGGGATGACCGAGGAGGAGATCGCGCAGCCCTTCGTCGGCGTCGTCTCGGCGGGCAATGACTCCGCGCCGTGCAACACGACGCTCAACGACCAGGCGGATGTCTGCCGCGAGGGCGTGATCGCGGGTGGCGGTACGCCGCGCCGCTTCAACACGATCACGGTCACCGATGGCATCGCCATGGGCACCCAGGGCATGCGTTCGTCGCTGGCCAGCCGCGAAGTGATCGCGGACTCGATCGAGCTTTCGGTACGCGGCCACAGCTATGACGCGCTGGTCGGCTTCGCGGGCTGTGACAAGTCGCTGCCCGGGATGATGATGGCGATGCTGCGGCTCAACGTGCCGTCGATCTTCGTCTATGGCGGGTCGATCCTGCCGGGCCGCTATCAGGGCCGTGACCTGACCGTCCAGGACGTTTTCGAAGTGGTCGGCCGCTATTCCGCCAACGCCTGCCCGCTGTCCGAGCTGACCGCGATCGAGAAGGCCGCCTGTCCGGGGCATGGCGCGTGCGGCGGCCAGTTCACCGCCAACACCATGGCCTGTGTCGGCGAGGCGATCGGCCTGTCGCTGCCCAATTCGAATATGATGCCGGCGCCTTATGAAGGACGCGCCGACCTGGCCCGCGCCGCCGGTCGCCAGGTGATGGAGTTGATCGCACGCAACATCCGCCCGCGTGACATCTGTACGCGTGAAGCGTTCGAAAATGCCGCTCGCATTGTCGCGGCGACGGGCGGTTCGACCAATGGCGGGCTTCACCTGCCCGCTATGGCGCATGAATGCGGCATCGAGTTCGATCTGTTCGACGTGGCCGAGATCTTCAAGTCGACCCCCTATCTCGCCGACCTCAAGCCCGGCGGTCGCTATGTCGCGAAGGACATGTATGAGGCAGGCGGCGTCTATATGCTGATGAAGACCCTGCTTGCCGAAGGCATGTTGCACGGCGACTGCATGACGGTGAGCGGCAAGACGCTGGGCGAGAATGTCGAGCAGGTGACGTGGAACCCCGATCAGAAGGTGATCTATGACGCGAAGGCGCCGATCACGCCCACCGGGGGCGTCGTCGGTCTGCGCGGCACGCTCGCGCCCGATGGGGCGATCGTGAAGGTGGCGGGGATGGCGCGGCTGGAGTTCACCGGTCCCGCGCAGGTGTTCGAGTGCGAGGAGGAGTGCTTCGCTGCGGTCGAGGCACGGCAGATCCGCGAAGGCGCGGTGATCGTGATCCGCAACGAGGGCCCCAAGGGTGGCCCCGGCATGCGCGAAATGCTGGCGACCACCGCCGCGCTTTACGGCCAGGGAATGGGCGAGAAGGTCGCGCTGATCACCGACGGGCGCTTCTCGGGCGCGACGCGCGGCTTCTGCATCGGCCATGTCGGCCCCGAGGCGGCCGATGGCGGCCCGATCGCGCTGATCGAGGATGGCGACCTGATCAGCATCGACGCGGTGGCGGGAACGATCAACCTCGACGTCGCCGAAGATATCCTCGCCGCGCGCCGGGCGCAGTGGAGGCCGCGCACCAACGACTATCAGTCGGGTGCGCTGTGGCGCTATGCGCAGAATGTCGGACCGGCCTGGCAGGGAGCGGTCACGCATCCCGGCGGCAAGGCCGAAACGCATGTCTACGCGGATATTTGAGGACTCGATCAGGTGTCGCGGGGGCGGCGTCATGCTGGCGTGCCTCCTTCTCCCCACCGCCTGTCAGGATGCCGAAGCGCCGATCGCAGGCAGCCGTCCGGTCGAATGCCGCCTTGCCGACAGGCCCGATTTCGAGCCGGGCTGCACCATCGAGCGCACGGCGAGTCCCGACGGGCCGGTGCTGGTGCTCCGCAGAGGCGATGGCAGCTTCCGCCGGCTGCTGATCGTCAGAGACGGTCGCGGCGTGGTCGCCGCCGATGGTGCCGAATCCGTCACGGTCCGCTCGGCAGGTGAGGACCATATAGAGGTGAGCGCAGGCGACATGGTCTATCGGCTCCCCGCGAAGATTGCGCCGTGACGCGCCGTCCCATCCTCACCGCCGCTGAAACGCGCGCTGCCGAGCAGGCGGTGTTCGCGGTCGGCGTGACCGTCGAGCAGGCTATGGAAAAGGCGGGAGCGGCAGTTGCCGAGGCGGCGTGGCGCTTTGCCGGAAGGGTACCGACGCTCGTCCTGTGCGGTCCCGGCAATAATGGCGGCGACGGCTATGTCATCGCGCGGCTGCTCAAGGATCGTGGGGTCAAGGTACGGGTGGCGGCAAGCGGCGAACCGCGGACCGATGCCGCGCGCGCGAACCGGGCGCGGTGGGACGGGCCGGTCGAGGTGCTGACCGAAGCACCGCCCGCGCGGTTGCTGATCGACGCGCTGTTCGGCACCGGACTCGTCCGCGCGCTCGATCCGTCGATCGCCGAGCCGCTCGATCGGCTGGCGAGCGGGTCGGCCTGGCGGGTCGCGGTCGACCTGCCGAGCGGGGTCGGAACTGATGATGGCGCGTTGCTGGGGCCGGCGATCGGCTATGACCTTACGGTCGCGCTCGCCGTCCTCAAGCCCGCGCATCGGCTGCAGCCCGCAGCCGGGCTGATGGGCCGGATCGTCGTCGCCGACATCGGCATCCCCGGCAACGCCGAGCTGTGCGAGATCGGACGGCCGCATCTGCCCGCGCCGGGGCCAGCCGATCACAAATACAGGCGCGGTCAAGTCGTTGTCGTCGAGGGCGCGATGCCCGGCGCGGCTCTGCTTTCCGCAATGGCCGCACAGCGCGGTGCCGGCTATGTCACGCTGGCGGGCAAGGGGACCGGTGGCCCGGCAGCGATCGTACGCCGCGATGCCGATCTTGCGGCCATTCTCGCCGACGACCGGGTGGGCACGGTGCTGATCGGGCCCGGCCTGGGCCGCGACCGCAGTGCCGCAAATCTGCTGCACAAGGCCCTGGCGAGCGGACGGCAGCTGGTCCTCGATGCCGACGCGCTCGTCCTGCTCGCCGAACGGGGTCTGGAGCAGTTGCCGGGATCACCGGTGATGACCCCGCACGAGGGCGAATTCGCGAAGCTGTTCGGCGCGCTGCCGGGCAGCAAGATCGACCGCGCGCGCGCCGCCGCAAAGGCCGCGCGATCGGTGGTGGTGCTGAAAGGCGCCGACACTGTCGTTGCGTCCCCCGGCGGGCGGGCCGCGATTGCGGCGCCGGCCCCGGCCTGGCTGGCGAGCGCGGGCACCGGCGACGTGCTGGCCGGCATCATCGCCGCGCTGTGCGCACGCGGGCTGGACCCGTTCGAAGCGGCGTGCGCCGGGGTCTGGCTGCACGGCCGCGCCGCCGAGCTGGCGGGACCGGCGCTGATCGCCGATGATCTTGTCGCGCATCTGTCTGCGGCGTCTGCGGAGTGCCTGTGAGCGATCTTGTTCCCATCATCCGCATCGCGGCGCGCGGCGAAGGGATCACCGAGGATGGCCGTCATTCGCCGCTGTCGGCGCCCGGCGACCTGCTCGCGATTGACGGAACGCTGACGCACGGACCGCATCATGTCGACCCGCCATGTCGCCATTTTCCGAAATGCGGCGGCTGCCAGCTGCAGCATATCGACGACGCATCATATGCCGAGTTTCTTGGCCAGCGGATCACCAGCGCGCTGGCGCAGCAGAGGATCGATCCACCCCCGCTCGCCCCCGCGATCCTGTCTGCGCCCGGAACGCGCCGCCGCACGTCGCTGCGCGCCGAGCGGCAGGGCAAGAAGATGTTGCTCGGCTTCAACGAGGAGCAGACCCATCACATCGTCGATCTGAAGATGTGCGCGGTGCTGCATCCAGCATTGTTCGCGCTGATCGGCCCCTTGCGTAAATTGCTGCACCCTATGTTGCGCGATCGCCGTGCGGCCGGAGTGCAGATGACGCTGGTCGATCAGGGTATCGACCTGTTGATCGAGAAGGTCGAAGTGGAAGGACTGGCGGCGATCGAAGCGCTCAACGACTTTGCCATGCTGCACGGTCTGGCGCGCCTTTCGGTCGACGACGGCTATGGTGCGCAGCCCCGCTGGGAGCCCGAACCGGTGACCGTCACGCTGGGCGGGGTGTCGGTGCCGTTCCCGTCAGGAGGTTTCCTCCAGGCGACCGCGGATGGCGAGGCGGCGCTTGCCGACGAGGTTGCCGCGATCGTCGGCGATGCCGGGCTGGTCGCGGATCTGTTCGCGGGGCTTGGTACCTTCGCGCTACCTTTGTCGACGGGCCGGCGCGTCTATGCGGCCGAAGGTGCGCGCGATGCGGTGCTGGGGCTCAAGGCCGCCGCCGACCGCACGCAACGGCCGATCGCGGTCGACCATCGCGACCTGTTCCGTCGCCCGCTCGACGCCAGCGAACTCGATCGCTTCGACGCGGTGGTGCTCGATCCGCCCCGCGCGGGCGCCCGCGAACAGGTCATCGCGCTCGCTGCAACCACCAGGCTCGGCCGCATCGCCTATGTGTCGTGCAACCCATCGACCTTTGGCCGCGATGCGCGTGCACTGATCGAGGGTGGCTGGCGGATCGAGCGGATCACGCCGGTGGGACAATTCCGCTGGTCGACCCATGTAGAACTGGTGGCGGCATTCGTCCGGTAATTCACCCACGTCTTTCCAGCGAAAGCGGGAAGCTCCCTGCCGTCTCGCGGCTCGAAGAAGTGAAGTGAGATCCCAGCTTTCGCTGGGATGACAGAGCAGGGTTGGACCAAGGTCGTAAAGCCACA
The DNA here is from genome assembly GCA_947085315.1 of uncultured Sphingomonas sp. GTDB lineage: Bacteria > Pseudomonadota > Alphaproteobacteria > Sphingomonadales > Sphingomonadaceae > Rhizorhabdus. Next base: position 209,892 of record CAMTVW010000003.1, on the reverse strand, counting down.
TTAACCATATCTTATCGGCTGTTGCCGCAGGATGCGGATCGTCGGTTTTTTGTGGTGGTGCGTCATGGCGTCAGGTCGTGTGATCCTGGGTTTGGCCTGTCTGGTGGCGGCGAGCGGGGCGGAAGCTTCGTCCGTCGCGCCAGCCCGTCTCACGCTCAGCCTGCGTGGTCTCGAACCTGCCGTGGAGGTGAGCTATCATCCCTATCGCTGGCTGACGATCCGCCGCTATGTCGCCTTTGTCCGATCCGAACCGGCCGATGACATCCGCGCCGCCGGCCGGTCGCCACTACCAAAATCACGCATGCGGGCGCTGACCGGCGCGGTCCATCCGTTCGGTGACGCCTTCCGCCTGTCGTTCGGGGTTCGCGAGGATGACAATCGGCGATTGCTGCGCGGCAGCGATCCCGCGTCGGCGGTCGGCACCGCGCAATATGCACCGCTGGTCGCGGTGGGCTTTGCCGATGTGGTTGGCAACGGCCTCACCATCGCCGCCGATATAGGCATGATCGGCCGGGGCCGGGTTGGTCCGCATGGCAGCTTGCTCGTCACGCCGGTCGAGTTGATGCAGGGGCCGCGTGACGAGGGCAGGGGTTATCGCCCGATGCTGCAGCTGTCGGCAGGCTATCGCTTTTAGGCGCTGGGCCCCCCGAACACGATCAGCGCTGCGTTCACCGCGAGGATGAACAATATGATCGAGGCGAGCACGAACATCAGAAAGCGCAGTTCGACCTTGTTGACTAACGCCTGGATCAGGCTGTGGAGGATCCGCAGACCGACATAGACCCAGGCGAGCGTCGCGTTCAGCCCGCCGCCGGCACCGAGCAGCGCGAGCGTGATCGCGACCGCGTAGAAGATCGTCGGCTGTTCGTGGAGGTGGTTGTAATTGTCCGCCTTCCACCGCACCCGCGCCGGGATCTGGTCCATGAACTCGCTTGGGGGACGCTGTGGATCATAGACGATTCGGCCCTTGATGACCGCAGGCAGCCGTGTCGCGTAGAGCCAGATCCACATTACGAACGTCCACAATATGAGCGCCATGACGGCCCCCAATATCGGTGTGTGCATATCCGCCTCCCCGCTTTCCGTTACGGCTCCGTACCAGTCCGGATGTCATAAGCCGCCCGCGCGTAATTTACCAACATGGTGCGATCAGAGTCGAGACCATAGGCAAAATACCTAGTGAAATCCGTATCTTTGCTGGGTGCGTGAACGCCCGCGACGTGCGATAAGGAGGGAATGTTGCTGTCACTCATATATGTCAGCCGCAGTCGCCTCGACCTACCCGCCCAGGCGGGAGAGGTCGACCGGATCGTGACGGGCTCCACCGAACGAAATGCCGGACTTAGGGTGCGCGGCGCGCTGATCTTCACCGAACGGCATTTCGCCCAGATTCTCGAAGGGCCCGATGCTGCGATCGCCGCGCTGATGGAAAGCATAACGCGTGACTGGCGGCATGATCGGGTCACCGTGATCGAAAAGCGGCCGGTCGACTGCTATCATTTTCCGGACTGGAGCCTCGCCTATTGGGGCAACGCCAGCTATATGGACGGCCATATATCGCGCATCCTGGATAAGAGCGATGCGCTGGGCCGGGAGCTGCAGACCGCCGACCTGGCGGCGCTGATGCAGATGCTGTCGCGCGAAAGCCGCGGTCGAGAGAGGCCGCTCGGACGTCCCTCGCCGGGCAGTTGCTAGGGGCGGGACCCCGATAGCTTCGTCAGTCGAAAATCTTGCCCCAGGCGCGCTTTGCACGGCCCTTCCAATGACCGCGATGATAGGCGTCCGACGCCAGCAGCGGGATCACCGATCCGGCTTCGGCGAACACCATCTGTTCGATCCCGGTGTTGACCTTGCCCCAGCTTGCGGCCTCCTGCAGCGTCGATGACGAACAGGCGCCGTCGCGGACATCGGCAACGGTGATCTGTACCGCATATTTGTGCACCTCGACATCGTGATGGCCGAGGATTTCGGCGCAGACGACGGTATCCTGGATGAAGTTCTTCGGTACGCCGCCGCCGATCATCAGCAGGCCGCTGGTGCCCGCCTTGATCTTGATGTCGGTCAGTTCGCGGAAGTCGGCGATCGCGTCGAGCACCATATAGGGCCGGCCCGCCTTCATGCAGTCGACCTGATGCTTGACGAGGCCGAAGCCGGCCGAGCTGTCGACGAAGGCCGGGCAGAAGATCGGCACGTCATGCTCATAAGCGAGCTTGACGAGGCTGTTCTCCTTCTTGCCGTGCTCGACCAGATATTTGCCCATCTCGCGGATGAAGGCGCGGCTCGAATAGGGGCGCGGCTCGAGGCCATTGGCGATTTTGTTGATCGTGAAGTCGCAGTCCTGCAGCTGCTCCTCGTCGATATAGGTATCGTAGATCCGGTCGATCAGCAGTGAGCGCAACGTGTCATCGTCGGGCACTTCAAGTGCCTGATAATGTTTGTGGCCGAGGCCTTCGAAGAAATCCATGTCGACGATCGAGGCGCCGGTCGCGACGATCGCGTCGACCATGCCCGAGCGCACCAGCTCGGCATAGGCGTCCATGCAGCCGCCCGCCGAGGTCGAGCCGGCGATGACCAGGAAGATCGTGCAGTCGGGATCCTCGAGCATCTGGTTGTAGATGCCGGTCGCGCGGGCGAGGTCGCGGCTGGTGAAGCTCATTTTGCCCATCGCGTCGATGATCGGCCGCGCGTCGAAGCTGGTGATGTCGATATGCTCGACAACAGTCGAAAGCAGCTCGGCCTTGCGCGTGTCGTTGATGGCTTCGGTCATGTTCTCACCTCGAATAGAATCCGTCATCCCAGCGCAGGCTGGGATCTCGGGAGGGGGAACGTGCCCAAGCCTCCTGAGATGCCAGCCTTCGCTGGCATGACGGTGGGTTAGTAGGGCAGCCCTTACAGCTTGATGACGTTCGACGAAACCGCTTCGCGCGCCACGTCTTCGCCGGCATCGTCGGCGATGTAGAGGCTCGCCATCGGCTCATCGTCCATGATCACCCGCTCACCGGCGGTGAAGCCGTTGAAGCCGGTGCGCATCGCGCAGCCATAGGCGCCGAGCATGCCGATCTCGATATAGTCGCCGGCGGCGATATCGGCGGGCAGCATGAACGGACCGGCCATGCGGTCCATGTCGTCGCAGGTCGGGCCATAAAAGCTGAACGGCAGGTCGCGGGCCCGCGACTCTTCTTCGCGGAGCAGCTTTACCGGGAAGCGCCAGCCGATGTGCGCCGCATCGAACAGCGCGCCATAGGCGCCGTCATTGATGTAGAGTTCGTCGCCGCGGCGCCGCTCGACCCGGACCAGCAGGCTGGCATATTCGGCGCAGAGCGCCCGGCCGGGTTCGCACCACAGTTCGGACGAATAGCTGACCGGCAGGCTTTCGAAGGCCTGATGGATCGCGCGGAAATAGCCTTCGAGCTCGGGCGGTTCCATGCCCGGATAGACCGACGGGAAACCGCCGCCAACGTCGATCACGTCGACGGTGACCGAGGCCGAGACGATCGCCGCGCGGACCCGCGCCATCGCCTGGACATAGGCCGACGGGCTCATCGCCTGGCTGCCGACATGGAAGCAGATGCCGAGGGCGTCCGCGACCTGGCGGGTGCGCATCAGCAGTTCCTTGGCTTCCTTCAGCTCGACGCCGAACTTGGAGGCAAGGCTGAGCTTCGACAGTTCCGACGAAACGCGAAGCCGGACGCAAAGGGTCAGGTCGGTCGCACCACCGGTGGCGCGGACGATCTTCTCCAGCTCCTCGATCGAATCGAGTGAGAAGGTGCGCACGCCATGTACCGAATAGGCTTCCGCGATTGCTTCCTCGGCCTTGACCGGGTGCATGAAGCACAGGGTCGCCCGCGGAAGGATACCGGCAACGAGACGCACTTCCGCGATCGACGCCACGTCATAATGCGTGATGCCGTTGTCCCAGAGAATCTGGATCAGGTCGGGCGACGGATTCGCCTTCACGGCATACATCGAGCGACCCTGAAACTTCTCCACGAAGAAACGGGCGGCGCGCGCGGCGGCGTGCGGGCGAAGAAGCGTGACCGGTTGAACCGGTCGAAGGGCCGTAGCTAGCCCCAGCGCGCTATGATGCTTGTGCAACTCAAGGGACCTCCGGTGTGTCGTGGGCAAGAAAGCTGCCTTGCGGTGGAAGTCCCATGGGGCAGCGGAGGCGCGGATATATGGGCGACTGACCCCCATGTAAAGTCGCGATATTCGCCCTGTCGCCGGCATGGCGCGAATGGGCCGGAAAATGGGCGAATTCCTCGATAGATTGAGAAGATAGCGGCGATGGTTTCGGCGCCGCCAGGGTGCGAATCGGTGCAGGCGGCTTGCCTTTGGCGAAGGGCTATGGCTTGGCTGGGGTCGATGCATAAACACCATTCCGAACATGGCCATGCGCATGGCCCGGTCGAATATGGCCGCGCCTTCGCGATCGGGGTGTCGCTCAACCTGGCCTTTGTAGTGGTCGAGGGGCTGGCCGGGCTCGCCTCGGGATCGATCGCTCTGCTCGCCGATGCGGGCCATAATCTGTCCGACGTGCTGGGCCTGTTGATGGCCTGGGCGGCGTTCACCCTCTCGAAACGGCCCGCCAGCGCGCGCTACACCTATGGCCTGCGCGGCTCCTCGATCCTCGCGGCGCTGTTCAACGCGGTGCTGCTGCTGATCGCCTGCGGGGCGATCACGCTCGGCGCGATCCAGCGCTTCCTCCGCCCCGCGCCGATCGAAAGCGACACGATGATGGTCGTCGCCGCGATCGGGATCGCGATCAACCTGGGCACCGCCCTGCTATTCGTGCGGGGCCGCAAGCATGACATCAACATCGGCGGCGCCTTCCTCCACATGGCTGCCGACGCAGCCGTCTCGGCCGGGGTGGTGGTCGCCGGATTCCTGGTCTTGCGGACCGGCTTCCTGTGGATCGACCCGACGATCAGCCTGATCATCGTCGCGGTGATCGTCGCGGGTACCTGGGGACTGTTCCGCGATTCGCTCGCCATGTCGCTGAACGGCGTGCCGGGTGGAATCGACAGCGGCGAGGTGACGGCACAGCTCGCCGCGCTGCCGGGGGTGACGGCGGTCCATCATGTCCACATCTGGCCGACCAGCACCACCGAGGTCGCGCTGACCGCGCATCTGGTGATGCCGAACGGGATCGAGGATGATGCTTTCCTGGCGGATGCCACCGCGCTGATCCGCAAAACCTTCGGGATCGGCCATTCGACCTTTCAGATCGAACGCGGCCGTTGTGCGGACGAGCAGGATGACTGTACCCAGTCTGCGGGCCAGGATCACGGCCACGATCACGACGACCATCATCACCATCATTGAGCGCCGCCGACATGCCCAAGCCCGCCCTGGTTCATCTGATCGCCGCCGCGCGGCCCAATTTCATGAAGGTGGCGCCGCTCTGGCACGCGCTGACCGCGACCGACGATTTCCAGCCTAGCATCGTCCACACCGGCCAGCATTATGATGCGGCGATGTCCGACGACATCTTCACCGATCTGGGGCTCCCCGCGCCCGATCATCATCTCGGCATCGGTTCGGGCACCCATGCCGAACAGACGGGCAGGGTGATGATCGCCTATGAAAAGCTGGCGATGGAGGAGCGGCCCGACTGGCTGATCGTGGTCGGCGACGTCAATTCGACCGCAGCCGCCTCGATGGCGGCGGGCAAGCTGCGCATTCCGATCGTCCATCTCGAAGCCGGCCTGCGCAGCCGGGACCGCGACATGCCCGAGGAACTGAACCGCCTCGTCACCGATGTGCTGGCCGACGTGCTGTGGACCCCGTCGCCCGATGCCGACGCCAATCTGATCGCCGAAGGAATCCCCGTCGAACGCATCACCCGCGTCGGCAATATCATGATGGACAGCTATGAACTGGTCCGCCCCGCGATCATGGCCGCCGACTATCCTGGCGAACTGGGCTACACGGCTGGTGGCTATGGCGTGGTGACGCTCCATCGTCCCTCGAATGTCGACGTGCCCGAACAGCTCGACCGTCTGGTCGATGCGCTGGTGGCGGTGCAGGCGCATCTTCCACTGATCTTCCCGGTCCACCCGCGTACCCGTCAGCGGCTCGGCGATGCCGGCGCGGCCAGGCTGGAAGCGGCGGGCGTGACCTTGGTCGGCCCCGCCGCCTATGTCCGCTTCATGAGCCTGGTCGCGGGCGCAGCGGCGGTGATCACCGATTCGGGCGGCATCCAGGAGGAGACCACCTATCTCGGCATCCCGTGCCTGACACTGCGCGAAAATACCGAGCGACCGATCACGATCAGCGAGGGCACCGCGCAGCTGGTGAATGCGCAGAACCTGCTGGAGCGGCTGCTGGCGGCCATGGCGGAACCAAAGCAGGATCGCAAGCGGCCGGATATGTGGGACGGGAAGACGGCGCTGCGTTGCGTCGAGGATCTACGGCGGCGGACCGCGGCGAAAGGCTAGCGGGTAGCGCGCCGATTGTCGGGAGATTTTCTATGACCCCCACCATCACCGCCTTTGAAAAGTCGCCTGATCGCGGCCGGGGTCTTGCGCGCGACATGCGGGTGCGCTGGGCGTTCGAGGAGGTGGGGCAGGCTTATGATGTCCGACTCGTCTCTTTCGAGGCGATGAAGCAGCCGGCGCATCTGGCGCTCCAGCCTTTCGGGCAGATTCCGAGCTATGAGGCGGGCGATCTCGTCCTGTTCGAATCCGGGGCGATCGTTTTCCATATAGCCGAGCGGCATCCGGGGCTGCTGCCCGAAGACCCCTCCGCCCGGGCGCGGGCGATCAGCTGGATGTTCGCGGCGCTCAACACGGTCGAGCCGCCGATCATCGACCGCACCTCCGTCATCCTCCTCGAACGCGACGAGAGCTGGTATACGCGGCGCCTGGAGGCCGTCGAAGCGGGCATTCGCGTCCGGCTGGGCGAACTCTCCGCGCGGCTCGGCGACGCCGATTGGCTCGACGGCGATTTCAGCGCAGGCGACCTGCTGATGGTGTCGGTGCTGCTCAGGCTCGGCGGGTCGACGATGCTTGAAGGCTATCCGAAGCTCGCTGCTTATGTGGGGCGCGGCGAGGCGCGACCTGCCTATCAGCGGGCTTTCGCGGCGCAGCTGGCGGTGTTTACTGCTGCGATCGCCGGCGAATAGGTCGGGCCTGACCTCACCGACCAACCCGGCGGATAGACCCCACCGCGGACCCATCGCTTGAAGGGGAGGCGAGAACGGGTCCGGGGATGGCCGCGCCGCTTTCGACCCATTTGCCCAGTGTCATGCGCTCGTCGCCGGACATGTGGGTGGCGTTGCCGGGCGGCATGCGCGACGATTTGACCGACGACGCCAGTATCAGCGGAGCGAACTTCCGGTAATCTGCCAGGGTATCGAACTTTACCCCTTTGGCCGGCTGCGATCCGCCGTTTTGCCCGTCGTCATGCAGAATCGCGCTATGGCAGAACCCACAGCGCGCTACGATGATCTGGCGGACTGCGGCGAAGTTGGCGTCCTCCGCACTGGCCGGTGCGGCAATCAGGGCGGTGAGCATCGCGAGACCGATCTTCTTCATCATAAGCCCTTGAAGCGGCAGCGCACCCGCACGGGCAATACGCCATTCAGCGTACGAGCTACCGCCACGGGCGGTCCTATCGCCATCGAAAGCTGGCGAGGGTAGTGAGATGGCAACGACGCGGCGGGACTTTCTTCACGCGGTAGCGCGGGCCGGCGGCTATGGCGCCGCTTATGTGACGATGCAGGGCATGGGGCTGTTGCCGGCCTATGCCAGCACCGCGCCGCTTGACCTGCCCTCCGGCTCGGGCAAGGGCGTAAAAGTGGTGATCCTCGGCGCCGGAATCGCCGGCCTCGCCGCAGCCGATGAATTGCTCAAGGCCGGTTACGAGGTGACGATTCTCGAGGCGCGCGACCGCGTCGGCGGGCACAACTGGACCGTGCGGAACGGTGACAAGGTCGAGTCCACCGATGGCTCGGTGCAGAAGGTCAGCTACGAAGACGGGCAATATTTCAACACTGGCCCGGCACGCATCCCAAGCCATCATCAGGCGCTGCTCGGCTATTGCCGTGAGCTTGGCATCGAGATGGAGGTCGAGGTCAATGTCAGCCGTTCGGCCTTTATCCGCAATGCCAGTGCAAATGGCGGCAACCCGGTCCAGTATCGCCGCGCGATCAATGACACGCGCGGGCGGGTTTCCGAACTTCTTGCCAAGGCGGTGAATCAGGGCGCGCTCGATGCCGAGATGACCCCGGCCGACAAGGAGCGGATGCTGGCCTTTCTGCGCCAATATGGCGATCTGTCGCCCGACATGTTCTACAAGGGATCGAAGCGATCGGGTTACAAGACGGTGCCGGGCGCGGCGGGGGAGAAGGGCGTTCCGATCGACCCGCTCGACATGAATACCCTGCTCGACATCGATATGTGGAATAATGTCGTGTTCGAGGATCTGATCGACGATCAGGCAACGATGCTCCAGCCGGTTGGCGGGATGGACGCGATCCCGAAGGCGATGGCGAAAAAGATCGGCGCGTCGGTGTTCAGGATGATGAGCGAGGTGAAGGAGATCCGACGGACCGCGAGCGGCGCGCGGATCGTCTATATCGATCGCAACACCGGCCAGACGCATGAGATTAGCGCCGACTATTGCATCTGCACTATCCCGCTGCCGGTTCTCGACAACATCCCGTCAGACTTCTCCGACCCGATCCGGACGAAGATCGGTCAGGTCTATTACGGCAATGCTCTGAAGATCGGCTTCGAATCCCGCCGCTTCTGGGAGCAGGATTATCAGGTGTACGGGGGCATCTCGTTCACCAAGGACCCGGGCGCGCAGATCTGGCATCCGAGCGGCGGCTTCCACAAGCCGAAGGGAATCACCGTCTATTATATCTATATGGGCGGCGAAGCGGTGACGTCGCGGTCGTTCGACCAGCAGGCGCTCTATGCCCAGCGCGAGATTGACGGGCTTTATCCGGGGCGCGGCAAGGAGCTTGGCAAGCCGGTGGTGATCAATTGGGGCAAGATACCCTATAATCTGGGGAACAAGGCCTATTTCACGCCTGACGACCCGCTCTACGACATTATGAACAAGGCCGATGGTCCCTTCTATTTCGCCGCCGACTGGCTGACCCATTCGGGCTGGCAGGAGGGGGCCATCCTGTCGGCGCGTCACGCCGTCGCCGCGATCGCCCAAAGGGGCGTCGCCGCCAAGGCCTGAGCCTTCGGGTTCCGTCAGACAGGATGATCGCCAGAAGAGGATTGCGGCCGGCGGGCCTTGTAATCTGCTGCGACGCACAATAAATATGAGGTCGCTTGAAAGCTCGGCATGATTTCCTAACTATTGGCGTGTTAGCCATGGGCCCTGATGGGGCGGGAAACGCACCGCTAATAATAAGTCATTAGGAAAGAACAAAAATAGCTTCTGGCACGGTTCGTGCTGGGGTGTTGGCTGAGTGACGGCATGGACGCGGGCATGGGCTCGCGCGCATAGGGACTAAGACGATGCAGGATATTCAGAGCAAGACTTTCTGGCGGCACGACACGATCCTTGGGGTGTGCGAGGCGCTCGGCCAGGATTTCGGTTTCAATGCGAACTGGCTGCGGCTCGCGCTGTCGGTCGCGTTGCTGTTCGCCCCGGTCGCGATCCTGTCCGCCTATGTCGGCCTCGGCGTGCTCGTGCTCGCTTCACGGCTGCTGTTCCCGGCGCGGCGCGCTGCCGTCCAGGCAACCGTCGAGCCATCCGCTCCGGTGGCGCAGAATGACGAGGCTGCGCGCGGCTTCGCTCTCGCCGCCTGACATCCTCTGACAAAAAGGCCGGGCCGATCGATCGCGATCGGTCCGGCTATTTTTTGCCTTGGCGCGATGCTGCGATCAGGACAATCAGGCGGAGTCCGCTTTCTCCCGCGCATAGGCCTGCGTGCCCCGGCTGAGTATCCTGTCGCCTGGGGCGATCTCGCCCGGCTCATAGTCGGGCTGCTCCGCGATCTCGCGGTAGAGCGGCGCGAAGTCGGTTTCGATCGTCTGGCGAAGCAGGTCGTCGAAGCTGTCGATCACGAAATAATTGGGCTGATAGTCGTCGATCCGGTAGCGGGTTCGCATCACCCGCCGCAGGTCGAAACCGATCCGGTTGGGCGAGGGATCATCGAGCGCGAAGATCGACTCGCCATAGGAGGACACAATCCCTGCGCCGTAGAGTTTGAGCTGGTCGCCGTCGCGGATCAGCCCGAACTCCACCGTATGCCACTAGAGCCGCGCCAGCCGGTCGATCGCGCCCTTCTCCATCGCGCGCAGGCCGCCCTGGCCGTAAGCCTGCATATAGTCGGCAAAAGCGGGATGGGCGAGTAGCGGCACATGGCCGAACAGGTCGTGAAAGACGTCCGGCTCCTGCAGATAGTCGAGCTGATCGGGTCGGCGGATGAAGTTGCCCGCGACGAAGCGTCGGTTGGCGAGATGATCGAAGAAGATTTCCTCGGGCACCAGTCCGGGCACGGCGAGCACCTGCCAGCCGGTTGCCTCCATCAGCCGCGCCGACAGTTCCTCGAAATCGGGGATCCCCGGTTTCGACAGCCCCGCCAGCTCGATCCCTTCGAGGAACGCCGGGGCCACCCGGCCCGGTAGCATCGCCGACTGGCGCGCGAACAGCCTGTCCCAGGTCGCATGCTCGGTCGCGCTATAATCGCACCAGGCCTGCGGGATGGTCCAGTCGGCCGCCGCGCCGGGCGGAGGGGCGGGGGCGATCGTCTGATCGGTCTTCAGCATCCCCATCATATAGCAACATTTGTTACTATTTCCACCGTCGGCTGGCCGCATTTTATGGCTGACCGCCGCTGGGTTTCAGGTCTATGGGACAGTCTATTGCAGGGCAGCAATCGGAGCCGGGGCCATGACCGTCATCATCAAGGAAGCCGATCTGATCGAGAGCGTCGCCGACGCGCTCCAATATATCAGCTATTATCACCCGATGGATTACATCAAGGCGCTCGGCGTCGCCTATGAGGCGGAGCAGGGGCCGGCCGCCAAGGATGCCATCGCGCAGATCCTGACCAACAGCCGGATGTGCGCCGAAGGGCACCGTCCGATCTGCCAGGACACCGGGATCGTCACCGTCTTCATCAAATGGGGCCAGCAATGCATGCTGGAATCCGAGAAGGGCCTGCAGGAGGTCGTCGATGAGGGCGTTCGCCGCGCCTATCTTCATCCCGAGAACCGGCTGCGCGCCTCGATCCTGAAGGACCCCGCCTTCAGCCGGGTCAACACCAAGGACAACACGCCGTCGGTGGTGAATGTCGAAATGGTCCCCGGCCACCATGTCGAGGTCGCGGTTGCGGCCAAGGGCGGCGGATCGGAGAACAAGTCGAAGTTCGCAATGCTCAATCCGAGTGAGTCGATCGTCGACTGGGTGCTCGAAATGGTCCCCAAAATGGGCGCCGGCTGGTGCCCGCCGGGGATGCTCGGCATCGGCATCGGCGGCACCGCGGAAAAGGCCGTGACCCTCGCCAAGGAATCGCTGATGGGCGATATCGACATGGCGGCGCTCAAGCAGCGCGGCCCGCAGACCGACATCGAGCGGCTGCGCATCGAAATTTACGACAAGGTCAACGCGCTGGGGATCGGCGCGCAGGGGTTGGGTGGCCTCTCCACGATCCTCGACGTCAAGATCCTCGACTATCCGACCCATGCCGCATCGAAGCCGATCGCGATGATCCCGAACTGCGCGGCGACCCGCCACGCGCATTTCCATCTCGACGGCTCGGGCCCGGCCTTTCTCGATCCGCCGAACCTCGACGAATGGCCCAAGGTCGAATGGGCCCCGTCAAAGGAGTCGATCCGGGTCGATCTCAACGCGCTCACCCCCGAAGTCGTGGCGAGCTGGAAGCCGGGCGATCGCCTGCTGCTCAACGGCAAGATGCTCACCGGCCGCGATGCCGCGCACAAGCGGATCCAGGACATGCTCGCCAAGGGCGAGGAACTGCCCGTCGATTTCAGGGGCCGGGTGATCTATTATGTCGGCCCGGTCGATCCGGTGCGTGATGAGGTCGTCGGCCCGGCGGGCCCGACCACCGCGACGCGGATGGACAAGTTCACCGACATGATGCTCGAGAAGACCGGGCTGATCGCGATGGTCGGCAAGGCGGAGCGCGGACCCGCCGCGATCGAGTCGATCAAGCAGCACAAGGCCGCCTATCTGATGGCGGTGGGCGGTGCCGCCTATCTGGTCGCGCGCGCGATCAAGGGCGCGAAGGTCGTCGGCTTCCACGATCTCGGCATGGAGGCGATCTACGAGTTCGACGTGCAGGACATGCCGGTGACGGTCGCGGTCGACGCGACCGGCGAGAGCGTCCACCACACCGCGCCGCTGGTGTGGCGCGAGAAGATCGCGCGCGAGAAGCTGCTCGAAAACGCGTGAAGATAGCCCCTCATCCCGGCGAGCGCCGGGATGAGGGGCGTTATTTCGTAAATCCGACCGTCATCTCGTAGCGGATGCGCACCCAGGCGCCGATCAGCGGCTTTCCGCCCATTCGCGGCGGACGTACCCGGAATTGCCACGCCGCCTGGCGGATCGATCGCGCGAAGCCGGAGCCCAGCGGCGCCTCGCCCAGTTCGCGGCAATCCTCGACCCGGTAATCGGGGATCGTCTTGCAGATGATCATGCCCCAGCCGGCACGCGGCATGCCCTTGGGCAGATAATAGGCCATCTCGGCATCGGTCGGCTCGCGATACCATTGGGCGTTGTAGAGCGGGGCGCCACCGGGTCCTTCGCCGGCACCCTCGCTGTCGTCGCCGTTCGGACCGCCGGGTGCCGCAGTGGCGGACTGCGCGGTGATCCTGCCGATATCGCTCGCGGCGAACACGTCGCTGCTGACGATCATCATCTTCAGCGGAGAAGCTGGTGGATCGACCGGGGCTTCGGGCGCCCTGGGCGTCACCGCCTCCGCCTTGCGCTGGCGCTTGTCCTCGCTACGCGGGGTCGGCTTCGGCGCGATCAGCTTGTCGAAGACGTTCAGCAACGGGAAGCTCTGCACCTCGGGCTCGGCCTTTCGCAGCCCAATCGGCGGCGACATCAGCCAGGCGAGGAGGACCGCCAGCAGGTGAACGACGATGACCAGCGCGATGCTGATCGTGCGGCGCGTCGTCGGTTCGGACCGCCAGCCGGGCGGGAAAATTACGATTGCGGGGCGCATGCGGGCCCGCCCTAGCCTTCACCGGCAGACGCGGCAACCGCGGCCCTTGCTCAAGCTATTCTTTGTTGTTCCGCAGCAAAGCTTGGTTGGCCGATATAACTCTACCAAATAAGTAGTCTTCATCAAGGCGAAAGAGGTGGGCTGACCCTTCGCTTTGAGTGGGCCGAATGGCGGTACGATTCCCAGAATCGCGCTGCACCGATCAACCGTTCAAGCGCACGTCGCGTCGCCAAGGGGGCCGCCGTGTTTGCCGAAAGGGAACAGCCCATGCGACGGACCATCTGACCTTTCCCACTATCTAACCGGCCGACCCTGTCGATGATGCCGCGCGTTCGCGGCTGAACGGCACGACCCTGTGCGTCCGCATCCCGAACAGCGGGGCGGCGAGGGCGGTCACTTGATTTTCGCAGGCAGAGCCGGCGCGCGGTGGCGTGCGCCGGGGGGATGCCGTGCGGCCCGAACGCCGCCACGATCCAAAGGAATACATCTTGGTTTATTTTTCGACTTCCACTGCTGGTCGACGCCTGCTGACGGCTGGCATCAGCCTCAGCGCACTCTGCCTGGCAGGCCCCGGCTGGACGCAGATAGTCGCACCTGTGGCCGATGAGGCAGGGCTTTCCGAAGCGGGCGATCCCGACATCATCGTCACCGCCCGCCGCCGCGAGGAGCGCGCTCAGGACGTGCCGATCGCGCTGACGGCGGTTGGCGGCGACACGGTCGAGCGTGCCGGCGCGGTTACCCTGGTGCAGATTGCCGATCTCACGCCAAGCCTGGTTATCCGCAACAACAATGCCCGTAACACCTTCGCCAATATCCGCGGGCTGGGTTCGAATTCGGATCAGAATGACGGGCTTGAGATCGGCGTCGGCTTCTATGTAGACGATGTCTATTATGGGCGGATCGGTGCTTCCCAGTTCGACCTGATCGACCTTGAGCGGGTCGAGGTGCTGCGCGGCCCGCAGGGAACGCTGTTCGGCAAGAACACCACGGCCGGCGCGATCAGCGTCGCCACCCGCGCGCCGCAATTTACTACCGAATTCCGTGGTGAGGCGACGTTGGGTGAGCTTGGCTACCACCAGGTGCGCGGTTCGCTCACCGGTCCGTTGATTGCGGACAAGCTCGCCTATCGCCTGACCGTCTCCGATACCCACAAGGACGGCTCGCTGCTCAACGTGTTCAATGGCCGCAAGGTCAATGACTACGACAATTTCTCGGTGCGCGGCCAATTGCTGATCGAGCCGGCCGATGCGGTATCGATCCGGATCATTGGCGATTATTCGAAGCAGACCAGCTATTCGCGCGTGGCGAGCATCGTGGGGGTCTTCCGGACCTTCGACAACGGCGCGCCGCTCACCAACAACTTTCTCGATCGCGCTGCGCGGGCGGGCTATGTCCTGCCTTACGACGTCAACGATCCGTTCGCACGGCGGGTCGACTTCAATGCTCCCGTCCAGGCTAACATGGAGGGTTATGGCGTTTCGGCCAAGCTTGACTGGGATTTCGGCAAGGTCGGGCTGACCGCCATCACCGCCTATCGCTGGTGGGACTGGTACCCGCTCAACGATCAGGACAATAGTCGGCTGACGATCAACATACGTGGCGGCACGTCCAACCGGCAAAGGCAGTTCAGCCAGGAATTCCGGCTGGCATCGCAAGGCGAGAACCGTCTCGATTATGTGATTGGCGCCTATTATTTCTGGCAGGTGATCCACGGCCTCGGACAATATGCGCTGGGTCAGGACTATGCGATCTGGAACAATCCCAACGCCAATCGCGCGCTCGCCAACTATGCCTATACCGGTTTCCAGTCGGACTCGATCATCGAGCCGCGCACAAAGAGCTACGCCGCATTCGGCCAGCTGACCTGGCGCGCGACCAGCGCGCTGAGCGTCACTGGGGGCCTGCGTTTCACCCATGAGGACAAGACCGGGCTGTTCGACCAGCGTACCGTCGCAGGCAATGATCTTGCGGTATTAAGCGCCACGGATCGTGCCGCCGCGCAGAAGCTCCGCGACGACCTCTATCCCGTGATCCGCTATACGACCGGCCTCAAGGACGACGCGCTGACAGGGCAGATCAACCTGGCGTACAGGATCGCGCCGGACGTGCTTGGCTATGCGAGCTATGCGCGCGGCAGCAAGTCGGGCGGGCTCAGTCTCGGGACTTTGCCGGCCGGAGTCTCCCCGGTCGTGAAGTCCGAGACGATCGACGCGTATGAGATCGGCCTGAAGAGCCAGTTCTGGGACCGGAAGGTCACGCTCAACGCCGCCGCCTACTGGACCGAGGTCAAGAATTACCAGGCGGCGATCACCGAACAGATCCTCAACACCACCTCGTCGCGGCGCTATATTTCGAACATCCCCGGTGTCCGGTCGCGCGGCTTCGAGGCTGATCTCGTGGTCGCGCCCAGCCGCTATGTCCGGCTGACAGCCTCGGCCGCTTATACCGACGCGGTCTACAAGAATTACATCAATGCCCAGGCAGCGCCCGACAAGCGCAACATCAGCCAGATCCAGGATCTGAGCGGGGTCCAACTCGCGAATGCGCCGAAATTCATCTATAATTTCGCACTCGACCTGATCCGCCCAGTGCGCCTGATCGGCGATAGCGACGAGGTCTATACCCGCGTCGACTATAACCACCGGTCCACCAACGATACGAGCGGCAGCAATTCGCGCTACACGCGGATCGCCGGTTACGGCGTGGTCAATGCGCGGATCGGCGCGCGCTTCGACGATGGGCGTTTTGACCTGTCGCTCTGGGCGACCAACCTGCTCGACAAGAAATACTACTCATCGCTCGGCGCGTCGAACATCGGCCTGATCACCGGCAATCTGGGCGACGAGCGCAGCTTCGGCGCGACGCTGCGCACCCGGCTCTGAACCCCTCCCACCTTCTATTTGACAGGAAAGCCATGTCTGTGAACCGTTCCATCATTCTCGCCCTGCTGACCGCCACGGCGCTGCCCCCGGGCAGCGTGGCGGCCGCTCCCGCCGACGCACCGGCCCTGGAGAAGCTCGACAGCTTCACCCACGGCCCGTTGCTCGGCAATGTGAAGGCTCGCTCGATCCGTATCTGGGCGCGGACGCGCCAGCCGGGAGAGTTCCGCGTCCTCTATTCTGAGAAGCCCAACCTGTCGGACGGCACGCTGTCCTCGCCGGTGAAGACCGACTGGGCGCATGACGCTACCGGTTGGGTCGAACTGACCGGGCTAAAGCCCGGCACCCGCTATCATTATGCGCTGGTGCAGGGAGGCAAGGTCGCCGACACCCGCATCGACGGGGAGATCAACAGCTTCCGGACGCTGCCGTCGGCCGAGGCGGTGGTCGATCCCGAACTGAATCCCAAGGGACTGTTCAACTTCGCATTCGAGGTCGGCACCGGCAATGCCCAGGCAGGACGCCCGAACATCCCACCGACCTATGCGACGATGCGCCGGACGCTGAAGGACAAGATCGACTTCCAGATCCAGAATGGTGACTGGATCTATGAAGAGGGGCGCGGCACGACCGCCGAGCAGTGGGCAGCGGACAACAAGGTGGCCAAACTGCCCGCGAACGTTCCGATCGCCCGAGGCATCACCGGCAACTGGCAGAATTATAAGATCTACCTCGACGGGTCGGAAGGGCTTCGTAACTTCTACCGCAACGTGCCGCTGCTGATCACGCTCGACGATCATGAGATATTGAACGACGTATTGGGGTCGGGCGAGATAGGCTTCCGGCTCGATGCGCGGGGCAAGCCGTTCCAGAAGGACATCCAGCGCGACGATCGCGAGGCGGAGGTCGAGCGCGCGGTATATCGCGATCCCGCGCTGGCGGCCTGGACCGATTATGTCGGCTGGGCGAATCCCGATAACGGCAGGCGTCAGCCGATCCAATTCGGCCAGGCTGCGACCGTCGCGGGTAGCGACGTCCTGATCGATCCGTCCGCTGACTTCAGCAAGATCGACCTGGCGAAGACATCGAATCTCCATGTCCTCTGGGGTTTCGGCAACACCGGTGTTTATAAGGTCGAGAAGATCCTCGGCCCGCACAAGGTGAAGGTCAGCCCGGCGTTTACGGTAAGCGAAAAGGCCAGCTATTCGATTGGCAGCAACCTCTACACCAAGCTCCGGGTCGGCAATGCCGACATCTTCCTGCTCGACACACGGTCGAACCGCACCCTCCACGAGAAGGCGGGTGAGGGCCAGCCCGACAAGACGATGCTCGGCGCCGAGCAGAAGAGATGGCTGGAGGCCGAGCTGCGCAAGAGCGACGCCGACTTCGCCTTCATCGTCTCATCGGTCAACCTTGCCGTGCCGCACGACAATGGCGTCTGGTATGGGCAGGGTGCAGGCGGCGCAAGCAAGGATGACGGTTGGACGGCGCAGCCCAAGGAGCGTGCCGAACTGTTGGCAATCGCCGAATCGCTGCATAAGCCGGTCTTCTTCCTGACTGGGGATCTCCATAAATCCTTCGTCGCTCGATTGGCGCCGGGGGTCTATGATGTCGGTACCGGTCCGCACACGAGCAACGCCCACCGGCTGGGCGATGCGGGCGGTTCGCCGCCCAGTGGCTGGTTCCAGTCCGGCGATCGGCTTGTGAACATGCTGTGGAGCAGCAACCAGTTCCGCAACGACAGCGACCGAACCAAGCGCGGACCGGGCAGAGACTGGCCCATCTATACCGTCGTGCGGGTCAACAACGCGTACAATATTCCCGACAAGGAAGGGAAAGCGCGGTGGATCGCCTATCCCGAGCCGCAGGTGATCTTCGAGTTCCGTGATGGTTATAGCGGCGATCTCGTCTTCGCCCATTCGGTGACGACCGCCGAAGCAAAGGCTGCGCCTGAGCCTGTTTCGGGCGAACGGGTCAAGCAGATCGGGGGGATCGTGGTGAAATGAGCGAATTGACCAATTGCCTGGCGCGCGCGGCTTTGGAGGAGCCGCGCGCAGTCGAGCCGGCTCTGGCGCAGTCCGATCCGGCGCGGCGTGATCATTACATAGCCATGGCAAGCCTCGGGGTGGCACTGACCTACGCGACGATCCGCTACAATGTCTTCAAACATGTGCCCTGGGCCGACTGGCCGGGTTATGTAGTCAACAAGGCGCTGGCGCTTGCCGGTCTCGCTTTGATCGGGTTGTCGGTGCTGCGGATGATCAGGTCGGGCCGGACGATTCGCCGGTTCATGGTCTGGGCGGGCGGCATGACCCTCGCGCATGTCCTGCTGTCCGTCGCGTTGCTCAAGACCGACTATTTCGCCAAGCTGTTCGCGGACGGCAAGCTTACCTTTCTGGCTGGCTGGTCGATGCTGCTCGGGGCGGGCGCCTATGCACTGCTGGAAATCGGTGCCCGCCGATCCCGGCAGTGGGACACAGCCGCCCGATTGGAGGTGCTGGCGCTGGTAGCCCTGCTGACCGGGCTCCATGCGGCGTTGCCTTCGGTGGCGAGCTGGTTCCAGCCAGCTATCTGGCCGGGCGGGCTGCCGCCGATCACGCTGATCTCGTTCGTTATTGGCGCGGCTGTCTGGGCCTTGGTCCACGTCCGACGCCAGCTGGTGTGAGCATCGCAACTGCCTGAGACGCCGCAGAAGCGATGGGGCGCTCCCGCTGACGGACGCCAAAACAGATAGCGCCGCGTCGCCGCCGAAGCGGCGCGCGGCGCCAGCCTGTCGATGTCGCCGCTCGAAAGCGGCGGTTCGATTTACTTCAGCTTCGCGACGTCGGCGATCGACAGCGTGGTCGTCAGACCCTTTTCGGCGGGGCTCAGCGTCGAGGCGCTGATGCGGATCAGCTTGGCGTCGCGGATCACGACGACCGACTTGACCGCGCCGTCGCTGCCCTTGTCGAGGTCATAGATGCGGCCGATACGCTTGCCGTCGGCGCTGATGATCATCATGCCGGTCTTTACTGCGGGAGCCGCGGCCTGCGCGACAACCGCCGCAGGGATCGCAATGGCCGACAAGATGGCTGCGCAAATAATTGTAGAACGCATTGATCGAATCTCCGATATTGAGGATACTCCCTTTAATCATCATCTGGCCTTCCGCAAGCGCGAAATCCGGTCGATTAGGATGGTAGCTCCTTAATTTGACTCGGTGCTGAAAAGTCTCGGTTTATTCGCAATGCCTGGAAAGTTGCGGTGCACCAATTTGGCGCGAAGGACTGTGCAGAAGCATCAGTGGGGCCAGCGGAAATCCAGGCGGGTCTCGCCAACGGCTTCTCCGGACGCGGAAAACCGGCGTTCCAGGAACTGTCCGGATCCTGCGCAATCGATCGCCACGACCGAACTGCACCGGGTGCCATAGATGGCATTGTTGATGAAGATCGGGCTGTGGGCCGGCTCCTGCGGCACGTCCGACGGCGTCGCGGGATCGACGCCCGCGTCGGGCAATGTTTCCTCACGCAATCCGGGCAGCAGCAATGCGGGGTCGGTCGCGGCGCCGGTGAGCCAGTCGAGCAAGTGCGACTTGAGCTGCAAGGTCTTCGGCCAGGGCTCGTCGAGCGTGCCGTTGGAAAGACCGTACAGGCCCGAGGTCAGTCCGGTCCGCAGCGGTGCGGGGCGGTTGGTGAGGAAATGTGCCTCGCGTCCGTCCACCGCGATCAGATTGACCGGATTATAGGCGTCGAGGGCGATCGTTTCCGAGTCGGCACCGTTGAGAAGGTCGGTGACGAGCGCGCCGCGTGACGGGCGGCCTTCCCGGGGCATGCCAAAACCGCGCAAATTGGTAACGACGACGAAGCGACCGCGCTCCGACACCCCCATCCATGTGCCGCCCGACTGGAGATCGCGTCCCGCGATCAAATGATCGGCGTCGCTCCAGCGCGCCAGCGGAGCCGCCGGCCGGGCATGATATTCATCGCGATTACCCGCGACCACCAGTCGCCAGCGTGGATGCGCCTGCCAGGCAAGGGCGAGCACGCACATCGGATCAGCTTTTCTTCGGTCTGCCGCCCGGCCAGCGCGTCTCGGGCAGGAAGAAGGTTGTGATCAGCGCGATCCCCATGCAGCCGGCGACATAATAGAAGAAGGCCGATTCAATCCCGGCCGCCTTGAACGACAGCGCGACCGATTCCGCCGTGCCGCCGAAGATCGCCTGACTGACCGCATAAGGGAAGCCGACGCCCAGCGCCCGGACATGCGGCGGGAACAGCTCGGCTTTGACCACGGCGCTGGTCGCGCTCGACCCCGAGATGATTAGATAGGCGACGCAGATCAGCAGGAAGGCGCTGACCATGCTGGTTGCCGCGCCGATCGCGGTGAACAGCGGCACCGTCGCGAAGATGCCGCCGATCCAGCACCAGTAGAGCAGCGGCTTGCGGCCGATCCGATCGGATAACGCGCCGAGCAGCGGCTGAATGATGATGTAGAAGATCAGCGCGCCCGAGCAGATGAGTGAGGCCTGATCCTTCGCGAAGCCCGCGCTCGCGACCAGATATTTCTGCATGTAGGTGGTGAAGGCGTAGAAGCTGACATTGCTGCCGATCGACAGGCCGAACACCATCGCGACCTGCTTCGGCTGTTCGCGGATCAGGATCATCAGCCCGCCCTTGCGGCGCGTCGTGCTCGCCTCCTCGATGAAATCCGGGGTCTCGTCGATCCCGCGTCGCAGCCAGAAGACGCTGATCGCCAGGATCGCGCCGGTCGCGAAGGCGAGCCGCCAGCCCCAGTCCTCGAGCTGCGCCTCGGTGAGGAAGACGAACTGCAAGGTGACCAGCAGGCCCAGCGCGAGCAGCTGCCCGGCGATCAGCGTGACATATTGGAAGCTCGACCAGAAGCCGCGCTTGTCGGGTGGGGCGATTTCGGTGAGGTAGGTCGCCGCCGTGCCGAACTCGCCACCCAGGCTCAGGCCCTGCGCCATCCGTGCGAAGACCAGCAGCAGCGGCGCCCAGATACCGATGGAGGCATAGGTCGGCACGCAGGCGATGATCAGCGAGCCGAGACACATCAAGGTGATCGACCAGGTGAGCGCACTCTTGCGGCCATAGCGGTCGGCGAGCAGGCCGAGCAGCCAGCCCCCCAGCGGCCGCATCAGGAAGCCGATCGCGAAGACAATGCTGGTCGAGAGCAGCTGAGCGGTCGCATCGCCCTTGGGAAAGAAGCTCTTCGCGAAATAGAGCGAAAAGGCGGCGTAGATGTACCAGTCGTACCATTCGACAAGGTTGCCGAGCGATCCGCCGATCACCGAGCGGACGGGGTTGCGGGCTTTTGCGTCGGCCAATCTCATTCCCCCATATTCGCCTGGACGGCGGCATTGTTGCGCCTGCCCAACGACAGCCACCCCGGCGAAGACCGGGGTCGATGTCTCTCATCACAGCCGATGGCATTTGAGAAGGCAACAGCCATGGATGGGCGTCGAACCAATCTGTGCGGTATCGCACATTTTCAGGGGTGGCACAGCGCCATGCGTGCTACAATCTCACGCGATGCGGGCAGATTCCATCTCGCCTATGAAGATGGGACCATGGACAAGCGCACCAGAAAGGGAGGCCTCCTCGTGCTTGTCCTGACCTATGGAACGTTCGATCTCTTCCACTACGGCCATATGCGGCTGTTGCAGAGAGCGCGGTCTCTCGGCACTCGTCTGGTTGTCGGTCTCTCCACGGATGAGTTCAACACCGCTAAAGGCAAGCATGCGTTCATGTCCTACGAAGAACGTGCGGAGCTTCTGCTGGCCTGTCGTTTTGTTGATGAGGTCTTTCCGGAGAGGTGCTGGGAGCAAAAAGCGAACGATATTGTCGAGCTTGAAGCCAGCATCTTCGTTATGGGCGATGACTGGAAAGGAAAGTTCGATGATCTGGGCCATCTTTGCGCGATTTCCTATCTCGAGCGGACGCCCCTGATCTCCTCGACCCTGCTCCGCGAAGGTCTGAAAAGCTGCGAGCCCGAACCAAGCAAGGCCGCGCAACCTCTGCACTTGTTGTGATCATGCCAATCGACAAGAAGCTCGACCCGGCAGCCCGCAATCCGGCCGATCTTGAGCGAATGATCCGCAAGCCAACCGAGCGGTCCGGTCGGTTGTCTCGAAAAGCGGCGCAATTCGCTTATTGGGCAGCCTATCCGGCGACGCTAGTGGAATGCGCACTCATGGCTAGCCTTTCCAGTATATCATACGGGCTGTTGCGCGCCTATTATCTGAAATGGTGGTATCCTGAAAAGCTCCGGCGCCGCCCTCGCCGAATGCTCAAGGACGTCATCGACGTGGAGAACGCGCTGGCGGGGATGCAGACGATAGAGCGCATTGGCCGGGACAGTCGCGCCGGCCTGTTCTGGATATCGGGTACGCTGCTGGGGCTGGAGCGACTGGCGCAGCCGCTGCCGCATGACAATGATCTCGACCTGGGCCTCGATATCGACGATCCGCATGGCGAAGGCTTCGTCAGGGCGCTCTGGGCAAGCCCCGATATTTCCGAGATGGCGCCACAGCGCTTATCCTGGAAGACACGGATCCAAAATCCCGATCTTCATCATGTTCGAGGCGGCATCATCCGCTACAAGGCCGCAGTCCGAAATCCGCAGACGCCCCATAAGCCAGCCGTGAAATTGGATCTGTTCCTGCATTTCCCCTATTGCGGCGGATCGATGCACGGCACGCGCAATTCAATCTGGTGGAATACGACGCCTGGTGTAGTGAAACATCCATATGGAGACCGGGAGTTCTCTGTTCCGGCCGACGCGCATCTTTATCTGACCGAGAATTACGGTGACTATCGGCGGGAAGTGAAGGACTTCGAGAACTCGATCGATTGCCCGAATGTCATGAACATCTTCTCCTGGCGGTCTCTTGCGACTCTGGTTTCCCGCCAGCAAATGATGCTGAAACTCGGTCGCCCCGATCGCGCTCACCAGATCAACAAAAGGATCATGGCAACGATCCTCAAGGGCTTGATACCGTTTTCCGATAAGCCGCGGATCGCCCATGCCAACATTTCCGCAGATAAAGACGCCGGGGAGCGGTTCCAAACCGCCAGCGTCCCTGGCGGAGACATCGCGAGCCCCGCTCCGTATCGCAGCTATGAGACCCAACCCTAATACAGGCCCAGCCCCATCACCTCGACTTCATCGAGGGCAATCCCGAACACGAAATTGAGTCGCAGCCGATAGGCGGTCGCACTGTCGATGTCGGCCTCTACATGCTGGTCGCCGTTGCGGCGGCTATAGTGCCGGTCGGTCAGCGAGGCGAAGCCCGACGGCAGGCACAGGCTGACGATCGACAGGGTGGTGAAGCGGGTCGTGGGCCGGGTCGAGGTCCAGTGATTCGACATTTCGAGGTCGATCGACGCGACATTGTCGAGCGTGAAGCTATATTGCGGCTGCCATTCGCCATCGGCCGTGCGGCCGTCGGTGGCGAGCGGATCGCCGCGACGCTCGAGCAGCCAGCCGTGATCCTCGCTGGTGAGCAGGCGGAACTGCGCGCCGTCGGGGGCCGTCGCCTCCGAACCTTCGAACAGCCGCATCGGCGGCGAATAGCTGCCGCCGAAGCCGGCGTCGGCGATCCACGCTTCGCCGTCGATTTGGACGAGATTGAGGGTATGGGTCCGCGGCGGAATGTCGTGCGCCATCAGCCACACGCGGGCGAGCAGAGGGCGTGCGTCGAACCCGATCGCAGTCAGCGCGCGCAGGAACAGCTGGTTCTGCTCGAAACAATAGCCGCCGCGCCGCTTGTGGACGAGCTTCTCGAAGACGTGATCGGGATCGAGGCTGATCCCGCGTCCCAGCCGCACGTCGAGATTTTCGAACGGAATCGCCAGCCGGTGGGCGCGCTGGACCGCAGCGAGACCGGCGGTATCGGCGGCGGGCGGCAGTCCCATGCCGATCCGCGCCAGATAGGCGTCGAGATCGATCGGTGCGCTTATTTGCATGGACCGGTGCGGCGTCCGGTGCCCGTCGTCACGATCTTGACCGGTGCACCTTCCTTGGTACCGCTCGTCAGCGTCGTGATCGCATAGCTGTCGGCGGTGTAGCTGCCCTGCGAGGCGACCAGCAGGCCTTCCGGGAAGCGCTTGTTGATGCAGAAAGTGTCGTAGATCAGCTTTCCGCCTGACATCGAGAAACGGCGGATCTTGCAGACCGCGGCGTCGTCCTGGGTCAGCACCGCTTCGGGCCGGGTCGTGACCTGCGCGGCGCTGTGACAGCTTTTGCGGCTGCTGTTGCCGGCGAACATCTTGACGACCCATTGCGGCACGCCGGGCACCTCGGCGCTGATCGTCTTGGTCTGGTGCTGCCAGGCGCCGGCGGCGAAGCCGTCGGCAAGCGCGGGTGCCGCGACCATCAGGGGCAGGGCGGCGGCAAGAATATGGAACCTGGTCAAGCGATCCCCCGACGGAATGAGAGGAGCTTCCTGCCGGCATGATCGCGGGCGCCGGCATGTGCGATTCCGGTCATCGGGCATTCTCCTCGATACAACGACCCTTAGCGGTTGCCGTTGACGGTTCAAGTCCGTGCGGCGCATGCGAAGATAAAAGGTGAACATGCCCGGGCGACGTCCTACATAGAAGGCCATGAGCATCCAGATCCGCACCAGCCTCGAAGATCTGCAATCCGATCAGCCCTTTGTGCCGCACCGGCCCCAGCGTCCCGAAAAGACCCAGGGAGGCAAGAGGTTCAGGATCGTTTCCGATTATGAACCTTCGGGTGATCAGCCTACCGCGATCGCCGAACTGGCCGCACAGGCGGCGGCGGGTGAGCGCGATCAGGTGCTGCTGGGCGTCACCGGATCAGGCAAGACCTTCACCATGGCCAAGGTGGTCGAACAGCTCCAGCGTCCGGCGCTGGTGCTTGCGCCCAACAAGATCCTCGCGGCCCAGCTCTATGGCGAGTTCAAGCAATTCTTTCCCGACAACGCCGTCGAGTTCTTCGTCAGCTATTACGATTATTACCAGCCCGAGGCCTATGTGCCGCGCTCGGACACCTATATCGAGAAGGAAAGCTCGGTGAACGAGGCGATCGACCGGATGCGCCATTCCGCCACCAGGTCGCTCCTCGAACGCGATGATGTGCTGATCGTCGCCTCGGTGTCATGCCTCTACGGCATCGGCTCGGTCGAAACCTATTCGGCGATGATCTTCGACCTGAAAAAGGGCGAGACGGTCGACCAGCGCGAGATCATCCGCAAACTGGTGGCGCTGCAGTACAAGCGCAACGACGCGGGCTTTGCTCGTGGCAATTTCCGGGTGCGCGGCGACAATCTCGAAATCTTCCCCTCGCATTATGAGGACAGCGCCTGGCGGGTCGCCTTTTTCGGCGACGAAATCGAGGAAATCGTCGAGTTCGATCCGCTGACCGGGAAGAAGGCCGCGAGCCTCGACCATGTCCGCGTCTTTGCGAACTCGCATTATGTGACGCCCGGCCCGACGATGAAGCAGGCGACCGAGGCGATCCGCTTCGAGCTTGTCGAGCGGCTCAAGGAGCTTCAGGCGGAAGGGCGCCTGCTGGAGGCGCAGCGGCTAGAGCAGCGCACCCATTTCGATCTCGAGATGATCGCGGCGACCGGCAGCTGTGCCGGCATCGAGAATTATTCGCGCTTCCTGACCGGGCGGATGCCCGGCGAGCCGCCCCCCACGCTGTTCGAATATCTGCCTGAAAATGCGCTGCTGTTCGTCGACGAGAGCCATCAGACGATCGGCCAGATCAACGGCATGTCGCGGGGCGATCACCGCCGGAAGATCACCCTGGCCGAATATGGCTTCCGCCTGCCGTCGTGCATCGACAACCGCCCGCTACGCTTCAGCGAATGGGAAGTGATGCGCCCGCAGACGGTTTACGTCTCGGCGACCCCCGGTGGGTGGGAGATGGAACAGACCGGCGGCGTCTTCGTCGAACAGGTGATCCGCCCCACCGGGCTGATCGATCCGCCGGTCGAGGTGCGGCCGATCGAGAGCCAGGTCGACGATCTTGTCTTCGAGGTCCGCGCGACCGCGAAGCAGGGGTATCGCTCGCTTGTCACGACATTGACCAAGCGGATGGCTGAGGATCTGACCGAATATCTCCACGAGGCGGGGGTCAAGGTCCGCTATATGCATAGCGACGTCGAGACGCTGGAGCGCATCGAGCTCATCCGCGACCTCAGGCTCGGCGTCTATGACGTGCTGGTCGGCATCAACCTGCTGCGCGAAGGGCTCGACATCCCCGAATGCGGGCTCGTCGCGATCCTCGACGCCGACAAGGAAGGCTTTCTACGGTCCGAAACCTCGCTGATCCAGACGATCGGACGCGCCGCGCGCAACGTCGACGGGCGCGTAATTCTTTATGCGGATTCGATCACCGGATCGATGGAGCGGGCGATGGCGGAAACGTCACGCCGCCGGGAAAAACAGGAAGCCTATAACATCGAGCACGGCATTACCCCCGAGACGATCCGCCGCAACATCACCGACATCGTCGGCCATCTCGCATCGAAGGATCAGGTCACCGTCGATATCGGGATCGACGATCGGCCGCACATGGTGGGCCATAATTTGCGCGGCTATATCGAGGAGCTTGAGGGCAAGATGCGCGCCGCCGCCGCCGACCTCGAGTTCGAGGAAGCCGGGCGGCTGCGCGACGAGATCCGCAAGCTCGAACAGGAAGAGCTTGGGCTGCCCGTCGACCAACATCGCGCGTCGGTCAGAGGGCATGCCAGTGGCGGCAAGCCCGGGACGCGCACGACCAAATATGGCAAGATGCGCGCGGCACGGAAGCGCTGAGCATTATGCCACGGAAATCGATGGTATTTAGGCCATGATTTTTCTCGCATCGCGACCCATGCAAGAGCCTGTCGGTGCCACCCTGTTTGAGAGGCGTGGCGCGATCTCAGCCGCTTTGATGCATCCACCAAGGTACCGGCTCTCGCAGGCCGGCCGCGGCAAGCGTTGGCGACATCCGCGACCGAAGCGCCTGAACTGGCGGGTTGGTGAGCAGTACGAGAACAACGGCGCGGCGCTTCACCATGTCGCTCCGGTCGGCGAGATCAGGCATGGGCGCCATGGCGGCGGTCACGCGTTTCCGGTAGTGCCGTTTGTTAAGATAGCTGATTAGCAGTTCGTATCTAACTATTGAAAATTAACGAAAAAGGGCGACCGAGAAACGGCCGCCCTTGTTGTCTGTGAATCTGCCGGCGGTATCAGACGCGATTGATTACGCCCTTCACTTCACCTTTGGCCTTCTGCAGGTCGCCCTTGGCTTCCTGGGCATCGCCTTCGGCTCGAAGATCGGGCCGGTCGAGCGCATCGCCCGCCGCCCGTTTGGCCTTGCCGACCGCTTCGTTCGTGTAGCCCTTGGCCTTGTCGAGCATCTCACCCATCACGCTACTCCTTGGCTTGTGGTGTCGGGGTAAAAACGAGCGGTGCCCTCAACAGGTTCCAATCATTTGCTTTTTGGTGAGACGCGCCACGTCAGACCGGTAGTTCGGCGCGATCAAGAAAAAGCGCCTGGCTGATGGCGGCCTTGATCGTGGAGTTCTGGAACGGCTTGGTGATCAGGAACGCCGGTTCGGGGCGCTCGCCCGTCAACATGCGTTCCGGAAACGCGGTCACGAAGATCACCGGCACGCGAAATTCGGCGAGGATTTCCTGCACCGCCTCGATACCCGAACTCTCATCGGCAAGCCGGATGTCGGCCAGCACGAGACCCGGCCGTCGCCTGCGGGCACTGGCGACGGCGTCGCGGTGGGTTACGGCGATGTCGGTGACGTCATGGCCCAGATCGCGGACCAGCGTTTCCAGATCGAGCGCGATCATCGGCTCATCCTCGATAATCAGTACATCGGTGCCTGCCTGGCATTCGATTTCAGCATAGGCGTCGGCGGCGAGCGCCTCGACTTCGGATCGATCGCATCCCATCAGATATCCGGCGTCCTCCGCCGTGAAACCTTCCATCGACGTCAGCAGCAGCGCCTGGCGCGAACGCGGCGTCAGCCGCGCGAGGCGGCCGTCGTCGCCGCCGCCTTCGCGTTCGCGCGCGATCTCCCATTGATCGTTGAGCGCCGCGTAGAGCCCGAGCCGCGGGTCGACGTCGCGGGGAAAGGCATCCGGATCGGCGAAGATCGCCTCCAGCGTATGGCGGACGAACGCATCGCCTTCGATCTGCGCGCCGGTGATCGCGCGGGCATAACGGCGCAGAAAAGGGAGGTGGGGGGCAAGATCCTGGCCAAGGGGCACGGAGGGTAATCCTTTACGCTACTCGCATTGGGGGTGGCGGCGCCGTATTGCGCTGGCGCCGCCATAGTCAGACCTGTCGGCTCAGTTGCCGCCGCCCGGGGAGCGGACGTCGGCGCTGGACCGGACTTCGGCCTTGCCGCGCACCGCCGCGCCCTTTTCAGTGGCCCGCGCCACATCCTTGCGGGTTTTGCGGGTTGCGCTCTTGACGTTGTCGACGCTTTCGTTCGCGACGGAGCCAGCGGCGTTGGCCGTGTCGGCAACCTTGCTCTTGGCGCCGTCAGTACCCGGCGTCCGTGTCGAGACACCGGTGTTGAGCGATCCGGTCGCCATAGTATCGGCCGTGCCGCCGGGCAGCCTGCTATTGGTACCCAGCGAACCGTTACCGCCCAGCGTGGTAGCGGTCCTGCCTGACGCCGGGTCGATCGAAGTGCTGCTGCCCAGAGATCCGGCGCCCCCGACCGTGCTGTCTAACGAACCCAGCGATCCGGCGGTGCTGCCGAGTGTTCCAGTGGCGGTACCGCCCACGCCGCCACCCAGGCCAAGCTGTGCCGAAGCTACTGTCGAAAACAGCCCGAGTGCGATCGCTGCGCTGCTCAGAATGATGATCTTCATCAGATATCTCCTCATCTCGGGGGCGTTATACACCCACTCGACAACGCCAACGCACGGCGGTCGGAGATTGATCCTTTGAGCGGGTATCAGGCGGCGGCGGAGGTTGTGGTCTCGCGCGGATAGACGCCCGACAGCACCTCATCGAAATGGTCGCGGACGCGATCGTTGCAATCGCAGGCGATCGCGCGGAGTCGCTCGACGTCGAGGATCACGATCCGCCGCCGCCGCGAACCCAATATGCCGTTGAGGCCCAGTTGGCGGAGCGAGCGGTTGATGAAGCTGCGGCCGACGCCCAGCATTTCGCCGAGCTGTTCCTGGGTGATGACGATCTCGTCGCTGTCGATCCGATCCCGCGTGGCGAGCAGCCAGCGTGACAGGCGTTGCGCGATGGTGTGCGAAGCGTTGCAGGCGGCCGACTGGAACAGCTGGGCGACCAGGCAATCGGCATAGCGCGTCACCCAGTTGGTAACCGCGGGCGACTGAGCCCTAGCCTGTGCCAGCGCGGTGAGCGGCAGCCGCAGGAAACGGCCGCCGAACTGGACATGCGCCCGCGCATAGGCGGGCAGGCGCCCCATCGAGACGAGGCCGCCTACCGCGCCCTCGCGCCCGACCAGGGCCGCGTCGACCAGATGATTGGCATCGGCGGCGACCACGAACGAGGCCGCCGCGGTACCCAGCGGAAACCAGGCATGACGTACGTCGCTGCCTGCCTCCTGGAGGATTTTCCCGGGGGCGCAATCGTGGACCGTGAAATATGGCAGCAGCAGGGTCAGATCTTCGGTCGCGAGCGACGCGAGCAATCGGTTTTGCAGGGCTATGTCTCGGTCAATCATTCTCAACTCCACAAGCACATCCGGAACGTTCCACCCCCGTACTTGTTCACTCAAGCCAGGTGTCGCCGTGAAAAAAAATTGGCGGCCGAAACGAAAAGCCAGATATTGCTTGTGCTTAGCTGAATGGAAGCTGTTCACTCCGATTGCGCCTCCGGGCGGGCAGGGTCGGGCATTGCTTCGGATCGGCGGTCAGCCCATGCCCGCGACGCTGGCCTTCAGCCAGCCGGCAACCGCTTCGATCCTCGCGAGGCGGCGGAGGTCGCTATGTGTGACGAGCCAGAAGCTGCGGCGGATCTCCACCAGATCGGGCAGAAGCGGGGACAACAATGGATCCCGATCGCCGATGAAGACCGGCAGCACGCCGATACCGGCGCCACTCGCGACAAGCCGGTGCTGGACGTTGATGCTGGTGCTGCGGGTGACCGCTGACAGGCCGGCGCCGACCTCGCTGAGATAATCGAGCTCGGGTGAATAGATGAACTCGGGAACATAGCCGATCAGCGGATGATGGCGGAGGTCCTCGATCCGCTTTGGCCGATTCCTGGTGGCCAGATAGTCGGCGGAGCCATATAGACGCAGGCTGTAATTGCCGAGCTTGGCGGCCACCAGCCTGCCGCTGCGCGGGCGGGCGAGCATCACCGCCATGTCAGCCTCGCGCTTTGACGGATTGAGGAAGCCCGAGGCGGTGACAAGGTCGAGCCGGATGTCGGGATGCCCAAGCTGAAATGCCGGCAGCGCGGGGGCCAGCACCCAGGTCGCGAAACCTTCGGCGACGCTCAGCCGGACATGGCCCGACAGGCTCGATGAATCGCCGGTAACGTCGCCGACCGCGGCGAGCGCCGCGCTTTCGACTTCCTCGGCATGCGCGAACAGCGCCTCGCCGCGTTCGGTCAGGCGGCGCTCTCCCCGGATCGTCTCGAACAGGCTGGCATTTAGCGCGGTCTGCAACCGCGTGATCCGCCGGCTCAGCGTTGTGACGTCGATGCCCAGCGCCTGCGCTGCGGGCGCTGCCTTTCGCACGCGGGCGAGAACGAGAAAAATGCGGAGGTCATCCCAATCGAACATGTCGCATGATACTGCGAAATTGCACGAAAGACATGCAAATATACGCCCTTGCATGCGTGAACTCGCGGGTCCATTGAGCCACCGAATAGGCGCCCCGCGTTCCAGAGCGGAGGATGCCTGATGTCTTTTGGCAGGAGTGGTTCGATGGCCCAGGCAGCAAATATTTCTTTCGACGAAACCGATCCGGCCGCCGCCGAAATCGCCGAGCTCGTCGCCCGCTCGCGCGCTGCGCAGGTGCAGATCGAACATTATACTCAGGAACAGGTCGACAAGCTGATCACCGCGATGGTGTGGGCGGTCGCAAGGCCGGGCGTCGCGGAAAAGATCGCCCAGTTCACCGTCGATGAGACGCAGCTGGGCAATTATGAAGGCAAATATCTCAAGATATTCCGCAAGACCCGCGCAACGCTGTACGACATCCTTGGCGACAAGTCGGTAGGCATCCTCGAGGAGGATCCGGTCCGCAACATCATCAAGATTGCCAAGCCGGTCGGCGTGATCGGCGCGCTCGCGCCCACGACCAATCCCGAAGCAACCCCGGTCATCAAGGCGATTTCGGCGGTCAAGGGCCGCAACTCGATCATCGTCGCGCCGCATCCGCGCGCCAAGCTGACCAACAAGATGATCGTCGATCTGATGCGCGAAGCGATCGTCAAGATGGGCGCTCCGGCTGATCTGGTGATCAGTATCGACACGCCGTCGCTCGAAAAGACCAGCGAACTGATGAAGCAGTGCGATCGCATCCTCGCAACGGGCGGCGCCGCGATGGTCACCGCAGCTTATTCGAGCGGTACTCCTGCGCTCGGCGTCGGGGCCGGCAATGCGGTCATCACGGTCGACGAGACCGCCGACCTCGACGACGCGGCGGAGAAGATCCGTATCTCGAAGACGCTCGATCTCGCGGCGAGCTGTTCGTCGGACAACAGCGTGATCCTGGTCGACGCCATCTACGACAAGATGCTGGCGAAGCTGCAGGAAAAGGGCGGCTATATCCTCGACAACGCCGCTAAGGAAAAGCTGCAGGCGGCGATATGGGTCGACGGACACATCAACGCCAAGGTCGTCGCGCAGACGCCGAAGTTCATCGCCGACTATGCGGGCTTCCAGATTCCCGAAGCGACGCAGTTCTTCATCGTGCCCGAGACCGGCTTTGGCGCGGATCATCCCTTTTCGGGCGAGAAGATGACGGTCACCATGGCGCTTTACCGCGCCAGGGACATTGACGATGCGATCCGGATCACCAACGGTATCCAGGCCTATCAGGGTCAGGGCCACAGCTGCGGTATCTATTCGAACAGCGACGAGAATATCATGAAGCTGGCGAATGCGACCAAGACCTCGCGGGTGATGGTCAATCAGCCGCAGGCGGCATCGAACAGCGGCAATCTGTGGAACGGCATGCGGCAGACCTTCTCGCTGGGCTGCGGTTCGTGGGGCGGCAATTCGACCAACAACAACATCACCTGGCGCGACCTGATCAACGAGACCTGGGTTTCGAAGCCGCTCGCGCAGACCAAGGTCCTGCCCGCGGACGAAATACTGTTCGCCTCCGTGATCGACGAACTGAAATAAGGAGCGCAGCTGCCTGCCGGTTTCCGTTGACGCTTCGGAAGCCGGCGGGCAGTGCCTTTTCGCCATGACCCAGTTCGACCTCACCGATGATCAGCGCGCCATCCAGGAGATGGCGCAGAAATTCACCGCCGACGCGATCACGCCGCATGCCGCGGAGTGGGACGAGAAGCATATCTTCCCCCGTGAGACGATCGAGGCCGCCGCCGCGCTCGGCTTTGGGGGCATCTACGTGTCCGAGGAGGCTGGCGGCATTGGTCTCGGCCGGCTCGAATCGGCGCTGATCATGGAAGCCATGGCCTATGGCTGCCCGTCGACCTCGGCCTTCATCTCGATTCACAACATGTCGGCCTGGATGATCGACCGCTTCGGTTCGGCCGACGTCAAGGCGCGCTATCTGCCGGCGCTGCTCAGCTGCGAAAAGATCAGCTCCTACTGCCTCACCGAGCCCGGCGCGGGATCCGACGCTGCGGCGCTCAAAACGAAGGCGGTGCTCGACGGCGATCATTATGTCGTCAGCGGGTCTAAGGCATTCATCTCTGGTGGCGGCCAGAATGAGGTCTATGTGGTGATGGCTCGCACCGGCGCGGACGGCCCGAAAGGCATCAGCTGCCTGGTGATCGACAAGGATATGCCCGGCGTCAGCTTTGGCGCGCAGGAGAAGAAGCTGGGCTGGCACTCGCAACCCACCGCCCAGGTCAATTTCGA
This sequence comes from uncultured Sphingomonas sp., assembly GCA_947085315.1. Classification (GTDB taxonomy): domain Bacteria; phylum Pseudomonadota; class Alphaproteobacteria; order Sphingomonadales; family Sphingomonadaceae; genus Rhizorhabdus. The sequence continues at coordinate 176,828 of CAMTVW010000003.1, read as the reverse complement.
CGAGGTCCGCGTACCCGTCGCAAACCGTGTCGGCGCCGAGGGCGAGGGTTTCCGGATCGCGATGGCAGGCCTTGACGGCGGGCGGTTGAACATCGGCGCCTGCTCGCTCGGCGGCGCGCAGCGCTGCCTTGACGAGGCGGTGCGCTATACCAAGGAACGCAAGCAGTTCGGTCAGCCGATCGCCGATTTCCAGTCGATCCAGTTCACCCTGGCCGACATGGAGACCGAGCTTCAGGCGGCGCGGATGCTGCTCTATGTGGCGGCGGCGAAGGTCACCGACGGCGCGGCCGACAAGACGAAGTTCGCCGCGATGGCGAAGCGCTTCGCGACCGACACCGGGTCATCGGTCGTCGATCGCGCGCTTCAGCTGCATGGCGGCTATGGCTATCTGCAGGATTATCCGATCGAACGTTTCTGGCGGGACCTGCGCGTCCACCGGATCCTCGAAGGAACCAACGAGATCATGCGCCTGATCACCAGCCGGGAAATGCTGCGCCAATGACGGAAGAGGTTCTTACCTTCATCGAAGGCCGTACCGGCCGTATCCGGCTCAACCGCCCCAAGGCGCTTCATGCGCTGACCCATGGAATGTGCACCGCGATGATCGCGGCGCTGACGGAATGGGCGGCGGACGACGATGTCGATCTGGTGATGATCGACCATGCCGAGGGCAGGGGCTTTTGCGCGGGCGGCGACATCCGCGTCATCGCCGAGAGCGCGGCGCTGGACGGGAAGGCGGCGCGCGCCTTCTTCCATGAGGAGTATCGTCTCAACCATCTGCTGTTCACCTATGGCAAGCCGACCCTGGCGTTCATGGACGGGATCACCATGGGCGGCGGCGTGGGCATCTCGCAGCCCTGCACGATCCGGGTGGTCACCGATCGCACCGTCTATGCGATGCCCGAGACCGGGATCGGCCTGTTCACCGATGTCGGCGGCGGTCGCTATCTGTCGCGCATGCCGGGGCGGACCGGACAATATGTCGGACTTACCGGCGCGCGGCTCAACGGCGCCGAATGCCTCGCCCTGTCGCTGGGCACCCATTATGTTGCAGGCGACGATGTCGAGCCGCTGAAGGCGGCGATCCTCGGCAACCCCAAGGCCGCCGATGCAGCGCTGCGCAGTGCGGTCAGCACGCTTCCCTCCGCCGCGATCCTTGATCGTCTTGCTGATATCGACCGGTTGTTCGCTTCGGACCGGTTCGAGGACATCCTCGTCGCGCTCGCCGCCGATGGTAGCGAGTGGGCGCTGGCCACGCTGAAGACGCTCGAAACCAAGTCGCCGCAGACCTGCAAGGTCACGCTTCGCCTGCTCGCGGAAGCTGCGAAGATCGATGACTTCGCTGATGAAATGACATTGGAATATGCGGTTGGTGCGCATGTCATCGCGCGTCCCGATTTCGTCGAAGGCGTTCGCGCACTGATCGTCGACAAGGACAATGCGCCGCGCTGGAACCCGCCCACCGCCGTCGGGGTCAGCGATGCCGACATCGATGCCATCTTCGCGCCGCTTCCGCCTTCCGAGGCCTGGACTCCTCTGCCCAACGCCTGAAAAGGGACCGCTTCCATGTCCGACACCTACGAAACGCTTCTTGTCGAAACCCAGGGCGCGGTGACGATCATCCGGCTCAACCGGCCACAGGCGCTCAACGCGCTCAACTCGCAGGTCCTGACCGATCTGATCGCCGCGTTCGGACGCTATGATGCCGATCCTTCGCAGCGCTGCGCGATCCTGACCGGTAGCGAGAAGGCCTTCGCCGCCGGTGCCGATATCAAGGAAATGCAGTCCAAGGGCTTCTCGGCGATGTTCAGCGAAAATTTCTTCGCTGGCTTTGAACGGGTCACCGCCACCCGCAAGCCATGGATCGCGGCGGTTTCGGGCTTCGCGCTGGGCGGTGGTTGTGAACTGGCGATGATGGCCGACATCCTGATCGCCGCCGATACCGCGAAGTTCGGACAGCCCGAGATCAAGCTGGGCGTGGCGCCCGGCATGGGCGGCTCGCAGCGGCTGACCCGCGCGGTCGGCAAGTCGAAGGCGATGGACATGTGTCTGACCGGCCGGATGATGGACGCGGTCGAGGCCGAGCGCGCCAACCTGGTCAGCAAGGTGGTGCCTGCCGCCGAACTGATGGACGAGGCGCTCAAGATGGCGACGCTGATCGCCGGCATGCCGCCGCTCGCCGCGATCGCCAACAAGGAAATGGTGAACACGGCGTTCGAGACGGGGCTCGCGACCGGCATTTTGTTCGAGCGGCGCGTGTTCAACGGCCTGTGCGCCAGCGACGACAAGGCCGAGGGCATGGCGGCTTTCGTCGAGAAGCGCCCTGGCAACTGGACGGGGAAGTAATAATGGCACGGGTTGGATTTATCGGGCTTGGCAATATGGGCGGCGGCATGGCCGCCAATCTGGCCGCCAAGGGGCACGACGTGCGGGCCTTCGATCTTTCGAAGGATGCGCTCGATCGCGCGGTTTCTGCCGGCTGCCTGGCGGTCGGGTCGGCGAAGGCGGCGGCAGAGGGCGCCGATTTCGTCGTGACGATGCTCCCTGCGGGCCAGCATGTCCGTTCGGTCTATGAAGGCGATGTGTTCGACGCGGTGCCGGCCACGGCGCTGTTGCTGGACTGCTCGACGATAGACGTGGCGACCGCGCGCGCCGTCAATGCCGCGGCGGCTGCCAAGGGACTCGCGATGGTCGACGCCCCGGTCTCGGGCGGGATCGCGGCCGCCAATGGCGGCACGCTCACCTTCATGGTCGGCGGCAGCGCCGAGAATTTCGCGCGCGCCGAAGCGGTGCTGAACCTGATGGGCAAGGCCGTGATCCATGCCGGCGCGCCCGGATCGGGCCAGGCGGCAAAGATCGTCAACAACATGATCCTGGGCGCGACGATGGTCGCGACCTGTGAGGCGTTCGCGCTTGCCCAGAAGCTCGGGCTCGACGCGCAGGCCTTCTATGACATCTCGTCGAAGGCGAGTGGCCAGAGCTGGTCGATGACCAGCTATTGCCCGCTGCCCGGCGTCGGCCCGCAAAGCCCCGCCGACAACAATTATGAAGGCGGCTTCGCCGCCGCGCTGATGCTGAAGGATCTCAAGCTCGCGGTCGAAGCGGCACAGGGCGTCGGCGCCAGCGTGCCGATGGGCGGCCATGCCGAAAGCCTGTATCAGGCGTTCGCCAACCTTGGCGGCGGCGGGAAGGATTTCTCGGCGATCATCAAGCTGCTCGACGGCAGCTTCAGGGCGTAAGCGGTCGTCCCCCCGGCGGAGGCCAGGCCTCCGCCGCGCGACCAGCGCTTGTCAGGCATCTGCGTCGTTGAACTGCAGCCGCGCCAGCCGCGCATAGAGGCCGTCCTGGGCGCTCAGGCTGCTATGCGTGCCCTGTTCGACGATCCGGCCATGGTCCATCACGATGATACGGTCGGCGGCGCGGACCGTCGCGAGGCGGTGGGCGATCACGATCGATGTCCGGCCGCGCATCAGCCGGTCGAGCGCGTCGCGGATCAGCCGCTCCGATTCGGCGTCGAGCGCCGAGGTTGCCTCATCGAGCAGCAGCAGCGGCGCGTCGCGCAGCAGCGCGCGCGCGATGGCGATGCGCTGGCGCTGTCCGCCCGACAGGCGGGCGCCGGCTTCGCCGAGATAGCTGTCGAGACCACCGGGCAGTGCGCGCAGGAAGGTCGCGGCATTGGCGGCTTCGGCGGCGGCCCAGATATCGTCATCGTCGGCGTCCCACCGGCCGTAACGCAGATTGTCGCGCGCCGATGCCGCGAAGATCACCGTCTCTTGCGGCACCACCGCGAGCCGCGCGCGGACCTCTGCGGGATCGGCGTCGGGCAGCGCCACGCCATCGAGGCGGATCACCCCCGCCTCTGGATCGTAAAAGCGCTGGGCGAGCTGCAGGATCGTCGATTTGCCGGCGCCTGACGGCCCGACCACCGCCACCATCTCGCCGGGCTCGACGGTGAAGCTGACATCGTCGAGCGCGCGGGCATCGGGGCGGGTGGGATAGTGGAAGGACACCGCGTCGAAGGTCAGCCGGCCGCGCGGCGGCTGCGGCAGCGCGACGGGCTGTTCGGGAGCCTTGATCTCGGGCTCCGAACTCAGCAGCTCGGACAGCCGGGCGGCCGCGCCGGCGGCACGAACCATATCACCATAGACCTCGGCAAGTGCGCCGAACGCACCCGCCACGATGCCGCCGGTCAGGATGAAGGCCGCGATCGTGCCGCCCGACATCCGGCCGGTGGCGACATCGATCGCGCCCTGCCACATCACCATTGTGATCGAGCCAAAGATGAGCGCGATCACGATCGCCGTCATCACAGCGCGCGTGCGGATGCGCCGCTTCGACGTGTCGAAACCCTGCCCGACGATCGCCGCGAAGCGCTCCGCCTCACGCTTTTCCTGGCCGAAAGCCTGGACGATCTTCATCGCGCCGAGCGTCTCGGAAGCGGTGGCCCCGACGTCGGCAATCCGGTCCTGCGAACTGGCCGACAGCTTGCGGAGGCGACGGCCCATCACGATCACGGGTATCAGCACCAGCGGGATGCCGAGCAGCAGCATGCCGGCCAGCTTGGGTGCGATTGCGAACAGATAGATAACCCCGCCGATCGCAAGCACGATGTTGCGCAATGCGACCGATACGGTGGTGCCGACGACCTGTTCGATCACCGCGGTATCGGCGGTCAGCCGCGACGCGATCTCGGCGGGCCGGTTCTCCTCGAAAAAGCGTGGAGCGAGCCGGAGGAGGTTGGCCTGAACCGCGGTGCGGATGTCGGCAACGACGCGTTCGCCCAGCCAGGATACGAAGTAGAAGCGCGTTGCGGTGGCAAGCGCCAACACGACGACGATCAGCAGCAGATACCGAAAATAGGGCCCGACATCGCCGCCCGAGGCGATGAATCCCTTGTCGATCACCAGCCGGAATCCCCCGGGAATGGCGAGCGTTGCCGAAGCCGCGACGACCAGTGCGATAGCCGCGCCGATGATCCGTCCCGGATAGGCGGTGGCGAACGACCAGATCATCGCCAGCTCCCCGAGCTTGCGGTTGGTGGATTCGGGCGGATTGTCGTGGCGTGCCATGGCGGCGGCCTATAGCCAGAACGCCGCAAGTGGAAGGGCCATGCGCATCCGGTGCCGACCGGACACGCACAAGATTGTGCGCCGCACCGCAAGCTTATGGCAATCGTTCCATGCCATAACTACATCCATGATTGCAGCCTTCGCATTGCGCGGCTGTGCGAATCAGACGTAAAGGCCGCAATGTCGGTTTGGAGACCTAGATGCTGTATAATGCTTATGAGTTTCAGCGGTCGATGATGTCCGCCGCCAGCGCATGGGCCAATATCGGCGCGCAGTGGCTCCAAAACCCCATGAATCCGATGTCTTACAGCAAAGTAGGACCGATGATGGCGTCAGGGCTCGATGTCTTCGCCCACGCCTCGGCATCGCGCGGCAAGCCTGATTTCGGGTTCACCGAGGTCGAGGTGAACGGCAAGACGGTGCCTGTTACCGAAGAGATATTGCTCCGCAAGCCTTTCGGCCAGCTCAAGCGTTTCCGCCGCCGGGGCATTACCGGACAGCCCAAGCTGCTGATCGTGGCGCCGATGTCGGGCCATTATGCCACGCTGCTGCGCGGTACGGTCGAGCGGCTGATGACCGGTCATGACGTCTACATCACCGACTGGCGCGATGCCCGGCTCGTCCCGGTCGAGGAGGGGCATTTCGATCTCGACGACTATATTGATTATCTGGTCGAGTTCCTCGAGCGGATCGGCCCCGGAACGCATATGCTCGCCGTCTGCCAGCCGTCGGTTCCCGCCTATGCCGCCGCAGCGCTGATGGCGGCAGATGACAATCCCTGTCGGCCAGCGACGTTGACGTTGATGGGCGGGCCGATCGATACCCGCGAGGCACCGACGGCGGTGAACACCGTCGCCACCCAGCGTCCGCTCTCCTGGTTCGAGCAGAATGTCATCCATACCGTCCCGGTTTTCTATCCGGGCTCGGGCCGCCGGGTCTATCCGGGCTTTCTCCAGCTCACCGGCTTCATGGCGATGAACCTGGGCAACCATCTGGTCAGCCACTGGAGCATGTTCCGCCACCTCGTCGAGGGTGACGAGGAAAGCGCGGATTCGACCAAGGCCTTCTATGACGAATATCGCTCGGTCTGCGACATGACCGAGGAATTCTACCTCCAGACGATCGATCAGGTTTTTCAGCGTCACCTGCTGCCAAAGGGCGAGTTCATGCATCGCGGCCGCCTGGTTGACCCTGGCGCGATCAAGGATATCGGCCTGCTGGCGATCGAGGGCGAGCGCGACGATATTTCCGGCATCGGCCAGACCCGCGCGGCGCTGACGCTCGCCAGCGCGCTGCCCGACGACAAGAAGAAATATCTGCTGGCCGAGCGGGTCGGCCATTACGGCATCTTCAATGGCCGACGCTGGCGCGAGCAGATCGCGCCCGTCGTCGACGCCTGGATCGCCACGCATGCCCGATAGGGCTCAGGCGCTGATCTTGCTGGCGGCGAGTGCGCTCGCCATCGCCGCGCCTGCCCGGGCGCAACTCGCGGCTCCCGATCCCAAGGTGATGACCGCTATCGCGTCCGCGCAGGAAGCGGCGGCGAAAGAGGATTGCACGGGGGTGCTCGGCGCCCTCGATCCGGTCGTGCCGGGCCTTGAGCCTGGGGCCGAGCGCAGTTTCGTCCAGCGAATGCGCCTGATCTGCCTTGGTTCGGCCGGGCGGATCGCCGAACTTGCCGTCGTTCAGGACGAACTGTCGAAGGCCTTGCCGCGCGACGGTGTGGTGCGCGCATTCGGCGTGCTGATCGCGGCCGACCAGGACCGCTTCACCGATGCCGCCGAACAGATCGCGCTGATCGCGGACAGCGCTCCGCAGGCGCTCGATGTCGTCACCGGCAGCACCGTCCGTACCATCTCGCGGCGCCTCGCGCAGGACCATGCCGGCGAAGCGCGCAACCGCATGCTGATCGCTCTCGCCCGCGCCGACTGGGAGCCCGCCGACATTCCCGATTTGCGGGTGGGCTTCGCCGAGGAGGCGATCGGCGCGCTGGTCGATCAGGGCCAGTCTGACGAAGCCGAAGGTCTGCTCGAGCGGATCGACCAGCCCGAGCTTCTGTCGGCGATGGCGGTCGACCGGCATTACAGCCCGCTCTGGCCGGCGATCGAGGCGCGGATGGGGCCTGGCAGCGGCACGGCGGTCGATCGCTTCGCCCGCGACAAGCTGGCGCTGTTCGGGGATTCGCCCGAGTCCGATGTCAACCTGCGTGACGCGAGCAACGCGATGCTGCTGCTCGGTCGGTATCAGGATGTCGTCGACCTGACCGATCGGGTGCAGGTCGCTGAAGGAATGAGCAGCGATCGGGTCCGCACCGTCCTGCTGCGCGCGCGCGCGCTGGCCAGCCTGCGGCGCAACGACGATGTCGATCATCTGCTCGGTTCATTTCTGACGCTCGACCTGCGCAAGGTGCCCTCGGCCTCGTCGGCGCTGGTCAGCTATGCCGAATTCCTCGATGAAATCGGCCGCCCCGCGCGCGCGCTCGACGTCGTCCGCGATACGAGGGCGCGGGCGGGCGACCTGATCACCGATCTTGGCCATCGCTGGCTCGACCGCACCGAGGTCTGTACGCTCAGCGCGCTCGGCCGCGCCGGTGAGGCCAATAGCGCGGTCGGCAAGCTCAAGCCGCTCGCCGCGCAGAATCACGCCGCCGTGATCGAGGCGCTGCTGTGCGCGCGTCGCCACGCTGAAGCTTCGCAGCTCACGCTTGACGCGTTCAAGGATCGCGAGACCGCTGGCGATCTGCTCCAGCAATTCCAGCCGGGCGGGTCGCTCTGGGCGCCGACGCCGTCGCGGCTGCGCGATCTGTGGGCCGCGTTCATGGCGCGCCCCGAGATCAAGGCGGCGTTCGAGCGGCGTGGGCGGATATTGCCCCGCACCTATTGGCCCGATAGCCGGCCGCGCAATATTCCGCGCCGCCCGTCAAACGGAGCGACACTGGCCTGATGACCGGTCGCGGCAGGCGGAGGCTCACCGCGAGGATCGAGACATGGCCGGTCGCCGGAAGTTTCGTGATCGCCCGCGGCGCCAAGACTCATGTCGATGTTGTTCTGGTCGAGATCGCCGAAGGCGGTCATGTCGGCCGGGGGGAGGCGACGGCGATCTATTATCACGGTGAAAGCGCGGCGTCGGTGCTCGCCCAGGCGGAGGCGGTGGCGGGTGCGATCGCCGACGGGATCGAGCGCATCGACCTGCTCGCAGCGATGCCGCGCGGGGCTGCGCGCAACGCTGTCGACTGTGCCCTATGGGACCTTGAATCCAAGCGGGAAGGGCGCCCGGCCTGGGCGCTCGCCGGATTGGCTGCGCCGCAGCCGCTGCAATCGGCCTTCACGATTTCGCTGGGCGAGCCCGACCGGATGGAAGCTGATGCCCGCGCAGCGGCGCCCGTCTATCCGCTGCTCAAGCTCAAGCTGGCGGGGGAGGGTGATATTGCGCGGGTCGCGGCGGTTCGTCGGGGCGCGCCGGAGGCACGATTGATCGTCGACGCCAATGAAAGCTGGACAGGCAGGAACGTCGTGGCCGAAGCGGGGGCGCTGATCCCCTTCGGCGTGGAACTCATCGAGCAGCCGGTGCAAGCGGGGAAGGACCATCTCCTCGACGGTATCGTCTCGCCCATTCCGCTGTGCGCCGACGAAAGCTGTCAGGACCGTGCGGACCTGCCCCGCTGCGCAGGTCGCTATGCCGCGATCAACATCAAGCTCGACAAGGCCGGGGGTCTGACCGAGGCGCTGGCGCTGGCCCGCGAGGCGCGCGCCGCCGGGCTCCAACTGATGGTCGGCTGCATGTTGTCGACCTCGCTCGGCATCGCGCCCGCCATCCTCGTCGCCCAGGGCGCACGCTGGGTCGACATTGACGGGCCGCTGCTCCTTGCCGCCGATCGCGAGGTCCGGGTGGCGTTCGAGCGGGGAATCGCCTCACCCGCACCCGCCGGTCTCTGGGGCTGATCGCCGCTTGTCGAGGCGCGGGAATGGCTGATAAGCGTGATCGCTGCGCGGCGGACCCACCCCCATGCGGAACGATAGCGCCCTTTGCAGGTTGCGCTTTGAGCGGGCAATGAGCGGATTGGACACGGATCGTGGAAGACAGCCTGGATGACGGGGGTGCGGGAATGAGTCGTCGCAGCGTGCTGGCGGCCGGCGCGGTGACGGCGGCGGCATTGTCGGGCCCCACAGCGCTCGATGCCGCGCCACCGCGAAAGGCGGCCGACATTCCGCCGATGCCGGTGACGCTGAAGGTCAACGGGACCGAGCATGACCTGTCGCTCGATCCGCGGACCACGCTGCTCGATGCGTTGCGGGAACATCTGCGGTTCACCGGCACCAAGAAAGGCTGCGACCACGGCCAGTGCGGCGCCTGCACGGTGATCGTCGAAGGGCGGCGGATCTATAGCTGCCTCACCCTGGCGGTGATGCATGACGGGGACGTGGTGACGACGATCGAGGGGCTGGGGACACCAGGCGACCTGCATCCGATGCAGAAGGCGTTCGTCGTCCGTGACGGCTATCAGTGCGGCTATTGCACCCCGGGACAGATCTGTTCGGCAGTCGCGATGCTCGACGAGATCAAACGCGGCATACCAAGCCATGTCAGCGCGGACCTGATGGATATCGCTTTTTCCGACGCCGAGGTCCGCGAGCGGATGAGCGGCAATATCTGCCGCTGCGCCGCCTATCCCAACATCGTCGCCGCGATTGCCGACGTCGCCGGAAAGCGTAGCGCGTGAAGCCTTTCAGCTACACCCGCGCTGCAGATCCGGTTGAGGCCGCCCGCGTGGCTGCCGCGCATCCCGGCGCCCGCTTCATCGCCGGCGGTACCAATCTGCTCGACCTGATGAAGGTCCAGGTCGAGACGCCGACCCACCTGATCGACATCAATCATCTCGGGCTCGACCGGATCGAGAAGACCGATCAGGGCGGGCTGCGGATCGGCGCGCTGGTCCGCAACACCGATCTCGCCGCCGACAAGCGCGTGCGCCGCGATTATGGCGTGCTGACCCGCGCGCTTGTGGCGGGGGCGTCGGGCCAGCTGCGCAACAAGGCGACGACCGCGGGCAACCTGCTCCAGCGGACCCGCTGCCCTTATTTTTACGACACGAGCAAGCCCTGCAACAAGCGCAAGCCCGGATCGGGCTGCGCCGCGCTGGGCGGGTTTAATCGCGGCATGGCGATCCTGGGAACGAGCGAGTCATGCATCGCGACCCATCCGTCGGACATGGCGGTGGCGATGCGGCTGCTCGATGCCGATGTCGAGACCGTTCGTCCCGATGGAACCACCCGCGCGATACCGATCGCTGACTTCCATCGGCTGCCCGGCTCCACCCCGCACATCGAAACCGCGCTGATACCCGGCGAGTTGATCACTGCTGTCGTCCTGCCGGCGCCGCTGGGCGGCACGCATATCTATCGCAAGGTCCGCGATCGGGCCTCCTATGCCTTCGCGCTGGTGTCGGTCGCGGCGGTTGTAGGGCCCGAAGGGCAGCGCTTCGCCTTTGGCGGGGTGGCGCCCAGGCCATGGCGGGTCGAGGCGGCAGAGCGGCTGCAGGGGGCCGAAGCGATCGGAACCTCAGCCACGCTCGGTGCGCGGGCCACCGAACAGAACGCCTTCAAGATCACCCTGCTCAAGCGAACGCTTGCCTCGGTTCTGGCAGAGGTCGCCGCATGAGCATGAAGTTCGATACCCCCGCTGGTGCCAATCCGATCGATCGTCAGCGTGTCGTCGGCCATCCGGTCGACCGCATCGATGGTCCGCGAAAAGTGACGGGAACGGCGCCCTATGCCTATGAACGGCACGATGTCGCGCCCGATGCGGCCTATGGCTGGATCGTCGGCGCCACGATCGCCAGGGGCCGAATACGGTCGATCGACAGCCGCGATGCCGAAGCGGCGCCTGGTGTGATCGGGATCGTCACGGCGGCCAATGCCGGGCCGCTGAAGCGTTCCGAATCCAACACCGCCGACCTGCTCGGCGGTCCGAACATCGAGCATTACGACCAGGCGATCGCACTGGTGATCGCGGAGACCTTCGAGCAGGCCCGCGATGCGGCACGTCTGCTGCGGATCGATTACGCGCCAGCCAAGGGCCGGTTCGACCTTGCCGATGAGCGCGCCAATGCCCGCGCGGCACCGAGCGGTTTTGGCGGCAAGTCCGCGATCGCGGTCGGCGATTTCGACGGAGCTTTCGCCAGCGCGCCGGTGACGGTCGATCAGCTGTACACGACTCCCGACCAGAGCCATATGATGCTGGAACCGCATGCCACCACGGCGGCCTGGCAGGGCGATAAGCTGACGCTGTGGACATCGAACCAGATGGTCGCCTGGGCGGTACGCGACATGGCCGTGACGCTGGGTCTCCCGCCGGAAAATGTCCGCATCGTCTCGCCCTTCGTCGGTGGCGGCTTCGGTGCCAAGCTTTGGATCAGGGCCGATGCGGTGCTTGCGGCGGTGGCGGCGCGCAAGCTGGGACGAGCGGTCAAGGTGGCGCTTGCCCGGCCGCAGATCGTCAACAACACCGTCCATCGCCCGGCGACGATCCAGCGGATCCGCATCGGCGCGGACAAGGACGGGCTGATCGACGCCATCTCGCATGAAAGCTGGTCAGGCGACCTGCCCGGGGGAGGACCCGAAACCGCGGGCGCGCAAACCCGGCTGCTCTATCGCGGCGAGAACCGCAAGATCGCGCATTTCCTGACTGAACTGGACCTGCCCGAGGGCAATGCGATGCGCGCGCCGGGCGAAGCGGTGGGCCTGCTCGCGCTCGAAGTGGCGATGGACGAGCTTGCCGAGAAACTCCGCATCGATCCGGTCGAGCTGCGCATCCGCAACGACGTGCAATTTGATCCGGAGAAAGGGCCGGCGCGCCCCTTTTCGAGCCGCAAGCTCGTCGAATGCCTGCGGATCGGCGCCGAACGCTTTCACTGGTCACAGCGCAACCCGAAGCCGGGACAGGTCCGCGACGGGCGCTGGCTGATCGGCATGGGGGTCGCCTCTGCGTTCCGCAACAATCTGGTCGGGACGTCGGGCGCGCGCGTATCGATCGACGGCAAGGGCGGGGTGACGGTCGAGTCCGACATGACCGACATCGGCACCGGAAGCTATACGATCATGGCCCAGACCGCGGCCGAGATGCTGGGCGTTCCGCTCGATCGCGTCGAGGTACGGCTCGGCGACAGCCGCTATCCGGTATCGGCCGGTTCGGGCGGTCAATGGGGCGCGAACAGCTCGACCGCCGGGGTTTACGCCGCCTGTGTCGAACTGCGCCGCCTGGTTGCGCAGAAGGCCGGCTTCAACGCCGAGGATGCCGACTTCGCCGATGATCATGTCGTCGCGGGCAACCGGCGCGTCAGCCTGGCAGAGGCGGTAGGCCCGGAAGGGGTCAGCGTCGACGGCAAGATGGAATATGGCGATCTCGCTAGGAAATATGCTCAGGGCACCTTCGGCGCGCATTTCTGCGAAGTCGGGGTCGACGCCGCGACCGGCGAGGTGCGCATTCGCCGACAGGGCGGCGCGTTTGCCGCCGGGCGGATCCTCAATCCCAAGTCGGCGCGCAGCCAGGTGATCGGGGCAATGACGATGGGGGTGGGCGCCGCGCTGATGGAGGAGCTGATCGTCGACAAGCGCTTCGGCTATTTCGTCACCCGCGATCTTGCCGACTATCATGTCCCGGTCCACGCCGATATTCCCGAACAGGACGTGTTCTTCGTCGACGAACTCGATGACAAGAGCTCACCGATGAAAGCCAAGGGTGTCGGTGAACTCGGGTTGTGCGGTGCGGGTGCGGCGGTCGCGAACGCGATCTACAACGCGACCGGCATAAGGCTGCGCGACTATCCGCTGACGCTGGACAAGATCATCGATAAATTGCCGCCGCTCACTTGAGCGACGGATCTTGTTACGCCACCTGTACCCCGAACAGGTCATGCTCGTCGGCATCCTCGATCTCGACGCGGATGATGTCGCCCGGTGCGAGCCCGTCCGCATCGCGCAGATGGACTTCCCCGTCGATCTCGGGCGCGTCAGCCTTGGAGCGGCCGGTGGCACCGCCCTCGCCGTCGACAACATCGATCAGCACGTCGAGCGTGCGGCCGATCCTGGCCTGCAGCTTCGCGGCTGAGATTGCAGCGGTCTTCTCCATGATCCGCGCGTAGCGCTCTTCCTTGACCTCCTCGGGCACCGCATCGGGCAGGTCATTGGCGGTGGCGCCCGCGACCGGCTCGAAGCGGAACGCGCCGACCCGGTCGAGCTGCGCCGCGTCGAGCCAGTCGAGCAGATATTGGAAATCCGCCTCGGTCTCGCCGGGGAAGCCGACGACGAAGGTCGACCGGATCGTGATGTCGGGGGCGATCGCGCGCCAGGCGGAGATGCGGTCGAGCACCTTGGCCTCATTGGCCGGGCGCTTCATCGCCTTCAATATCCTGGGGCTGGCGTGCTGGAAGGGGATGTCGAGATAGGGGAGCACCAGCCCTTCGGCCATCAGCGGGATGACCTGATCGACATGGGGGTAAGGATAGACATAATGGAGCCGTACCCAGGCGCCGAGCCGGCCCAGCTCACGCGCCAGATCGGTCATATGCGCGCGGACCTCGCCGCCGCCCTTGAGCGGGTAGCTCGCATGGCGCAGGTCGAGGCCGTAGGCCGAGGTGTCCTGGCTGATCACCAGCAGTTCGCGGGTGCCCGCCGCGACCAGCTTTTCGGCCTCGCGCAGGATCGCGTCGGGCCGGCGGCTGACGAGATCGCCGCGGATCGACGGGATGATGCAGAAGCTGCAGCGATGGTTGCAGCCCTCCGAAATCTTCAGATAGCTGTAGTGACGCGGGGTGAGCTTCAGCCCGGCGTCGGGGACAAGGTCGATATAGGGCGAGGGCGACACCGGCGCCGCCGCGCGGACGGCGCCGACGACCGCGTCATATTGCTGGGCGCCGCTGATCGCGAGCACCTTGGGGAAGCGCGCGCGGATCGCGTCGGCCTCGTCGCCCATGCAGCCGGTGACGATCACCCGGCCATTTTCCGCGATCGCCTCGCCGATCGCCTCAAGGCTTTCCTCCTTGGCGCTGTCGAGGAAGCCGCAGGTGTTGACCAGCACGACATCGGCGCCCGCATAATCGGGCGACAGGCCGTAACCGTCCGCACGCAGCTTGGTGAGGATGCGCTCGCTGTCGACGAGGTTCTTCGGACAGCCGAGCGACACCATGCCGACTTTCGGCGGGGAAGGGAGTTCAATTGCCATGGAGCGCGCGCACATAAGCGCTTTCGCGGCGAAATGCGAGACTTGGTTTGGTCGGCGCGGGTGGGGTATGACGGAGCATGATCCGCTATAGTCGTTCGGCGCGCGCGCTCGCTGTTTGCCTGGCCTCGCTCGCCGGGTTCGTCGATGCGATCGGCTTCCTGATCACCGGCGGATTGTTCCTCTCGTTCATGAGCGGCAATTCGACCCGTCTGGCGGTGGGACTGGCTGCGCAGGCCCCGGTCGCCGGCCTCGCGGCCGTGCTGATCGCCAGTTTCGTCTCGGGCGTGGTGATCGGCAGCCTGTTGACGGCGCGATGGCCCGATATCCGTAAGTCGCTGGTCCTCTTTGCCGTCGCGGGCTTTATCACCCTTTCGATCCTGTTCGACATCGGCGGCCAGGCCTGGCTTCTGCCCATTCCACTGGCGATGGCGATGGGTTGCGCGAACACGGTGTTCCAGCGCGACGGCGACGTGACCATCGGCGTGACCTATATGACCGGTGCGCTGGTGAAGCTTGGTCAGCGGCTCGCCGAGGCGCTGCGCGGCGGGAAGCGATGGGATTGGCTGCCCTTCCTGCTGCTATGGTCGGGCCTCGTTACCGGCGCGGTCTGCGGCGCAGTGCTGCATAGCCGTTTCGGCGTTCGAAGCTTGTGGATCGCGGTCGCCGCCGCGTTGATATTAGCGCTGTGGGCGCGGCGGATTCAGCTCCGTGACGGCAGATAGCTGATCGGATTGACCGGCTTAAGTCCATTGCGGATCTCGAAATGCAGCTGCGGGTCGCCGCTATAGGGGCTCGCTCCGCTCTTCGCGATCGTCTGGCCGCGCACCACCTTCTGGCCGCGCGTGACGGTGATACTGTCGGCATAGCCATAGGCACTGAGCCAGCCGTCGCCATGGCGCAGCAGAATCAGCGTGCCATAGGCCGGAATATCCTTGCCGACATAGGCGACCACGCCATCGGCGGCGGCAGCGATCGGACTGCCGCGATCGATCTTGATGTTGATGCCGTCATTGGTCTGGCCGCTGGAGATCCGCCCGAAGCCGCGCAGGATCGGCCCGCGCACCGGCCAGTCGAAGCGGCCGGCGAAGCGCGCTGGCTCGGCCACCGCCACGGTCGGGGCGACCGGCTTTGGCGTCGAGACCGGCGGCCTGGCCTCGCCGCGAACGGCGAGCGCGGGTTCGGAACCCGAAATCAGATCTTCGATGTCGAGCCGGAAGGCGGCGGCACGCTGATCGGTGCTCATCCCGGCGACCTCGCGCTGGCTGGGCAGCACCAGCCGTTGCCCGTCGCGCAGGACATAAGGCTCCTCAAGCTCGTTGAGTTCGGCGATCCGCTTCCATTCGACGCCATAGGCGCGCGAGATGGCGATCCCGGTCTCGCCCCTGCCGACGCGGTGATAGCGGCCGCCGGGAATCTGGAGCTTCTGCCCGGCGAGAATCTTGAACGGTGCCGCGATCTTGTTGACCCGGGCGATGACCTCAGACCCGGCGCCGGTCCGGTCCGAGATCGACCGCAGCGTGTCGCCGCGCTTCACCACATAGGTCGACGGCGCGACCTCGATGGCGGAGGGCGTGACGACCTTTACCTGCCATGCGGGTGGGGGCGGCGTCGGTGCATTTTCGGAGACGGCCGGGGGCGGCGGACCGGGTGCGATCGGTTCGGGATCGACGCGATCGGGCAATGTAGCGGGCGCTACAATATTTCGGCCGGGGTTCAAGGCAGGGGCGGGACGGCGCGTCTCGGCGCGGTCGGCGGCCGGAATGCAGGCCGATGTCAGCAGCAGGCCGATCAGGGCGGGCGCGGTCGAGCGTCGGGTCAGCAAGGCCATGCCGATCTGTTAGCAGCCTTGGCCGGCGATGCCAGCCCACACTTCCCGCGACGATAGATATCCGCGCCGGGCCGCTGGACATCACTCGGCCAAGGCTGCACGATGCGCTGCGGGAAAAGGCGCGTGGGGGCGCGCGAAACATGGCGGAATCAGGCCTGACGGCCAACCGCGTGCTGGGATCGCCGCTGCGCATCCTGATCGGCACGCTCATCTTCATGGTCATCGTCCTGATCGGGGCGACGATCGGCTATCTGAGCGCCGGATGGTCGCTCGGCGACGCGGCCTACATGGTCACGCTCACGATCTTCTCGGTCGGTTATGGCGAGGTCCGGCCGATCGACAGCTTTTATCTGCGGGCGCTGACGATGACGACGATGGTGCTCGGCTGCACCGGCATGATCGTCCTGACCGGCGCGCTGGTGCAGGTCTTCACAATCTTCGAACTCCGCAGACTTTTGGGGGTAGATCGCGTGCAAACTCAGATCGACAAGCTGGACGGCCACGTCATCATCTGCGGCTTCGGGCGGATCGGCGTACAGCTGGCCAAGGAACTTCATGCAGCGAACAAGGGCTTCGTCGTCCTCGAACGCAACCCCGGCAAGATCGCCGAGGCTCAGACACTGGGCTATCTAACGCTCAATGGCGACGCGACCGAGGAAGGCGCACTACGTGCCGCCGGCATCGGCCGCGCCCGTGTGCTCACGACGGTGCTGCCCGACGATGCGGTCAATGTTTTCATCACGCTCAGCGCGCGCAGCCTTAATCCGAAGCTGGAGATCATCGCGCGCGGTGAGGCGCCAACCACCGAGCGCAAACTGTTCCACGCCGGCGCCGACAAGGTGGTGCTGCCCACCCATATCGGCGCCGAGCGGATCGCCGAGATGATCCTCTATCCGAGCACAGCGCGCTTCGTCGGCGAATCGCCCGAGATGCGCGACATGAAGCGCGGCCTGCATGAATTCGGGCTCGAACTGGAGGTGATCACGGTGGCGAAGGACGGCGCCGTCGCCGGCGAGTCGGTCGGCGATGCCGAACAGCGCGGGCAGGGCGCCTTCTTCATCGTCCAGATCGATCGCGCCAATGGACAGTCGATCCTCCATCCCGGCGAGGATGTGCGGATCGACGTCGGCGATCAGGTCGTGCTGGTCGTGCGCGGCAGCAAGGTCGCCGCCGGCGCGATCTTCTCCACGCCGGCGGGCCCGAAGCGGGTTGGCCGGATGAAGATCTAGCTGCCGGTCAAACTCCCTGCCAGGATAGTCCGTCCGGTAGCGTGCTGGCGCTATAGTCGATCTGAAGCACTCGACGGTGCCCCGCTGATCGTGATGGCGCCGAGGCGTGGAGGATCGGTGTCGCATAGCACCAAATATCTCCGCGCTCGGCGCAGCAACTAATGATCTCATGCCGGCAAGCGACTTCATTCGCCTCATGGTCACCGATCCGGCCGAGCCGATGAGTTCCAAGCGCCACAAGGAGCGGTGCATTGTCGTCGTTTACCGGGTCGAGATGAACGCGCACCGTCACCATGCTTTCCAACAGCGTGAAGGGCGGCGCGACATGTTGCATCCCATCCTTGACCGTCCAGGGGCCATAGCCGACGCACTCGATTCGTTTCTGAACCGCGATTGTCCGATCCTGGTGCCACCCAAGCGACCAATTGGTGGCGGGGCTCTTGTCGAACAGAATTGCCCGAACGGGCTGGGGGTCACCGCCAACAGTGGCGGCGGCGATTGCGCCGATGGGCGTGTGGACTGACAGCAGCGCCGTGAGAGCGGGATTGCCGCGCAGCCGGACTCCGGGGCGGTCGGTGGGCAGATCGGCGATCACTCGCTCGATTGCTGGAACAAGGTCGATGGCGGAGCCTCTGAAAAGCTCGGCGCCGTCATTTTGGAGCGTGATGTTCCTTCTCAGCGGTACAGCTCCGCCGCTTGCGCCATCGCGCCATGGTTGGTCATGTCGCAGTGGAGCGGGGTCACCGTTACCCAGCCATCGGCGGCGGCTTCAAGGTCGGTGCTGTGCGCCGGCGTGTGCGGGATGCCCGCGAGCTTGATCCAGTAATAGTCGAAGCCGCGCGGGTCGGTGCGCTGAAGGATTTCGGTTCCGCCATAGTCGCGAAGCCCCTGCGCCACGACGCGGATGCCGCGGACCTGATCGGGCTCACGCGCGGGGAAGTTGATGTTGAACAGGCTGCGCGGCGCCCATTTGGCCGCGATCAGCGGCCGCAACACTTTCTCGCCCCAGGCCTCGGCGGCGGCGAAGGAGACATTGAGGCCGGCGCCGGTCTTCGCATAGACCTGGCTCAGCGCGATCGACCGGATGCCCGCTAGCGCGCCTTCCATCGCCGCCGATACCGTGCCCGAATAGCCGACATCCTCGCCCAGATTGGCGCCGCGATTGACCCCGGACAGGATCAGCTCGGGCGGATTGTCCTTCATGACATGCGCGAGCGCCATCATCACAGCGTCGGTCGGGGTGCCTGCGACGGCGAAACGCCTTTCGCCAAGCTGGCGCAGGCGCAACGGGCGGGTCAGAGTCAGCGAGCGGCCGGCGCCGGATTTTTCGCTGATGGGCGCGACGATGGTGATGTCGTCGGACAATGACCGCGCGATCTTTTCAAGTACGGCCATGCCCGGCGCGTGGATGCCGTCGTCGTTGGTCAGCAGGATCCTCATGCGCAATATCCTCTCAGGCGCGCAGCTCGGTAAGCCCGCCCATATAGGGAATCAGCGCATCGGGGATGCGGACCGATCCGTCGGCCTGCTGATAATTTTCCAGCACCGCGACCAGCGTTCGTCCCACCGCGAGGCCCGAGCCGTTGAGCGTGTGGACGAAGCGCGTGCCCTTCTGCTCGCCGGCCGGCCGGTAGCGCGCGTTCATCCGCCGTGCCTGGAAGTCGCCGCAGTTGGAGACGCTGCTGATTTCGCGATACTGCCCCTGGCCCGGCAGCCAGACCTCCAGATCGAAGGTCTTGCGCGCGGTGAAGCCCATGTCGCCGGAGCACAGCAACATGCGCCGATAGGGCAGGCCGAGCGCCTCCAAAATGGCTTCGGCGGCTTTGGTCATCGCCTCATGGACGGCGTCCGACTGTTCGGCGGTGGTGATCGCGACCAGTTCGACCTTCTCGAACTGGTGCTGGCGGATCAGCCCGCGCGTGTCGCGGCCGGCGGCGCCCGCTTCGGAGCGGAAGCACTGGGTCAGCGCGGTGAACTTCAGCGGGAGCCCCACCTCCGCCAGGATCTGCTCGCGCACCATGTTGGTCAGGCTGACTTCGGCGGTCGGGATCAGCCAGCGGCCGTCGGTGGTCTGGAACAGATCCTCGGCGAATTTCGGAAGCTGGCCGGTGCCGAACACCGCCTCGTCGCGCACCAGCAGCGGCGGGATCACTTCGGTGAAGCCGGCTTCGGTCTGGCGATCGAGCATGAACGCGCCCAGCGCCCGCTGAAGCCGGGCGAGGCCGCCCTTGAGGATCGCGAAGCGCGCGCCGGAGATCAGCGCCGCCGCCTCGAAATCGAGCCCCAGCGGCCCCGCGAAATCGGGATGCTCGCGCGGCGTGAAGTCGAAGCTGGCGGGCGTTCCCCAGCGATGCTGTTCGACATTGCCGCTTTCGTCGGTACCGGACGGCACGTCGGCGGCGGGCAGATTGGGGATCGCCGACAGCTTCGCGTCGAGCGCCGCGTCGATCTCGGCAGCTTCGGTTTCGAGCGCGGGCATTACCCCCTTGATCGTGTTGACGATCCGCATGAGTTCGGCCGCGCGTGTCTCATTTTTCTGGGCCTTGGCTTGCCCGATCTCTTTCGACGATTCATTGCGGCGGGTCTGGGCGGCCTGCAATTCGGTTGCGATCGCCCGGCGGCGCTCGTCGAGCGCGAGCAGCGCGGCGGCGCAGGGCTCAACGCCGCGACGGGCAAGCGCGGCATCGAAAGCGGCGGGGTCTTCGCGGATCAGGCGGATATCATGCATTGCCGCCCTATGGCCTCGAAGAATGACCCGCGCAACTGCTCGCACGCGTCCGCGCGAGCCGCTTGTTCCGCTTTCGCCGGTGCAGCGAACGGGTCGTTTCGCCTCAACTTGGGTGCGGCTGATCGTATGCCAGCCTGCTTTCAGGAACCCTTCAGCATCGACGTGCGTCAGTGATGCGACCGTAAAATGAGGAGTATGGATGTGACTTTGCGAACCGCGATTCTTGCTACCGCCCTGATGGGTACCGTTGCACTTCCGGCTCATGCCCAAATCGCGGCGCCGGCAGCCACTGCGGCGGCCGACGCTGCCGATAACGCCGCCGAAGCCGCCAGCAATGCCGCAGACGCCGCCGCGACCGCTCCGGCACCTGCCGCTGCGAAAGCTGCCGATGCTGCGGGAAAGGCGGCTGATGCCGCCAGCCAGGCGGCTGATGCTGCCGCTTCCGGGCCCGCCTCTTCGGCCAATCAGGCGGCGGCCGCCGCCAGCGATGCGGCTGTAAGTGCCGGCCAGGCCGCCGATTCGGCCGCCGCCGCGCCAGCCGCCACGGCAACCGCCAGCGTGACGGCGGGCGCCTCGGTCAGCGACGTCAAGGGCGGGTCGGTCGGGACAATCGCTTCGGTCACTGGCGATGTCGCGGTGGTCGACACCGGTAGCGTAAAGGTCGGCGTCCCCACGACCGCCTTCGCCATGAGCGACAAGGGCCTGGTGCTCGGCATGAGCAAGGTCGAACTGGAGGCCGCGGCCCAGAAGGCCGGGATCAAGCCCGGTGCTTCGCCAGCAGGCTAAGCCTGTCCACGCAATAATCCCCAAAAATCTGCGCCCGCGCTCAGCCTCCCGGCTTGTGCGCGGGCGTTGCGCTGTCTATAGGCCGCCGCGGGCAGACCATCGCGACGGCTAATAGAGCCGGGCTTCTTGGCTGAATGGCATGCGGAGAGTCTAATGGCATCGTCGCTGCGTGGCGTATTTGATGGTCGGGAACCGGTGAACGTGTCTGCGACAGATCTCGACGATGGTTACAGGCCAGCGCCTGACGAGCCCTTTATGAACGATCGGCAGCTCGCCTATTTCAAGGCTAAACTGCTGGGGTGGAAAGAATCGATCCTCAAGGAATCGGCGGGCACGCTCCAGCAGCTGCAGGTCGATTCGCTGCGCGAGCCCGATCTCACCGACCGTGCGTCGGCGGAGACCGACTGGTCCATCGAACTGCGCACACGCGATCGCCAGCGCAAGCTCATCTCGAAGATTGATGCCGCGCTCCGCCGGATCGAAGAAGGCGAATATGGCTATTGCGAAGTGACCGGCGAACCAATCTCGCTGGGTCGCCTCGAAGCCCGCCCGATCGCGACGATGACCGTCGAGGCGCAGGAGCGCCACGAACGGAACGAAAAGGTGAGCCGCGAGGACTGAGGTTTTTGCCGGACTCGGGCTTAGGCAGTGACCGACGCGACCCCCGGCGCCTGAGGGTCAATCACATTACGCGATAATATCGGGGATCAGCATGTCCTCGAGCTGAGCTATCTCATCCTTCAGGCGCAGCTTGCGCTTTTTGATACGCGCGATCTGAAGCTGGTCGACGGCGGGTGCGATCTGAAGCGCTTCGATAGCAGCCTCGAGATCGCTGTGCTCCTGGCGGAGAATTTCGATACGTCGCGCAATGACTTCGCTGTCCAATCGACTCGCTCCGATCCGCCCTTCGGCCGCACCGGTTTAGCGGCATAGCGGCGTCGCGCTCAAGTGCGCGCGGAGATTGGGCCCGGGCCGAATATGGCTGTTTCCGGGCCTTCACGGCCAGTCGTGCTCCGCATCAGCCCAACAATATTTTTGGGCGAGACAGACGCCCCGTTTCGTGATTTATTGGTCAACCCAGTCGGAGTGAAAGGAGACAATCTTGATGTCGACTCATTCGTCCGCAATGCTCGCCAAACATGCGGGTATCGAAGCCCGGATAGAGGCGGAAACCCGGCGACCAGCGCCCGATATGATGCTGATCAGCCAACTGAAGAAACAGAAGCTTAGAATCAAGGAAGCGCTCGCGCGACTTTAGGCGTCGCGCAGGGGGATTGAGGATCAGTCGATCCTCAATCCAGGCCTGCGGACCTTCCCCAAATCGACGATCTTGCGAAGGTGGTCGTCCGACTGAGCGACCACGGGCTTGCGTGCCCGTTTCGGGTCGACCGGCGCGCGAAAGGTGATCCCCATGCGCCCGTCGCGGACCCAGACGATCTCGCCCTCGACGATTCCGATGCCCCGCAGCCCGACCTCCACCCACGCGCCGAGATCATAGTCGACCTGCGAATCCGCCATCAACCCGGTAGATGACAGGTTACGGATACGGATCGGCTGGGTGTCGCGCGCATAATCGCCGGCAGCCTTGATCGTGCCCATCAGCAGCATCGAGTCGCGCTTGCGCTCGCGCTTGCCAGGTTGCACCGGCATTTCTCCGGTCATGTCGCCCATGGTCGTTCCTCGGGGTGAATCCACCCGTGCATTAGAGCGGCGATTGATTGAGGTCGGGTTAAAGCGCCCGGGAAAAGTGCATCAGCGCTCGATACACATCGCGATACCCATGCCGCCGCCGATGCAGAGCGTCGCCAATCCCTTCTTCGCGTCGCGTCGCGCCATTTCGTAGAGGAGGGTGGTGAGCACCCGCGCGCCCGAGGCGCCGATGGGATGGCCAATCGCGATGGCGCCGCCATTGACGTTGACGATGTCGGGGTTCCAGCCAAGCTCCTTGCCGACCGCCAGCGCCTGAACCGCGAACGCCTCGTTCGCTTCGATCAGATCGAGGTCGGCGAGCGTCCATCCGGCCTTGTCGAGCGCAAGTCGGGTCGCGGGCGCCGGGCCAATTCCCATGATCGCGGGATCCACGCCACAGGTCGCCCAACTCGCAATCCGGCCGAGGATCGGGCTGCCGCGCTTCGCGGCATCGTCGGCGGTCATCAGCACCAGCGCTGCTGCGCCGTCATTGATCCCGCTGGAGTTGGCGGCGGTGACGCTGCCGTCCTTCCTGAATGCGGGCTTGAGCCCCGCCATGGCCTCGATCGTGGCGCCCTCGCGGATATATTCGTCGGCAGCGACGATCGCCTCGCCCTTGCGGGTCCTGACCGTGACCGGCGTAATCTCGTCGCGAAAGCGGCCGGCGGCGCGGGCGGCCTCGGCCTTGTTCTGGCTCGCGACCGCAAAGGCGTCCTGCTCGGCGCGGCCGATCTGATATTTCTCGGCGAGGTTCTCGGCGGTGATGCCCATATGATAGCCGTTGAACGCATCGGTCAGCCCATCGACGATCATCGTGTCGACCAGCGTGGCATCGCCCATCTTGCTGCCGGGACGCAGATTCTGCGCATGGACCGAGAGCGACATGCTTTCCTGGCCGCCGGCGACGACGATCCGTGCGTCGCCGCACCGGATCGACTGGGCGGCGAGAGCCACCGCGCGCAGCCCCGATCCGCATACCTGATTGACGCCGAACGCGGTCGCCTCCTTCGGGATGCCGGCGTTGATCGCTGCCTGACGTGCGGGATTCTGGCCCTGACCGGCGGAAAGAACCTGACCAAGAATGGCTTCCTGGACATCGCCGGCGGCTACGCCCGCCTGGGCCAGTGCCGCTTCGATCGCGATCCGGCCCAGCTCATGCGCCGGCGTCGTGGCGAAGGCGCCGAGAAAGCTGCCGACGGCGGTTCGCCGGGCGCCGGTGATGACGATATCGGTCATGGCTCGCTCCTGCTGCGATATTGCGTGTGCGAATGGCATTCACTGCACCATTCATCGACTCACGCGTGATTTTTCGGGCCGGGCCTATCAGGAGTTGTGCAGTTGCGAAAGCCATGTGCTGAGCCGCGCCCATAGCGAGTCCGGGGCTCTCCGGCCGACCACCATGCCGACATGTCCCTCATCCAGAGCGACATGTTCCCCGCCGCTCCACGCGGTCGCGGCGGGCGTGATGCGGTCGGTGGTCGAGACGATGTTGAGCGTCGGCAATTTCAGGGCGGCCGGGTCGATCGTGCGTCCTCCCACCTGCCAGCGGCCTTCCCCACTCGCATTGCCCGCCATCAAATGTTCCATAAGGTCGCGGCCGGCGGCGAAGGGCATGGGGGGGCCGTCATTGGCCCAATCCTCCACCGCGACATAGTTGCGGCCCTCCGCGGTGATGGGGTCCTTGCCGGCGAACTGCTCGAACTTGGCAATCGTGCGGATGGGATCGATCTGCCAGAAGATCTGCTGCAGCACTTCGGCGGGCAGCAGCCCTAACCGATTCGCGATTGGTTCGGCCCTTTGCCATAATGCCAGCAAGTCGTCTCGCGTTTGCGAAGAGAAGCCGCCAAAATCCCAAGGTGCTGCAATAAGAATTAAGGCGCGCGGCGGTCGCAATGTCGCAGCAGCTATGCTCATGGTTCCGCCCAGGCAGTAGCCGGCGAGCACCGTATCCGGTCCGACCGCATCAAGCGCCGGGAGAATGTAGTTCTCGACATGTCCGCCAATGCCGAGGTCGCGTTCGTCGACCGACGGCACCCCCCAGTCGAGCAATACGGGAGCGAGGCCGCGTGCGGCGAGCCCGCGCATCATCGAATTTTCGATGCTAAGATCGAGGATCTCGGATCCGTTGATCAGGGACGGGACGAACAGAACCGGTCGTCCTTCGCTCCCGTAGCTGCGCAGCGTGACCCTGCCGATACGGGTGAGTATGGCGGGTGCGGGCAGGGGGGGCGGGCGGGTCGCGCTTTGATAAGCCTTCAATCCGGCCAGCGCCAGGAGCGTCCTGGCGGGGTCGCCAGCGGTTACGTTGCGCAGCATTTCGAGGAACAGCGGCAGCGGGCGCGGTCTGTGTTGCGGCGCGGAAAGATTTGATGCTATGCTGCAGCCAGTTTCGGTCGGCAGGTGGGGTATCATGGCGAAATCTTCGGACGGCTCAGGCACGGTCATTATCAAGAAATACGCCAATCGCCGGCTATATAATACTGAAACATCGAGCTATATCACTCTCGACCATCTCGCCGCCATGACGCGCGAGGGGCGCGATTTCAAGGTGATCGACGCCAAGTCCGAGGAGGACATCACACATAATGTCCTCACCCAAATCATCATGGAAGAGGAAAATCGCGGGCAGACGATGCTTCCGGTGAGCTTCTTGCGCCAGTTGATCTCGCTCTATGGCGACTCGATGCAGTCGATGGTCCCGCAATATCTCGAAGCGTCGATGGATGCGTTTCGACGCAACCAGACCCAGTTCCGCCAGGCGATGGAGGGCGCGTTCGCCGGCGGGCCCTTCGCCGAAATCGCAAAGCGCAACATGGATATGTTCGAGGCCGCCGCGAGCGCATTCAAACTCAAGGCGGGTGCTGCCGCCAAAGATGCTGCGGCGTCGGCTTCCCCGGTCACCCCCGGATCGCGCGATGAGGTTGAGTCGCTCAAGGCGCAGCTCGCGGCGATGCAGGATCAGATCAACAAGCTGAAATGACGGTTTGAGGGCCGCGCCCGCAAGCGTCATGCTGAGGCCAGTTCAGCATGACGGATCGGGCGCCGGCAAATCGCTTTATTTCGGTTTCACGAACTTCAGCGTCATCCGATCGCTTTCGCCGATCGCCTGATATTTGGCGCGGTCGACATCGCCGAGCCGATAGGTCGGCGGCAGCGTCCAGACGCCGTCGGGCCAGTCATGCGTGTCCTTGGGATTGGCGTTTACCGGCGATTCTCCCGCCAGTTCGAAACCGGCTGCAGTCGCGAGCCTGATGATCGTCGAGCGTTTGAGATAGCCGCTCTTTTTTTCCAGCGCGCTGTCCATCTCCTCGGGGAGGCGGTGATCGACCACACCCAATATGCCACCGGGCTTCAGCGCGGCGAAAAAGTCGGCAAAGGCTTTTGCGGCGACCGCGTCGCCGGCCATGATCTGATTGTGGACGTTGCGGAACGTCAGCACCCGATCAGCCGTGCCGGGGGGGAAGGTGGATGGCTCGGTGGGGCTGAAGGGCACGATTTCGACGGGACCGAACCAGTCTTTATTCTTCTCGAACAGGGCCTTGGCTCCGGCCATGCTGCGCTCGCTACCCGCCGGCAACGCGACATAGCGGCCATTGCCTTTGAGCGCGGGGGCCAGGATTTCGCTATACCACCCGCCGCCGGGGTAGAATTCCACGACTGTCTGACCCGCCTTCACTTCGAAAAAGGCGAGGGTTTCCGAGGGATGGCGATATTGGTCGCGCGCACGGTTGGCCTCGCTGCGTCGCGGGTCGGCGATTGCCGCCTCGATTGCGGGATCGGCCTTGGCGGCCTGAACGATGGCGGCAGGGGCGACCAGCGAAATAGCAGCGGCAACGAGCAGGTAGCGCATCCATCATCTCCGGATATGGTGGTAGGCGTGATGATGACGGAGCGGACGAACGGTGCAATCGGAATATGCATGGCCCACCCTGTTCTTCGTCGCACTGGCGGGGCTATCCGTCGCGGCGGACTGGCGTCGGCATCGGCGGCGCGAAGTGGACCGCGCCCGTGGCCGCACCGGATGGGTGCCCTGGCCGCTTGTCGGCATCCTGTCGCTGATTATCGCCGCAGTATGCGCGGCCCACTGGATCAGGGGTGAATAGCCGCCGCCGGCATCACAGACAGGCGTCGAGCAGGGGCTGGTCGAAGCCGAACTGGCGCGCCTTTTCCAGCGAATAGGGGCGCAGGCCCGACGATACATATTCGCCGATGATCTTGCCGTCGACGTCCTCGGCCTGATATTCGAACTTGAACAGCTCCTGCGTGATGATCACCGGGCCTTCCATGCCGAGCACTTCGGTGATGCTGGTAACGCGGCGCGAACCGTCGCGCAGGCGCTTGACCTGAACGATCAGGTCGACCGAGTCCGCGATCTGCTTCGAGATCGCTTCCTTCGGCACCTTGATGTCCGACATCATCACCATATTCTCCATTCGGGCCAGCGCCTCACGCGGGCTGTTCGAGTGGAGGGTGCACATTGAGCCGTCATGGCCTGTGTTCATCGCCGCGAGCATGTCGAAGCATTCGCTGCCACGGATTTCGCCCAGGATGATGCGATCGGGCCGCATGCGCAGCGCGTTGACGACAAGATCGCGGATCGAGATCTGGCCCTGGCCCTCCAGATTGGCCGGGCGCGTCTCGAGCGGCAGCCAATGCGGCTGCTGAAGCCGCAGTTCGGCCGCGTCTTCGATCGTGATCACGCGCTCGCCGGGGTCGATCATCTTCGACAGTGCATTGAGCATCGTCGTCTTGCCCGAGCCGGTGCCGCCCGAGATGATGATATTGAACCGGCTCGCGCCGGAGATCTTGAGCATCGTCGCCATCTTCTCGCTCATCGATCCACTGCGCGCCATGATGTCGAGAGTGATCGGCTTGGACGAGAATTTGCGGATCGAGATCGCGGTACCGCGCAGCGACAGCGGCGGGACGATGACGTTGACGCGGCTGCCGTCCATGAGGCGCGCGTCCGCGAGCGGGGTGGTTTGATCGACCCGGCGGCCGACTTTGGAGACGATCCGCTGGGCGATCTGAAACAGGTGCTCCTCGTCGCGGAAATTGATCTTGGCGAGCTCGAGCTTGCCCCTGCGCTCGACATAGGTCTGGTTGGGACCGTTGATCATGATGTCGGTGACCAGCGGATCGGCGAGCAATTCCTCGAGCGGTCCTAGACCGAGAAGCTCGTCGACCAGGACCTTCTCAAGCGCGAACTGCTCGCGACGGTTGAGCGTGATGCGCAGTTCGGCGAGCACCTCGCCGATGATCGGGCGGAATTCCTCGGCCAGCTCGTCCTTGCTCAGCGACGCGGCAGCCTCGGGGTCGACGCGTTCGAGCAGGCGGGGAAGCACCTGCTCCTTGATCTTGTGGACCGAGGCTTCGAAGCCTTCGACCCGGGAATTGCCTGCTTCGCCGGATGCCGCCTCGCGGATCGCCAGACGCGCCATGGCGTCGGCATGCTTGGGGAGCTCGACCTGATTCTCGTCGATTGCGATCGGATCATCGAAGCTGGGCAACCCCGCGAACGGGTCTGCCCCTGTCCCGGCGCCGGGGAATGGGGAAAGATCGATTGGGGGGAATTGCAGGCCGCCGGTCAGCGGGCCGGGCGCGGCATCGCCCTGCATCGGCCGTGCCACGCCGAAGGCGGGCTTCGCCCCATGCGTCATCGCGCCGCGCTTGCCGAATGCACTCATCGCCTACTTTTCCCCACGGCCCAACACCGACCGAACGAAGATCAGGTAGCGATAAACCCCTCAGAAACGGTTAACCGGCTGTCGCGAGAGGCTTCGATCGGCCGCATCCATCAGGCGAAATCGGCGGTGCTTATCGCGGCAGAGTTTATCCCCTGCAGCTTGATGGCTTCGAGCGGGGTCGAATTGCCTGCGTCATAGAAGATATAGGTGTCGCCGCCGACCTGGGTGGCGATAACCGTCGTGCTGCCCTGGGCGTTGAGCCCCTGCTGGGCCGACGCGGCGGCGGAAGCGAAGTCGCCTGCCGCCTGTCCCTGTACGACCGTAGCGGGGATGCCGATGCTCAGGTCGATCCGATCGACGCCATCGGCGAAGTCGGTGATCAGATCGGCCATGTTCGCGGTAGCGCCGCTGCTGGCGAAGGTCGCATCGCCCGCAGCAAAGAAGAAGACATCGCCATCGCCGCCGCCAGTGAGCAGGTCGATGCCCGATCCGCCCGCCAGGCTGTCGGTGCCCAGGTCGCCGAGCACGATGTCATTGCCGGTGCCGCCGACGATGCTGTCATTGCCCTGGCCGCCGCGCAGCGAGTCATTGTCGGCCCCGCCGTCGATGGTGTCATTGCCGAGATTGCCGTTGGTCGTATCGTTGCCGGCGCTCCCGGAAATGCTGTCATTGCCCTGACCGCCCTGGATCCGGTCGGATCCGTCGCCGCCGTCGAGCAGATCGGTGCCGGCATTGCCCTGCAGATAGTCGCTGCCGGCGCCCCCGTTGATCTCGTCGCCGCCATCGCCCGATACCGCGACCGCCGCGGCGCCATAGAGATGATCATTCCCCGAGCCGCCCGAGATCGTGTCGGAACCCGCGCCGCCCATGGCGAAATCGCCATTGTTGTTGCCCTGGATCGAATCGTTGCCGCTGCCGGTGACCACCGTGTCGATGCGGGTGCC
The DNA here is from genome assembly GCA_947085315.1 of uncultured Sphingomonas sp. Taxonomy (GTDB): domain Bacteria; phylum Pseudomonadota; class Alphaproteobacteria; order Sphingomonadales; family Sphingomonadaceae; genus Rhizorhabdus. The sequence continues at coordinate 147,649 of CAMTVW010000003.1, read as the reverse complement.
AAAGGCGATGGCGAGATTGTTGCTCAGCCCCGCGACGCTGCTGAAGCTGCCATCATTCATGTTGATGGTGGCCGCCTGGCTGAAGCCCGAGACGTCGAGCGTGTTGTTCGCGCCCTTGTTCCATATCGTCACGATCGGGCGGCTATTCTGGGTGAAGTCGAAATATTTGGCGATCAGCCCGCCGATATTGCTGTTGAAGCCATAGGTCTGCCCGCCCGACAAGGGCGTGTTGGCCGCGACGCCGTACATTCGCTGGATCGCGACGATGTCGAGCGGCATCGGCGTGGTGGGGTCATTGCCGTAGAGCAGGTTGTTGCTGGCGCGCGACGTGCCCCATTGATGCTCGTTCGAAGGTTCGATGTAGGACATCACCGTCCAGGCGCGCGAATCGAAGCTGGTAAGCGCGGTCTCGCTTATATCGAGGCTCTCGTCATAGGCGCCGCCATGGCCCAGTCCGAGCACATGACCCCATTCATGGAGCAGCACGGTATAGGGATAGCTGCCATATTCGCTGAAGGCGGCGCCCAGCGGCCCGAAGGTGGGAACGCTGGTGTCGATCTCGATCGTGCCGTCTAGTGCCCGCCCGGCGTTCGAGGATCCCGTCTGGCTGGGAATGAAACGGCTTTGCCCCGCCGACGCGGTACCGTCATTGGCGCGCGAGATGACGATATCGGCGTCGCTGGCGCTCGTCTGGGTGAAGGTGATGTTCGCGACCGATGACCACAGCGCGGCTGTGCTCGCGAAAGCGCTCTGCTCGGTCGACGTCCAGTTCGATGCAGAATCGAAGCCAAAGCTGATGTTCGCACCGGTGCCAGGCGTTGCCGAACCGAACTTGGCGGTAAAGTTCATGCCGCCATATGTGGCGGGATTATCATCGTTCCACGTCCAGAAGCTCTGGCTTGCAAGGATGCCGCCGGCGCTGATCCCGCTTATATAAGTGACTTCGGTGTCCTGTACCGAATTGATCGTCGCCATATATCATCCTTGTACGCGCACATACTGACATACGCGTCATGACAAATAGGAGTTGCAGTACGACTGCGCGCTTAACCGCCGGACGATGCGCTGCGTCATGGCGCGTCGCCTGCACGGTTGATCGTATCGCTGCCGAAGGTACCGGAACGGGAGCCGCGATCAAGCGCGCCATGGGGCCGACCAGGGCTAAGGCGCGACAAAAGAAAAAGGCCCGGTCGCTTTCGCGGCCGGGCCTTGCTGTATCAGTCGCGAGTGCCGGCGATCAGGCTTCGGTCGCCTGCTCGGCGAGAACCGTCAGGCCCTTCTCATTGACCTCGGCGAACCCGCCTTCGACCTGAATCCGCGCGCTGACCGTGTTCGGCCCCGAATAGATCGCCAGTTCGCCGGGGCGGACCACCGACATGAAGGGGGCATGCCCCGCCAATACGCCGAAATCGCCCTCGGTTCCGGGCACGACCACCATATAGACTTCCTCCGAGCGGAGGAGCTTTTCGGGGGTGACGAGTTCGAAATGCAGGTCTGCCATGATCAATCCTGATTAGCTGTGAGGGCAAGATCGAACGCCGTTATGGCCTTTTCGAACTTGTCCCGGCAGCCGCTGTTGCAGAAGCCGACGACCTGACCCCTGTAGAGCGTCAGCGAGTCCGCCGCGATCGGATCACCCGACCAGGGGCAGGCCTCGTTGACCGCGTCCTCAAGGCGCAGGCCGTTCGTCATCAGGCCGCTTCGGCGGCCAGCTTCTTGGCCTTCTCGACGACTTCGTCGATGCCGCCGACCATGTAGAAGGCGGCTTCCGGCAGATGGTCATATTCGCCTTCGACGACCGCCTTGAACGACTTCACGGTGTCTTCGATCGACACGAACTTGCCGCTGATGCCGGTGAAGACTTCGGCGACGTGGAACGGCTGCGACAGGAAGCGCTGGATCTTGCGGGCGCGCTGCACGGTGAGCTTATCCTCTTCGGAAAGCTCGTCCATGCCGAGGATCGCGATGATGTCCTGCAGCGACTTGTACTTCTGCAGCGTCTCCTGGACGGCGCGGGCGGTCTCATAATGCTCCTGGCCGACAATGCGCGGCTCGAGCATGCGCGAGGTCGAGTCGAGCGGGTCGACCGCCGGGTAGATACCCAGCTCCGAGATCGCGCGGTTGAGGTTGGTGGTCGCGTCGAGGTGAGCGAAGGAGGTGGCCGGCGCCGGGTCGGTAAGATCGTCGGCGGGCACGTAGATCGCCTGCACCGAGGTGATCGAACCCTTGTGGGTCGAGGTGATGCGCTCCTGCAGCGCGCCCATGTCGGTCGACAGGGTCGGCTGATAGCCCACCGCCGAAGGAATACGGCCGAGCAGTGCCGACACTTCCGAACCGGCCTGGGTGAAGCGGAAGATGTTGTCGACGAAGAACAGCACGTCCTGGCCTTCGACATCGCGGAAATATTCGGCGATCGTCAGGCCCGACAGCGCGACGCGGGCGCGGGCGCCCGGGGGCTCGTTCATCTGGCCGAACACCAGCGCGACCTTCGAACCCTTGGGGGTCGGATTGCCGTTCTCGTCCTTGGCGATGACGCCCGCGTCGAGGAACTCGTGATAGAGATCGTTGCCCTCGCGGGTACGCTCGCCGACACCGGCGAACACCGAGGTGCCGCCATGGCCCTTGGCGATGTTGTTGATCAGCTCCTGGATCAGCACGGTCTTGCCGACGCCGGCGCCGCCGAACAGGCCGATCTTGCCGCCCTTCGCATAAGGCGCGAGCAGGTCGATGACCTTGATGCCGGTGACGAGGATGCTGGCGTCGGTCGACTGATCGACGAACAGCGGTGCGTCGGCATGGATCGGCGAGGTCAGTTCGGCATTGACCGGGCCCTGCTCGTCGATCGGCTCACCGATCACGTTGAGGATGCGGCCGAGCGTCATCGGGCCGACAGGAACGCGGATCTGCGAGCCGGTATCGGTGACGGCCTGGCCGCGGGTCAGACCCTCGGTCGAGTCCATCGCGATCGTGCGGACGGTGTTCTCGCCCAGATGCTGCGCGACTTCGAGAACCAGGCGGTTGTCGCCATTCTTGGTCTCGAGCGCGTTCAGGATCGCCGGCAGTACGCCGCCATCAAAGGCCACGTCGACGACGGCGCCGATGACCTGCGAGATGCGGCCGACGGCTTGGGTGGTGGTGGGGGCTTTAGCCATGGTTCGTTTCCTGCCTGTGATCTCTTGGAGCGCTTCGGCGCCACTGTCTTCGATGAGCTAGAGCGCTTCCGCGCCGGCGATGATTTCAATGAGTTCGGTGGTGATCGCGGCCTGACGGGTCCGGTTGTACTGGATCGTCAACTTGTTGATCATCTCGCCGGCATTGCGGGTCGCATTGTCCATTGCGGTCATGCGGCTGCCCTGTTCGGAGGCCGCGTTCTCCAGCATCGCGCGGAACAGCTGGATCGCTACGTTGCGCGGCAGCAGCTCGGCAAGGATCGCTTCCTCGTCGGGCTCATATTCGACCGCCGCCGCCGCACCCGTCGTTTCGCCGCCGGTGGCCGGGGTCAGCGGAACCGGGATGATCTGGATCTCGGTCGGATCCTGCACCAGCGCCGACTGGAACTTCGCGAAGAACAGGTGCGCTACATCGAACTCACCCGCCGCATAGCGGCCGATCAGATCCTCCGCGACGACATGTGCATCGGTGAAGGCGACATTCTTGATGTGAGTCTGATCGACCTGATGGACGATCTTGCCCGGGAACAGGCGCTGGATGACCGCGCGGCCTTTCTTACCGATCAGGTAGAACTTCACGGTCTTGCCTTCGGCGATCAGCCTGTCGGCGGTCTTGCGCGCGGCGCGGACGATGTTGGTGTTGAACGCACCGGCGAGGCCGCGCTCCGACGTCGCGACGACGAGCAGGTGGACCTGATCGCCGCCGGTGCCGGCGAGCAGCTTCGGCGACTGCGGACCAACCGTCACCTTCGAGGCGAGGCTGGCCATCACCGCCCCCAGCCGTTCGGCATAGGGGCGGCCGGCCTCGGCGGCCATCTGCGCACGGCGCAGCTTGGCCGCGGCGACCATCTTCATCGCCTTGGTGATCTTCTGGGTCGACTTCACCGAAGTGATGCGGACCTTGAGGCTCTTCAGACTGGGCATTTAATGTCCGTCTTTCCTTATTCGTCATGCCAGCGAAGGCCGGCATCTCAGGAGGCTGGGGCGATCCCCGATCTCCCGAAACCCCAACCTTCGCCGGGGTGACGGATCAATGAGTTACGCGAACGTCTTCACAAAGGCTTCGAGCGCAGACTTGAGCGCCGCGGTGCTGTCGGCCGACAGATCCTTGCTGTCGCGGATCGCGGTCAGCACGTCGGCGTGCTTCGAGCGCATCTCGGCGAGGAAAGCCGTTTCGAAGCGGGTAACCTCCTTGGCCGGGATGGTATCGAGATAGCCGTTCACGCCGGCGAAGATCGATGCGACCTGCTCTTCGAACGGCAGCGGCTGAAACTGCGGCTGCTTGAGCAGCTCGGTCAGACGTGCACCGCGGTTGAGCAGCTTCTGGGTCGAGGCATCGAGATCCGAACCGAACTGCGCAAAGGCAGCCATTTCGCGATACTGGGCCAACTCCAGCTTGATCGAGCCGGCGACCTTCTTCATCGCCTTGGTCTGCGCGGCCGAGCCGACGCGGCTGACCGAGAGGCCGACGTTGATGGCCGGACGGACGCCCTGGTAGAACAGGTCGGTCTCAAGGAAGATCTGGCCGTCGGTGATCGAAATCACGTTGGTCGGGATATAGGCCGACACGTCGCCCGCCTGGGTTTCGATGATCGGCAGCGCGGTCAACGAACCACTGCCATTGGCGTCGTTCAGCTTGGCGGCGCGTTCGAGCAGGCGGCTGTGGAGATAGAAAACGTCGCCGGGATAGGCTTCGCGGCCCGGCGGACGGCGCAGCAGCAACGACATCTGGCGGTAAGCGACCGCCTGCTTCGACAGATCGTCATAAACGATCAGCGCGTGCATGCCGTTGTCGCGGAAATATTCGCCCATCGTCACGCCGGTGTACGGCGCGAGATACTGAAGCGGGGCAGGGTCCGACGCGGTCGCGGCGACCACGATCGAATATTCCATCGCGCCATTTTCTTCGAGCGTCTTCACCAGCTGGGCGACGGTCGAACGCTTCTGGCCGATCGCGACATAGACGCAATAGAGCTTCTTGCTCTCGTCGGTGCCGGCGTTGGCCGCCTTCTGGTTGATGAAGGTGTCGATCGCGACGGCCGACTTGCCGGTCTGGCGATCGCCGATGATCAGCTCGCGCTGGCCACGGCCGACCGGGACGAGCGCGTCGAGCGCCTTGAGGCCGGTCTGCACCGGCTCATGCACCGACTTGCGCGGGATGATGCCGGGGGCCTTGACCTCGACGCGGCTGCGCTTGGTGGTCAGGATCGGGCCCTTGCCGTCGATCGGATTGCCGAGGCCGTCCACGACGCGACCGAGCAGCTCCTTGCCGATCGGAACGTCGACGATGGTACCGGTCCGCTTGACGACATCGCCTTCCTTGATCTGGCTGTCGGAGCCGAAGATCACGACGCCGACATTGTCGGCTTCGAGGTTGAGCGCCATGCCCTTGATGCCATTCGAGAACTCGACCATCTCGCCCGCCTGGACGTTGTCGAGGCCGTGGATGCGGGCGATGCCGTCACCGACTGACAGCACCTGGCCGACTTCGGAGACCTGCGCTTCGGAGCCGAAGCCGGCGATCTGGTCGCGGATGACCTTGGAGATTTCTGCGGCGCGGATATCCATGTTCAGCCTTTCATCGCAATCGCGAGCGTGTTCAGTTTGGAGCGGATCGAACCGTCGATCTGGCGCGAGCCGATCTTGACGATCAGGCCGCCAAGGATTGACGGGTCAACGGTGAGGTCGACCGCGACATCGCGGGCGAGCTGGGTCTTGAGCTTGGCCTTCAGCGCCTTGACCTGGGTGGCTGAGAGCGGATGGGCCGAGGTGACTTCGGCGGTGGTTTCGCCGCGGTGGCGGGCGGCGAGCTGACCAAAAGCGCGGATCACCGCGCCTAGCTGGCCAAGGCGACGATTCTGCGCGAGTACGCCGAGGAACTTGGTGGTGAGCGGATCGGTGCCGAGCGCGCCGGCGGTGGCCGCCACCGCCTTCGTTGCCGCATCGCGTGAGATCAGCGGGCTGGTCGTCAGGCGGCGGAAATCGTCCGACTCGGCCAGCGCGGTCTTGAGCGCCTGAAGGCTGGCGGAAACCGTGTCGATCGCCTTCTCGTCACGCGCGAGATCGAACAGCGCGGTCGCATAACGTCCGCTGAGGCTAGCCTGGATACCGCCGGAATTCTCCACGCGCTTCTGATCCCCCAATTGGATTTGGCCCCATGCGAAAAAGGGGGCGCCGTGAGGCGTCCCCGCATGGGTCGCGGGCCGGTTAGCAGGGGTGTTCCGATGATGCAAGGCAGGAAGGGGCGAAGATACGGTATCGTTATGTTGGGACGCTGAAAGCCCCGCTTTCGGGGCTCCCCGTGCCGGCGGGGGCCGAGCCGCCACGATATTGGAGCTCAGGTCGCCGCAAGAGGCGCAGGGGGAGGCTCGCCAGGACGAGGCAGGGGGAGGAATCAGAAAGCCGGACCTCGCGGCCCGGCTTTCCTCTTCCGATCGGATGATTGTTACGCGGCCGCTTTGCTGGGCTCCGCGTCGATCACCGCCGTAGGCTCAAAGCCATCGATCGCGATACGGCGCGGCTTCTTATGCTCGGGAATCTCGCGGACGAGATCGACATTGAGCAGGCCGTTCTCATAGCCCGCCGCCGTCACCTTGATGGTGTCGGCGAGCTGAAAGCGGCGCTCGAAGGCGCGCTTGGCGATGCCACGATGCAGAAACTCGCGCTGTTCGCCCTCGGCGGCTTCGGCACCGCGGCCAAGGATGATCAGCATATTGTCCTGAACGGTTACGTCGATTTCTTCACGCGTGAAACCGGCGAGCGCCATCTGGATGCGATAGGCGCCTTCGCCCGTCTTCTCGATATTATAGGGCGGGTAGCTGTCGCTCTCGCCACGGGTGAAATCGACCAGACGATTGAGATTTTCGAAGCCGATCGAGGATCGGAGGAGGGGGGCGAAATCAAGAGCACGCATGGGTCTGTTTCCTTGAACAAGCGATGTTGACCATGAATGGCCTGCGGGGTTTCCGCCGGGCCGTGTCGAGCCGCCCCAATCTGGCGACGGTCGACGGGAAGCGAGATAGGAAGGATCGGCACCTCTTCAAGAGGCGGGTTCAGCGGTTCGTTGCAGCCGTTCGTTGACTGGCGCGGTCGGCCCGCCTAACCGGGGGCGATGGTTGCCTATCTCGAATTCGAAAAGCCCATCGCCGAACTGGAGGCACGCATCGCCGAGCTGCGATCGACTGCCGATGCGGGGTCGATAGACATCGACAGCGAGGTCTCCAAGCTGGAGGCCAAGTCCGACAAGCTGCTCCGCGATACCTATTCCCGGCTGACGCCCTGGCAGAAGACCCAGGTCGCACGCCATCCGGACCGGCCGCATTTCAAGGATTATGTCGCCGGCTTCATCACCGATTTCATGCCGCTCGCGGGGGACCGCGCCTTTGCCGACGATCAGGCGATCATCGGTGGCCTTGGCCGTCTGGGCGATCGCAAGGTGGTCGTGATCGGCCATGAGAAGGGCGACGATACCGCATCGCGCATCAGGCATAATTTCGGCATGGCCAAGCCCGAGGGCTATCGCAAGGCGATCCGGCTGATGCAGTTGGCGGACCGGTTCGGCTTGCCGGTCATCAGCCTGGTCGACACCTCGGGTGCCTTTCCCGGCGTCCAGGCCGAGGAGCGCGGCCAGGCCGAGGCGATCGCCCGTTCGACCGAGCAATGCCTGGCGCTGGGCGTTCCGATGGTCGCCGCGATCGTCGGTGAAGGCGGCTCGGGCGGCGCGATTGCGGTGGCGGCGGCGAACAAGGTGCTGATGTTCGAACATGCCGTTTATTCGGTGATCTCCCCCGAGGGATGCGCGTCGATCCTGTGGCGGACCGGCGACAAGGCAGCCGAGGCGGCCGAGGCGATGAAGGTGACCGCTGCCGACCTCCAGAGGCTTGGCGTGGTCGATCGCGTCGTGCCCGAACCGATGGGCGGGGCGCATCGCGATCCCGCTGCGGCGATTGCCGCGCTCGGCGCCGCGCTCGGCGAGGAACTCGACAAGCTCGTCGGAAAGAAACCCGCGACGATTCGCGCCGCGCGCCGCGACAAGTTCCTCGCGCTCGGCTAACACGGCCCCGTAACGGAACCGTTCAGCTTCGCCCTGCTTTATGCGTTACGTTTGGGAGGACGCGCATGAAGACTATCCTGATCTGGACCAGCCTGGCGCTTGCTGTGACGCCCTCCGCCGCGCAAGCGCAGGCGCAGTCGATCTCTGCAACTGACAAGCGCGCCGGCGCGGAGGCGCATCCTCAGCTCGTCCAGCAATTCGGTGGCGCCATGAAGGGGCCCGCAGCCGATTATGTGACGCGCGTGGGACGCAAGATCGCAGTCCAGTCGGGCCTGTCCAATTCCGAGCGCGACTTCACCGTCACCCTGCTCGATTCGCCGGTCAACAACGCCTTCGCGATCCCGGGGGGCTATGTCTATGTGACACGCGGACTGCTCGCCTTGATGAACGACGAGGCGGAACTCGCATCGGTGCTGGGTCACGAGGTCGGCCATGTCGCGGCTCGCCATGGGGCCAAACGCCAGCAGACCGCGACGATCACTCAGGTGCTCGCCGGGATCGTCGGTGCGGTCGCCGGCAATTCGGGGGTGGGCAGCCTGGTCGGCAAAGGTGCGGGTGTCGGTGCCGACCTGATCACCAAGGGCTTCTCGCGCACGCAGGAATATCAGGCCGACGATCTCGGCGTCCGCTATCTGGCCAGGGCGGGCTATGATCCGCTCGCCTCGGCCGATATGCTCGATCTGCTCGGCGATCAGCAGACGCTGGAAGCCCGGGTCAGTGGCAAGAGCAATGCGCTGCCGACCTGGGCGAGCACTCATCCCAACTCGGCCGATCGCGTCAAGCGCGCCCAGAGCAAGGCCCGGGAATCGGGCGCGGCCGGGCGCGGCGCGCGTAATCGCGATATGCTGCTCGACGCGGTCGACGGGATGGTGTGGGGCGACGATCCGTCAAAGGGCTTTGCGGAGGGGCGCGAGTTCAAACTGCCAGCGCAGCGCCTGGCCTTCTCGGTCCCCCAGGGCTTTACCGTGAACAACGCCGACGACGCGGTGACGATCAGTGGATCCGGTGCTCAGGCGAGCTTCACGGGTGGACGGATCGGCATGGGAGGTCTCGACGACTATATCGGACAGGTCTTTGACGGGCTGGGCGCCAAAAGCCGGCTTGGCGAGTTCCGCGGCGGCAAGGCGAATGGCATCGACTTCCGCTATGCCTTCACCAGCGCCAACAGCAATGCCGGGCAGCTGGATGTCGGCGTGTTCGCCTATCGCCCCGACAATGGCGCCACCGCTTATCATTTCGTGACGCTGACCCGCGCGGGACAGGGGGTCGGTCCGTTTCAGCCTCTTATCGAAAGCATGCGACGGATGTCTGCGGCGGAGGCGAGCGGCGTTCGCCCGCTCAAGGTGAAGGTTCTCAAGGTGAAGGCCGGCGAAACCGCCGACACTTTCGCTCGGATGATGGCATTCCCCGATGCGCAGCTCGATCGCTTCCTCGTCCTCAACGGGATCGAGCGCGGCGAAGCGCTGCGGACGGGCCAGCGCGTGAAGGTGGTTCTGCGGCAGTGAGTGCCTGACGCGATGCCTCCGTGACACGGTGGACCCTGCAACAGGGTCAGGATGAGGGCCGGAAAATGGGCAGCGGCACCCCAAACAACAAAGGGCGGCGGATTTTCACCCGCCGCCCTCGAAGCCAGCCTTCAGCCGTTAGAAGGGATTAGGCTCTTAGCTCGCCTTCATGTTGTTCGAGACGTTGTTGAACGTCTTCTGCAGCTGATTGCCGAGGCTCGTCATCGCGGTGATCGCGGCGACGGCGATAAGGGCGGCGATCAGACCATATTCGATCGCGGTGGCACCCTTGGTGTTCTTCAGCAGCTTGGCAACAAACTTCATGACTATTACTCCGCTATCCCGATTACGGGTGATGTCTTCGGCCCGGCTGGCCTTCAACAGCTGGCCAACAAGTGCGTTGTAGCGAAGGAGTTACTGTTAAATCGTTAATGGCCTGGACGGCCTGACGCTTTTGCGCGGATTTCATCCGGCTGTGACCTTGGCTGAAATATCGTTCCAGCGCTGCTGCACCGATCCGCCGAGCGCGATTACCCCGGTCATCAACGCCAGGAAGACGAGAGACAGGATAAGGCCATATTCCACAGCTGTGGCACCTCTCATATCGCCGCCAAGGGCGCGCAGGCGCTGACCGCTGCTGTGCTTTTCCATGGGGATTTCCTTTGCAGCACGGGTTAAACCCGTATCGCTTTGATCTTCACATACTTATTTCGTAGGCGTCCCGGATTAAGATTTTCCTAAAGGCTTCATACCAATGCCCAAGGGCCAGCCCTTGTTTGTCGTCGCGGCGGCCCTGATCGACGGAGACGGCCGCATTCTCGTCCAGCAGCGCCCTGCCGGGAAGGCGATGGCCGGCCTGTGGGAGTTTCCCGGCGGCAAGGTCGAGGAAGGCGAGCTTCCCGAGGCGGCGTTGATTCGCGAGTTGCGCGAGGAACTGAGCATTGATGTCGAACAGGCGTGCCTGGCACCGGCCTGCTTCGCGAGCGAGGCGGTGGGCGAGCGGCACATGATATTGCTGGTCTATATCTGCCGGAAATGGCGCGGTATCCCCCAGGCGCTGGAGGCGCCGGCGATCAGATGGGTTCGTCCGCTCGACCTTCACGCGCTGGAAATGCCCCCCGCCGACAAGCCGCTGGTCGGCCTTCTCGACGCGCTGATCTAAGGTCTACCCCAATAGCCGAGGGACGGGCCGATCAGCCCTCGGGCTTCTCGAACGCCACCGAGATCTGCAGCGGTACCAGATCGGGCACCAGCGGGATGGCATAGCTGACGCCGAAATCGCTGCGCTTGATTACCGTCGTCGCATCGAAGCCAACGGTGCGTTTGCCCATCATCGTCCCGGCGCCGACGAAGACCGCATCGAGCACAACCGGCTTGGTAACCCCCTTGATCGTCAGCCGTCCGCTGATCCGCGCCTTCTTGCCCGAGGGGCGGACTCCGGTCGATTCGAAATGCGCGGTCGGATATTTCGCGGCGTCGAAAAAGTCTGGGCCCAGCAGGTGCTGATTGAGCTTGTCGACGGTGGTGGTGACATTCCTGATCGGGATATCGATCGACAGCGTCGCCTTGGACGGTGCCTTCGGATCGATCTTCATCGTGCCGGTCAGGGCGCCGAACATGCCCCGATAGGTGCTGAAACCCAGGTGATTGACGGTGAAGGTGACCTGGCTGTGCCCGGGATCGACCGCATAGGTGCCGGCCGCTACGCGGCGGGTGTCGGCGGATCCGGGCGGAGCCTTCGGCATCCCCTGCGAAAAGGCGGGCAGGGCCGCAGCAAGGATCATTCCGGCGAGCAGGACAGGCAGGCGCTTCATCATCGTCTCCCATAAAGAAGGACGGCAGACTTGCGCCCACCGCCCTCCTTGAACAAGCGAATATGCCGAAACGCAGCGTTTTCGGCGCCGCCGGTCAGTTCTTGCTCTTGTCGACCAGCTGGTTCTTGCCGATCCAGGGCATCATCGCGCGCAGCTCGGCACCGACCTTTTCGATCGGATGCTCGGCGACGAGCTTGCGGCTCGCCTTGAGTTCGGGCTGGCCGGCACGGTTGTCGAGCACGAAGCGCTTGACGAACTTGCCCTTTTGAATGTCGTCGAGAACACGCTTCATCTCGGCCTTGGTCTCGTCGGTGATGATGCGCGGGCCGGTGTGGATGTCGCCATATTCGGCGGTGTTCGAGATCGAGTAGCGCATGTTGGCGATGCCGCCCTCATACATCAGGTCGACGATCAGCTTCACCTCGTGCAGGCACTCGAAATAAGCCATTTCGGGGGCATAGCCTGCCTCGGTCAGCGTCTCGAAGCCCGCCATGATCAGGTGGCTCAGGCCGCCGCACAGCACCGCCTGCTCGCCGAAAAGGTCGGTTTCGCACTCTTCCTTGAAATTGGTCTCGATCACGCCCGAACGGCCGCCGCCGATCGCCGAGGCATAGGAGAGCGCGACGTCATGCGCGTTGCCGCTGGCGTCCTGCGCGATCGCGATCAGGCACGGCACGCCGCCGCCGCGCTGATATTCGGAACGGACGGTATGGCCAGGGCCTTTCGGTGCGATCATGAACACGTCGAGATCGGCGCGCGGCTCGATCAGGCCGAAATGGACGTTAAGGCCGTGCGCGAAGGCAAGCGCAGCGCCCTGCTTCATATTGTCCTTAAGGTCTTCGCTATAGATCGCGGCCTGATGCTCGTCGGGCGCGAGGATCATGATGATGTCGGCCCACTTCGCCGCCTCGACGTTCGACAGCACCTTGAAGCCGGCGCCTTCGGCCTTCTTCGCGGTGGCCGAACCGGGGCGCAGCGCGATCGCGACCTCGGCAACGCCCGAATCGCGAAGATTCTGCGCATGGGCATGGCCCTGGCTGCCATAGCCAACGATGGCGACCTTCTTGGTCTTGATGAGGCCGATGTCGGCATCACGATCATAATAGACGCGCATATTAGTGCTTCCCTTTGGCGCGGCCGGACATCCGATTGCGGAAAGTGCCGCCTTGTTGAAATTCGGTGGAGGCCCCGTAACGGGCGCGTGCCCGTCCGTCGACCCTGCTTTATCGCTGGCGCCCTAAAGCGCCCCTTTGCCCCGGACGATCGCCGCGACGCCGGTGCGGGCCACCTCGACCAGCCCGACCTCGCGCATCAGCTCGAGGAACTTGTCGATCTTCTCGGTTCCGCCGGTGACCTCGAAGATGAAGCTCGAGATGGTCGAATCGACCACCCGGGCGCGGTAGACCTCGGCGAGGCGCAGCGCCTCGATGCGGTGATCGCCGGTACCGACCACCTTCACCAGTGCCAGTTCGCGCTCGACATGCGGGCCGAGCACCGAGAGGTCGGTGACCTTGTGGACGGGGATCATCCGGTCGAGCTGGGCGACGACCTGCTCGATCACCTCGGGCGTGCCGGTGGTGACGATCGTGATGCGGCTGATCTTTTCGTCCTCGGTGACGTCGGCCACCGTCAGGCTGTCGATATTATAGCCGCGCGACGAGAAGAGTCCGGCGATTCGGGCAAGGATACCCGCTTCATTGTCCACCGTCACGGACAGCGTATGCCGTTCGGTGGCTTCCTGCTTGATGTGCATCATAAATTCTCTGTCGAAGGGGGTCAGAAAGGGTCAGGCACCGACGATCAAACCAGCGCCTTGGCCTCGTCGTCCATCTCGCCGACGACCTCGTCGGCCTCGAGGATCATGTCGGTATGCGCGGCGCCGCTTGGGATCATCGGGAAGCAGTTGGCGAGCTTCGCCACCCGGCAGTCGACCATCACCGGCCCGTCATGCGCGATCATAGCGGCGATACCGGCGTCCAGATCGGCGGGATCCTCGATCATGATGCCTTTCCAGCCATAGGCTTCGGCCAGTTTGACGAAGTCGGGCAGGGCGTCGCTATATGATTCCGAATAGCGACCGGCATAGGTCAGATCCTGCCACTGGCGGACCATCCCCATATATTGATTGTTGAGAATGAAGATCTTGACGGGCAGCCGATACTGGCTCGCGGTGCCGAGCTCCTGGATGTTCATCTGGATCGACGCCTCGCCGGCGATGTCGATCACCAGCGCGTTGGGATTGCCCAGCTGCGCGCCGATCGCGGCGGGCAGGCCATAGCCCATCGTCCCCAGACCGCCCGAAGTGAGCCACTTGTTCGGCCCCTCGAAGTCGAAATGCTGGGCGGCCCACATCTGGTGCTGGCCGACCTCGGTGGTGATGATCGGCTTCTTCGCATGGGTCGCCTCCCACAGCCGCCTGATCGCGTGCTGGGGCATGATCTCCTTGGTCGAGGCCGGATATTTCAGCGACTTGCGCGCGCGCCACCCGTCAATCTGTTCGAACCAAGGCTTCAGGTCCTGCGCGTTGTGCTGGCGGGCCTTCCACAGCTTGACCATGTCCTCCATCGCGCGGCCGACATCGCCGACGATGCCCAGATCTACGCGGACGGTCTTGTTGATCGACGAACGATCGATATCGACATGGATCTTCTTCGATTGCGGCGAGAAAGCATCGAGCCGGCCGGTCACCCGATCGTCGAAGCGCGCACCCAGGCAGATGATCAGATCGGCCCGGTTCATCGCCAGATTGGCCTCATAGGTGCCGTGCATGCCCAGCATGCCCAGCCACTGGCCGCTCGATGCGGGAAAGGCGCCCAGGCCCATCAACGTCGATGTCACCGGCGCACCCGTCAGTCGCGCCAGTTCGCGCAGGATCTGGCTCGCCGCAGGCCCTGAATTGATGATGCCGCCGCCGGTGTAGAGGATCGGCCGCTCGGCCGCCGCCATCATTTCCACCGCTGCCTCGATCAGCGTGACATCGGCCTTAACCTGCGGCTTGTAGCCCTTGTGCGGGAGCGCCTGGATCGATGGCTTGCGATAGGTGGCGGTCGCCACCTGGACGTCCTTGGGCAGGTCGACCACAACCGGACCGGGGCGGCCTGAGGTTGCGATATGGAACGCCTCATGGATCACGTCGCCCAGCTTTGCCGGGTCCTTCACCAGATAATTATGCTTGGTGCAGTGGCGGGTGATGCCCACCGTGTCGCACTCCTGGAACGCGTCGGTACCGATCAGCGGGGTGCCGACCTGGCCGGTCAACACCACCAGCGGGATCGAATCCATCAACGCGTCGGTGATGCCGGTGACCGCGTTGGTGGCGCCGGGACCCGACGTCACCAGCGCCACGCCGGGCTTGCCGGTCGAGCGGGCATAGCCCTCGGCGGCATGCACCGCGCCGGCCTCGTGCCGTACCAGGATGTGGCGGATGCGCTTCTGCTTGAACAGCGCGTCATAGATGGGGAGGACAGCGCCGCCCGGATAGCCGAATACGACCTCGACACCCAGGTCGTTCAGCGCCTGGATCAGGATGTCGGCTCCGCTCATCTCGGCATTCATTACGCTATTCCTCTTGTGCGCCGCAGCGCGCTTATGTGAGCCGCGTGCCCTATCGGTAACAAACTACTCTGTCAACGCCTCTTGGAGTAATTTAATTGCAAATTGTTCAACATTATTATCATCTAGTTGTGCTTCGATCCGCTCCCATGCAGCGGGAAGCTGATGGCGGAACCAGGTATATTGGCGTTTCGCATATTGGCGGGTGGCGGCCTGAGCGCGGTCGATCATTGTCTCGCGGTCGGTCAATCCCTCCCGCCAGTCGATGATGTCGCGGACGCCGATCGCGCGCATCGCGGGCAGGCTGGGATCAAGATCGCGCGCGCGCAGCGTATCGACCTCGTTAACCGCACCCTGGTCGAGCATCGCCTCGAAGCGCGCGTTGCACCGCGCGTAGAGCCAGTCGCGCGGCGGCAGCAGGATTGCCGGAACCACTGACACCTGATCGGAGATTCCACCCTCAAGCTTTTGTTGCCATTGTGATAATGTTCGCCCGGTCGAACGGATCACCTCGAGCGCGCGGCTGATCCGGGTGATGTCGAGGGGGTTGAGCCGCGCCGCCGCTTCGGGGTCCTCGCGGCGGAGCTTTGCCGCGACCTTGCCCACCGGCATTGCCCGCACCTCGGCGCGGATCGCGGGGTCTATCTCCGGAACCGGCGCGATGCCGTAGAGCAGGGTGCGCAGATAAAGGCCGGTGCCGCCGACGATGATAGGGAGCTTTCCCGACGCTCGTGCCTGGTCGATTTCATGCCGGGCATCCGCCGCCCAGTCGGCCGCCGTACAGGCGTCGGCGGCGTCGCGATAGCCGAACAGCCGGTGCGGCGCGCGCGCCAATTCCGCTTCATCGGGCCGCGCGCTCAAAATCCGCAGGTCGGCATAGACCTGACTCGCATCGGCGTTGATCACCACGCCATCGGCGATTTCGGCGAGCCGCACCGCCAATGCGGACTTGCCGCTGGCGGTTGGCCCCGCAATAAGCGCGACCGGATTCGTTGACGGGGAAGTCATAGTGTTCATCGCGACGCTGATAGCATTGGAGCGGCTCGAAGCAGGCGTTATTTCCGCCGCCGCCGATCGCCTTGCAGCGGCGGGGGCGATCAATGGCGGTTCGGCGTGGATCGAGCCGGGAATTGCCTGCGACCTGCGCTTTGATGGCGACATGGCTGTCGCGCGCGCCGCGCTCGAAGATGCCTTTGCCGGGGTCGACGTGGTGATCCAGCCCGAACGGGGAAGGCGAAAGCAGATGTTCGTCGCCGACATGGATTCGACGATGATCACGATCGAGTGCATCGACGAACTTGCCGATTATGCCGGGATCAAGCCGCAGATCGCCGAGATAACCGAACGCGCGATGCGCGGTGAGCTCGACTTCGAAGGCGCGCTCGACGCGCGGGTGCTGCTGCTCAAGGGGCTCGACGCGTCGGTGATAGACCGCTGCCATGCAGAGAGAGTGGTGATCATGGGTGGCGCGCGCGAGCTGGTGCGGACGATGCGTGCCAATGGCGCCGACTGCTATCTCGTATCAGGCGGTTTCACGCTGTTCGCTGATCGGGTCGCCGCCGAGATCGGCTTCACCAGTGCACTGTCGAATGTGCTGGAGTTTGTGGACGGCAAGCTCGCGGGCACTGTGGCGCGGCCGATCATCGGCGCGGCGGCGAAGCGCGAAACCCTGCTCGTCGAGGCAGCGGCGCACGGGCTCTCACCACAACAGGTTCTGGCGGTCGGCGACGGGGCTAACGATATTCCGATGATCGAGGCGGCCGGGCTGGGGGTCGCCTACCATGCCAAACCCAAAACGGCGGCGGCGGCGGGCGCCCGGATCGATCACAATGACCTGACCGCATTGCTCTACGCGCAAGGCTATGCGCGCAGTGAATGGGTGGCGTAGCTCAGTCGAAGGTCATGTCGGCGGCGATCGCCGCAAGCGCATAGGCGATCGCGCCTTCGCTGCGGTCGAATCCGACGCGGATCGTCCCATTGCCGATGTCGGTGACGCGGCCAGCGATCGTCCCGGCGTGCGGATGGATCAGCTCGATCTGCGCGCCGAGTGCGGGCGGTTCAGCAATATCGAGCTGGGCGCCATTGCCGTCGATCGCGCGGAGCGTGACCGCGTGACGATGTCCATCCGCGAGCACCGCACAAACCGTGCGCCGCCGCCAACGATTCGCCATCGCCACCGACCGATCGAAACGCTGCCAAAGCCTCATTCACGCCATCCGTACCTGTTTCAGACTTTTATCGCCTGAAAACACAAAGATAGCGTTAAGGATGAATCGGGGCGGTGTTCAGGGCGCGACGGGGAAGCAGGCGGTGCCCGCTGTCGCCTTGACTGCGCCACAGGCCTGACTGGCCGCCGCGCGTGAAGCAAGCGGGCCAGCCTGGAGCCGGGTCAGGTTGCCGACCGCCGTATAGCTTGGGCTCAACGCCTTCAGCCCGGCGCGGGCCGACAGGCTGGTCCATGCGGCATGGGCGGCATCGTTGCTGGAAAAGGCACCGAGCTGAATCTTCCAGCCGCCGGTCGACGAAGCGACGATTGTCGCGGCGGGTTTCGGCGCTGGTGCGGCGGGCGGCGCCGCGACCGGTCTTGCCGGAGCGGCGGCCACGGTCGGCGCCTTCCACGGCTGTGTCGGGGGCGGGGACGCCTGGGCTGTCTGCGGCGCCGGGGTGGGTGCGGGTGCCATCGACGGCGGAACGCTCGTCTGGCCCACCGGCTGCGGCGTGCGATTCGTCCGCATCGTCAGCGGGGTGCCGGGCGCGGGCGCATCGCTGGCGCGCAACTGCGCGGTCCGCTCCATCTCGCGGGCAAGCGAGAGGCCTGCCTGCCGCTGCTGGTCGGGAATCAGCTGGTCCATCTGGGTCAGGCTGGTGGTCGCGGCGCCGATTCCGGCGGCCTTGGCACGGGTCATCAGCGCATAGGCACGGGCCCAGTCCTTGGGGAGCGAGTCGCCGTTGAAATAGGCGGTGCCGACGACATATTGCGCGCGTGCCTCGCCCTGATCGGCGGCTTTCTTCAGCCAGATCATCGCCTCGTCGCGCTGCCCGCTCTGGAACAGCTGGAGACCGAGTGTCGCCTGTGCCTGTTCATGGCCCGCTGCCGCCGCCTTGCGATACCAGTCGAGCGCGGCGGCCGGATCGGCCGTGACGCCGCGGCCCAGCTTATAGGCCTGGCCCAGGTTGAACTGCGCATCGGGATCACCGGCGGTCGCTGGCGCGCGCCATTCGGCAATGGCTTTAGGGAAGTCCCCCGCCATCCAGGCATCCACGCCTTCCTTCACGCCCGCGAGGGCCGGTGACGCGACGATCATTGCCAGTATCGCGGAACCGACGAACAAGCTTCTCATACTCAACCGTCCCCAGTCTCGGTTATATTTCACAGGTTGATAACGCCTTAGTCGCGAAACGGCGATAGGTGAATCCCACCAGCTTATTAACAGGCATTGTTAACCAAAGCTTAGAACCAGTCGTGGCACGCCTGAAATGAAAGTGCGGGAATCCGTGCGCAGTGGAGCCATGGGCATGAAGAGACGGTTCATCGGAGTAGCAGCGACGGCCCTGATGGCCTGCACCGGGCCCGCCTGGGCCGGAAGCGATGCGCAGACCCTCGCCATAGCTTCGAAGGCGCAGCCCGACAGGAAGAAGGCCGCAGAGCTTACCGCCTCGGCCTGGACCGCGCTGGGAAAGGGTGATGCCGCAAAGGCGGTGCGCGACGCAGAAGCCGCAACCCTCCTGCTGCCGCGTGACGCCGGTGCGCGGGCGCTGCTCGGCAGGGCCTATCTGGCTGCGGGGCGCTTTCGTTCTGCTGAAATCGCCTATGGCGACGCGCTGACGCTCGATCCGACGCAGGGCCGCGCCGCCGTCAATCGCGCGCTTGCCCAGATCGCGCTCGATCAGGATGAAGCCGCCCGCGCATCGCTCGCTGCCGCGCAGGGCCGGGTGCCTGATGCCGATGTCGGGCTCGCCTTGGCGCTGCTGGGGGATACCGATCTTGCGCGAGCGCGGCTGATCGCGGCCGCGCGCGAGGCGGGCGCCGATGCGCGCACCCGCCAGAATCTGGGCCTTGCCTACGCTCTTGAAGGCCGCTGGACCGATGCGGTCGCGGTGGCCGAACAGGATGTTCCCGCCGATCTGATGCCGCAACGCCTGCGTCGGTGGGCAATGATCGCCCAGCTCAAGGCTGATCCGGCGATGCAGGTCGGGGCGGTTCTGGGCGTGTTGCCCGGCGCCGATGACGGCCAGCCCGCCGAACTGGCGCTGGCTGCGCCGGTGATTGCGGCGCCCGATCCGGTCATGCTGGCGCAGGCGGCAGCGGTGGCCGAATCGGCCGCGCCCGTTATCCCGCAGGTCCACAACGACAATGATTCGGTCGTCACCCAGACCGCCATCACACCACCGCCGCTTGAAGCATTGGTCGCAACGCCGCAGCCGGTGGCCACGGCTCCGGTCGTGCTCGCTGTCGCTGCGGCACCGGTCGACGCGGTAGCGAAGATTGAAGCCTGGGCCGGGCCGCCGAGGATGCGGACGCGCGAAGCGAGGATCGTCGAGGTCAAGCCGCCGGTCGCCGTCGCGGTGGCGAAGAAACCGGCTCTGGCCGCGCCCAAATCGGTCAGGCTTGCGCGTAGCCTGCCACCGGGCGGCGCCAAGCCGAAGCCAATCATGCTGGCGTCGCAGACCCTGCTGAAGTCACCCTTGCCCAAATTCGCGGGCAAATGGGCCGTGCAGCTTGGTGCCTACAGCACCGTGTCGCGGACTGAAATCGCCTGGAGCCGTATCAGCAGCCGCGCGGTCTTCCTCAACGCGCATATGCCGACCGGATCGAAACTGCGGCGTGGCAAGGCCATGGTCCACCGCCTCTCGGTCGGCGGCTTCGCCAGCCGGGCGGAGGCGACACGGCTTTGTCTGCGCGTCAAGGCGGTGGGAGCTTCGTGCTTCGTGCGCCCGGTGCGTGACGACCAGCCGATGCAATGGGCGTTGCGCAATCGTACCGGCGATACCGCCTGAGCGGTCTCAGCTCAGCGCGACCCCACCCTTGATCGTCCGCAGCACCTTGCCCTGGACCGGCAGGCCGTCGAACGGCGTATTGCCGGCGCGCGAGACCATATGATCCGAATCGATCCGCCACGGCGCATCGGGATCGAACAACAGCAGATCGGCCTCGGCACCGAGCGACAGGGCGCCGCCGGGCAGGCCAAGCAGCCGCGCCGGAGCGGTCGACAGCAGGTCGATCAGGCGCGGCAAGCTGACGAGACCGTCGCGGACCAGGGTGAGCGACAGGGTCAGCAGCGTTTCAGCGCCCGACATCCCGGCCTCGGCGTCGGCGAAGGGTAGGCGCTTGGCCTCCGGTCCCTGCGGATCATGGCTCGAACAGATCAGGTCGATCGTCCCGTCGGCAAGCGCGGCGAGCGCGGCCTGGCGATCATCCTCGCTCCTCAACGGCGGCGACAGCCGGGCGAAGGTCCGGAAACCGCCGATTGCGAGATCGGACAGCAGCAGATGTGCCGGACTGATCCCGCAGCTCACCGGCAATCCGCGTGCCTTGGCCTCGCGGACCAGATCAAAGGCGCGCCCGGTCGACAACTGGCGGAAATGGATGCGCGCGCCGCTTTGTTCGGCGAGCATGATGTCGCGCGCGACCGCCATTGCCTCGGCGGCGGCGGGCGCCGCGGGCAGGCCCATCCGCGTCGCATATTCACCCTCGGTGGCGACCGCGCCGGCGGTCAGCCCGCCATCCTCGGCATGGGCGATCACCAGCAGATCGAGCGAGTGGGCGTAGGACAGCAGCCGAAGCATAACCCCTGAATCGGCGATCCAGCGACGTCCGGTCGCCACCGCGCAGGCGCCGCCGGCCTTCATCAGCCCGATTTCGGCCAGCTCTTCACCGCGCAGCCCCTTGGTCGCGGCGGCAAGCGGGTGAATCCAGACATCGGGCTTGCCGGCGGCGGCGGCGCGCTGGACGAGCGCTTCATGGTCGAGCGGTGGCGACTGATCGGGCATAAGCACGGCGCGGGTGATCCCCCCTGCGGTGAATGCCGGCATGTCGATCGCGAAGATGCCGAGGTCGACCAGGCCCGGGGCGACATGCGCACCCCTGGCGTCGATCGTTGCGATGTCGGCGGGCATGTCGATCATGCCCGTCGCGACGATGTGACGCTCCTTGATCAGCACCCCGCCCGGCGTGATCGTGCCGTTTACCGGATCGACGAGCTTCGCATTGAGGATGGCGAGCGATCCGGTCATGCCCAGCCCTCGATGCCCCGGCGGCGGCGGGTGAGGACGTCGAGACACGCCATGCGCACCGCGACCCCCATCTCGACCTGTTCGGTGATCGCCGATCGGGTCGGGTGATCGGCAACGCTGCTGGTGATCTCGACCCCGCGATTGATCGGCCCGGGATGCATCACCAGCGCGTCGGGCGCGGCGCGCTCCAGCCGTTCGGGGGTGAGGCCGTACAGCGCATGGAATTCGCGCGGGGAGGGGAGAAAGGCCCCGTCCATCCGCTCATTCTGAAGGCGCAGCATCATCACCACATCGGCGCCGTCGAGCCCGGCATCGAAATCGGTGAATGGGATGACGCCGAGCCGTTCGACGGCTGCGGGCATCAGGGTCGGCGGCGCGATCACGCGCACCTCGGCACCGAGCGCGGTGAGCGCCAGGATGTTCGAGCGCGCCACCCGGCTGTGGAGGATGTCGCCGCAGATCGCGACGGTCAGTCCGCCGATGCAGCCCTTGCGGCGACGGATGGTAAGTGCGTCGAGCAGTGCCTGGGTGGGGTGTTCATGCCGCCCGTCGCCCGCATTGAGCACCGGACAGTCGACCTTGTCCGCGATCAGCTGGACCGCGCCCGACGACTGGTGGCGGATCACGATCATGTCGGCGCGCATCGCGTTGAGCGTCACCGCTGTATCGATCAGCGTTTCGCCTTTTTTCACGCTCGACTGGCCCACCGCCATGTTGACGACATCGGCGCCGAGCCGCTTGCCCGCAATCTCGAACGACAGCAACGTGCGCGTCGAATTCTCGAAAAAGGCGTTGATCAGGGTGAGGCCCGATAGGCGGTCATCATGCTTCGTCGTCGCGCGGTTGAGCGTGATCCACTGCTCGGCTTCGTCGAGCAGGAACAGAATCTCATGCGGTTGAAGCCCGTAGATGCCTGTCAGGTGGCGATGCGGGAAGGATACAGACATTAAAGGGGCGCCATAGGGCAGCGCGGGGGGAAGCTCAAGCGGCTCAGATCATCCCGTCGATCGCGCCCTGCAAAATATAAGCGGCGGCGAGCTTGTCGACCAGTTCGGCGCGGCGCGCGCGGCTCGCGTCGGCGTCGATCAGGGTGCGGGTGACCGCCTGGGTCGACCAGCGTTCGTCCCAGAGCAGGATCGGCAGCCCGATCCCCTCGACATTGCGCGCGAAGGCGCGGACCGACTGGGTGCGCGGAGAATCGCTGCCGTCGAGGTTGAGCGGCAGGCCGATCACCATTCCGGTCGCCAGTTGCGCGGTGAGCAGCGCGCGGAGCTTCGCGGCGTCGACGGTGAATTTGGTGCGCAGGATCGTCTCGGCCGGGCTCGCGATTGTCCAGCCGGAGTCGCAGATGGCGATGCCGATCGTCTTCGTGCCGACGTCGAGCCCCGCCAGCCGCCCGCGATTCGGCAGCGCGGCCCGGAAATCGAGGGTGGAGGTGCAAATCACGGGTTCATATACGCCTTCGAACGCGCTTCGGCGTCGGCGCGGATATTGGCCCAGAACAGCGCATAGTCGAACACATGATAGTTGTTGCCCGGCATCACATAGCTGTTGAAGCCCTTGGGCGGCCCGCCGATCAGCAGCAGGCCCGAGGCATCGCAGCGTGCGGCGATTGCCCCGGGCTTCAGTTCGGCGCCTGTAAAATCTCCGGTCGGGACGAGCGAGCCGAGATTGGCGGCGGGCAGCGCGGCGGTCGCGGGCGCGCCGGTCAGCGGATTGACGCAGAGCATCGCCGTGCCCCGGCGCGCCTCGCCGGTCAGGCCTGGCGCGGCGTTATAGATTTCGACGATGCCCTTGGGATCGGCGGGCTCGGCGAAGCTCTGCCAGGAAAGCAGGCAGCCGGTCTGGCCGGGCCCGGAGCAGGCGGGCAGACCGAGCGCCGGGACGTCGGTCTCGATCGAGATCGGCCAGCCGACCAGATAGGCCGCGACGATCCGCTGCGCGATCGGCTTTCCGGCAACCCGGTCGCGCAGCAGCCGCATCAGGTGGAGCGTTCCCTGGCTGTGACCCGCCAGGATGATGGGGCGGGAGGCAGGGATCTGGGCAATGAAGCTGTCGAACGCGCGCAGCACGTCGGATGCGGCCAGGTCCAGCGCCCTGGCCGCATCGGGCCCGCTAGTCAGGAAGGTGCCGAAGGTCGCGGACCGGTAGCGCGGTGCCCAGATCGCCCCGACGCGATTGAACGCGCTGGCCTCACTCCAGCCGAACACGCGGAGCCAGCGGCGTGATTCCTCATTGTCGAGCGGTGCGTTCCAGCCGCCTTTGCTGAAATAGGTGGTTGGCGGAACGTAGAAGACCGCGACGTCGCGCCGTACCGACGAACGGGCCTCGCCGGCCGGGAGCCAGCGCGACGGATCATCGGGCAGGTCGGGCCGGGAGAGCCAGGCCGATGGGCTTGTATAATCGGGTGCCGGGCCCGCTGCGGCCGCCTCGAACCGCGCATTGGGTACGAACGCGAAGCGGAGCAGCTGATCCTGGAACAGCGACCATCCAAAGCCGGCGGCCAAGGTCAGCACGATCAACCCCGCGATCAGATAGAGGAAAGGACGAGCGAGCAAGAAACAGCTCCGATGGTGCAGTGCAACATAAAACGACGATGGAGCAAGTGCGTAGCGGGCAATCGCGGTTGCGTCCAATCGAACGGAGATCAACTCAGCGGGGCAGCGGCTTGATGCGACGCTTGAAGCGCGGCCCAGCCAATGCTAGCCGCCGCGCCATGTCAGTCGATGCCGCAACCGTCCGCAAGATCGCGAGCCTCGCCCGTATTGCCGTCACCGACGGCGATGTCGATGCGATGGTGCCCGAGCTCAACAATATCCTTGGCTGGATCGAGCAGCTGAGCGAGGTGAACACCGATGGTGTCGCCCCGCTCGCGGCGGTGATCCCCAATCATCAGCGCCTGCGCGACGATGTCGTCACCGACGGCAATATCCGCGACAAGGTGCTCGCCAATGCGCCGCAGGCCGAACATGGCTTCTTCGCCGTTCCGAAGGTGATCGAATGAAGACCGCGATCACTGAATTGGGCATTGCCGCCCTGCGCGACGGCTTCCGGGCCGGCGAATTCTCGGCGCGCGACGTCGCCGAGGCGTTCAACGGGGCGGTCGCGGCGGGCAGGGCGCTCAACGCCTTCATCATCGAGACCCCCGACCATGCCCTGGCGGCGGCGGATGCCGCTGACAAGGCGCGGGCAGAAGGCAACCTGCTGCCGCTGTCGGGTATCCCGCTGGGGATCAAGGACCTGTTCTGCACCGAGGGTTACCAGACCACGGCGGCGAGCGGCATCCTCACAGGTTTCGTGCCGACCTATGAATCCACCGTCACCTCGAAGCTGTTCGCCGCCGGGGCGGGGATGCTCGGCAAGCTCAACCTCGATCAGTTCGCGATGGGCTCGTCGAACGAGACCAGCGCTTTCGGCAACGTCATCTCGCCCTGGCGCGCCAATGACGGCAGCAATGCCGCACTGGCGCCGGGCGGGTCGTCAGGGGGCTCATCCTCGGCGATCGCCGCGCACATGGTACCGGCAGCGACCGGAACCGATACCGGCGGCTCGATCCGCCAGCCCGCCGCCTTCACCGGAATCTCGGGCATCAAACCAACCTATGGCCGCTGCTCGCGCTTCGGTATCGTCGCCTTCGCCTCGTCGCTCGACCAGGCCGGTGCGATGGCGCGCGATGTCCGCGACAGTGCGATCCTGCTCGAAGCGATGTCGGGCTTCGACCCGAGGGATTCGACCTCGCTTGACGTCGCGGTTCCCCAGTGGGAAGCCGGATTATCAAGCAATCTCAAGGGTAAGAAGGTTGGTATTCCCAAGGAATATCGAGTCGATAACATGCCCGGGGAAATCGACACGCTGTGGCGCAAGGGGATCGAATGGCTCCGCGACGCGGGTGCAGAGATTGTCGATGTGTCGCTGCCGCATACCCGCTACGCGCTGCCGACCTATTATATCATCGCCCCCGCCGAAGCCTCGTCGAACCTCGCGCGCTATGATGGCGTGCGCTATGGCCTGCGCGACCTGCCCGAGGGGGCGAACCTTCAGGATATGTATGCAGCGACCCGCGCCGCCGGCTTCGGGCCCGAGGTCAAGCGCCGCATCCTGATCGGCACCTATGTGCTCTCGGCGGGCTTTTACGATGCCTATTACACCAAGGCGCAGAAGGTCCGGGCGCTGATCGCCCGCGATTTCGAAGAGGTCTTCAAGTCGGTCGACGTGCTGCTGACGCCCACGGCGCCCTCGGCGGCTTTCGCGCTGGGCGAGAAGAGCGCCGATCCACTGGAGATGTACCTCAACGACGTCTTCACCGTGCCCGCGAGCCTTGCCGGCGTGCCTGCCATGTCGGTGCCTGCCGGGCTCGACGCGAAGGGGCTGCCGCTGGGCCTGCAGATCATCGGCCGGCCGCTCGATGAGCAGGGCGTTTTGAATGCAGGCCTCGCGATCGAGGAACGGGCGGGCTTCACCGCCCGGCCGCAGAACTGGTGGGCGAAATGAGCAGCTATCGTATCCAGGGCGCCACCGGCGAGTGGGAGGTCGTGATCGGCCTCGAAGTCCATGCGCAGATCGTGTCGAAGGCAAAGCTTTTCTCGGGTGCTTCGGCGACCTTTGGCGCCGAGCCCAACGCCAATGTCTCGCTGGTCGATGCGGCGATGCCGGGCATGCTGCCCGTGCCGAACCGCGAATGCATCCGCCAGGCGGTGAAAACCGGCATGGCGCTGGGGGCGGAGATCAACCGCTGGTCGCGCTTCGACCGCAAGAATTACTGCTACGCCGATCTGCCGCAGGGCTATCAGATCTCGCAACTCTACCATCCGCTGGTGGGCGAGGGCGCGGTCACGATTGACGCCGATGAGAAGAGCGGCATCGCCGAACCCAAGACGATCGGCGTCGAGCGGCTTCATGTCGAGCAGGACGCGGGCAAGCTGATGCACGACCAGCATCCGACCCGATCCTATGTCGATCTCAACCGCTCAGGCGTCGCACTGATGGAGATCGTGTCGAAGCCAGACATGCGTTCTCCCGCAGAAGCAGGTGCTTATCTGAGAAAGCTCAGATCAATTCTGCGCTATGTCGGCAGCTGCGACGGCAATATGGAAGAAGGCTCGATGCGCGCCGACGTCAACGTCTCGGTGCGAAAGGTCGGCGATGAGCTCGGCACCCGGACCGAGACCAAGAATGTCAACTCGATCCGCTTCGTGATGGCGGCGATCGAGGGTGAGGCGAACCGTCAGGTCGACGTGATCGAAAGCGGCGGCAAGATCGTCCAGGAAACCCGGCTCTACGATCCCGATCGCAATGAGACCCGTTCGATGCGGTCGAAGGAGGATGCGCATGACTATCGCTACTTCCCCGATCCCGACCTGCTGCCGCTGGAACTAACCGAAGAATTCGTCGCCGCCTGCGCCGCCGAGCTGCCCGAACTGCCCGACGCCAAGCGCCGTCGCTATGAGGGTGAACTGGGGCTCCCGGTGTACAACGCCGCAGTGATCACCGCCGATGTCGAAACTGCGCGCTGGTTCGAGGAGCTGGTCACAGCGACCGGCAAGCCCGCGGGCGATGTCGGCCGGACAGCTTCCAATTGGCTGATCTCGGATCTGTTCGGGGCGCTCAACAGGATCGGCAAGTCGATCGAAGAGAGCCCGGTCAGCCCGAAGCAGGGCGCGGAACTGCTCGCGCTCGTCGCCGATGGTACGCTCTCAGGGACGCTCGCCAAGCAGGTGTTCGAGATCATGCTCGAAACCGGAGACGATGCGGGAAAGATCGTCGAGGAACGCGGGCTCAAGCAGACCAGCGACACCGGCGCGATCGAGGCGATCATCGCCGAGGTGATGGCCGCCAATGCCGACAAGGTCGCCGAATATCGCGGCGGCAAGGACAAGCTGTTCGGCTTCTTCGTCGGCCAGACGATGAAGGCGATGGGCGGCAAAGCCAATCCCGGTGTCGTTAATGAGCTGCTGAAGAAGGCGCTCGGCTAAGCTCGACGGACCGTGCATCGAGGCGCTATGCATCGCCGATGATCTACGGCGATCCCGGTAGCGTCATCCCGCTCAACATCTCCGCCGGCACAGGCGACTATCAGCTGTCGGTGCCGCCCGGCCTGCCTATCGCTCGCCGGGTCGCGGTCCACGGTTTCAGGCCGGTCGGCGCGCTTTGGCAATTCTCCGGGGCGCAGACCTTCGCGATGAGCGGCGGCGACGCGCTTGCCAGCCAGGTGCAGCTTCGCGCTCTGGGGCCCGCGCGGGAGAGCGCCGCGGGAATCGCTCTCGACCGGGCCAGCTTCTTGCAATCGGGCGCGATGGGGCTCGATTTCGGCACCGGTCCCGACCCCGAACGGACCCAGACGCCGCACCGGCTGCGCTGCTCGTTCCGGGGAATCGTGCCTCGCGCCGATGGTGCGCTGCTGTTCTACATGGTCGGCTGGGGAATCGGCAGCATCGCGCTGATGACGCGCTATGGCACCGATCAGCTCGAATGCACGATCGGGCGGGGCGAGCGGATCGAGGGCGGCTTCTTCACCACCGTCATGCGCCAGCCGGGTGTTGAGCAGCTGCTCGAGGTCGAATGGCGCGACATGCCCGGCGCGGCCGGAGGCACGATCAGCTTCTTCATCGACCGAAAACCCGCGGGCGGGCCGTTCCGTACCAGGATCAAGCCGCGGATCACGCCCGAGATGGATGTCTCGGTGAACGCTGCGCTCGGCAACACGCGGCAGGCGATCGACGGCATGAAGGTACGCGAGCTTCGCATCGCCTTCGACAAGGCCGTGACCGACTATAGCTATCCGCCGGTTGCCAGTGGCCCGTTCAAGGGCGCCGACCTTGCCGACATCGTCGTCGACGCCCGCGCGGTGACGGCGCCGCAGCCTGCCCGCACCCTGGCATGGCGCGCGCCTGACGGATCGGTGGCCACGATCGACATCGCGATCGGTCCGCTCGATGTGCCTGCGGGCCATGCCTATAAGGCTGTCCTCGAGGACTGGTCGAGCGGGCGGGGGGTGGCGCATCCCAACCATCTCGTGATGACGAGGATCGCCGCCCAGAATTGCCGGTTTGAGGATGACTGGCTGGGGCGGGCTCAGCCGGCGTGGCTCGAGTGCCTGCCCGAGGGCCCGGTGCCCAACATCAAGGGCATCGACTATCTTTGCGAGGCGATCCGCTGCGGCGACTATGTCCAGTTCCAGTTCGGCTATGACTGGGACGCGGCGACCATGCCGGCGAACCCGTTCGGCGATCCGAGCGGCAAGCACAGCTATATGGTCCCGCACAAATGGCAGATCTACGATAGCGATGATCTGCCGATCGCCACGATCCAGACGCCCGACGGTGGCCCGCTGAACGGCACCGACAAGCCCTTCCTCTATGCGGGCAAGGGCGATGGTCGCGGTTGCGCTATGATCAGCAAGACCGATCGCTGGTATCCGCATGGCACCGTCCGCTCGGGGGTCATCTGGCGCAGCCGCGATCCCGGCGACCACGACCAGCCGGGCATCCGCCGCGCGGTGCCGCTGTTCGACCTGAGCGTTCCGTTCGGTTCCTACCTCGATTATTCGGTCAATGGCTTCGATCTTCGCATCTTTTTCGGCGGGGCGGGCAATGAGGGGCAGGCCAACGGCTTCGGCAATATCCGGGTGATCCCGTGGAAGCAGAGCGACTATGCGACGATGGTGGGCAGTGCCGGCAAGACCCGTGATCCCTATGGCGCATTGCTCTACACCGCGAATGGCATGGCCGCCAACGCGGCGCTCTGGCTGGAATATACGCCGTTCAACGTCCAGGGGCGTTCGCCGGTCACCGGATCGGGCGGCATGCGCGATGATCGCCAGATCATCCCGGAGCCGGTCGCCTGCCATATGAACCTGCCCGGCGGGCGCCGTCCGCACGATGGCCTGCCATGGCGAGCGATCGCGCTCGATTATCTGACCGGCTATGTCTCCGATCCGATCCATGCCTTTGAAAAGGGACGGAACCGGCCGCTGTTCAAGGGCAATGCCCGCCGCCCCATCGGTCTGCGCCATCATTATTACGGCCCGGGCGATCTCGGCATGCCCGAAGCCCAGGCATGGTATCAGCAGGGCGGCCGGGTCTCGGGCTGGATCCACGGGGCCAATCCGCTGAAGGTCTCCGTGCCGTTCGCCGGGGACACGCCGTCGACCCCCTATTTCGGCACCTTCCAGATCGACAAGGCGCATGGCCACCAGTTTCCGGGATGGGGAAGCCTGTTGTTCCGGACCCCCGAATTCGCGTTTCTGGGGCACCGCTTCTGGGATCAGAACCGGCTCTACACCAACAACATCATCGGCGAGCCGTGGCTGAGCCTGTGGAACGCGCGTGACGGCGCCTGGGCCTTCCTCCACACCGCGCTGGCGTGGAAGACCGCGAGCAGCGGATCGCAGCGGCTCTACAGTCGTGCCGAGGTACTCGATTATGCGGTGTTCGATTTCGAGCAGTTTCATGATGTCAGCTATGCGAGCGAACCGGGATTTCTTCACCCGCCGGCCAATGTGATGCGCGGTGGCCAGGTCGACACGCGGCTCGCCATGTTCGCGGCGGTCCCGCATTTCGGGATCGTCGCCCATGACGGCAACACGGTTCATCAGCATGAATTCTATCTGGGCTACTGGCTGAGCGCGCTGGCGGCCGGTGAGAAGATGGGATTCAACGATGCGCTGCGGCAGGCGTCGGCCAAGGCGCGCACGATCCTGGACTGGCTGATCGCGATCCATCGCAAGCGGATCGTCGGCCGATTGCTCGGGGCGCCGCGACTGCCGCCGCTGCCCGGCACCAATTATATGGTCGGCATCTGGAGCGCCGAGCATATCGCCCGGGTCGGTGGCGACATTTCGCGTCTGCCGCACAGCTATGCGGGTCTGGAGAGCCTTTGGGGCACCGCGCCCACCTGGGACAGGATCGTCACCGACCAGGGCGTGGTCAACCGCGACGGCCAGGCGATGGATCAGCTGATCGCGGGTCCTTCGCTGCTGCGCTACCTGCTCGGCCAGGACGGCGAGGATCTGGTCGCGGCGCAGGCGGTCGCCAATAGCTGGCGCGAGCAGAAGAAGCGCGACGAAATGACGAAGCGCGAGCTGGCCGGGTCGGGCTGGTTCACCTATCTCCAGGCCACCAACAATCCCGCCCGGCCGGTGCAGAGCTAGTTATTGCCGATGCCGCCGCGCGGGGACGCAACGGGTGCGATGTCTCGCGGTTTTTCCGAGCCGAATCGGCGGGTTGTGCTCGCCCCCCATGCTGCTATAGAGCGCGCCGACCGACGGTCCTGATTTGCGGGCGTGGCGGAACTGGTAGACGCGCCAGATTTAGGTTCTGGTATCGCAAGATGTGGGGGTTCGAGTCCCTTCGCCCGCACCAGCTTCGCTCCTCCAGCAGCGCGAAGCGGGGCCTGAATGAATTTCTCGAGATAGAGGTTGGATGCGACCCATGCAGACTGTCGAAACGCTCAATGAGGGCCTGAAGCGCGCCTATTCGGTGACGATTCCCGCCAATGATGTCGCCAAGCGCGTCGAGGCCGAGATCAAGTCGATTGCGCCGCAGATTCGTATGCCCGGCTTCCGCCCCGGCAAGGTGCCCGCCAATCTCGTCAAGAAGATGCATGGCCCCGCGATCGAGCAGGATGCGCTGAACAAGGCGGTGCAGGACGGAATCCAGCAGCTCCTCGCCGAGCAGAAGCTGCGTCCGGCGATGCAGCCCTCGGTCGAGCTCGACGAGGGCTATGAGTCGGGCAAGGACGTCGCGATCAAGGTTGCGCTTGAAGTGCTCCCCGACGTGCCGCCGCCCGCGATCGACGGCCTGAAGCTGGAGCGTCTGACCGTCGCCGCCGCCGATGCCGAGATCGATCAGCAGATCGAGCGCATCGCCGGTCAGCAGAAGCGGCATCAGGATGCGCTCGACGGCCATCCTGCGGTCGAGGGTGACCTCGTCGTCATGGACTATGTCGGCACCGTCGACGGAGTCGCCTTTGACGGCGGCACTGGCGAGGGCATGTCGGTCGAACTCGGCTCGGGCCGTCTGATCCCGGGCTTCGAAGATCAGCTCGAAGGCGTCAAGAAGGGCGAGGAGCGCACGCTCAACGTGACCTTCCCGGCCGACTATGGCGAGGCGTCGCTGGCCGGAAAGGCCGCGCAGTTCGCGGTCAAGGTGACCGATGTCCGCATTCCGGGCGAAATGAAGATCGACGACGAGTTCGCTCAGACGCTGGGCCTGCAGGGCATCGAGCAGCTGCGCGAACTGCTCAAGGGGCAGGTCGAGCAGGAGCTTAACGGCCTCACCCGGACGCATATGAAGCGCAAGCTGCTCGACCAGCTCGCCGCGAGCCACGATTTCCCGGTTCCGCCGTCGATGGTCGAGGCCGAGTTCGAACAGATCTGGGCGCAGCTGGAGCATGAGGCCGGCCACGAGGAAGACCCCGAGGCCGCCCGCGCCGAGATGGAGAAGGATCGCGCCGATTATCACGCGATCGCCGAGCGCCGCGTTCGTCTGGGGCTGTTGCTGTCGGAGATCGGCCAGCAGAACGGGATTGAGGTCAGCGCGCAGGAAATGCAGCGCCTGGTGCTTCAGGCCGCACAGCAATATGGTCCGAAGGACCGCGACCGGTTCATCCAGTATGTCCAGCAGGACCCGATGGCCGCCGCCCAGCTGCGCGCACCGCTCTATGAAGACAAGGTCGTCGATTTTCTGTTCGACAAGGCCGAAGTCAGCGATCGTTCGGTGAGCCGTGAAGAGCTCGAAGCCGCGATCGAAGCCGATGAGGAAGTGGTCGGCAAGGGCCATGTCCATGGCCCCGACTGCGGCCATGACCATCATGATCACGGCCATGTCCACGGTCCCGATTGCGACCATGACCATGACGAAGTGAAGCCGGCCAAGAAGCCTGCCGCCAAGAAGGCTGCGGCGAAGCCCGCCGAGGAAAAGCCGGCCGTCGCGAAGAAGGCCAAGGCCGAAACCGCCAAGGCTCCGGTTGATGCCGCCGAGCCCGCGAAGAAGGCGCCCGCGAAGAAGGCTCCGGCGAAGAAGAAGGCCGACGCCGAGTAAGCGACGGGTTTTGAATCGAATGAGAAAGGGCCGGGCAGCAATGCCCGGCCCTTTTCATTGCGCTATCGGGCGGTCTGCTTGCGCCCCACCGCCATCGCGAACAGCGCGAAGCCCGAGGCGATCGTCCAGACGAAGATCCGGTCCATGAACCAGGCGTGGATGATAGTGTGCTGCCAAAGTAGCAGCAGCATCGCCACGAGCAGCAGATTGGAAGCGATCAGGTGCCACGCCCGCGCCCGCAGCTTCCGGTCGCCCGAGATGATCAGCGCGCGCGCGCCCCAGCTTCCGGCAAGGGTTGCCAGCACCAGCATCGCTCCCGCCATCACATGCATGCCGGCGGCCAGCGAATTGAGGCCCTTGGTCAGCGATTTGGCCATCGCCAGCGGTCTCAGCGCGCGTTGCTGTTCGCCCATGCCAAGGCGCACGCCCAGCTGCGCGGCGCTCTCGCGGAAGGCGTCGATCCCGAATACCCACAGTGCGAAGAGGATTTTGAGCGCAAGGCAGATGATCACCGCCGCGCAAAAGGCTGCTGCAGCCTCGACGACCCGGTCGCGCGTTTCGCGCATCGACTGATCGCGGAGCGCGAAGGGCAGGCCGCCGACGATGATGGCCAGGCCGAGCGGGATGCCCCCGGTCAGGAACTCGAAGATCGCGACAAGCGCGCCGAAGGTCGCGGCGGCGATGATCGAGGTCCAGCGGCCGAGGCCGCCGCGCACCGCCGCGCCCGTGAGGAACAGCATATAGCTCAGGATGATCGCGTCCGAGGGGGCGTGCGACAGTGACTGGCCATAGGATTCGAGCCCGAACCAGCGCGAAAAGGCGAGGAAGCCGATCAGCCAGAACAGGCTCTCGGCCGGTCGCCGACGCCGGGCCAGCGCCACCATCGCGACGACGATACCCGCCAGCACCAGCAGGGTCTGGACGCTATGGAACAGGTTGCGGATCGCTTCGACCGGCAGGTGCGGCAGCAGATAGCGCGCCAGCATCGTATGGCCGTGGATATATTGGTGATACCAGGCGCCGGTCTGGCCCGCCGCCTTGTCGCCCGCGACATAGGCCCTGAGCGCGCCGCACATCGTCTGATCCGCGGCGGGCGCGGGCTTGATCGGGCTCGCGGTGAGTTGGCCGGGCGTGGCCTGCTGGTCGATCGCCATGTAAAGGATCAGGCAGTCATTATACTGGTGCCGGCCGATGCCGGTGTCACCCGGCAGCCAGTCGACATCCTGAAGCGCGCCCTCGGCGAAGGCCGCGCGGACCTGCGCCTCGGCAGCGGGCAGATCGCGGCCCAGACTCGCGCGGTTGGCCAGGATGAACAGCGCGAACAGCAGCGCGGCGATCGGCAGCGCTGCCGCGATGCCGATTCCGGCGCGGCGCAGCAGCCTTCCCATGGCCGTCGCCGTCAGCATGGGCAGGTCCCCCTCATGCCGCCATCATGCCGATCAGCCGCGTTCGCGCCAGTCAAATCCGGAGCCTCTTGAATCCCCGGCGGCAAAGGCCGATGTTGGACCTACAGGCAAAGCACGAAGGACCAGTACATCCATGCAGAATCCGTTTGAAACCGGCCAGTTCCAAAATCCGGAAACCGGTGCCCTGGTCCCTGTGGTCATCGAGCAGTCGAACCGCGGCGAACGGAGCTTCGACATTTTCTCCCGTCTGCTGCGCGAGCGAATCATCTTCGTGACGGGCCAGGTCGAGGACCATATGGCGTCGCTGATCGTCGCCCAGCTGCTGTTCCTTGAATCGGAAAACCCGAAAAAGGACATCTTCATGTACATCAACTCGCCGGGCGGCGTGGTGACGGCGGGTCTCGCGATCCACGATACCATGCAGTATATCCGCCCGCGCGTCGGCACCGTTTGCATCGGCCAGGCCGCCTCGATGGGCAGCTTTCTGCTTTCGGCGGGCGAGCCTGGCATGCGGGTGGCGCTTACCAACGCCCGAATCATGGTCCACCAGCCGTCGGGCGGCGCTCAGGGCATGGCCGCCGACATCGAGATCCAGGCGCGAGAGATCCTGCGGATGCGCCATCGGCTCAACTCGCTTTATGCGCGATATACCAAGCAGACGATCGAACAGATCGAGTCCGCGATGGACCGCGACAAGTTCATGGAAGCCGACGAAGCCAAGACCTTCGGCATCATCGACGAGGTGTTCGACAAGCGTCCGTCGCCCGCCGACGAGGCGATGGCCGCCTGATCCCCGATCCGCATCGGACGGCGATAGCGGGGCGCGCCTTCATCGGGAGGGGCGCCCCTTATCGTCTGCCGGGCGCTCGAGTCGGGGCCAGGCCGGGCGCCGTTGGTCCCCGACAATGCAGGAATCGCCGAATCCGCGCCGGTTGCGCCTTGGCAGGGGTTTCCCATATCGACGGGAACCGTGAAGGCGATCATTGCTTCTTAAGAAGGTTGTGGGATTGGGATGGACGTGTTTAGGATAAGTCCGATCCCCTGTGGAGTCAGGATCTAGTTTATGACCAAGTTGACCGGCGGCGACTCGAAGAGCACGCTCTACTGCTCATTCTGCGGCAAGTCGCAGCACGAGGTCCGCAAGCTTATCGCCGGCCCGACCGTTTTTATCTGCGACGAATGCGTCGAGCTCTGCAACGACATCATCCGTGAAGAGACCAAGGGTGCTCTCGTCAGCAAGAAGGACGGCGGCGTGCCGACGCCGCACGAAATCTGCGAGCATCTCGATCAATATGTGATCGGCCAGGCCAAGGCGAAGCGGGTGCTGTCGGTCGCGGTCCACAACCATTACAAGCGGCTCAACCACGGTGCCAAGGGTGCCGATGTCGAGCTCGCCAAGTCGAACATCCTGCTCGTCGGCCCTACCGGCTCGGGCAAGACGCTGCTGGCCCAGACGATGGCAAGGCTGCTCGACGTGCCCTTCACCATGGCCGACGCGACGACGCTAACCGAAGCGGGCTATGTCGGTGAGGATGTCGAGAACATCATCCTGAAGCTGCTCCAGGCCTCCGACTATAATGTCGAGCGGGCCCAGCGCGGCATCGTCTATATCGATGAGATCGACAAGATCAGCCGCAAGGCCGACAATCCCTCGATCACCCGCGATGTGTCGGGCGAGGGCGTCCAGCAGGCGCTGCTCAAGCTGATGGAAGGCACCACCGCCAGCGTGCCCCCGCAGGGCGGGCGCAAACATCCGCAGCAGGAGTTCCTGCAGGTCGACACGACCAACATCCTGTTCATCTGCGGCGGCGCGTTCGCGGGCCTCGAGAAGATCATCGGCGATCGCCTTCAGGGCAAGTCGATCGGCTTTGGCGCCTATGTGGCCGCACCGGAGGAACGCCGCACCGGCGAAACCCTCCAGCAGTGCGAGCCAGAGGATCTGCTGAAGTTCGGCCTGATCCCGGAGTTCGTCGGTCGTCTGCCGGTGATCGCGACCCTGATGGACCTCGATGAGGCTGCGCTGGTCGAAATCCTGTCGGCGCCGAAAAACGCGCTGGTCAAACAGTATCAGAAGCTGTTCGAGATGGAGGGCGTCAAGCTGAGCTTCACCGACGACGCGCTGATCGCGGTCGCCCGGAAGGCGATTACCCGCAAGACCGGTGCGCGCGGCCTTCGCTCGATCCTCGAAGGGCTGCTGCTCGACACGATGTTCGATCTGCCGTCGATGGACGGGGTCGACGAGATCATGGTCGACAAGGATGTCGTTGCCGGCACCAAGGATCCGATCCGGGTTTTCGCCAAGAAGAACAAGGAAAAGACCGGCGACGCCGCCTGAGCGGCGTCGACCGGCGCAAGCAGGAAAGCCCGGCGGAAATTGCGTTGCCGGGCAGCCGCCCATTCGCCTGACCTGCTGAGAGCGGCGTGGCTGCGGGCAGAAGATGCGCCCCCGCCTCCCGCGGATTAACCATTTGTCAGCACCATGTTTTTACCATGCGGGTCAGGAGAGCCGTATGGACATTGCAAGGCTTCGCGATCCGCTGAAAAGGATCGAGGGCGGACTGATACGTTGCTTTGCCAGGTTGAGCGCTGCCTCGACCGGTTGGCGGATGAGTCGCAAGATCATGCTGATCTTCGGTGCGACCGGTCTTGCCATGGCGACGCTTGCGCTCATCACCATCGCATCGCTGTTCGCGATCCACGCCAGCGTGAGCGGCGTCACCGATCTCGCCAAGGCCAACCAGTCCTTGCTGCGCGTCCAGACCCGCTCGATCGTGGCGCAGGGGTTGCTGAAGGATTATGTCATCCGCCCCGACGACGGCACTGCCCGTCAGCTGTCCGCAACGCTCGACGCGGCGCTCGGCTCGCTCGATAACGCAACCTATGCCGCTGCGGCGCTGAATCAGTCCGAAGCGCTGGCCGCCGTACGGTCGGCGCTGCAGGGAACACGGCGTTCGGCCGCCCGGATCGTGTCGGCGCAGCAGTTGATCCGTAGCCAGATCGACAAGGAACTCGACGTGCGTGGGCCGCTGATCGCTGGCAAATTGCAGCGCATCACCGAACAGGCGCACTCCGCCGGAAACGCGGACGCGACCTACGCGGCGGGCGTGTCGCAAGCGCGCTATCTGGAGATGCGAGTCAACGTCACGCGCTATGTTGCCGCGCCAAGCCCGGCCACCGCGCGTCTCGTGAAGGCCAACCTGCTCGATCTCGAAGACGCCATGAACATCCTGTTCGAAGAGCTGGAAGGCACGCCCATGCTCGCGATCGCCGACCAGGCGATCGCCGAGGTCGTCGCCTACGACAAGATATTCGACAAGGTCGTCGCAGCGACGGCCACCCGCAACCGCGAGGTGAACCGCATCCTTCAGGTCAGCGGCCCGGCGCTTGCGAACAGCGCCGACCAGATCATCGGTGCGATCGAATCGGTCCAGGGGCGCAAGACCTTTTCCGCACAGGCTGCGGCGTTTGGAGCGCTCGCGATTGTCCTGATCGCTTCGGTAAGCGGCATCGCGATTACGCTGATCGCCGGGATCCTCATGCAGCGGCTCGTCACCCGGCCCATCGTGCGGATAGCGGCGGAGATGGGAGCGCTGGCAGCCGGCGATCTGGGTATCGAGATCGACGAAGCAGAACGGTCCGACGAGGTCGGCGACATGGCGCGTGCAGTCGAGATATTCCGGTCGAATGCGCGTGAAATCGACCAGCGTCGCTCCGCCGCGTTCGCAGCCGAGCGACGGGAGATCGAACGCGAACAGGCGCGCGCGCGCGATCGCGAGGCGGAACGGCTGCGCGCCGAAGCCGAGCGCCGGGCGGCGATGCTGGCGCTGGCTGATGCCTTCGAGGCGAGCGTGCTGCATGTGGTCGACAGTGTCGGAGCACTGGCCCAGCAGATCGAGCAGGATGCGAGGCTGGTTTCGCAAACGGTCGATCATAGTGGCCAGTTGACGGCGGACGTCGCCGTCGCCGCGCAGCAGGCGAGCCGAAATTCATTGATCGTGGCGAACGCCACCGAGGAGATGTCGCTGTCGATCGCGCAGGTCGCGACGCAGATCGGCAGCGCGGCGAAGATCGCACATGAAGCGGCCAGCAGCGCGAATGCCACCGATGCCATTGTTGGCGATCTGGTCGCCGATACGCGGTCGATCGAGGACATCGTTTCGATGATCGCCAAGGTTGCCCGCCAGACCAATCTGCTCGCCCTGAACGCGACGATCGAGGCCGCGCGGGCCGGCAGCGCGGGAAAGGGCTTTGCCGTCGTTGCCGCCGAGATCAAGCAACTCGCCAACCAGACGGCGGAAGCCGCCAAGGAAGTGGCCGGCAAGATCGCGCGCGCAAGGGGAACCACCGGCCTCGCCGCGACCGCATTGACCGACATCGCGCGCACGATCGGCGAGATCAACGGTATCGCCACCAGCGTCGCCAGCGCCGTGGCGCAACAGTCGACCACCACCGGACAGATCGCCGCCAGCACCAGCAAGGCAGCGGGAGGATCGGAGAATGTCGCGGCGATCATCGCACAGGTCCACGGCGGGATCGACGCCACAGGGCGCGCCGCTCAGGAAACATTGACCGCTGCCGCCGATCTCAATCGTCAGGCCGAGTCGCTCAAGCTGTCGGTCGATGGTTTTCTCGCCACGGTAAGGGCGGCCTAGCGTCGGTAATCCTTTTTTCAGGAAGAAAGGTTATCGAAGGCCGCGAGAGAGGAACTGAAATGCAAGCTCGTTCTATCCGTGCGTTCGCCATCGCCGCACTGGCTGCCCTGATTCCGGCATCGCCGAGTCATGCGGCCGATGCGGCATTCGATGCGAAGGTCGTGAAGCTTGTCACCGCCTTTTACTCCTATCCGCGCTCGGCCGAGCTGCGGCACGAACAGGGGCGCGCGAAGGTCAGGATCGTCATTGCAGCTTCCGGGAAGCCGGTGTCGATCGAGCTGGTCGAGAGCACGGGCTCGCAGATCCTGGATCGCGAAGCCTTGCGCATTCCGGCCAAGGTCGGAACCTATCCGTCGCCGCCCGGTGGGGCGACCTATACCATCATCGTTCCCATCAGGTGGCAGATCAGCTGACGGACCGGCCGATGCCCGGGAAGTCGTGCGGGAGACGTTGACGTCAGCGTCCCGGTAAACCCAGCGTTTTCGCGGCCTCGTCGAAGCGGGCGATCTGCGCCGCGTCTCCCTTGAACACGGCCTTTGCGCGGTCGAGTGCTTCGCTGGCCCCGGCGGGATCTTTGAGCACCATCCGCGCGCGCATCAGCATGATCCAGCGATTAGCGTCGCGCGGCTCCTGTTCCAGGCGGGCGGCGAGGCGGGCGACCATGCCGCGCGCCATCTCGTCCTGCTGCGACGGGGTCATCGCGCTAGCAGCCTTGAGGTCGGCTGAGGTCGGGCCCGGAATTCCCGCCCTGGCGACCGAATCGCCGCCCGTCGCCGGCGGAACGGCCATGGCCGCCGCAGGCGCCGCCTCGGGGGCCGCGGGCATGCGCGCGGCGACATCGATCTTGTGCGCGGTGGAGATACGCAGCGTCAGGTCGCGGACCGGCTGCAGCCAGGGGGCGTCGGCCGGGCTTTCGCGCAGGATCGCGATCAGATCATCGACCGCACCCTTATGGTCGCCATTGTCGTCCTTCTTCACCGCCATAAAATATCGCGCCCGGAAATCGCTGGGGTCGAGCGCGAGCGCCTTGCGAAAGGACGCCTCGGCCTCGGGCGTGATGCCGCCGGGGCCCGAAAGCAGCTGCACCTCGCCCAGCGCCGACCAGCTTGCCGCATTCTTCGAATCCAGCGCGACCGCACGCGAATAGGCCTTCACCGAATCGGCATAACGCCCGACATGATAATAGGCTTGGCCGAGCAGGTTCCAGCCCTGCGCATCGGTCGGGTTCGCGGCCATCTTCTTTTCGAGGCCGGTGATCATCGATCCCACATCGCCCACTGGCTGAGTGGCGGGAGGCTGTTTCGCTTCGCCCTCGACGCCCGATCGCGATCGCACTGCGGCAATCGCGATCGCCGCAAGCGCTACGAGCGCCGCAAGGATCAGCGCGACCCGAGCGAACGGCAGCGAAAACCCCTTGTTTGCGGCACTGTCCTTCGTCACATTTCTCTCCGGAATAGAATGTAATAGGCTTTGATCTGTTATTGAAACGAAAGTCTAGCGGAACGCGTCGAAGCTGATAGAGTGGGGTTGGGGCAGATAATGGGAGTTTCGCGACCGTGAGGTTGCGGAGCGGCTGTTGTCAGTCAGGCTGTACGCGCAGCAGTGACGAAACGGGCAGGGGGAATCAGTGGCGGACACCTACCGGATTGCCATCGTTGGCTCGGGGCCGGCGGGGCTCAGCGCGGCGG
Organism: uncultured Sphingomonas sp.; assembly: GCA_947085315.1. Classification (GTDB taxonomy): domain Bacteria; phylum Pseudomonadota; class Alphaproteobacteria; order Sphingomonadales; family Sphingomonadaceae; genus Rhizorhabdus. Next base: position 107,536 of record CAMTVW010000003.1, on the reverse strand, counting down.
CTCATGCCGCCAAGCTCGGCTTGTCCCATATCCTGCTCGAAAAGACCGATCACCTTTCTGATACGATCTACAAATATCAGAAGGGCAAGCACGTCATGGCGACGCCCAGCCAACTGGTGCTGCGTTCGGATATAGATTTCGACGCGGGCAAGCGCGAGGTCGTGCTCGGAACCTGGGATGACCAGACGGCGGGCCACAAGGTCAACGTCCGCATGAAGAGCGAGGTGAAGACGATCACCGGCGCGAAGGGCGATTTCACGATCACTCTGACCGACAAGACCGAGATCAGGGCCGAGGCGATCATCCTGGCTATCGGCACGCAGGGCAACCCGAACCTGCTGCGCGTGCCCGGGGCGGATCAGGGATTCCTTCAGCTTCAATATCAGCTTGATGATCCCGGCGAATATGTCGACGAGCACATCATGGTGGTCGGCGCGGGCGATGCGGGCATCGAAAACGCGCTCGGCCTCGCGGCCGACGTCGCGCAGGGCAATGTCGTCACGATCATCAACCGCACCGCCGATTTCAGTCGCGCCAAGAGCGCCAATGTGAAGCTGCTGATGCAGGCCCGCGACGAAGGCCGGATGAACATCGTCACCGACACGTCGCCCAACCGAATCGAGCCGGGGCATATCATCCTCGACACTCGCGACGGTGAGGCGCGCATCCGCTGCGACCGCGTCATCGCCCGCATGGGCTCGGCCGCGCCGCGCAAGTTCATCGAGGAATGCGGGATCGAGTTCACCAGCCCCGACCGTGAGGCTTTTCCGAGGCTTTCGCCGCAGTTCGAATCGACCAACCCCGGCATCTATGTGATCGGCGCGCTCGCGGGCTATCCGTTGATCAAGCACTGCATGAACCAGGGCTATGACGTCGTCGAGTTCATCAACGGCAACACCTCGCTGAAACCCGCCGACGAGCCGATCCTGGAAGGCAAGTTCGTCAATCTGCCGGTCAAGAAATCGGTCGACGAGTGGCTCGAATTCATTCGTACCAACGTCCAGATCCTCAACGATCTGTCACCGCTTCAGATGCGCGAATTCATGCTCGATTCGGACGTGCGCTATTACGGTAAGAACGACATCATCTTCGAGAAGAACGCGCCGGGTTCGTCGCTGTTCTGCATAGCACAAGGCTCGGTCGACATTCCGCTGCCCGATGGCCGCTCGACCGGCATCGTCATACCCGAGGGTTCGATCTTCGGTGAGGTCGGCCTCGTCTCGGGTCGCCGCCGCGGTTCGACGATCCGCTCGATCGCCGAAACGGTCGTCGTCGAAATCCCCCGCAACGCCATCCTGAAGCTGATGGCGTCGGTGCCGGGCGTGAAGCGCGCGGTCACCCGCATCTCCACCGAGCGCCAGTTGCTCCAGATGTGGCAGTCAGGGCTACAGTCCGCCGACCTGGCCGAAGTCCTCGAAACTGCCGAAATCAAGGGCGTCCGCGCCGGCGAGGCGATCTTCAAGGAGGGCGAGGAGGGCAATGACGTCTATGTGATCCGATCGGGATCGGTGGTCGTCGAGAAAGCGATCGGCGGCAAGCCGGTGTTTCTGTCCTATATTCCGGCCGGCAATTATGTCGGCGAGCTCGAACTGTTCGACAATGGCATCCGCAAGCAGACGGTCCGCGCCGCCGTCAAATCCGAGGTGATCAAGCTGGGTGGCGATGCTTTCCGCCGGCTGCTCGAATCCAAGCCGCAATTTTTCGCAAAGGCCAAGGTTTCGATCGGGGAGCGCGAGGATCTCGCCTCGTTCATCGAGGCGAAGAAGGACAGCTTCGCCAGCGTTGTCGACATGTACAGCTCGGTTGCGAATTTCCTCGTCGACAATGGCGTCGGCGAAGCCACCGACGTGCTGCTGATCGACGAAAATCTGTGCGTCGGCTGCGACAATTGCGAAAAGGCCTGCGCCGACAGCCATGACGGCATCTCGCGCCTCGACCGAGAGGCGGGCCGCACCTTTGCGCATCTCCATGTACCCACCAGCTGCCGGCACTGTGAGCATCCGCACTGCATGGCCGATTGTCCGCCGACCGCGATCCATCGCGGCCAGGATGGCGAAGTCTATATCGACGAGACCTGCATCGCCTGTGGCAACTGCCAGCGGAACTGCCCTTATGGCGTGATCCGCATGGAGAAGGAGCCGCCCAGGAAGCCGAGTTTGTGGAAATGGTTCCTGTTCGGGCAGGGGCCGGGGCCGGGCGAGCCCAGCCATGAATGGGCCTATGCCAATGCCGGCGGGGTCGAGAAGAAGAAGCGGGCGGTCAAGTGCGACATGTGCTCGGGCATAGAGGGCGGCCCGAGTTGCGTGCGCGCCTGTCCCACCGGGGCGGCGATCCGCGTCGCGCCCGAAGAATTCCTGACGGTCGCCCGGCTGCAGCGGGACGACGCCTGATGGCCAGCAAATCGCTTCGACAGGCGACCACGGGTCGCGAGCGTGCCTCCGAGCATGAAGGCTTTCTGCGCCATCAGGGCTATAAATGGCTCAAGATCTCGCTCGCCATCTCGGTGGTCACGCTGCTGATCTACGCCTTCAACGATGTTCAGCCAAAGCCCAATGGCGGCAGTATCTACGGCTATATCACCGGCACGATCGGCGTCGGCCTGATCCTGTGGCTGACGATGCTCGGCGTGCGCAAGCGTGCAATCACGCCCGGCCGCTGGTCGCTCAAGAGCTGGACATCGGCGCATGTCTATCTGGGGCTGTCGTTGATCGTGATCGGCACGCTCCACACGGGTTTCGACCTCGGATGGAATATCCACACTCTGGCATATGTCCTTATGATGCTTGTTGTTATATCAGGCATTTTCGGCATCGCCGCCTATGCGTCGCTGCCCCAGGCGCTGTCGGCTAACCGGGGCGAGACGACCCAGATCCAGATGCTCGAAAATGTCCGGATGATCGATCGTCAGCTCAACGACGCGGCGCAGCCATTGAGCGCGGAGCACGCCGCGATTGTCGAGATGGCACTCAGGGACGACCCCTTTGGCGGCGGCCTGCTGGCGCGGCTTGCCGGTCGCTATCCGAAATGCGGCACCCGCGAAGCGCTTGCCGCAGTTCGCGCCGACGCCGGTCGGACCGAGGCTGCGGCCGACCCGCTCGACAAGGTCGAGGTGCTGCTCGAGCGAAAGCGCTCGTCGCTGTCGCGGATCCGCAAACATTTGCGGCTCAAGGCGCTGCTCGAAGTGTGGCTTTACGTCCATGTGCCGATGACGTTCGCGCTGATCGCGGCGCTGTTCGTGCACATTGTCGCTGTCTTCTATTACTGGTGAGAACGCGCAGATGAGCTTCATTGTTCGCACGGTAGCGCGCACCGCCGATGGGCGTGACATCGTTCGCCCCAAGGCGATCGAGAAGGCGGAGCTGAGCGTCGGCCGCAGTCCGGCCAGCGATATCCATCTCGCCGACCTGGCGGTTACGCTCAATCACGCCGCGATCAAGGCGGCGGGCGGCGGATATGTCGATGTGGTGGCGACCGGGGGCCTGCCGTTCGTCGTCGGCGACAAGCAGACCGAACATGCCCGGGTCAATGTCGCGCAGGGTGCGACCGTCCGGATTGGCGGCCACGCGCTGACGATCGCGGCGGGCGAGGGCGACGAGAAAGGCAAGACGGTCATCACCGTCGAGCGGGTCGGCGCGATCTCCAACGCGTCGGAGGAAAAGGAAGAAGCGCATGTCTTCTCGCTGGCCGCAGTATTGCACGGCAAGCGGAGAATGGCCTGGGCAAGCGTGCTGCTGGTCCTCGCGGTCTTCCTGATCTGGCCGCTGACGTCGATCTATACCCAGCCGACCGACGAGACCCGCAAGGTCGCCTTCCATGCCGACGAAATGTGGACGTCGGGCAAGCTTTCGCGGGTTCATAAGAGCCTCGAGAATAATTGCCAGGCTTGCCATGTGAAGGCCGGCGAATCGGTACGCGATGCCGCGTGCGTCGCCTGTCATACAAAGGTCCACGACCATGCCGACAAGGCCAAGCTGATCGACGCCAAGGGGTCGCCCGGAATCGTCGGGGGTACCAAGCAGCTGGTGGGCGGGATCTTCGGGATCGAGCCGGGGCGTTGCGTTGAATGCCATACCGAGCATCAGGGCGAGACCGCGATGCCGGTGACCGACGAGCGCTTCTGCACCAATTGCCATACCGACATGAGCAAGCGGATCGACACCGCGCTGAAGGACACCGCGGATTTTGGCGATAGCCATCCGCAGTTCGAGCCGACGATCCGTTCGATCGGACAGGGTGGCGTGCCGATGTTCCGACGGGTCTCGCTCGATGCGAATCCGAAGGAAGATAATGGCCTGAAGTTCCCGCATGATGTCCATCTGTCGGCCACCAACGGGGTCGCCCAGATGGCGAAGACGCTCGGCAAGGGTGAGGGCTATGGCGCGCCGCTGGATTGCGCCAACTGCCACACCCGCGATGCGACCGGCACGACCTTCGCGGCAGTGAAGATGGAGCCTGCCTGCGGCGCTTGCCACAGCCTTGCCTTTGATCAGGTTGGCGGGACGATCCGTACTCTGCGCCATGGAGATCCGGCGCAGGTTGTCGCTGACATCCGCGCCTTCTACCGTGCTGGCGCGCCGCGTGCCGCTGCGCTCCAGGGCATGGGGCGGCGGCGTCCGGGCGATTTCGTGACCTCGGGCCAACGGGTGAACTTCGCCCAGACCAGCGCGATGCATATCGGCAATGCCGATGCGGCGATCCGCGCGGTCTTTTCGAAGGGCGGCGCCTGCTATGATTGCCACACGGTGCGCGCGACCGGTAATCCGACCACGCCCTATGCGGTTACGCCGGTGGCGCTCACCAGCCGGTATATGACCAAGGGCTGGTTCGATCACGCCGCGCACGACACCGAAAGCTGTGCCAGCTGCCATGCGGTCAAGGGCTCCCATTTCGCGGCTGATCTCAGCCTGCCGAAGCTTGCCAAATGTCAGGAATGCCATGGTGGCCAGGATGCGACCAAGGAAGTGCCGTCCTCCTGCGCGATGTGTCACGACTATCACCGTACGGGCTTCGCGCCCGCGATGGTCCGCAAAAGCCGCGATCGCGGCAAGGCGGCAGAGCATATCGAGGAAAAGGCGCTTAAGCGGTCAGGTGGTGGTATCTAGGGTCGATTGTCCGCTTTTTAACGGTCCTTGTGTAGGAGATCACAGCATATCCAGCTAGCGCATGATCAAGTGCGAGCATGTTGGGAGTTGGGCCGGGGGGCCGCTCGTGTGGAGTAAGAGGGCCATGTCATGTTGATTGCGCAACTGACCGATTTGCATATCGGCTTTGACCTGGGCAATCCGGCTGAGCTCAATCTGCGCCGCGTCCGGGCCGCTATCGATTATGTGAACGGGCTGTCGGTTCTCCCCGACCGGTTGATGCTTACCGGCGACCTGGCTGACCATGGCGATGTGGCGAGCTACGAAAAACTCAAGACGCTGATCGACGACTGTGATTTCCCGGTGCACCTGTGTGTCGGCAATCATGACGACCGCGCCGCGATGAAGCAGGTCTTCCCCGATCTCCAGATCGAGGACGGCTTCGTTCAATATGTTATCGAAGAGCCCGAGGTGCGCATCATCGTCCTCGACACGCTCGACCCGGGCCATCATGGCGGCGCCTTCTGTCGTCGCCGGGCAGGCTGGCTAAAGGCCCGTCTCGCCGAAGTGCCCGGCAAGCCGGTGCTGATCGTCCTTCATCACCCCCCGATCGAGACCGGCATTCCCTGGATGACCGCGCATGCCAACGAATCCTGGGTGGTGATGCTCGACAAGGCGATCGGTGATCGTTCCAATGTCATGATGATCTCGGGCCATATCCACCGTTCAATCACCACCCAATGGCATGGCCGCATGCTGGCGGTGGCCCCGTCGACCGCCCCTCAGGTCGCGCTCGAAATGGCCCCGATGGACCCCGCCACTCCCGACGAGCGCCCGATGATCGTTGCCGAGGCTCCCGGTGTCGCACTCCACCTTTGGACGGGCGAGGCGTTCGTGACGCATCACGCTCAGGTCGGCGCGCCCGACATACTCGCGCGCTACGATCGTAATCTCCAGCCGCTGGTCCAGGCCCTCGCCGAGGAGCATGAAACGATAGAGCGCGGGGCGGCTGCGGCCTGAGTTTGGCCCTTACCGCTTCCGCACGAACTCCGCGCGCAGCACCAGTCCCTTGATCCCCTCATAGCGGCAATCGATCTCCTGATCGTCGCCGGTCAGCCGGATCGATTTGATCAGCGTGCCGCGCTTGAGAGTCTGGTTGGCACCCTTGACCTTCAGATCCTTGATCAGGGTCACGCTGTCGCCGTCAGCGAGCAGATTACCGACCGAGTCGCGCACCTCGATGCCCGTGGCCGCGGCGGATATCCCGGTTGCGGCAGCGCTGACCCATTCGCCGGATGCTTCGTCATAAACATAGTCGTCATTGCTCATGCGCTGATCCTTGTGGGGTTTAGGCGCGCCTACAGCTATTGCGCAGCCATGGAAACCGCCGCGCACCTGAAGATGGCCTGGCGCTTCGCCGTCATGCCTGCTCAACCCATCGAACAGATGCAGCTTTTTGACATCTATGGCCTTGCGGATGCTTACATTCGCGCTGCCCATGCGTTAGGCGGGCGCGAAACAATGAGATGGGCTGAGGAATGTCGAGACTCGGTGAAGACGACGATGCGCTGCCGGTCAAAGGCGGCAAGCTGCCCGTACCCGAAGACGTCCAGGAGGCTATCCGCACCCTGATTCGCTGGTCGGGCGACGATCCCGACCGCGAAGGGCTGCTCGACACGCCGGCGCGCGTCGGCCGCGCCTGGCGCGAATATTGCCTCGGCTATGGTGAGGACCCCTCATTGCATCTTAGCCGGACCTTCGAGGAGGTCGGCGGCTATGACGAGATCGTTCTGCTCAAGGATATCCCGTTTCAGTCGCATTGCGAGCACCATATGGCCCCCATCATCGGCCATGCGCACATTGCCTATCTGCCGCGCAATCGCGTGGTTGGTATCTCGAAACTCGCACGGGTCCTCCACGGCTTCTCGCGCCGCCTCCAGATTCAGGAGAGGCTGACAGCCGAAGTCGCCGACTGCATCTGGACGCATCTCGAGCCCGCCGGCGTCGCGGTGGTGATTCACGCCAGCCATAGCTGCATGACGGCTCGCGGGGTCCGGACACCAGGTGTCGGCATGACGACCAGCCGCATGATGGGTGTCTTCCGCGACGACGAACGAAGCCGTAAGGAGGTGCTGAGCCTGATGGGGCTCGGCTGACCGTTTTCGACGGAGATGATCGGATGAAGCGTGGCATCGGCCTGTTTGCGGTGGCGCTGGTGGCGCCAGTCGCGATGACGACGGCGGCGCCGCCGCCAAAGCCGTCCGCGACGGCGCCAAAGCCGCCCGCCGGGATCGTGGCACCGGCTGCTCAGACACCACCGTTCCGGCGCGTACCGATGTCGGTGGAGGGCAATGCGATCGCCAAGCGGATGCTGGCCACGCCCGATCCGCGCGCGGCTGCGATCCAGGCGGAAATGGCGACGATGCGGCAGCAGAAGCTGCAGATGCTCGCCGGCGCCTCGGTCGACATCGAAAGGCTGGAGCCGATGCTTCGCCGCGAAGAGGCGCTGCAAACGGAGTATCGCGCCCGCCAGAATGATCGCCTTATCGCGCTGCTGCGCGCCTTGCCTGAACCCGATCGCATCGCTTTTCTCCAGGTGCTCGCCAATCCCCAGCGCGCGCAGACGCCAAAGCCCGTCGATCCCGCCAATTGACCGCACCCTCGATCGTCTGGTTTCGCCAGGATCTCCGGCTCGCTGATCAGGCTGCGGTGGCCGCGGCGACGGCCGAAGGTCCGTGGGTCGGTGTCTATGTCCTCGATGATGCGGCGCCGGGTTCCTGGAAAATCGGATCCGCCCAGCGCTGGTGGCTCCATCACAGTCTCGATTCGCTGAGGAAGGATCTGGACGCGCGGGGCGGCAGTCTGGTGCTGCGTCGGGGTGACAGCGTGGCCGAATTGCAGGCCGTTGCCGAGGCGGCCGGCGCGAAGCGCGTACACGCGCTGCGTCATTATGAGCCGTGGTGGCAGCAGGCTGAGCGCGACGTTGCGGCGCGGCTCGACCTGCGGCTTCATGCGGGCGGGCGGCTCACCCCGCCGGAGGGCGTCAGGACAGGGAGTGGTGGCCGGTATCGCGTCTTCACGCCCTTCTGGCGCGCGCTGAAAGAGCAGATGCCGCCTGCGCGGCCATATCCGGCGCCCGGGCAGATTCAGGCCCCGCATGCGCCCATTGCGCATGACGATCTGGGCGACTGGCGATTGTTGCCGACCAGGCCGGACTGGGCACAGGGTTTTGCCGCCTGGACACCGGGCGAAGCGGGGGCATTGGAAGCGCTCGATGACTTCCTGCCCCTGCTGGACGCCTATGATGTCGACCGCGATCGACCGTCGACCGCCGGCACGTCCCGCCTGTCACCCCACCTCCACTTTGGCGAGATTTCGCCCGCGAGGCTCTGGTACCGTGCGGCCCGGCAGGCACGGGCGGGGGCGGAGCCCTGGCTTCGGCAGGTGGGCTGGCGGGACTTCTGCGCAAATGTGATCGATATCCTGCCTGGTTACGGCGATTCCAACGGCCGGGAGTCGTTCGATCGCTTCGCGTGGCGCAGCGGACCGGAAGCGGAGCGTGACTTTCGCGCATGGACGCGAGGGATGACCGGCTATCCGATCGTCGATGCGGGAATGCGCGAGCTGTGGGCGACCGGCGTCATGCATAACCGCGTCCGCATGATCGCGGCCTCCTTCCTGATCAAGCATCTGCTGATCGATTGGCGGCGCGGCGAACGCTGGTTCTGGGATACACTGGTCGATGCCGATTATGGCAGCAACGCGGTCAATTGGCAGTGGGTGGCGGGCAGCGGGATCGATTCCAATCCGTTCGGCCGGATCATGGCGCCGCTGGTCCAGTCGCCCAAATTCGATGCCGGTGGCTATATCCGCAGCTGGGTGCCGGAACTGGCCACGATCGAGGGCGATGCCGTTCACGACCCCCATGGCGCTGGCGTTTTGCCGGCCGGCTATCCCGCGCCGATCATCGGCCATCGCGAGGCGCGGGCGCGGGCGATCGCTGCGGCGGCGGAAATCTGAGAATTCTTTACCGGGTCTGCAACAATGCGTCTTTCCCCCCCGTATCCCTCGCTATAAGCGGCTGATGTCACGCCGATCGGGGAACAGGACGGACCAGCACTGATGAATGCCCAGCCGCCATCGCGTGGACAACATCTTGTTCGTGCCGACCGTCGTTTTGCCACCGGATCAAGCTGGCTGGCACGCATCCTTTCGCCGGGGTTCCAGCGGCTGCTCGACACGATCGACAGCGGCCTGGAAGAAGGCGCGATCGAAGCGACGCTGCCCGACGGCAGCTTCCGCGTTCTGGGCGGCCGCAAGGACGGCCCGATCGCGATCGTCGAGCTCAAGAACTGGCGTCCGCTGATCCGGCTCGTCACCACCGGCTCGGTGGGCTGGTATCGCAGCTGGGCGGAAGGCGAGTGGACGAGCCCCGACCCGGTGCCGATCTTCGACCTGTTCATGCGCAACCGCCATCCGCTGGGCGAGCTTGGCCGCGCGCAGGGGCCATTGCGCTTCTTCAACCTGATCCTGCACGCATTCCGCCGGAACAGCCGTGCCAATGCGCGCAAGAATATCGCCTTTCACTATGATCTGGGGAACGACTTCTACGAACTGTGGCTCGACCGGACGATGAGCTACTCGTCGGCGTTGTTCGAAGATACGATCACGCAGACCGAACCGCTGGAAGCCGCGCAGCACCGCAAGATCACCGCGCTGCTCGACCGGCTCGACCTGAAGCCCGGTTCGACGCTGCTCGAGATCGGCTGTGGCTGGGGCGGCCTCGCCGAGGTCGCGGCGGGAGAATATGGCGCCGACGTCACCGGCATCACCCTGTCGGTCGAGCAGAAGGCCTGGTCCGACGATCGGCTTGCCAAGGCGGGGCTGGGTGACAAGGCTCGTTTCGAGATACGCGACTATCGCGACGTCGAGACCCGCTATGACGCGGTCGCCAGCGTCGAGATGGTCGAGGCGGTCGGCGAGAAATACTGGCCTGCCTATATGGAGGCTATCTCCAACGCGCTGAAACCCGGCGGCCGCGCGGCGATCCAGTATATCGAGATCGACGACGCGATCTTCGACAGCTACCGCACCGACGCCGATTTCATTCAAACCTATATCTTCCCCGGCGGCATGCTCATTTCCGAGAGCCGCTTTCGCGCCGCGGCCGAGAAGGCCGGGCTGCGCTGGGAGGCGGCTAGCCGCCACCGCTTCGGACTCCATTACGCCGAAACGCTTCGCCGCTGGCGCGAGAGCTTCGATCTGGCGGTCGAGCAGAAGCGGCTTCCCCACGGCTTCGACGAGGCGTTCGTCAAGCTATGGCGCTTCTACCTGATGTATTGCGAAGGCGGCTTCGCGGGTGGGGGGATCGACGTGACCCAGGTGACGCTGGTAAAAGTCTAGCGGCGCCTTACACCTTCAGCCGTGCGCCTGTCTCGAAATCCTGCTCGATCAAGCGTACGATCGCATCCCCGACAACGGACGGGCTCTTCAGCGTCGCCTGATCCTCGCCCGGATAAGCCTTGCGCCGCATCGCGGTCGCAGTGGCGCCGGGATTGACGATCGCCACCCGGATATTGCTGATCTTGCCGATTTCCTCGGCATAGGCCAGCAGCAGCGCGTCGAGCGCTGCCTTCGATCCCGCATAGCCACCCCAATAGGCGCGCGGGGTTTGCGCGACGCTGCTCGTCATGCCGATCACCCGGGCGGAGGCCGATGCGCGCAGCATCGGATCGAACGCGGCGATCAGCTGCTGCTGTGCCATTACGTTGAGCGTCAGCAGGCGTGCGAACTCCTTGGCGTCGATCGCGGGCACCGGGGTGAGCGTGCCCAGCATCGCCGCGTTGAGGACGAGGATGTCGAGCGCCTCCCACCGGCCTGAAATTGCCTCTGCCAGCCGCGCGATCGCGTCATTCTCGGCCAGGTCGATCGGGGCGATCGTCGCACTGCCGCCGGCGGCGTGGATGCGCTCCTCGACCTCCTCAAGCCCGCCGGCGGTGCGCGCCGTCAGGATGACATGCGCGCCGGCCTTGCCGAGTGCTTCGGCGGTTGCGGCGCCGATGCCTCGTGAGGCACCGGTGACGAGCGCGAGCTTGCCGGAAAAGGGCGTGGCCATGATATTACTCGGGGTTGGAGGTCAGGCGACGACGCGTTCGCCGTGAAGCGCAAGCTGATCGGTCGGGATCAGTTCTTCCTGGTCGGTCAGGTGGGTCGGATAATCGCCGGTGAAGCAGGCGTCGCAATAAGCCGGTTGCGTAGCCTCGCGGTCGGCTTCCCCAAGCGCTTTGTAGAGGCCGTTGATCGATACGAAGGCGAGGCTGTCGGCGCCGATGTACGACGCCATCTCGGCGATGTTCATCTGCGCGGCGAGCAGCTTGGCGCGTTCGGGCGTATCGACGCCATAGAAGCAGCTGTGCCGCGTCGGCGGGCTGGCGATGCGCAGATGCACCTCGCGTGCGCCGGCATCGCGCAGCATCTGCAGGATCTTGACGCTGGTGGTACCGCGCACGATCGAATCGTCGATCAGTACGACGCGTTGCCCGTCGATCAGCGCGCGATTGGCATTATGCTTCAGCTTGACGCCAAGGTGTCGGACCTGATCGCCGGGCTGGATGAAGGTCCGCCCGACATAATGCGAGCGGATGATGCCCAGCTCGAAGGGGATGCCCGATTCCTGCGCATAGCCGATTGCGGCGGGCGTGCCCGAGTCGGGGACGGGAATGACAAGATCCGCCTCGACGCCGCTTTCGATGGCCAGCTGGGCGCCGATCCGCTTGCGCACGGTGTAGACCGACGATCCGTCGACGATCGAGTCAGGGCGCGAGAAATAGACATGCTCGAAGATGCAGGGGCGCGACCGCTGATCGGCGAAGGGACGGATCGAACGAAGGCCGCCTTCGGACACGATCACGATTTCGCCCGGATCGACCTGGCGGATGAAGGTCGCTCCGACGACATCGAGTGCGACCGTCTCCGAGGCGAAGATATACGCCTCGCCGATCCGGCCGAGCACCAGCGGGCGGATACCCAGCGGATCGCGGCAGGCGATCATCCCCTCGGGAGTCAGGCAGACCAGCGAATAGGCGCCCTCGACCTGCTTCAGCGCATCGATGAAGCGATCGAGCAGAGTGCGGTATTTCGACATCGCAACGAGATGGATGATCGTCTCGGTGTCGCTGGTCGACTGGAAGATCGAGCCCGACCGGACCAGGTCGCGCTTGAGCTTCATCGCGTTGGAGATATTGCCGTTATGCGCGATCGCAAAGCCACCCGAGGAAAGCTCGGCGAACAGCGGCTGCACGTTGCGCAGTGCGGTCTCGCCAGTCGTCGAATAGCGGACATGGCCGCAGGCGACCTTGCCCGGCAAGGCGCGGATGATCTCATCCTTGTCGAAATTGCCGGCGACATGGCCCATCGCGCGATGGGTGTGGAAGCCATGGCCATCCCAGCTGGTGATGCCGGCGGCTTCCTGCCCGCGATGCTGGAGCGCATGGAGCCCCAATGCGACCATCGCAGAGGCAGTTTCAGCCCCCCAAATTCCGAAAATACCGCACTCTTCGCGCAGCTTGTCATCATCAAATGGATGCGTGGTGAGCATCGCGAATCCCATCGCGGTGGCTGATCCGCCGCATATAGGGGCGACACAGGGCTTTGTCGCCCCAATGTCACAATAATATTGCGCTGCACGAAGAAATATCCGCGAAGCCCTGTTTCGAGGCTGCTTGCCTGATGCGCCGCTTTGGCGCATCGCGCAGCGATGGACCAGGTGAAACCGGAAGATCGCGAACAGGGCACCATGCTTACGCCGCGCTATGACGCCGCGGGGCTCATCACCGCCGTCGTCACCGACCATCGTTCGGGCGACGTGCTGATGGTCGCGCACATGAACGCCGAGGCGTTGGCCGCGACGATGGCAAGCGGCGAGGCGACCTTCTTTTCGCGGTCGCGCGGGCGGCTGTGGAAGAAGGGCGAGACCAGCGGTCATGTCATGAAGGTCGTCGAGGCGCGGATCGATTGCGACCAGGATGCTCTATGGCTGCGCTGCGAGCCGGCCGGTCCCGCCTGCCACACCGGCGAACCGACCTGCTTCTATCGTCGGATCGACGACAGCACGAACAGCCTCGAAAGAATATGCTCAGACCCGAATTAGGTCCATTTTAGACTAAAGTATCATTCGTTTCGGAGAGAGCATTTGTTGCCGAAATTGACCTGCCGTAAGGGCAGATGGCGTTTCGGGGGCTTGTTCTGTGTGTGATGGCGTATCCGTTTTCCCGCTCGCGGCGACCGATGCCGTAAGCTTCGGCATTGGCGAACTGTCGAAGGAGTTCGGCGTCACGCCGCGCGCGCTGCGCTTCTATGAGGAAGAAGGACTGATCGCGCCGCGGCGCGACGGCGCGACGCGGACCTATTCGCGGCGCGATCGCGTCCGGATCGCGTGGATATTGCGCGGCAAGAGCGTCGGCTTCAGCCTCGACGAGATCGGCGATCTCCTCAATCTGTACGAGGTGGAGGGCGGCCCCGCCAAGCAGCGCGTGCAGACCGCACTTCGGTGCCGCGCCCGGGCCGATGCGCTCCGCAACCAGCTGGCCGAGATCGAGGCGACCATCGCGCAGCTCGAACAGTTCGCGGGGACGATCGATCGCTAGCTGGCGGCGGTAACATCCCACCGTCGTCCGGGGCCCGATCCATCCGCATTAACCCACTTTTTATTACCGGCCGGCCGACGGCTGTGTCATTCATGATCCATGAGTGAAGGCCCCAGGGAGATTCGGCTGCGCGGCCGTCTGGTCAATGGCCTCTATACCGAGGCGATGGTGCTCGCTGACGAGACGCGCGCCTATTTCGAACATCAGGGCCGGGACCACCGCGAAACGCTCGATCCGGTCGCGCGGGTCGCGCTGAGCTGTGAATCGCTGAAGATCACCACCCGGCTGATGCACGTCCTCGCCTGGCTGCTCACCGAGCGCGCGATCGAGCTCGGCCAGATGGACGATGCGGAGGCTGCCGCGTCGGCGCGGCGGCTTGGGGAAGCGGCGCCGAGTGATAGGACGTCGGTCGAAGGACTACCCGCCGCGGCGGTCGCGCTCGTCGATTCGAGCCAGGATCTTTATGCGAGAGTGCGCCGCCTTGCCGGCGACCTCCCCGAAACCGCGCCTGTGGCGAGCCCCGCGCTCAGCCTGCTCGACAGGCTCGAGCGCGCTTTTTAAATTAAATACCCCTGATCAGCGCGACGGCCGCCAGGTCGCCACGCGCCAGAGATACCAGGCGACCAGCGAGGCGATCAGCAGGATCGAGAAGATCCCCAGCCACGCCTCCATGTCGCTGAACTGCGTGCCCAGGATCCAGCCGCCGATCGCCAGCATCGCTGTCCAGCCGAGCGTGCCGAGCGACGACCAGATCAGGAAGGGCGTCAGCGGCATTTTGACCAGCCCGGCGGGGATCGAGACCAGCGAACGGATCGTCGGCATCATCCGGCCCAGGAAGACGAACAGATAGCCATGGCGCTCGAACCAGCGTTCGCCGCGATTGACCTCGGCCCAGTCCATTGTCAGCCAGCGGCCATAGCGGTCGATCAGCGGCTTGAACCGGTCCAGCCCCAGCCAGCGCGCTACGATATACCAGACCAGATTGCCCAGCATCGCCCCGGCCGCGCCGAACAGGATCGCCCAGCCGAGCGACATCGTGCCCTTGGCCGCCTGCAGCCCGGCCATCGACATGATCACTTCGGACGGGATCGGCGGAAAGATCGTCTCGCCGAACATCAGCAGGAAAACGCCCAGATAACCGCCCTGTGCGATCATCTCCTGAACCCAGTCGGTCATCAATCGCGCTCCGCTACTATTACCTGGTCTTGGCTTCGATCGCGTCCCAGATCATCGCGGGCGTGTCGCTGCCGTTGAAACGGTCGATCGCGACGATGCCGGTGGGAGAGGTGACGTTGATCTCGGTCAGATGTCCGGCGATCACGTCGATTCCGACGAACAGCAGCCCGCGCGCGGCCAGGTCGGGTCCCAGCACATCGCAAATCTCGATTTCGCGCGGTGACAGCTCGGTCGCATCGGCGCGTCCGCCGGCTGCCAGGTTCGACCTGATCTCACCCGCCTTGGGCAGCCGGTTGATCGCGCCCGCGACCTTGCCGTCAACCAGCACGATGCGCTTGTCGCCCTTGGTGACGTCGGGAAGGAAAGCCTGGACCATGAAGGGTTCGCGCCAGACCTGCCCGAACAACTCGGTGAGCGCGGCCAGATTGGCGTCGTTGCGGCTGACATGGAACACCGCCGATCCGGCATTGCCGTAGAGCGGCTTGACCACCACCTCGCCATGCTCGCCATGGAAGGCGCGGGCATCTTCCAGCCGGCGGGTGATCATCGTCGGCGGCATGAACTGGGCATAGTCGAGCACGAACAGCTTCTCGGGCGCGTTACGCACCGAGGCGGGGTCGTTGACGACCAGCGTATGGGGCTGGATCCGCTCCAGAAGGTGGGTCGCGGTGATATAGGCGAGGTCGAACGGCGGATCCTGCCGCATCAGCACGACGTCGATATCATCGACCAGATCGAGGATCACCGGCTCGCCGACCGCGAAATGGTCGCCCGCGACCCGCTGGAGCTTCAGGATAGGCCGGGCAGGGGCGCTGACCCGCCCGTTACGATAGCACAGATCGCCCGCCTGATAGTGCCAGAGCCTGTGCCCGCGTGCGAGCGCGGCCAGCATGATCGCAAAGCTCGAATCGCCCGCGATGTTGATCGTCTCCAGCGGGTCCATCTGGACGGCGACATTCAATGGCATCTGCGGGCTCCGGCGATTTCGGGGCCTAACTAGGGGGTGAGGGGAGGAGTTACCAGCCCCTGCTGCTTATCTCCCCTCCCTGCAAAGCGACGGCGAGCTAGCCATGCCATACATTCGTCAGATGCACCGGTACCCGCCACGGCCGCACGAGAATGACGTCGATCCTGATCTCCTCGGCGCCCTTGCCGTACCGCCCGATCAGGGCCTCGGCCGCGCCCGCCACCCGCTGCAATCGATATTCGTCGATCGCCAGCGCCAGCGCGGCGGCATCGCCGCGCGTCTTCACCTCGACAAAGGCCAGCGTCCGGCCGCGCCGCGCGACCAGGTCGACCTCGCCGCGCCTTGTGCGGACGCGTTCTCCGACGATGCGCCATCCGTGGAGCCGCAGCCACCAGGCGGCGATCCGTTCGCCCCGGCGACCCTGACGCTCGGCGCGATGGCGGTTCAATCGGCCTCCCTGATCGCCATCGCGCGGCTGTAGAGGGTGCGGCGGTCGAGGCCGGTGGCCTTCGCCACCTCGCTGGCCGCCTTTGCGGTTGGAAGGCGGGTCAGCGCCTCGCGCAGCAGCGCGTCGCCATCCTTTTCGGTCGCGGCTGCGCGCGGCCCGGGCGGGCCGACGATCACGACGATCTCGCCCTTGGGGGTGACCTCGGCATAGTGCTCGGCGAGGGTCGCGAGCGTGCCGCCGACCGCTTCCTCGTACGTCTTGCTGATCTCCCGGGTCACGGCGGCCTCGCGCTCGCCAAGGCCTTCGGCGAGCGCCTTCAGCGTCGCGCCGAGGCGCGGGCCCGATTCGTAGAGGATCAGGGTCGCGCGTATCTCCGCGACCTCGGCGATCGCTTCGGCACGTGCTTTCGCTTTCGATGGCAGGAAACCGACGAACAGGAACCGGTCGGTCGGCAGCCCCGCCAGCGTCAGCGCGGCGATCGCGGCGCAGGGGCCGGGAATGGTGGTGACCGCGATTCCGGCCGCTCGCGCATCGCGGACCAGCTTGTAGCCCGGATCCGAGATCAGCGGGGTGCCGGCATCGGAGACCAGTGCCACCGGATGCATCGCCATGCGGGCGATCAGCCCCGGGCGGACCTTGTCCGCATTATGGTCATGATAGGCGGTCATATGCGTCCGGACCCCGATATGGCGGAGCAGCTTCGCGGTGACACGGCTATCCTCGACCGCGATCGTTTCGGCGCGCGCCAGTATCGATGCGGCGCGTGGGCTGAGATCGCCCAAGTTGCCGATCGGCGTGGCGACGATATACAGGCCCGGGGGGAGAGGTGCTTCGGATGCTTGCGCATCGGCGGCGCCTATGTCGGCAGATTTGTTCATAAGGCAGCACAGATGACAGAGGCCCCCGCGTACAGGCAACCGCGATATGGAATTTTCACCTGGGCGGTGCTCGGTCTGGCGGCATTGCTCGCCAGCTGCGCACCCGGAACCAAGAGCCGGCCGCGCCCGGTCGCGCCGCCGCCGGTGGTACAGGTGCCCGATATCAGCGGCCTGCCCGACGATCAGGCGCGTCACCGGGTCGCGCTGCTGGTGCCGCTGACCGGCTCGAACGCCGCGGTCGGCCAGTCGATCGCCAATGCCGCGACGATGGCGCTGATCGACACCGGCAACAAATCGGTGCGGATGACGACATATGACACCGGCCCCGGCGCCGCCGCCGCCGCCGCGCGCGCGCTGGCCGAGGGGAACCGCCTGTTCCTCGGGCCACTGCTGTCGGAAGATGCCAACGCCGTCGCGCCGACCGCACGCAAGGCCGGAGTGCCGGTCATTTCCTATTCGAACGACGCCGGGGTGGCGGGCGATGGCGTGTTCGCGATGGGATTCTCGCCGGCCCAGTCGATCGATCGCGTCGTGCGTTACGCGAAGGGGCGCGGAGTCAGCCGCTTCGCCGCGCTGGTGCCGGTGGGCGGCTATGGCCGCAACGCCTCGACCGCGATCATCCGGTCGGTCGAACATGCCGGCGCAAACCTCGTCGCGATGAAGAGCTATCAGCGCAACGCCAAGTCGCTCGAACGCGCGGTGGCCGAACTCGGCCGCAATCAGGGCTATGATGCCGTTCTGGTCGCCGATGGTGCGCGGCTTGCGATCAGTGCCGCGCCGCTGATCCGCAAAAGTTCGAGCCCGCAGGCGCGCATATTGGGAACCGAATTATGGACGGCGGAGCAGAGCGCGCTGACGGCTGCGGCACTCGGCGGCGCGTGGTATGCCAGCGTCTCGGACACGCGCTACCGCCAGCTCGCGACCGCCTATCGCCGTCAGTTCGGCAAATCTCCCTTCCGGCTTGCGAGCCTGGGCTATGATTCGATGCTGCTGGTGGTCAAGGTCGCGCGGGACTGGAAGGTCGGGAATCCGTTTCCGGTCGATCAACTGGGCGACGCTGATGGATTCGTTGGTGTTGACGGCGCGTTCCGCTTCGGTGCCAACGGCGTGGCGCAGCGAGCATTGGAAGTCGATGAGGTGACCCCGGCGGGGACGAAGACCATTTCGCCAGCCCCGGCGAACTTCAAGGAATAGGCGGAGGCGGACCGATCAGAGGGCGACGACTTCGGCGAGGATGGCGTCGAGGAGCAGCATGCCGCTTTCAGTGATCCGCAGCCGCGCCCCGGACAGTTCGAGCAGCCCCTGGGCATCGAGTCGTTCGAGCGCTGATCGGTTGGTGAGAGCGGCCAGCGGCAGTCCGCTCAGTGCCGCGATGCGTTCCAGATCGACGCCTTCTCCCAGCCGCAAGCCCATCAACAGCGCCTCCTTGGCGCGCTCCTCGCCGGTGAGCTGGTCTTCCTGTTCGATGCCATGGCCATTGGCAGCGACCCGGCTCAGCCAGTTTTCGGGTTTTCTGCGGCGGACGGTCGCCAGGCCGTTGCGGCGGCCATGCGCTCCGGGACCGATCCCGGCATAAGTCCCATAGCGCCAGTAGCTCAGATTATGGCGGCTTTCGGCGCCGGGCCGGGCGTGATTCGAGATTTCATAGGCGGGCAGGCCGGCGGCGGCGGTCCGCGCGCGGGTCAGCTCGAACAGATCGGCGGCGAGATCGGGGTCGAGCGGCGCAAGCTCGCCCCGGGCGAATCGCGCGGCGAACTGGGTGCCGGGTTCGATCGTCAGCTGGTAGAGTGAGAGATGCTCGGTACCGAAGGCGAGCGCGCGCGCCAGTTCGGCTTCCCAGGCCCCGGCGGACTGTTCGGGGCGCGCATAGATCAGGTCGAAGCTCACCCGGTCGAAAGCGGCCTGCGCGGTGTCGAGCGCCGCCAGCCCTTCGTGCACGTCATGCGCCCGGCCGAGCCAGCTCAGCGCCTGATCGTCGAGCGCCTGCAGTCCCAGCGACACGCGATTGACCCCGGCGCGGGCGATGTCGCCGAAGCGCGCGGCCTCGACCGACGACGGATTGGCCTCCAGCGTGATCTCGATCCCGTCGGCAACGTTCCAATGGCCGGTGGCGGCATCGATCAGCGCGGAGACCGTTTCGGGTGGCATCAGCGACGGCGTGCCGCCGCCGAAGAAGATCGATGTTAGCCGCCGCCCGGGCAGTTCGCGCGCCTCATGCGCCAGATCCGTGAGCAGCGCATCGCGCCACGCCGCCTGATCGACGCTCTCGCGGACATGGCTGTTAAAGTCGCAATAGGGGCATTTCGAGACGCAGAACGGCCAGTGGATGTAAAGCGCCAGGCCGTTATCAACGTCCTTGGAAATTGTGGCAGTCACGACATGATTTTCCTGACGATCAGAAGTCAGAAAACCGCCGCCACGAGCTTGGCAAAGGCATCGGCGCGGTGGCTCATCGCATGTTTGGCGTCGGGGTCCATCTCGCCGAAGCTGATCTCGTGGCCCAAGGGCTGGAACATCGCGTCATAGCCGAAGCCATTTTGCCCGCGCGGCGGCCAGATCAGCAGGCCGTCGACGCGGCCTTCGAAGGTCTCGACATGGCCATCGGGCCAGGCGATCGACAATGCGCAGACGAAATGCGCATCGCGCCCCACCTCGTCGCCCTGGTCGAGCAACCGGGCGTTGACGCGGCGCATCCCCTCGTCGAAGTCGCGGCGTCCGTCCTCCATCTCCGCCCAGCGGGCCGAGAATATGCCGGGTTCGCCGCCGAGCGCCTCGACGCACAGCCCGCTGTCGTCGGCGAGGGCGGGCAGGCCGGTCAGGTCCGCCGAGAAGCGTGCCTTCAATTCGGCATTGGCGACAAAGCTCGTGCCGGTCTCCTCGGGCTCGGGAACGTCGAGCGCTCCGGCGGAGACCGTCTCGATCCCATAGGGTGCGAGCAGTTCACCGATCTCGCGCAGCTTGCCCTTGTTGTGGCTGGCGATCACCAGCTTGCCGGGGGCAAGCTTGCGGTGCGGGAGATCGGCGGGGTCGGTCACCGGCCGACCGCCCGGCGCTGTGCCGCGAAAATCTCGCCACAGCCGATGCGGGCCAGGCGGAGCAGCCTCAACAAAGCTTCCTCGTCATAGGTCGCTCCTTCCGCCGTTGCCTGCGCCTCGGCGATATTGCCATTATCGAGCAGTACGAAATTGGCGTCGGCATCGGCGCTCGAATCCTCGATATAATCGAGATCGAGCACCGGGGTTCCCTCATGGATACCGCATGAGACCGCCGCGACCTGTGCGATGATCGGATCTTCGGTGAGCGCACCCGAGGCGAGCAGCTTGTCGATCGCGATGCGCAGCGCGACCCAGCCGCCCGAGATCGACGCGGTGCGGGTGCCGCCATCGGCCTGGATCACGTCGCAATCGATCACGATCTGGCGTTCGCCGAGCTTTTTCATATCGACCACGGCGCGCAGCGAACGGCCGATCAGTCGCTGGATTTCCTGGGTACGGCCCGATTGCTTGCCCTTGGCGGCCTCGCGGCTGCCGCGGGTGTGGGTGGCGCGCGGGAGCATGCCATATTCGGCGGTGACCCAGCCTTCGCCCTTGCCGCGCAGGAAGGGTGGCACCTTCTCTTCGACCGAGGCGGTGACAAGGACCTTGGTGTCGCCAAAGCCGATCAGCACCGATCCTTCGGCGTGGATCGTGTAACCGCTCTGGATGGTGATCGCCCGCATCTGATCGGGGGCACGGCCGGTTGGGCGCATGAAAATTCCTTCTTGCTGTTCGGGGCCTCTTAGGTGCCGAAGGCGAAAGTGGGAAGCCTGTTGAGCCTGGAGCCGGGCTTCCCTATCTCTGCACCGTGAACAGTCCTCCGATGTCCGAATTATCAAGCCGCGCCCGCGATGTGTTTCGTGTCGTCGTCGAAAGCTATCTGGGGTCTGGCGCCCCGGTCGGCTCGCGCACGATCTCGAAACTCGCCGGTCTCAATCTCTCGCCGGCCTCGATCCGCAATGTGATGCAGGATCTTGAAGAATATGGCTTGCTGGCGGCGCCGCACACCTCGGCCGGCCGGATGCCGACCCAGATCGGGCTGCGCCTGTTCGTCGACGGGATGATGCAGACTGCTGAACCCTCGCTGGAGGAACGCACCGCGATCGAGGCGCGCGCGTTGCGCGGCAGCCCGATCGAAGAGGCGCTGGCGCAGACCAGCGCGGTGCTGTCGGGCCTGTCGGCCTGCGCGGGAATCGTGCTGGTGCCGCCACATGAAATGGTGCTGCGCCAGTTCAGTTTCGTGCCGCTGTCACGCGAGCAGGCGGTTGCGGTGCTGGTAGGTCAGGACGGCACCGTCGAGAATCGCGTCGTCGATCTGCCGCCCGGGGTGCCGCCCTCGGCGCTGGTCGAGGCAGGCAATTTCATCAGCGAACGCCTCGCCGGCCTGTCGCTCAGCGAGGCACGCACGCGGATCGAGGCCGAGCTTGGCAATGAACGCGCCGCGCTTGACGCCGCTGCGGCGTCGCTGGTCGCGCAGGGGCTGGCAGTGTGGTCGCAGGACGGTAGTTCGCGCCCGGTGCTGATCGTGCGCGGCCAGGCGAATCTGATCGACCCTGGCGCCGCCGCCGATCTGGAGCGCGTTCGCCAGTTGCTCGACGAGATCGAAGGCAAGGAGGAGATTGCCCGGCTGCTCGACAGCGCACGGAGCGGCCAGGGGATGAAGATCTTCATCGGATCGGAGAACAAGCTGTTTTCGCTGTCGGGATCATCGGTGATCGCGGCGCCCTATCGTGGCGTTGACGGCCGGGTGGTCGGGGTTGTCGGCGTGATCGGTCCGACCCGGCTCAATTATGCGCGGATCGTGCCGATGGTCGATTTCACCGCGCAGGCGCTGACCCGGATGATGACCTGACGCGAAAGCGGTTCAGCGGTCGTTCTGGACGCCGCTTTTCGATACCAGGCCCATGACGATATCGTCGCTCAGCATCTCGTCGAACTGGATGCCGAAGCGATTGCCATCGACCCAGCGGACTGTACCCGGAACCTCGAAATTCTGTCGCTCGAGCAGCAGCCGGCAGCCGATCGGCGGTGGCGGCGAGGAACTGAGCATAGCGCCGCCCTGCGACACGTCGAGCAGCACGCCTGCGGCTTCGCCATGCACCGAAAAATAGGTGGCGGCGAGCATGATGCGATGACGGCCGTGGCGCCGGGATTCGCTGCTCAGCTGTTCACTTGCAAAGGCCATCGGGCATTGTTTCCAAGAATCGACTTCATTCCGACTCCACAATCATCCCAGATTATCGCTAATAAATCGCTAAAGTGCGCAGTTGACGACATATTAGCGGCAACTTCTCCGACTGTGCTAGGCTGACGGTGATGACCGAGCCGGCAAACAGCATCGAACCCGCTCTTACGCCGTATGACGTTACGGAAGCGGAACCTCGCGGCGGCGCGCTGGTGCGGCGGCACCGGCTGTTCGCCCGGCTCTGGCACTGGATCAATGCGTTCACGATCGTCGTGATGTTGATGAGCGGGCTGATGATCTTCAACGCGCATCCCCGGCTTTACTGGGGCGAATATGGTGCCAATAGCGATCGCGCCTGGTTGGTGATCGGGTCGCGCGGCGACCAGGGGCTGCTGGTCATCGGCGAACGCAGGATCGAGACGACGGGTGTTCTCGGCCTGTGGACCGACGCCAACGGCATCGAACAGCGCAAGGCCTTTCCCTGGTGGGCGACGATCCCGTCGAGCTACAGCCTTGCCGACGCCCGGCTCTGGCATTTCTTTTTCGCATGGGTGCTGGTGATCGCGGCATTCGGCTATTGGGTGATTGGCCTGTTCAGCCACCATTTCGCGCGCGATCTGCTACCGACCCGCGGCGAGCTGCACCCGCGCCATATCTGGCGAGACATCCGCGATCATGCGCGATTGCGGCTGCCGAAGGGGGCGGCGGCACTGCGTTATAATATTCTTCAAAAACTCGTATATCTATCTGTGATATTTGGATTAATACCCATCGCGATATTGACGGGCCTGACTATGTCACCCGCGGTCAACGCCGCTTGGCCGTGGCTGCTCGACCTGTTCGGCGGCCGGCAATCGGCGCGGTCGATCCATTTCCTCTGTGCCTTTGGCTTCGTCCTGTTCATCATCGTCCACTTGCTGATGGTGGTGCTGGCCGGGCCAATCAACGAAGTGCGCTCGATGATCACCGGATGGTACCGCCTGCCTCGGGAGCGCGATGCATGATAACGCGGCGTCGTCTGATCGGGTCGCTCGCGGCGGGAGCCGGCGGGCTGTTGCTGGCGGGATGCAACCGGATCAATGCCAATCCCGGTGTCCGCTCGCTGCTCCAGAGCGCCGAGGGGCTGACGATGCGCGCCCAACGGTTGATCGCGGACCGCAATGCGCTCGCTCCCGAGTTCACCGGAGCCGATCTGTCGCCGATCTTTCGCGCCAACGGTACGCGGCATCCGGCCGGCGATGAATATGAAGCCCACCGGCTCGCGGGCTTTGCCGACTGGCGGCTCGTGATCGACGGGCTCGTCGCGCGGCCCCTGGCCATGTCGACGACCCAGCTCCGCGCGATGCCGAACCGTACCCAGATCACGCGCCACGACTGCGTCGAAGGCTGGAGCGCGATCGGTCAATGGACCGGAGTGCCGTTGAAGCTGCTGCTCGATCATGCCGGGCTGCGCACCAGCGCGCGTTACCTGATCTTCCACTGTGCGGACCGGTTCGGGCAGTCGGATTATTATGAGAGCATCGACCTGATCGACGCCTTCCACCCCCAGACGATCCTCGCCTGGGGGCTGAGCGGCCAATTGCTGCCCGTCGGAAACGGCGCCCCGCTACGCCTGCGGGTCGAGCGCCAGCTAGGCTATAAACACGCCAAATATGTCCGCCGGATCGAGGCGGTCGAGAGCCTTGCCGGCCATGGCGGCGGCAAGGGCGGGTCGTGGGAGGATAGCCGCGACTATGCCTGGTACGCGGGCATCTAGGGTCTGTTTCAGCGAAGCTGAAACGGCGGTTCCACGTCAGTGAAACAAACTCTAGCGCGCCGCGTCCAGTGCCTGCTCCAGGTCGGCCAAGATGTCCGAGATATGTTCCAGCCCGATCGACAGCCGCACATAGCCTTCGGTGATCCCCGTCGCGGCCTGCTCCTCGGCCGAGAGCTGCGAATGGGTGGTCGAGGCGGGATGGATCGCCAGGCTGCGCGCATCGCCGATATTGGCAACATGGTAGAACAGCTCGAGCGCGTTGATGAAGCGGTTGCCCGCTTCTCGTCCGCCGGCCAGCTCGAACCCGACCAGCCCGCCCATGCCGCCGGTCATGATCCGCCGCGCCCGCTCGCGCTGAATGCTGGTGTGCAACGCCGGGTGCACGACCGAGGTGACGTCCTTGCGCCCCGACAGGAAGCGCACCACCGCGTCGGTGTTGTCGCAGTGGCGCGGCATGCGCAGCGGCAGCGTTTCCAGCCCCTGCAGGATCTGGAAGGCGTTGAACGGCGACAGGGCGGCGCCAAGATCGCGCAGGACGACGGTTCGGGCGCGCAGGATATAGGCGATCGGCCCCATAGGCCGTGCAGCCTCGGTCCATATCGCGCCATGATAATTGGGATCTGGCGTGTTGAGCAGCGGCTGACGATCGGGAAAGGCGTCCCAGTCGAAATTGCCACCATCGACGATCACTCCGCCGATCGAGGTACCATGGCCGCCGATATATTTGGTGGCCGAATAGACGATGATCGCGGCGCCATGGTCGAAGGGACGGGCGATCAGCGGCGCGGCGGTATTGTCGACGATCAGCGGAATGCCGAGCGGCCGGCCGAGCGCGGCGATCTCGTCGATCGGGCAGACTACCAGCTTGGGATTGGGCAGCGTCTCGACATACCAGGCGCGGGTGCGGTCATCGCTGGCGCGGACGAAGGCCTGCGGATCGGCAGGGTCGACGAAACGGACCTCGATCCCCATCGCGCCCAGCGAATTGGCGAAGAGATTCCAGGTGCCGCCGTAGAGATCGGTGCCGCTGACGATATTATCGCCGTTGCGCGCGAGGTTCTGGATCGCATAGGCCGACGCCGCCTGGCCCGATGCGACCGCCAGCGCGGCCACTCCGCCCTCCAGTGCGGCGATACGCTCTTCAAGCACCGCCGTGGTCGGGTTGCCGACCCGCGTGTAGATGTTGCCGACTTCCTCCAGCGCGAACAGCCGCGCGGCATGGGCGGTATCGTCGAACTGATAGGATGTGGTCTGATAGATTGGCGGCACGACCGCTCCGGTCGTCGGATCCGCGCGCCAGCCCGCGTGGAGCGCGAGCGTTTCGGGGCGTAGGGGGGGCTTGGTCATGTCGCTATTCTCCCTGCAATCCTGTCGTGTCGGTGTATGGCCATTGAAAGGTAGGACGGAACCGATCCACTTTTGCCGTAGCGCAATTCAGGCCGGCAGCCGGGTTGGCTTTCGGCTTTCGATCATGGTGAACAGGCCGATCCCGCCGATGACCAGTGCGGTCCCGGCGGCCTCGGGGACACCGAAGGGCTCATCGAGGACGATGATGGCCAGAATGATCGTGACCAGCGGGCTGAGCGTCGAGATGATCGCGGTGCCCTGCGCGCCGATCCGCGCGGTTCCCGCCGACATCATGAAGGTGGGTATGATCGTCGCGAACAGGGCCAGGGTCGCCATCAATCCCCATGCGTGGACGGGCAGGTCGAGGACCGACAGGCTGTGGGTGGCGACGAACTGGACGATCAGCGTGACACTGGCGGCGCTCATCGCGATCGCGGTGAACAGCATCGGCCCGCACCGCATGATCATCTCCCGCGCGAACAGCTGATAGAGCGCGAACGCGGCCGCTGCGGCCAGCACCAGCGCTGCGCCGCCCAGCACCGCCGGATTGAGGCGCGCCGGATCGGTGCCGAACATCACGAACAGCCCGGCATAGCTGAGCCCCGCACCCGCCAGCGCATGCGCGCGCATGCGGTGGCGCAGCAGCAGCCTGCCGAACAGCAGCACCATGAAGGGATAGGTGAACAGGATCAGCCGCTCGGTCTGTGCCTCCAGCGTCACCAGCCCCTCGAAATCAAGCCAGGACGAGACATGATAGCCGATCAGGCCGACCAGCGCGGCAAGCCCGACGCTGCGAAGATCGGGGCGTTGCGCGACCGGTCGACGAACCCATTCGACGATACCCACCGTGGCGAACACCGGCAGCGACAGCATCATCCGCACCGCGAGCAGGCTCGTGCTGTCGATCGGATAGGCATAGATCAGCTTGATCAGGATGCCCTTGACCGCGAACAGCATCGCGCCGGCCGCGGACAGCGCAAAGCCGACAAGGCGCCATCGTGCCGGCGCGGAAAGGGTGGAGGACATTCGAGATCCTTCCCCCCTCCCGCAAGCGGAAGGGGACTGGTTGCTTCAGCCCGCAGCCTGATCAACCGGAGCGCGGCCGCGTTTGACCATCATCTTGTTGAGCGCGTTCACATAGGCCTGGGCCGAGGCGACCATCGTGTCCTGATGCGCGCCGCGCCCGCGCGTGGTGCGGCCGTTCTCCGAGAGCAGGACCGAGACCTCGGCCTGCGCGTCGGTGCCGCCGGTGACGGCATGGACCTCATAGCGTTCGAGCACCGAACTGTCGTGCGGCACGATCAGGCGGATCGCGTTGAACAGCGCATCGACCGGGCCGTTGCCGCGCGAGGTGACGGTTTTTTCCTCGCCGTCGATCTCCAACGTCAGGATCGCGCGCTGCGGACCGTTCGATCCGCAATAGATCTCGACCTCCTTGACCTGGATCGCGTCATGGCCGCGCAACACCTCGTCATCGACCAGCGCGACGATATCCTCGTCATAGACCGCCTTCTTGGCGTCGGCGAGCTGCTTGAAGCGGCCGAAGGCGTCCTGAAAGGCGTTGTCGCCCAGCGTATAGCCCAGTTCCTCGAGCTTCTGGCGAAAGGCGGCGCGACCCGAATGCTTGCCCATCACCAGGCTCGACTGGGTCAGCCCGACGCTTTCGGGAGTCATGATCTCGTAGGTCGAACTGTCCTTGATCATGCCGTCCTGATGGATGCCGCTCTCATGCGCGAAGGCATTGGCACCGACGATCGCCTTGTTGGGCTGGACCTGGAAACCGGTGATTCCGGAAATCAGCCGCGAGGCGCGGGTGATTTCGGTGGAGACGATGTTGGTGCGCACCGGCATGACGTCATGGCGCACCTTCAGCGCCATCGCGATCTCCTCGACGGCGGCATTGCCGGCGCGTTCGCCGATGCCGTTGATGGTCGATTCGACTTGGCCTGCGCCCGCCATCACCGCCGCCAGCGTGTTGGCGACCGCCAGCCCCAGATCGTTGTGGCAATGGGTCGAGAAGGTGGCGAGATCGGCGTTGGGCACCCGATTGATGACGTCGCGGAACATCGCGCCATAGGTATCGGGGGTCGCATAGCCGACCGTATCGGGCAGGTTGATCGTCCGCGCACCCGCTGCGATCGCAATCTCGACCGCGCGGACCAGGAAATCGGGGTCGGTGCGCGTCGCATCCTCGGCGGACCATTCGACATCGGGGCACAGATTGCGCGCGAGGCGCACGGTGCGCTCGATCGCCTCCAGCACCTCGTCGGGACTTTTGTTCAGCTTGACCCGCATGTGCAGCGGCGACGTGGCGATGAAGGTGTGGATGCGCGGCGCGATGGCATGCTGGACCGCTTCCCACGCGCGCTCGATATCGGCGCTGGCGGCGCGCGCCAGACTGGCGACGGTCGCGCGCTTGCACTGGCGGGCCACTTCGGAAACGGCCTCGAAATCGCCGGGCGACGCGATGGCGAAGCCGGCCTCGATGATGTCGACGCCCAGCGTTTCGAGCTGGGCGGCGACCTGCAGCTTCTCTTCGAGGTTCATCGAACAGCCCGGCGCCTGTTCGCCGTCGCGCAAGGTGGTGTCGAAAATCTTGATGGTTTTGGTCACAATACCTGCTCCTGCTGCAGGGTGGTCATTTCGGGGTTCTCGTTGACCCTTAGACGCCGTGGCCTGGAGGGCCGGCCTCGGCCCCAAGCGAAATCGCGCGCCTAAGGGCGCGTAAGTCGAAGCAGGAGAAGGGCGCTGTTCCGCGTCATGGTGCGGCGCTGATACATCGGGAAAGCTTACCAAGTCCATAGCGGAATGCTGGCGGCGTCACGGCTTCGCCTTCAGCGCCTCGGTCAGCGATGCGGTGGCGCTGCCGCGCTTCGCCGGCTTGGGCTGGTCGGGGCTCGGGGCCCAGCCGGTCAGATAGATCAGTTCGAAACTTTCCCGCAGCCGACCATCGGGGCCGGCAGCCGCGGCGAATTGCGCAAACAGTTCGTTCAGCCAGGCGCGCCCGGGGGCGCAGCGCGAACGCTGGGCCAGCATGTTGGTCGCTGCCATTCCGCGCAGGTCGTGGAGCAGCCTGATGGGGTCGCCATAGCCGACGTCGAGCCGGTCGCCATCGGCGACCTGCAATGCGAAGCCGGCGCGCGACAGCAGGTCGCCCGCCGACCGGACGTCGATTTGCGGATGGATGCGCGCGGCGGCCCCGCCGCTGGTCGCGGAATCGGCTGCCAGGGTCGCGGCCTTGAGCCAGGCGAGGCTGCCCGCACCCGCGAAAGCGCCCAGGAACAGACCGTCTGGACGCAAGGTTCGGCGGATCAGGGTCAGCGCGCCGGGCAAGTCGTTGACGCTGTCGAGTGTGCCGAGCCCGATGACCAGATCGAAACTGGCATCGGCGAACGGCAGGCGGTCCTCGTCGCACTGGATACCGTTGCTGGCACGGGCGAAGGCAAAGCCGGGATCGGCGCAGACGATGTGGCGGCCGGGCGCGGCGAAGCGCTGGACGATGCTTCCGTCATGGCTGCCGAGGATCAGCGCCCGGCCAAAGTCACGGGTCACCATTGCCAGCCGCTCGACCAGTTCATCGGCCATATGCTCGATCAGAAAGCCATGCTCGCCGAAGCGGGCCGCAGCCCGATCGCGCCGGATACGGCGCAGGCGCCGGTCGAAAATCTCGGGAGCATCCATTGCGCGGCTTGTGCCGTCGCTGCGGCTGCGTGACAAGGCGGGATGGGGTTAGGTGCGATGATCAGGCGGATCGCCGGTGCTGGGCTGGGCTTCGCGCTGCCGCCGCGCTGTCCCGGCTGTGGGGTGATCACGCCTGCCATGCATCAATTCTGCCTCGATTGCTGGTCGGCGCTCGATTTCCTCGGCGATCCGAAATGCGCACGATGCGGGGTGCCGTTCGATATGGATCGCGGCCCCGATGCGCTGTGTGGCGCCTGTTACGCCGACCCGCCGTCCTTCGACGCGATGCACGCGGCGGTCGCCTATGGTCCGATCGCCAGTGCGCTCGCGCTCAAGCTCAAATATGGCCGCCGGCCCGGCATCGCCGACACGATGGCCGCGCAGATGCGACGCCACCTTCCCGCTGAGGGCGAATGGCTGCTGGTGCCGGTGCCGCTCCATCGCTGGCGGATCTGGCGCCGTGGCTACAACCAGTCGGCGCTGATGGCGCGCGCGGTGGCGCGCCGCACCGGACATAGCCTCGCGCTCGATATGCTCGTCCGCACCCGCTCGACGCCGCCGCTGCGGGGATTGGGGCGTGATCGTCGGGCGAAGGCGGTACGGGGCGCCTTTGCGGTCCGCGACAAGGCGGTGGTGGCGGGCAAGCCGGTGCTGCTGATCGACGATGTCTACACCACCGGCGCCACCGTTAACGCCTGCGCCAAAGCGCTCAGGCGCGCCGGTGCGACCCGGATCGAGATATTGTGCTGGGCCCGCGTTGTGCGCGACGACGATCTGGTGCGTTGACTTTCGCCCGTGTCGACAACATTTCGGCGGAAAGAAGGAACACGCACATCATGCCCAGGGTCGAAATCTACACCAAGGCCTTCTGCCCCTATTGCTCGCGCGCCAAGGCGCTGCTCGGGGCGAAGGGCGTCGCTTTCGAGGAATATGACATCCGCATGGGCGGCCCCCGGCGCGCGGAGATGATCCAGCGCGCCAATGGCGGCTCGACAGTTCCGCAGATCTTCATCGACGATCGCCATGTCGGTGGCTGCGACGACATTGTCGCGCTCGACCGCGCGGGCAAGCTCGATCCGCTGCTGACCGCCTGATGCGGGTCGCGGTTCACCAGAGCAATACGGGGATCGACCCCGCAGCGAACGCGCGCGCGATCGTCGACGCGATTGGACAGGCGAAGGCGGGCGGGGCGGACATGCTGTTCACCGCCGAAATGTCGGGCCTGCTCGACCAGCAGCGCGCACGGGCGGCAGGGCATCTCCGCGACGAGGCGAGCGACCCGGTGTTGGCGGAGGCACGGGCGGCTGCGGCCCAAGCGGGCATCTGGGTCCACCTCGGTTCGCTTGCACTGACCGGCGGCGATGACGGCCGCCTCGTCAATCGCGGCCTGGTGATCGATGGCAAGGGCGCGATCCGCGCGCGCTATGACAAGATCCACCTGTTCGACGTCGATCTGCCGACCGGAGAGCGCTGGCGCGAATCCGCTGCCTATGCCCCCGGCGAGCGCAGCGTGATCGCGACGACGCCCTGGGCGAAGATCGGCCTGTCGATCTGCTACGACATGCGTTTCCCCGACCTCTACCGCGCGCTCAGCAATGCGGGCGCGGAGATTTTATCCGTCCCGGCGGCATTCACCGTGCCGACCGGCAAGGCGCACTGGCATGTCCTGCTGCGTGCCCGCGCGATCGAAGCCGGCGCCTATGTGGTCGCGGCGGCGCAGTCGGGATTGCATGAAGATGGCCGGGCGACCTTTGGTCATTCGCTCGTCGTCGATCCATGGGGAGAGGTCTTGCTCGACATGGGCGAGGGCGAGGGGGTCGGCTTCGCCGATCTCGACATGGCACGGCTCGCGGATGTCCGCGCGCGGGTGCCGGCGCTTCGCCACCGTCGCCCGATCGCGCCGGTCGAGATCTGCGAATGATCGTCTTCGATCTGCGCTGCGCGAAGGCGGGTCATGTCTTCGAGATATGGTTTGGCTCGTCGACCGATTTTGAGGAGCAGAAGGCGCGCGGGCTGGTGACTTGCCCTTATTGCGGCTCGACCGAGGTCGACAAGGCGGTGATGGCGCCCAATGTCGGCGCGAAAGGCAACAGCCGGCCCGATGCCGCGCCTGCACCCACAGGCGCGACGGTGCCCGCCGCCGTCAACATGCCCTCTCCGGCCGAGTTCAAGGCGATGGTGGCCAAGCTCGCGGAGGTGCAGAGCCGGATGCTCGAAGGCTCCAGCTATGTCGGCACGAATTTCGCCGACGAGGCGCGCTCGATGCATCTCGGCGAACAGGAAGCGCGGCCGATCCATGGCCAGACCAGTCCCGACGAAGCCAAAGCCCTGATCGAGGAGGGGATTCCGGTGGCGCCTCTGCTCCTGCCGGTACGACCGCCCAATAGCGAGAATTGACGCTCCGACAACGCCCGATCCCCCATCCCGGGCATATTTTCGGTGGCCTCGACGTGGTCTGAGCGGAAAATGGTGGTCCCGGAGGGACTCGAACCCCCGACGCCCACTTTAGGAAAGTGGCGCTCTATCCGGCTGAGCTACGGAACCACGGGGCGCTTACTATCGGCCGCGGCCTATGGGGTCAATTCGGTCTAACAAGATCAGGTCAGCCGGATCTTGGAGCGGGTGAAGGGAATCGAACCCTCGTCGTAAGCTTGGGAAGCTTCTGCTCTGCCATTGAGCTACACCCGCTTCAGGCCGGAAATCGGAACTTGCCGGTCGATCGCTGCGATGCCGATTGCCACAGCGATGCCCTTGCGGTCAACGGCAATAGATGCGGGCTTCGCGCGGGCCGCAGATCTGCTATGTGATCGCGATGACGCAATATTCTTCGCCGGAAGAGCGCGACCTGCGATCGGCCGTCGTCCGTGGAACCAGAGGAAATTGCCCGGCATGCGGCGGCGCGGCGCTGTTCGGGCGCTTTCTGAAACCGGTGGGGCATTGCCCGGCCTGCGGGCAGGCGTGGACCGTGCACCGCGCCGATGACATGCCCGCCTATCTCGTCGTCCTTCTGCTGGGCCATATCCTGGTGCCGTGTATCGTCGTCGTCAGCCTGACCGTCGCGCTGCCGATGTGGGTGGAGATGACGATCTGGCCGGGGATCGCGTTGCTGCTGGCGATGGTGATGATCCAGCCGGCCAAGGGCGCGGTGATCGGCTTCCAATGGGCGCGCCGGATGCACGGTTTTTCGGGGGGGCGTTGACCCGTCTTTCTGTAGGTTGTGTGAGACGGGATTAGAGATCGAGTCGGCGCGGGGCACAGCGCCGGAGGGGGATAGATGAAGACGATTCTGCTGTTTCTGATTGCGGCCGCCGCCGTGCTGGCCGCGATACCGCTGGTTCCGCTGCAGACGGCGGTCGACTTCCTCCCACTTCGCAAGGTCGGCTTCGAAGCCGCTCATGTTGAAGGAAATCTTTGGGAAGGTCAGCTCTACGAAGCCAAGCTGGCGATGGTCCCGCTCGGTGATGTCAGCAGCAAATTGTCGCTCGAGGATATCAGCAAGGGCCGGATCCGCCTCAACGTCTCGGGCACCGACGAGGTGTCTCGGCTGAAGGGCGTGTTCAGCTATGGGCTGGGCGGTCCCGGCATCGAGCGGTTCACGGTCGGCATGCCGGTGATGGCGGGTCCGCCGCCGATCGGCGGCGTCACCCTGATCCTCGATAATGTCAAGGCGCACTTCCCCGGCGGCCAGTGCACCGGCGGCAGCGGCGAGGTCCGCGCCTATCTGTCGGGCGCGCTGCCCGCACTGGGCATGCCAGGCGAGATGACCGGTCCGGCGCTGTGCCGCGATGGCTTCCTCGCCTTCGACCTGGCGAGCCCCAGCGCCCGCGAACAGATGGCGATCACCCTGCTGTCGGCCACCAAGTTCAGGGTCCGCGTGTTCGTCAAGCCGACGATGAGCCGGGTCGCCGACATGCTGACCGCCAAGGGCTTCCAGCCGGTCGACGATGGCTATGCGTTCGAGGAGGAGCGCAGCCTCTGATGATGTGGCGCATCGCCCGCATATGTCTGGTTCTGCTGCTGTCGTTCGCGGGCGGCGTCGGGACGCAGGCCGCGCATATTCGTGCGACGTTGGAGGCGGAGACGCTGCGCCCGGCGCCGGGGAGCCGCATCACCCTTGCGCTCAGCATGAGCCCCGAGCGTGACTGGCACGGTTATTGGCTCAACCCCGGCGACGCGGGCGCCCCCGCCGACATCGCCTGGACGTTACCCGCCGGCCTCACGGTCGGACCGATGCGCTATCCGGTGCCGCAGCGGCTGATCGTCCAGGGGCTGATGAACTATGTCTATGAGCGGCCCTATGCGCTGCTGATGACCGCGACGGTACCGAAGGGGCTTGCGCCGGGCACCCGGCTGCGGCTGAGCGGCAAGGCGCGCTGGCTGGCCTGCTCGCCGACGATCTGCGTGCCCGAGCAGGGCCCGGTGGCGGTCGACCTGATGGTCGGCGACGGTACCGTCACGGCGGCGTCGCGCGCGCGCTTCGATGGCTGGCGCGCGAAGCTGCCGATGCCACTCGGCCAGCCCGCGAGCTTTGAACGCAAGGGTGACCGCGTCCGGCTCGCGATACCCTTTCCCAACGGCCGACCGCTGGTCGACCCCTATTTCTATCCGGTTACCGACGGCGTGATCGACTATGCCGCGCCCCAGCGGATCAGCCGGCGCGGTGACCGATTGATCGTCGAGCTCAAGGCGTCGCGAAACGCCGCGCGGGTGGATGCGATCGATGGTCTGATTGCGATCGGCCCCGATCGCGGCCTGATGCTTGGCGCACGGCCGGGCCGCGTTCCCGCCGCAGGCGTGCCAGTGGCGGGCAGCGATGACCGCGCGCCCGAAAATGGTGGCCGCATCTTCCTGATCGCGCTGGCGGGGGCGCTGCTCGGGGGATTGTTGCTCAACGCCATGCCGTGCGTCTTTCCGATCCTGAGCCTCAAGGCGATGAGCCTTGCGCGCGGCGGGGAGACCGACGGGCAGGCGCGGGTCGAGGCGTTGGCTTATGCCGGCGGGGTGATCCTCAGCTGCGTCGGCCTCGCGCTGCTGCTGCTCGCGCTGCGCGCCGGGGGAATGGCGGCGGGCTGGGGCTTCCAGCTTCAGGACCCGCGCATGGTGCTGGTCCTGCTGCTGCTCGTCGTCGCGATCAGCCTCAACATGGCGGGGCTGTTCGAACTGCGCGCGATCGGCCTAGGCGAGGCGATGACGCGCGGGCAGGGGGCGCTGCCCGCCTTCTGGACCGGTGTCCTCGCCGCGCTGATCGCGACCCCGTGCAGCGGGCCGTTCATGGCGGGTGCGGTGGGGACGGCGCTGCTGCTGCCACCGGTGGCGGCGGTCGCGATCTTTGCCGGCCTCGGCCTCGGGCTCGCTTTGCCTTTCCTGCTGATCGGTTTCGTCCCCGCGCTGCGCCGCCTGTTGCCGCGTCCGGGGGCATGGATGGACCGGCTTCGCCGGATATTGTCGGTGCCGATGTTCCTCACCGCGCTCGGCCTTGCCTGGATATTGGGACGGCAGGCCGGGGTGGACCGGATGGCGATCGGGCTCGGCGCGGCGCTGCTGCTCGGGCTGGCGCTGTGGTGGGTCGGTGCCCGGCAGCTGCGCGGAAAACGGTTCAGCTGGGCGCCGCTGGTGCCGGCGCTCGGCGCGGCCGCAGCGCTGCTGCTGCTCGCCCCGGCGGCGAGCGCACCGGCGACGGCGTCGGCGGTCGCATCGGACAGTGAACCGTTCAGCGAGTCGCGCCTCGCGGCGCTGCGGGCCGAGGACAAGCCGGTCTTCGTTTACTTCACCGCCGACTGGTGCCTGACCTGCAAGGTCAACGAACGGACCGCGATCGACCGGCCGGCGGTGCGCGAGGCCTTTGCTCAGGCAGGCGTGGCGGTGCTGGTCGGCGACTGGACCAATGGTGATCCCGCGATCGGCCGATTCCTCGAAGGGCAGGGCCGTTCGGGCGTGCCGCTCTACCTCTTCTACCGCCGCGATGGCGGCGTCGAGACCTTGCCGCAGATCCTTACCCAGTCGCTGCTGACCGGCCTCGCCGCCTGAGCGCATATGGCCGTCGCTTCGCCCTGCAACTCTATCTGCGAAATTGATCCGCGGAGCGGCCATTGCCTGGGTTGCCGCCGCACGCTCGACGAGATCGCGGCCTGGGGCACCGCCGACGACCGCTGGAAACAGGCGGTTCTGGAAAAGCTGAAGGCGCGCCCGATCAGGAAAGATTGAGCACGGGCTTGCCGCGTTCGACCGTCGCGGTTTTCAGGGTCGCGATCGTGCCGCCCGGTGCGGTGACCTGATCGACCCCACGAAACTGGGTTTGCCATGCGTCGCGCCCTACCTCGCACAGCGCATAGCCGCGCTGGTCACTTGCATATTTGAGGAAAGGGTTCCGCGCGTCGCGCTGCGCGGCAACCTCGGGCGTAACCCAGCCGTCACCGCCCGAACTGATCGAGGTCGTCACAAGTTCGACGGCGACCGGGGCGGTGCCCGCCCTCCGATATAGCTCGCCGGCGAAATGCAGATGCTCGTCGCCGGTCATCACGATCACGTTGCCGAGCCCGTCGAAGCTTCCCAGCAGCCGCTCGCGCGCGACATTGTACCCGCCCCAGCTATCCATGTTGCGCATTTCGCCGAGGCCATCTTCGATCCGGCGGTTGAGCGGCATCACCATCACCTGCTGGGCGATCAGGTTCCAGCGGCTGTCGGTGTCGCGCAGGCCGCGGGCGAGCCATGCCTCCTGATCGGTGCCCAGCACGGTCCGCTTGGGATCGTCGATATCGGGGCAGACCGGGTCGAAGCCGCCCTTGCATGGCAGCGCGCTGCGATACTGGCGCGTATCGAGGAAATGGGTGTCGAGCAGATCGCCGATCCGGGTCTTTCGATAGAGCTGCATCGCGCCGCCCGAGGGCATCGAAGCACGACGGAGCGGCATATGCTCATAATAGGCCTGCATCGCGGCGGCACGGCGGATCGCGGCGAGCTCGGGATTGGGCTGATAGGGGCTGGTCGCCCCGGTCCAGTTGTCGACCACCTCATGGTCGTCAAATGTGGTGAACCAGGCAGCGGCGCGGTGCGCGGCTTGAAGGTCGGGGTCCATCTTGTACTGGGCATAGCGACGCCGATAATCGCCGATCGTGTAGCAATCGGTACCGACATGGTCGCGAACATGGGTGCGCGAACGGCCGTCGCGCTCATAGTTCACCTGCCGGGGGCGCTCCTCATAGATATAGTCGCCATAGTGCCAGATGAAGGCGATGTCCTCACGCGCGAGATGCGCGTAGGCGGTGTAGAGCCCGTCTTCATAAGCCTGGCAGCCGGCGACCCCGAAGCGCAGCCGGTCGAGCCGCGCGCCGGGCAGCGGCAGGGTGCGGGCGCGGCCCAGCGGCGTCTTGTCACGGCCCAGGATGAAGCGATACCAATAGGGGCGGTCGGGCTGGAGCCCGGACAGTTCGACGTGAATCGAATGGCCCAGCTCGGGCCAGGCCCGCGCGGTTCCCTTCAGCGCGGTTCGCCGCATCGCTGCGTCCTCATAGACGAACCAGTCGACATCGACCGGCCCCAGCGGCATCCCGCCATGCTCCTCGAACGGATCGGGGGCGAGCCGCGTCCAGATCACGAAGCCGTCATGGCTGGGCTCGCCCGCCGCGATACCGAGGCGGAAGGGAAAGGCGGTGAGCAGCTGCTGAGCGCGCAGGACGGCGGGGGCCGCGATCAGGCTTGCGCCCGCACCGGCCAGCAAAGTGCGACGGGAAATCATGCGATCCGACTGCGCCTCCAGCGTTGCAACCTTATGACGGGGCCACTCGCCCCGGAGCAAGGCCCAGCCAGCCCGACAAGGTCGAATTCCGCCGGAAAACCTGCTTTTCGAGGATAAGGATCGCGACCAGCGTGGTGCCGAACATCGGAAACAGCACGCCCATCAGCAGGATCGCACCGATCAGCGGTGCGCCGAAGCGCGGCCGGCTTAGCGGAACGGGCGCGCCCAGCAGCCCTTCCGGACGCCGTCGCCACCACATCACCGCGCCGGTCGCGGCGGTCAGGAACAGTCCCGCCGCGGCCACCAGGCTGATCAGCTGGTTGGCGAGCCCGAACAACTGGCCTTCGTGCGCCGCGATGCCATAGCCGACGACCCGGTCGATCCAGTGGCGCTCGGCAAAGTCCTTGCGCCCGACGACGGTCCCGCTGACCCCGTCCACCGTCAGGCTGGTCCGCAGCGGCCGGTTGGCGCTGTCGGACTTGACTGTCCAGAGTGCGTCGGTGCCCGCCGGCGGGGCGATCAGCACCGGGCCGGCGAGTCCGAGCGGGCCGACCTGCGCGATGATGCGGTCGAGCGGCGCGGAGTCGATGCGCGGATGGTCCATCGTCATGCCGTGATGCTCGGCATGGTCGCCAAGCATTTTCGCGGTGCCGGATCGCGATGTCGTCGACCAGTCCTGCGGACCGTCGACCGCGCCGGTGACGGCGCGGACTTCCTTCAGATAACCGCCCCAGACATTGGCCCAGGGCAGGCCGGTCAGGATCAGGAACAGCGCGAGCACCGATATCCAGATCGCCGTCACCGCATGCAGATCGCGCCAGAAGATGCGCTTGCCCGCGCGCAGCCGGGGCCACAGCACCCCGGCCACCCCCTTCGCACCACGCGGCCACCACAGATATACCCCGGTCAGGATCATCATGATCGCCCAGCAGGCGGCGGCTTCGACGATCCAGCTGCCCGGATCGCCGATCAGCAGCTCGCCATGCATGCGGAAGATCAGCCGCATCAACCGGTCCTGCTCGTCGACGGTCTTGAGGATCGCCAGCGATTGCGGGTGGACATAGACCCGGGTTTCGCCGCTGCCCTTGCCGACAATCACCTGCACCGCCTGCGCGGGCGTATCGGGCATCTGGTAGCGGTGGAGTAGCGATCCCGGCACCGCCGCGACCGCCGCATCGGCGATCCGCGCCGCGCTGGCGCGATCGGTGCCCTGTGCGACATCGGCATAGGGGCGATCGATCAGCGCCTCGATCTGCGGCTTCCACAGATAGATCGATCCGGTCAGGGAAAGCCATAAAACCAATGGGATACAGAACATGGCTGCATAGAAATGCCAACGCCAGACGGCGTTGTACCAGCGGCCCGCGGCCGCGATGGGCGCGCTCACAGCGTCCAGCCCGCTTCGATCAGGAAGGTCCGTTGCGGATAGGGGTGGAACACCCACGCCTTGTCGTTGGTGAAATTGTTGACGCCCGCCGAAATGCGGACATTGTCGCGGATGCGATGATTGATCCGCGCG
Source organism: uncultured Sphingomonas sp. (assembly GCA_947085315.1). Lineage (GTDB taxonomy): Bacteria > Pseudomonadota > Alphaproteobacteria > Sphingomonadales > Sphingomonadaceae > Rhizorhabdus. Next base: position 69,083 of record CAMTVW010000003.1, on the reverse strand, counting down.
TCGAACTGAAGCAGTTCGGACGTATAACCATAGGTGTCACCGCGCTGGAGGCCGTCAATGTCGCTGTTCGGACGCGAAGCATAGCGCGCGCCGAGCGAGACATCGGTGGCATGATCAACCCGGTAGCGCAGGTTGCCGTTCAGTCGCCAGCGCGGAATCCGCGGGAACTGCACCCCCTCGGAGGCCCGATCGGCACGGTTCCGGACGGTCTCGGCGTCGATCCAGGCGGCGTTGGCATCGATGTCGAGCCCGTCGATCGGCCAGTTGCGCGCTTCGACGATCATCTCGGCGCCATATTGGCGCGTGAGGTCGATATTCTTGAAGGTGAGGCTCGATACGCCATTCTGGTTGAACCCCAGAAACTGGAAGATCGCATTGCGGACGCGTTGATAGAAGACGCTGCCCGTCACCGTCACCGGACCCAGGTCGTGCCGTAGCAGAAGGTTCGCGTCACGGCTACGTTCAGACTTAAGATCGGGATCAAAGCTATTGATATTGAATGACCCATCTCCGTTGAGTGAGCCTTGATAGAGCTCACCCACGGTCGGGAAGCGGGTCGCGGTGGCAAGGCTCAGTTCAGCCGCCCAGTCCGTCGCGAAGGCCCAGCGTGCCGACAGTTTCGGATCGATCCGGTCCTCGCGGCGCGACGCATAGAACAGCGTCGTCGCCGGACCGAACAGCGCGCCGTCATAGGCGCGCCAATATTCGGCGCGAACTCCGGGCGTGATGGTCAGAGTGTCGGTGACGCTGATTTCGTCCTCGGCGAACAGGCCGATCGTGCGCGTCTTGCCAAGCGTCTGGTTTCGCAGCGTCCGCCCACTGCCCTCGCGCCAGCGCGTCGTCGAATAGGTGCGCTGGTCGGTGCGATAGCGGTTGGCGCTGGTGCCAAAGGCAATCGCATGGGCGCCGATCGTCCGTTCGGCGACAATGTCGAGCGTGTACCAGTCGGTCGGCCCCTGATCGATCAACAGGCCGCCGCCGCCGATGAGGCCCAATAGATAGCCATTTGAGCGGCGCATCGACTGATGATCGAACTGCATTGTCGACAGGTTGGCGCGAACATCGAAGCCGAGCAGCGGCGCGGCGATCTTGAGGCCGCCGAGCCATTGGTCCTTCTTGCCGATCCCGATGTTGAAGTTGAGCAGCGGGTTCAGCGTATAGGTGGCGCCGTTCAGGCGCACCCGGGTACCGTTGGCGAGCGACCCGTAAAAGGGCGCACCCGCCGCATCGCGCAGATAGGTCTGCGGGCGAGGCTGTCCTTCCACATTCCACCAATAGGTGAACAGCGCCTCGATATGGACGTCGCCGCTGTCGAAGCGGAGCTGCGTGCGCAACTGGTCCTGCCGCGTATGGACTGCCGAAAAATCGCCTGCCACCGGAGTCGGGATGATCAGGTCGGGGTCGACCACGCCGCCGCTGATCGGGGTCGCGGGTGCGGTGCCGCCGGCGGCGACCAGTTGGTAGAACTGCACGGGCTGGGCGTCGGTCTCGAGCCGGCGGGCCGAGACACGGAACGAGAAGGGACCGTCCTTCTGCTTGAAGCCGAAACCGGCCTCCGCCGATCCGCCCCAATAGCTCTTGCGCGTCTGATACTGGCGATAGGGCTGGATGAAGCCCTGCACCGTACCGAACGCTTCGGTTCGTTCGGGCGCGCGGGTCGTGATGTTGACGATCCCGCCCATCGAATGGCCCGAATAGCGTGCCGAATAGGGGCCGTAGACGATGTCGAACTGCTGGACCTCGCCGGGACCGACGATCCCCCATGCGGGCGGGAAGGAAAAGCTGTTGCCCAGGAAGTTCGAGATCACGAACCCGTCGACCATCACCAGCGATCGGGCGCTCTGGGTGCTATGCGTGCCACGAAAGCCTGCAACCGCGTTATTGTCGCCGATGAAGCGGGTGCGCACGAAGAAATCGGGCGCATATTTGATCAGGTCCTCGACATTGAACGCGTTGACCGCGCGGAACTGCTCCTCACCCAGGCTGACCGACAGACCGCGTGGCTCGATGCTGATCGGCCGATCACGCTGGCCGATCACCAGGATATTCTCGATGGCTTGCTCCTCTTCGGCATAAGCCGGGGCGAAGCCGAACGGGATCAGGGCAAGCGCCGCGAACAGCGGACGCGAAACGAATAGCGACATGGAAACCTCGAAAACGTGGGACAACGGCCGCGAAAGGCGGCGGCACATCACGCTACGAGTGGAGGTCCACGGAGTGGGGGACGGAGTTGGCGCCGAACGGGCAGCCATATTGCGCCGACGCTCCACCGCCCGAGGGACATGATGAAAACGACCGCGATGGCCAGCAGGATCGGATCGGCCGCGGCGATTCCCGCCTGGCTGAGCGCGGAAAAGGCGCAGGGTGAGTCGGCCTTCGCGATGGCATGTTTCGCCGCGCCGTCATCGGCGGGAAGCGCGATCGTCACGGTCTGTCCGGGAACGCCGCTGCACAGCTTCATGGTCAGTCCGGTGGGGCCGGACTGCGCCATATAGCCTGCGGGTATCAGCGCGCGCGCCATCACGGCCAGCGCCACGATCAGCAAGGCGATCGCGGCGTGACGATGGAAGAAGTTGCGCAGGCCCCACATTGCTCAGGTCGATTAGCCCACCTTTTCCGGGCTTGCCAGCGAAAGCTTGCAACCGCGCTCGTGGGAGGGCCGGCCAATCGCCAGCCCGTTCACCCTGAGGGCTGAACCCGTCGCTCTCAGGATGAGCGGGTTATTCCATTTCGAGACGGGGTCTAGAAGCTGACCCTCGCCGTCACCCTGATGTCGCGTCCGGCCAGTGGCGCGAAATCCTTGAGATAGCTGGCATGGCGCCGGGCCACGACGTCGAAGATATTATGCGCGGTCAGCGACAGGCTCGTGTGGGGCTGGTCGGCGAATGGACGAAGCGTCAGAGTCGCGTTGACCAGCATATAGCCATCGGTCGGCGTTTCGAAGGCCGCGAGGCGACGCGCCTTGTCGCCCCATTCGACCTCGATCCGCCCATCGATCCGCTCGCTCTCGGCGCTCAGTCCGCCGAGCAGCCGGGCAGGGGGGATGCGCGGCGCGGGGCCGATGCCGACGATCGTCGCATGCACATAGTCCGCCAGTGCATCGGCCTTGATCGCGAAGCTGCCGACCGTCGCCAGATCGAGGCTCGCCTCGATCTCGGCGCCGTAGAAGCGCGCTTTCGCCTGCGCGCTGCGATAGACGGGAAGGCCGTCCTCGACGCTGCCGTCGGGGCTGTCGAAAATGAAGTCGTCGAACCAGTTGTGATAAATCGACGCGTGGAGCGTGTAGCCCGGGCCCTTGCCGTGCAGCACGGCCTCGACGCCCCAGCTCTTCTCGGTGGTGTAGCCGGGATCGCCGATCTCGAAGGCCTCGGTGCCGGCATGCGGGCCGTTGGCGAACAGCTCCTCGGCCGACGGAGCGCGCTTGCTGCGCACCAGATTTGCGCCGATCCGCCAGTCGCCGTTCAGCTTCAGCGACGCCCCGAGCGAGCCCGAAACGGTGTCGAAACTGCGGCCGCCATCGAAGAATTGCGGTTGATGTTCATAGGGATCGGCCGATACCCAGCTCTTCTCATAGCGCAGCCCGCCCTCGACCTTGAACGCGCCGTAGTCGAGCTGCTGGAGCGTGAAGATACCGAGCTGCTGGCTATGGTTGCGCGGCAGGAATGCCTCCGCGCCGACCACGTCGAAATCGCGAACGAAGAATTGCGCGCCGCTGGCACCGTGCCAGACGCCGCGATCGGCCTGAACCAGCTCGACCCGCCCTTCGAAACCCTGATTATAGAAAGCGGTGCCGACCGAGCCGTCTTCCTCCAGTTCGAAATGTCGGTATTTCGCATAGGCAAGCCGGGCGCGGACCGCCTCGACCAGCGACCCGCCGGCGTTGATTTCCGCGCGGGCGTCGAACCGGTTCTGGACGATGTCGATGCGCGGTGCCTCCTGCTCCTGGCCCGGAAGTGTCGCGAAGCGGATCGGCACGCCGTAGCGGCTGTCATAATGGCTGTAGGAGACGCCATAATGGCTGTCGCCCTGAACGAAGGCGAGGCCCGCGCCGGCGACCCAGGTCTGTGCCCCGCTGTTGGGCAAGCGGCCCCGGACCGCGGCGTTGGCGGCGAAGTCGATCGGCTCGTCGGCATCCGGCTCAGCGGGTAGCTGCGCGGAGGCGAGCGCCTCGGCGCGGGCGCGGGGGCTGAGCGCCGATCCGCCGATGCGCAGGTCGCTGCTCTTCAGATAGCTGCCGTCGAGATGGGCCACAAAGCCGCCGCCGATCGGCGCGTCGAGCGCCACCGCGCCTGATCTTTCGCTCGCCGCGCTGCCATAGGTGGCGATCGCATCGACATGGATCGGCTCGTCGGGGATCGCGCGCGGTATCCGCTTGTCGATCACGTTCACCACGCCGCCGATCGCCGCCGAGCCGTAGAGCAGTGCCGACGGCCCGCGCAGAACCTCGATCCGCTCGGCGAGCAGCGGGTTGATCACCACCGCATGATCGACGCTGGTGTTCGAGACATCGACCGAACCGATCCCGTCGGTGAGCACACGCACCCGCTCGCCCTGCAAGCCACGCAGCACCGGCCGCGAGGCGTTGGGGCCGAAGGAGGTCGCCGAAACGCCGGGCGTATGTTCGATCGTCTCGCCGATCGTCGGGCGCAGCGCGGTGGTCAACTCGGCACCGGTGAGGACGGAGGTGCCGGACAGCACGTCCATCCGCTCGCGCTGGATCGGCGCGGTGACGATGATGTCGGACGAGTCGGTACGGTGAAAGTCAGGCCTATCCTCGGCAAAGGCGGGACTGGCTACGATCGCGATCAACGAGATCGAGCGGAGACATCGCAGCCTGAACGTCATGATATATTATCCCTTACCATCGGCACGGGAATTAGCGGCGATGATATGTTATATCAAGAATGATTTATATCATTGGCCCATCGGGCGGTAGCGCCAGCGCATCGCCTTGCTGCCGTTGGTCATCGATATCTCGGCGAGCATGTCGCCGCCTTCGCGCCAGTAGCGGATTCGCTGGGGATAATCATGCGCGGGATTGGCGAAGACGATTTCGTCGGGCCCGGAATCGACCATCGGAAAGACCGTCGGCGATCCACCGCCCGGCATGGCGATGAAGGTCAGCCTACCGTCCTTGCCGCGCTCGATCCGGGTGGTTTCCCAGCTGATCAGGGCATCACCCCTGCCGCTCCGGCCCGCGCCGATCATCAGTCCGCCGCGCGGCGGGGTCCAATATTCGTCGGCCCAGCTGTCGCCGTCGGCATGCGCCCAGGCGCCGGCCATCCAGCCGGGCAGGGCTGTTTCGGCACTAGCCGCCACGGGCTGCGCCGCAACGGCGAGGCCGATGATGAGGCCAAGAATTCCGGGACGCATCGACGGTTTCCTTTGCTGTGTCGATCCTCAACCTTGTCGCAGGAAAGCCCAGGACAAGGCCGGAAGGCGTATCCTCTTGCGGTTGACCGTGATCCCCGGCGCCGACAGCGACTCGACGAGCGCGCTCGCGAAGCCCGTGGGCAGCGTCCAGTCGAGCGGTTCGCGCGAGAGATTATAGACGCACAGCATCATCTCCCCGCGATAGTCGCGGGTGAAGGCGAGGATGTCGTCGCCGGTGTCCAAAAAGGTGATGGCACCGCGCTGGAGCGGCGCGCGCTCCCTGCGGAAGGCGAGTGCCTTGCGGTAGAAATGCAGCACCGCGCGCGGATCGGCCTCCAGCGCATCGACCGCGCGGGCGCGATGTTCGGCAGGAATCGGGAGCCATGGTTTGGCGGTCGAAAAGCCGCCCTGTTCACGCGCCTTGCTCCACGGCATCGGCGTGCGGCAGCCATCGCGGCCCTTGAAGCTGGGCCAGAAGCGGATGCCATAGGGGTCGCGCAGATCCTCGAACGCCAGCTCGGCCTCGGGCAGTGCCAGTTCCTCGCCCTGATAGAGACAGATCGTGCCCCTCAGCGCGATCAGCACCGCCAGCGCGAGCCGGGCGATCCTGTTGGGGTCGTCGCCGGGCAGGCTGAAGCGGCTGACATGGCGTCGTACGTCATGGTTCGACAGCGCCCAGCAGACCCAACCCTCTTTCGCCGCCGCTTCGAACTTCGCGACGGTCGAGCGGAATGTGTCGGCGGAGAAATCGGGGCCGAACAGGTCGAATGTGTAGCAGAAATGGAGCGTGTCGCCGCCCGACGTATATTGGCCGACCGTTGCCGGCGAACGATCGCCGTCGCCGACTTCGCCCACTGCGATCGTGCCGGGATATTCCTTCAGCAGCGCGCGGACGCTGCGCAGGAAAGCCAGGTTTTCGGGCTGGGTCTTGTCGTAGACATGCTCCTGGAAACCGTAAGGATTGGTATCGGGCACATCATGCGCGGCGTTGCGCGGGGCGGGCGGATTATCGCGGAGCTGCGCGTCGTGGAAATAGTGATTGCAGGCGTCGAGCCGGAAGCCATCGACCCCGCGATCGAGCCAGAACCGCATCGAATCGAGCAATGCGTCGCGTGCCTCCGCCGAATGGAAGTTCATGTCGGGCTGTGATGTCAGGAAGCTATGCATATAATATTGCATCCGCGTCCCGTCCCACTCCCAGGCGGGCCCGCCAAAGATCGACAGCCAGTTGTTGGGAGCAGTGCCATCGGGCTTCGCATCGGCCCAGACGTACCAGTCGGCCTTGGGGTTGTCCCGGCTCGACCGGCTCTCGCGGAACCAGTCATGCTGGTCGGAGGTGTGGCTGATCACCTGGTCGATGATGATGCGCAGGCCCAGCGCATGCGCGCGGGCGAGCATCGCGTCGAAATCGGCAAGCGTGCCAAACATCGGGTCGACGTCGCGATAGTCCGACACGTCATAACCCATGTCCGCCATCGGCGATTTGAAGAAGGGCGATACCCAGATCGCATCGACCCCCAGCGAGGCGATATGGTCGAGCCGCGCGGTCACGCCCTTCAGATCGCCGATCCCGTCGCCGTCGCTGTCCTGGAAGGAGCGTGGATAGACCTGATAGATGACCGCGCCGCGCCACCAGTCGCCATCGCTGCTGTCGGTCATGGCTGCCGTGCTTCCTCGATGAGATAGGCGACCGACCGGGCGGCGAGATCGAGCGACCCATCCTCCTCGTCGAGCCGGCGCCAATGGTGGCCGGCTTTCGCCGGAAGTGCGAGCTGCCGCGCTTCATCTTCGCGATTGAAGGCGATCGCGATCCGCTTTTCCTGTTCGGGCAGATGGAGAAGCATGACGATGCTCGCGGTCCGTGGATCGTGCCAGTCCTCGCCTTCGAAATCGCGGCCGTCGAACCTCAACCAATCGACATCGCCGCCGCCCAGCAGCATCGGGTCGGACAGCGTGGGATGCGCGGCGCGGATCGCCGCGAGCCGCGCGACATGGTTTTCCAGATTCAGGTCACGCCCGCTCCAGTCGATCCAGCTGATCGCATTGTCCTGCGCATAGGCGTTGTTGTTGCCGTGCTGGCTGCGGCCGAACTCGTCACCTGCAGTGAGCATGATCGTACCGCGTGAGGCGAACAATGTGGCGAGCAGGGCGCGGGCGTCCCGGTGGCGGGCCGCGACTATGGCTGTATCCTCGGTCGGCCCCTCGACGCCGTTGTTCCAGCTGAAATTCTCGTTGTGGCCGTCGCGGTTCATCTCGCCATTGGACTCATTATGCTTCGTGGCAAAAGCGGTAAGATCGGCAAGGGTGAAGCCGTCATGCGCGGCGATGAAGTTGATGCTGCGGCTGTGGGTGCGACCATGCTGGCCGAAGATGTCGGATGAACCGGCGAGCCGGGTCGCGAGGTCGCCGACGCTGTGCGGATCGCCGCGCCAGAAACGGCGGACATCGTCGCGGTAGCGATCATTCCATTCGAGGAACGCTTCGTTGAAATTGCCGAGCTGATAGCCTCCGGGGCCGATGTCCCAGGGTTCGGCGACAAGGATGCGGTCGGACAGGATCGGGTCGCGGCGCAACGCGCGGAAGAAGGCGGCGTCAGGCTCGAAACCATCGCGCACCCGGCCGAGGATCGGCGCGAGATCGAAGCGGAAGCCGTCGATCGCGGCCTGCTCGACGAAATGGCGCATCGCGTCGAGGATCAGCCGCCGGGTCGCGGGATGATCACAGTCGAGCGTGTTGCCGCAGCCGCTGTCATTGGCGAGCGCGCCGGGTTCGTCGCGGATCGTTCGGAAATAGGCGTGGCTGTCGATCCCGCGCAGCGACAGGGTAGGGCCGAGCGCGTCACTTTCGCCGCTATGGTTGAAGACGACATCGAGCAGCACCCCAATCCCCGCCGCATGCAGCGTCGCGACCGTGTCGCGCAGTTCGGCGATCCCGCCGGGCGCAAGGCGCGGGTCGAGCGCGAAGAAGCCGACCGGATTATAGCCCCAGCTGTTGTGCAGGCCGAGTGGTCCGAGATGGCGCTCGTCGATCCACGCGGTGACCGGCATCAGCTCGATCGCGCCAACTCCGATCTTCCTGAGATGATCGATGATCGCGGGATGCGCCAGTGCCGCGATTGTGCCGCGCTGCGCTTCGGGTATCGCCGGATGGAGCATCGTGAAGCCGCGGACATTGACCTCGTAGATCAGCCCGCCGGGCGCCAGCAGCGGCGGCCGGTGCGGCAGCGGCGCGGGCAGGGCGGTGACGATCGCCTTGGGCATCAGCGGCGCGGTATCGATCGCCGCCTCCCGCCGCGCGGCCAGGCGCGCGTCATAGGCATAGGGCCGGTCGATCGCGATCGCATGCGGATCGGCAAGCAGCTTCATCGGATCGAACCAGTTGCCGATCGCCGGGTCATAGGGGCCATCGGTCCGGAAACCGTAGCGGGCACCTTCGCGAAGGCCGGGTACGACCCCCTGGAAGATGTCGGCGGGGCCGCGTTCAAGCGCGATGCGGTGGGTCTCGCGGTCCTCGACGTCGAAGATCGATACCCAGGCCGCATCGGCGCATTCGGACCAGAGCGCGAAATGGACGCCCTCTGCGACGATGGTGGCGCCAAAGCGGGGCGGAACGCTCAAAAGATCCTCCCTATGCGAAGCATGGGGAGGATATTGGATGCGGCATCCTCACGTCACCACATCCGGCGCGGTCCGCCCGGTAAACCGCGCGATCCCGGCGATCTCTTCCACCGCGCCGATCAGATCGGCGATCGCGTCGCCCGTCTCGCGGCCTAGGTCGCCATCGGCAGGCTCATAACGTTCGATATAGACGCGGATCGTCGCGCCCGATGTACCCGTGCCCGACAGGCGGAAGACGATCCGCGAGCCGCCGCTGAACAGGATGCGGATACCCTGGTTGAGACTTTCGGAGCCGTCGATCGGATCGAGATAGGCGAAATCGTCGGCCGCCTCGATCGTGAGATCGCCGATAGTCGTACCGGGCAGGTCGGGCAGCCGTCCGCGCAGTTCGGCCATCAGCGCGTCGGCGGCGGCGCTGTCGACCCCCTCATAATCATGGCGGGCATAATAGTTGCGACCGAACCGCGTCCAATGCGCCTCGGCGATCACGCGGACGCTTTCGCGGCGGACGGCCAGGATGTTGAGCCACAGCAGCACCGCCCACAGCCCGTCCTTCTCGCGGACATGATCCGATCCGGTGCCGGCGCTCTCCTCGCCGCAGATCGTCGCCTTGCCCGCGTCGAGCAGGTTGCCGAAGAATTTCCAGCCGGTCGGCGTTTCGAACAACGGAATGCCAAGCCCGTCGGCAACCTTGTCGGCCGCGCCGCTGGTGGGCATCGAGCGGGCGATGCCGGCGAGCCCGCGCGCATAGCCGGGCGCCAGATGCGCGTTGGCGGCGAGCATCGCGAGCGAATCCGACGGGGTGACGAAAATGCCCTTGCCGATAATCAGGTTGCGGTCGCCGTCGCCGTCGGATGCCGCCCCGAAATCGGGGGCGGCGGGCCCCATCATCGCGTCGTACAGCGCCTTGGCGTGGACCAGATTGGGATCGGGATGGTGGCCGCCGAAATCGGGCAGGGGGGTGCCGTTGCGGACCGTACCCGCAGGCGCGCCGAGCCGCTTCTCCAGTATCTCGGTCGCATAGGGCCCGGTAACCGCGCCCATCGCGTCGAAGGCGATGCCGAAGCCCGATGCGATCAGCGCGCGGATCGCGGCGAAATCGAACAGCTTTTCCATCAGCGCGGCATAGTCGGCGACCGGATCGATGATCTTCACGATCGCATCACCGACCCGGATCTCGCCGTCGTGGTCGAGGTCGACATCAGCAGCGTCGAGGGTCAGGTAACGACTGATCGCCTTGCTGTTCGCGAAGATCCTATCGGTCACCTTCTCGGGCGCGGGGCCGCCGTTCGAGATATTATATTTGATCCCGAAATCCTCGGTCGGCCCGCCGGGATTGTGGCTGGCCGACAGGATGATCCCGCCGAACGCGCCATGGTGGCGGATCACATGGCTGGCGGCGGGGGTGGACAGGATGCCGCCGCGCCCGACGATGATCGTGCCGAAGCCATTGGCGGCGGCCATTCGGATAGCGGTCTGGATCACCTCGCGATTGTAGAAGCGGCCGTCGCCGCCGATGACCAGCGCCTTGCCCGCAAATCCGCTCAGCGCATCGAAGATCGACTGGATGAAATTCTCGGCATAGCCGGGCTGCTGGAACACCCGCACTTTCTTGCGCAGTCCAGACGTGCCGGGCTTCTGATCGGCAAAGGCTGTGGTCGGGACGGTTCGGATCGTCATGGGGCGGGGCTCCTGTCGACCAGCGAACGGTAGAGCGCGGCATAGCGTGCGCTGCTCCGTCCCCAGCCATGGTCGGCCCGCATCCCCTGTTTGCGCATCGCCTGCCAGATCCCGGGCGACGAGTGGAGGTGGATCGCGCGGCTGATGGCGGCCTTGAGCGCGTCGCCGGCGCCCGGTGCATGGAGGATACCGGTCGCGCAGCCTGCGGTCAGCGCCGCTTCGTTGGCGTCGATGATCGTGTCGGCAAGCCCGCCGGTACGCGCCACCACCGGGATCGTGCCATAGCGCAGCCCGTACAACTGGGTGAGCCCGCACGGTTCGAACCGCGACGGGATCAGGATCGCGTCGCAGCCGCCCTGCATCAGATGGGCGAGCGGCTCGTCATAGCCGGTGACGACGCCGATCTGGCCGCGATGGCGGTGCGCCGCGCCGAGCAGCGCCCCCTCGAACGCGCTGTCGCCCGATCCGAGCACCACCAGCCGTGCGCCATGGGCGACGATATGCTCGATCGAATCGACGATCAGGTCGATCCCCTTTTGCCAGGTCAGGCGGCTGATCAGCGCGAAGATCGGCCCCTTGCCGCGCTTGAGCCCGAAGCGCTTCTCGATCGCGCGGCGATTGCCCGTGCGGCTGCCGAGCGATCGGAGCGAGAAATTGGCGGCGAGATGCGGGTCGGTCGCCGGGTCCCATTCGCTGCTGTCGATGCCGTTGACGATGCCCTGCACCGCATCGCCGCGCCCGCGCAGCAGTCCGTCGAGCCCCATGCCGAAGGCGGGGGTGCGGATCTCGTCGGCATAGGTCGGGCTGACGGTGGTGATCGCGTCGGAATATTGGAGCCCGGCTTTCAGGAAGCCGACCCCGCCATAATATTCGACGCCTTCGACCGAGAAGGCCGTGGCGGGCAGCCCCAGATCGGGAAATATCCGCGCGTCGAACCGGCCCTGGAAGGCCAGATTGTGGACGGTCAGCACAACCGGTGTGTCAGGCGCCCGGCCGTGGCGGACATAGGCGGCGGTCAGCGCCGCCTGCCAGTCATGCGCGTGGACGATATCCGCCCGCCAGCCCTTCACCGCGCCCGCCGCGACATCGGCCGCCACCGCCGACAGCGCGGCGAAGCGGCGCCAATTGTCGGGCCAGTCATGCCCCGCGACGTCCGAATAGGGGCCGCCTTCGCGCGATCCGAACAGGCTGGGGGAATCGAGCAGCAGCAGGTCGTGCCCGCCAAGCTTCGCCGCCAGCACGCGGGCGGGGCCGCCGAACAGCGCCTTATAGCTGTGGACCGCCCTGGGTTTCACGGCGGCGAGCGCTCGCAGCACCTGTGGATAGGCAGGCAGCAGCGACCGGACCTCGACGCTGTGTTGGGCAAGCGCGAGCGGCAGCGCCCCCGCGACGTCGGCCAGCCCGCCGGTCTTGATTAGCGGATGAAGTTCGGAGGTTACCGAAAGAAGGCGTAGCGTCATCGGCTCTTGCCTATGCGACCAGGCGATCGATCATGTCCTGCGTGATCAGGCAGACCCCCTTTTCGGTGCGACGGAAGCGTTTGGCATCGGCGATCGGATCCTCGCCGACGATCAGCCCTTTAGGGATCTGCACGCCCTGATCGAGCACGACCTTATGGAGCCGCGCCTCGCGGCCGATCTGACAGCCGGGCATGATCACCGCCTCGGTGATCGAGGAGAAGCTGTTGACCCGAACCCCGGTGAACAACAGGCTGCGGTGCAGCGAGGCGCCCGAGACGATGCAGCCGCCCGCAATCAGCGACGAGGTCGCGGCACCCCGGCGGCCTTCGTCATTATGGACGAACTTCGCGGGGGCGGTGACCTCGGCATAGCTCCAGATCGGCCAGTCGCGCTCATAGAGGTCGAGCTGGGGAACGACATCGGTCAGGTCGATATTGGCTTCCCAATAGGCGTCGATCGTCCCGACATCGCGCCAATAGGCCTCGGGCTCGCTGTCGGCGCGGATGCAGCTTTGCGAAAAGAGATGCGCCACCGCCTTGCCGTTCTTGACGATATAGGGGATCAGATCCTTACCGAAATCATGGCTCGAAGCGGGGTCGGCGGCGTCGCGGCGCAGCTGTTCGGCCAGGAACTTCATGTTGAAGACATAGATGCCCATCGACGCGAGCGCGGTATCGGGCTTGCCCGGCATTGCGGGCGGATCGGCGGGCTTCTCGACGAACTGCTTGATCCGCGCCTTGGCGTCGATGTGCATCACCCCGAAGCCGGTGGCCTCCATGCGCGGAACCTCCAGGCATCCGACGGTGACATCGGCTCCCGCGTCGACATGCTGGCGGAGCATCAGTTCATAATCCATCTTGTAGATGTGATCGCCGGCCAGGATGATCATATATTCCGGGCCGTAGGACTCGATGATGTCGAGATTCTGGAACACCGCGTCGGCGGTCCCCTCATACCATTGCGTTTCCGACACGCGCTGGCTGGCGGGCAGGATATCGAAGCTTTCGTTGCGCTCGGGCCGCAGGAAGTTCCAGCCGCGCTGGAGATGGCGGATCAGCGAATGCGCCTTGTACTGGGTAGCCACCCCCATGCGGCGAATGCCCGAATTGAGCGCGTTCGACAGCGCGAAATCGATGATCCGCGCCTTGCCGCCGAAATAGACCGCAGGCTTGGCGCGGCGATCGGTAAGCTCATAGAGCCGGCTGCCGCGCCCGCCCGCCAGCACATAGGCCATGGCGTCGCGTGCCAGTGGCTGGTTGCGCCGATCTCCCGTCATCTGTCCCCCCGACATCACTCAGCCTCCAGCATCAGCGTCGCCAGCGGCGGAATGGTGACGCTGGCATAGCCGTCGTCTGCCGCGGTGACAAAGCCGCCATTGCCCATGCCGCTGCCGCCATAGACGGCCGCGTCGCTGTTGACGATCTCGCGCCAGCGACCGCCGCGCGACAGGCGCAGGCCATAATCGTGGCGCGGGCTGGGCGTCATGTTAGCGATGATCGCGATCGGCGGCGCGCCCGGCGCATGGCGTTCCCAGGCGAACACCGAATTGGCGCTGTCGTCGACGACGACCCAACGAAACCCCTCCGCCTCGCAATCGCGGGCGTGGAGCGCAGGGCGGTCGCGGTAGACATGGTTGAGATCGCGGACGAGACGGCGGACGCCTGCATGCGCGGGTGCGTCAAGCAGATGCCAGTCGAGCGCGCGCTCCTCGCTCCATTCGGCGCGTTGTGCGAACTCCTGGCCCATGAACAGCAGCTTCTTCCCCGGATAGCCCCACATCAACGTATAATAGGCTCGCAGGTTCGCGAATTTTTGCCAGTCGTCGCCCGCCATCTTGCCGAGCAGCGATCCCTTGCCGTGGACGACCTCGTCATGGCTGAGCGGCAGGACATAATTCTCGCCGAAGGCGTAGAGCAGGCCAAAGGTGATATCGTCATGATGGTGGCGGCGATGGACCGGGTCGCGCGCCATGTAGCGCAGCGTGTCGTGCATGAAGCCCATATTCCATTTGAAGCCGAAGCCGAGCCCGCCTTCGTGGACGGGGTGCGAGACTTTCGGCCAGCTCGTCGATTCCTCGGCGATCGTCGTCACGCCGGGATGCTGGCCGTAAATCTCCCGGTTCATCTGGCGCAGGAATTCCACCGCCTCCAGATTCTCGCGTCCGCCATCGGGGTTCGGCAGCCATTCGCCGGCTTTCCGCGAATAATCGAGGTATAGCATCGAGGCGACGGCATCGACCCGGAGCCCGTCGAGATGATATTTCTCGGCCCAGAACAGCGCATTGTTGACGAGGAAGCTCATCACCTCGCGCCGCCCGAAATTATAGATCGCGGTGTTCCAGTCGGGGTGGAAGCCCTTGCGCGGGTCCTCATGCTCATAGAGCGCGGTGCCGTCGAATCGGGCCAGTCCATGCGCGTCGGTCGGGAAATGCGCGGGTACCCAGTCGAGGATCACCCCGATCCCGGCGCGATGCGCCCCGTCGACGAAGCGTGCGAACGCCTCGGGCGTGCCGAACCGCGCGGTGGGCGCATAGAGCCCGGTAGTCTGATAGCCCCAGCTTGGATCATAGGGGAACTCGGTGATCGGCAGGAACTCGATATGGGTGAAGCCCATCTCGACCGCATAGGGGATCAACCGATCGGCCATCGCGTCCCAGTGAAGAAAATTGCCGTCCGCGTCGCGCTGCCATGATCCGGCATGAACTTCGTAGATCGAAATGGGCTGGCGGCGGATGTCGGCCTGTTTCCAGAAGTCGCGATGGCCTGTGTCACCCCAGCGGTGGGTGAGCGGCGCGGTGGTGATCGAGGCGGTGGCGGGGCGCAGTTCGGAGCGGAAGGCGAAGGGGTCGGCCTTCAGTGGCAGCGGCTTGCCGTCGGGCCCGACGATCTCGAACTTATAGGGCTCATCCTCGCCGATATCGGGGATGAATATCTCCCAGATGCCGGTATCGAGCCGCCGCCGCATGACATGGCGCCGGCCGTCCCACCGGTTGAACAACCCGACAACCGAGACGCGCCGGGCGTTGGGCGCCCATACCGCGAAATGGACGCCGTCGGCGCCGTCGTGGTGGATCTTGTGCGCGCCCATCTTGTCGAACAGCCGGAGGTGCGACCCCTCGGCGATATAATAGTCGTCCATCGGGCCGAGCACGGGGCCGAAGCTGTAGGGATCGCCGACGCTCCATTCGCCGTCCGCATTGGCGGCGCGGTAGCGCAGCGGCTGCGGCTTGCCGATCGAGAGCGCGCCTTCGAACAGCCCCGCCTTGTCGATCCGGGTCAATATGCCGGCCGGCTTGCCTGCCAGGGTCAGCGCTTCGACCGTATCGGCGTCGGGGACCAGGGCACGGGCGATCAGGCCAGTGTCTCCCGAATGAACTCCCAGCACCGCGAAAGGATCGCCGTGCTTGCCCTTGATCAGGGCGGATATCGCGGCTTTGTCGAGCTGGCTCACGCGGGTGATGCTACGCCAATCCGACCGGGGCGTCCCGGTCGAAGTTGATGGTCATGATCATATGGCGATGCTCTGGAAAAGACGTGGATAAGCGGTGGATAAGATCAGAGAACACCCCATATTTCAGATGCATATTGCCTGATTGTACGATCGGATGAGAACCATCCCATGCCCGCGACGTTGCGGATCGCCTTCGCGTTCCAATTCTTCCTGTCGTTCCACAGCTGGTCGATCCCGCGCTGGGTGGAGGCATAGCTGTCGAAATCGGCGGCGACCATGAACCAGTCATGGTCGTACAGGCCAGCGATCAACGCCTTGTAGCGATCGCGATCGTCGGGCGAGAAGACACCGCCGGCAATTGCCTGCAAGGCCTGGCTGAGTTCCCGCGATCCTTCGATCAGCGCGCGCGGATTATGCCCTTCGGCACGCGCCTGGGCGACCTCGGCCGCGGTCAGGCCGAAGATCATGATATTCTCCGCCCCGACATGATCGCGCATCTCGACATTGGCGCCGTCCAGCGTGCCGATGGTGAGCGCGCCGTTCAGCGCGAACTTCATGTTGCCGGTGCCCGAAGCCTCCATGCCGGCGGTCGAGATCTGCTCGGACAGGTCGGCGGCGGGCATCATGATCTCGGCCATAGAGACGTTGTAATTGGGAACGAACACGACCTTGAGCAGACCCTGGACCGCGGGGTCGTGGTTGATCACCCGGGCGACGTCGTTCGCCAGCTTTATGATCAGCTTGGCATTGTGATAGCTCGGCGCCGCCTTGCCGCCGAACAATTTGACCCTCGGCACCCAGTCGCGCTCGGGATGCGAGCGGATCTGGTCGTACAGCGCGACCGCCTCGATGATGTTGAGCAGCTGCCGCTTATATTCGTGGATGCGCTTGATCTGGGTGTCGAACAGCGCGGTGGGATCGATCTTCAGCCCCATCCTGTCGCGCAGCACGTTCGACAGTACGGCCTTCTTGGCGAGCTTCACCGCAGCGAAGCGCTCCTGGAAGGCGGCGTCATCGGCGACTTTCTCCAGCGCGCGCAACTGCTCGCTGTCGTCGAGGAATGCGTCGCCAATCGCCTCGCGGATCAGCGCGGTCAGCTCGGGATTGCACTGCATCAGCCAGCGGCGCGGCGTGATCCCATTGGTCTTGTTGTTGATCCGGTCGGGGTAGAGCCGATGGAAGTCGGCGAACACCGTCTCCTTCATCAGTTCGGTGTGCAGCGCCGACACCCCGTTGACGCTGTGCGACCCGGCAAAGGCGAGATTGCCCATCCGCACCCGCCGGTCGCCGCCCTCGTCGATCAGCGAGATCGCGCTGATCCCGGCATCGTCGAACCCATGCTGCCTGCGCGCCTCGATCAGCAGCTTGGCGTTGATCGCATAGACCAGTTGCATGTGGCGCGGCAGCATCTGTTCGAACAGCGGCACCGGCCAGCTTTCGAGCGCTTCGGGCAATAGCGTGTGGTTGGTATAGCCAAAGGTCGCCCGGGTGATGTCCCATGCTTCGCCGAAGTCGAGATTGTGGAGATCGATCAGGATCCGCATCAGTTCGGCGACCGAAACCGCCGGATGGGTATCGTTGAGCTGGATCGCGGCCTTGTCGGGCAGCGTACGGATGTCGCCGAAATACTGGACATGGCGGCGAACGATGTCCTGCAGCGAGGCCGAGGAGAAGAAATATTCCTGACGAAGCCGGAGCTCCTGCCCGGCGGTGTGCGAGTCGGCCGGATAGAGGACGCGGGTCAGCGATTCCGCTTTGTTGCTCTCCTTGAGCGCGCCGATATGATCGCCCGCGTTGAAGGCGTCGAGCAGGATCGGATCGATCGGCTGCGCGGTCCACAGCCGCAACGTGTTCACCCGATTGCCGCGCCAGCCGACCACCGGCGTGTCGAAGGCGGTGGCGATGATGCGGTCATGCGGCTTCCACAGCCGGGCGTGATCGCCGCTGCCATCGGCGGCGGCCAGTTCGACGACCCCGCCAAAGCCGATCTCATAGCTCGCCTCGCGGCGCTCGAACTCCCAGTGATTGCCATGGGCAAGCCAGGTTTCGGGCAGCTCGACCTGCCAGCCGTCCGAAATCTCCTGCCGGAACATGCCGTTCACATAGCGGATGCCATAGCCATAGGCGGGCACATCGACCGAAGCGAGCGACTCCATGAAGCAGGCGGCAAGCCGGCCGAGGCCGCCATTGCCGAGCGCGGCATCGGGCTCAAGTTCGCGGATGACGTCGATGTCGACCCCGAGCGAGGCGAGCGCTTCGCGCATCTCATCCATCAGGCCGAGGTTCGACACAGCGTCGCGCATCAGGCGCCCGATCAGGAACTCCAGGCTCAGATAATAGACCCGCTTGCCGCCGGCCTCATACGTTTCCTGCGTGCTCGCGATCCAGCGGTCGATCACCCGGTCACGGATCACCAATATGGTCGCGGCCAGCCAGTCATGCGTCTTGGCGGCCGCCGCATTCTTGCCGATCCGGTAGGTCAGCCGCTCGATGATCTCTTCGGCAAGGGTGGCGGGATCCGACGACTTCTGCGCCGGCTTTGGAAGAACAGCGCTGGCGGCATTGCGGTTCATGGTCGCGACTCCCCGGAGAACCCATCATTACGGGTGAGTGTATCCTAGCAGCGGCCGTGCGCAACCTTCATGTTGCAGTGCGGCAGAGCAGTTTTATTTGCCCTTTGGGCGAGGCTTGGGGCAAGCTGCTGACAAAGGTGAAACGATGACCCTGCGTGCTGTGAATGATGTCCGGTCGGCGATCGACCCCGATGCGGATATGGGCCTGCCGGGCTGGCTTTACCACGACCCGGAGGTCTTTGCGCTCGAGCGGGAACGGATATTCCGTCGATCCTGGCAGCTGATCTGCCATGTCAGCGACATCCCGGCGCCGGGCGACTGGCAGGCGATCCCGGTCGGCGGCGAATCCATCATCGCGATCCGGGGCGACGACGGGACGGTGCGCGCGCTGTCCAATGTCTGCCGCCACCGCGCCTCGCAGCTCGTCGACGGCGATCAGGGCTGCGCACGCAAGCTGGTCTGCCCCTATCATGCCTGGACCTATGGCAATGACGGCAGCCTGACCGGGGTTCCGGGCAAGCGCGACTATCCGGCGTTCGACATGGCCGACTACGGCCTTCACCGCTTTGCGGTCGAGATCTGGCGCGGCTTCGTGTTCGTCAATATCGAGGGGTCCGGGCCGTCGGTCGCCGACATGATGGCCCCCTATGAGGCCGAGATCGAGCCCTACCGCTTCGAGGACATGCGCGCGCTGGGCCGGGTGGTGATGCGGCCGCGCACGGTCAACTGGAAGAATATCGCCGACAATTATTCGGACGGGCTGCATATCCCGGTCGCGCATCCCGGGCTTAAACGCCTGTTTGGCCCCGGCTATGGGATCGAGGCGAGCGAATGGGTCGATAAGATGTACGGCCCGTTGCTGGAAGGCGTGCCGGGCAGCTCATCCGAGGCGCTCTACAGACATTTCCTGCCGTCGGTCGATCATCTGTCGGCGGAGCGGCAACGGCTGTGGACCTATTTCAAGCTGTGGCCGAACACCGCGTTCGATATCTACCCGGATCAGATCGACTTCATGCAATTTCTGCCGGTCTCGCCAACCGAGACGATGATCCGCGAGATCGCCTATGTCCTGCCCGATACGCGGCGTGAGATGAAGGCGGCGCGCTACCTCAACTGGCGGATCAACCGCATGGTCAATGCCGAGGATACGACACTGGTCGCGCGCGTGCAGCAGGGAATGCAGACCGCGAGCTATACGCAGGGGCCGCTCGGCAGCATTGAGGTCTGTCTGAAGAGCTTCGCACGCAAGTTTCGGGTGCTGATCCCCGAGGCGCGCCAGCCCAGACGCCCGGCAGCGGGATGGAGCGCGCAGAGCGTCGCCGGACAGCTTTTATGAACACGAAACAGGACGTCGTCATCATCGGCGGCGGGCATAATGGCCTCGTCTGCGCCTATTACCTGGCGCGCAAGGGCCTGAAGGTCCGCATTCTCGAACGGCGCGGGGTCGTCGGCGGGGCGGCGGTGACCGAGGAGTTTCACCCCGGATTCCGCAATTCGGTGGCGAGTTACACGGTCAGCCTGCTCCAGCCCACCGTCATCCGCGACATGCGGCTCCACGAGCGCGGGCTGCGCATCGTCGAGCGGCCGATCTCGAACTTCCTGCCGCTTCAGGACGGCGGCTATCTCAAGCTTGGCGGCGGGCTCGATCGGACCCAGGCCGAGTTCCGGCGCTTCTCGGCCGCCGATGCCCAGGCGCTGCCAGCCTATTATGACGCGCTGGAGGGCGTGGCCGACATATTGCGCGACCTTGCCCTCAAAATCCCGCCCAATGCCGGTGGCGGGCTTTCGGCGCTGCTCAAGGCCGCCGTGCAGGGCCGCAAGATTGCCGGGGCCGGCCTGCCAGCGCAGCGCGACATGCTCGACCTGTTCGTCAAGAGCGCGCGGACCTTTCTCGATGGCTGGTTCGAGCATGAGGCGATCAAGGCCGCCTTCGGCTTCGACGCGGTGGTCGGCAACTATGCCAGCCCCGATACGCCGGGTTCGGCCTATGTGTTGCTCCACCATGTCTTTGGTGAGGTGAACGGCAAGAAAGGCGCCTGGGGCCATGCGATCGGCGGGATGGGCGCGATCACCCAGGCGATGAAGGCGGCGT
Source organism: uncultured Sphingomonas sp. (assembly GCA_947085315.1). Classification (GTDB taxonomy): domain Bacteria; phylum Pseudomonadota; class Alphaproteobacteria; order Sphingomonadales; family Sphingomonadaceae; genus Rhizorhabdus. The sequence continues at coordinate 48,838 of CAMTVW010000003.1, read as the reverse complement.
GCGAGGAGCTTGGCGTCGTCATCGAAACCGAGGCGGCGGTCGAGCGGCTGCTGGTCGACGGCGGCAAGGCGGTCGGCGTGCGGACCGAGGGCGGCGCCGAGCATATGGCGCCGGTGATCGCGTCAAATGTCGGGCCGGGGCTGCTCTATCGCAAGCTGATCGATCAGGGCGATCTCGACGCCGATTTCCGGCACCGGATGAAGGGCTTTCGCGCCGGATCGGGGACCTTCCGGATGAACGTCGCGCTGAGCGAACTCCCCGGTTTCACCGCGCTGCCGGGGGAGGGGGAGCATCATCAGAGCGGCATCATCATCGCGCCGACGCTCGACTATATGGACCGCGCCTTCACCGATGCGCGCGCGTTCGGATGGTCGAAGGCGCCGATCGTCGAGATGCTGATCCCCTCGACCGTCGATGACAGCCTCGCACCGCCCGGCCAGCATGTCGCAAGCCTGTTCTGCCAGCAATTCGCGCCTGTGCTGCCGGACGGTAGAAGCTGGGACGAAGAGCGCGAGGCGGCGGCCGATCATGTCATCGCGACGGTGGAGGCGCATGCGCCGGGTTTCGCGAAATCGGTGGTCGGGCGGCAAATATTGTCGCCGCTCGATCTGGAACGGACCTTCGGGCTGGTCGGCGGCGACATCATGCACGGGCATATGGCGCTCGACCAGCTATGGGGCGCGCGCCCGATCCTGGGCCACGGCGATTATCGCGGACCGATCAGGGGGCTGTACATGTGCGGGGCGGGCACGCATCCGGGTGGCGGCGTGACGGGTGCACCGGGCCATAATGCGGCGCAGGCGATATTGGCGGACCGGGGACTGGGGCGGTTTTTCGGCTAAGTTCTCCCCTCCCTGCCAATGGGAGGGGCGTTAAGCCGCCACCTTCTTCCCCCGCATCACCCACCACACCGGCACGCCCGCCAGGATCAGTACCGCTCCCCAGATATTCGCCTCGACCCCCGCGCCGTACAGCGCCCAGAGCGAGTAGATCAGTCCGGCTATCGCGATCCAGCGCTTCACGCCGCCAAGCTTCAGCGCCGCGCCCGCGACGAAGATGTACATGACCAGCGAAGCGGTCGTCGCCAGCACCGCGACGAACGTGAACAGGCTCACCGTGGTCTTGCTGGCATTGAAGGCGAGGATCGCGGTGACGAGGCAACTCGACAGGATATGCGCGCGGACCGGAACGCCGTTCGCCGCGACCTTCGCCAGCGCGCGCGGGAAGACGCCGCCGGCGGCCATCGCGGCGGGCATTTCGCCCTGGAGAAGTACCCAGCCGTTGAGCGCGCCAAGCGCGCTGATCATCGCGAAGGCCGCGACCAGCTGCGCGGCACCGCTGCCCCAGTAGCGGCCGATCACTTCGGCGAAGGGCGCCGCCGAATGGGCGGCGACCTCGGGCGCAAGCAACAGGATGACGGCGGTGCAGGCGAACAGATAGATCAGGCCGGTGGCCGCCGTGCCGCCAAGCGTCGCGCGCGGAATGGTGCGTTCGGGGTCGACCACCTTGCCGGCGGGGACCGTGGCCGATTCGAGGCCGAGAAAGGCCCAGAGGGTGAGGGTCCCCGCTGTCGTGATCGCGGCGAGGCCGATTTCGGGGCGGGTCGGGTCGGGCAGGGTGAGATCGCCGGCCGGCGCGGCCATCGCCGCGATGATCACGACGGCGATCAATGGCAGTATTTTAAGCACGGTGGTGATGAGCTGGACCCAGCCGGCGTTGCGCGTGCCGCTGAGATTGATCGCGGTCATCGTCCAGACGAGCATGATGGTGACGCCGGTAGAGAGCAGTGCATTGGTCGCCAGCGCGGGAATGAAGGCCGAAAGATAGCTGGTCGCGGCGACCGAGATCGCGCCGTTGCCGACGAACAACGATATCCAGTAGGCCCAGGCGATATAGAAGGCGACGTCTGGTCCGAAGGCGGCGCGGACATAGACATAGGGTCCGCCCGCCTGCGGATGTGTACGGCACAGGCCCGCAAAGGTGGCGGCGATACACAGGCTGCCCGCGATCGTTATCCCCCAGGCGGGGATCACGTTCCACCCATAGGGCGCGAGGCTCGCGGGGAGCATGTAGACGCCCGAGCCGATCATGTTGCCGACGACCAGCGCCGTCGCCATCATCAGTCCGAGCGGACGGGAAGCGCCGCTTCCCGTCATCGACGGTTCGTTAGAATCGCTGCGCCACCTTCAGGCCGAAGATCTGCGGCTTGATCGGATAGACCCTCGCGAACTGACCGCAATAAATGGGCGCGCAGAAGCTGTTGCGGCTGAGCTGGCCGCGCTCGTCGAACGCGTTCTGGATGAAGGCTTCGATGCTCCAATTGTCGATCTTGCCCCCCACCGAGAAATCGAACGTGGTGAAGGATGGAGTGTCGCCCAGGATCGTGCCTTCGACAATACCCAGATAGCTGCGCGTGCTGCCCTGGTGGAGCACGCTGCCCTGGACGAAGCTTTCCATCGTGCCGAGCTGAAACTCATAGCGCGCGGTGGCATTGCCCTTGAACTTGGGCTGGACCGGCAGCCGCGTTCCCTTGGGCGCCGCGAACACCCCGGTCGTGCAATCGGAATTCCCGCTCGCACCGATCTGGCAGAAATTGGTGGTCAGCTTGGCGTCGTTATAGGCGCCTGACCCTGACAGGGTCAGCTGCCCGAGCTGCAAAGCAAAATCGACCTCCGCGCCATAAACCCGCGCATCGCCGGCATTATACACATTGGTGACACCCGCCGACCCGACGGGCGACAGCGCATATTGGAGCTTGTTCCACTTCTCATAGTAAACCGCCGCGTTCAGGCGCAGCTTTCGGTCGAACCAGCTGGTCTTCCAACCCAGCTCGAAATTGTCGATCGTATCCGAATCATAGGGATTGATGCCCGGCCGCCGGTTGTTGCCGCCGGGGCGGAAACCGGTTGAATAAGTGGCATAGACCATGCGGTCGGGATCGATCTGGTAGGTCAATGTGACCTTGTGCGTTTCCCCGGACTCGCTCGCCTTCTTGTCGATCGACTGGCAGGCGTCGGTGACCGGGATCGCGCAGCCGAACGACAGTGCCGTGCTCTGGAAGCCGGAGAAACCGTTCAGCGTGTTCTTGTAGAAGAAGGCGCGGATGCCGCCGGTCAGCGTCAGTTCGGGCGTGATGTCGTAATTTGCCTGGCCGAACATCGCATAGTCGCGCGCGACGATATGGGTGTCGGTGTAGAAGATGTTGTCGCCGACCACGGCGAGGCCCGCGGTGCTCGTGGCGAGGCCCGGGATCAGATATTCGGCGATATTGTCGTTCTGCTGCCGCTGCATGAACATGCCCGCGGTCAGGCGGAACGGATTTTCCGCTGGCGAGCTAACGCGCAGTTCGTGGGTCTGCTTGGTCAGCTTCTGGTTGTTGTGAAACACCTGGGTGGGATCCAGAAAGCCCCCGGTCGCGGTCGGAAAGGTCGTGTAGCTCGTGGCCTGGTCGTAATAGACGGTATAATAGCTGTAGTCCGACTGAATATCGATCGAGCGCTTCATATAGCCGCCCGAATAGACGACGTCCCAGTCCGACAGCTTGCCTTCGATCGTCAGCGCCGCCTGAAACCATTTATCCGTCGTGAAGGAATCGACGAAGTCATGCACTTCAAGATCGCCGGCGCGCGGATCGTAGAGGAAGCTGCCCTCGGTCTTCAGATGCTGGGCGATGATCGACGGCCGGACCGTCCAGTTATCATCCAGTTCGATGCCGAGCGCGAGGCGACCACCATAGGTGTCGGCCTCGTTGAAGTTCTTTTTCACCAGCGCGGCATTGTTGATCGTGATGTCGTTGGTGGGATCGGTGTCGCCCAGAATATAGGTCCGCGACGCCGGCGTGTTGTCGATAAAGCCCGCGTCATGCTTGTAGAAGCCCACGGCGCGCGCGGCGATCGTCTCGCTCAGCGGAACGTTCACGAAAGCTTCGGCGACGCCGCCATAGCCGCCTTCACCGAATTTGTTGCCTTGCAGATCGAAGCCGCCTTCGAACTTCGATGGATCGGGCTTGTTGGTGATGATGCGCAACGTGCCCGACAGCGAACTCGCGCCGAACAGCGTGCCCTGCGGCCCCGACAGCGCCTCGACACGGGCGATGTCATAGGGATGCACGTCGAGCAGCGCGCCGATCGTCGTGACCGGGATATCGTCAAGATAGACGCCGGTCGTGGGAAGCGCGCCACCCGGCAGGCCATCGCCGCCGCTGGCGATGCCGCGGAAGAACAGCTGGCTCTGGCCGGGACCGAAAGACTGATAGCTGACGCTCGGGAGGAGCTTCACATAGTCGTCAAACGCATTGACCTGGTGCTCTTCGAGCACGGCCGGGCTCAACGCCTGAAGGCTGATCGGAACCTTCTGGATGCTTTCGTTGCGCTTCTGGGCGGTGACGATGATGTCGCCGTCGAGCGCGTCGTCGGGGGCCGTCGCCGTCTGCGCGAATGCCACGCCCGAACCCAGCAGCATCGTGGAAGCGAGCAGGGCGGTAATCCCGCTGCGGCCAATGAGACGAATGCGCGCCATGAAGCTGATACCCCCTTACAGTTATGAAAGTATCTCCCCACGAAACTCGCTGCAGCGCAAGGTGAATCGCGCAACACTCTCGCGAGTGCGGGGGCTTAACTGCAGCTGTGTTGCGGAAACATCACAGTGGGGGAACGGCGGGATAATCGGTGAGAACTGCGCCCAGTGCGGCCTTGAGCGGACCCAGCCTCGCCTCGTGCGGCTGCCATTGATCCATCCCGTCGCGGTTGATCGGGCGGCGCACCTGCTCGCTGCTCGCCGTACGCACCGCGCGGCCGCTTTCGTGGAACCGCAGGCAAGCCTCTTCGAACGGCAGGCCGAGCGCGGCCAGGAGGCGTTCGATCTCGCGCTCGGGCGCTTCGACGAGTCGCTCGTGGACGACGCGGTGCACGCGCCCCGGCAGCACGCGGTCGATATGCGCCATGAAGCGAACATAGTCGGCATAATAGCGGCCGACGTCTTCGAGCCCGTAGCTGAAATCCTGGCCGCGCGCGAAATGCTGGCGATAGTTCGAGAAGCAGCAATCCAGGGGATGGCGGCGGGCATCGATGATCCGGGCATTCGGCAGGATCAGGTGGATGAAGCCGCTGTGCAGCCAGTTGTTGGGAAGCTTGTCGATGAAATGCGGCTTGCCCTCGCGCCGCTGGATCCGCGTCCGCGCGATATAGTCATCGCCCAGCGCCTGCAGCGTCTCCGCATCGAGCGCGGCGATATCCTGCGGATAGCGGCCGACGACCTTGGCGGCGTGACCGGTCAGGGTAGGAATGTCGTGCAGTTCCATCGTCCCCTCGACCATCGAATGGCAGGACAATATCTGTTCGATCAGCGTCGATCCGGCGCGCGGCATGCCAAGAATGAAGATCGGGTCCGCGCTCGTCGATCCCTGCCCGCAGCGCTCGGCGAACAGGGCAGGGGTCAACAGGCCGATCATCCGATCGACCTGCCGTGTCATGTCATCGGCATCATATCCCAGCTGCTCGCGACGGATCGCGTTGCCCCGCGCATAATGATCGAAGGCGGCCGACGTCGTGCCGCAATCCTCATGCCCCTTGCCGAGCGCGAATTCGAGATGAAGCCGATCCTCCTGGTCAATCATGGGCGCCGCCAGAGCAGCCTCCATCGCGGCGATGTCATCCTGATCGAATGTGATCGTCTTTAGATTCGCGAGGCTCCACCATGCCTCGCCCAGCTGCGGCCGGATTGCGATCGCGCGGCGATAGGCCGCGATGGCGTCGTCCCGCCGACCGACCGTCTTCAGCGCATGGCCATAGCTCATCCAGATCTTCGGATGCTCGGGGCGCTTGGCGATGACGTCCTCGTAGAGCGCTATCGCCTCCTCGAAGTCGCCGACACGACCGAGCAGCGCCGCCTTCTGGCTACCGAGCGCCGGGTTGCCGGAATCGGCGTCCAGAAGCTGGTCCAGTTCCGCCAGAGCTTCGCCGGTACGGTTCAGGCGATGCAGGACGGTCGCAAGGTTCGCGCGCGCTGCGGTGAAGGCCGGCGCCAGGGTGAGCGCGCGGCGCAACAGCGCCTCGGCATCGCGGTTGCGGTCGATTCGTCCTGCGAGTTCGGCCAGCATGCGGATCGCGGCGACATCGGTAGGCTGCGCTTTCAGGCGATTGCGCAGGATCGGCTCGGCGATGTGAAGCGCGTTACCGGCAAGCGCGATCGCGGCCTTCTGCAATTCGGGATCGTTCACCGATGCCCTGATCGCTGCCAATTCGGCCGTCTCGGCCTCAGCCACCTGACCCAGCGCGCGGTGGGCGAGCGCGATCAGGCGGTGGACCGCAGGCTCGTCGGGGATCAGCGCCGCGACATCGCTGGCAAGAGCAAGGGCGGCCTGGGGGTCGCTATCGAGCAGCTCCCGAGCCCGGGTGAACGCCGAATGCGCGCCTTCGGAGGGATTTATCCTGATCAAGGCAATCTGCCCTCGATAGCATGCATGGGGCGCAGTTGGCGCGAGCGGCAAGGGCCTGTCAACTGGCGCGGTGTACGCACGGGGAGGCCTGGCTCACGCCGCTCACGCCGATCTGTCCGCTGTCACCGTTGCTTCACAATATCGTGCAAGGCGGCGGTGCAGTTGGAGGAACCCATGACGCCACCGAGACGATCGATTTGCAGGACTATGATGGCGGTGGCCTGTGTGCCGCTCGTTCTGGCGGGTTGCACCACCACCGCGCCGAGTTGGGAGGATGTCGCCGCGCGGGCGCCGGCACCGCTCGTCACCGCCGCTGGCGAGACCGTCGCGGTCGCCACCGCCAATGCCGATGCCGCCGACGATCCCGCGATCTGGCGGCACCCCGGCGATCCCGCGCGCAGCCTGATCGTCGGCACCGACAAGAAGGCCGGGCTCAACGTCTATGATCTGAACGGCGCCCAGCGTGACTTCGTCGATGCGGGCCGGGTGAACAATGTCGACCTGATCGAGACGGTTATCGCCGGCAAGCCGGCGGTCCTCGTCGCCGCGTCGGACCGCAATGATCCGCTGAATGCGAAGATCGCGCTGTTCCTGCTCGATGGCGATCGCGCGAAGCTCATGCCGCTGGGGATCGTAGCGGCGGGGCCGGGAGAGGCCTATGGTATCTGCCTCGCGACGCGGGGCGGCGGCGTCGATGCCTTCATGGTGACCAAGCAGGGCGTGATCGCTCAGGTCGCGCTCGATCTGGGCGGCGCCACCCCGCAGGGCGCGATCGTGCGGACGATGAAGCTGCCGACCCAGTCCGAGGGCTGCGTCGTCGATCCGCGCACCGATACACTCTACGTAGCTGAGGAGGATGTCGGCCTGTGGCGCTTCGATGCGCGCCGCGACGGAGCGGTCGAACCGCTGTCGATCGCCAGGGTCGATGGGAAAGCGCTCGTTGCCGATGTCGAAGGGGTGGCGCTGGCCCCGGTCGGGGAGGATGGCGGATGGGTCGTGGTGTCGAGCCAGGGCGACAATGCCTATGCGCTGTACCGGCTTCCCGATGGCGCCTTCGCAGGGCGCTTCCGGATCGGCCGGGGCAGCTTCGGCGCGACCAGCGAGACCGATGGCATCGGGCTGATGCTGGGTGATTTCGGCCCGAACTATCCCGGTGGGCTGTTTGTCGCGCAGGACGGCGACAACCTGCCCAAGGCCCAGAATTTCAAGCTCGTCGCCTGGGATTCTATCCTGCGGGCGCTGGGGTTGCCGCGCTAAAGGCCGGATTCCGCCAGTCGCAACATCACCAGCGTCGACAGCATCGCCCGTTCGGCAAGGCTTTCGACAATCAGATATTCGTCAGCAGAATGGATCGCACCGCCGCGCGCGCCCATCGTATCGACGACCGGGATACCGCAGGCGGCGATATTGTTGCCGTCGCACACCCCGCCGCTCGCGCGGTGGGTGATCGGCCGTCCGAGCAGCGCGGCGCTGTCCTCGACCAGTGCGAACAGCTTCGCCGCCTTGCCGTCGATCGGCTTGGGCGGGCGGCCGAACCCGCCATGGACGTCGATCGACACCTCATGCTCGGCGGCGATTGCACGAACCAGATCGTCGATCAGCGCCTGCGCCGCCGCCTGATCGTCAGGCAAGGCAGGGCGGAGGTTGACGCGGAGGATTGCCTGATCGGGCACCATATTATTGGGCCCGCCGCCGTCGATGCGCGCCGGATTGATCGCAAGCCCGGCGCGCCCTGCGCGTGACAGGCGCAGCGCCAGGTCGGCCGCCGCGACGATCGCGTTGCGGCCGTCCTCGGGATTGCGCCCCGCATGCGCCGAACGGCCGGTGACGACGATCGAGAAATTGCCGCTGCCGGGCCGGGCACCGGCCAGAGTGCCGTCGGGCAGCGCCGATGGCTCATAGGTGAGCGCGGCGAGCTTGCCGCGCGCGCGTTCGGCGATCAGCGCCGCCGATCCGGGCGAGCCTATCTCCTCGTCCGAATTGACGATCACTTCATAGCCGATCCGTGCAGCAAGCGGCGACGCCTCCAGCGCGGCGAGCGCGGCAAGCATCAGCGCGATTCCGCCCTTCATATCGGCGACTCCGGGTCCGTTGATCAGCGCACCGCCATCGAGATCGGTCAAAGCCTGGAAGCGGTGATCAACCGCATAGACGGTATCCATATGGCCGGTGAGCAGTAGCTGGACCGGCGCCTCCGGACGGACGCGGACGTGAAGATTGGCACCATAGGCGATCGGATGGACCTGACCGGAAAGATCGACCTCTTCGCCGGGCGCCGGGGCAAGCAGGCTGACCTCGCCGGGCAGGATCGCGAAGGCGTCGGCAAGCCGGCCCGCCATGGCGGCCAGTCCTTCCAGATTGCGAGACCCGCTGTTGATGGCGGACCATTGCCGCACCTGCGTCAACATCGGTGCCGCGGCAGCGACATCGAGCGCGGCGCGGTGCCGATCGATCACAGCAGCCGGCCCGCCAACTCGTCCGACAGGTCGGCGATCGCGTCGGCTTCGAAACTGGCGACCGGATAGGCGCAATAATCGGCGGCATAATAGGCGCTGGGCCGGTGGTTGCCCGACTGGCCGAGCCCGCCGAATGGCATGTTTCCTGCCGCGCCCGTGGTCGGCCGGTTCCAATTGACGACACCCGCGCGCGATTCGGTCACAAAGCGCTCCCACAGCGCGCGATCGTCGCTCATCAGCCCGGCCGACAGTCCGAAGCTGGTCGCATTGGCCGCCATGATCGCCGCATCGAAGTCGGGCACCCGGATCACCTGGAGGATCGGTGCGAAGATCTCGGCATCGGGGGCGTCGATTCCCGTGACATCGTAAATGCCCGGCGTGACAAAGGCATCGCTGCGGTCGAGCCGTTCGAACGGAAACAGCGTCCGTGCCCCGCGCGCCTTCAGCGCCGCGACCGCATCGATCGCCTGCTGCGCGGCGCGGGTCGAGATCAGCGGCCCCATATAGGGCTCCTCCGCATCGTCCCACGCACCGATCCGCAGCCTTGCGGCAAGCGTGTGGACCGCCTCGACGATCGCATTGCCGGGAACACCCTCGGGCACGATCAGTCGGCGCGCGCAGGAGCAGCGCTGGCCGGTGGTGATGAAGGCCGACTGCACGATCGCTGCGGCCGATCTTTCGCTGTCGCCCCAGGCGATCAGCGGATTGTTGCCGCCCAGTTCGAGCGCGAGGATGACATGCGGGCGATCGATCATCACCCGGCGGAAATGCGCGCCGGTGGTGGCCGATCCGGTGAACAGCAGCCCGTCGATATCGCCCGCGATCAGCGCCGCGCCCTGATCGCGCCCGCCTTGCACGATCTGGAAGACATGCTCTGGAACCCCCGCGTCGTGCAGCGCGCGCGTCATATGCTGGCCGGTGAGCGGGGTTTCCTCGGACGGCTTGAAGATCACGCTGTTACCCGCGAGCAGCGCCGGGACGATATGGCCGTTGGGCAGGTGGCCGGGAAAATTATAAGGCCCGAGCACCGCCATCACGCCATGCGGCTTGTGACGCAGCACCGCGCGGCCAAAGCCGGTGTCGGCCGCCCGGCTTCCCGCGCGTTCCGCCTGCGCGGCGATCGATAGCGCGACCTTGCCGATCATCGACCCGATCTCCGCGCGGGTCTCCCATGAAGGTTTGCCCGTCTCGCGTGAAATATCGCGTGCGATATCGTCGGTGCGGTCCTTCAGGGTGGCGGCGTAGCGCTGGAGGATTGCCACCCGCGCCTCGACGCCTATCCCGGCCCAGCCCGGAAGCGCCGCGCGTGCCCGCGCGACGATGTCGGGAATCGCGGCGGGGGCTGTCGCTTCGCCTTCCCAGATGGTCTGCCCGGTGGCGGGATCGATCGACCGCATCATTGCCGCACCCTCATAATGTCGCCGGGGTTCAGCCGCAGCGCGTCCACCGTCTCGGCGTTGACCATTGCGATACCGTCATAGATGCGCACCCGCGCGCGGGTTGACCGAAAATCCTCGACCGAGGCCGTCGACACAAGGCGTTCGGGCGCATCGGCGGGATCTTCGATGACGAACGGCATCGCCTCGCTCCGCAGCACCGTGGTGATATTGTCGCGCGGCACCGAATAGGTCGGGCCGCCATCGAAGATGTCGATCAGTCCCGAACCGCGAAAGCCTTCGCTTTCGAGCATCGCGCGCGCAGCCTCTCCTTCGACATGCACGCGGCCGATCGCCGCATGCGCGGCGCTGTCGATCAGTTCGACATAGATTGGATGGCGCGGCGCCAGATCGAGGATAAACTGGCCGTCGGTCGACATCACCATATGGTCGGCCTGTTCGAACGGCAGGCGGAAGAATTTGCTCGCGACGCCTTCCCAGAAGGGACAGGTGCCGTCGGGTGAGAAATAGCCGCGCAATTCGGCCATCACCGTTTCCGAGAAGCGAGTGCGTTCGGCGCCGATCAGCATGTAGCGCGACCGGGCGAGCAGGCTGCCCGCACCGCCCGATCGTCGCTCCGGGCGCAGATAGAGCGAGCCGACCTCGGTCCAGCCTGCGCATTCGTTGACGAGAACCAGAGCCTGGTGGTCAAACCGCGTCCGGATCGCCGAGGAAAACTGGGCGAGGGTCATGATCCGGAAGGAGAAATGCGGCCGCGTCACGCCCACCGCGGCGCGCACCCCGCACAGCCCTTCGATCCGGCCCGTGTCGCTGTCCTCCAGCATCAGCGTGTACCAGGCCTCGCGCGGCGGGATCGTGCCGGTGAAGCTGGCCTCCGACAATGTCAGCCGGTCGAGCAAGGTCGCCTCATCCTCGGGGAGGCTGGTGAAGCCCCGGCCCGACAATATGGCGAGTTCCATCAGTGCGTCGAGGTCGGCGGGTCCGGCCTGGCGAACGATCAGCATGGCGGGGTCATCGGATGGAAATCCATCGCGCCGTTGTGCGCCTCAAGATCAAATGCGCGCAATAAAATTATCGAGCGCATCGTGTGCGGCGCCAACCGCCTGCCACAGTGCGGGATTGGCGAGGTCGGCGCCGTCGATCCGCTCGGGCCAATGCCGGTCGACCAGCCCGCACAGCGCCTCCCATCGCGCCTCGTCGAGCAGGAATCGCGGATCGATCCCGCCGCGCGCGGCTGCGCTTACCGGCACCCGCAATCGCAGGCATGCCGGGCCACCGCCATTGCGCATGCTTTCGCGGACATCGACGACGATCGCCTCGCGGATCGGGTTATTGCCAGCGATGATCGTCTCCACGGCGTGCCAGACCGGGGCGTTGGCGCGCGCCTCGTCGGGCAGGATCAGCGCCATGCCGCCCTCCGGCAATGTCACGAGCTGCGAGTTGAACAGATAGGAGGCTATAGCGTCGTCGAGGCCGATGCTGTCGACCTCGACCGGAACGAAGCCGGGCACCGCGCGCTCGATCGCCGCGAACAGGCCGTCACGATCCTCGAATGCGGCGGCATGGGCCAGCAGCACCTGCTCATTGGCCACCGCGACGACGTCATTGTGAAATGCCCCGGCCTCGATCGCTGCCTGTGACTGCAGCATGTGAACCGCGTCGGCCCCGGCGAGCCGCGCGACCGCTTCACCGGCGCGGCGGGCCTGACGTTCGGGAAAACGGCTTCCGCGATGTGCGCCGTGGATGAAGATGTTCAGCCCCCGGGCGCCATGGTTCGGCGCCACGCGCATATGATTTGCTGCACCCTCATCACTGAAATGCTGCGTGGCGGGCAGCGGCCGATGCACCTGAAAATGCCGCTCGTCACGGAAAATGCCGCGCAGCATATCGGTGGTGTCGGGCGCTTCGAAGCTCCGGTGGAGCATCGTCGCCAGATTGGCGGGAACGAGGTGGATCCTGCCGTCGGCGCTGTCCGGTCCGGCGATCACCGTTGCAGCATTGGCGGCCCACATCGCTGAGGCCGAACAGATAGTGTTGAACAGCAGCGGGTCTTCGACGGCGGCGCGGGCCAGCATGCTGCGGTCGTCACCGTCAAACCCCAGCGCGCGCAGCGCGGCGACGGCGGGACGGCGCGGCGGCGGAAAGAACCCCTGCGTCAAGCCGCGATCCATTAGCAGCTTCATCTTGGCGAGGCCCTGCAGCGCGGCGGCGCGCGGCTGTGAGATGGCGCCGGCATTATTCGCGCTGGCGATGTTGCCCGGCGAGAGGCCGGCATAGTTGTGGATAGGTCCGATCAGCCCGTCGAAGTTGATCTCGATCGCGGTCATAGCGCCAGCCAGCTGATGCGATCGCCGCCGGACAGGTCGAGCATCCGGGCGCTCGCCGGATCGGTCGTCGCCTGGCCGCCCGCGGCCTCGATCGAGCCGATGGTGCAGCAAAAGTCCGCCCCCGTCCCGCGTGCGATCAGATGATCGCGCAGGCTGTCGCCGCCGTCGGCGCGGGCGAACATCGCGTGGTGCAGGTTCCTGATCGCCGTCAGATCGTCGATCCTTGCGATCATCGTCGGGCCGGCGTCGAAGATGTCGACATAGCCGTCATTGCGAAACCCCTCCTCGATCAGCAGCGCCTGCGCGGCGCGGCCGTCATCGTGAACCCTGCCGATCGCGGCCTGTGCCTCGGGCGACAGCATGTTGGCGTAGATCGGCGCGCGCGGGCCGAGATCGGCGATGAACTGATTGCCGCTGGTGGCATTGATATGGTCGGCCTCGGCAAAGCTCATCGCATAGAAACGGCCGCCGACCGCGCTCCAGAAAGGCGACTCACCCTGATCGAGCCACCCCCGCAGATCGGCGATCAGCCGCTCGCCAAAGCGCGCGCGATGACAGCCGATGAACAGATAGCGGCTGCGCGCCATCATCCGGCCATAGCCGCCGCCGCGCAACGCCGGATCGACGATCAGGCCGCCGACCTCGGCGCAGTCCTCCAGATCGTTCGTCAGGGTCAGCACCGGGAAGCGCACCATGCGCCCGTCGATGCTCGACCGCTGGGTGGTGTAGCTGATCCGGTAACTGTAGAAGGGCCAGTCGACGCCAAGGCGCGGGAACACCATGCCGCAACCGCCGATGCGGCCGTCGACCTCCAGCGCCAGGACGATCGCGCCGCTCAGGGCGGCGCCACCCAGCAGCGCGGCGCTGCGCTCGATCCGTTCACCCAGCGCCGTGCGATCACGGGGCAGGTTGGTAAAGCCCGGCCCCGCGCCCTCGGCAAGCGCGAGCAGCGCATCGAGATCGTTGCTGCGGACGGGTCGTATCCTGATCGCGGAGGAGTCGGCCATGGCGCATAGTGCGCGTAACCATCAGGTGCAGTCCATCCCCGGCTTGAACCCGGAAAGGAAAGCGGGAAGGGTGCGCACATGCCGCTGGCCGATCTCATGATGGTGCGCACCGCGCTGCCGTTGCTCGACATCGCGGGCATCGCGATCTTCGCGATCAGCGGCGCGCTGGCAGCGGCCCGGCGTGGGCAGACGATCGTCACCTTCACCTTCTTCGCAGCGGTGACCGGGACCGGCGGCGGTACCTTGCGCGACCTGCTGATCGGCGCGCCGGTCTTCTGGATTCACGACAATCGCGCGCTCGTCGTCTGCCTGATCGCCGCCTTGGCGGTGTGGCTGACGCCACGCCGGATCTGGCCGGTCCGCGCGATCGACTGGTTCGACGGACTCGGGCTCGCCGCCTATGCGGTGTTCGGATCGTGGAAGGCACTCGCGTACGGGGTTCCGCCGCTGGGCGCGGCGGCGATGGGGGTCATCACCGCCTGCATGGGCGGAATCATCCGCGATGTGCTGGCGGGAGAGCCGTCGATCCTGCTTCGCCCTGAGCTCTATGTGACCGCGGCGGCGCTTTCGGCGGGCCTGTTCGTGGTGCTCAGCCTGTTCGGCGCCCCGCTGCTGCCGGCGGCGGCGATTGCCGTGCTGGCGGGGTTCGCGCTGCGTGCCCTTGCGATCGTGCGCGGCCTCGCTTTGCCGGGCTATCGCGACTGATCATCGCGCCGGGTCGGGCTCGTTCACCTGAGCGACAGACATCATTGCGCAAGCGTGAGGAACAGCCCTGGCTGTAAAACGTAGAGTCATGCACAGTCGATTGAGGAAGTAGCGGATGCGTGGCATGATCCTGATGACGTCGGCGGCCGCGCTGGCGCTTGTCTCCTGCGGCCCCAAACAGCTCGCGCTGCCGGGTGACCCGATCGACCGCGCGGCGACCTGCGCGGTGGTCAGCGCCGCCGATTCCCGGCTGCACGCGCCGACCGCGAAGGGCGATCTCGGCTTCGCGGCCCAGACTCGTATCCTCCATTATGCGATGCTGGCGGGCTCGGAGGGTGCTGACTTCTCGACCGGCAAGGCCTCCGCCGTCGTCACGCGGATGAGCGAGCTCGAGGCCGATATCACCAAGGGGAAATGGCAGGATCTGGTCGTACCGTGCGATGGCGCCTTTCCCGAAGTCAAGAAGACCGCCGGGATCGAATTGCCCCAGGCGCGGTTCGACGCCCAGCTCGGCTGCTATTCGCTTGGCGACTTCCTGGTGAAGACCGTGACGACCAGCGATCCCGGTGCCCGGGAAGAGATGAGCCGGCTGATGGAGATGCGCCGCGATCTCGACGGCTCGATCGGCAGCGGCCTGAAGGCGCGCGGCGCCGGAAAATACGAACAGACGCTCGAACTGAAACAGGCCGCGCTGGTCAAAATGACCCGACTGGGAGCGCCGGCCGAAGTGGTGAAGATCTGCACGAAACGGTTTGCGTGACGATCAGGCAGGGTAGGAGAAGGGGCGCGTTTCCTGCGGATGGGACGGTCGGATGCCCAGATCGAGCTGGTAGATCCCGACATCAAACCATCCGCCATGTTTGAACCCGACCCGGGACAATACGCCGCTGCGGATGAAGCCGAATTTCTCGTGCAGCGTCACGCTCGCCGCATTGGGCAGGGTGATCTTGCCGACCACTGTCTGGAAGCCCTGTTCGGCAAGCGCGGCGATCAGTGTGCGGTAGAGCCGCGCCCCGATCCCCTGGCGATGGCGATCATGCGCGACATAGACGGTCCCCTCGGCTGACCAGCGATAGGCGGCGCGCTCATATAATTTGCCGGCATAGGCATAGCCGAGCAGCCGGCCAGCGCGTTCGGCGGCAAGGAAGGGGTAGCGCGGCAGGATATGGTCGATCCGCGCCGCCATCTCGGCGGTGTCGGGCGGCTCCACCTCAAAGGTGATGACGCTGTTGAGGACATAATGGGCATATATCGCGGCAATCGCGCCGGCATCGGCGCGCGTCACGGGGCGGATGGTCAGCGCGTCGCCCATGCGATCAGGGCTTGCGCGGCGCTCGTATCGCCTGGTCGCGGCGGGCTGGAGCGGGTCGCGCATTCGAGGCACCGGACCTGGATTGACGGACCGGTCAGCAGCCGCTGGACATCGGCCAGCGCGCGGATCAGCATCGCGTCGGGGCGGCCTGCGGCGGTCCGCCACGGGTCGCTGGCGCGGGCTTCCTCCCGTGCCTCGTCGTCGGGATCGACGATCGAGCGCAGCATTTCCTTCCACTGCGCGGGCTGTTGCTCGATGAACAGCGGACGCACCTTGCCGGGTTCGACCTTGGCGAGCTTCGCGGCGGCGGCGATCGCGTCGTCGAGCGTGCCATAGCCGTCGATCAGGCCGATCTGGCGCGCGCTGGTACCCGCCCAGACGCGCCCCTCGGCGATCTCGCGCACCCGCGCCAGCGGCAGCTTGCGCGACTGGGCGACGAGCGTGGTGAAGCGCCGGTAGATATCCTCGACCGATCCCTGCATCAGCGCGTCGAACTGCGGCGATGTGCCGCGCATGACATCGGGCTCGCCCGATAGCGGGGTGGTCTTCACCCCGTCGGCGGACAGGCCCAGCTTGGTGAGCGAGCCTTCGAAGGTCGGCAGGATTCCGAACACGCCGATCGACCCGGTGATCGTCGCCGGATCGGCAAGGATGCGGTCGGCGGGTGTCGCGATCCAGTAGCCGCCGCTTGCCGCTACCCCGCCCATCGAGACCACGATCGGCAAGCCGAGGCCCTTGGCCTGGAGGATCGCCGAGCGGATCCGTTCGGCGGCGGTGACCGAACCGCCCGGTGAATCGACGCGGACGACCAGTGCCTTGATTCGCTTGCGGGCGAGCTCTTCCAGCAGGAGCTCCGAAATGGTGGTGCCGCCCGCGACCCCGGCAGGGGCTTCCCCATCGACGATCTCGCCGGCAATAGTGAGGACGCCGATTGGCGTACCGGTGCCCTTTTCGGGATGGGCCGCCGCCCAGCGATCGAGCGGGATCGCCTTGTAATCGTTGAGACTGTCGCCGCCCGACGCGCCGGCGATAGCGGCAATCCGCGAATTGAAGGCGTTGCGATCGCCGATCCGGTCGACGAGGCCGGCGTCGATCGCCGCCTGCGACATGCTGCCGCCCGAAGCGGCGACCATTGTGCCGGGAGAGGCGATATAGCGCGCGAGCCTTGCTGCGGGACGGGCCGCGCGGACCTCAGCCAGCCAGCGGGTCCACAGCGCGTTGGCAAGCGCCTGATTGGCTTCGCGGGCCTCGGGTGACTGGTCGGTGCGGGTAAATGGCTCGACCGCCGACTTGAAGCTGCCGACCTTGTAGATCTTCGCGGTGATGCCGAGCCGGTCCATCAGCCCCTTATAATAGAGGCGCGATCCGCCCGGTCCCGTCAGGATCACGCCGCCCAGCGGATTGACCCAGATTTCGGTGGCATGGGCGGCAAGCTGATACGCGTCGTCGCTATAGCCGGTGGCATAGGCGAAGACGGGCTTTCCCGCCGCGCGCGCCGTGTCGATCGCCTTGCCGGCGGCCGATAGCGCGGCCTGTTCACCGCCGACGAAGGCGTCGAGGTCGAGCACGATCGCCTTGACGCTGCTCGACGTCGCGGCGGCCTGGAGCGAGCGCTCGACATCGCGCAGCCGCGTCTCGCGGACCAGGCCGGGGCTACCGGTCAGCAGGCTTATCGGATCGGTCTCGGCGGGCTGCTCGACCAGTGTCCCGGCCAGATCGACGACCAGCGCGCCCGAACCGGGCGTTGCGCTGTTCGGCTTGGCCGACAGCGCGAAGAACAGGATCGCGAAGAAGATCAGCATGAAGATCAGGACAAGCGCGTCCTTGATCCCCACCAGCAATGTCCAGAGCCCCCGAAGCAGCTTCATCGCGTCATCATATCCCGCCCAGTGTCTTGCTCAGATAGGTCGGGTGACGGCCGGCGTCCACCTCTCCCACCCAACCCGTCAGGACTGCAGCTGACCCTGGCCCTGTGACAGGGTGACGTCGACCCCGACATTGAGCACTTCATGCCCGCCGCCGACCCGCGCACCCGAAATCGGCGCGGCATCGCGATAGTCGAGGCCCTTGGCGACGCGGACATAAGATTCGCTGGGGCACATGTCGTTGACCGGATCGAAGCCGATCCAGCCATAGCCGGGGACGTCGAGCTCGGCCCAGAAATGCGGTGCCTGGCGGTGGGCGCGGTCGGGCTCGTCGCGGTAGATGTAGCCGGTGACGAAGCGGGCGGCGAAGCCGGCCACCCGCGCGGCCGCGATCAGGACATGCGCCATGTCCATGCTGCATCCCTTGCCCGCCTTGACGATATCCTTGACGGGACGAACGTCGGTGCTGCGATCGGGGGTGCAGCTGATCAGCTCGTGGACCGCAGTGTTCAGTGCATGGGCGCGGCTGAGCATGTTGCCCGAAGCTGCGCCATGTTTACGGGCAATCTCGATCAGCTGTGCATCGGCCTGGGTGAGTTCGGTCGTGCGGGTGTAGACTGCGGGCGGGAGCGTCTCGATCGCGCCCGATACCACTCCGACGCGGTTCTCTGTGAGCACCTCGCCCGAGACGTTCAGGCCGATCCGTTCGACCGGGCCGGCGAGGTAAAGCATCGAGATGATATTGCCGAGCCCGTCGGTCGAATGTTTGAGCCGGGCGTCGCAATCGACATCGATCCGCCACTCGACGATATTCTGGCCGATATGGCTGCCCGGCGTCAGGCGCAGCATCTGGACGACGCGCCGCTGCGGTTCGGTGAAGCGATATTCGGTCTGATGCTGGATCAGGAGACGCATGGGTGGACCTAACCGAAGCGGAACTGCTGCCCTATCGCACTGTGCAGTCTGGTATTCTCATAAATGAAGGCGGTCAGCCATTCATGTAAACCCTGCTGGAAGATTTCGTCGATCACGGTCCGCTCCAGCGCATTGTGACGGACCCGCGCCAGCCGGTCGGCCTCGCCCTGCAGCCCGGTGCGCTTGCCGATCGCATTGAGGTGCATGACCACCTCTTCTGACGAGGCGACCAGCGAGCGCGGCAGTTCGGGCCTCAGGCAGAGCAGTTCGGCGACCAGCCAGGGTTTCAGCCCCTCGCTGTACAGCCAGCGATAGGCGGTGACGGCCGAGACCGTGTGGAGGATCGTCGTCCATTGATCGCGATCGATCAGGCCGCCGACCTTCTCGCCCTCGGGTAGCAGCAGGTGATATTTGACGTCGATCAGCCGGGCGGTGTTGTCGGCGCGTTCCATCGCCGCGCCGAGGCCGATGAAGCTATAGGCTTCATTGCGGAGCATCCGGTGCAGCGCGCCCTCGAAGCCGCGCGTTTCGGCGCGGATCTGTTCGACCAGCGACAGGGTGGTCTGACTGCCCCCGGTCGACGCGCGCCCGCGCAGGCCAAGCCAGGCGCGGTTGATCGCTTCCCAGGCGTCGCGGCTGAGCGCGGTGCGGACCGACTTGGCGTTGCTGCGCGCGGAATCGAGGCACGACCGGATCGAGTTGGGATTGCTCGCCGACAAGGTGAGATGACGGCTGATCGCCAGTGGTGAGCGGGTTTCGCCGGTCAGCTTGAAACCCGAATCGGCAGCGGCGACGAGCAGGGCGCTATCCCATGCGCCCTGTCCGGCAGGCCTCGGCGAGAGCGCGTCGAGTCGGATCGTCGCTTCGATCAGCCGGGCGGTGAACTCGGCGCGCTCGACATAGCGGCCGATCCAGTAGAGCGAGCTTGCGGTGCGTGAGAGCATCAGCCGCGCTCCCCCGGCGCGGCGGCCAGGATCAGGCTGTCCTTGGTGCCGCCACCCTGGCTCGAATTGACCACCAGCGAACCTTCGCGCAGCGCGACGCGGGTCAGGCCGCCGGGGGTGATCGTCACCCCATTGGCGCCCGAAAGGACGAAGGGGCGGAAATCGACATGGCGTGGTGCCACGCCCGTTTCGGTGAGGGTCGGCACGGTCGACAAAGCGAGCGTGGGCTGCGCGATATAGCGCTGCGGTTCGGCGATCAGCGCGGTGCGGAACTCCGCGATCTGGGCTTTCGTCGCGGTCGGCCCGACGAGCATGCCATAGCCGCCCGATCCGTCGACCAGCTTCACGACAAGCTTGTCGAGATTGTCGAGCGTATATTGCAGCGCGCCCGCCTCGCGGCAGCGAAAGGTTTCGACATTGGGCAACTTGGCGTCGCCACCCGAATAATATTTCACGATCTCGGGCATGTAGCTGTAGATCGCCTTGTCGTCGGCGATGCCGGTGCCGGGCGCGTTCACCAGCGCGACATTGCCCGCCATATAGGCGGCGATGATGCCGGGGACGCCCAGCAGCGATTCGGGCTTGAACACCAGCGGGTCGAGATAGTCATCGTCGATGCGGCGATAGATCACATCGACCTGGACGCGCCCCTCGATCGTCCGCATCCACACCTTGTCGTCGTCGACCTCCAGATCGGCGGCCTCGACCAGCTCGATCCCCATCGAATCGGCAAGGAAGCTGTGCTCGTAGAAGGCCGAGTTGAAATGGCCTGGCGTCAGCAGCACGCAGACCGCGCCCGCGCCTTTGCTGCGCGGCGAAACCGACTGGAGCGTCTCCAGCAGCGCGTCGGGATAGGAGTCGATCGGGCGGACGTTGAACTGTTCGAACAGCTCGGGGCAAAGCCGCAGCATCGCCTCGCGGTTTTCGAGCATGTAGGACACGCCCGACGGCGTGCGGGCATTGTCCTCCAGCACCCAGAATTCGTCGGGGCCGGTGCGCACCAGATCGATGCCGCAGATATGCGCGAACACGCCATGCGGCGGCCTGGCGCCCGCCAGCATCGGCCTGAACTGCGGATTGGCGAGGATCAGCTCCTCGGGAACGACCTTGTCGGCCAGGATTTTCCGGGCGCCGTAGATGTCTGCGAGGAAGGCGTTGATCGCCTCGACCCGCTGGACCAGCCCCTCGGACAGGTTGGTCCATTCGCGGTCGGTGAACACGCGGGGAACGATATCGAACGGGATGATCCGTTCGGCCGACTCCTCCTCGCCATAGACCGCGAAGGTGATGCCCAATTGCCGGAAGGCGGCCTCGGCGGCCTTTTGCCGTCGATCAAGCTCCGCCGGCGGCGTCGCCTCGATCCAGTCGAGAAGTTGCGCGAAATCCGGGCGCCCGGCCGGATCGCCCGGTTGGCCCCTGATCTCATCGAAAGCGGCTGCCCCTGCCATATGCCTCCGTCATTGTCCTGATCGACAGACCCGATCGTGCAACGCTTCGCTGCGCTGCACAAGAGGCTTTGCGAAAAGCGATCGCGATTGTGATTCAAGAAGATGCCCGGCGCCGGGAACGCTGGCAAGCGCAAGGCGGTTCCCGGTGATCAGCCCGGTTTGACCTTGCCGAGATAGGAAGAGAGGCGGTTCTTCATCATGCCCCGCGCGCGCGACGGATTGAGCAGATCATAGACCACCGCATTCTCGAGCACCTTCTGCACATAGCCGCGGGTCTCGGCGAACGGGATCGCCTCGATCCAGTCGATCACATCGACCCCGGGCATGCGCGGATCGCCATTGGCGCGGATGAACTTGTTCACATTGCCCGGCCCGGCATTGTAGCTGGCGATGGCGAGGACATAGTTGCCATTATAATAGTTGAGCATCCGGTCGAAGAACGACGATCCGATCTGCACATTATAGCCGATCTCACCCAGCCTGACCGGGTCATAGGCCATGCCGATCTTGCCGGCCTGTTCCCTGGCGGTGGCGGGCATCAGCTGCATGATGCCGCGCGCGCCGGTACGGCTCGTCGCCTGACGGTCGAACTGGCTTTCCTGCCGGCCGATCGCATGGATCAGGGTCCAGTGGCTGGCCATTGCCGGGGGCACCGGCACCTCGGGGAACCCGATCCGCAGCGGATCGGGCGTGCCGCTGGTGCGCGCGGTGCGCGAGACCATCACCCCCAGGTCGGGGCGATCGATCGCCCGGGCCAGTTCGCCGGCAAGGATATGGTCCTTGTCGGTCCTGGCGTTGGCGGCGATCAGCCGGATGAACGCGGTCTGGTCCTGCCATTGGCCGGTCCGGCCGAGCAGGCGCGCGGCGCGGACGAGCTCGCTCGCCTCGAACGCGGCGCGCTCGGCCGCGGCGATGTCGCCGCGCTGCGGCTCGGGCGGTATCATCAGCGGACGGCCCAGCCGCTCGGCGGCAAGCTGGCCATAAAATTGATCGATGTGCGGCGCGGCCTGAGCCAGATAGCTGTTCGCCCAGTCGGGCTTGCCGCCGCGCTCGGCGGCGCGGCCGGCCCAGTACCAGCCCTTGGTCTGCGTTCCCGGCGTCTGCGCGGCGCGGGCGTAGCGGTCGAACATCGTCACCGCGTCGTCATGGCGGCCGAGCTTGTTCAGCGCGATCGTGCCGGCAAGCCAGACCAGGCTGGTATAATCGTCGCGCTCGGCAAAGGGGCGGTCGCGCACCCGGATGCCGGGCGGAAAAGCCTGTTCGGCATGTTTGGCGATCGCCAGCGCCAGATCAAACTGGCCATCCGCGTGTGCCGCCTGCGCGAAGCTGAGCAGATTGTCGAGAAACCAGGCCGGATCGAACGGTGCGGTCGTCAGGTTGCGCGACTGCGCCATCCATATCCGCCCTGCGGTGCTGTCGCCACGCTCGCGCAGATAGCGCGCCCGCTCGATCATATAGCCCGGATCATGGTTTACCGCATCGCCCGCCGCCGCGATCCGTGCATCGACATCGGCGTCCCCGCGCAGCAGCGCCAGCCGCGCAGCATAAAGCGCACGCTTGTTCGGCGATGCGTTGGCGATCTGGCGCGCGGCGGGGGTGGTCGCCCGGTCGAGCAGCAGCCGTTCCATTCGCCGGTCATGGTCGGCGCGCGACATGCTGGCACCAAAACGGGCCATCAGCCGCGCCTCGTCCTCGACGGTCAGTCCCCGGGTGGTCCACGCCCCGGCAGCGTTGACGCGCGCCTCGCCGGTCCGTCCGGTTGTCAGCAATGCCTCGGCATAGCGGGTCTGGCCGGCGGCGGTGAGCGGCGCGAAGCCGGTGAAGAAGCTCACAACCAGCCTGGGATCATATCTGTTCGGATCGATCCGTCGCTCGGCCGCGCGGCGCATATTGCTTTCGCCGGGCCAGCCGGGATGCGCGATCAGGAAGGCGCCATAATCTTCGAAGGGCAGCGAGTCGCTCTGCTGCAACCGCCGCCATTCGGTGACCGCCTGTAGCAGCAGGTCGTCGCGCCATGCCGGCGAGGCGGGCGCGGGTGCGCGGGCCGTTGTCGATGGCTGGAGTTCGGGCGCCATGGTGGCCGCGATCGCCGCTGTCGAGCCGAGCAGGGCGAGGCCGGTAAAAAGGCGACGCGACCGACTGGACAGGGGAGGGGTGCCGAACCTATTGGGCGCTTTCGTTTCTCGGACGAGCTTCATGACGCCACTATGGCCCTTGAAGCGCTCCAGGTGAAGGGAGAGCGTGATGTTCAGCGGGTCGATACCAGCCCTTGTGACGCCGTTTCGCGACGGGACGTTCGACGAGAAGCTGTTTCGCGGCTTCGTGGACTGGCAGATCGCCGAGGGTTCAAGCGCGCTGGTGCCCTGCGGCACGACCGGCGAAAGCGCGACCATGTCGATCGAGGAGCATAATCATGTCGTCCGCGTCTGTATCGAGCAGGCCGCGGGGCGGGTGCCCGTCATCGCCGGGTGCGGATCGAACGATACCGCGGTCGCGCTCGAGCATATGAGGTCGGCGCAGGCGGCGGGTGCCGATGCCGCGCTGGTGGTACTGCCCTATTATAACCGCCCGAACCAGGACGGGCTGCTACTGCATTTCCGTCATCTGGCCGGGAATTGCAGCCTGCCGATCATTGTCTACAACGTGCCGGCGCGCACCGTTACCGACATCCAGCCCGAGACGCTGGGCAAGCTTGCCGAGATCAGCACGATCATCGGCATCAAGGATGCCAGCGGCAAGGTCGAGCGGGTTTCGGCGCAGCGGCTCCATTGCGGTCCCGATTTCTGCCAGCTTTCGGGCAATGACGATATGGCGCTGGGCTTCATGGCGAGCGGCGGCAAGGGCTGCATCTCGGTGACCGCGAACGTCCTTCCCGGCCTGTGCGCCGAATTTCAGAAAGCTTGTGCCGCTGGTCGCTGGGCCGATGCGCTGGCGCTACAGGACCGGTTGTTCCCGCTCCACGCCGCGCTGTTTACCGACGCCTCGCCCGGCCCGATCAAATATGCGCTGACGCGGACCTATGCGAACTTCCCGGCCGAGCTGCGGATGCCGATGACCTGGCCGTCGGAAGCCAGCCGCAAGGCGGTCGACGCCGCGCTGGCCCATGCGGGAGTGGTTTGACCGTCGATTTTCTCCACCCCTCCCGCATCCGGGAGGGGCAGAGGTGGGTTGTGAGCGACAGCGAGCGTCCTACCTTGTCCCAAGAGCAACGATTACGGCATCGAGCCGTTCTCGTCGCTTGCCCACCCCTTTCCCCTCCCGCACGCGGGAGGGGTGAATAGAGTTTCATGGTCCGTCCGCGTCCGCCCGAGTTTGAAAAGACCAAGATCGTCGCCGAGAACCGGCGCGCGCGGTACGAATATTTTCTCGAACAGTTTTTCGAGGCCGGGATCGCGCTGACCGGGACCGAGGTGAAGGCGCTTCGCTTCGGTGAAGGGTCGATCGCCGAAAGCTATGCCGAGGTGAAGGACGATCAGGTCTGGCTGGTCAACTCGAACGTGCCCGAGTTCAGCCATGGCAATCGCTATAATCACGAGCCGAAGCGCCCGCGCAAATTGCTGCTCAACCAACGCGAGATCGACAAGATGCGCGTCGCGGTATCGCGTGAGGGGATGACGCTGATTCCGCTGTCGATCTATTTCAACGGGCGGGGAAGGGCGAAGGTCGAACTCGCGCTCGCCAAGGGCAAGAAGCTCCACGACAAGCGCGATACCGAAAAGGCGCGCGACTGGAAGCGCGAGCAGGGCCGGCTGCTCAGGGAAAGGGGCTGATGTTCGACAGCATCGGCAAATGGTGGCGCAAGAACGCCCCCACCCGCGAGCAGATGGAGGAGGTGCGCTGGCTGCGCCCCTTCGCCCATCGTGTGCTCGAACCGGCGCTGTGGCGCTTCACCCGGCGCTCGGTGCCGCGCGGGGTCGCGCTTGGGTTGATCGTCGGCATCTTCCTGATGATCCCGGGGCTGCAGATCATCGGCGCCGCGATGCTGGCGCTGCCGTGCCGCGCCAACGTGCCGATTGCGGTGGCGATGACCTTCCTCAGCAATCCCGCGACCACGCCGTTCATCCTGTATCTGTCGATCATCGTCGGCAATCGCTTCGTCCATTCGACCGCCGATATCGCCACCGTGAGCACGATGATCGAGCATGGCGCCAGCCTGGCCGAATGGGCCGGCTGGCTGGCCTCATCGGCCGCCCCGGCGCTGGTGATGGGCCTGTTCGTGATCTCGGTGATCTCGGCTTCGGTCGGCTATCTGCTGTCAAGCTGCGGATGGCGGGCCTGGATTTCGCACAAGTGGAATCTCCGCGAGCGCCACCGGGCCGAACGCGACGCAGACGCTGAGCATCCGTCGCAGGCTTGATCCTGACAGCGGTGATGATAAGCCAACCGTCATAGTCGGATCATACACTGAGGTTGCCCCATGAAGACGTTCCTGATCGCGCTCGCGGCGAGCAGCATGCTCGTGCCCGCCGGCGGCGGTGCGGCGATGGCCGTATCCCCAAAAATTGCCGGGAAGCCTGCCTTTGGCAGCTTCGGCTTCGACACCGCCGGCATGGACAAGAGTGTCCGCGCGGGTGACGATTTCTATGCCCATGCGAACGGGCAATGGGCGAAGAACACGCCGATTCCCGCCGATCGCTCCAATTTCGGCATGTTCACCGCGCTCGACGATCTGTCGACCTTGCGCAGCCGCGCGATCCTCGATGCGCAGGCGAAGCTGCCCGGTTCGCGGATCGGCGATTTCTACGCGAGCTTCATGGACGAGGCCGCCGTCGACGCCGCCGGGATCGCGCCGCTGACGCCTGTGCTCGACTCGATCAAGGCGCTCGACAGCAAGGCGGCCGTCGCGGGCAAGATGGGCGAGCTGCTCCGCCACGGCATGTCGACCCCCTTCCTCGTCTTCGTCGATCAGGACGACAAGGATCCCGAACAATATATCGTGCAGATGCGCCAGCGCGGGCTGGGCCTGCCCGACCGCGACTATTATCTGAAGACCGACGGCGCGATGGTGAAGGCCCGCGCCGACTATCAGGCTTATGTCGCGCGACTGCTGACGCTGGCGGGCGAGGCGCAGGCCGACCAGCGCGCGGCGCAGATCCTGGCACTCGAGACGCGGCTTGCGCAGGTCCAGTGGACGCGGGTCGACTCGCGCGATCGCGACAAGATCTACAATAAATGGCAGATCGCCGATTTCGCGAAGAACGCGCCGGGCTTCGACTGGAGCGCCTATCTCAAGGCCGGCGGGATCGACCGGCAGGCGATCCTGGTCGCGCAGCCGAGTGCATTCGCCGGGATGGCCAGCGCCTTTGAAGCCGCGCCGATCGGGGTGCTGAAGGACTATCTGCTGGTAGCGACGATCAACGCCGAGGCGCCCTATCTGTCGAAGCCGTTCGTCGAGGCCGAGTTCGCCTTCAATCAGGGCGTGCTGTCCGGCACGCCGCAAAATCAGGAGCGCTGGAAGCGCGGCGTGACGCTGGTCAAGAATCTGATCGGCGAGGATCTGGGGCGGGAATATGTGAAGCTGCACTTCACGCCCGAGACCAAGGCCGCCGCCGACGATCTGGTCCGCAACGTCATCGCCGCGATGGGCAAGCGGATCGACGGGCTCAGCTGGATGGCGCCTGAAACCAGGGTGAAGGCCCGCGCCAAGCTCGCCGCGTTCATGCCGAAAATCGGCTATCCGACGAAGTGGCGCGATTATGCGGGCCTCACCGTGAAACGCGGTGACCTGCTGGGCAATGTGATGCGGGCCAATGACTTCGAATGGCAGCGCAATCTCGACAAGCTCGGCAAGCCGATCGACCGCACCGAGTGGCAGATGACGCCGATGGAGATCAACGCCTACGCCAATTTCGGCATGAACGAGATCGTCTTTCCGGCGGCGATCCTGCAGCCGCCCTTTTTCGATCCGCACGCCGATCCGGCGGTCAACTATGGCGGGATCGGCGCGGTGATCGGGCATGAGATCAGCCATCATTTCGACGATCAGGGCGCCAAATATGACGTCAACGGCCGGCTTGCCGACTGGTGGACCGCCGACGATGTCAGGAATTTCAACGCGCTGACCAGCCAGATCGTCAAGCAATATGACGGCTATGAGCCGCTGCCCGGCCTCCACGTCCAGGGCGCGCTGACCCAGGGCGAGAATATCGCCGACCTGGCGGGCCTGACCGTCGCCTATGAAGCCTATCAGATATCGCTGAACGGCCGGAAGGCGCCGCTGCTCGACGGAACGACAGGTGACCAGCGCTTCTATCTGGGCTGGGCGCAGGTCTGGCGCCGCAACTATCGCGAGGCCAATTTGCGGCAGCGGCTGCTGACCGATCCGCATTCCCCCTCGACCCAGCGCAGCTGGGTCGTCCGCAACCTCGATCCCTTCTACCCGGCCTTCGGCGTGAAGGAAGGCGACAGGCTGTATCTGTCGCCTGCGGAGCGAATCCGGATCTGGTGAGGCGCGCACCGTCAGTCCCGCGGAAGCGGAAATGACGCCGGTCGCTGGCGCATCCCGACCCGTTGGCATCGTTGATCAGCAGGTCCTCCCTACGCGCAGCGTGGGGAGGGTGTTGGCCCGGCTTGACGCCATGCCACCCCCGGGACGACAAGCCGGGGATGGCCACCCTGTTTCCCACTGCCCCGATGTCCGCGAGTTCCGGACGCTTTCTGCTCAACATCATGCTCGGCGTGCTGACCCTGATCGCTTCGGTCGGCATGGCGGGGATGATCTGGGGGGCGACCGACAATCTGATGGTCGCGGGTCTGTTCATGCTCGCCTTTTGCCTGGGGATCGGCATGATCCTGCTGGTCGCGATGATCCGCGCGCAGATCCATGTCCGCCCCGTGCGGCAGGTCGACCTTGGGCTTGTGCTGGGCTGCATCGAGGATTCGGATACCGGCATCGCGATCACCGGGCCGAATCGCGAACTGGTCTGCGCGAACCGGCAATATGAAACATGGTTCGGCGGACTGCCGACGCCGCCCGCGCTGCCGCTGTCGGCGGGGGTTCACATGCAGCTGGGCGCGGCGGCGGCGATCGCGCGGCGCGACGGCCGCGCCGAGATCTCGAAGCTGGCGACCGATCGGGGGCTGGTCGACGTCGTCGTTCGCCGCGCGGGCAATCAGGACGGCCATCTCGTCTGGCGGTTCCGGCGGTCGGGCCAGCTCGACAATGTCGGCTTCATCCTCGAGCTGTTCTCAGGGGACATCGGGCGCCGCATAGGCAGTGCCGGGGTGATGGTGGCGCTGGTCGACGCCAATGGCATCGGCATAGGCGCCAACCGGGTCTTCCTGCAGCGCGCTCTGGGCGGTGCCGACGCGCCGACATCGGGCTGGGCGCTCGCCGAACTGCTGCGCAGCGATGGCGAACTGATCCGCCTGGCCGCGGACCCGGTCAGCGCCGATTCGATCCGGCTGATCCAGGTGCCGCTCGACGACAAGGGGCGCGCCGACGCGACCCTCTTCCTGATGCTCGACGAGCCGTCTTACGCAGCGGAGGCGCGGGCGGTGGCGACCGGCGACCTTCATGCGCTGCTCGGCATGCTTCCGCTGGGTCTTGCCGTGGCCGAGCGCGACGGCCGCGTGCTGTTCATGAACGGGCCGTTTCGTCGTGCCGCCGGGCTCGGCCCCGACGCGACGATCGTCTATCCGAGCGACCTTGTCGTCGAGGAGGACAAGGCGGCGGTGTCGGACGCGGTGCGCCGCTTCTCTGCCGGGCGGGGATCGGCCAGCGACCTGTCTGTGCGGCTCAAGGCCCGGTCCGAGGAGAATGTCTCGCTGACCATCGCCGCCGCGAAGGGGCTGGGTGCAGCGTCGGTGCTGCTCAGCCTGAAGGACAATAGCGAGGAATCGAAGCTCAAGCGGCAGGTCGCGCAGGCGATGAAGATGCAGGCGGTGGGCCAGCTTGCCGGCGGCGTCGCGCATGATTTCAATAATATCCTCACCGCGATCATCGGGCATTGCGACCTGATGACGATGCGCCACATCCCCGGCGACAGCGATTATGACGACATCCAGCAGATCAAGCACAACTCGAACCGCGCGGCGGCGCTGACCCGCCAGCTGCTCGCCTTTTCGCGACAGCAGACGCTGCGTCCGCAGATCCTCCAGATCCCCGACGTCATCTCGGAAATCTCGAATCTGCTCAAGCGGCTGCTGGGCGAGACCGTCCGACTCGAGGTCAGTCATGGCCGCAGCCTCGGCACCGTGCGCGCCGACCCCGGCCAGCTCGAACAGGTGATCGTCAATCTCGCGGTCAACGCGCGCGACGCGATGGTCGAAGGCGGCACGCTCACCATTCAGACTTATGCGGTGTCGCAGGCCGACGTCCGCCGCCTCGGCATCGAGATAATGCCCGTCACCGAATATACCGCGATGAAGGTGATCGACACCGGCAGCGGCATCCCGCAGGAAAATCTCAACAAGATCTTCGAACCCTTCTTCACCACCAAGGAAGTCGGCAAGGGCACGGGCCTCGGCCTCTCGACCGTCTATGGCATCGTCAAGCAGACCGGCGGCTTCATCTTCGCCGACAGCGAGCTGGGGAAGGGGACCAGCTTCACCATCTACCTGCCGGTCCATGAGGCCCCCGCGCATGTGGCGACCGTCAAATTGCCGGTGAAGGAGGTGAGCACCGAACTGTGGGGCACCGGCACGATCCTGCTGGTCGAGGACGAGGCGATGGTCCGCGCGGTCGCCGAACGCGCGCTCGCACGGCAGGGCTACAAGATCCTCACCGCGACCAATGGCGAGGAAGGGCTGGAGATGCTCGAGGATAGCGCGGTGACGATCGACCTTGTCATCTCCGACGTCGTGATGCCGACGATGGACGGCCCGACCATGGCCCGCGCCGCGCGCGAGAAGCGGCCCGATCTGCCGATCATCTTCATGTCGGGCTATGCCGAGGAGCAGCTGCGCAAGTCGATCGACCTCGACAATATCGGTTTCCTGCCCAAGCCCTTCTCGGTGCAGCAGATCGGGCAGGCGGCGCGCGAGGCGCTGGCCGAACATGCGCGGACCGACACGGCGGAGAGATCGGGCTGATCATGGCGGTGGATTTTGTTCCGCTTTTGTGCCAGTCACCCACTTCCGGCCGGCGAGTCTCTGCCCATCGGGCGGGGGAACGACCAACCGAAAAATTAAAATTCCGACACACAACCCCATGCACCCGGGAATCCGTCACTTTAGCGCTCCGTCCGACAGGAACAAAAGGTGTAAGTTCACCCCTTGTTCTCTCGGAACATTCCATGTACGTAAGTTCCAGTTTGAAGGTTCGGGTCGCCCGATCTACGAGGGAGTGAACGCACATGTCCGCGCAGTTGAAGCTCATCGGATCCGAGAAGGACGCATCGAATATGGATAGGCAGAAGGCCCTTGAAGCCGCGCTGGCGCAGATCGACCGCGCCTTCGGCAAGGGCTCCGCGATGAAGCTGGGCAGCCGCGAGACGATGCAGGTCGAGGCGATCTCGTCGGGTTCGCTCGGGCTCGACATCGCGCTGGGGATTGGCGGCCTGCCCAAGGGGCGCGTCGTCGAGATCTTCGGGCCGGAAAGCTCGGGCAAGACGACGCTGGCGCTCCACGCCATCGCCGAGACGCAGAAGATCGGCGGCACCGCCGCGTTCATCGATGCCGAGCATGCGCTCGACCCGGTCTATGCCAAGAAGCTCGGCGTCAACATCGACGAGCTGATCATCTCGCAGCCCGACACCGGCGAACAGGCGCTCGAAATCGCCGACACGCTCGTCCGCTCGAACGCGATCGACGTGCTGGTGATCGATTCGGTCGCGGCACTTGTGCCCCGCGCCGAGATCGAGGGTGAGATGGGCGACAGCCATGTCGGCCTCCAGGCCCGTCTCATGAGCCAGGCGCTGCGCAAGATCACCGGCTCGATCAGCCGCTCGAAGTGCCTCGTCATCTTCATCAACCAGATCCGCATGAAGATCGGCGTGATGTACGGCTCGCCCGAGACGACGACCGGCGGCAACGCGCTGAAATTCTATGCCTCGGTCCGGCTCGACATCCGCCGCACCGGCGCGATCAAGGATCGTGACGATGTCGTCGGCAACGCGACCCGGGTGAAGGTCGTCAAGAACAAGGTCGCGCCGCCGTTCAAGCAGGTCGAGTTCGACATCATGTATGGCGAGGGCATTTCCAAGGTCGGCGAGCTGATCGATCTCGGCGTCAAGGCCGGCTTCGTCGAAAAGTCGGGCGCCTGGTTCAGCTATGACTCGGTCCGCATCGGCCAGGGCCGCGAGAACGCCAAGATCTTCCTGCGCGAGCATCCCGAACTCGCGGCCAAGCTCGAAGCCGCGATCCGCGGCAAGTCCGACGATGTCGGCGAGGCGCTGATGGCCGGGCCATCCGAGGAAGACGACGCCTGATACAGGTGTTTAGCCATCCACCGTCATTCCAGCGAAAGCTGGAATCTCCTTTTTCTTCGTGCGGCAAGCGATCGCGCTGACGCGCTGAAGAGACAGGGAGATCCCAGCTTTCGCTGGGATGACGGCCTAACGGGAGAACCGCCATGCCCGCACGCCTCAACTATTTCGAGCTGCCGGTCGGCGACACCGCCGGCAGCAAGGCCTTCTTCGAACAGGCCTTTGGCTGGTCGCTGACCGCCTTCGGACCCGATTATGCCGCAACCCTCGGCGCGGGCGCGGGCGGGACGAGCGATATAGGCCTCAACGGCGATGCGAACGACACCACCGCCGCGCCGCTCGCGGTGATCGAGGCCGATGATCTCGAAGCCACCCTCGCAGCGGTCGAGGCGGCGGGCGGGATCGTCACCCGCCCGATTTTCGCCTTTCCCGGCGGCCGCCGCTTCCACTTCCGCGAGCCTTCGGGTAACGAACTCGCAGTCTATGTGAACGAGCCGGGCTGACGGGGGCGGCGTCCCGGCTTTCTCGACGGGAGCCGCGGCTTTGACGATCACCGTCCATCATCTCGAAAACTCACGCTCGCAGCGTGTGCTCTGGCTGATCGAGGAACTCGGCCTTCCCTATGTGGTCAAGCGCTACGAGCGTGACCGGAAGACGATGCTCGCCCCGCCCGAGCTGAAGGCGGTGCATCCGCTCGGCAAGTCGCCCGTGGTCGAGCATGATGGCCGTATCGTAGCCGAGACCGCGACGATCATCGAATATCTGGTTGCGCTCACGCATGGCAAGCTCGGCCCGCCCGAGGACGCCGATGGCACGCTGCGCTGGCGCTATTTCCTCGATTATGCCGAAGGCTCGCTGATGCCGCCGCTGCTGCTGCACATGGTGATCGGCAAGCTGGGCCCGTTCGGATGGCCCGCCAAAGGCTTCGTCACCCGCTTCGCGATGACCCATATCGACTATGTCGAAAGCGAACTCAGCCAGCGCCCCTGGTTCGCGGGCGCCGAATTCAGCGCCGCCGACATCATGATGAGCTTCCCCCTCGAAGCTGCACGCCAGCGCCTGAAACTCGACGGCAAACGCCCCAACATCACCGCCTGGCTCGACCGCATCCACACGAGGCCGGCCTATCAGGCGGCGCTGGAGAAGGGTGGGCCCTATGCCTATGCGTAAGATGCTATTCCAACCTGTTGTCACCCGGCCTTGAGTGTTTGGACCGGAGTCAAGGTAGATGGGTGTTTCGCGACATGGTTAACGGGTCAGACGATCGGCTGGGTCAAGCCGCCTTGTCGTCCGCGATCCATGATGCCTGGATGCGAGTAAGCTGGGCTCCGGGTCAAGCTCGGGGGTAACGAGCAGAGAGTGTTGAGGCATCGACATGCCAACCCGCTTGAGAAGCGGCCCTCGCTCGCCTAAGTCGGCGGCATGACCTCGACCAACGACATCCGCCGCGCATTCCTCGATCATTTCGCGAAGGAGGGGCATCAACCGGTGCCTTCCGCGCCGCTGGTGCCGCATAACGATCCGACCCTGATGTTCGTCAATGCGGGCATGGTGCCGTTCAAGAATGTCTTCACCGGGCTCGAAACCCGGCCCTATTCGACCGCGGCCTCGTCGCAGAAGTGCGTGCGCGCGGGGGGCAAGCACAACGACCTCGACAATGTCGGCTATACCGCGCGCCACCACACCTTTTTCGAGATGCTCGGCAATTTCTCGTTCGGCGACTATTTCAAGGAACGCGCGATTTCGCTGGCGTGGAGCCTGCTGACCGGTACCTGGGGCATCCCCGCCGACAAGCTGACCGTCACCGTCTATCACACCGACGACGAAGCCTATGATCTGTGGCGCAAGATCGGCATCCCCGAGAGCCGGATCATCCGCATCGCCACCTCGGACAATTTCTGGTCGATGGGCGATACCGGGCCGTGCGGCCCCTGTTCGGAGATCTTCTACGATCATGGTGCGCATATTCCCGGCGGTCCTCCGGGCAGCCCCGATGAGGATGGCGACCGCTTCGTCGAGATTTGGAACCTCGTCTTCATGCAATATGAGCAGGTCGACAAGGAAGCCCGCATCGACCTGCCCAGGCCGTCGATCGACACGGGGATGGGACTGGAGCGTATCGCCGCGGTGCTTCAGGGCGTTCATGACAATTACGACACCGACACCTTCAGGGCGCTGATCGCGGCGTCGGGCGAGTTCACGAAGACCGTGACCGATGGCGCGAACAAGGCGTCGCATCGGGTGATCGCCGATCATCTGCGCGCTGCGGGCTTTCTGGTCGCCGACGGGGTACTGCCCGCCAATGAGGGGCGCGGCTATGTGCTGCGCCGGATCATGCGCCGCGCGATGCGCCACGCCCATCTGCTCGGTGCCGCCGAACCACTGATGCACCGTCTGGTGCCGAGCCTGGTCGCCGAAATGGGCGCCGCCTACCCTGAACTCGTGCGCGCGCAGCCGCTGATCGAGGAGACGCTGAAGCTGGAGGAGACCCGCTTTCGCCAGACGCTCGCCAACGGCCTGCGCCTGCTCGACGAGGCGACCGGCAGCATGAAGGCGGGCGACGTCCTGCCAGGCGCGGTCGCGTTCAAGCTCTACGACACGTTCGGCTTTCCCTATGATCTGACCGAGGATGCACTGCGCGCGCAGGATATTGCCGTCGATCGCGCCGGGTTCCACGCCGCGATGGCCGAGCAGAAGAAGGCCGCGCGCGCTGCATGGAAGGGGTCGGGCGACAAGGCTTCGGACGACATCTGGTTCGACATTGCCGAGGAACATGGCAGCACCGAGTTCACCGGCTATGTCAGCGAGGAAGGCGAAGGCCAGTTGCTCGCGATCGTAAAAGACGGCAAGCGCATCGACAGCGCGGGCGTGGGCGATGCCGTGGTCCTGATCATCAACCAGACGCCATTTTACGGAGAAAGCGGTGGCCAGATGGGCGATGCCGGCCGGATCACCGGCGACAATGGCCTGGAAATCGTGGTCAGCGACACCGGCAAGCCGCTCGGCCGCCTCCACGCGCACCGGGGCAGGGTGGTCGCGGGCACGGTCAGGACCGGCGATGCGCTCCACCTGATCGTTGACGGCGAGCGCCGATCGCAGATCCGCGCCAATCACTCAGCGACCCATCTGCTCCACGCCGCGCTCCGCAACCGCCTGGGTGGTCATGTCACCCAGAAGGGCAGCCTTGTCGCCGCCGACCGTTTCCGCTTCGACTTCTCGCACCAGAAGGCGCTGACACAAGAAGACATTGCGGCGGTCGAGGCCGAAGTGAACCGGCATATCCGCGAGAATGCCCTTGTCAGCACCCGGCTGATGACCCCCGACGCCGCTATCGAGGCCGGCGCGATGGCGCTGTTCGGCGAGAAATATGGCGACGAGGTCCGCGTCCTGTCGATGGGGCGCGCTGATGCCAACAGCTATTCGGTCGAGTTGTGCGGGGGAACGCATGTCTCGGCGCTGGGCGATATCGCGCTGCTCAAGATCGTATCGGAAAGCGCGGTTTCAAGCGGCGTGCGCCGGATCGAGGCGCTGACCGGCGAGGCCGCCCGGCTGTGGCTGACCCAGCGCGACGAACGACTGAAGGAAGCCGCCGCCGCGCTGAAGACCGCGCCCGATGATGTTCCCGCGCGGATCGCCGCGCTGGTCGAGGAACGCCGCAAGCTCGAACGCGAGCTGGCCGAGGCGAAGAAGGCGCTCGCGCTGGGCCGAGGCACCGCCAGGGCCGAAGCCGCCGGGCCGGAGGATGTCGCCGGGGTGAAGTTCCTGCCGCAGGTCGTCGAAGGGCTCGACCCCAAGGGGCTGCGCGGGCTGGTCGACGACGCCAAGGCGCAGCTCGGCTCGGGCGTGTCGGTAATCGTCGCGGTGAATGAGGGCCGGGCGAGCGTTGCCGCTGGTGTGTCCGCCGATCTCGTCGACCGGATCAGCGCGGTCGAGCTCGTCAAGGCGGCCGTCGCGGCGCTTGGCGGGCAGGGCGGCGGCGGCCGGCCCGACATGGCGCAGGGCGGCGGCCCCGATGGCGACAAGGCCGCTCAGGCGGTCGATGCGGTTCGCGACATGCTGGCGAAGGTTCCGGCCTGAGGCATCCACGCCGCCGCCGCTTCGCGGCGCGAGATGACTGTCTTCAAATGAATAGGGGGAGCCGGCAATGCCGACTCCCCCCTTTTCATTCTGGCATTGGCGTGGATCAGAAGCTGTAGCGCGCCTTCAGGCCCCACGTCCGCGGCTCGCCCAGATAGGCCGAGCTGATCGGGAAGGAGAGCAGCAACACGCTCGCGCCGGAATAGTAGCGCTCATTGAGCGCGTTCTTCAGGAATGCCGCCAGGTCGAGGCCGGTACCGCCGATGTTCCGCCAGGCGAGCTGGGCGTTGAGGAGGTTATATCCCGGAAGCTTCTCGCCATTCTGGCCACCGAAATCGGCGGTGGTGAACAGGTCGGTATCCAGCGATACCGCGCCGTCCAGCGGACGGACCGGCAAGGTCCAGCTCAGGCTGAACGTGCCCGAGAAAGTCGGCGAGAACTTGTTGATGTTGTTCGGCGAGAAGGCCACGCCCGCCGGCAGGTTGGTCGGCAACGAAACCTTGTTGATCTTCACCTTGGTGACCGCGCCGTTGAACGACGCGGTGAAGTTGCGGGTCGGGCTGACGCTCGCCTCGAACTCGACACCGGTGATCGTCTGGTCGGAGATGTTGGCTCCGAACGCGGTGTTGGTTGGGGTGTCCGGTGCACCGTTCGGCACCACGCCGGTGACGTTCAGGAACTGCAGCGCATTCTTGTATTTCGCATAATAGGCCGAAATATTGAAATGCCCGCGCGCGCCGCCGGCGCGGAAACTGGCCTTCGAACCCAGTTCGACGTCGGTCACGGTCTCCTTGTCGGTCGTCTGGAACGGACGCAGATCGGGGCACACGCCCGCACCGAACACGCAGGCGGGATTGCGGCCGCCGGTCGTGAAGGGCGATTCGAACAGCGGGGTGTTGACGTTGGCACCGCGATAGCCACGGCGGCTCACGGCGTAGAGCAGCCAGTTGGGCTCCACCTTGTAATCGACCCCCAGCGTCCAGCTCGGCGCCTTGCCGCTGTTCTTGACGATGCCCACGCCGTCGGTGGCACCGGTCGCCGCCTGGATGCGGCACACGCCGTCGGTGGCATAAGCCGTGCCGATCGCGCCGCCGCACGAGCTGACCCGATCCCAGCTGTAGCGAAGCCCGGCGTTCAAGGTCAGCTGATCGGTGATGTCATAGCCGATCTGCCCGAACAGCGCCTTGTTGGTGTTGGTGACATGGGCGGTGATCGGCGGGGCGGGAACGGCACCGACCGAGAAGGCGGTGAACTGCGAGCCCGCCGGACCATAGGACTGGTCCTTGTTGTAATAGGCTCCGACGATGAAGTTGAAGTCGCCGAAGTCGCCGAGGATCTGGAACTCGTCGCTCAGATATTTGCGCTGCGTCAGCTGCGATGCCGTGAAGAGGGTGAAGGGCAGGTTGACCCCCGGCGCGACGGGCAGAACCAGGTTGGTCGCTCCCGTGTTGATCAGCTGATTGCTGAGGTTCTTGCGGAAACCGAAGATGTTGCGCAGCGTGAAGTTGCCCAGCGTTGCCGACGTGTTGTTGATGATCGACTGCTGCTTGCGGTCGGCATAGCCGCCGTTGATGCCACCATCGAACGCGGCATATTCATTCGCACGCTGAAGCGCGATCTGCGCCTGGATCTGCGGGTCAAGCGCGGCAAGCGCGGGACCGAACACCGCGCCGATCGGGAAGTTCTGCCGGATGAGGTTCAGGCCGCCGGCCAGTTCGTCCGCCTTTGAATAGTCATAGACGGTAAGGCTGCGGATCCAGTCGGTCGGCTCCAGCAGCAGCGATACGCGGAAGCTGTCCTGATGGATGTCGTCAAAGCCCGGACCGCTGTCCAGCGCCTTCATGCGCGGATCCTGACGGCGCATCTGACCGGCCACGCGCAGCGCAACCTTATCCTCGATGATGGGCAGGTTGATCGCGCCCTCGATTTCGCGGCGGTCATAACGGCCATAGGTGCCCTGCACATAGCCGCCGATATTGTAGGTCGGCTCCTGCGTGCTGAACAGCACCGCACCGCCCAGCGTGTTCTTGCCGAACAGCGTGCCCTGCGGGCCCTTCAGAACCTGGACACCAGCCACGTCATAGGTGGGGACGTTCGACCCGACCGAGGGCAGCGCCACGTTGTTGACATAGATAACGACGCCC
The DNA here is from genome assembly GCA_947085315.1 of uncultured Sphingomonas sp. Taxonomy (GTDB): domain Bacteria; phylum Pseudomonadota; class Alphaproteobacteria; order Sphingomonadales; family Sphingomonadaceae; genus Rhizorhabdus. Next base: position 11,438 of record CAMTVW010000003.1, on the reverse strand, counting down.
GGTGTGCCCTCGCCCAGCGGCAGATTGCCGATGCCGCGCAGGGTCAGCGCCATCGTATCCTTGCCGCCTTCCGCGGCGAAGGTGAAGCCAGGGGTGATGTTCTTCAGGTCGGTCGCTGTCTGGACGTTGCTGCGTTCCAGCTTCTCTGCAGAAAAGGCGGTGACCGATACCGGCACGTCCTGCAGCCGTTCTTCACGGCGGCGTGCGGTGACGACGATCTCGCTGGTGGCGATCTCGGCATCGACTGGCGGCGGCGGCGGGGCGGCTTCCTGAGCAAAGGCCGGCAGGGCGATCAGGGACGCCGTGGCCAGCAACAGGGTCTTGCAAGAATAGATAGTCATGAGCGCACACTCTCCGAAATCAGTTATCGGCCCGACGAGACTGTCGTCCGCTGGACGTATCCCGTGTGATTGGCCAAAATGTCCGTCGGCGGGTTACCCGTCGATCAGCGGCGGTTGAGAGGCTAAGCGCTCCGCATCTCAACCCATCGAACGATAGGGTGCCCAAGCATTTTCAGAGGGATGCGGCCATTGAGCAACAGCTCGGTGGACAATCTGCCCGGTGATGCGGTTTCCAGCGCGCATTGCCGTCAGCGCGCGATGGTCAATAGCGGAAGCCGCGCTGGAGGCGTTGATGGCGATCGACTTGCCGGGACGGCCGGCGAATGCGGAAGCCTCGCTCCCGCCGCATGCGGGCAAACAGCCGCCGCAAGACGAGCCGGTCGACGGCCACCCAAAAGATCAGCGCAAAGGCGAACAACAGCACCACGTCCGCCTGGAAATTCAGCTCGCCCACGGATGCCTCCAACAGCAAGCCCCCGCAAGGTTGCTAGGCGAATCGCCGCAAAAGCGCGGTGACCGACGTCACACGAGCCCGCGCCGATGCCAGATCGTCCGGTCGCAAACGAACTGCCTGGATCGCCCAGTGGTGGATCAATGTACGCGGCGGCGTCTATCGACGTGCGCACTCCGGGAAAATCAACAGCGGATTGTGGGTTGGTGGACGCACTTGGGCTCGAACCAAGGACCCGCTGATTAAGAGTCAGCTGCTCTACCAACTGAGCTATGCGTCCACATTCCGGCGGATGGGAGATGGTCGCTCCCGTCGTGGAGGCGCGCCCTTAGCATCGGCTTGGCCGCGATGTAAACCGTCTGGAGTGAAATTTTTGACCGCTGTCCACTCAGCCCGATCTTGGGCCGCGCGACGGTGCCATGCGGGCGATGTCTATGTCGGCCGGAGGCTTGCCTGCGCGCCAGCGGGCATGGACCGCCTCATAGGCGCGCTCGATCTGGGCGGTCGTCAGATCGGTCCGGAACAGCGGGCGCTTGCGCCGGTTCGCGGCCAATCGGGCACGGATGCCCTGCAGCCTCGCGGGATCGCGGGCAAGGCCGATGGCGAGCGCCTGATAGTCGTCGTGCGAACGCGCTATCAGCTCGGGCAGGCCGATAGCTTCGAGCAGGCTGGCGCCGACCCGCGCGGCAAAGCTGCGGCCGGGCAGGGTCAGCAGCGGGAGCCCGGCCCAGAGCGCATCGCTCGCGGTGGTATGCGCATTGCAGCTGAACGTATCGAGGAACAGGTCGGCGAGGCTGAGCCGCGCGAGATGCTCGGCGGCGGGCAGCGGATCGGCGAAGACAAGCCGCTCCGGCGCGATGCCGCGCTTCGTCGCCTCGGCGCGTAGCCGGCCAACCGCGAGCGGGTTGGTGGCGAGCAACCAGAGCACGCTGCCCTCGACCTGCGCGAGCAGTCGCATCCAGATGTCGAACGCCAGCGGTTCGATCTTGTAGCTGGCGTTGAAGCAGCTGAAGACGAAGCCCGTTTCGGGCAGGCCCGCCGCCGCGCGCGACGGCGCTTCCGCCGCCATCGCGCGGCGATCGTCGTTCACCTGATAGCTGTGCCGCAGATAGAGGATATGCTCGCCATAATGCGCGCGTTCGCTGTCGGGGATCACGGTTCGGTCGGCGATCAGATAGTCGATGAACGGCGCGCCGATGGGGCCCGGATAGCCGAGATAGCCGAGCTGGAGCGGGGCAGCGCCCTGCGCGAAGATTCCGGGTCGGGCGCCATGGGTGAGCCCCTTCAGGTCGACCGCGATGTCGACGCCGTCAGCGCGGGCGATCTCGGCAATCTCCTGATCGCTAAGGGCGCGGACATCGCGGAACAGATCGATCGCCGCGCAAAGCCGCCGCCGCATCACGTCGTCGCGATCGGGGCCGTAGGAATAGGCATGGATTTCGAAGCGGCTGCGATCATGCTGCTCGAATAGCCCGGCCATCAACAGCATCGTCGCATGATTGTGAAAATCGGCCGAGAAATAACCGATCCGCAGACGTTCGGGGCGCTGGCCGGTCGGGATGAAGGGGGCACGCGCGGGGCCGCGGAACAGGTCGGAGACGTATTTTTCGGCGCGGATGCGGTGGCGTTCGGGATCATCGTCGATCGCGAGCAGGGCAAAGGGCGAAACGCTGTCGCCCGTGACGCCGAGCTGCGGAATCAGCGCGGCGTCGGCCTCGATTGCGGGCCAGTCGCAGATCTGCGCCTGCTGGTGGAGCCGGTGCGCGCGGGTTGCGGCATGATCGGGGCGCAATGCCAGAACTTCATCAAAACTGGCGATCGCCTCTTCGAAGCGACCGGCCTCAGCGGCCATGTTCGCCAGATTGTAGAGCGCATCGACATGGTTGGGCTGCAGCCGAATCGCGAGCCGGAAGCTGGCGATCGCCTCCTCGCTCCGTCCCAGCTGCTGCAGCGCATTGCCGAGATTATTATGGGCATCGGCATAGTCTGGCCTGAGCAGCAGCGCCTTGCGATAGCTGGCGATGGCCGGTTCGATCTGGCCCGATGCGCGCAGCGCCACCCCGATATTGTTGTGGAGGGCCGCCGCGCCCGGATCGACGATCAGCGCGCGGCGGTAGCAGGTTATCGCCGTCTCGAACCGCCCCAGTGACGCATTGGCCGCGCCGAGCAGGTTATGAACCGCCAGCGCCCCCGGAAAACGCTCCGCAAGTGCTGCGCCATCGGTCAGCACGCCGATATGATCGCCGCGCCGGTAGAGGCCGATCAGATGGTCGATCTCGGCCGGGGAGGGGGCTTCCATCTCAGTGCCGGCGCGCGGTGCGGTCGATCGCCATCAGCATGCCCAGGCAGATCAGCACGGTCATCATCGCCGAACCGCCGAACGAAACGAGCGGCAGCGGAATGCCAACCACGGGGGCAAGCCCCATCACCATGCTCAGGTTGATGGCCATGTAGAAGAAGATCGTGGTGGCGAGGCCGGCCGCGGTCAGCCGGGCGAACCGGGTGCGCGCGCGGCCCGCGACGCGCATCCCCCATCGGATCACCAGCATGTAGAACAGGATCAGCAGCAGTCCGCCGGCCAGGCCCCACTCTTCCGCCATCGTTGCGAATACGAAGTCGGTGTGGCGCTCGGGCAGATAGTCGAGATGGCTCTGGGTGCCGGCAAGGAAGCCCTTGCCGCCGATCCCGCCCGATCCGATCGCGATCTTCGACTGGATGATGTGATATCCGGTGCCGAGCGGGTCGCTTTCGGGATTGAGGAAAATCTCGATCCGGTCGCGCTGATAGCCGTGCATCAGCGACAGCGCGATCGGGAATGCCGCGGCGAGCAACAGTCCCGCGCCGCCGAACAGCCGCAGCGGTAGCCCGGCCAGGAAACAGACGGTGATGCCACCCGCACAGATCATCAGCGCGGTGCCCAGATCGGGCTGAACCAGCACCAGTGCGGCCGGGATACCGATCAGCAGCGCCGGAGGCCAGATCGCGCTGATGCGACGGATCTCGCTGGCCGGCAGCAAATCGTAGAAGCGGGCGACCGCGAGGACGATGACGGGCTTCATGAGCTCCGATGGCTGCAGGCGGATGAAGCCCAGATCAAGCCAGCGCCGGCTGCCACCGCCGACGAAACCGAACAGCTCGACGAACAACAGCAGCAGAACGATCACCACGTAGATCGGCATCGCCGCCATCTTCAGCCGCTCCTCGCCCGCCCAGGAGATCAGAATGGCAAGCGCGATGAACATCGTGAAGCGGATGCCCTGCGACAGCGCCCAGGGCGTGATGCTCCCGCCAGCCGCCGAGTAGAGCACGACAAGGCCGAAGCCGCCGATCGCGACGACCAGCGACAACAGGCCCCAGGGCAGGTCGCGCAGCGGCGTCGGGATGATCGAATCACGGCTCATTCGGGCGTGTCCGCCACACTGTCGCTGGTGTTGCCGTCCCCGGCGGGCCGCGGAGGCGGATCGTTGCGATGCGCCCATGCGTCGGCCTTCTTCGCCATTCGCTGCTCGATCGTGCCGCCCCAGCCTTGTTCGAGGAAGGCTAGCCGTCCCTCGGCGCGCTTGCGATCATAAAGATAGGTGATCATGTCGCGCGCGATCGGCGCGCAGGACGCGCCGTGCATGCCATGCTCGATCACCACCGCCACCGCGTAACGCGGGTCGTGAACCGGCGCGAAGGCGACGAACAGGCCGTGGTCGCGATATTTCCATGGCACGCCATAACCGCCGAACTCGCCGCCCGCGCGGCGCATCGCCATGGTGATGCGGCGAACCTGCGCCGTGCCGGTCTTCCCGCCCATCAGGACATCGTCGCCCAGATTCAACCGACCCGAAAAACCGGTACCGAACGGCCCGTTGACCACACCACTCATCGCCTCGCGCACGATCCGGAGATTGTCGGGCGAGACGTCGAGCGGAGCGCCCTGCGGGGGATAGCGCTTGTTGACGATAAGCCGGGGCGCCAGCGAGGTGCCGGTGGCGATCCGGGCGGCCATCATCGCCAGCTGCAGCGGATTGGCGAGCATATAGCCCTGCCCGATCGTCGTGTTGAGCGTGTCATAGCCGTTCCACTTCGCGCCCTCGAAGCGCCGCGCCTTCCAGGCGGTGTCGGGAACCGTGCCATAGCGTTGTGAAGGCATCGGCAGGTCATATTCCTCGCCGAGCCCCAGCTTGCGGGCCATTGCCGCAATCGGATCGATACCGACCCGGTGCGCCATCGTGTAGAAATAGACATCGCAGCTCGCCGCGATTGCGCGGTGCATGTCGACGCTGCCGTGGCCGCCGCGCCGCCAGCAATGAAACCAGGCATTGCCCAGCCGGTAGCGCCCCGAGCAGGCGACCGTCTGTCCCGGGTCGACCCCGGCTTCGAGCAGCGCGAGCGCCACCATCGGCTTGACGGTCGATCCGGGCGGGTAAAGTCCCTGCATCACCTTGTTGGTCAGCGGCAGATGATCGTCGTTCGACAGCTGGCCCCATTCGGCATGGCTGATCCCATCCGAGAAGCTGTTGGGATCATAGGCGGGCATCGACGCCATCGCCAGTATGCCGCCGGTCCGGGTATCCACCATCACCGCGGCGGCGCTTTCATTGCCCAACCGCGAAGCGGTGTAGCGCTGGAGGCCGGCGTCGATGGTGAGCTGGAGCGCGTTGCCGACGACTTCGGGCCGGGTGGTCAGCTCGCGTACAACCTTGCCATGCGCGGTGACTTCGCTGCGTTTGGCGCCGGGTTGACCGCGCAGCCATTTTTCCATCGTGCGTTCAAGACCTTCCTTTCCGATCTTGAATCCAGGTGTAATCAATAGCGGGTCGCGGCTCTTGTCATATTCAGCGGCCGAGGCGGGGCCGACATAGCCGACCAGATGGGCGACCGCTGCGCCCGCCGGATAATAGCGACCATAGCCGCTCGCAGGTGCCACGCCGGGCAGTGATGGCTGTCTTACGCTCACCGCGGCGAACTGCTCATAGTCGATATTCTCGACCACCGGGACGGGCTGATAGCCGCGTGCCCTCGATAGGTCGGCCCGGATCCGGTCGAGGTCGTCGCTGGTGAGCGCCAGCAGCTGCTGGAGCTGGCCGAGCACGGCGTCGGCGTCCTTGAGCCGTTCGGGGATGATGTCGACGCGGAAGGTGGTACGGTTGATCGCGATCGGCTTGCCCGACCGGTCGATCACCCAGCCGCGGCGTGGCGGGACAAGGGTCAACTGGACGCGATTGCTCTCGGACAGGCTGGTATAGCGTTCGTTCTGGGCGATCGAGAGCCACGCCATGCGCGCGGCGAGCACCGTGCCGACCGCCGCCTGCGCGGCGCTCACCACGAAGGCGCGGCGCGTGAAGGTGAATGCCTGGCTCTGCTCGGTGATGATGCGCGCCCGCTTCATCGCCGCAGCCGCCATTTGTCGAGCGCGGCGGTAGTGCGCAGCACCACCGGAATGGTCAGGATCGCGCCGATCGTCTGCGGCATGATCGTCGTGATCGCGCTATGGCTGTCCGCAGGTTGCGACAGCGCCCAGCTGCCGATCGCAATCACGACCATCGCCGCCGATGCGATCGCCCATTCGATCCAGCCATCGCGCCAGGCGATGTTCTGATCCGCCCATTCGAGGACGAGAAAGGCCGCCGTCCACAGCACCATCGCGGTACCCAGATAATTGCCGCTGAGCAGATCGTCGGCGAGCCCCAGCGGAAGTGCTGCCCAGGCGGGCCACATTTCGGGCCGCAGCAGCCGCCAGGACAGCAGGAACATCAGCCCGAACGGGGGAATGATCGGCTCGGTGGCGATCACCGGCAGCAGCGTCATCGCCGATCCGGCAAGGGTCGAGAGGATCGGGACCAGCATCACGCGCAGCGGCGGACGCTCCATATAGGGGTTGCCCTTGCCGACGATCATGGCTTGGGCTGGGCCGGCGAATCTTCGGCCGGCATCTGGAAGATCGGGTAGACTGCGGCAAAATCGGCGCGGGCGGGGTCGGCCAGCGGCCGCGCGATCGCCCGGTCGCCGCGCACGATCGTTACCACGGCAACCGGAATATTGGGGACATAGACACCGCCGGTACCCGAGGTCACCGCGATGTCGCCGTGCCGAAAAGGCCGTCCACCGGCGATCAGTCCGCGGATCTCCATCGTCCCGTCGCCCTGGCCGGTGGCGAGCGCGGCGCCGCCGCTGCGCACGATCCTGACCGGCACCGCAGTTTCGCCGTCGGTCAGCAGCAGAACCCGGGCAGCGAAGATTCCGCTTTCATGGACCCGCCCGATCAATCCTTCGGGGGATCGCACGCTCATGCCCACCCTTATGCCCGAGGCGGTCCCTGCCGATAGCGTCGCGAAACGGCGCTGGCCGGTCGCGGTGGACCCGATCAGCCGCGCCGAGGCGACCGGGGAGGGGAGGTTCTCGGTCAGCCGGGCGAGCTTCTTGAGCCGGGCATTCTCTGCGCCGATCACCTTGGCGGTAATGAGAGCACGACGATTACGGGCCAGCTCTTCCCTTAGTCCGCGATTCTGGCTCGCGGCATTGAAATAGGCCGATATGGCATCGTTTGCGTCATGCGCCGCATCGACGCCAGACCGGCCGATCCCGGTGAACAGCGCACCGGCGTCGACGACCAGCCCGCGCAACGTCCCGAAAGCGCGCGGGTCGAGCCGGGCGACGAGCAGCAGCCCCACCGCGAGCACCATCCCGGCGATCGCGATGACATAGCCCGCGAACAGGCCATATTGGACCCGGCGGGAAAAGCCTCGACGCCGGTGCCGGGGCGCCGCCATTTCCGGTCAGGGCCGCTCAGGCGGTCTGGAGAACGCCGCGGAAGATGGGATCTTCCAGCGCGCGTCCAGTGCCCAGTGCCACGCAGGTGAGCGGATCGTCGGCGATCGATACCGGCAGGCCCGTCGCTTCGCGCAGCACATCGTCGATACCGGTCAGCAGCGCGCCGCCGCCGGTCAGGACGATGCCCTGGTCGACGATGTCGGCGGCGAGTTCGGGCGCGGTGTTCTCAAGCGCGATGCGCACCCCTTCGACGATCGCGGAAACTGGCTCGGTCAGCGCCTCGGCGATCTGCGCCTGGGTGATCGTGATCTCCTTGGGCACGCCGTTGACAAGGTCGCGCCCCTTGATGTGGATCGTCTCGCCCTTGCCGTCGGCGGGCATCTTGGCGACACCGACTTCCTGCTTGATTCGCTCGGCAGTGGCTTCACCGATCAGCAGGTTGTGATTGCGGCGGACATAGGAGCCGATCGCTTCGTCCATCTTGTCGCCGCCGACGCGTACCGATGTGGTGTAGGCGAGGCCGCGCAGCGAAAGCACGGCGACCTCGGTGGTGCCGCCGCCAATATCGACAACCATCGATCCGATCGGTTCGGTAACCGGCATGCCCGCGCCGATCGCAGCCGCCATCGGCTCCTCGATCAGCCACACCTGGCTCGCACCCGCGTTCGACGCCGCATCGCGAATCGCGCGGCGTTCGACCGAAGTTGAGCCCGAAGGGACGCAGATCACGATTTCGGGCCAGCGCATGAAGGTGCGGCGGCCATGAACCTTCTGGATGAAGTGCTTGATCATCTGCTCGGCGACGTCGATGTCGGCGATCACGCCGTCACGGAGCGGGCGGATCGCTTCGATCGAGCCGGGAGTCTTGCCCATCATCAGCTTTGCGTCGTCGCCGACCGCACGGACCCGCTTGACCCCGTTGATCGTCTCGATCGCCACCACCGACGGTTCGTTGAGGACGATTCCGCGGCCGCGCACATAGACCACGGTGTTCGCGGTGCCGAGATCGATCGCCATATCGTGCGACATGAACTTGAAATAACGCTGGAAGAACATGCTTTCGTCCGTTCTCTAGACCCGCCCAGGCCGGAATACTGATCGCTAGCATCACCCTGAGGCCAAAGGAAATACGGTGCGTATCAAGGGATGCGGAAGGCCGCCGCTTGGGCTAGACCCAGAGCCATGTCAATACGCCGCCTGCCAGAACATCTGGTCAATCGCATCGCCGCGGGTGAAGTGGTCGAAAGACCGGCCAGCGCACTCAAGGAGCTTGTCGAGAACGCGATCGACGCGGGCTCGACGCGCATATCGATAAGCCTCTCAGAAGGTGGGCTTTCTTCGATTGACGTCACCGATGACGGGTGCGGGATGGCAGCCGGGGAGATCGCGCTCGCGCTCGAGCGACATGCAACCTCTAAATTGCCCGACGATCTGATCGAAGCGGTAACGACGCTCGGCTTCCGGGGCGAGGCGCTGCCGTCGATCGGCAGCGTCGCCGATCTCACCATCGAGAGCCGGGTGCGCGGCGCCGATGGCTGGTACCGCCGCATCGACCATGGCGATCTGGTGGGGGAGGGGCCCGCCGCGCTGCCGCCGGGCACGCGGATCCGTGTCTCCGGCCTGTTCGCCCGGGTACCTGCCCGGCGCAAATTCCTGCGCTCGGCGCGCGCCGAATATGCGGCCTGCGTCGATGTCATCAAGCGGCTCGCCATGGCGCGGCCCGATATCGGTTTTTCGCTCGAACATGACGGGCGCCGCTCGATCATGGTGGCACCGGGTCAGGATCGCGCCGAGCGGGTCGCGGCGCTCACCGACCGTGACCTCGCCGACAACAGCGTCGCGATCGACTATGTCCGCGAAGCGGTGGTGCTGACCGGGGTCGCGGGACTGCCCACCTTCAACCGCGGGGTGGCCGACCACCAGTATTTGTTCGTCAACGGCCGCCCGGTAAAGGACCGGCTGCTGATCGGAGCGCTGCGCGCGGCCTATCAGGACATGCTCGCGCGCGACCGCCATCCGCTGGTCGCGCTGTTCGTCGAGCTTCCCGGAGATCAGGTCGACGTCAATGTCCATCCCGCCAAGACCGAGGTGCGCTTCCGTGATCCCGGGCTGGTGCGCGGCCTGATCGTCGGCGGCCTGCGCGCGGCGCTCGACGCCGCCGGGCATCGCAGCGCGCAGCGCCCCTCGGCCGCCGCGCTCGGCAACTGGCAGCCGGGTGGGATGGGGCCGTCATCGGCAAAGATCCCCAACGGCTTCGCCTTCCCTGCGGAGGCGGCGCGCCACGGGCAGGGGAGTGTATGGGACCGGGTGTCGGACTTCGTCCCGCAGCCGATGGCGCGTGGCGAGCCGGCCTTTGCGCCACCGCCCGAGCATAAGGCCTTTCCGATGGGGGTAGCGCGCGGCCAGGTGGCGGCGACCTATATCGTCGCCGAGGCCGAGGACGGGTTGGTCATCGTCGACCAGCATGCCGCGCATGAACGGCTCGTGCTCGAACGGATGCGCCGCGCGATGGCCGATGGCGGGGTTTCGCGGCAGGCGCTGTTGCTGCCCGAGGTGGTCGAGCTTGAGGAGACCGCGTGCGACCGGCTCGAAGCGCGGATCGGCGAACTGACCGAAATGGGGCTTGAGCTCGAACGCTTCGGCCCGCGCGCGATGCTGGTGCGCGCAACCCCGGCGTTGCTGGGGCAGGGTGACGTGCAGGGGCTGGTCGTCGATCTGGCCGACGAACTCGCGGCCTATGATAGTGCGCTGTCGCTCAAGGAGCGGCTCGACCATGTCGCTGCAACGATGGCCTGCCACGGATCGGTGCGCGCCGGGCGGACGCTCTCGGTCGCCGAGATGAATGCCTTGCTTCGCGAGATGGAGGTGACCCCGCATTCGGGCCAGTGCAACCATGGCCGACCGACCTGGATCAAGCTGGGCCATGGCGACATCGAAAAGCTGTTCGGGCGCAAATAACCGCCGCTTGCGCTTGACCTCGCTCCGATCGGCGATATCGCAAGGCCCGCGCCGGTCGCGAGGCCAAAGCGAAGCGGAGACGTTGAATATGCATGTTGCCGAAGCCGTTGCCAGCCGTCGTTCGATCCGCGCCTTCACCGACAGGCCCGTGCCTTTCGAGGTGATCCACCGCGTGCTCGATCAGGCGCGCATGGCGCCGTCGGGCTGTAACTTCCAGCCATGGGAGGCGACCGTCCTCACCGGTGCTCCGCTCCGCGCGTTGCAGGAGCGCCTGTTGGCGAGTCAGCCCGACGATCCGCTCGAATATGACTTTTCCGCGCCGGGCCAGCTGGAGAAATATCAGTCACGGCTTCGCTCGCTGGGCGGGACGATGTATGGCGCGATGGGCATCGGCCGGGATCAGGCCGATGCCCGTGAAACCTTCACGCGCCTCAACACGCTCAGCTTCGGTGCGCCCGTGTTGCTGCTGTGCCATTTCCCGAAGCTGATGAAAGAGCCGCAATGGTCCGATGTCGGCATGTGGCTGCAAACGATCATGCTGCTGCTGCGCGGCGAGGGCCTCGACAGCTGTCCACAGGAATATATGGGCGTCTACGGAAGGACGATTAAGGACCATCTCGGCCTCGCTGACGATGTCATGCTGTTCTGCGGCATCGCGATCGGCTGGCGCGATCCCGTGAGCGCGGTCAACAATTTCGAGCGTGAGCGAACGCCGCTTGCTGAACAGGTGGCGTTTTTAGGCTTTGATTGAGATGTTGGGGTGAGCGCGCACAAGGCGCTCCCCAACTATGTTCCTGCCATTTAGAGAAGTCACTTTCTCCGCCAGTTAGAAATGTCACCATCCGAGGCAGCAGGGCCAAGGGTAGCCATCCCAACAGCGAACCGCAGGCCCTGCTGTGGCGGTGAGTTTACGGCTCCTGCGACCATGG
>CAMTVW010000002.1:0-162574 GCA_947085315.1 uncultured Sphingomonas sp. | reverse complement strand
GGGACGGAGGCTATTGGCTGGCGCTTGCGCCGGTCGACATCAGCTATGGCGACATCGTCCGCCTGACCAGGGGATCGCTCGCCCTAACCCCCTGCGCCAGCCGCTTCGCCCATGAAAGCTGCACCAACTGCCTGCCCGAATCGGAATGTCGCCTGCATCGGGTGATGCTGCGCGTGCGCGACGAAACCGCCAAGGTGCTGGACAGCATCAGCCTGGCGGAACCGTTTGCGGCGATGGACGAGGCCTGAGCCTTGCGCCGGGCGCGCGGCTTCGCCACATCAGCATCATGACAACCCCGCCGCTCAAAGCCGTCCTCATCCCCGTCACCCCGCTCCAGCAGAACTGCACGCTCTTCTGGTGCACGCAAACCATGCGCGGCGCTTTTGTCGATCCGGGCGGCGACCTTCCGGTGCTCAGGAAGGCAGCGGCCGACCAGGGCGTCACGATCGAGAAGATTCTCGTCACCCATGGCCATATCGACCATTGCGGGCAGGCGGGCGTGCTGGCCCGCGACCTCAATGTCCCGATCGAGGGGCCGCACGAGGATGCCCGTTTCTGGATCGAGCGGCTGCCGCAGGATGGCGAGCGCTGGGGCCTGCCGGGCGAGAGTTTCGAGCCGGATCGCTGGCTTGGCGATGGCGATCGGGTGACGGTCGGCCAGCTCACCCTGGATGTCTATCATTGCCCCGGCCATACACCCGGCCATGTCGTCTTCCACCATGCGCCCAGCAAGCTGGCGATCGTGGGCGATGTGCTGTTTCAGGGATCGATCGGCCGCACCGACTTCCCGCGCGGCAATCATCAGCATCTGGTCGATGCGATCACCGGCAAGCTCTGGCCACTGGGCGGGGACACCGCTTTCGTCCCCGGCCATGGCCAGATGAGCAATTTCGCCCATGAACGCCGCACCAACCCCTTCGTCGCCGACTCGGTGCTGGCGGGGTAGTTACGCCTGTGCGGCGAGCGCCGGGGGCACAGGCATCGCGCGCGTCGCACCATAGGCCACCACCAGCGCCGCGATCGCGATCGCGGCCATCACGCCCCAGGTCAGCAGCGCCCCGCCCGCGCGCCAAGCCGTCGGCTTGTCCGCATCCATCCCGAACGCATGGGCGACCCGCGCCAGCACATAGACAAGAGCGCCGATCCACAGCCACAGCGACGCCCCGACCGCCAGTTCGACCAGCGCAAAGAGAATCAGCACGATCGGCGTATATTCGATATAGTTGGCGTGCGCCCGCATCCGCCGCGCCAGCAGCGCATGGCCGGCATCGCCATGCATGATCTTGTCCTTGATGCGGAAACGGGCGCAGCGAATCGCGAGCCACAGGTTCAGCAAAGCGCAGGCGGCAGCGAAGGTCAGCGTGATCGGCAGCAACATGGTCAAATCCCCCTTATCCGGCGTTGCGCACCCTAGAGCCACCGGCGAAAGGGGCAAGAAGCACTTGCGCCTCCGACAAAAAGCGCTATAGGCGCAGGGCTTCGCGATCACCCGGGCCGCATGGGTCTGCGGCGCCGTTGGCGTCGGCAGATTTTCGGATACCGGCCAGTCGCACAACCTGATTAGTATATGGAATAAGGTGCCGACATGGCTGTCCCCAAGCGCAAGACTTCTCCCTCCAAGCGCGGTATGCGCCGCAGCCATGATTCGCTGCGCGTTGAAGCCTATCAGGAATGCTCCAACTGTGGCGAACTCAAGCGTCCGCACAATCTGTGCGATGCTTGTGGCCACTATAACGGTCGTGAAATCGTCGCCGTCGGGGCGTAACGACTGTTCGATCTCCGCAAAGGGGTGATCTAGGGTGTCCAGCCAGCCGCGAATCGCAATCGACGCGATGGGCGGGGATGAAGGCGTGCGCGTGATGATGGCGGGTGTGGCGCTCGCCCGTCGCCGTCATGACGGGCTGCTTTTCTCCCTGTTCGGCGACGAAGCACGCATCAAGGCGGCGCTCCACCACCATCCCCATTTGCGCGCTGCGTCCGAAGTCTTCCACGCCGAAACGGTCGTGGACGGCACGGACAAGCCCAGCGTTGCCATCCGCAAGAAGACCAGTTCGATGGCGATGGCCATCGCGGCGGTAAAGTCGGGTCAGGCTGGGGCTGCGGTTTCTGCCGGCAATACCGGCGCGCTGATGGCGATGGCCAAGGTCGCGCTGCGCACGATGCCGGGCGTGGATCGGCCCGCACTGGCAGCGATGCTGCCGACGCTGGGCGACAATGACGTCATCATGCTGGATCTGGGCGCGAACACCGAATGTGACGCCCGCAACCTGGTCCAGTTCGCGGTGATGGGCGCGGCTTATGCCCGCATCGCCTTTGACCTTGAACGGCCCCGCGTCCGCCTGCTCAACATCGGCACCGAAGAGTTGAAGGGCACCGGCGAGCTCAAGGAAGCCGCCGCGATGCTGCGTCAGCAGACCAGCGGCGAATGGCGCTTCGAAGGCTTCATCGAGGCCGACCGGCTCGGCCGCGGCGAGGTCGATGTCGTCGTCAGTGACGGTTTCTCGGGCAATATCGCGCTCAAGTCGATCGAGGGCACCGCGCGCTTCATCACCGATCTGCTCAAGCGCGCCTTTTCCAGCTCGCTGCGCTCCAAGGCCGGCTTCCTGCTGTCGCGCCCCGCGTTCACCTTGCTGCGCCATCATCTCGATCCGAACAATCATAATGGCGCGGTCTTCCTCGGCCTCAACGGCCTTGTCGTAAAAAGCCATGGTGGCGCCGACGCGAATGGAATCGCTAACGCGATCGGGGTCACCATGAAGATCGCCCGCGACGACATCACTCGGCGGATCACCGAAGATCTTGAACATTTCCGCGCCCGCGCGGTTCAGACAGAAGGCGTAGCGTGACCATCAATTCCGCCCGTCGTGCCGTCATCATCGGCACCGGATCGGCGCTGCCGCGCCGCTGCGTCACCAATGCCGAACTTGCCGAAACGGTCGACACCTCCGACGACTGGATCGTCGAGCGTACCGGAATCCGGATGCGCTATATCGCGGGTGAAGGCGAGACCACCTCGACTCTGGCGACCGACGCGGCGCGCAGGGCGATCGAGGCGGCCGGCATCGCGCCGGGCGACCTCGACCTGATCATCCTCGCGACGTCCACCCCCGATCAGACCTTCCCGGCCTCGGCGACGCTGGTGCAGGCCGCGTTGGGGATCAACGACTGCGTCGCGTTTGACGTTCAGGCGGTGTGCTCGGGCTTCCTCTATGCGCTGACCGTCGCCGACAGCATGATCCGCAGCGGCGCGGCGAATCATGCGCTCGTCATCGGAGCGGAAACCTTCAGCCGCATCCTCGACTGGGAAGACCGCACCACCTGCGTGCTGTTCGGCGATGGCGCCGGGGCGACCATCCTGAAGGCGGAAGAAGGCGGCAACCGCGGCGTGCTTGCCGCGAAGCTCCACGCCGACGGCCGCCACAATCAGCTCCTCTATGTCGATGGCGGCCCCTCGACCACCCAGACCGTCGGCAAGCTGCGGATGAAGGGCCAGGAGGTCTTCCGCCACGCGGTCACCAACCTGGCCGAGGTCCTGCGCGAGGTGATGACGACCGCCGGTCTCGACGTCGCCGATATCGACTGGGTCGTCCCGCATCAGGCCAATCGCCGCATCCTCGATGCTACGGCCCGCAAGCTCGGCCTCGCCGCCGAGCGGGTGATCATCACGGTGGACCGTCACGCCAACACCTCGGCCGCCTCTGTTCCGCTGGCGCTCGACGCGGGGGTGCGGGACGGACGGATCAAGCCGGGGGACCTGCTGGTGCTCGAAGCCATGGGCGGCGGCTTCACCTGGGGCGCCGCTGCGATCCGCTATTGAAGCCCCCTGAAGAAGCCATTGTAAAACGGCTTTGATTCGCCCGGAAGCCAACGTAAGATGGCCGATACTCAACGTGCTTGGGGGGCTGTATGGCGTTGGATCGGGGGACTTTGACGCGAGCGGATCTGTCGGAGGAAGTGCATCGTGAGATCGGCTTGTCGCGGGCCGATTCGGCGGCAGTCGTCGAAGCGGTGCTCGAACATATGTGCAGTGCGCTCGCCAAAGGCGAGAATGTGAAGATTTCGGGGTTCGGCAGCTTCATCCTGCGCGAAAAGGGGCAGCGGGTGGGGCGTAATCCCAAGACCGGTGTAGAGGTGCCGATCGCGCCGCGCCGCGTGCTGACTTTCCGGGCGAGCCAGATGCTGCGCGATCGGATTGTCGCTGGACATTAAGGCGCATATTCAATGACTTCGGACGGCGAAAAGGCCGAAGACGCCTTCCGTACCATCGGTGAGCTGTCGGCCGAGCTGGGCATTCAGCAGCATATCCTGCGCTATTGGGAGACGCGTTTCCCGCAGCTCAGACCGCTGCAGCGCGCGGGCAACCGGCGCTATTACCGGCCGGCCGACGCCGCGCTCGTGCGCCGTATCCACAGCCTGCTCAACGAGCAGGGCTATACGATTCGCGGCGTCCAGAAGCTGCTCGCCCAGAAGGGCGCGCCTGCGGAATCGCCGCCGTCCTCGCCTGTGCCGATCGCGCCCCAACCGGTGCTGGTGGTAAATCAGTCAGCCATCCCTTCGCCCGCGCGGGCCGAACTGCTGGCGATTCGCGAATCGCTCGTCGAGGCGCTGGCAACGGATATGGATTGATCAAAGCCTCGCTCGCCAGGTGGGCAAGGCATTGAGTCAGAATCGGCCTTAGCTATCCGGCCCCAGCGCGGGATCGAGATCCCTCGGCCGGACAAACAGCGACAGCGAACCGCCATTGGGGCGGACATCCTCCCAGCGGTCGACCGGAAAGCTGATCTCGGCGATTGCGGCGGTCGGGAACTTCTCTTCAATCTGGTCGCGCGCTGCGTCGGTCGCGCTGTCGGGCACCAGCATCAGCACCAGATCCTCCAGCCCCGGATTGTGGCCGACGAGCAGCAGGCTGTCATAGCGGTCATCGGCCTCCTGAACGACATCGAGCAGCGAAACGGCGGAAGCGAGATAGACCCGCTTGTCCCATGCGGGGGCAATCGTCTCGCCGGTGCCGTCGGCCATATGCTCGATCGTCTCGACAACGCGGATCGCGGGCGAGGCGACGACATGATCGAAATGAATCTTTTCGGCGCGCAGATATTCGCCGATCCGGCGCGCGGCGCGCTGGCCCCGGCCGTTGAGGGGGCGATCGAAGTCGCGCGCGACAGGATCGTCCCAGCCCGACTTGGCATGGCGCAGCAACGTCAGCTTCTTCACCGTTCTTGCGCCCTCCTGCAGCATGGTTCGGGTGAATGCCCGAAAGATGCGACGGAAGGAAGACCGCTGTCGTCTTCGCGCTAGCCTTTGGTCAGACCCGGAAGCGCGCCATGCGAGGGCAGCGCCGCGTTGCCGCCATTTTTCTGGCCCGCGATCCGTGCCACCGCCTCGTCAAGGGTGACGCGCAGCACCGGCACCCCGCCCGGAAAGGCATCGAGCAGCCGCGACGGCGTTGCGGCGCCGAGCAGCACGAAATGGCCGCGATCCTGCGCGCTGCGGATCAGCCGCCCGAACGCCTGGCGCAGCCGCGCTCGGACGATCCGGTCGTCGAACGCGGTGCCGCCGCCCGCCGCCCTGCGCGCCGAATGGAGTACGGTCGGGCGCGGCCAGGGTATGCCCTCCATCACCACCAGGCGCAGCGAATCGCCGGGCACATCGACCCCGTCGCGCAGCGCGTCGGTGCCGAGCAACGAGGCGTGCGGATCGTCGCGGAAGATGTCGACCAGGGTGCCGGTGTCGATCGGGTCGACATGCTGCGCGTAGAGCGGCAGCCCGTCGCGCGCGAGCCGGTCGGCAATCCGGGCATGGACCGCGCGCAGCCGCGAGATAGCGGTGAACAGGCCCAGCGTGCCGCCCCCCGCCGCAGCGATCAGCCGGTGATAGGCCTGGCCGAGCTGGGCGACGTCGCCACGCTTGAGATCGGTGACCACCAGCACCTCGGCACTGCTGGCATAATCGAACGGGCTCGGCACCGCGACATGACGTGGCGCATGGTCGAGATAGGGCACCCCACTGCGCGCATCAGCGATCGTCCAGTCCTCGCCATCGCGCAGGGTTGCCGAGGTGACGAGTACGCCATGGGCGGGCTTGATCACCGTCTCGGCGAGCGGCCGGGCGGGATCGAGCCAATGGCGGTGGAGTCCGATATCGAGCTCGCGCCCCTCGATCCGGTCGACCGCGAGCCAGTCGACGAAATCGGGATCGAGCGGGCCGCCGAGCCGTGCCAGCATCCTTACCCAGGCGGCGGCAAGCTGGCCGCGCTGGTTGAGCCCGGCGATCGCTCCCTCGATCCTTGCGCGCGCCTGGCCGTCGAGCCAGTCGGGCCCGTCGTCCATCACTGCCGCCAGCCGTTGCTTGAGCCGCGCCATCGGCCGCACCAGCGCCTCCAGCGCCTCGATCGCCGGCTGGGCCGCGTCGATCAGCGCGGGATCGGGCTCACCGACATCGGTTTCGAGACCGTAGCCCGCATCCTGCGCGTTCGCCCGGGCGAACACCGTCGCACGCACCGCCGCGAGCAGCTTTTCGACCGGGCCCATCGGCAGATTCTCGGCCAGCCGGCCTAGCCAGCCGTCGGCGGGGAGGAGCGTCGCGGCAGCGCTCGCCGCTTCGATCGCGAGGGCGCCTTCCTCGTCATAGCTCGCCACGTCGGACAGCCGTGCGGCCAGTCCGCGGCGGCGCCCGCGCGCCTTGGCCTCGGGGCCGATGATCCAGCGCCTGAGCTCGATCGCTTCCTGCCCCGTCAGCGCCGCCGCGAAGGTCGAGTCCGCGGCATCGAACAGATGATGGCCCTCGTCGAAGATGATCCGGCCGAGCGGGTGGCCTTCATCGGCACGGCGCTGGGCCAGGATCATCACCAGCGCATGATTGGCGATGACGATGTCGGCCCCTTCCGAAGCACGCGCCGATCGCTCGATGAAGCATTTCCGGTAGTGCGGGCAGCCGGCATAGACGCACTCGCCGCGCCGGTCGGTCAGCGCGGTCGCCCCAGCGCGGCGGAAAAGCGTCGGCAGCCAGCCGGGCAGGTCGCCGCCGACCATGTCGCCATCGCGGCTGTACATCGCCCAGCGCGCGACCAGCTGGGCGAGGATCGCCGCGCGGTTCTGGAAGCCGCCCTGCAGCGCATCCTCCAGGTTGAGCAGGCACAGATAATTTTCGCGGCCCTTGCGGACGACCACCTTCTCGCGCCGCACCACCGGATCGGCGAATACCCGCCGCGTCTCATGGTCGAGCTGTCGCTGGAGCGCCTTGGTATAGGTCGAGATCCACACCGCGCCGCCGGCCTGCTCTGCCCAGAGCGAGGCGGGCGCGAGATAGCCGAGCGTCTTGCCGATCCCGGTCCCCGCTTCGGCGAGGACGAGATTGGGGCGCCCCTCGCCCGGCCGCGGATCGAAGGCCCGGGCATTGGCGGTGGCATATTGTTTCTGGCCGTCGCGCGCCTCGGCGCCTTCGCCCACCAGCCGCGCGAGCCGGTCCAGCGTCTCGGCCTCGCCCAGTTCGACATTGCGCGGCTGGGGGCGCCCGCCTGCCTCGTCCCATTCGGGCAGGCGGGCGAACAGGCCGCGTTCGGGGCGCGACGGCTCGCGCAATACCTGCCGGATCAGCGGCGTCCACGGCCAGCGCAACCGCCCGAGCGACTGGGCGAAGTTCCAGGCACCGTCGCGTTCGGCCCAGCCTTCAGGCTCGGCCATCCGCTGGAGCAATGCCTTCGCCGCCTCGATCAGGAAAGCGGGTGCGCGGGCATCGTCGATCGGCGGCGCAAGAGCGAGCGCGCGGGCGAGCCCCGCAGGAGTCGGCACCGCGAAGCGCGCGGGATGGACGAAGGCGAACAGTTCGAGCAGGTCGAGCCCCGAAAACTCGGCGACCCCCAGCCGCGCCGAGGTTACCGTCGCATTGAGCACGATCATCGGTGTCTCGGCAGCCCGCGCCGCCGCCTCGCCCCGCCCGATCCCGCGGACCTCGCCGTTGGGCGACGCGATCCAGATACCGCCATGTGTCGCGTGGAGCGCGGGATAGGGGAGGGTCAGGGGCATCGAATCCTATGTAGGGTGAGCGGAACGATCGGGGAACAGCAATCCGGCCACCGTCTGGAGTGTGCACAACAGTTTTCGTCACCCCGGCGGAGGCTGGGGTCTCAGGAGATCGGGAGAAGGGTCGCAGCAAGAGCCGCCTGAGATCCCAGCTTTCGCTGGGATGACGGATAAAAGAGCAAAGGCCTTTAAATTCAGGCGACGTTCCCGCTACAGGGGCGCCATCATGTCCGACAGCATCACCCCCGAAACCCTGCGCGCCGCCGCGCTTGTCTCCAAGGCCTGGCCTTATGAAGAGGCACGCAAGCTGCTTAAGCGCTATGAGAAAGGCGCACCGGCCAAGGGCCATATCCTGTTCGAGACCGGCTATGGTCCTTCGGGCCTGCCGCATATCGGCACCTTCAACGAGGTGCTGCGCACGACGATGGTGCGCCAGGCCTATCGGGAACTGTCCGACATCCCGACCCGGCTGATCGCGTTCAGCGACGACATGGACGGGCTGCGCAAGGTGCCCGACAACGTCCCGAACAAGGACATGCTCGCCGCACATCTCGGCAAGCCGCTGACCAAGATCCCCGATCCGTTCGGCAAGTTCGAGAGCTTCGCGCACCACAATAATGCGATGCTGCGCGAATTTCTCGACCGCTTCGGCTTCGACTATGATTTCCGATCATCGACCGAAGCCTATGAGGGCGGCCAGTTTGACGAGGCCTTGAAGGACATCCTGCGCCATTATCAGGCAATCATGGACATCATGCTGCCGACGCTGCGCAAGGAACGGCAGGAAACCTATTCACCGGTGCTGCCCGTCAGCCCGAAGAGCGGGATTGTGCTTCAGGTACCGATCGAGGTCGTCGACGCCGAGGCGGGCCTGATCCGCTTCGACGATGAGGGCGAGACGATCACCCAGTCGATCCTGGGCGGCAAGGCCAAGCTTCAGTGGAAGGTCGACTGGGCGATGCGCTGGGTCGCGCTCGGGGTCGATTATGAGATGTCAGGCAAGGACCTGATCGATTCGGTCACCCAGTCGTCGAAGATCTGCCGAGCGCTCGGCGCCCGCCCGCCCGAGGGCTTCAACTATGAGATGTTCCTCGACGAGAAGGGCGAGAAGATCTCCAAGTCGAAGGGCAATGGCCTCAGCCTCGAACAATGGCTGACCTATGGCCCTGGCGAGAGCCTGGCATTCTACGCCTATCGCGAGCCGAAGAAGGCCAAGCAGCTCCACATGGGTGTGATCCCTCGCGCGGTAGACGAATATTGGCAGTTTCGTGGCAATTATCCCGGCCAGCCAATCGAACAGCGGCTCGGCAACCCGGTCCATCATATCCATGGCGGCAAGCTGCCACAGGGCGATCTGCCCGTGACCTTCGGACTGCTGCTCAATCTTGTCGGCGTGATGGGCGATGCTTCGAAGGAGCAGGTGTGGGGCTATCTGTCGAATTATGTGCCCGATGCCAGCGCCGCGAAATATCCCGAGCTTGACCGGCTGATCGGTCATGCCCTCGCCTATCACCGCGATGTCGTCGCGCCGACGCTCAAGCGGCGCAAGCCGGCGGCGAATGAGGCGGCGGCGCTGCGCGCGCTCGATGCCAGGCTCGCGGAGATGTCTGCCGACGCCACGGCGGAGGACATCCAGAACGAGGTCTATGCGATCGGCAAGGACGAGGCCTACGGATTCGAATCGCTGCGCGACTGGTTCAAGGCGCTCTATGAAACCCTGCTCGGCGCCGAGCAGGGCCCCCGCATGGGCAGCTTCATTGCGCTGTACGGGATCGCCAACAGCCGCCGGCTGATCGCCGAATCCCTCGGATAAGCGTGGTTTTTTCGTTCCGGGAGCAACTTTGGGCGAAACCCGGCGTTACGCTTCCAGTCCATCCCCTTTCGGACTGGCATCGCGCGGCAACGCGCATGCCGGCCGCGCCGTTGCGTATCATGCGGCGCGGCCAGGGGGGCTCCTAAATCCTCCCCATCGCTGTGCGATAGGGGGGATTTTTACTTCGCCGCCTTGATCCAGCCGTCGATCTTCGCCTCCAGCACCGTCATCGGCAGCGCTCCGGAGTCCAGCACCTGTGCATGGAAGGCGCGCGGGTCGAAGCCGGCACCCATCGCCTTGCGCGCTTTCGCCTTGAGCTTGAGGATGGTCAGCGCTCCGATCTTGTAGGCGAGCGCCTGGCCTGGAATCGCGATATAGCGCTCGACCTCGGCGGTCGCGTCGGTCTTTCCGATGTTTGAATGGGCGAGCATATAGGCGATCGCCTGATCGCGGCTCCAGCCCTTGGCGTGAATGCCGGTATCGACCACCAGCCGCATCGCCCGCAGCATCTCGTCCGACAGCCCGCCGAAGCGCTGATAGGGATCACTCTCCATCCCCAGTTCGGGCCACAAGGTCTCGGCATAGAGCGCCCAGCCTTCGACGAAGGCGGTATTGCCACCGAAACGCATGAAGGCGGGAAGCGTGGTATTTTCCTGTGCGAGGCTGATCTGGAAATGGTGCCCGGGAACCCCCTCGTGCAGGTAGAGTGTCTCCATGCCCGGTGTCGTCCGCGACTTCAGGTCATAGGTGTTGAAATAGAAGGTGCCGGGGCGGGTGCCGTCGGGGGTGCCGGGCTGATAGCTGCCGCCGGCTTCGGTCTTTTCGCGATAGGGTTCGACCGCCTTGATCTCGAGCCGGCTCCTGGGGAGCAGGGTGAACTGTTCGGGGATGCGGGTGTCGACGCGCTTGCCGATCCGAAAATATTCGTCGCGGATCCACGCCGCGCTGGCAGGCTGGAATTTGGGATCGTCGCGCAGATAGACGAAGAACTCTGCAAGGGTCCCGGTGAAGCCGACCTGCACCCTGATCTTGTCCATCTCGCGACTGATCCGCGCGACCTCGGACAGGCCTAGACGGTGGACCGCCCCCGCCTTCAGCGGCAGCGTCGTGTTCGATTCGATCAGATAGGCATATTGCCGATCGCCGCCCTTCTGGCCGACCAGCCCGACGCTGTCGCGGGCCATCGGCAGATACTCGTCCTTCAGGAAGGCGCGGAAGCGCCGATAGGCGGGAAATATCCCGTCGCGGATCGACGCGGCGGTCCGCTCCTTCAGGCCGGCTTGCTGGCCCATCGGGATGCTGTCGGCAAAACGGGCAACGGGGCCGTAAAAGGTCGATCCCTCCACCCCCTGGGCCAGCTGCTGGTCGAGCTGGTCGACCATGTTGTTGATCACCAGCTTCGGCTTGAGGATCCCGGTCGCCATTCCTTCGCGGAAGCGCGCAATCCAGCGGTCGATCATCGCGACATAGTCGGCGTGGCGCTTCAGGTTGTTCTCATAGTCCTCGACCGTACGGAACGGCGCAGTGCCGCCCCCCGATGCGAATCCGGGATAGCTGTTGTGGAAGCCCGAGAAATGATCGACCGGCTGGACCGCGGTGATGGCGAGCATCTCGGGCGTATAGCCCTTCAGGTTGAGCGCGGTCTGCCATTTGAAGACGTCATAGGCGAGCTGGTTGGTTGCGCTGAGCCGGTTGCGCTCGATTCGTGCGAGAGCTGCCAGGTCGGCCTCGGCGGCGGCGCGCTCGCCTGCGAAGTAAGCCTCGCTCTCATAATCACCAAGGCGGGCCGCCCCGCGCATGTCGCCGCGATACATGCCCACGATCGGGTTGCGGACCAGCATCGCCTCGTCGCTGTCGTGAAACAGGTTCAGCAAAGCCTGGTCGGCGGTTGACGAAGTCTCGGTAGCGGGCTCGCTGTGGGGGAGCTGGGCGGCGGCGGAAGTGGCAGGCATCAGGGTCAACGCGGCCAGGGCGACCGCGGCGGACAGGGCAGATTTCAGCATCATCGAAAAGGGGCATCCCGAACAGGCAACCCCACTGGCCTATTCCCCCGATACAGCCGACGCAAGAAGCCCCGACATCCGGGGGGCCGGGATGCCGGGGCTCCGATGCTCCTCCGGGATTACCAGAAGAAGCGGTTGTGGACCTCGATGACGCGGCCATTGCGGATATTCACCAGCGCGACGTCGTTGCCGTAGCGCACCCAGCGCTGGTTGCCGGTGGCGCGGGGCAGGCGGTACTGCCACGGGTCCGAAATGATATAGCGTGAGCTATAATAATGCGGCGCGAAGCGATGGCCGATCGCGACCGGGCGATAGACATAGCCGCGTGGGCCGACATAGGCGGGACGGCGATAGGCATCGCGGTGCGAGCGGCGATAGTCGCGCCAGTCCTGACGGGACTCACGCTGCGCGTCGCGAAGCTCGCCGCGCTCCTCGCGGATGTCTCTGCGATCGCCATAGCGCTGCGCCTCGCGCAGATCACGGCGCTCCTCCCGTACTTCGCGCTGGCTCTGGCGAGCTTCGCCCAGCGACTGGGCTTGCACCATCGACGGAACCGCTACTGCGGCCATCAGCGCCAGGATGATCGGTTTACGCATTGGATACTCCTCTCACTCTCTACCGAAACTCGGTTGTGGCGGCGTCAATGATTGACGCCATCACATGTTCCTGATTCGCACAGCGCGCCTGAACGGGGCGGGAATGTCATCGTCAGCGAAATGAAAGACTTGGGGCGGATTTCCGGCGAAAAATATATCTCGACAAGATCCTCCCGACCGTTGGTCGGGGAACGATCAGAAAAAGGGAAAGGCCCGGCGGCATCGCTGCCGCCGGGCCTCCTTCGGCCACTCTCTCTGCCCGAACTCTTAGGTTACCAGAAGAAGGAGTAGATGATGTCCACGATCTCGCCCGTACGGATGTCGACCAGCGCTACGTCGTCGAAGTAGCGCACCCAGCGATAGGGGCCATAGGCGGGCGGCAGGCGATAAGACCAGGGATCGCTGATCCAGTAGCTCGACCCATAGAAGACCGACTCGAAGCGGAAGCCGGAATAAAGCCGGCGATAGTTGTAGCCGTGCCGGGACTGGTAGCGTGGCAGGTTATAGATGTCGCGGTTGCGGGTGCGATAATCCTGCCAGCTGTAGCGGCGGTCGTTGCGCCAGTTCCGGTCCCACCGATCATTGTCACGGCGGTTGCCATCGCGGCGGTCCCAATTGCGGCGATCACCGTCCCAGGCGCGATTGCCCTCGCGGTTCCAGTCGCGGCGGTCGCCCGTCCAGCGCTGGCTGCGGTCATTGTCGCCACGGTTCGCGTCGCGCCCGCGATGATCGTCGCCGCGGTTCGCATCGCCGCGCCGGCTGTCGTCATTGCGGGTCGCGCCGGCCTGCATCGTATCGCCGCCGCGGTTCCAGTCGCGACGGCCTTCGCCACGGCCTTGCCGCTGGCGGTCCGAATCGGCGGGGCGCTCGGCACGGGCCTGAGGCACGGGTGCCGGCCGCTCGACCGCGCGATTCGCCTCACGCGCCTGCTGGATCGCCTCGCGGCTCATCCCGTCGCCGCGCGATTCGCCGCCACGCGTTTCGCCACCCTGGCCACCGCGCCAGTTTCCCTCGCCGCCACGATCACGGCCGCGCTCCTGAGCCTGAGCCTGGGCTGCGATCGGCACAAACACTGTCGCTCCGAGCAGCAGGCCAATCATCGCCCTCGAAAACTTACGCATCGGATACTCTCCAGACGGCCGGCGTGGTGCCAGCCTTGCCCTGCTTGTGCGCCCCGCCGACTGAGCCGTGGCTGAACCCGCGAGTCAGCGAATTGAAAGGTTCACGGCGTCAGCGCACCTTGCCCGAATCAAGCGCCGGCACCGATCGTGCCGCATCGGCGGGGTCGATCCCCGGCGGCGGCGCGGCGGCGATCGTCTCGCTGCCCGCCAGCACCCGCGCGGCGCGGCGCACCGCGCGGCGGATGCGCGGATAGGTGCCGCAGCGGCAGATATTGGTCATCGCGGCGTCGATCTCGTCGTCGCTCGGATTGCGGCTCCGTTCGAGCAGCGCGGCCGCCGCCATGATCATGCCCGACTGGCAATAGCCGCATTGCGGCAGATTCTCCGCGACCCAGGCCTGCTGGACCGGATGGCTGCGATCACGCGACAGCGCCTCGATCGTCGTGACGAAGCTGCCCTCGATCGTGCCGATCGGTACCTGGCAGGACCGAATCGGTTGCCCGTCGATATGAACGGTGCAGGCGCCGCACAGGCCCGCGCCGCAGCCATATCTGGTGCCCGTCAGGTTGGAGGCGTCGCGCAACGCCCATAGCAGTGGAGTCGCGGCGTCCATCTTATAGTGGACCGGCTGGCCGTTGACCGTGAACCTCGTCATTGGCTCGTCATAGCGTGAAGCAAGCGTCGGCACATCGGAAAAAATCCTCTGATATGCTTGAAGAATCACAGGACGGCTGGTAGGGGCGGCGCTTCACGGCGCGGAAATCATTTCGCGGCGATATGCTATTTTGCGTTGTAGCTGGAGACATCGTCGGATCGGCGGCGTGGATGGTTCGCTCCGCAAGCGACTGGAGAATTGGGTTTTTATGCAGATCATTGTTCGCGACAATAATGTCGATCAGGCTCTCCGCGCGCTTAAGAAGAAGCTGCAGCGTGAGGGCGTGTACCGCGAGATGAAGCTGCGCCGTCATTACGAAAAGCCGTCGGAAAAGCGTGCGCGGGAGCGCGCTGCCGCGATCCGTCGCGCCCGCAAGCTCGAGCGCAAGCGTATGGAGCGCGACGGCGTTCGGTAAGACCGTCCGGCGTATCCGACGCCCGGGCCCGCCGGGCGGCGGCAGTTTCCATATCCGATCATAGCGAGCCGCCCATGTCCGAAGTGACCGCCGTTCCCCTTCGTCCGATCACGAAGGGTTCGCTGACCAAGCTCTGGGTGGGCGTCGCGGCGGTTGCCGCCATCGGCGTGATTGCCGCTTATGCGGGCACCAAGAACCAGGTCGTGATGGCGATGTCGCCTGCGGACTTCATGGCGGCCAACGCCAATGACAGCGGCGTGGTGAAGACCGCGTCGGGCCTGCAGTACAAGATCCTGAAGGAAGGTACCGGCCCCAAGCCCGGGCCGAGCGACCTTGTCCTCGTCCATTATGAAGGCAAGCTGCTCAACGGCAAGGTCTTCGACACCACCAAGACCGACGGCAATCCGCGCCCGATGGGCGTCAGCGGCATGATTCCCGGCTGGACCGAGGGCGTACAGCTGATGAACCAGGGTTCGAAGGTCCGTTTCTGGTTCCCGCCCGAACTGGCGTACGGCCCCAGCGGCGCCGGCAATGTCATTCCGCCCGATTCGGTGCTGGTGTTCGATGTCGACCTGCTCGCCATCGCCCCGCCGCAGGCGGCGATGGGCGGCATGCCTGCGGGCCATGGTGGCATGTAATCCGCCAGGCCGCGACGAGATAGGAGAGGATGGGGTCGCAGAAATGCGGCCCCATTTTTTTGCCATGCGTCGCGTTTGAGCTTCAGAGAATATGGATTCCCGCCTGCGCGGGTGCCCGAAGTTCTGCCAAAGAGCGTCGCCCCGGCGGAGGCCGAGGCCGCCTACGGCTCTAGCCGCCAGCTTGTTCTCGCATCATGCCGGCCCCGGCCTCTGCCGGGGCGACGAGCTTATTTCGACTCGCGATCGGGGTGCAGGCTCGTCCCCGCCCGGCCGCCGCGCAGCGCGCCGAACCAGCTCAGCGGGTTCCACAATTTGGTGCTGCCATCGAGCGAGAAGGTTATGAACTCCGCCCGGCCGCCGAGATTCTCGAACGGCACCGGCCCGTCGAGGCCGTTCTGGTAGCTCGGCACCCGGCTGTCGGCCGATTGATCGCGATTGTCACCCATCACGAAGATGCGGTCCGCCGGGATGGTGGTCGCCGGGAAATCGTCGCGGTCGGGCATATAGCCCAGGTCGATCGTGTCATAGCTGCGGCCATTGGGCAGCGTTTCGCGGAAGCGCGGCAGCGCGCAGTAGAGCTTGCCGTCGCTGCCCTTCATCTGGAACCTGGCGACCTCGATCTGGTCGCAAGCGACATTGTCGTCGATCGGGATCATCGCGGGGCTCATCGGCACGCGTTTGACCGGGACGCCGTTGATCACCAGCACGCCGCCGCGCACCTCCAGTCGATCTCCCGGCAGGCCGATTACCCGCTTGATGAAATCGGTGTCTGCCTGGGGCGGCTTCAGGATGACGATGTCGCCACGTTCGGGCAGTCGGCCCAGCAGCCGGCCGTGGATGAACGGGAGGATGTGGAAGCTCGGCGAAACATAGGACCAGCCATAGGGATATTTGGTCACCACAAGCCGGTCGCCGGTGATCAGCGTCGGCATCATCGATTCGGACGGGATGTAGAAGGGCTTGGCGATAAAGCTGTGGAAGCCGAGCACCGCGAGAATCAGCCAGAATATGCCACGCGCCTCGGCCCACCAGTCGGTGCCCTTCTTCGCGGGCGCCGCCGGCGCCTCGGCCGGAGGGGCAGGCACTTCGCTCGCATTGTCCATGTCTTCACTCGGTCGATCGCTCACGCGATCCCCTCCTTACAGCGGGCGCGCATACAGAATCACGAACGCCTGCGCCCAGGGATGATCGTCCGTCATCGTCAGATGTATTTCCATCGCGTGGCCCGGCGGGGTCAATGCGTCAAGCCTTGCCTTGGCGCCGCCGGTCAAAACCAGCGTGGGCGCGCCGCTCGGCAGATTGGCGACGCCGATGTCCTTCATGAACACCCCCGCCTTGAAGCCGGTGCCGACCGCCTTTGAGAACGCCTCCTTGGCGGCGAATCGCTTCGCATAGGTGCCCGCGCGGGTGAACGGGCGCCGTTCGGCCTTGATATGCTCCAGATCGGTGAAGACGCGCTTGATGAATCGCTCGCCGAAGCGGTCGAGCGACCCCTGGATACGCTCGATGTTGCAGAGGTCGGAGCCGATGCCGATGATCAACTGAAGTTCCTCCCCGGCACGGGGAGGGGGACCGCGAAGCGGTGGAGGGGGCGGGCGGCTGGGCGCGCGTCAATGTTGTGGGGAGGCAGCCCCCCTCCACCATGCTGCGCATGGTCCCCCTCCCCGTACCGGGGAGGAACTAAGAGAGCCGTCATCACCGCGCCTCGTCCATCAGGCTGCGCATCCGGCGCACCACCGGGCCGAGGCCGTCGAAGATCGCCTCGCCGATCAGGAAATGGCCGATGTTGAGCTCGAAGACGTGCGGGATCGCGGCGATCGGCGCCACATTGTCGAAGGTCAGGCCGTGTCCGGCATGGGGTTCGATGCCGTTCCTGGCGGCCAGCGCGGCGGCATCGGCAATCCGGGCGAGTTCGGTGGCGCGAGCCTCGCCCTCGCTATGGGCGTAGCGGCCGGTGTGGAACTCGACGACCGGAGCGCCCAGCGACAGCGCCGCCTCGATCTGGCGGGGGTCGGGCTCGATGAACAGGCTGACCCGGATGCCCGCATTGCTAAGGCGCGCGATCATCGGTTTCAGGTGCTCATGCTGGCCGGCAGCGTCGAGCCCACCCTCGGTGGTCCGCTCCTCGCGTCGCTCGGGGACGATGCATGCGGCATGCGGCTGATGGCGCAACGCGATCGCCAGCATTTCCCCGGTCGCCGCCATCTCGAGGTTGAGCGGCAGCGAGATGGCGTTGATCAGCAGATCGATGTCGCCATCGGTGATGTGCCGACGATCTTCGCGCAGATGCGCGGTGATCCCGTCCGCGCCGTTTTCCGCCGCGATGAACGCTGCCCTCAGCGGATCGGGGTGGGTACCCCCGCGGGCGTTGCGGATGGTGGCGACATGATCGATGTTGACGCCAAGACGGAGGTTGTTCACGCGACTACCTTCGCGCGGCTGCCGGGCTTGACCGCCGGGATAGCCGCCAGCTCGGGCGGTACCGCGTCGGCCGCATAGGTCGGCACCTCGAGCCGGATCAGCGGATAGAAGGGTACGCCCAGATCGGCGGTGCCGTTCGACCGGTCGACCAGCGCGGCGGCGGCGATCACCTCGCCGCCGGCCTCCGCGACCGCCTTGATCGCCTCGCGGGACGACAGGCCGGTAGTGACGACATCCTCCATCAGCAGCACTTTCTGGCCCGGCTCCAGCCGGAAACCGCGGCGCAGGTCGAACACCCCCTCGGGCCGCTCGACGAACATCGCGTCGAGATTGAGTGCGCGCCCCATCTCATGGCCCGCGATCACGCCGCCCATCGCCGGGGAGACGACCGCGTCCAGCTGAATCTTGATCGTGTCGGGAATCTTGAAAGCCAGTGCTTCGGCGAGCCGCGCGGCGCGAGCCGGGTTCATCAGCACCCGCGCGCATTGCAGGTAGCGCGGGCTGCGCAGCCCCGAAGACAGGATGAAATGCCCTTCCAGCAGTGCTTCGGCCGCCCGAAACTCGGCGAGTACCTGTTCATCCGTCATCATCTGAATCCCGTCGGCCGCTGCGGCTTTGCAGCACTGGCTCAGATAGAGGCAGGATATATTCGCTTCAACTGCTTGCATTCGGCGGCAAGCGGTGCTTGAGGCGCAGGGAAGCCACGCCTATAAGGCGCTCGATTTCGTAGGGCCCGACAACAGGCGGGCGCGGATCCAACCGCGCTTCACGGGGGTAAGATGAAGACGTTGAAGACTTTGATGATGGCGCTTTCGCTGGCAGCCGTTCCGATGGTGGTCCAGGCGCAGGAGGCGGCTCCGGCGCCTGCTGCGGCTACCGCTCCGGCGGCCGAGGCCGCGCCCGCGTTCGCGCATCGCGCTCCCGAGGCCGATATTGGCCAGCCGATCCCCGGCGGCTACAAGATCCAGCCGCAGGTCACCGAGATCGGCCATGAGGCGCAGTGGATGCACGACATCCTGCTGATGCCGATCATCACGCTCATCTCGATCTTCGTGCTGCTGCTGCTCGCTTATGCGGTGATCCGCTTCCGCGCGAAGGCGAACCCGGTCCCTTCGAAGACCTCGCACAATACGCTTATCGAGATCGTCTGGACCTTGGCGCCGGTGCTGATCCTGCTGGTGATCGCGGTCCCGTCGATCCGGCTGCTGGCGAACCAATATTCGCAGCCCAAGCCCGATCTGACGATCAAGGCGATCGGCAACCAATGGTACTGGACCTATCAATATCCCGATAATGGCGATTTCGAGCTCGTCTCGAACATGCTGCCCGATGCCGAAGCGAAGCTGCGCGGCGAGCCCCGCCTGCTCGGTGTCGATGAACGCGTCGTCGTCCCGGTCAATGCGGTCGTCAAGGTGATCGTCACGTCGAACGACGTGATCCACAGCTGGGCGGTCCCGGCCTTCTGGACCAAGATGGACGCGGTCCCCGGCCGCCTGAACGAGACCTGGTTCAAGGCCGAGCGTGAGGGCCTCTATTATGGCCAGTGTTCGGAACTGTGCGGCGCCCGCCATGGCTATATGCCGATTGCGGTCGAGGTGGTTTCGAAGGAAAAGTTCGCCGAGTGGGTGAAGTCGAAGGGCGGCACGCTGCCCGGTGAGAAGGTTGCCGACGCGGTTGTCCCGGCCGTGACGCCCGCCGCCGCCGACCCGACCCCCGCAGCCGATCCTGCGGTTCCGGGCACGGCAGCGCCCGCCGCGCCCGTCACGTCCCAGCCTGCGACCGCGCAGAACTAAGGCAAGATCAGATGACCGACACAACCGCCACCGCATCGCATTTCGAGGGGCATCACGATCATGCCCACCATGATGCCGATCACAAGCCGGCTTTCTTCCAGCGCTGGTTCATGTCCACCAACCACAAGGACATCGGCACCCTCTACCTGATCTTCGCGATCTTCGCCGGCATCGTCGGCGGCGGTATTTCGGGCCTGATGCGGCTCGAGCTGGCGAATCCGGGTATTCAGTATCTGCAGACCTGGACGGTGTTCATGGGCGGTCAGCCCGATTTCGACACCGCGCTGCACATGTGGAATGTGCTGATCACCGCACACGGCCTGATCATGGTGTTCTTCATGGTCATGCCCGCGATCATCGGCGGCTTCGGCAACTGGTTCGTGCCTATCATGATCGGCGCGCCCGACATGGCCTTCCCGCGCATGAACAATATCAGCTTCTGGCTGCTCGTTCCCGCGCTGCTGCTGCTGATCGGCTCGTCGTTCGTTTCGGGCGGTACCGGTAACGGCGCCGGGGTGGGCTGGACGGTCTACGCACCGCTCTCGACAAGCGGTTCGGCGGGCCCGGCGGTCGACATGGGTATCCTGTCGCTCCACCTTGCGGGCGCCTCGTCGATCCTCGGCGCGGTCAACTTCATCACCACCATCTTCAACATGCGTGCGCCGGGAATGACCCTGCACAAGATGCCGCTGTTCGTCTGGTCGGTGCTGGTTACCGCCTTCCTGCTGCTGCTCGCACTGCCGGTGCTTGCTGCCGCGATCACGATGCTGCTCACCGATCGTAACTTCGGCACGACCTTCTACGATGCGTCGGGCGGCGGCGATCCGGTGCTCTACCAGCATCTCTTCTGGTTCTTCGGCCACCCCGAAGTGTACATCATGATCCTGCCGGGCTTCGGCATCGTCAGTCAGATCATCTCGACCTTCTCGAAGAAGCCCGTGTTCGGCTATCTCGGCATGGCCTATGCCATGGTCGCGATCGGCGTCGTCGGCTTCGTCGTGTGGGCGCACCACATGTTCACCACCGGCATGTCGGTCGACGTGAAGATGTACTTCACCGCCGCGACGATGGTGATCGCGGTGCCGACAGGCATCAAGATCTTCTCATGGATCGCGACGATGTGGGGCGGGTCGATGACCTTCAAGACACCCATGCTGTGGGCGATCGGTTTCATCTTCCTGTTCACGGTCGGCGGCGTCACCGGCGTCGTCCTCGCGAATGGTGGTGTCGATAATTATATGCACGACACCTATTATGTCGTCGCGCACTTCCACTATGTGCTGTCGCTCGGCGCGGTCTTCTCGCTGTTCGCGGCGTTCTACTACTGGTTCGGCAAGATGTCGGGCCGCATGTATAACGAGTTCCTGGGTCAGGTTCATTTCTGGACCTTCTTCGTCGGCGTGAACGTGCTGTTCTTCCCGATGCATTTCCTGGGCCTCGACGGCATGCCGCGCCGTATCCCGGATTATCCTGACGCGTTCGCCAAGTGGAACGGCCTCGCCACCGAGGGCTATATGATCATGGCGTTCAGCATGATCTTCTTCTTCGTGAACATCTTCTGGTCGCTGTTCGCTGGCAAGAAGGCCGAGGGCAATTATTGGGGCGAGGGTGCAACCACGCTCGAATGGACGCTGTCGAGCCCGCCGCCATATCACCAGTTCGAACAGCTCCCGCACATCGGTGACGACAAGCATCACTGATCGACGGCTGTTATGACGACAGGGGCCGCCGCTTCGACATCATGTCCGAGCGGCGGTTCCGTTAGGACCGAATGAAATATCATGGCGAGTAAGCCTCATCCTGGTGCAATCGCGGCGGCGGCCGACTGGCGCGACTTCCTCGCGCTGACCAAGCCGCGCGTGCTCAGCCTGGTGGTGTTCACCGGGCTGTGCGGGCTGCTGGCGGCGCCGCAGGCGATCCACCCGGTGCTGGGTTTCACTGCGGTGCTGTGCATCGCGATGGGCGCGGGCGCGGCCGGCGCACTCAACCAGTGGTATGAGGCCGACATTGACGCGCTGATGGCGCGCACCGCCGATCGGCCCCTGCCCGCAGGCCGGATGGACCCGCAGTCGGCATTGCATTTCGGAGTCGGTCTGGGTGCCTTTTCGGTGATCCTTATGGGTCTTGCGCTCAACCTGCTTGCCGCCGCGATCCTGCTCGTCTCGATTCTGTTCTATGTCGTCGTCTACACGATCTGGCTGAAGCGCCGGACCCCGCAGAACATCGTCATCGGCGGTGCTGCAGGCGCCTTCCCGGCACTGATCGGCTGGGCGGCGGCGACCGGCCGGGTCGAGACGCTGCCGGTGTTGCTGTTCGCTCTGGTGTTCCTTTGGACCCCACCGCATTTCTGGGCGCTCGCGCTGTTCATCAACTCGGACTATGCCCGCGCCGGGGTGCCGATGCTGCCCGCCGTCGCCGGCCAGCGCGCCACCCGCATTCAGATCATGCTCTACAGCGCGCCGATGGCGATCGCTGCGGTGGCACCCTGGGCGATGGGGCTGACCGGCGCGCTTTATGGGATCGGTGCCAGCCTGCTTTCGACGGTCTTCCTCCTCCTCGCGCTGCGCGTCGGCCTCAGCCGCGAGACCGTCCAGGCGAAGATGAAGCCCGAACGGCGGCTGTTCGCCTTCTCGATCCTCTATCTCTTCCTCATTTTCGGCCTGGTGGTCGCGGACAAGGTGCTGACATGACCCCCGAGGAACTCGCCGAGATCCGCCGCCGTCAGAAGTCGCGCTCGCTCGTGATGGCGGCGATCCTGATCGCGCTGGTCATCCTGTTCTACGCGATCTCGATCGCGAAGATGGCATGAGCCTCGCGGTTCCGTTGCCCGATCGCAATTTGCGCGTCGGCCTGATGGCTGCGGCGATCGCGCTCGCGATGCTCGGGCTAGGCTATGCGGCGGTGCCGCTCTACAAGATGTTCTGCCAGGTTACCGGTTTTGGCGGGACTACCCAGCGCAGCGAAACCGGCATCGCGCCCGGCGCGGTGATCGGCAAGATCATCAATGTCCGCTTCGACGCCAATGTTTCGCCGAATCTCCCCTGGGCGTTCGCGCCCGAGCAACATGTCGCCCGCGTGGCGATCGGCGCGCGCCAGATGGCCTTCTTTAACGCGACCAACCGCAGCGATCATCCCATCACGGGCACGGCGGCTTTCAACGTCACGCCTGAGCAGGCTGGCGCCTATTTCACCAAGATCCAGTGCTTCTGCTTCACCCAGCAGACGCTGAAGCCCGGCGAGACGATCCGTATGCCGGTGATCTATTATGTCGATCCCGCCATCCTGAAGGATAAGGATGCGCGCAACCTCAACGAAATAACCCTGTCCTACACCTTCTTCCCCGACAAATCCGCAGTGGATTCCGACGGGGCGGGCGGTTAAGGGACGATCCAACAGACCATCAGGGGCACGAACCATGGCCGGAGCCAAGACCCACGATTACCATATCCTTCCGCCAAGTCCTTGGCCGTTGATCGGTGCCTTTGCGGCGCTGGTCATGGCTGCCGGGGGCATCATGTGGATGCATAAGGTCGATCATGGCGGCATGGTCTTCTTCGCCGGCCTGGCGGGCGTCCTGTTCACGATGTTCTCCTGGTGGGGCGACGTGATCAAGGAAGCCCATGCCGGCGACCATACCCCGGTCGTCCAGCTTCACCTGCGCTACGGCATGATCCTGTTCATCGCCTCCGAGGTGATGTTCTTCGTCGGCTGGTTCTGGGCGTGGTTCGATTTCTCGCTCTTCCCCGTCGCGTTGGAAGTGAAAGAGGGCGTGACCTCGCTGATCCCGGGCCCGAACACGATCACCCATGCGGCCGGCATCTGGCCGCCCAAGGGCCTCGAAGTGATCGATGCCTTCCATCTGCCGCTGCTCAACACGCTGCTGCTGCTCTGTTCGGGTACCACGGTCACCTGGGCGCACCATGCGCTGATCCATGGCGATCGCGACGGCCTGAAGAAGGGCCTGTGGCTGACGATCATCCTCGGCGCGGTCTTCACCTCGGTGCAGGCCTATGAATATGCCCATGCCCCGTTCGCCTTCAAGGGGCTGAACTATGGCGCGGCCTTCTTCATGGCGACTGGCTTCCACGGCTTCCACGTCCTGATCGGCACGATCTTCCTGATCGTCTGCCTGATCCGCACCTATAAGGGCCACTTCACCCCGCAGCAGCATTTCGGCTTCGAGGCGGCGGCCTGGTACTGGCACTTCGTCGACGTCGTGTGGCTGTTCCTGTTCGTCGTCGTCTATGTGTGGGGCGGCTGGGGCGCGCCGGTCCACGGCTGACACGCCGAACGCTTTTGAAATGAACGGGGCGCGGCGGCGGGGTGGACCTGCTGCCGCGCTCTTGTTTTGAGCAGGAAGGACTGGCCGATGGCCGAATCTGACGCGCCGCCGCCCGCGTTGCTTGACACTGCGGTTCGCGGGCTGTGCCCGCGCTGCGGCGCGCCGGGGCTGTTCGCGGGCTTCCTGCGCTTCGCCGATCGCTGTGCCGCCTGCGGGCTCGATTACCGCGCGTTCAACGTCGGGGATGGTGCTGCGGCCTTCCTGATCCTGATCGTCGGTGCGATCGTCAGCCTGTGCGCGATCCTCGTCGAGCTCCGCTTTTCGCCGCCGTTCGTGGTTCATGTCATATTGTGGATTCCGCTGGTCCTTGTCCTCACCGTCGGGCTGTTGCGGCTCGCCAAGGGCTTGTTGCTCGCGCTCGAATATAAGAACGCGGCGCGCGAGGGCCGGTTGAGGGACCCCGACTGATGCGCCGCGTGCCCGTCTTCGCCACACTGGTCGTCGCGCTTGCGGTAGCGACGATGATCGCGCTGGGTTTCTGGCAGTTGCGCCGTGCCGCCTGGAAGGATGGGCTGCTCGCGAGCTACCATGCCGCCGCGCAGACGCCTGCGCTCTATGGCATCCCCGCCGATGTCGCGCCCGACGATGTCGCCTTCCGCCGTACCCATGTCATGTGCCGGATCACCACCGCGCCGGTCGTCCTCGGCGGCAGCGACCGGGCGGGCCGCAAAGGCTTCCGCAACATCGTCGGATGCGCGCTGGTCGACGGCCGGGTGATCATGGCCGATCTGGGCCTGAGCGCGCTCGGCACCCGGCCCGCGCTTCCCGCGATCGGCCAGCGGATCGAAGGCGGCGGCCTGCTCATTCCCGATCAGGTGCTGGCCGACCGGGTGATCGGCGAGGTGACGACGGCGATTCCCCTGCTGCTTGTCCTCGACGGCGCGGTGGCCGGGCTGACGCCCAGCCAGCCGCCTGCGATCGAGACGATTCCGAACAATCATCGCAGTTACGCGGTACAGTGGTTCCTCTTCGCGCTGGTCGCACTGGTCATCTATGGCCTGGCGCTGCGGAAGCGGGCGCGCGGACGGTGAGGCGTCTCGCCGGCCTCGCCGAGGCGGCGGGCAGCCGGTTCGACATATTGGTCGTTGGGGCGGGCTTTGCGGGTGCCGTCATGGCCGAACGGCTCGCCGCCGACGCCGGCCTCGAGGTGCTGGTGGTCGACCGGCGCGATCATGTCGGCGGTAACGCCTATGACGAGCGCGACGCGGCCGGCATCCTGATCCATCGCTATGGGCCGCATATCTTCCACACCAATGCCCAGGAGGTTGTCGACTATCTGTCGCGTTTCACCGGCTGGCGGCCCTATGAGCACCGCGTCCTTGCGGACCTCGGCACGATCCAGGTGCCGATCCCGATCAACCGCACCACGCTGAACCTTCTCTACGACGCCGGGCTGGCGGATGAGGCGGCTGCCGAAGCCTTCCTTCAGGCGCGTGCCGAACCGGTCGATCCGATTCGCACGTCGGAGGATGTCGTCGTCGCGCGGGTGGGGCGGGAGCTCTACGAAACCTTCTTTCGCGGCTATACCACCAAGCAATGGGGGCTCGATCCGTCCGAGCTGGACCGTTCGGTGACCGCTCGTGTTCCCGTCCGCACCGACACCGACGATCGCTATTTCACCGACCGGTTCCAGGCAATGCCCGCCGATGGCTATACCGCGATGTTCGAAAACATGCTGACGCACGACCGGATCACGGTGCTGACCGGCATCGATTTCGCCGACGCGCGTGCGGCGGTCGGCTATGGCCGGCTCGTCTATACCGGACCGATCGACGAATATTTCGACTATGCACATGGCCCGCTGCCCTATCGCTCGCTGCGTTTCGTCCATGAGACTCATGCGGTTGAACGCTTCCAGGCGGCGGCGGTGGTCAATTACCCCGATGGAGCGGTGCCCCATACGCGGATCACCGAGTATAAATATCTGACCGGCCAGACTGCGGCTTGCACCAGCATCACCACGGAATATCCCAGCGCCGGGGGTGACCCCTATTATCCGGTGCCGCGTCCCGAGAACCAAGCGTTGTTCAAGCTTTATGAGGCGATGGCGGATGCCTGCCCCGACGTGACCTTCGTCGGGCGGCTCGCGACCTATCGCTATTACAATATGGACCAGGTCGTGGCGCAGGCGCTGAGCACCTATCGCCGGTTCGTACGATGAGGCCGCTGCGCAGGCGGGCGAGGCGAGCTTTCGGCGCGATCCGCGCGGCGCTCGGCAGCGGCCCGGCGCGTCGGCGCCTGCTGCTGGTCAGCGACGGCCGCGAATATACCAGCGAGCAGCAGTTCGCGCCGTTGTGGCGGCACCAGACACGGTTGCGCCGCGAATTGGGTCTCTCGCTGCGCTGGCTGCCGCTCGAACTCGCACTGCGCCGCCCGCTCGCAGCGCTCGCACGCTTCGACGCGATCGGCCTGAAGCTCTCCTTCCGCCGCCCGGCGGCCGAGGTCGAAGCGATCGTCGCCCGCTTCCGCGCGGTGGGGGTGAAGCTGATCGCGTTCGATGGGGATGATGATGCCGCGGTCCTCTGGCCCGCGCTGGTCGAGGGGTGCGACCTCTATGTGAAGAAGCAGCTCTTCGCCGACCCGGACGCCTATCAGGCGCGCTTCATCGGCAAGAACAATCTTACCGACCATGTCGCGCGGATGGCGGGCCGGTCGTTCGCCGACGACATCATCCCCGCCTCGCAGCCGATCGATCCGGCCCAGGCGGTGAAGCTCCAACTTGGCTGGAACGTCGCGCTCGACGACAAGATCGCCGCGCTTACCCTCACGCCGCCCGGTGCGCCGCGCAGCATCGACATCTGCAGCCGCGCCCATATGCCGCCCGACAGCTGGATTTATCCGCTGCGTGCGCCCGCCGTCGCCGCGCTTGAGGGATTGGCCGGACGCTGGCGGGTCACCGTCCCGCGCGAGCGGGTTTCTCAGGCCGCCTATGACCGCGAGATGCGATCGGCGCGGATATGCGTCAGCCCGTTCGGCTATGGCGAAATCTGCTGGCGCGATTTTGAAGCGATCATGGCGGGCTGCCTGTTGGTGAAACCCGACATGTCGCAGATTCGCACCGCGCCCGACCTGTTCGTCGCGGGCGAGACCTATATTCCGGTCGGCTGGGATTATGCCGATCTGGAGGAGGCCTGTGCGCCATTCCTGGCAGACGAGGAGGCGCGATGCGCGATCGTCCGGCAGGCGCAGGCGCGGCTGTGCGAATCGCTGACGGCGGAGTGGTTCGTCGATCGGATCACAACGCTGCTCGCGCGGATGGACGGCGTGTGAATCGCTTGCAACGCCGCGTTGCAGCGTCGACGATGCGCTGTATGGTCGCGAGAAAAGTGGGGGGCTGCTGGTGAAGAAGGTGCTGCATGTCGGTTGCGGACCGACGACGATCGCGGCGATGACGCCGGGGTTCCAGCAGGGGTGGACCGAAATCCGCTTCGACATCGACCCGAATGTCCGGCCGGACATTGTCGGGACGATCACCGACATGGTGGCGGTCGCCGACGGCAGCGTCGATGCGGTTTATTCCGCGCATAATCTCGAACATGTGTACGGCCATCAGGTCGACGGCGTGCTCCGGGAATTTCAACGGGTGCTCGCGCCCGATGGCTTTGCGGTCATCAATTGCCCCGACATCCAGACCGTCGCGCAGCATGTCGCCGAGGGCCGCCTGACCGACACGCTGTATATGTCGGGGGCCGGGCCGATTTCGGCGCTCGATGTCCTCTATGGACATGGCGCGGCGATCGCCGACGGCGAGGAATATATGGCGCATCGCACCGCCTTCACCGCGCAGACGCTGGTGGCCGCCGTGAAGAAATCAGGCTTCGGATCGGTGATGCTCATGCGGCGCCCTGCCTATTTCGACTTGTGGGCCTTCGCGACCAAGAGCGCGGTCAGCCAGGAGCAAGCGCGCGAGCTTATTGGGGAATATCTTCCGTCGGTGGCCGGTTAGGCCGAGAAGGCGATCTCCAACGCGCCGCTTTCACGGTTACGCGGGATCACACCACATCTGATAAGGTCCAATGGCGGGCCACGCCCGATGATGATGAGCACTACGCCTACGCTGTAGCACTACGATAACTCCAACCAGACTATGGCGGCGATTTCCATCCGAATGCATCGACGAGATGATCGAAGAGCGCCCCGACACGCGGCAGGCGACGTAGATTCTCATGCGTCACGATCCAGGTCGGCAACTCGGGAAGCTCAATGTCGGACAGGACGCGTTCCAGTTCAGGATAGCGCATAGCCGTTGGGATCTGCGCCACGGCAATGCCGAGCCCCGCGCGTGCGAGCGCGAGTTGTGTGGGATGGCTGTCCGTCCGGGCGATCCAGCGGATGTGGGCGGGGTCTCCTATCCGCGCTGCTACAGCGAGATCGTTACGGTTGCGGTCAGGCCCGATGAACAGATGGTGGCCAATCTCAGCCCTAGAAGCGGGGCGACCATAGGTGTCGAGATAATCGCGATGAGCGAACAGGCCGAGCGGGATCGAAGGCACCTTTTTTACCACCAAGGCGGATTGCTCCGGCGGATGCATCCGCACCGCGACATCCACCTGCTGATCGAGCAGGTCGGCGCTGGCATTGCTCAGCTCGAACTCGACCGTGAGCTGCGGGTGCTTGTCGCGCAGGCTGCGAAGTATGGGAGGCAGAACCTCCAGCCCCACAAATTCGGAGACGCTGAGTCGGACCCGGCCGGCCACTGTCCCTGAATCGGCGGATGCCGCACGCAGCATGGCCTCCGATGCATGCGCCATGGCTCGGGCGGGCGCGGCCATTGCTTCGGCTGTCGATGTGGGAACCAGCCCATGCACCGACCGGGTGAACAGCGCCGTGCCCAGCGCCGCCTCCAGCCCCTCAATGCGCGCGCGCACCGTGGGCTGGGACAACCCCAGCCGCCGTGCACCGGCCGACAGGCTGCCCGTCTCTATAACCGCCAGAAAGGCGCGCTGATCATCCCATCCGACAACCTTGCTCATAGATTTCTTATAGGCTGATAGAGGATTATTGGCAATTTTCTTGTGACCCAATCTAGCCGATCTTCTTTCGAAAGGAGATCAACCATGGTTCAGACTGTTTCGACAAACGCGGCCCAACGTACGGCACTAGTGCTCGGCGCCACGGGTGGGATTGGGGGTGCGATTGCCGCCCGCCTCATCCGGGAGGGATGGCAGGTGCGCGCCCTGTGCCGCGAGGCCGATTTGACAGTTTCCAGTTGGCGGCATGATTGCCCGGCACCGCAATTCTTGACGGGCGACGCCATGGACGAAGCCGCTGTCGTGCGTGCCGCCACTTTGGGGGAAGGCGTTGCAGTCATCATTCATGCGGTCAATCCGCCGGGATATCGAAACTGGTCGTCGCTGGTGCTGCCGATGATCGACAACACGCTCGCGGCGGCCCGCGCGGCGGGTGGCGCCCGGATCGCGCTGCCGGGCACGGTCTATAATTATGACCCGGCGCGCACGCCCCTGATCGACGAAAACACGCCGCAGAATACACGTACCAGGAAAGGCCGGATCCGAATCGCGCTCGAACGGAAGCTGGCGGAGGCCGCGCCGGAGGTTCCGTCGCTGATCGTGCGCGCGGGTGACTTCTTCGGGCCGGCGACACGGGCAAGCTGGTTCGCGCAGGCAATGGTGCAACCGGGGCGGCCCGTGCGGAAGTTCATCAGCATGGCGCCGGGCGTTCCGCATGCCTATGCCTATCTGCCTGATCTTGCGGCGGCCTTTGCCGGGCTGCTCGCGATCCCTGAGCGATTGCAGCCCCATGAGAAGGTGCAGTTCGCCGGCCAGTGGGATGCGACAGGAACGCAGATCAGGGATGCGGTGCGCCGGGTCGTGGGCAAAGATCTGCCCGGGCGCGCCTTCCCGTGGTGGATGATGCGACTTGCGGCTCCCTTTGGCGGGTTTCCAAGGGAAGCGCTGGAGATCGAGCCAGTCTGGAAGCATCCGATGCGGCTCGACAATCGCCGTCTCGTGGAACTGCTCGGGGCCGAACCGCATACCCCGCTCGACCATGCGATCGCGGTGACGCTGGCCGACATGGGGTGCCTTGACCGCCCGCAGCAAGGTGCTGGCTTCGCCTTGGCCTGACACCCCCGTAAAGGAGACACATAATGACCTGGAAGACCTATCTGATCGCGCAGGTGCTTGGCGTTGCGGCGTTCAATGCCCTCTGCAACGCAAGCTATACCGCCTATCTTTGGCGTGATCCTGTACTGCCTCTCGACCTGATCGGTGCGGATCTTGCCATGACGCCGATCTGGATCGGCCTGCTTTCGGTGCTGCTGGGCACGTCGTTCATCAGAAAGGCACTCGCGGACGGCCGGATGATGCATGAGGCGGGGCTTAGCGCTCCTGCGCTGGCGACCATGCTGCCACACAATCTGATCGTCCGTGCGATTGTCGCGGCGGCGCTGTGTGCCGCGATGTTTGCCCTGCCGCTGGCGCTGGTTCTGCCTTGGCTCGGCGATGGGCTGCTCACGCAGGGCAATGCCATTGGCAGCAAGGTTATCATCACCGTCGCGTTCAGCCTGATCATCGTGCCATTGGTCGCTTATGCCACAATCGCGGATATGCCGGCCACAAACGGCGAGCGCGGTTCACCTACCTGACTTCAGTAAGCGACCGGATGCCGGGCCTTGAATATCCTCATCCTGCTTCGTGCCCGGCTCCAACTTTTGCTCACGCTGGGCAAGTTGCTTGGGGGCGCCGCCCCCGGCGTGGCGCAAGGGAACCCTGACGCTCGCCCGGGACGTCACCGCCCAGCGTCGCCACATCTACTACGTGGCGTACAGGTGGCGGCTATGGGAGGGACACGACGGCGTACGGCGGTGTGGCGGAGAGGGTGGGATTCGAACCCACGGTACCCTTGCGGGCACAACGGTTTTCGAGACCGCCCCGATCGACCACTCCGGCACCTCTCCGCAGAGGAGCAAGCAAGTGGCCGTGGGGCCGCTCGCCAGTCGATAGGGGCGGGGCATTAGCCGAACGATCCGCGCTTGCCAAGCGCCTGCTTGCATGTCCGCGATACTTCCCTACATTGGCGGTGTGATTGAAAAGAGCGTATCCATACCGCCGGTGATCGGCGCCCCGCATCAGGGAATCATCTCCCCGCCCGTAGCCCATGCCCGGTTCGCCATCGGCGATATCGTGCGCCACAGGCTGTTCGAATTCAGGGGCGTGGTGTTCGATGTCGATCCGGTCTTCGCGAACAGCGAGGAATGGTATGATGCGATCCCCGAGGACATCCGACCCGCCAAGGACCAACCTTTTTACCATCTCTTCGCCGAGAATAGCGACAGCAGCTATATCGCCTATGTCAGCCAGCAGAATCTGGTGCGCGACGACAGCGACGAGATGATCGACCATCCGGCGATCTCGGGCCTGTTCGACGGTTTCGCCGACGGCCGCTATAATCTGCGCCGCGAGCACCGGCACTGAGCCAGCCCGCAGGGCCCGGCTGTACCGATCGGCCGGCGACACGATCGCGCGTTGCCGCGATACCATCCCGGCAATAAGACGATCCCGTGAAACGTCCGATCATATTCGCGTTGTTCGGGGGACGGCGGTCGTCGTTGCGGCATTTTCCCCGCATCCGGCGCTGGCTGCGCGGCATCTATCTCCAGCAGCGCGGCTGGGTGCTCCGGCTCGACGACGACATGATCCTGTGTCGAATCCTCGGCCGGCTGAAATTGTTCGCCGATCCGCGCGATCGGGGCATCTCGCCGCATGTGATGATGAATGGCATCTGGGAGCATGGCACGACCGAAGCGATCGTCGATC
This sequence comes from uncultured Sphingomonas sp., assembly GCA_947085315.1. Classification (GTDB taxonomy): domain Bacteria; phylum Pseudomonadota; class Alphaproteobacteria; order Sphingomonadales; family Sphingomonadaceae; genus Rhizorhabdus. The sequence goes on along the minus strand of CAMTVW010000002.1, from coordinate 130,978 downwards.
TGGTCGATGAAGGCATGGTCGCGATCGATGTCGGCGCCAATCTCGGCTATTTCACCGTGCTCATGGCCGCGCTGTGCGGCCCACGCGGCCGGATCATCTCGATCGAACCGAATCCCGCTGCCGCCCGACTGCTGCGGGAGAGCGTCGCGCTTAACGGCTTTCGCGATCGTGTCGATGTCCATCCGGTCATCCTTGGCGATAATGACGGCGATGAAGCGAAGCTGGTGCTGCCACGCGACAATCCTGGCGGCGCGCATGTCGCGCCGGTCGTTCCTCAGGGTGCGGGCCATTTGACCGCCCGGACCCGCCGGCTCGACCGAATCGACGGGGCGCTCGATGCGGTGCTCGTGAAGATCGACGCCGAGGGGATGGAGGAGCGCATCCTCCAGGGCATGACGGCGATGATCGAGGGCGAACGGCTGCGCCATATCCTCGTCGAATTCTCGCCCAACTGCTATGTCGACGCGCCTGCCATGATCGACACATTGCTGGCCGCCGGTTTCGGCCTGTTCCGAATCGACGAATGGCGCGGTATAAGGCCGATCAGTCGTTCGGTGCTGTTCGATGGTACCGAGCAGCGAATGCTTCTGTTCCAGCGTTAAACGCGAGCCCTTGATGGTTGACATTACCGGGCTCAACCTTTAGCGGACCGCTTTCCCGCGCGGGGGTTGATGGCCGTGTGCCATTGCGTTTGCGCTAACTGATTTGAAGAAGTGATGAGGGCCATGTTCGCTATCGTGCGCACGGGCGGCAAGCAGTATCGCGTTGCCGCAGGAGACAAGATCGTCGTCGAGAAGATCGAGGGCGATGCGGGTTCGACCGTATCGCTGGGCGATGTCCTGCTGGCCGGCGAAGGCGCCGACCTTAAGGATGTCAACGGCCTGACGGTTTCGGCCGAGATCATCGCGCAGGCGAAGGGCGATAAGGTCATCGTCTTCAAGAAGCGCCGTCGTCACAATTATCGTCGCCGTAACGGCCATCGCCAGCAGCACACGATCCTGAAGATCCTGTCGATCGGCGGCGAAGCCAAGGCGAAGAAGGCCCCGGCCAAAGCCAAGGCCGATGCGCCTGCGGCCGCCGAAGCCTGATCGAAGAGCCAACGGAGTAATTTGAATGGCACATAAGAAAGCAGGCGGCTCTTCGCGCAACGGTCGCGATTCGGCTGGCCGGCGCCTCGGCGTCAAGAAGTTCGGTGGTGAGCTGGTGATCGGTGGCAACATCATCATCCGCCAGCGCGGCACCAAGGTCTATCCGGGCCGCAATGTCGGCATCGGCAAGGACCACACGCTGTTCGCGCTGACCGTAGGCCGCGTCGAATTCCACAGCGGCAAGCTCGGTCGCAAATATGTCAGCGTCGCTGCCATGGCCGAAGCCGCCGAGTAATCGGACGAGCCCATATCCGGGTCGTCCAGAGGGCGACCCGAGGGTCCGGCAAGCCGGGCCGCGAGGGGAGACGGTAGTACCGGCTCCCTTTTTCGTGTCTCCCTCAAAAAACTGTCGCCACCCTGTAACCTTTTGCGTTCAAAGGCGTTTCGGGGCGGCGGAGAGGGAGATTTTCGTCATGTTCGCTCGTACCCCGCGGCTGTTGCTGCGCCCCGGTTGGAAGGAAGACGCGCCCGCGCTCGCGGCCGCTATCGGAGAATATTCGGTTGTCGCCAAACTGGCTCGTGCGCCGTGGCCCTATGGGTTGCAGGACGCCGAAGCCTTTCTGTCGCTCGACCAGGGGCCGTTGCCGAATCTGCTGATTTTCGCACGCACGCATGGCGCGCCGCGTCTCGTCGGTGGCATCGGCCTCGACCAGACCGATGCCGGAGTCGAACTCGGCTACTGGATCGCGCGACCCTATTGGGGGCTGGGGTTCGCGACCGAGGCGGGGCGCGCGGTCGTCGACCTTGCCGATCGCGGCCTCCGCCTGCCGCGAATCGTCGCCGGCCATTTCGTCGACAATCCCGCCTCGGCGCGGGTGCTGCAGAAGCTCGGCTTCGCGCCGACCGGAACGGTCAGCCAGCGGGCCTGCCGGGCGCGGGGCTCGGTGGAGCGCTGCATCGACTATGCCCGACCCGCTTTCGCGCGCGAGCGGGCAATAGTCGCCGCCACCGGCTATGATCGGGAAGATGCGATGGCTGCGTGAACGCGGCCATCGCCTTGTGTCCACGCATATCGCGAAACGCAAAGCGCCGCTTGCCCGCGGGACAGAAAATCATGTGCTTCATGGTCAGAGCGCGGTGCTATGCGCCGCGCCGTCGGGATAGGGCGGTCGGAGGCATTTCCGGCCGCGGCCTGACTCCCGACCTCGCGATCAGGGCCAACTATGCCGCATACACGTCCGCGCCTTTCCACTGATGAGATGCGCCGTCTTGCCCTGGAGGCAGCGCGCTCGATCCTCATCGAGGATGGCCCGCAGGGGGTCACGCTGATGGCGGTCGCCAAGCGGATCAATCGGACCCACGCCAATATCCTTCACCATTTCGGCTCGGCCGGTGAGCTGCGCCGGGCGATGGCCGAACTGATGGTGGGCCGGGTCGCGGCCGAGATCGCCGAGGCGGTTCAGCGTCAGCGGCAGGGCGGGGGCGACATCCGCGAGGTCGTCGATATCACCTTCGACGCCTTCGAAAAGCAGGGGATCGCCGCACTGATGTCGTGGATGATCCTGTCAGGCGAGCATGAAGGCCTGACGCCGATCCTCAACGCCGTCCACAGCCTGGTCGAAGAGCTGGGCGAATATCGCGGCGCGCCGCTCCGCCAGATCACCCAGATACTGGTGCTGACCGCGCTGGGCGAAGGCATGATCGGCGGCCCGATCGCCGAGGCGCTCGAAGTCCCGCGCGAGACGACGCGCGCCACGCTGGCGCATCAGCTGCGGATCATGCGCGGCTGGTAGGGCAATTACCTTCCGTCATTCCAGCGAAAGCTGGAATCTCTGTGCCTTTGCGCGAGCTGCGGAAGAAGTGAGATCCCGGCTTTCGCCGGGATGACGGAAATGACGCGGGGCTACGGGGTTCTTTTCGCCGCCATTTCGTATAAAGGCGCGCGATGCATTTTCTCGATCAGGCCAAGATCTTCATCCGCTCTGGCGCGGGCGGGCCGGGAGCGGTGAGCTTCCGGCGCGAGAAGTTTATCGAATATGGCGGACCCGACGGCGGCAATGGCGGCAAGGGGGGCGACATCATTTTCGAGGCGGTGCCCGGCCTCAACACCTTGATCGACTTCCGCTATACGCAGCATTTCAAGGCACCACGCGGCAAGGGCGGCTCGGGTTCGAACCGTACCGGTGCCGGCGGTGACGATCTGATCATCCGGGTGCCGGTCGGTACCCAGGTCCTGTCGGAGGACAAGGAACAGGTGCTGGCCGACTTCACCGTTCCCGGCCAACGTACGGTGTTCCTGCGCGGCGGCGATGGCGGCCGCGGCAATGCCACCTACAAGACCTCGACAAATCGTGCCCCGCGGCAGCACGGCAGCGGCTGGCCCGCCGAGGAGGCATGGGTCTGGCTGCGCCTGAAGCTGCTCGCCGATTGCGGGCTGGTGGGGCTTCCCAATGCCGGCAAATCGACCTTCATCAATGCCGTGTCGAACGCCAAGGCGAAGGTCGGCGACTATCCGTTCACCACGATCCGCCCGCAGCTCGGTGTCGCCAGCCACAAGCAGCGCGAATTCGTCGTCGCGGACATCCCCGGGCTGATCGAAGGCGCCGCCGAAGGCGCAGGGATTGGCGATCGATTCCTCGGTCATATCGAGCGCTGCCGCGTGCTGCTTCATCTGGTCGATGCGAGCGATCCCGATCCGGTCGAATCCTATGAGATCGTCCTGGGCGAACTCGAAAATTACGGCGCAGGCCTCGCGGACAAACCGCGTATCGTCGCGCTCAACAAGATCGATGCGGTCGACGCCAAGACTGCCGACAAACTCGCGAAGAAGCTCGCCAAGGCGAGCGGGGCCGAAGTGATGCGATTGTCGGGCGCGAGCGGCGAGGGGCTCGAAGCCGTGCTCGACCGGATCATCGAGATCCTCGGGCCCACGCCCGAAAGGGCCGCAGCGGCGAATGACGAAGGGGCGGAGCCTTGGTCGCCGATCTGATCATAACCACAAAGCCTATGGCCGCAGCACGATTCTCTCCTACCAACTGCCCCCGGCTGATCGTCAAGATCGGGTCGGCGCTGCTTGTCGATGGTGAGGGGCAGGTCCGGCGGGACTGGCTGCGCAGTGTCGTCGCCGATATTGCCGCGCGGCACCAGGCGGGGCAGAAGATCGCGGTGGTATCGTCGGGTGCGATTGCGCTGGGCGCCCGCCGGCTGGGCCTCGCCAAGGGTGGCCGCGCCAGCCTCGAAGACGCGCAGGCCGCCGCCGCGACCGGGCAGATCGCGCTGTCGCATTGCTGGGCCGAACTGCTCCACGAACAGGGGCTGACTGCGGCGCAGATCCTCGTCACGCTCGACGATCTCGAGGATCGCCGGCGCTATCTCAACGCCGCCTCGACGCTTGATCGGCTGCTCAGCCTGGGCGTCGTGCCGGTGATCAACGAGAATGATTCGGTCGCGACCGAGGAGATCCGATTCGGCGACAATGATCGGCTCGCCGCGCGCATCGGTCAGGCGGCCGACGCGCAGGGGGTGATCCTGCTCTCGGATATCGACGGGCTCTATACCGCCAATCCGCATCGTGATCCCGCAGCGAAGCTCGTCCCCGAGGTGCGCCGCGTCGATGCGCGCGTCCGCGCGATGGCCGATGCCGATTCGGCTTCCGGCATGGGATCGGGGGGCATGGTCTCGAAGCTTGAGGCGGCGCGCATCGCCCAGCGTTCGGGCGCGCATCTTGCGATCATCTCGGGCAAGCGCGATCATCCGCTCGCCGCATTCGATGCCGATGGCCGGGGCACGGTCTTCGTCGGTGAAAAGATCGGCAGCGCACGCAAGGCGTGGCTTGCGGGGCGGCTCACCGCGAAGGGACGGATCATCGTCGACGCCGGGGCGGCTGGTGCGCTCGCCCAGGGCAAAAGCCTGCTCGCGGCGGGTGCGATCGCGGTTGACGGCCGCTTCGCGCGTGGCGACGTCGTCGACATCGTCACCGCCGAGGGTCACGCTTTCGCGCGCGGGCTGGTCGAATATGACGCCGCCGATGCCGCCCGTATCGTCGGCCAGCGCAATGCCGCGCATGAGGCGATCCTCGGCTACACGCCGCGCTCGGCGCTGGTCCACCGAGACCATATGGTGATGCTGTGATCCTTGCCGTCACCGGCGGCACCGGATTTCTTGGCGGCCATGTGCTGCGCGAGGCGGCGGCGCGTGGCCACAGCGTCAAGGCGCTGACCCGCAGCGCCCAGCTGCCCCGTGCCAATGTCGAATGGGTGAAGGGCACGCTTGACGACTATCCGCGCCTGGCGGCGCTGGTCGACGGATGCGACGCGGTGATTCATGTCGCAGGGGCGGTCAACGCCCCCACGCTCGCGGGCTTCGTTGCCGCCAACGTCACCGGCACGGCCTCGATGCTTACCGCCGCCGAGGCGGCGGGGGTGCGCCGCTTCGTCCACGTCTCGTCGCTGTCGGCGCGAGAGCCCGACCTGTCCGACTATGGCTGGTCGAAGGCGGCGTCAGAGGCGCTTGTCGTCCAGGCACCGCTCGACTGGACGGTGGTCCGCCCCCCCGCCATCTATGGCAGCGGGGATCGCGAGATGCTCGAACTATTCCGGATCGCGAAGCGCAAGGGCGTGATTCCGCTACCGCCGCGCGGTCGCCTCTCGCTGATCGAGGCGGGCGACCTCGCCCGGCTGCTGGTCGAGCTGGCCGGCGCGAAGGCGGGTATCGACGAGGTCTATGAACCCGACGATGGGGCGCCCGAAGGGTACACCCACCGCGAGTTCGGCAAGCTGATCGGCCGCGCGATCGGCCGTCCAGGCGTGCTGGCGCTGCCGATGCCGGGTTTCGCATTGCGCCTGGCCGCCACCGCCGAGCGGATGCGGCTCGGCGATCGCGCGAAGCTCACCCCCGATCGCGTCCGCTATTTCTGCCATCCCGACTGGGTGGCCAGGAAGCGCCCGCCCGCGTCGGTCTGGGAGCCGAAGGTGGATGCTGAGGAAGGGTTGAAGGCCACTGCTGACTGGTATCGCGAGCAGGGCTTGCTCTGAATCCAGAGGGGTGAGCGCTAACCGATTCCCCAGGTGAAGTGCAGCACGAAGGCGATAAAGCTGGCGACGAGGCCGATCACGAGCACCTTATAGGCATAGCCGAGCAGCTTGTACTTCTTGCGGGCGAGCACCCGGCCATTCTGGTAGATGTCGTGCGCAAAGGCCTCGAACACCGCATCGTGACTCTGCACGGTCTTCAGCATCAGTGCCACGAACTCGTCCTCGCTCAGCTGGCTGAACGACCCGAAGAACAGCAGGTTGGCGGGGCCGTTGGGACGCGGCGGCACCTTGGTCGACGGCAGCACCGCCATCACCGCGAGCAGCGCCGACAGGAAAGCCGCAGCGCCCAGTATCAGCAGCGCGGTCGCGGGGCCGGTCGTCGTCTTGGCCTGCCCGATCGTGATCGTGAAGATCACGAAGGTCGTGCCCATCAGCAAATTGGCCTTCTGGTCGGCCATCTGGCTAAGCTGGTACTGAATTTGCTGGGTAGTGCGAAGGAGGTGGACGAAGTCCGGCGAGTAAACGCGTGGCCCCGTCTGATTTACTGGTTCACCCGGCACTTATCCCCCCAGACCCCGACATGTGATTGTCACATTTATGCACCTCGGACCGGGTGCTGCCAAGCGTCGCCGCTTGCTTGCCCCGATGCCGCCGCAATCGCTTGGCAAGCGCAGACGGACGAATTCTGGGTTGGCCACGATTTCCGGCGCGGCGGGTGATTCCACCCGGCTCGAAATCGCTCTAAGGACGCATCATGAGCAGCAGAGACGACATCTTCACCCGCGTGGCCGAGCAGATCGAGCCCTTCAACAAGAAGGGTATCGACCTGGCCGAGACCACCAGCTTCGCCGGTGATCTCGAATGGGACAGCCTGACGGTGATGGATTTCGTCGCGGCGGTCGAAGATGAGTTCGACATCATCATCACCATGAATATGCAGGCCGAAATCGAGACCGTCGGCCAGCTCGTCGACGCCGTTGCCAAATTGCGGGGCTGAGCCACACGTGAAGGACCTGTTTTCCAAATTCGACCCGCTGATCAACGAGCGCGAGGCGCTGCTGGCGACCGGCGTGCGCGACCCCTATGGCATCGTCATGGACAAGGTGCTGTCGCCCACCGAGGCGGTGATCGGCGGCAAGCGCACCATCCTGCTCGGTACCTATAATTATATGGGCATGACCTTTGACCCCGACGTCATCGCGGCGGGCAAGGACGCGCTCGACCGGTTCGGATCGGGTACCACCGGCAGCCGCGTCCTCAACGGCACCTATCAGGGCCACAGAGAGTGCGAAGACGCGCTGAAGGAGTTTTACGGCACCGATCATGCCATCGTGTTCTCGACCGGCTATCAGGCCAATCTGGGCATGATCTCGACGATCGCGGGCAAGGGCGACTACATCATTCTCGACGCCGACAGCCACGCCTCGATCTATGACGGCTGCGCGCTGGGCAATGCCGAAGTGGTGCGCTTCCGGCACAATTCGGTCGAGGATCTCGACAAGCGGCTCGGCCGCCTGCCCCCCGAAGCCGGCAAGCTCGTCGTCCTTGAAGGCGTCTATTCGATGATGGGCGACATCGCACCGTTGAAGGAAATGGTCGCCGTCTCGAAGAAACATGGCTGCATGATCCTGTGCGACGAGGCCCATGGGATGGGTTTCTTCGGCGAACATGGCCGCGGCGTGTTCGAAGAGGCCGGCGTGGCCGACGATATCGATTTCGTGGTCGGGACCTTCTCCAAGTCGGTCGGCACGGTCGGCGGCTTCTGCGTCTCGAACCATCCCAAGTTCGAGGTGCTGCGCCTCGTCTGCCGGCCCTATGTGTTCACAGCCTCTCTGCCGCCCTCGGTGGTCGCGACCGCCGCGGCGTCGATCCGCAAGTTGATGCATGCGGGCGAGAAGCGCGCACATTTGTGGAAGAATTCGCGGCGGCTTCACCAGGGGCTCCGCGACATGGGCTATAAGCTCGGCACCGAAACCGCCCAGTCGGCGATCATCGCGGTGATCCTGACCGACATGGCGCAGGCGGTGGCGCTGTGGCAGGGGCTGCTCGAAGCGGGCCTCTATGTGAACACCGCCCGCCCGCCCGCGACTCCGGCGGGCATGTTCCTGCTGCGTTGCTCGCTCTGCTCCGAACATAGCGACGAGCAGGTCGATCAGATCCTCGGCATGTTCGCCAGCGCCGGGCGCGCGACCGGCGTGATCGCGTAAGGCCGGTACAGCAAAGCCAGAGCGCTATTCCACCTCAGTGGGAATAACGCCTAGTTCCCACGCTTCATCGCAAAGGCAGCTATTTCCATCGCACCGCCTGCGGTACAAGGCCCCAATGGCGACAGTGCTGTACGAGCGGCTGAAGCGGAAATTGTCGGCGGGCACCGGACGGGTGTTCGCGGCGGCCGTTCTGGCGCTCGCCGCGCTGATATTGTTAGGCGCGGTGGTAACGATGGTCGCCCGATCGAACGCCGCGCGCGACGCGGCGCTGGTCCGCGAACAGCATAGCTACGACATCATGGTGCTGACCCGCTCGCTCGACGCGTCGCTCGCGCGCTCGGAAGCGGCGCTGGGGCGTTATGTCGTCAACGGCGATCGTCGCGTCGGTACCATCTATTATGACGAATGGCGGCGCGCGATCAGCCAGCTGCGCCAGCTCGACCGGCTGCTCGAATCCCAGCCCGGCCAGCGGCAACTCGTCCACAGGCTCGAAAGGCTGACCGCAGCGCGCGACAAGGAACTGGCCGCCGCCGCCGCCTTCGCCAATGTCGGCAAGGGCTGGTACGCGATCGGCCAGTTCAATCGCGCGGGCGAGTCGACCACGGTCCGCGCGATCGCCGACACGCTCGACCGGATCGCGGCCAATGAACGCGCGCGGCTCGGCCAGCGGTCCGAAGCGACGCTCTTCTCGGCCGAGCGCGCCAATGGCTTTGCGACCTTATTGTCGATCCTCGGTCTCGCGCTGGTCGGTCTCGCGATATTGCTTGGCTGGCTTGCGGCGGCGGCGGCGGCACAGCGCAGTCTTGCCGACGAACTGGCGGAGGCCGAGACCGACCGTGCCGCCCAGCTCGAAGCGGCAGTGGCCGAACGCACCAGCGAGCTCCGCCAGGCGAACGAGAAATTGCTTACCGAGAGCGAAACCCGCGCCCGCGCCGAGGCGCAACTGGCCCAGGCGCAGAAAATGGAAGCGGTCGGCCAGCTCACCGGGGGTATCGCCCATGATTTCAACAATATGCTCGCGGTGGTGGTTGGCGGGCTCGATCTGGCGCGGCGCAAGCTTGCCCAGCGACCCGACGAGGTCGCCGTGCACCTCGACGGCGCCATGGAGGGCGCTGATCGCGCGGCGGCGCTGACCCGGCGACTGCTCTCCTTTGCGCGCGCCGAGCCGTTGCTGCCTGATGCGGTGCTCCCCGCCCGGCTGGTAACCGGGATGAACCTGCTGCTCGACCGGACGCTGGGCGAGCGGATCAGCGTCCGTGTCGACACCGCCAACGCGCATTGGCCGATCTGGGCCGACGCGCATCAGCTCGAAAATGCGATCCTGAATCTCGCGGTCAATGCGCGCGACGCGATGGAGGGGGCCGGCCGGCTCGATATCAACGTTGCCGACACGGTGATTGGCGCGAACGACCCCAGCGGGCTGCCGTCCGGCGATTATGTCCGCATTGCTGTGCGCGACAGCGGCTGCGGAATGTCGCCGCAGGTTCTCGAGCGGGCGTTCGAGCCGTTCTTCACGACCAAGCCGGTCGGCAAGGGCACCGGGCTCGGGCTCAGTCAGATTTTCGGATTCGTCCGTCAGTCGTTCGGCGATGTCCGGGTCGATTCGGAAGTCGGCAGGGGAACGACGATCTCGCTGTTCCTGCCTCGCTATCATGGCATTGCGGTCGAGCGTACGCCGGCCGATGCCGCCCAGCCGAGCAAGGCGCGGGTCGGGCCGCTGTCGATCCTGCTGGTCGAGGATGATCTGCGCGTTCAGGCATCGACCCGCGCGGGTCTCACCGAACTTGGCCACCAGGTCCGTGCCTGTAGTTCGGGCGCCGAGGCGCTCGCCATTCTGGACGAAGTTTCAAGCTTCGACATGGTCCTCACCGACGTGATGATGGCGGGCATGACGGGGCCCGAACTGATCGCGACGATCGGTCGCAATCATCCGCACATCGCAGCTCTGTTCGTCACCGGCTATGTTGGCGAGGCAGGCCAGAGCGAAGATTTTTCGGGACATGAGGTGCTCCGCAAGCCGTTCACCATCGCCGCACTGAGCAATGCGATCGGCCAGGCGATCGAGCGCCGGGGCAAGCCACCGGCATCGCGGGCGGCTTGATATGGGTCGGTTTAGAGTTTGTGCCACCCCGCGATCCCGCGTCAGTGGAACAGGCGCTACGCCGCCTTCCGTTCGGCGATCACGCCGGTCATGCTGTTGGGGCCGGCCGCGACGATGTCGACCGTCACCAGTTCGCCGATCGCTGGTCCGTCCTCGATGATCACCGACTGAAGCCAGGGCGACTTGCCGATCCGCTGCCCGGGCCGCTTGCCGTCCCGCTCGATCAGCAATTCGCAACGTTTCCCGACGGTGGCGAGGTTGAAGCCGTGCTGCTGCGCATTGACCAGCGCCTGGAGTCGCTGGAGGCGCTCGTCCATCACCTCCTCCGCGATCTGGTCGGCCATCGTCGCAGCGGGGGTGCCGGGGCGCGGGCTATATTTGAAACTGAAGGCCTGTGCATGGCCCACCGCGCCGATGACGTCGAGCGTCGCCTTGAAGTCGGCTTCGCTCTCTCCGGGAAAACCGACGATGAAGTCGCCCGAAATGGCGATGCCGGGCTGCGCGGCGCGGACCCGCTCGATCAGATTCAGATAGCCCGCCACGTCGTGGCTGCGGTTCATCGCCTTCAGGATGCGGTCTGACCCCGCCTGAACCGGCAGGTGGAGAAAGGGCATCAGCTTGGGGATCTCGCCATGCGCGGCGATCAGGCCGTCGCTCATGTCGTTCGGATGGCTGGTGGTGTAGCGGATTCGGGCGAGGCCCGGCAGCGCGTCGAGCGCGCGGATGAGTCCATCGAGGCCCTGCGCGCGGCCCCGCTCGTCCTCGCCGGCCCAGGCATTGACGTTCTGGCCCAGCAGGGTGATCTCGCGCGCGCCTGCATCGACCAGCGCTTTCGCTTCATCGACGATTGCCCCCCACGGCCGCGAAATCTCGGCGCCGCGGGTATAGGGGACGACGCAGTAGGTGCAGAATTTGTCACACCCTTCCTGCACGGTCAGGAAGGCGCTCGGCCCCTGCCGGCGGCGCTTCGGCAGCGCGTTGAACTTCGAGGCGGCCGGCATGTCGGTGTCGAGCGCGCGGCGGCCCGCGACGGCGTCGGCGACCAGCCCCGGCAGATTATGATAGGCCTGCGGGCCGACGACGATGTCCACTGCGGGCGCGCGGCGCGGGATTTCGCTGCCTTCGGCCTGGGCCACGCAGCCCGCCACCGCGATCATCGGCTGCTGTCTGCCCCGTGACTTCTTCACGATCCGGCCGATGTCCGAATAGACCTTCTCCGCGGCCCGCTCGCGGATATGGCAGGTGTTGAGCACGATAAGCTCGGCGTCGTCGGCGCTGTCCACCGCCGCCATGCCCTCAGCCTCCAGCAGATCGGCCATCCGCGCGCCATCATAGGCGTTCATCTGGCATCCGAACGACTTGACGTGAAAGCTCTTGGGTGTTGCGCGCGACATGCCCGGGCGCATAGCCGAAGCGGCGAAAAATACAAAGCGGTGCGGCGACCTATCGCAGCGCCAAAGCCTCGGCGATCACTGCCTGGGCTTCGGCCGCAAGCTTCTTGCGGTCGTCCGAGGGCGTCAGCGGCGGCAGGAAACGGAGCGTGCAGATCAGCGCAGCCGGCCGCGCGAGGACGGCCTTCGCATTGGGGCCGAGATCCTCGTCACCGGTCCAGCTTATCTCGGCGGCGGCGGGACCATAATCGATCGCGACCGGCTGGACGGTAATTCCCGGCGGCGGGGGAGCGACCGAGGCGAACAGCGCGGGGCGGAAGGGGAAAAGCGCGGTGCCGTCGCCGGTCGTGCCCTCGGGGAACAGGGTGATCGGATGGCCGCCGAGCAGAGCCTGGCCGAGCTGGTCGACCTGTCCGCGTGCCGCGCGGCGGCTTTCGCGGTCGATGAAGATCGTCCCGCCGATGCGTGCGAGCATCCCTACCAGGGGCCAGTCGCCGACATCGTTCTTGGATATGAACCAGGTCGGGGTCGCCCCGCCCAGCGCCAAAATGTCGAGCCAGCTGACATGATTGGCGACATAGAGGACGTTGCGCCGGACGGGTGCGCCCTCGATCCGTACATCCAGGCCCAGCGCTTCGCCAAACCATTGCAGGAAGAAGCGTGGCCAGCCGATCCGCCTGCGGATCGGCCAGGTCAGCGCATAGCCGGCCAGGCAGAACAGCAGGATGAACAGCGCGACCGCGACACGGCCGATGGTCCGGTACCGCGCCAACCCAGGCTATTTCGGGCGGGCTGCCGAAACGCCGTAGAGTTCCAGGCGATGGTCGACGAGCCGGAAGCCGAGCTTTTCGGCGATGCGGCGCTGGAGCTCCTCGAGATCGCGGTCCACGAACTCGATGACCTCGCCGGTCTCGACATTGATGAGATGGTCGTGGTGGGTCTCGGGCGCCGCCTCATAGCGGGCACGGCCGTCACCGAAATCATGGCGCTCGAGGATGCCGGCATCCTCGAACAGGCGGACCGTGCGATAGACGGTCGCGATTGAAATGCCGGGGTCTATCGTCGACGCGCGCCGGTGCAGCAGTTCGACGTCGGGATGGTCGTCCGCGTCGGAAAGGACCCTGGCGATCACACGCCTCTGCTCGGTGATCCGCAGCCCCTTGTCGGCGCACAGTTGCTCGATGTCGATCTTGCCGCTCATGACAGCCTTGTTAGCCGTATCGCGGTTGCGAACACAAGATCACGCAAGGCCTGAAATGCGTCGGGGGGCGGATTTCCCGCCCCCCGACAGCTTTTCGCGATCAGCGGGTCCGGCGCTTGGTGCCGAGGCCGATCTTCTTGGCGAGCGAACGACGCTGTTCGGCATAGTTGGGCGCGACCATCGGATAGTCGGCGGGCAGGTTCCACTTGGCCCGGTACTGCTCGGGCGTCATCTGATAATGCGTCATCAGGTGACGCTTGAGCATCTTCAGCTTCTTTCCGTCCTCGAGGCAGACAATATAGTCCGGCTTGATCGACGCGCGGATCGAAACCGCCGGCTCCTGCTTCACTTCCGGTTCGACCAGATCGTCGCCGAGTGATGCGAGCGCGTTGTGCACGTTCTGGATCAGCAGCGGGAGATCGGAAACGGCGACACTATTGTTGCTGACATGCGCGGAGACGATGTCCGCGGTCAAAGCAATCAGCGTCTCGGTGAGACCATTATTATCTGACATGGATATAACCCTTATTCACTGGCAAGACATATATAGTTTCGGAATGCTCCCCCGAGCGCACTCGATTTTGGCGCTCTGCGCCGAATCTTCCGGGATTGCAACGCGATTCTCCGCAAAATCAACCTTGATCCGCAGTCAGAGCGAACAAGACAAGGTCAATGCATCGTGAACTTTACCATCAATACCACGGTAATAGCCAGGACGGCGGCCAATCAGAGTGAAGCCTGCTTTACTGTACAGTTCGATTGCAGGATTATTGTGCCGCACTTCAAGATGGAGGCGATTGGCACTGCGTCGTCGCAATATCCGTAGCGACCGTTCGATCAGTGCCATTGCCACGCCGCACCTGCGGAAGTCTGGGATCACCGCCAACAGCAACAGTTCGGCCTCGTCCGCGACCAGCCGGATCAGCGCGAAGCCTGCCGGGCGCCCGTCGACCTGCGCCAGCGACACCCAGGTTCCCGGCATGGTGAGCATCGACAGCGTCTGCGATTCGGTCCACGCTTCGCCATAGCTGGGGTCGAATGCCGTGGTCATGATCGCCATCACCGCATCGATCGCACCGATCTCGACTTCTTCGATGTCGATTTCGGTCATCAGCCTGAGACCGCTCTCGCGTCGGCATCGCGGCCATAGATCGGGCTCGGCGCGAGCCTGGCGAGCGATTCGGGCAGCAGCATGGCGTTGGCAGCGCGCGGCAGGCGATCATGCGCGGTACCGGTGCCGCGTGCGCCGACCAGCTGCGCCGCGCCGGAGCCATGGACGTGAAGATCGGGGACCGCGACGGCGGCGGCGTCCGGAGCCAGCGATTCCAGTGCTGACAAGGGCGCAGTCGGGCCGGTCGCGAAGCGCTGGACGAACAGCTCGCCATGCCCGCCGATCAGTGCGACCCCGACCGCCGGCCCGACGCCTTCCTCCCCGGCGGCGGCGGCGATGGCCGCCATCGACGAATAGCCATGGACCGCGATGCCCCAGCCCAGGCCAAGCGCGCGGGCGGCGGCAAGCCCGACCCTTACGCCCGTGAAGCTGCCGGGTCCGCAATCCACCAGGATCGAATCGGCGCGGCCACCCGCCGGAAGTGCCGCGATCATCGGCATCAATCGTTCGGCATGACCACGACCGACCACCTCATGCGTTTCCGCGATGACGGTACCGTCCTCGATGAGGGCGACCGAGCAGGCCGCGGTGGCGGTATCGATGATCAGCATGCGCGGCATGAGCGCGGGTCAGGCGATCGTCGTGAACTCTTCGAACGTCGGGCGCGGCAGGCGTTCGAAGATCGTCGACGGATCGCCGTAGCCGAGCGTGGAGATGAAGTTCGACTTGAAGGTCGTACCGGCGAAGAAGGCTTCATCCACCGCAGCATTGTCGAATCCGGACATCGGGCCGGTATCGAGGCCGATCGCACGCGCGGCCATGATGAAATAGGCGCCCTGCAGCGTGCTGTTGCGAAAGGCGCCGCTGGCGCCTGCTTCGTTGAGCACACCATTCTCATCGACGAACCAGGACTGGACGTCGGCGATCGGGAAAAGCCGGGGGCCATGTTTGTAAAATTCGATGTCGGTGGCGAGGATCGCGGTCACCGGTGCCTTGAGGATCTTGGCCTCGTTGGTGCCCGAGGAGAGTTTGGAAAGCTTCAGCTTGGCCTCGTCGCTTACGCACCAGGTGATCCGCAGCGGGAACAGATTGGCCGAGGTCGGCCCCATCTTCAACAATTCCCAGATCTGGCGGAGCTGGTCCTGGCTGACCGGCTTGTCGAGATAGCCATTATAGCTGCGCGCCTTGCGGAACAGCAGGTCGAGACCTTCTTCGGACAAAGGTTCAGCCATCGGTAAATCCCCCACTTCGGCTGCTAATTGGCAAGGTCAGGCGGCGCGGACCTCGGTGACTTCGGGCACATAATGCTTGAGCAGCGTTTCGATGCCCTGCTTCAGCGTCGCACTCGATGACGGGCAGCCCGCACAGGCGCCCTGCATCGCGAGATAGACCGTGCCGCGCTGAAAACCCTTGTAGATGATGTCGCCGCCGTCCTTCGCCACTGCCGGGCGGACGCGCGTGTCGATCAGGTCGCGGATCTGCGCGACGATCTCGGCATCGGCCGGATCTTCTTCGAAGGCGCTGCTCTCGTCGATCCGGATCTCCGCGGCGCTGCCCGCATGAAACAGCGGGGCTTCCGACGCGAAATGATCGAGCAGCACGCCGAGAACCTGCGGCTTCAGCACACGCCAGTCGCTGCCCTCGGCGGCGGTCACCGAGACGAAGTTCTGGCCGAAAAACACCCCGGTCACATCGCCCAGCGAGAACAACGCCTCGGCAAGCGGCGAGGCCACGGCCTCCTCGGGATCGGCGAAGTCGCGCGTGCCGGCGGTCATTACGGTGCGGCCGGGCAGGAATTTCTGCGTCGCCGGGTTGGGCGTGGGTTCGGTTTCGATCAGCATGATGGCCATTTGGGGGGAGAAGGCGGTCGGATCAAGCCATTCCTTCTTTACGATCGACGCAGCCATCTTCTCGCCGGCTCCAGCAACCGGCCGGTGAACGCCCGCAGGCGCTGGCGGGGGCCTGGCCGGTGACGGCGCAGCATGTCGGCTATCGGGGTCTCCAGGGTCAGGCGCGCGTCCGCCGCGATCCAGCGGCCATATTCCTCGGGGCCCGAAAAATTGCGCATCCGCGCGCTATAGGCGGCGAACTCATCCCATTTTCCCGGCTGGTTCATCCGGCAGTGCGGCGAGCGCGGATCGTCGAGATGGTCGGCGAACGACATCGGCAGCGGATAGCCATTGACGAAACCGGCCCGAACCATCGCTCCCTGGTCGAGCGGCACGCCCCACACGCGCGGATCGCGCGACGAGAAGCGGACCAGCGCGGTCTTTCGGCCGACGAAAATGCCGCCCGGCACCCACGGATTTTCGAAGATGCGATGGTGCCCGACCGTCCGCATCTTGTGCTCGGCGCGTTCGGCATCCCATTCGTCGCGTTGATAGACCCAGGCCCCCAAGGTGCCAAAACGCGGCTCGTCGGCGATCATCGCGGCAAATCGCTTCATCCAGCCCGTCTCGCCGATGATATCGTCATCGATCTTGCCCGCGATGTCGCCGTCGCAACGGTCCATGAACCAATGCCAGGGTCGCGCCTGTCCGACATTTTCGGCGCTGTGAAAGCGATCGACGATCCGCGGATCGTCAAGATCGCGGACGAGATCGGCGACCCCGTCGATCGATCCATTGTCCCACAGGTACAGCCGGAAGTCGGAAGGATCGCCGAGCAGATTGGCGATGGTCCGCTCGAAATATTCGCGCCGGTTCCACGACAGCATCAGCAGCGAGGGCACATCATCCATGGTCATGCTCTTCGCCCGTCGCGGCGGCTCTGCCAATAGGCTGTTTGCGGTTCAGATGCCGGGGAGCCGTCCCTCGCGGATCTGCGGCAGCCGGATTTCGTCGGTTCCGGTCGGCAGACCAACGATCGGCATGCCGTCCAGCGGCGCCGCTACCGCTGCCTCCTGTTTCGCCTGACGCCGGGGCGCGGTGATGCTTCCCGCCAGGCCGGTGACGGCGATCAGGATCGTCGCCATCCGATCCGACAAGGAGGTGAAGCCCAGCATCAGCGCCGATGACAGCAGGATCGCGAAGCAGAACCGGGCCATCATCATATGATCGCGATTGGCGGGCAGGCGGCGCTGCATCCGCCACAGGCTGACCGGTTGCCGCAGGATGAGGTAGAGGAAGGTGAGCACGCCGAAAATGCCGGTGAACAGGGCGAAATAGAGATAGGTGTTCACGAAATCGACGATATGCTCGCCGGTGGTGAGGTCGCTCATCCGCTGCGTGACGGCGGCGATCGTGTCGCCCGCGAACGGGTGCTTCCAGAATTCCTCCACCCCGCGCTGGACCAGCTGCCGACGATAGCTCAACGTCTCCGCTGCGGTCGCCTCATAATAGGTGAGGCCGATCATCAGCAGCGAGAATATCCCCGCCATGCCGATCGCGACGAAGGCGAGCGTGCCGTTGCGATTGCGCGGATTGTAGATCGCCAGCAGCATCGCGGCGATCGCCGCGCCGAGCATCGCGCCGCGCGATTGCGACGCGATGATCCCACCCGCGATCGCGGCGACCACCCATGATTGATGCCCGGCGGTTCTAAAGGCCGGGCGGGCAAGGATCGCGGCGACGAAGGCGAACGCCAGGACGAAGCCCAGCACCGTCGAGTTCGACAGCGGACCCGCCGCGCGCATGAATCCCATCCGCATCACGAACATGCCGCTGCCCCGCTGATCGAACAGGCTGCCTGCGGTGCGGTAGAGCGGCCAGGCGGTCATCGCCTCGTAGATCGCGACCACCCCGATCATCGCCGCCGCCGCCGAGATCCACAGCAGCAGGCGGCGGGTATCGGTCGACGGGTTGATGCCGCGCGTGATCACCCAATAGGGAACAGCGAAGCTGACCAGCGCGGTGCTCAGTTCACGCAAAAAATTCGTCACCGAGGATTCGCGCGCGGCGACGACCACCAGCAGCAGCATCAGCAGGTAGAAGGGGGTGTCGGCACGCGGCTGGCGTCGCATGATCGGGCCCCGGGCGATCGCGAAGGCGAACAGCGCGCCTAGCCCGAGCGAATTCTGGACGCTCCAGCGCACCAGCTTCAGCCCCTCGAAGGTGATAACGCTGTTGAAGGCCGGTGTCGCCAGCATCGCCACGATCAGCAGTAGCGCCACATCGCGCCGCGTGCGTCCCATCATCGGGATAATGGCGAAGGCGATCAGGTGGATGACCAAGAGCGCGGGCGCGAAGAAGCAGAATATGGTCAGGATCGCGAAGACCAGCCAGACCCGCAGGCCCAGCTCGCGCCGCGCATCGGCGGTCAGCGTCAGGAAGAACAGCCCGTAGGCGAAGGCGAGCAGCGCTTCGGTATAGCCAAAGGATTTAATTAGGAGGACGATCAATCAAGCCTCGCCAACATTGCCAGGGCGCCGCGCATCGCCTCGATCATAAGAGAAGTTTCAGGCCTGCCCCGTTTACCGCCGCACCCAGCATATAGCCCAGCGGAACCACTGCGTAAAAGCGGATCTCATGGCCCGGGCGCAGCACCCCGATCCGCGCGAGCACGACCCAGCAATAGATTTGCGACACAGCTTCGACGCTGACCACGGCCACGACCAGGCCCCAGCTTCCGGCGAGGGTGAACAGCACGATCGCCGCTGTCGCGAGCCATGATGCCCGGAACAGGCCGATCCGCAACGCGTGCGCCGAATTGCCGGTCGCCAGGATCAGATCGTTGGCGACGACGATGGGAAGCTTGAAGATTGTTGCACAGGCGAGCAGCTGCAGAAAGGGGATCGCGCCGGCATAGCGCGGGCCATAGAGCAGGCTGACGATCAGCGGGGCGATCCCGACGAGCCCGCCCGCGCCCAGCATGTAGATCATCCGCATCGTCCGGCCGGCCCGGTAATAGCAGGCGGCGAGTGCCGCCGCCGACTCCCGATGCGCCTCGGCGAACCTTGGATAGAGCATTCGGGGCGAATAGTTGGCAAGGATGTTCTGTGGGGTGGCCGCAAGGTTGGAGGCGAGGCTGTACAGGCCGAACTGGTGGAGCGAGAATAGCCGCGCGAAGACGATCTTGTCGGTCTGCGACACGATGATCTGGGTCAGGCTCGATCCGACGATGAAGCGGCCGAAATGCCAAACATCGCGCGCCCGGCCGGCGCTCGGGCGAAATCTGCGCCGTGATTCGGGGAAGAGCCGGTAGCTCAGCGCCACCTTGAACAGCGACGACAGCAGCGCGGCGATCATGATCGCCCAAAAGTTTCGCAGCAGCACCGCCAGCACGACGCTCAGGATGATCTGCGCGACCGCAGGCAGCAGATCGAGCAGAGCCAGCCGGCCGATCTGGCCATTGCGCGCGCCGGTGGCGAACGCCATCGACGACAAACCCTCGATCGCCAGTTGCAGGCCGCCGGCTGCGATCAGCGGGCCCAGCTGCGGCTTGCCGACCGCGCCGGCGACGATCCATGCTGCCGCCGCGATCGTCGTCGCCATGGCGATGCCGCGCATCAGCCGCAGCGTCCATATCTCGTCGAGCAGCTGGCGGTCGTTCGCGTCCGCGCTCCGCACGACATAGGCGAAGAAGCCGACATCGGAGATCATGATCAGGACGAACTGGACCGACGCGATCACGGCCATCGCGCCGAAATCGTCGGGGCTGAGCAGCCGGGTCAGCGCGACGGTGCTGACGATCCTGAGCAGGTTGAGCAGCACGCTTCCGGCCAGGAAATGCGTGGTGGCGTCGGTTCGCAGTCTGGCGATGGTGCGCGCCGTCGCCGTCATGCCGATGCCTGCTGCGGGGAGGCCGCCAGCGACAAGGCTATTCCATCTCCAGCAAGGCACGGGAGACCTCGGCCTCGTCCACCGGCCGGGTCACGCCGGGTCCGATCCGGAACAAAGCTGCCCGGCCCATGGCTAAGGGTGTACCCAGAAAGGGTTCAACCCGGTGATAGTTGGGACGGTCGCGATAGTCGTCGAACAGCAGGGTGGCGGTGGCGCCGGTGAGCAGTGCCTGACGCGCGCATTCGAGCGCGCAGGCGCGCCGGAAGCGACCGTCGACCAGGATCAGGTCGGGAAAGCGTCCCTGCCGCGACAGATGCTCGAATGGCCGGCGGATATAATTTCGCCATCTGTCGATGCGGCGCGGCGTAGGGCGCTTGATGAGTGGAAAGCCGCGCAGTTCGGTGCGGCCGATGTCGGTGTAGAGGATCGCGACGTCGGGGAAGCCCGCCGTCGCCTTGCGCATCGCGCGTGCGAAATAGGGGTCGCTCTCGACCGAGACGGTCGGGATGCCCGCCCGGCCCGCGCGAATCGTCGATCCGCCGCTACCGAACTCCAGATAGAGCGCCGATGTCGACAGGAGCGAGACGAGCGATTCGAGCAGCTCGGGCTCCATGTCGGGCTCGTCTGGCGCGACGATGCCGGAGAAATGCCGGTGGAACAGGAATTTCGACAGTTCGGCCCAATGCGAAAACCTGCTCATCGCCACGCTTCTACAGTCCCCCGAACAGGCTTTTGGCAAGGCTAACATGGCCGTTCAGCTTTATCCACTTGCACCCCGGGGACAATTGGGTTGCACTTGGCCATGTTCGAAAGGGTTGGCCGGTACCGATGAAAACCAAGGTCGCGATCGCGTCGCTCCTCCTTCTCGCCGGCACCGTCGGGTGCGACGCGGATCGGTCGAGCGCGCAACGCGCGACTGGTGCGCGCGTCGCCGCACCAGTCGCCGTGACGGGGCGCGCGGCGCTGGGCGTCAATCTCGGTTCGGCGACCTATTGGAGCCGCGAGCGCGATTTCATGAATCTTGCGATGGGCGATCAGTGGCGGCTGGCGATGAACTATCGCTGGGTCGGAGCGATCGATCCCACCAGGGTCGATCCCGTCACCGGAGTGATTAAGGCGCTAGCGCCGGGGGAAACCGGGGTGCTCATGCTCACTGCGCCGCCGCCCGTGCCGGGTGGGGTGGTCATCCGCTGCACTTATAAGGGCACGGGCAGCCTTTCCGTCGGCGGGAATGTGAAAGAGGTCAAGAAGACCCCCGGCGGGGTCGAGTTCCGGACGATTGTCGATCCGGAGAAGCCCCATACCTACTGGATCATACTCGAGCGTACCGACCCCTCCGATCCGGTACGGAATATCGACTGCCGTGAGCCGGGGGCGTCGCAACAGGCGCTGTTCGCGCCGGAGTTTCTTGAATCGCTCAGGCCGTACGGGGTGCTCCGCTTTCTCGACTGGCAGAAGATCAACGAGAATAAGGGCGGGCGATGGACCGAGCGGACCCTGCCGACGTCGATGACCCATGGTCGCCGCGAAGGTGTCGCGATCGAGCATATGGTGGCGCTGGCGAACGCGGTCGACGCCGACCCCTGGTTCCACATCCCCTATGGCGCCGACGCCGACTATATCACCCGCTTCGCCCGCTTGGTCCACGACAGGCTCGAACCCGACCGGACCGTTTATATCGAGTTGAGCAACGAGGTCTGGAATCAACTCTTCCCGTCGGCCCGGCAGGCGCAGAAGGAAGGGTTGGAACTCAAGCTGTCCGATGTTCCCTATCGCGCACAGCTGTACCGATATGCACAGAAGGCGACGGCCGCGTACGACATCTGGTCGGCGGTATTCGCCGATCGGCCGGGCAAGCTCGTGCGGGTGCTGGGCGGGCAGACCGCCAATCCCTGGGTGGCCGAACAGCTGCTCGGTTTCGGGGATACGGCGAAGCATGTCGATGCGACTGCGACTGCACCCTATTTCGGCTACAACCGCGCGACCCGCCCGGAGGACAAGGCGGTCGCCGCGACTTTCGAAGTGATCATGAAGACCCTGACCGAGCGGATCGATTCGACCCTGCAACGCGATTCGGAAACCCGGGCCGTGGCGGCCAGATATGGCAAGCGCCACTTCGCCTATGAAGCGGGGCAGCATGTCCTTCTGGCAGAGGATGTCCCGCTGCTGCGCAGGGTGCAGCGTGATCCGCAGATGGAGGATCTCTACCGGCGCTACATGGCCAAATGGCGCGGGCAGGGCGGCGACGTGATGGTGCTATACAATGCGACCGCACCAACCGACCAATATGGTGCGTGGGGGCTGCGCGAATATGCCGGGCAGCCGCTGGCCGAGACACCAAAGCGCCGTGCCGTGTTGCGCGATGCCGCCGGGCATTGACGGTCAGGACCGGTCGGTTCGGTTCCAGCGCCGTTCCGGGTGCAGTATCGCCGCAGCATAGAGCGGCAGCTTCCACAGCATGTAGAGCGGGATCAGCAGCAACTGCCGCCCCGGAAGCTGTTCACGGCCGAAGCGCGCCCAACTGAGCAACAACAACAGCGCGAGCAGGGCGAGCAGGCCTGCGAGCAGCGCGAACGGCAGCGCGGTCGCGCCCGCGCCGCTCAATCCGCCGAGCAGGGCGAGCAACAACAGACTGATCAGGATGAACAATGCGAGCGGGGGCACCAGCAGGTGCAGCCCCAGCCAGATCAGCGGCACCCTTCCCGAAGCCAGCAAGGGGGGCACCTCCGTCAGCGCGGCGCGCACGAAACCCTGTTCCCAGCGGCGGCGTTGACCGACGGTCGCGGCGCGGGACGCCGGATCGGACCAGGTGACGACCTCGGGAAGATAGGCGGGCGACGCGTCGGCACGGGCGAGCCCGATCCCCATCATCAGATCCTCGGAGAGGTCGTCGATGGCGAGCGGCGCGACAACGAAACTGTGCCAGGGAAAGGCCATTCCCGATCCGGTCAGCAGCGCCGGGGCGCCGAACCGGGCCAGCGCGCGCTGACGCACCAGGTTGCGGAGCAGGAAGGCGAAACCCGACAGGCCGATCACCGCGCCGAGATCGGGTCGCGGGCGCAGGAGGTAGGTCGATTGAACGGGGCGGTCGATCGCCGACGCCGCACTGGCCAGCCGGGCGATTCCGTCGCCGTCGACTTCGCAGTCGGCATCGACCACGATGACGACATCGGGCGGGTCCAGTGCAAGGAAATCCCGTGCGAAGTCGAGTGCGTAGCTTTTGCCATGCCGGGCCGGGTCGTCGCGCTCGATGGTCTCGGCACCCGCTGCTCTGGCGCGGGCGGCGGTGTCGTCGCGGCAATTGTCGGCAATGACGATCAACCGGGCGGCGGACGGCAGCGAACGCAGCGCCGCCGCGACCGCCACCGCGACGCCCGCCGCTTCGTCATGCGCGGGCATGATCACCACCGTCCGCGGAAAATCCGCGCCGGGCAACGGCTCGACGCCGAAATGCGCCGCGACCAGTTCGATCGCGAGCACCAGCGCGGGAATCGACACGATCGCCAGCAACGCCCAGGCGGCGAACGCGATCACGCAGGCTTCAACCCGCGCAGGCGCTGGGCGTGGAAGCGCAGCAGGCCGATCATCTCGGCGTATTTCCCGATCGCCATGAACAGCGCATAGGCGACGCCCCGGCGCAGACCATGGCGCCGGGCTTCACGCGCCATCATGCGCAGCATCTGCGCGCCGGTCAGCACCAGCGCAAGCGCGGACAGCAGCAGCCAGCGCGGATCTGCGGCCATGGCGAGAACGGCGCCGGCGATCGCGGCGAGCGGCACGATGCCGCCCCAGACCAGGATACGCAGCCGGCTGCGCGCGAAGTCGTGGGGCGCGGGAGCGGGATGCAGCGCGTTGAGCGCGGCGAAGCCCTGGCCCGCCCGCACCGCACGGCGCCACCATGGGCCGAAGCTGGCGATGGCGGCATCATGCGTCCCCATCGGCTCGGCCAGGCAGAGCGTCTCCCACCCCGCCTCGCGCATCCGGATCGCATATTCGGGGTCTTCGCCGGCGATCATCGCGGCACGATAGCCGCCGGTGGCACGTATCGCGGCGGTGCGCAGCAGCACATTGCCGCTGAACAGCGCCGGTCCGGGCGGCACCGCCCATTCGATATCGCACAGCCATGCATAGATCGAACTGCCCGGATCCTTCTCCCGCAGCCGGCCGAAGACTCCGCCAAGACCGGGGCGGGCATCGAGCGCCGCAGCCCCCTGCGCGATCCAGTCGGGATCGAGCAGGGTGTCGCCGTCCAGCATCTGGACATAGGCGATGGCCTGATCGGCGAGGATGCGCCCCAGCCCGGCATTGCGCCCTCGCGCCGCCGAATAGCCCTGTTCCGGTTCGAGTTCGATCACCTCCGCCCCGGCGGCGCGGGCGCGTTCCGGGCTACCGTCACCGGACCCTGAATCGACATAGATGATGCGATATGGCCTGGCCGAGGCTAGGCTTTGATCGAGACGGGGCCCCTCGTCACGGCCGATCACCACCACTGCGACATCGCCTCGAACCATTGTTTACGCTTTGCCCTATTGATCGCGGTGGCCCACGGGTCTGTAATCGAGCGGAAAGGGGCGGCTGGCAAGTGAGAGCGATCGGGGTGGCACGCATAGGGACGACGGCATTGCTGCTCGCGCTCGCCGCCTGCGGTTCGTCGCAGGAAAAGGCGCAGAAGGCGGCGACGCGCTTCGACACCTATTATGCCCGTGGCGATCACTATTCGGCGCGGGTCGAGATCAAGCGTGCGATCGCGGCCCAGGACGACGTCCCCGAATATTGGTCGCGGCTCGCGCGGGTCGAACTGGCGTCCGGCCGCTATCTTGAAGCCTATCAGGCCTATCTTCACGTGACCGAACTCAACCCCACCGACGAAGAGGCGATCCAGGCGATGGCCGAGCTGTCCTATGCGGGCAACCGGTTCGACGAGGCCGAGCGGCTGGCCGATCAGATGCTCGAAAAGCAGCCCCGGCTGCTGCGCATGCTGCTCGTCAAGGGCTCGGTGAAGGCGTCGGTGCGCGAGCCCGAGCGCGCACGCGCGATCGCCGAACAGATGCTGGCGATCGATCCGGGCAATGAGGGCGCCAAGCTGCTCCTCGCCCGCGCGATGAACATGACCGGCCAGCGTGAGGAGGCGATCGGGCTGCTCAACCGGGCCGTGGCGGAGGAAGGCGAGAGCATCGCCAAGCTGATGGTGCTGCTCGATCTCTACATGGGCAGTGACGATTTCCCGCGCACCGCGCGCACCTTCGCCAGGCTGTTCATCCTGCAGCCGCTCAGCATCGACCTCCGGCTCGAATTCGCGCGGGTGCTCTACCAGCACGGGCGGCCCCAGGCGGCGCTCGGCATGCTCGCGCGGCTCACCCGCGTTCATGCGCACGATCCGTCGCTCACGCAGCCCATCGTCGATCTGTGGAGCGATGTCGGGGCGGCGGCGGTCGATGTCGATCGGGTGCGCCGCTTCGTCGCGACCAGCGGCAATGACCAGCTCAAGATCGCGCTGGGCCAGCTGCTCCTCGACGAACGGCGCTTTGCCGAAGCGGAGGCAGTGCTGCGGCCGTTCATCGACCGCGGCGAGATCAGCGCGGAGAAGGTCTCGGCCGACGTGCTCTACGCCGGGGCCCTGTCGGGCATGCGGCGCCATGCGGCGGCGGGCGCGCTGATCGATCGCATCCTGAAGTTCGATGAGAGCAACCCGCGCGCGCTGCTGATGCGGGTCAGCATATCGATCGCGCGCGGCGATCTTGCCGGGGCGCTGCGCGATGCGCAGACACTGACCCGCGACAATCCGGACCTGACAGAGGGGCGTGTCGCGCTCGCGAAAATCTATGTTCTCCGCCGTGAAAAGATACTTGCCGATGCGGCTTATGCGAGCGCGATGAAGGACCTGCCCGCCGACAGTGCGATGCTGAGCCACTATATCGCCTATCTGCTCGACACCGGCAGGGCGCCGGCCGCGCTCGACGCCACGAAGCGCTTCTCGCGGGAAAATCCCCGGTCGCGCGACGGGTGGCGCGAACGCGCCGGGCTTTGCCTGCGGCTCGGTGACCAGGCCTGTCTCAAGGAATCCGTCTTCATGCTCGAACAGATTCCTGGCGGGCTGAAGGTGGTGCGGACCCTGCTGGGCGCTCAGGCCAGGCCGGCCACAGTCCCGGATGCCGCTCCGCCCCCCGCCCCGGCGGCTGGGCAAGCGCCCCCCAACTGTGGCAGGACCGGGGCGTCATGCTGACCCGGATCGAAGGGCCGGTCGAACGGACCGAGCCGCAGTCGCGCAAATATCGCTTCACCTCCAATGTGATCGCGACGATCATCCTGGGGGTCGATTTCCTGTGCCTCCTGCTCGGCGCGCTGCTCGCGCCGGTCGGCTACGAACTGATCCTCGGCCCGCAATATTTCATCGGGCTGCACGTCAATGTCGCGGTCGTCGTCGGGGTCAATTTCTACCTGATCCGGCTGTCGCGCAACAGCTATGCCCATCCGATGGGCCGCGGCGGCGACAGCGATCAGGCGGTGGCGTTCGAATTCCTGTTGGCCGCGCTGCTCGTCATCGTGACGATCTGGGCGCTCGGCGAGGCCAAGCCCTTTTCAAGGGGCCTGGCGCTCTCCTATCTCGGCATCACCGCAGCACTGCTGTTCGTCAGCCGCTTCGTCGTCCGCAAGCTCGTCTTCCGGCTTGTCCGCGACGGCTATATTGGCCAGCGCATCGTGATCTACGGCGCCGATCATGGCAGTTCGGAACGGGTGTTGCGCCTGCTCGAGCTCGAACGGCTTCCCTATGTCTCGGTGGTCGGGATCGCCGATGATCGCACCACCCGGATCGAGCGGCCGGTGCCGTGGAGCCTACCCTTCATCGGCGGGCTCGACGCGCTGGTCTCGCGGATCGCGCGCGGTGACATCGACATGGTCGTCATCGCGCTGCCGATGGTCAGCCAGGCGCGGCTCGACCAGATCGCCGAGGCGCTGCAGCAGGTGTCGGTCGACATCTGCCTGATGCCGCGCGAGGCGCTCGATCTGACGCAGCAATATAGCATGCGCTTCATCGGCTCGCTGCCGCTGTTCGCGCTGTGGCAGCGGCCGATGCGCGACCTCAACCGGATATCGAAAGCGATCGAGGATCGGGTGCTGGCGGTGCTGGGGCTGGTCCTGCTGTCGCCGCTGCTGCTGTTCACCGCGCTGATGATCAAGCTCACCAGCCGGGGCCCGGTGCTGTTCCGTCAGGAACGCTTCGGCTTCAACAATGTCCGGATCAGCGTGTTCAAATTCCGTTCGATGTATATCGACCGGCAGGATTCGACCGGCGCCGCGCGGACGACGCGCCGCGATCCGCGCGTGACGCCGTTCGGCCGCATCATCCGCCGCCTCTCGATCGACGAACTGCCGCAACTCTACAATGTGCTCACCGGCGAGATGTCGATCGTCGGCCCGCGCCCGCACGCGACGCAGATGATGGTCGGCGACGAATATTATTTCGAAGCGGTGCGCGGCTATGCCGCCCGCCACCGGGTCAAGCCGGGGATCACCGGCCTCGCCCAGGTGCGCGGCCTGCGCGGCGAGATCAGCACGATCGAGCGCGCCAAGCGCCGGGTCGAATTCGACATGTATTATATCGAGAACTGGTCGCTGCTGCTGGACCTGCGGATCATCATCGAGACGGTGTGGCGGCTGATCTGGGATCGGGATGTGTATTAGAGCATGACGCCGAAAATCAGGATCATGCCCCCACCGCTCATCCTGAGGTGCCACGAGCTCAGCCCCTACTCAGGGTGAGCGGGTCAGCAAAACGACAATATGCTCTAGGGAGGGCGGCCCCGCGCTCGATGTACCCCTGCTTTGCCGGGATGACGTGACGCCTTACTTGGCGCCTTCCTTCTTCGCCTGACTTGCCTTGATCGCCGTCTTCTCGGGCTCGTAACCGGGCTGATACTGGATCTCCGCGCTGGTGCGGGCGCGGGCGACCTGGGCCTTGCTTTCGGCGGTCAGTTCGCGGCGGCGGACCATCTCGGCGGCGGCGAGGCGCGAGATGCTGGTCGGCGTCGGGGTGCTGTCGCGGCCGACGATGACGCTGGCGACATATTGGCCGTTGGAGGGCAGCACGAACGGCTCGCCCGGCGGCAGCCCGTTGATCACCTTGACGAGCTGCGGGTCGAGCCGGCCGGTGTCGATCACCCCCTTGCCGCGCGTGAACGCCAGGCCGAGGCGCTGGACGCCGACGGCGAGGTCATCGAGCGTGTGGGCGTCGCGCAGCGTCAGCAGCTGCTTGACATCCTTGGGGGCGGCGAACTGGATCTGGTCGAGCAACAGCCGCTCGCGCGCGCCGAACTGGGTGGGATTGTCGGCGATATACTGCGCGATGTCGCGATCGTCGGGCATCGGTACGGTCGATGCGATCTTCTGGCCGAGCATGCTGACCAGCAGATTTTCGTCCGCCCGGCGCTGCTGCATCACATATTCGGGGGTCTTGTCGAGGCCCTGCTCACGCGCCCGTCCGGCGATCAGCTTGCGGTCGATCAACCGCTGCAGCACCTGCTTGCGGAGCGCGGTGCGGTCCGCATTGTCGGGGATGCGTGCACCCTGAAGCTCGGCGTTGAGTTCCTGGATCGAGATTTCCTCGCCGTTGACGATGGCGACGATCTGTCCCTTTGGCGCCTTCGCGCAGCCGGACAAGATAAGGCAGGCGGCGATCATGCTGCCCGTAAGTGCAGACTTTATCATCACTTCTCCGTCCCCCGACGCGTATAGGACATTCATTGTCGCCATGGTGCTACATGATTGCCAGCCCCGGCGACAAGTCTGTATGGCTCCATTTCGGGTTGGAGGGCGTTGAATTGGAAACAATTTACGATTGGATGACGGTCGCGATCTTCGCGGGACTGGTCGTGTTGTTTCTCCAGCGATCGGCGGGAGAGCGGCCACCGCGCGATTCCATGTGGCAATATCTCGCCGCGTCGGCTGGCTGCGCGGTCGCCAATTATTTCGGTAACGAAGCCGTGGGGGGAAGGGGTCTTGTATATCACCTGCTTGCGATTGCGGTGATTGCCGGGACGCTCGGCTACATCCATGTCGCGCTCCGGCCGCTGGAAAAGCCGTCCGAATAGGCAGGTGTATCGGCCCTAGAGTTTGTTCCACTGACGTGGAACCGCCGTTTCAGCTTCGCTGAAACAGACCCTAGCGCAGCGGCGCCCCAGCTTCACCAAACAACAGCCGCCGCGCGGGCGGAGTGAGCGAGGCGAACAGCGGCTTGATAAAGCGCTGAAGGGTCAGGATCGCGGTCCTGGTGTCGGGCGCGGCGGTCGAGAAGCGGACAAGCACGCCGTCGGGGACGCGGCCCTTCAGATTCTCCTTCGCCACCGCCCAATGCTGCTGCCACCAGCGGGTCGGGAAGTCATTGCCGATCCGGGTCCAGTAGATCAGCTGTTCATAGCGGCTGGTGCTTCGCGCCGACATGAAATGGCCCGGTACCCGCGCGCCACCGCCCGCGTCGAGCGGGATCATCGACTGGCTCTCGATCTCATAGCCGGCGGCGGGATAGCAGGCCTCGGGCCGGTGGACCTGGAGCATCCCGTCCTGCTTGCCGTTATAGGCGACGAGCATCATCACCGGCAGCTGGGTCGGCGACGAATAATAGCGTGTCAGGATCGCATTGTAGAGCCGGTCGCTCAGCTGGTCGGGCGGCGGCAGGACGAGGCCGCTGCTCGTCTTATATTCCCAATCGCCCACCTGGAGCGGGAAGAGCGGGCTGATCCTGGCGCCCTTGATCATCCGGAAGGGGACGTCGGGCCGCCGCGAATTGGCGAGCAGGCTGGCGCCGCCCAGCAGCCCACCGGCAATCATCGAACGCCGCGTCAGCATCCGGTCGAGGATGGGCCGGTCGATGGGATCGTCGCTCATTGCGGGCCGCTGCCCCGTGCCAGCCGGTGGCGCAACGGCGAGGCGAGCGCGTCGACCGCGAAGATGCCGAGCACAGAGAAGAGGAACATGGTGATGCCCGAAAAGGTATGGAGGAAGCCTTGCGCCGCCTCGTCGCCAAGATGGTGGGTGATCAGGATCAGCGCGATCACGCGGATGAAATTGGCGAGGATCGCGACCGGCACGATCGCCAGCATCAGCAACATCGCATAGCGCCAGTTCGCATTGTGCCGGATGTATATGTAGAACAGCCCGATTGCCGACAGGCTGATCAGCGAATTGAGCCCCGCGCACGCCGCCGCGATCAGCAGCTGATACTGGCCGATGACGATCATCACCCCCGAGCCGGCGATCGGATAGCCCAGCGGATATAGCAGGTCGATCGCCGAGCGCGAGATCGCGATCTTCAGCGGCTGGGTGACCATCGCCACGATCGAATCGGGCGGCGGGAAGATGAACATCATGTAGATGATCGGGAACCACATCGCCCGCAGCGGGCGAAAGCCGACCAGCCAGTAGGCGGTGATCAGCAGCAGCCCATACATCATGAAGCCTTCGACCTCGATGACGTTGATGATCCGCGCCACCGCGTAAAGCGGCGCGACGACCAGAAAGGCGGCCAGCGCGATCCGCGTATCGCCCGGCTCGGCCAGCGCCTTGACCTCGGTCCAGCGGCGCCAGAACAGCCATAGCGCGGTGGCCATCACGATCGGGCCATGTGCACCCTGTTCGGTCGACCAATTTTCAGTGGCGACGCCGTACAGCGTCGGCAGCACCAGCGCGAGCACCCCGAGCGCGAGCAGCCAGTGCTGCGCGAGCGCGCGGCCGAGCGGCGCGAGATCGGCCCAGCCATAGTGGTCGGGGCTGGCCCCGACCCGCTGCTTCGCCATGTCGCCCGCCCGTTCGCTCAAGTCCTGCGCCATTCCATCCGGGTTATCGTACAGCCAGATCGGCCCTCATTCGCAAACCGGTCATAGCGGATCGGTGCCAAGGCGAACAGCGGGTTGCGGCGGCAAAGCGCGCTGCCTTACCGATTTTGCACAAGTTTACGCCTGTACTTTTGTTGTTAGACAATTTTGTGGTAGAAATGCCGGGCGCGGTGTTTGCGCAGGGGTGTATTCGGGGTAGTTCTTCATGTTGAAGGAAGCTGTTGCGTCAAAGGCGGCCAAGCTGCTGATGACCTGTGTTTGTCCGGTGGCCGGAACGACCGCGCTGAGCCTTGGCGTCCCCCAGGTTCGCGACGCGGTGCACAAGGCCACCCAGCCGCGCCAATATGCCAAGCCGAAGACGCGCATCCGCGCGACGGCCGAGGAGGAGGGCGTTCAGGTCGCCTCCGCCGACACGCCTTGCCCGACGGTCACCCCTTTCGCGCTGTCGAACCTGCCGGCGGTAAGCCCGACGCCAATCGATTCGCCACCGATCCAGGTCGCCGAAGCGCCGCCGCCCGACACCGCAGTGCCTCTGACGCCGACCATCTTCGTCCCCCCGAGCGGCGGTAGCCCGCCGACCGACGACATGCCGGGCGTACCCGAGCCATCGACCTGGGTGCAGCTGATGCTGGGCTTCGGCCTGATCGGCGGCGTCGCGCGCGTTACCTACCGCAAGAACGGAACGCAGCCTGAGGGCGAACCCGCGAAGGGTTGATCTGATCGCGAGCCTGCTGTCGGGATGCTACCCCATCTGGTCCATCACCCCCTGCGAAGGGGCCTTTTTCTCGTAAGCCGGATGGCGCCAGAGGAGGAGGCATGGATGCCAGCCTCCGTTAAGGGGAAATTTCACTCCTTTAGCCCCACAAGCGCTTTGTAGAGGATCGAAGAGGCAAGCGCGTGCAGCGCGTCCGAGCGCAGCGAGGAAAGCCAAGGGAGCGGATGCGACCGCCGGCGCCTGAGGCGCAAATCAGAACGGCACTTCCCCGATCACATTGCCGCCTTCGCTGTAGCGGCAGACCAGGAAGTCGTCCTCGCCGCCATGCGCGATCGCGCAGCCCACCGCCTTCGATGATCGCCACACCACCTGGGTGTAATGCGCGACATTCTCCAGATCGCCGCTGACGCTGTTGTTGGGGAAGACGCCGGATTTGAAATCCTGCTTCTCGTCGACCCACAGCCCGACCATCGCCTCCGGGCCATAATAGCCCGAGGTGCCGGCCCACAGATTTTCGCCCTGTGGATCGGGATCGGCCGGATCGTCTTCGGAGTGAACCAGATAGCCGAGCCGGACGAGGTGATCGGCATAGGTGCGCGCATCGCGGGCGAGCGCCGGATCCCAGGCGAGCGGCGCGATGCCGAGCATGGACCGTTCGCGGTTATGGCCCGCCAGAATCCGCTCGTCGAAATGATTGTTGAGGCCGGTCGCGCCCTGCACCAGCGGAGCCGCCAGGGCCAGCGCCACCGCGCCCGCCAACTTCACCACTCTGGCCCGTCCGATTCCGAAACGCATCGCTGCCACTCCACTCGATCCGATGGAGCGATCCTAGGTGCCGGCGCTTGCCGGTGGGTTTGTAAGACTGGTGAGCGCGTGGTTTACCACTTTTCGGCACGCCCGATCCGAATGACTGGTGATTTCTGGTCGTGCGCGGCTTCGCGCTGCAGGCGGAGCTGCGGGCCGGTCCCCCGGCTCACGTTCGGCATTGGCCGATCCGCGATTTTACCGCAGCCACCACGTCCTGCACGCCGTACCGGACTTTCACCGGTGCATTCCTCTCCCGCGAAGGGCTCCACTTTAGCGGATGTCCCTGCCGACGCAGCGCGGCCTCCCTATCGCGGGGCTCCGGCCGAGTCCCTACCAAAACGCAAGATTATGTCCATTCCGGTGCATTTGTGGAGCGACTGTTGCACCAACGTCACGCTTTGGGAGTCAATTCGGATGGCTGCTAGAAGCGTGCATCCTGATAAACGCGGCTGAGGTCGCCGCCCCATGCGCCATGATAGAGGTCCAGCAGCTCCTCGGCGGGGGTCTTGCCGCGTGCCACGATGTCGCGCAGCGGCGCCAGATAGCCCGTCTCGTCGTCGCCCGCGCCGTTCAGGCGTGCGCGCGCCTTCAGGCCCGATGCGGCGATGTCGAGGATTGGGCCGGCGAGCTCCAGGAAAGTCCGGCCGCGCGGTCCATGCGCCCTCAGCCCCAGCTTGGGCACTTCGGCGCGGATGCGATGATGGTCGTCAATGGTCCAGTGCTTGACCTCATCCCAGGCGGCCGCCATCGCGGCATCGTCATAGAGCAGGCCGACCCAGAATGCCGGTAGCGCGCAGATCCGGCTGTGCGGCCCGCCATCGGCACCGCGCATCTCGAGGAAGCTCTTCAGCCGGACCTCGGGGAAGGCGGTCGAGAGATGGTCGGTCCAATCGGCGATGGTCGGCTTCTCGCCGGGCAACACCGACAGCTTGCCATCGAGGAAGTCGCGGAAGCTGAGGCCGGCCGCGTCGACATAGCCGTCGCGGAACGCGAAATACATCGGCACGTCGAGCATGTAGTCGGCATAGCGTTCATAGCCGAAGCCGTCCTCGAAGACGAACGGCAGCATGCCGGTACGATGCGGATCGGTGTCGGTCCAGATATGGCTGCGATAGCTCAGGAAGCCGTTGGGCTTTCCGTCAAGGAACGGCGAATTGGCGAACAGCGCGGTCGCGAGCGGCTGGAGCGCGAGGCTCAGGCGGAACTTGCGTACCATGTCCGCTTCGCTCGAATAATCGAGATTGGTCTGGATGGTGCAGGTCCGCAGCATCATGTCGAGCCCCATCGAACCGACGCGCGGCATATGCCGCAGCATGATGTCGTAGCGGCCCTTCGGCATGATCGGCAGCTCTTCGCGGCTCTTGTCGGGCCACAGGCCCAACCCCAGGAAGCCGATCCCCAGTCTCTCGCCGATTTCCTTCACCTGATCCAGATGGCGGCCGGTTTCGGCGCAGGTCTGGTGAAGATTGTCGAGCGGGGCGCCCGACAGTTCGAACTGGCCCGCCGGCTCCAGGCTGACATTACCGTCCGCGCCTTCGAGCGCGATGATATTCTCGCCCTCATAAACCGGCTTCCAGCCATATTTGGTAAGGCCGATCAGCAGCGCATGGATGCCTCCGCGCTCCTCATAGGAGGGCGCGCGATGCGAATCCTCGAAGAACACGAACTTCTCGTGCTCGGTGCCGATGCGCCATTTTTCCTTGGGTTTTTCGCCGCCGGCGAAGACCGAAATCAGGTCTTCGCGCGTTTCGATCGGCGGTTCTCCGCCTTCGGCTGCTTTGCGCGTGCTCATCGTCGCGCCCATAGCGGACCGATCGGTACCTTGCTAGGGGGTTTCAGCGGCGTTGAAACCGGCAACGCACCCCGCACAAGCGTAAAAACGCTAACCCCAATCCCCCGCCAGTCCCATCCATAGCGAAACCGCCGCAGCCATCGCCGTGTCCGCGCGCAGGATGCGCGGGCCGAGCGAGACGCCCACCGCCTGCGGCACCGCCTTGATTGCGGCGCGCTCCTCGGGGGTGAAGCCGCCTTCGGGGCCGATCAGTATTGCCGCCGCGCCGGGTTTCACCGCCCTGGCCATTGGCACGCCGCCTTCCTCGTCGGCGAAGATCAGGGCCCGGTCAGCGGGCCAGTCGCGCAGCAGTGCGGCAAGCTTGACCGGTTCGTCGAGGACCGGAAGCGCGGTCCGTTCGCACTGTTCGGCGGCCTCGATCATATGCGCGCGCAGCCGGTCGAGCTTGGGCTTGTCGACGATCGTGCGCTGGGTGATCACCGGGCGGAAGCGCGCGACGCCCAGTTCGCATGCCTTTTCGGCCATCCAGTCGATCCGCCCCTTCTTGATCGGTGCGGCGAGCAGCCACAGGTCGGGAACGTCCTCGCGCTCGCGTGTTTTACCGTCGATGCGCACCCGGACGCTGCGCTTTGCGACATCTTCGATCTCGACGCGCCATTCGCCACTCACGTCGTCGAATAGGGCGATATGGTCGCCGGCCTTCAGCCGCATCACCCCCGACAGATAATGCGCCTGCCCGCCCTGGATCTCCAGCGTCACCCCATCGGCGAGCGGGGTCTCAACGAACAGGCGGGTCAGGCTGGCGGGGGGCCAGGCGGGGGTTTGGGCCATAGGTCTTCCGGAACAGGTGCTTTTCCCTTACCTGCCGCGCATGGCCGATCAAGTCGAGGATATCCTGCCCGATAGCGAGCTGCGCGGCATTGCGGGGCAGTTGCCCCCTGCGCTGCGCCCCTTCTGGCTGCT
Organism: uncultured Sphingomonas sp.; assembly: GCA_947085315.1. Lineage (GTDB taxonomy): Bacteria > Pseudomonadota > Alphaproteobacteria > Sphingomonadales > Sphingomonadaceae > Rhizorhabdus. Next base: position 96,020 of record CAMTVW010000002.1, on the reverse strand, counting down.
CGCGCGGTTTGACCGGCCGATCGGCAGCTGGCTGCTGTTCTGGCCGGGCGCCTGGGCGATTGCGCTGTCGGGTCACGCGGTCGACCGCTGGGACCTTATCGCCTGGTTCGCGCTGGGCGCGATCGCGATGCGCGGCGCCGGCTGCGTCTATAACGACATCGTCGACCGCGATCTCGACCGGAAGGTGACGCGCACCGCGTCGCGCCCGCTGGCGAGCGGGCGGGTCGGCCTGCGCGCGGCCTGGGCGTGGCTCGGGCTGCTCTGCCTGGTCGGGCTGGTCGTGTTGCTCCAGCTCAATCCGACCGCTGCGGTCACCGCGCTGCTCAGTATCGGCCTCGTCGCGGCCTATCCGTTCATGAAGCGGATCACCTGGTGGCCGCAGGCGTGGCTCGGACTCGTCTTCTCATGGGCGGCGCTGGTCGGCTGGCCGGCGGCGGCCGGCGGCTTCGTCCCGGCAACCTGGCTGCTTTACGCCGGGTCGGTGTTCTGGGTGATCGGCTATGACACCATCTACGCGCTTCAGGATATCGAGGACGACGCGCTCGCCGGGGTCAAATCCTCGGCGCGCGCGCTGGGTCGCCGGGCGCGTGGCGGGATTGGCCTGTGCTATGCGATCGCGATCGGCTGCTGGGCCGCGGCGCTGTGGCAGCTCCGGCCGCAGCCGCTTGCGACCACCGCGCTTATCCCGATCGCACTGCATCTGACGTGGCAGGTCGCCGGGCTGCGCCCCGCCGATCCCGCCGACGCGCTCATGCGGTTCCGGGCAAACCGCTTCGCCGGGCTGCTGATGTTTCTCGCCTGTCTGGTGGTCGGCGAGACCGCCTGACCGGAATATCGCGGCCATTACCCTTTGACCTTCGGCACCGCGATACCTAAGTCGCCGACATGCTAAGCCTGTCAGAAGCCGAAACCCGTTCCGCCGAACTTGTCGCTGCCGCGCGCAAGGCCGGCGCCGATGCCGCCGACGCCATCTATGTCTGCAACGCATCGACCCAGATCTCGGTCCGCCTCGGCATGCTCGAGGATGTCGAGCGGTCGGAAGGCGAGGAGATCGGACTGCGCCTGTTCGTCGGCAGCCGCTCGGCCAGCGTCTCATCGTCGGACCTCTCGTCCGACGCGCTCGCCAGGCTGGTTGAGCGCGCGGTGGCGATGGCACGCGAGGCGCCTGAGGACCCCTATTCCGGGCTCGCTCCGGAAGACCGGCTGCTGCGCGGGCCGGCGGTCGACATTGACGGCGATGACGGCGCCGATCCCGCCCCCGCAGTCCTGCGCGAACGCGCGTTGGCCGCCGAGGACAGCGCACGCGCCGTTGCCGGGGTCACCAACAGCGAGGGCGCGGGCGCATCGGCGAGCCGTTCGTTGATCGCGCTCGCCACCAGCACCGGCTTCGCGCGGGGCTACAGCAGCAGCGGCTATGGTTGCTCGGCCAGCGTGATCGCGGGCGAGGGCGGCGGCATGCAGCGCGACTATGCCTATCATTCGACGCGACATCTTGAAGATCTGGAAGATGGCGGCGCTATCGGAACGCGTGCCGGCGAACGCGCGGTCCGACGGCTTAACCCCGGCAAGCTGTCGAGCGGCGCGCTGCCGGTGGTCTATGATCCCCGCGTCGGATCGGGACTGCTCGGCCATCTCGCGGGCGCGATCACCGGCTCGGCGGTCGCGCGGCGGACAAGTTTCCTGCTGGACCGGCTGGGCGAGCAGGTCTTCGCCAGGGGCCTCGTCATCCGCGACGACCCGCATCGCCCGCGCGGCCTGCGCTCCAAGCCGTTCGATGGCGAGGGCTTGCCGACCGCGGCGCGCAACATCATCGAAGACGGCGTCCTGACCGGCTGGATCATGGATTCGGCCTCCGCCCGCCAGCTTGGCCTGGAGCCGACCGGCCATGCTACGCGCGGCGTTGGCGGCCCTCCGGGCAGCGGTCTCACCAACCTCTATCTCGAGCCCGGCGCGCTGTCGCCCGAGGCGCTGATCGCCGACATCAAGCTTGGCGTCTATGTCACCGAACTGATCGGCCAGGGCGTCAACGGCGTCACCGGCGATTACAGCCGTGGCGCTTCGGGCTATGTGATCCGCGACGGGCAGCTGTGCGAGCCGGTCGCCGAGATCACCGTCGCCGGGAACCTCAAGGATATGTTTCGCGAGCTGACCCCGGCATCGGATCTTGTCTTCCGCCGCGCGGTTGATGTCCCTACGATCCGGATCGAAGGGATGACTGTCGCCGGTGCCTGACGACCTTCTTGATGCGGTAAGCGCGGTTGCCGCCGAGGTTGGGGCGATGGCGCACGCCTCGTGGCGGGGCGATTTCAAATATTGGGACAAGACCCCCGGCAGCCCGGTCTGCGACATCGATCTCGCCGCCGACGCGCTGCTGCGCGAGCGGCTGATGGCGATCGATCCGGAAGCAGGCTGGCTGTCCGAGGAGACCGCCGACAGCGCCGACCGGCTCAACTGCGTGCGCGTCTGGGTGGTCGATCCGATCGACGGCACGCGCGATTATGTGCGTGGCCGTGAGGGCTGGGCGGTGTCGATCGCGCTGGTCGAAGGCGGCCGCCCGGTGATCGGCGTGCTCGACGCGCCCGCGCGGGGCGAGCACTGGCGCGCGCGGGCAGGGCAGGGGGCGACCCGAAACGGCGAACTGATCCGGGCCTCGACGCGGCTCGTCTTGCCCGGTGCGCGCGTGCCGGCCGACATATTGCCGAAGGCCGATGCCGATCTCGTCACGGTCGGCAAACCCAATTCGATCGCGCTGCGGATCGCGATGGTGGCGCATGATCAGGCCGACCTGCTGGCGACGATCCGCTGGGGCTTCGAATGGGACATCGCCGCCGCCGCGCTGATCGCGCAGGAGGCCGGCGCCACCGTCACCGATGCGCTCGGCCAGCCGCTGCGCTACAACAGCACCCGGGGCGAACAGTTCGGCGTGCTGGCGACAGCGCCCGCGATCCATGCCCACGCAGTGCAGCGTCTGGCGGACCGCGCGGCGAAGGCGATCATTCGTTAGCGAAGAAGCTGTTACAGCCCCAATCGCGGTATCTCGATCTTGGGACAGTGATTTACCACCGCCTTGAGCCCCGCTGCTTCGGCGCGCGCCACGGCTTCGTCGTTGAACACGCCCAGCTGGGTCCACACCGCCTTCGCGCCGGCGGCGATAGCTTCGTCGATCACGGCGCCGGCTGCTTCCGAGTTGCGGAAAATGTCGACGATGTCGATCGGCTCAGCGATTTCGGCGAGGGTCGCAAGCACTGTCTCGCCATGGATGTCCTGCCCGGCCAGCTGCGGGTTGACCGGGATCACGCGGTAGCCTTTCGACTGCAGGAACCGCATCACGCCGTGGCTGGCGCGGTCGGGCCGGTCGCTTGCGCCGACCATTGCGATGGTTTTCGCGGAGGTCAGCAGGTCGGCGATTTCCTGATCGGTTTCGAGCGGCATGGCGGATCCTTCGATAAGAGACCCTATGTAAATGATGCGGGCTTCGCCGGGTTCAACCAGTCGGCGATTTTCTGTGCGAGCGGCGCGAATATCGTGTCGCCGTCCTCCATCGCCGGGGGCGTGCCCGCGTCGGAGGCGGTGCGGATGCCGATGTCGAGCGGCACCCGGCCGAGGAACGGCATGTCCATCGTCATCGCCGCCGCCTGTGCGCCGCCCTGGCCGAACGGATCGGAAATCTCGCCGCAATGCGGGCAGGCATAGCCCGCCATATTCTCGATCATGCCGATGATCGGGACCCCGCCCTGGCGGAAGAAGTCGATCGCGCGGGTCGCGTCGATCAGTGCCAGATCCTGCGGGGTCGATACGATGATCGCGCCGACCGGCTTGTACTTCTGGACCATGGTCAGCTGGACGTCGCCGGTGCCCGGCGGCAGATCGAGGATCAGCAGGTCGACATCGCCCCATTCGGCATCGACCAGCTGGCCCAGCGCGTTGGCGGCCATCGGCCCGCGCCAGGCGATCGCCTGGCCCGGCTTGACGAGCTGCGCCATCGACAGCACCGGCACGCCCGAGGGCGAGATCACCGGGTCCATCTTCTGTCCGGTCGCGGTCGGGCGCATCCCCTCGGTCGACAGCAATCTCGCCTGCGAGGGCCCGTATATGTCGGCATCGACCAGCCCGACCTTCTTGCCCATCCGCTTGAGCGCGACCGCGAGATTGGCCGACAGGGTTGATTTCCCGACCCCGCCCTTGCCCGATCCGACCGCGATGATCTTGCGGCCCTTCTTCTCCGCGGTCATCGCGACGCGCACCGTCTCGACCCCCGGCACCGCGATCATCGCCTGCTTCACCGCCGTCTCCAGCTTGCTGCGGGCATCGCCCGACAGGCCGGTCACGTCGATCACCACGCTCACCGTGCCGTCATCGAAACGTGGTTCGGCGGCACGGCCGCTGGCGATCAGCCCCTTGCCGCTGATCGGATCAAGGACGCCATCAAGCGCGGCGGGAAGTGAGTCTGTCATGTCCATGGCGCGAGCGAATAAAGGGTGATCACGGAAAGGGCACTGTTTTTCCGCCGATCCCCACCTATAATGATTGTCATGACCGAAAATGACAGCAGCGGAATTACACCACGGCCGATGCTCAGCGAGGGCGGGCCGTGGGGTGGCGGAGGATCAGGCGGCGATGGAGGCGACGGGTCCAACCCGTGGAACCAGCCGCCGCGCGGCAGGGGTGGACGCGGCCCGGTTGGCCGGTCTGCGCTCGATGAGCTGCTGCGGCGCGGCCGCGCGCGCTTCGGCGGGCGCGACGGGCCCGAGCCCGAGGCCGGCCGTCTGGCGCTCTGGGCCGTTGGCGGGCTGATCCTGCTCTGGGTGGCCTGGACGAGCAGTCACCGGATCGATCCGCAGGAACGCGGCGTGATCACCCGGCTGGGCTCCTATGCCGGTACGCTGGAGCCGGGCATGCGCTTCTCCTTCCCCGCGCCGATCGATGTCGTCACCAAGATCGACATCGAGGATATCCGTGTGAAGGACATCCCCCAAACCGGCGGCAACGCGCAGAACCTGATGCTGACCGGGGATCAGAATATCATCGATCTCGCTTATTCGGTGCGCTGGAACATCCGCGATCCCGAGCTTTATCTCTACGAACTCGCCGAGCCCGACCAGACCGTCGCCGACGTCGCGGAAAGCGCGATGCGCGCCGAAATCGCCCGCGTCGCGCTCAATGATGCGATGGGCCCGCAGCGCGCGCAGATCGAGGGCAGGGTCCAGACGCGGATGCAGGAGATCCTTGACAGTTATCGCGCGGGCATCACCGTGCAGGGTGTCGCGATCAAGCAGGCCGATCCGCCCAGCGCGGTGGTCGAGGCGTTCAAGTCGGTCTCGGCGGCGCAGCAGCGTGCGCAGGCCTATTTGAACGAGGCGCGCGCCTATGCGCAGCAACTCGGCGCCAAGGCCGAGGGCGAGGCGGCGGCGTTCGACAAGGTCTATTCGGAATATAAGCTGGCGCCCGAGGTTACGCGTCGGCGCATGTATTATGAAACGATGGAGCGCGTCCTGGCGAAAACCGACAAGACGATCGTCGAGGCACCCAATGTGATGCCCTATATTCCCCTCCCGCCCTCGCGGGCGACCCAGGCGCCGGCGCAATGAATATGAGCGACAATCTTGCCAGCCGCATGCTGATCGGCTGGGCCATCGCGGCGATCGCCGCCGTGGTCATCCTCAGCAGCGTCTTCGCGGTGGTTCCCGAAACCCAGCAGGCGCTCGTCGTCCGCTTCGGTAAGCCCGAAAAGGTCTATAACGCCTACAAGCCGAATGAGGATTTCGGGGCGACCGGCGCGGGTATCCTGTGGAAGATCCCGTTCATCGACCAGGTTCGCTGGATCGATAAGCGCGTCCGCGATTTCAACATGGAACGCCAGGCTGTGCTGTCGACCGATCAACTCCGGCTCGAAGTCGACGCCTATGCGCGCTACCGGATCGTCGATCCGCTGCGCATGGCGATCACCGCGGGCAGCGAGCGCCGGGTCGAGGAAGCACTGCGCCCGATTCTCGGTTCGTCGCTCCGCAACGAACTTGGCAAGCGGCCTTTCGCGGCGTTGCTCAGCCCCGAACGTGGCGCGGTGATGGACAATATCCAGGCGCGGCTCAATCGCGTCGCGCGCCAATATGGCGCGGAAATCGTCGATGTGCGGATCAAGCGCGCCGACCTGCCCGATGGCACGCCGCTCGACTCCGCCTTTAACCGGATGCGCACCGCGCGCGAACAGGAAGCGCAGTCGATTCTTGCCGAGGGCCGCAAGCAGGCGCAGATCATCACCGCCGAGGCCGATGCGCAGGCGGCGGGCGTCTATGCGGAGAGCTTCACCAAGGATGCCGATTTCTATAATTTCTATCGGGCGATGCAGTCCTACCGGATCACCTTCGGGACCGACGGCACCGATGCGCCCGGGTCCTCCAACGCAATCCTGTCGCCGGACAATGAATATCTGCGCGAGTTTCGCGGGCGCCGATGATCCAAAAATGGAACGGCGCCGTTCAAGCGGGGTTCAGCGACCGGGCATGAAGTAAACCGCCCGGATATTCGGCAACGGCAGGACAGGAGTATTAAGGAGTTGGCTAAAGTGCGTTACGCCTATGCGATCACCGCAGCCTTGCTAGCCGGTGGTACGGCCGCAACCCTGACGATGCAGCAGCCGGTCGGCGCGCAGGTCGCGCAGAACGCGCCGGGGTCGATCAACGCCGCCGCGCCAATCTCTGGCGCACCGATGAGCTTTGCCGAGCTGGCCGCCAAGCTGCAGCCCGCCGTGGTCAACATCTCCACCACCCAGAAAATCCAGGTTCGGGGGGGCGGTAACGCCTTTGCGGGCACCCCCTTCGAGGAACTGTTCCGCCGGTTCGGCGGCGGCGGCACCGGCCAGGGCAGTGAGGACCGGCCGATCACCCGCGAGGCGACCTCGCTTGGTTCGGGCTTCATCATTTCGGCCGACGGTTATGTCGTCACCAATAATCATGTGATCTCGGCCTCGCCCGAGGGCGGCGGCAATGCGGTGGTCAGCTCGATCACCGTCACCCTGCCCGACCGCAAGGAATATGTCGCGAAGATCATCGGGCGCGATCCGGCATCGGACCTCGCGCTGCTCAAGATCGAGGCGAAGAACCTGCCCTTCGTCACCTTCGGCGATTCGACGCGTACCCGGGTCGGCGACTGGGTGGTCGCGATCGGCAATCCGTTCGGCCTTGGCGGCACGGTAACCGCCGGGATCGTCTCGGCGCTGCACCGCTCGATCGGGATCAACGGCCCCTATGACCGCTATATCCAGACCGACGCATCGATCAACCAGGGCAATTCGGGCGGCCCGATGTTCGATCTCCAGGGCAACGTGATCGGCATCAACACCGCGATCTTCTCGCCGACCGGCGGCAATGTCGGCATTGGTTTCGCGATCCCGGCCGAAGAGGCCAAGCCGATCATCGATCAGCTGCGCTCGGGAAACAAGATCAAGCGTGGCTATCTGGGCGTTGGCATTCAGCCGATGACCGAGGATATCGCCAGCGGCCTTGGCCTGCCCAAGGACCGCGGCGAGATCGTCGCGCGGGTCGAGCCCGGCGAGGCCGCCGCGCGCGCGGGTATCCGGCAGGGCGATGTGATCGTGACCGTCAACGGCCAGGAAGTGAGCCCCGACAACACGCTGTCCTATATCGTCGGCAAGACGGCGGTGGGTACGCGCATGCCGATCGAGCTGATCCGCGACGGCCAGCGCAAGACTGTGACAGTGACCCTGGGCGAGCGTCCGCCCGAGGAGCAGCTTGCCAATGCGGGCAACGAGGATGGTGATGCCAATGAGGGCGTCAGCCCGCCGACCGCGCCCGACGCATCGACGCGCAACGCGCTGGGCCTCGGCTTCCAGCCGCTGACCCCCGATCTCGCCCGCCGCCTAGGTGTCGCGGCGACGCTGCGCGGCGTGGTCGTCAATTATGTCGATCCCTCGAGCGATGCTGCTGCGAACGGTTTTCAGCCGCGCGACATCATCCTGCAGATCAACAATGTTCCGGTATCGACCGTCCAGGCCGCATCGGCGCAGATCGAAGCGGCGAAGAAGAGCAAGCGGCCGACCGTCGTGCTCTTCGTCCAGCGCGGCAACAACCCGCCGCGCTATGTGGGCGTCCAGCTGAAGAACTGATCTATCGCGCCGCCCCGGCGCAGGCCGGAGCTGTCGCCCTTTCCACAAAGAAAAACGGGCCGGATGGTTTCCCATCCGGCCCGTCTCTCCTCCACAGAGGTGGATCAGAAGCGGTAGCTGACCGTCGCGCGCACCGTGTGGAACGCGAACTTGCTGAACGTCCGCTTGAAGTCGGTGCCAGCGGCGTTCTGCGCGATGAACGGGTTGGTCGCCGGGGTCGTCGGCGTCGATGCGAGGCGCACCGTGCTCTTGTTGTTCTTCAGCGCGGTGAAGGTGTAGAGCGCGCCGACCGAGAACGGGCCGACCTTCTGCTCGACGCCGCCGCCATAGACATAGCCCCAGGCGTCCTTCTTGGCCTTCGAAACAGCGTTGCTGTTGACCGTGTTGGTGGTCGAGAAGCTGTTCTTGATCTTGCCATAGGCAACGCCGCCGGTGCCGTAGAGCAGCGTGCCGGTTTCGAACGCATAGCCGGCGCGGCCGCGGATCGCGCCGTCGCTGTTGAGGGTCGCCTGCATCTTGTAGGCGGCCGGGGTGGTGCTGAAGGTGGTCACATTGTCGTAGAGGTACGACTTGCCATATTCGACCAGCGCGCCGACGACGAGGCCGCTGCTCTCGCCGAACTGCATGTCATAACCGGCATGGAGCTTCCAGCTGGTGCTGTCATTGTCCTTCGTGCAGCCCGTGGTCGGGCGGGTCGAGGTGGGCGATCCGCCGCAGCTGCCCGGCGAGAAGTTCGGGAAAGCGTCGCCGAACGTACCGTCGAGGTTGCGGTCGAAGATAACCGTCTCGTCGCCGTCACGCGGCTGCCAGCCATAGCCGAGCGAACCGCCGACATAGAATCCGGTCCAGCTTGGCGAGGTGGTCGTCAGGTCCTGCGCCGAAACGGCCGAGGCGCCGAGCGCCGTCAGGCCGATGGCCGCGGTGGTAAGAAGAAATCGCATAGGAACATTCCCTTTCTGGTGCCGTCACGGCAAAGGCGAAACGGTTCCGATACGAAAATGATCCCGGGCGCAAGTGCGATTATTTCCGGTGATGCACAAATGTCACGCCGCGATTTTCCTTTCGGCGGAACAGCGCCCGCGCTTGCTACTGTCCGAATTGGGCCTCGGCGGCGCGGGTCAATGCCTCGCGCGCGGCGGCGATCAGCGCGCCGGCCTTCGCCTCGCACTCGCGCTGCTCGTAAACCGGATCGCTGTCGGCGACGATGCCGGCGCCCGCCTGGACGTGCATCACCCCATCCTTCACCACGGCGGTGCGTAGCACGATGCAGCTGTCCATCGATCCGTCGGGCGAGAAATATCCGACTCCGCCGGCATAGGCGCCGCGCGTTTCGCCTTCGAGCTCGGCGATGATCTCGCAGGCGCGGACCTTGGGCGCGCCGGACACCGTGCCTGCGGGGAACCCCGCGAACAGGGCGTCGAGCGCGTCCTTCGCCGGATCGAGCTTGCCGATCACGTTCGATACGATGTGCATGACATGGCTGTAATGTTCGACCGAATAGCTGTCGGTGACCTCGACCGTACCCGCCTGCGCAACCCGGCCGACATCGTTGCGGCCGAGATCGAGCAGCATGAGATGTTCGGCACGTTCCTTGGGATCGGCGAGCAGGCTTTCGCGATTGGCGACGTCTTCGGCGGCGGTGCGGCCGCGCGGACGGGTGCCTGCGATCGGACGGATCGTCACCTCGCCGTCACGCGCCCGCACCAGGATCTCGGGCGACGATCCGATCAGCGCGAAGCCGGGCAGATCGAGGAAGTAGAGGAAAGGCGACGGGTTGATCCGTCGCAGCGCGCGATAGAGGTCGATCGGCGGCAGCGGGAAATCGACCGTGAAGCGCTGTGCGAGGACGACCTGGAAGATGTCCCCTGCGGCGATATAGTCCTTCGCGCGGGCCACCATCGCGCCATAGCGCCCGGCGCCGAGCTGCGGCACCAGCGCAACGCTGGCCGGATCGATGTCGCTCCGGCTCGGCGCGGGCAGGGGCCCGGCCAGCATCGCCGCATGCGCCTCGATCCGTTCGATCGCTGTGGCGAGCTTCGCCTCGGGCGTGCCCGGGCTGTCGGGCCAGAGCGGGGCCACCATGTACAGCTGGTCGGCCAGCCGATCGAACACCAGGATGACGGTGGGCCGGGCGAACAGCATGTCGGGCAGCTCGAGCGGATTGGCCGCCGGGCGCGGCAGCTTTTCGACCAGCCCGATCGTCTCATAGGCGAAATAGCCGACCAGACAGGCGAGCACGCTTGGCAGCCCCTCGGGAACCGGCATCCGGCAGGCGGTGACCAGATTGCGCATCGCGGTCAGCGCATCATCGGCGAGCGGCTCGAACGCCTGCGGGTCGGTCGCCCAGCGCCGGTTGATCTCGGCCGACCTTCCACGCGCGCGGAACATCAGGTCGGGAGCGAGACCCAGCAGCGAATAGCGGCCGCGCACCGCGCCGCCCTCGACCGATTCGAGCAGGAAGTCGCCACGGCCGGGCCGGATCAGCTTGAGTGCGGCGGCGACCGGCGTGTCGGTATCGGCGACCTGCGATCGCCAGACGAGCGCGGGCTCACCGCGTGCTATTGCCGCCAGCGCGGCCTGATCCTGCGCTTCCCCCATGGCCGGGCCTATTGCGCGCCGCTGAGCTGGCGCTTGGTCGCGGTGATCGCAGTGGGATTGCGCTCGATCTCGACTTCGCGCGAGACCGCGCGAACGAACTGCTCGCTGAGCTCGGGCGCGACGGCGCGCGCCAGCTCGGTCCGGGTGGTTTCGAGCAGGCCGGGCACCGCCGCCAGATTGCCCGGGGTCACCTCGATCAGCTGGGTGACGAAGAACACGCCGCCCTGATCGCCTGGAACCAGCTGGGCCTTGTTCTTCTGCAGCGTGAACAGCGCGCGGACCGGGCCCGGGACCTGGGCGCCGCTCCCCTGCGCGCGGGCGACATCGATCTGACGCGCTCGGGCCGGCTGGGGCGACGGCAGCTTTGCGCCGCTGTCGGCAATCGCCTTGGCGAGGGGCACGCCCTTGTTGACCGCCGCTACGATCCGCTCCGCCGTCAGGCGGGCGCGCTGTTCGGCGCGCCCGGCGATCATCTGGCGGATCACCGCATCGCGCACCTGCGCGAGCGGCAGCGGCATGGGGGGGATTATTTTGGCGACGCCGAGCAGCGCATAGCGCTGGTTGGGAACGATCGTCTCGATCGTCGGGCGATCATCGGCGGCGGCCTCGAAGCCGGTCTTGAGCAGGGCCGGCAGTTCGGCCGGCGCCTTCCAGGCAGGATTGTCGATCGGCTGGCCGTTCGCCAGCAGTGCGGGCGTGTCGACGATCGTCAGCTTGTTGGCGGCGACGATCTCGGCGAAGCTTGCGCCATCGGCGATCGCGTCCTCGATCTTGCCGGCCAGATCGGCCAGCGCTTCGTCGGCCTTCTGCTTGCCGAGCTGCGCGGCAATCTCGGGCCGAACCTGATCGAGCGAACGGGCGGGGGTGCCGCTGATCGCGTCGACGCGGACGACATACCAGCCGAATGCGCCCTTGATCGGCCCGGCGACCATGCCGTTGGCGATTGCGAAGGCCTGCGCCGCGACCGGCTCTCCCGACGCCCGGGCAAAGTCGGCGCGGTTCTGGCTGGCGATCGTCGAGGCTTCGAGACCGGCCTTTGTCGCCGCCGCAGCGAGCGCGGTACCGGCCCTGGCGGCCGCCGCGATGCTGCGCGCCTGCGCTTCGGACGGGGTGATCACCTGAGTCAGCGTGCGCAGGTCGCGCGCCGCATAGTCAGCGGCGTTCTCGCGATAAAAGGTGGCGATATCGGCCTCGGTCGGTGCCGCCCGTGCCGCGACCTGCTCCGGGCCGAACAGCGCATAGCGCAGGTTGCGCGCTTCAGGGCGGGTGAAGGTGGCGATATTGGCCTTGTAGGCGGCGGCCACTTCGGCGTCGGTGGGCATACGCGCATCGATGAAGGCGGCGAAGGGGACGATCCCCACCATGCCCTTGCGCTCCTCGAGCAGCAGCGTCGCATAGGGTCGCGCCAGCCCGGCCGGGACCGGGCTGGTGGCCGTCGCCGGGGCCAGAATCTGGTTGCGCATCAGGTCGCTCGCCATGTCTGCGCGCAGCTCCTTCTCGCTGATCCGCGCCTGGGCGAGCATGTTGCGCATCACGGCTTCGTCGAACTGACCCGTCGGACCGCGAAAGGCGGGGATCCCGGCGATCTGCGCGTCGATCAGCCGCTTGCTGATCGCGAAGCCTTCGTCGCGCCCCCATGCCTCAAGCGCGCGGGCGCTGATCAGCGCGTTGGTCACGCCTTCGAACCCGCCCTGCGCCAGGAAGGCGCGCTGGTCGAAGCCGGGCTGCTGGCGGCGGGCGCCGTCGATCTGGTTCTGGACGCGGCGAAGCAATTCGTTGCCGGTGATCGCCTTGCCATCGACCTTGGCAACGGTGGTTCCGCCGCCTGCCCCCCCCATCATCCCGGGGGTATCGACCCCGGTGACGATGAACGCGAGCATGACCAGAGCGAGCAGGCCGAGGACGATCCATGAGGATAGTGCGCGGCGGAAGAAGGTGATCATCGGGGGTTCCGTATGCGGTCAGCTATATGATGCGCTTGCCATAGGGTCCAAAGCCCCGCACCGCAACGCCTCTACGGCGGTTGCACGAAGCGGTGCCGCCGCTTAAGCGCCGGTCGCGATGAAGATGCCCATGCGAAGAGGGGATGATGGATGGCGTTGCGCAAGCTGGTGGCCGGCAACTGGAAGATGAACGGATCGCTGGCGAGCCTGGCTGAGCTCGACGCGATTGCTGCAGCGGCTGCGGCGCACTCCCCGGTCGATGTCGCGGTCTGCCCGCCTTTCACGCTGATCGCGCCTGCAGCGGCCCGCACGCCGGGGCTCGCGATCGGCGGACAGGATTGCCACGCCAATCCCAGGGGCGCGCATACCGGCTGCATCAGCGCGGCGATGCTGGTCGAGGCCGGTGCCCGTCTCGCCATTGTCGGACATAGCGAGCGCCGTGCCGATCAGCATGAGACCGACGCCGAGGTTCAGGCCAAGGCTAGCGCGGTGATCGCCGCCGGGCTGACCGCGATCGTCTGTGTCGGCGAGACCGAGGCCGAGCGCGATGCCGGCCACGCGGTGGCGGTGGTCGAAGGCCAGCTCGACGGCTCGATCCCGCGTGAGGGCCGGCCGGGGACGCTGGTCGTCGCCTATGAGCCGGTCTGGGCGATCGGGACTGGCCGCACGCCCTCGACCGGGGACGTCGCCGAGATGCACGCTGCGATTCGGGCGAAGCTCGGCGCGCTGCTGGGTGCGGACGGCGCCGGGGTGCGCATCCTCTATGGCGGATCGGTCAAGCCCGACAATGCGGCCGAACTGCTGGCCGTCGCCGATGTCGACGGCGCGCTGGTCGGCGGCGCCAGCCTGACCGCGGCGCAGTTCGTGCCGATCATCGCCGGCGCGGCAGAGGCGTCGCGCTGATCGATCAAACCCTCTTCCGTGTGCGGGAGAGGGTGCAGCAGGTTGAACCTTCGCGTCCGATGCACTAGATGGCCGCAATTCCGGAATCGAAAGCTCGCAATGTTCACCTTCCTGCTCGTTGTTCACATCATCGTCGCGGCGACGCTGGTCGCCGTCATTCTGATGCAGCGGTCGGAAGGCGGCGGGCTCGCCTCGGGCGGCAACCCTTCGGGTTTGATGAGTGCGCGCGGCGCGGCCGATTTCCTGACGCGGATGACCTCGATCCTCGCGACGATCTTCGTCGTTCTCAGCATCATCCTTGCCGGCCTCGCCTCGGTAGAGCGCGCACCGACAAAGATCGATACCTCGCTGGTCGGCAAGACCGCGACCGGCGCCCCGGCGCCTACCGCACCGGTGGACGATCCGCTCGCGGCTGCGGCCGCACAGGGCGGCGGCGCTTCCGGGAACGGCACCGCGCCGCAATAAGCATAAGCGAATCAGTGACCTGAACGACGCTCCGCGCGATGCGGGGTGCCGATCCTGTCGGTCATCCACAATTTTTTGTCGATAAGATGGAGTCGTCCACCTTGCTCTTCACCCTCGCGCGCGGCTAATCCCATTCTCCCATGGCGCGGTTCATTTTCATCACCGGCGGCGTGGTCTCCTCGCTTGGCAAGGGTCTCATGGCGGCAAGCCTCGCGGCGCTGCTCCAGGCGCGCGGCTACCGGGTCCGCATCCGCAAGTTCGATCCCTATCTGAACGTCGATCCAGGCACGATGTCGCCCTATCAGCATGGCGAGGTCTACGTCACCGACGACGGTGCCGAGACCGACCTCGATCTGGGCCATTATGAGCGGTTCACCGGGGTTCCCGGCCGCCAGTCCGACAATATCACCTCGGGCCGCATCTATCAGACGATCATCCAGAAGGAGCGGCGCGGCGACTATCTGGGCGCGACCGTCCAGGTGATTCCCCACGTCACCGACGCGATCAAGGAATTCGCGCGCACCGATGTCGACGATCTCGACTTCGTGCTGTGCGAGATCGGCGGCACCGTCGGCGACATCGAATCGCTCCCCTTCATGGAGGCTATCCGCCAGCTCCGGAACGATCTCGGCCGCGGCAACTCGATCTTTGTCCATGTCACCCTGGTCCCCTATATCGCCGCTGCGGGCGAACTGAAGACGAAGCCGACCCAACACAGCGTGCGCGACCTGACCTCGCTGGGAATCCAGCCCGACGTGCTCGTTTGCCGGTGCGATCGGCCGCTGCCCGACGGCGAGCGCGCCAAGATCGCGCTGTTCTGCAACGTGGCCAAGGAAGCCGTCATTCCCGCGCTCGATGCCGCCAGCATCTATGCGGTGCCGCTGCAATATCATGAGGAAGGGCTCGATGAGGCGGTGCTCTCCGCCTTCGGAATCGAGATCGGCGAGGAGCCCGATCTCAGCCGCTGGACAGAGATCACCGACCGACTCGAGAATCCCGAGGGCGAGGTCACGATCGGCGTGGTCGGCAAATATGTCGGGCTGCTGGATGCGTATAAGTCGCTGCACGAGGCGCTGGTCCATGGCGGCATCGCGAATCGCGTTAAGGTCAATGTCCGCTGGATCGATGCCGAGGTGTTCGAGGCGCAGGACGAGGGTGGGGTCGCGGCCCAGCTAGAACCGATGAACGCGATCCTCGTGCCCGGCGGCTTCGGCGAGCGCGGCTCGGAGGGCAAGATCGCTGCGGTCCGCTTCGCGCGCGAGCGCAAGGTGCCCTATTTCGGCATTTGCCTGGGGATGCAGATGGCGTGCATCGAGGCCGCCCGCAACACCGCCGGCATCCCCGCCGCCTCGACCACTGAGTTCGGCGCGACCGACGAGCCCGTCGTCGGCATGATCACCGAATGGATGAGCGAGGCCGGCCTCCAGAAACGCGAGGAAGGCGGCGACATGGGCGGGACGATGCGGCTCGGCGCCTATGACGCGACGCTGTCGGGCAACAGCCATGCCGCCGCCATCTATGGCGGTACCGCCATTTCGGAGCGGCATCGCCACCGCTACGAGGTCAATGTCCATTATCGCGAACGGCTCGAAAAGGGCGGGCTCGTCTTCTCGGGCATGTCGCCCGACGGCGAACTGCCCGAGGTGGTCGAGCGCCCGGACCATCCGTGGTTCGTCGGCGTCCAGTTCCACCCGGAACTGAAGAGCAAGCCTTTCGATCCGCACCCGCTGTTCGCCAGCTTCATCGCGGCGGCGGTCCAGCAGAGCCGGCTGGTCTAAGGTTATCCCTTAAAGCCGTCATCCCAGCGAAAGCTGGGATCTCGCTGCCTTCGGGCGCTCGTGCACTGACGAAGAAATGAGATCCCAGCTTTCGCTGGGATGACGTTGGTTGGCGGATGCGCCTACCTCGGCAGGTCCGGCATTACCGGATCGCTCGGCGCGCCAGGATCCGGATCGGTCGGCGAGGGCACCGGAATGTCGATCGGCGTGTCGGCCGGAATCTCGTCGGGGGCGGGCGGTTGGCTGGCCATGTCTTTAGTCTCCTTCGGCGGTTCAACGCGCGGAAGGCCAGCGCTATCCGTCATCTCGACGCCGCGGGACGGACAGCCGCTTTCCAGCGACCAGCCGGCGATTTTTCACAGCGAAATCAGGGCGACGAAAATGGCCTGAAACGGCAAACGCCGGGATCGTTTCCGATCCCGGCGCCGCGTGACGAATGTCGCCAACCCCCTTGTGCGGGCTCTACACCACCACCCCTTTAAATGGCGGCGGAACCACGCTTTTTCCCCGAACCATGGCCGTTTTTTTGCTGCTCATGTTCGATGACGCTTCTCCTACAACCCGACCCCGATCTTGTCATTGGCTTTCAAGAGGTGGCCCTGCGAATGACTGACAAGTGTGTTTTCTGGGCAACAGAGACCGAACGGTACGGGGAACGGGCCGGCACCGAATCTCCACGCGAGCGGCGCAAACGCGCGCGCGAGGCGGTTGCCCGATGCGCGCGGGCCGAATAGACAGCCGCATCCCGTCTCACTTGCGAGTAACCCTTTTCATGCGCCTGTCCCGCCACTTCCTGCCCGTGATGAAGGAGTCGCCCGCCGACGCCCAGATCGTCAGCCACAAGCTGATGCTGCGCGCCGGGCTGATCCGCCAGACTGCTGCCGGCATCTATGCCTGGCTGCCGCTGGGGCACCGGGTGCTGCGCAAGATCGAGCAGATCGTGCGTGAGGAGCAGGACCGTGCGGGCGCGATCGAGCTGCTGATGCCGACGATGCAATCCGCCGATCTGTGGCGCCAGTCGGGCCGCTATGACGATTATGGGCTGGAGATGCTGCGCATCAAGGACCGCCACGATCGCGACATGCTGTTCGGCCCCACCGCCGAGGAGGTGATCACCGCGATCTTCCGCGACTCGGCGAAAAGCTACCGCGATCTTCCGCGCACGCTGTACAACATCCAGTGGAAGTTCCGCGACGAGGTCCGCCCGCGCTTCGGCGTGATGCGCGGCCGCGAGTTCCTGATGAAGGACGCCTATTCGTTCGATCTGGACGTCGCGGGCGCGCGGCACAGCTATAACCGCATGTTCGTCGCCTATCTGCGCACCTTCAAGCGGATGGGCCTCGCGGCGATCCCGATGCAGGCCGATACCGGCCCGATCGGCGGCGATCTGAGCCACGAGTTCATCGTCCTCGCGCCCACCGGGGAGAGCGAGGTCTTCTACCACACCAACTGGGAGCAGGTCCGCTCGCTCGACGTCGATGCTGATGACGCGCACGCGCTGCAGGCGTTCGTCGGCGGGCTGACCGCCGACTATGCCGCGACCGACGAGAAGCGCGATCCCGCGCGCGAGGCGGAGACCGGCGACAAGCTCAAGCAGTCGCGCGGCATAGAGGTCGGCCATATCTTCTTCTTCGGCACCAAATATTCCGAAGCGATGGGGATGAGCGTGCAGGGCCCCGACGGGTCGCCGGTGGTGCCGCAGATGGGCAGTTACGGCATCGGTGTGTCGCGGCTGATGGCGGCGATCATCGAGGCGAGCCATGATGAAGGCGGGATCATCTGGCCCGACGCGGTGGCGCCCTATGCGGTCGGCCTGATCAACATGCGCGCCGACGATGCGCGCTGCGCGGGTGCCGCCGACGAGCTTTATGCAAAGCTGCAGGCGGCCGGCATCGACACGCTCTATGACGACCGCGATGAGCGCGGCGGCGCGAAATTCGCGACGATGGACCTGATCGGCCTGCCCTGGCAGATCGTGATCGGCCCCAAGGGGCTCGACAAGGGCGTGGTCGAAGTGAAGCGCCGCGCGACCGGAGAGAAGGTCGAGCTGTCGGTCGAGGATGCGATTCAGAGGGTGCGCGGTTGAAGCCTCCGTATTTCGTCACCCCGGCGAAGGCCGGGGTCTCAGGAGAGGCTCGCGAGCCCAACTCCGTCCCTGCCGCCCGAGATCCCGGCCTTCGCCGGGATGACGGCCTGCCGGGGCCGTCATGCTGCTGAACCGCTACGAACGCATGATCGCGAAGCGCTACCTGCTGCCGGGCAAGGGTGAGGCGTTCATCTTTCTCGTCGCCTCGATCAGCCTGGTGGCGGTCGCGCTCGGCGTCGCCGCGCTGATCGTGGTGATGAGCGTGATGAACGGCTTCCGCGCGGAGCTGTTCGACAAGATCGTCGGGCTCAACGGCCATGCCGTGGTGCAGGGCTATGACGGCAAGCTGCCCGACTGGCGCCGCATCGCGGGCGAGGCGCGCAAGTTGCCGGGGGTGACGTCGGCGACGCCGCTGATCGAACAGCCGCTGATGGCGAGCTATGGCGGGCGCGTCGAAGGCGTGCTGGTGCGCGGCATGACGATCGAGGACATCCGCACCAATGCGGTGATCCGCGACAAGGTGGTGCGCGGATCGCTCGGCGCGCTCGCGCCGGGGTCGAACCGGGTCGCGATCGGCGCGCGGCTCGCCGAACAGCTTGGCGCCGACCTGGGCAGCGAGATCAGCCTGATCAGCCCGCAGGGGCAGAGCACCCCGTTCGGCACGGTGCCGCGCATCGTCGCCTATCAGGTCGCGGCGATCTTCGAGGTCGGCATCTATGATTATGACAAGGCGTTCGTGGTGATGCCGATGTCCGACGCGCAGACCCTGCTGATGCTCGGCGACGCGGTCGGCATGATCGAGATCGATACCGTCGACGCCGATCGGGTCGGCGAAATCCTGGCGCCGCTCAAGCCGAAGATCGCGATGCAGGGCGACATTCGCGACTGGCGTGACCTCAACGCCACGCTGTTCGAGGCGCTCGCGGTCGAACGGGTGGCGATGTTCATCGTGCTGTCGCTGATCATCCTTGTCGCGGTGTTCAACATCCTCTCCTCGCTGATCATGCTGGTGCGCGCCAAGCGGCGCGACATCGCGATCCTGCGGACGATGGGCGCGTCGCGCGGCGGGCTGATGAAGATATTCATGACGGTCGGCACGGTGATCGGCCTGCTCGGCACCGGCGCCGGCATCGCGCTCGGCTCGATCTTCCTCTTCTACCGCCAGGCGGTGGTGAACTTCGTCCAGCTGGTGACCGGCCAGAATCTCTGGGACCCCTCGATCCGCTTCCTGACCGAGCTGCCCGCCAAGAGCGATCCGGTCGAGGTCGGCGCGATCGTCGCGATGGCGCTGGGCTTCAGCTTCCTCTCGACGCTCTACCCGGCGTGGAAGGCGGCGAGCACCGATCCGGTCGAGGTGCTGCGCTATGAGTAACATATTGGAGGTACGCGGGCTCAGCCGCACCTTCCATCAGGCCGATGTCGCGATCCATGTGCTGCGGCAGGTCGATCTCGCGATCGCGCCGGGTGAAATCGTCGCACTGCTCGGCCCCTCGGGCTCGGGCAAGTCGACCCTGCTGCAGGCGGTCGGCCTGCTCGAGGGCGGGTTTGAGGGATCGATCCGGATCGCGGGTGAGGAGGCGGCCAAGGCCGATGCGTTCGGCCGCACCCGCATCCGTCGCGAACGGCTCGGCTTCGTCTATCAGTTCCATCACCTGCTGCCCGATTTCACCGCGATTGAGAATGTCGTGCTGCCCCAGCTGATCCACGGGCAGGAGATGGCTCCGGCGCGCGACCGCGCCGAAAGCCTGCTCGGTTCGCTTGGCCTGGCCCAGCGGCTCAGCCACCGGCCTTCGCAGCTTTCGGGGGGCGAACAGCAGAGGGTCGCGGTGGCGCGCGCGCTCGCCAATCGCCCCGCGCTGGTGCTCGCCGACGAACCGACCGGCAATCTCGACGAGGCGACCGCCGACATCGTTTTCGCGGAATTCCTGCGGCTGGTGCGGCACGAAGGCTCGGCGGCGCTGGTCGCGACCCATAATGAGCGGCTGGCGGCCAGGATGGACCGCGTGGTGCGGCTGCACGACGGGCATCTTAACTAAGCCTATCACCGCGTTAACCCTGTTGCTGGGCGGGACGTTAAGCATTTTCGCCTAGTGCGGCGGGATGCACCGGGCCCGGATTTCCTCGCTGTCGGCATTTCTCGACCGTCTCGCGCATAACACGCGCGGGGCGGTGGCGGTGATCGGCGCGCTGTCGCTGACCACGATCGTCGGCATGGGCGCATTCGCGGTCGAGGCGACGCGCGGCTATGCGGCCGATGTCGCCAATCAGCGGATCGCGGATTCGGCGGCGCTCGCGGGAGCGCTCGCCTATAACGTCAACAGCAGCACCAGCCAGATGACCGCGACTGCCAGGGCCGTGGTTGTGGCGCAGGGCCTTTCCGCCAGCGCTGCCGACGTCCAGCTTGTCACCGATGCCGCGACCGCCAGGCAGCTCGTCCAGGTGACGGTCACCACGGCGGTCCCACTCGCGCTTGGCCGCGTCTTCACCTCGGCGCTGAGCTATGACGTGAGCGCGGTCGGGTCGGCGACGATCAGCACGACGGCAACCGTCGCGCCCCCCTGTATCGCCACCCTCGACACCAATGCCGCCACAGGTATTGTCCTGTCGGGCGGCGTCGCCATCAGCGCGCCTGGCTGCTCGATCAACACCAATGGTCGCGTGGACGTGCCTTGGGGCACCACCATCGCCGCCAAGCAGGTCAATGCTGGCGGCGCGGTGGTCAATCCGGGCAGCGGCATCACCACCTCGCCCACCGCCAACAACATCTTCGCGAACAAGGCGAGCGCCGCGGCCGATTGGATGAGCTCAGATCCCACGCTCAAGAACCTGCTCTGTCAGGTCAACCGGGTCGTTCCCACGACCGATCCCGACTATCCCGATGGCAACACGACCTGCACGAACCCCCAGGTCCTGCCGGCGACGCTGACAAACAGCAGCACGGAGGATTGGACCACGGGCTATGTACCCTCGACCGGCGTTCCGCACATCTACCAGACCGCCGCCTATTCCTGTCAGTACAACATCCCGGCGGGCAACTGGAACCTCCGCAACGTCACCATTTCGGGGGGGTGCTCGATGAACTTCGCCAGCGGCTCCACGATCAGGATCGCCAATCTGAACATGAGCGGCAACGGCATGACGATCGGGGACGGCGATCTGACGGTCAGCGGCACCTTCGGTTTCAATAGCGGCAGCGTCATCACGATCGGCAATGGCAATCACAGCTTCGGCTCGCTCGTCGTGACGGGGGGCCGGACGCTGAACATCGGCACCGGCAATCTCGTCGTCGGCGGTGCGATCACGATGGACGGCGGCAGCTATATCTTCGCCAATATCGGCGTGGGCAACACTGTCACGATCGGCAACAACGGCAGCGGCACCGCGATCAGCATCGGTGGCGGCAGCAAACTGTGCTTCACAGCCGCCAGCGGCACCAATTGCTCGACGCCGACCGTGGCGGCCGGCACCTTCAACGCCAACGGTGCCATCCTGTCGAGCGGTGGCAGCACGATCGCCTTCCCCAAGGCCGCGACCCACGTCATCGACGGCAGTCTCAGCCTCAACGGAAGCTCGGTCTTCGGGTCGGGCAATTACATCATCGCGGGCAACTTCACGAACAATACCGGCGGCACGATGACCGGCAGCGACGTGACCTTCGCGCTCAGCGGCACCTTCACCCTCTCGGGCGGAACTTCGCTCGATCTCGCGGCGCCCAATTCGCTGTCGAGCTATGGCGTGCCGGGAATCTTGATCGCCACCAAGAGCACGGCGGCCACCACGATCGGCGGCGGTTCGGCCAATCGCTATGCCGGTCTGATCTATGCGCCCAAATCGAACATGACGATCAGCGGCGGCGGCTCGATCTCCGCCAATGGCAGCGCGTGCATGATGATGATCCTCAACCGGCTCACCTTATCGGGCGGGGGGACCGCCTCGACGGGGTCCTGCACAAGCCTGTCGGGCGCATCGGGGCCCGTCGCCAGCGTGGCGCTGTTCAAATGACAGGTCAGCTGCTTGCCCGGCTGCGCCGCGAAAAACGCGGCGTCGCGACGATCGAATTCGCGCTGCTGTCGGTGCTGTTCTTCTTCGTGATGACCGCCGGGCTCGATATCGGCATGTGGTACCAGCAGCGGCTGCGGCTCGACAGCGCGGTCGAGCAGGGGGCGATCATCGCGTTCAGTTCGCGCGCCAGCGTCAATCAGGCGACCGTCGGCACCTATGTCGCCGCGGCGGCAAAGCTCGCCACCGCGCCGGTGGTGACGGTCGGATGCAATGGCGGCACGAACAACTGCGTCAACAGTTCGCGCACCTATGCGTGCGTGAGCGGCTCCACCCCGACGCCGACCTATACCGTCGCGGCGGCGAACGCCGTCTGCGCCGACGGCAGCCTCGCCGGCTATTATATGGATATCCGCGCGGTCTCGACCGCGAGCACGATGCTCGTTCCCGCAGCAATGCTGGGTGGCAACATGGTCCAGACGCGTAGCGCCGTGGTGCGGCTCGAATGAGGCGGCTGTTCGGCGACATCAGGGGCGTGACGGCGGTCGAGTTCGCACTCGTCGCGCCCACCTTTCTGATGTTCATGTTCCTGATCATCGACGGCGCGCGGATGACCTGGACCTACCAGACGCTCCAGGAGGTCGCGACCAGCAGCGCGCGCTGTGCGGCGCTCGGCGCGACCGGCTGCACCAGCGCGGCACAGGTGCAGAGCTACGCCGTCGCACGCGCTGCGGCATCGGGCATCCCGCTCACGGCGGCGGCGGTAACGCTGACCTCCGCCCAGACCTGCTCGTCGGTCGCCGGGATGACCAAGGTGGTGATCTCCAGCAGCTATCAGGGCGCGACGACGAAGCTGCTGCCCAGCACGCTCGCGACGATGAACACCGAAAGCTGCTTCCCAACGGCGAGTTGAGCAGCTTCGCCGCCCCGGCGGAGGCCGGGGCCGCCAGCGGCTCCTGCTGCATGGTTGAGGCAAATCCTTTGGCGGCCCCGGCCTCCGCCGGGGCGACGGCAAACTCGTCTGTGGATAATCGATGCTTTCGACTAGCGAATCCGCACGGTCGTCCTAGATTGCCCGCATGGCCTATCAACCCTTCGTGCCCCTGCGGATTTTCTCCGCCTACACGATGCTCGAAGGCGCGATCGAGCCGAAGGCGATCGCGAAGCAGGCGAAGAAGCTTGGCTTTCCGGCGATTGCCCTGACCGATCGCAACGGCCTCTACGCGGTGATGGCCTTTTCTGACGCCGCCAAGAAGGACGGGGTCCAGCCGATCATCGGCACGTTGCTCGCGGTCCGGCGGCCCGGCGTCGATCAGCTCATCGTCGACTGGCTCGCGCTCTATGCGCAGGATGCGACCGGCTATGACAATCTGTGCGCGCTGGTGTCGGCGGCGCATCTCGAACGGCCGGTGCATGAGGAAGCACATGTCCCGATGGCGATGCTCGAAGGGCGCACCGACGGGTTGATCGCGCTGACCGGCGGCGGCGACGGAGCGCTCACCCGGCTGCTCGCCGATCAGCAGGTTGCTGCGGCGGACGCTTATGCCGATGCGCTGCAGGCGCTGTTTCCCGGCCGGCTCTATGTCGAACTGGTCCGGCGCGGCGAAGGCGTCGAGGAGCGTGCGGAGGAGGCGCTGATCGACCTCGCTTATGCGCGCGATCTGCCGCTGGTCGCGACCAACCCGGCCTGTTACGCCGAGCCCGAATTCCACGCCGCGCATGATGCGATGCTGTGCATCGCCAGCTCCTCCTATGTCGACACGGTCGAACGCCCGCGCTCGTCGCCCGACCTGTGGATCAAGCCCGCCGCCGAGATGGCGCGGCTGTTCGAGGATGTGCCCGAGGCGCTCGCCAACAGCCTCGTCGTCGCCCAGCGCTGCGCCTTCGCCGCGCCCTATCGCAAGCCGATCCTGCCCAGCCTCGCGGGCGATCGCGATGCCGAGGCCGAAGCGCTGCGCCGCGATGCGCGCGAAGGGCTGGAGGCACGGCTGGCGAAGCTCGCCATCACCGATCCGGATCAGCGCGCGGCCTATTTCGATCGGCTCGCCTTCGAGACCGAAATCATCATCAACATGGGGTTTCCGGGCTATTTCCTGATCGTTGCCGACTTCATCAAATGGGCGAAGGATCATGATATTCCGGTCGGGCCGGGACGCGGTTCGGGTGCGGGTTCGGTCGTCGCCTGGTCGCTGACGATCACCGATCTCGATCCGCTGCGGCTTGGCCTGCTCTTCGAACGCTTCCTTAATCCCGAACGCGTGTCGATGCCCGACTTCGACATCGACTTTTGCGAAACAAGGCGTGGCGAGGTGATCCGCTACGTCCAGCAGAAATATGGCCGCGATCAGGTCGCGCAGATCATCACCTTCGGAAAGCTCAAGGCGCGCGCGGTGCTCAAGGACACCGGCCGCGTGCTGCAGATGAGCTATGGTCAGGTTGACCGATTGGCGAAGCTGATCCCCAACCATCCGACCGACCCCTGGACGCTCGAACGCGCGATCAACGGGGTGCCCGAACTGGCAAGCGAATATCGGGGCGACAAGGACGTCCGCCGCCTGCTCGACCTGGCGATGAAGCTCGAAGGCCTGCCGCGCCACAGTTCGACCCACGCGGCGGGCGTGGTGATTGGTGATCGTCGGCTCGACGCGCTGGTCCCGCTCTACCGCGATCCGCGCTCGGACATGCCGGTCACCCAATTCGACATGAAATATGTCGAGGGCGCGGGGCTGGTGAAGTTCGACTTTCTTGGTCTGAAGACGCTGTCGGTGCTGCAGAAGGCAATCCAGTTCCTCAGCAACCGCGGCGTGAACGTCGAACTCGACACGCTCGCCTGGGACGATCCCGATGTCTACGCCCTGCTCCAGCGCGGCGACACGGTCGGCGTGTTCCAGCTCGAATCGGAAGGCATGCGCCGCACGCTGGCAGCGGTGCGGCCCACCTGTTTCGAGGATATCATCGCGCTGGTATCGCTCTACCGGCCGGGCCCGATGGACAATATCCCGTCCTTTGGAGCGCGCAAGAACGGGCGCGAGCCGATCGTCTATCCGCATCCGCTGCTCGAGACGATCCTGGCCGAAACCTACGGCATCTTCGTCTATCAGGAACAGGTGATGCAGGCGGCACAGATCCTGGCGGGCTATTCGCTGGGTGAGGCCGATCTGCTGCGCCGCGCGATGGGCAAGAAGATCCAGGCCGAGATGGATGCGCAGCGCGCGCGCTTCGTCTCGGGCTGCGCCGACAAGGCGATCAGCGAGGCCAAGGCCAACGAGCTGTTCGACCTGATCGACAAATTCGCGGGCTATGGCTTCAACAAGAGCCACGCGGCCGCCTATGCGCTGATCGCCTATCACACCGCCTGGCTGAAGGCCCATCACAAGGCCGAATTCTATGCCGCGTCGATGTGCTACGACATGCACCAGACCGATAAGCTGGCGATTTTCATCGACGATATGCGGCGTATGGGGGTCGAGTGCCTGGGCCCCTGCGTCAACCATAGCGAAGCCGAATATTCGGTCGAGGCGAGCGGCGACGGGCTTGCGGTCCGCTATGCGCTCGGCGCGCTCAAGGGCGTCGGCGAGAAGGCGATGGAGCAGCTGGTCGATGAGCGGAAGGCGAAGGGCCCGTTCAAGAGCCTCGAGGATTTTTCCGACCGGATCGATCCGCGCCTGATCAACCGCCGCCAGCTCGAAAGTCTCGCCGGCGGCGGTGCGTTCGACATGATCGAGGGCGAGCGCGCGGGCGTATTTGCGGCGGCCGAGACGATCCTGGCGCATGCGTCAAGCGCGGCCGACCAGCGCGAGAGCGGGCAGGGGGGGCTGTTCGGCGACAGCCCCAGCGATGTCGCGCCGATCCGCATCGATCGCGGCGTCCACTGGACCCTTGCCGACCGGATGGCAGCCGAGAAGGAGAGCTTCGGCTTCTATTTCTCCTCGCACCCGACCGATCAGGTCCGCCATCTCGCCGACGCCAATGGCGCGCGCAGCTTTGCGGCCCTGTGCGCGCTGCCTGCGCCGGTCGACGGCGGACGGGTCGGCGCCTGCATGTCGGCGCTGGTCGAAGATGCGCGCTGGCGCACCTCGGCCAAGGGCAAGCGCTACATGATGGCGACCTGCTCGGACGCGAGCGGCCAGTTCGTCGCGACCTGCTTCGACGACATGGCGGCGGGCGAGCTCGAGTCGGCGGCGAAGGCAGGGGCCTGCGCGCTCCTCCGCGTCGAGCTCGACTGGCGCGCGGGTGAGGAGACACCCAGGGTCACGGTACGCGGGTTGCAGAGCTTCGAATCAATGGCGTCGATCCGGCTGCGGGTCGATGTCGAGACGTCCGACGTGGCGGCGATCCCGGCGCTGGCGGCGCTGGTCGCCGATGAGCGCGGCGGGCGGGGGGAAATGTATCTCAAAGCGATCCTGCCCGACGGCAGCCGCGCCGAACTGCTGCTGGGCCGCGATTTCCAGCTCGATGCCGAACTGGTCGCCCGGATCGAGCGGCTGCCCGGTGTGAGCGCCCGGATCGGGACGGTGGGACGGCCGCAGCTACAGGTTGTGGGGTGACAAAAGCCCCTCCCTGCCAAGGGAGGGGTTGGGGTGGGTCAGTCCGACCGAAACGGCTGACCGATTTGCCGCTCATGTGGCGTGCCCCCCTCCCTTGGCAGGGAGGGGGGGCATCGTCACTTCTTCTTGTCGGGCGGCGCAATCGTGATCTTCACCTCTTCGCCCGACTGGCCCGGGAAATTGGTGAACAGCGCCTCGACCAGGTTGGGCACCAGCCGTGGCAACGCATCGTCGAGCGAGCGGGCGCGGGCCTTTCCTTCGAAGACGTTCTTACCGTCCGCCGCGCGCTCGATCACCATGTCGGCCCAGCTGGTGTAGACGGTGTAGGTGTCGATTTCCTGGCGATACCAGGGGTCATAGAAAAATGGGTCCCAGCCATAATAAAAGGCCGATCCATAGCCCCAGCGGCGGCCATAGGGGCCGAAGCCGCCATAGCCACCGCCCCAGGGGCCGAAGGCCGATCCGGGCGCCGGGCGCGAGACCGTCTTGGGCTGGCCCTTGTCGACGCCGAAGTCGAACTTGACGAGCAGCTCTGGCTTGGCGCCGCCCTCGGCCGGGCGATAGCCATAGGCCGCGAGGCGCTGGCTGACGAGCCCGGCATATTGCGCGAACTCCAGCCCGCCCTCGTTGCGGGCATCGGTGGGCACGACCGCAAAGGTCTGGCCCTCGGGCACCGGCAACGCCTGGAAGCGCGAGACATTGGCCTCGAAGGGCTGGGTGCAGGCTGACGCCGCGAGCAGTGCGAGCGGGGCTGCGGCGGCGAATATCTTGCGGAAGATCGGCATGTTCATGCGCCTTATGTTTATCCTGCGGCCCGCAACGGGTGCGGGGCTCAACCTAGTTCCACCACGATTTATCGCAAGCGTCGGGTGAACAAGGGTTGAACGCCCGGCCGGCGCGCTGGTTGCGCGCCGGCTCGGCCGATCACGCTTCTGTCAGCACCCCTTCGGCCACCGGCTCCTCCAATATCCCCTCGCGCCGGGCGACGATCATCGGGACCAGGATCTGACCGGCGACATTGACCGCGGTGCGGCCCATATCGAGGATCGGGTCGATCGCGAGCAGCAGCCCCGCACCTTCGAGCGGCAGGCCGAGGGTGGAGAGGGTTAGGGTCAGCATCACCGTCGCCCCGGTCAGCCCCGCAGTTGCGGACGACCCCAGCACAGAGGCGAGGATGATCAGGCCGTAATCGGTGAGCCCCAGCGGGACGCCGTAAAATTGCGCGACGAAGATCGCCGAGATCGCCGGATAGATCGCGGCGCAGCCGTCCATCTTGGTCGTCGACCCGAGCGGGACCGCGAAAGAGGCGTAGCTGCGCGGGACCCCGAGTCGTTCGGCCGAGCGTTCGGTGACCGGCAGCGTGCCGACCGAGGATCGCGACACGAAGCCAAGCTGGATCGCCGGCCAGGCGCCCGCGAAGAAGCGGCGTGGGCTGATCCCGTTGAACAGCAGCAGCCCCGGATAGACGATCAGCAGGACGATGCCGAGCCCGATATAGTTGGCGGCCGCGAACCAGCCGAGGCTGCCCAGCGCATCCCAGCCATATTTGACCACCGCGCTGCCGATCAGGCCCGCGCTGCCGATCGGGGTCAGCCGGATCACCCACCACAGCAGCCGCCGCATGATCGCCAGCAATGCGCGGACGAAGCCGATAAAGGGTTCGGCCGCCGTGCCCGCGCGCAGGGCGGCGGCGCCGACCGCGATCGAAATCACGATCAGCTGGAGGACGTTGAAACCAAGCGTGGTGGTGACCGCGCCGCTATCGCCGGTCTTGCTGCTGGCGGTCAGCGCCAGCGCGTTGGCGGGTACCAGCCCTTTCAGGAAATCGAGCCAGCCGCCCACCGATTTCGGGGCTTCGGCAGCCTCGCGGGCGACCCCGGCGGCGATGCCCGGCTGAATGATCAGACCTAGCGCGATCCCGATCAGCACCGCGATCAGCGCGGTGATCGCGAACCATAGCAGCGTCTGGCCGACCAGCCGGGCGGCATTGGTCAGGTCGCGCAGATTGACGATCGAACTGACGATCGCGGCGAACACCAGCGGCGGCACCAGCGCCTTGAGCAGCTGGACGAAGATCGTCCCGATCAGGTCGAGCGCCTGGGCCAGCCCGTTCGGATCCTCGCCGACCGGGCCGATCGAACGTGCGAGCAGCCCTAGCAGCAAGCCGATCACCATGCCGACGAGCACCTGCAGGCCAAAGCCGCTGAAGAAGCGCGAAGAAGGCTTGGTGTCGGCCGCCATGGCAAATCTCCCGCAGGGATAACGGGAGCAAGGTGGGTTCGATCGCTATTCTCTACAAACGAGATAAACTTACGCGCGGGACAGCGCGCCTATCGGGCTTCAGGGGCGCAGCTGCCCCGATCCGCGCACCAGCCACTTGTAGGTAGTGAGCCCCTCCAGCGCGACCGGTCCGCGCGCATGGAGGCGTCCGGTTGAAATGCCGATCTCGGCGCCCAGCCCGAACTCGCCGCCGTCGGCGAACTGGGTCGAGGCGTTGTGCATCACGATCGCGCTGTCGACCGCGGCCAGGAAACGGTCGGCGGTGGCCTGGTCCTCGGTCACGATCGCGTCGGTGTGGTGAGAGCTGTGGCGCGCGATATGCGCCATCGCGCCCGCGACCCCGTCGACCATTGCCACCGATACGATGCTGTCGAGATATTCGCAGTCCCAGTCATTGTCCGACGCGGGCTTCACGCGGGGATCGATCGCCCGGGCGGTTGCATCGCCGCGCACTTCGCAGCCCGCCTCGATCAGCGCGGCCAGGATCGGCTGCGGCGTCGCATAGGCGCGGTCGATCAGGATCGTTTCGGTCGCGCCGCACACCCCGGTGCGCCGCATCTTGGCGTTGACCGCGAGCGACACCGCCTTCGCCGGATCGGCGCCCTGGTCGATATAGAGGTGCACGATGCCGTCGAGATGCGCGAGTACGGGCACGCGCGCCTCGTCCTGCACCCGCGCGACCAGGCTCTTGCCGCCGCGCGGAACGATGATGTCGATCAGCCCCTGGGCGGTCAGCATCGCGCCGACCGCCGCGCGATCGGTGATCGGGACAAGCTGGACCGCGTCCTCGGGCAGGCCGGCGGCGCGGATGCCCTCGATCAGGGCGGCATGGATCGCACGATTGCTGTCCGCCGCTTCGGAGCCGCCGCGCAGGATGCAGGCATTGCCCGCCATCAGCGACAGCGCCCCGGCATCGGCGGTGACGTTGGGACGGCTTTCATAGATGATCCCGATCACGCCCAGCGGCACGCGGATGCGCTGGAGGATCAGGCCATTGGGGCGTTCGGCCTGATCGATCATCCGGCCGACCGGATCGGCCAGCCCGGCCACCGCCTCCAGCCCGGCGGCGACGCCTTCGAGCCGTGCGGGGTTCAGCTTCAGCCGGTCGATCATCGCCGGGGTCAGGCCATTGGCCTCGGCGCGTGCCACATCGGCGGCATTGGCGGCGAGGATGGCATCGGCCCGCGCGCGGATCGCCTTCGCCGCCTCGGTCAGCGCTCGCGCCTTGTCGGCGGTCGGCGTTCCCGCCAGCACGGCGGCGGCGGCGCGTGCGCGCTGCCCCATTTCGGCGATCAGGGCGGTGGCGTCGGTCGGGCGGAGGGCGAGGGCTTCGGTCATGACCGCGCCCTACCATATTGTGGCTGCCTTCCCAAAGCCCACTCGCGCTTTGGCGGCGGCAATGCTAGCTTTCATCCATGTCAGGGGAATTCGAAGCGGTCGCCGATGTCGCGACCGGGGCGCTTGCGGGGCGCGCCATCGACGGCAAGACCGGCCATGAGCATGGCAACGGTCATCGCGCCTGTCTGAACTGCCACACCCCGCTGATCGGATCACATTGCCATCACTGCGGGCAGTCGGCGCATATCCACCGCACCGCCGGCGGGCTGTTCCACGACATCGCGCACGGCGTCTTTCATCTGGAGGGGCGAACCTGGCACACCATCCCCCTGCTGTTCTGGCGGCCGGGCGAGCTGACCCGCCGCTATGTCGAGGGCGAGCGGGTCAATTTCGTCTCGCCCATGGCGCTGTTCCTGTTCTCGGTCTTCCTGATGGTGGCAAGCTTTGGGGTGTTCGGTGGGCCGATAGGATCGGGCGGGGAGGGCAAGAGCGCGATTGCCATGGCGCAGGCGCGCACCGAGGCCGCCGAGGAGCTGCGCAAGACCGAGACCCGGATCGCCGAACTGAGCGCGCAGAAAAAGGCGATGAAGACAAAGGGCGTGCCGACCGGCGAGATCAGCGAGCAGATCGGTGACCTGTTGTCGCAGCAAGCCGAATTGCGACTGATCACCAGGGGGATCATCAAGCCTGAGGTCAGGAACAGGGCGATCGTCGTCGACGAAAAGGATTTGCACACCGGGGTACCGGGTGTGGATCGGGTGATGCGCCATGTCGCTGCCAATCCCGAACTGGCCGCCTACAAGCTCCAGTCGAGCGCGTATAAATTCTCCTGGGCGCTGATCCCGATCTCGCTGCCCTTCATCTGGATGCTGTTCATGTTCCGCCGTGGCGTGGGCATGTACGACCACGCCATCTTCGCCACCTACTCGCTCTCCGCGATGACCTTGATGGTGGTGATGCTCAGCGTCGTCGCGGCGTTCGGCGCGCCGGCCTGGGTGATCTGGACGGTGCTGCTGATCTTCCCGCCCTGGCATATGTATCGCCAGTTGAAGGGAGCCTATCGATTGGGCTGGTTCGGCGCATCCTGGCGGATGATCGCGCTGGTCATCTCGGCGTACACATCGGCACTGATCTTCTTCCTCTTTCTGGCGATGATGGAGGCTTCCTCCAGCTTCGGCTGATGGCAAGGGACGGGTGGTAATTTCGGCGGATCGCGTTCGGGTGGGAGTATCGATGGCCAGATTTCTGCTGTTCGCGCTTGCATTGGCCATGCTGGTCGCCGGGATCCTTGCCGTCCGCTCCTGCGGACAGGCGCGTCCGGTGGCGACAACCGACGCACCGGATCTGTCGGCGGTGGTGGCCTTGCCCAATGGATCCGTAATGACCGCGCCCAAGGGATCAGTCGGGCGCGACATGGTCGACTGGCTGGCGTCCACCGATGACACCGAACGCCGGTTCGAGCTTGGCGGCAGGGAGTTTGACGGCCGCTCGATCGAGCCGACGATCGAATCCAAGGTCCGGATCGGGCGCGGTGTCCAGATATTGAAAGCCAATCCCAATGTGATGCTGCACGTGATCGGCTACACCGCCGCGACCGGCGATCCGGCGGCCGACCTGAAGCTGTCGCAGGCACGCGCCGAGTGGATCGTGAACGCCCTGAACGAGGGAGGCATCGCGATGTCGCGTCTCACCACCGAAGGTCGTGGCGGCGCCGATCCGATCGGCGACAACAAAACTGCCGAAGGCCGCGCCAGCAATGAGCGAGTCGCGATGATATTGCGGCATCGGCAATGAACAGGATCGCCGGCCTATCTGGATTGAGGCAGCCGGCAGGCGGGCAGCTTCAGCGCGACAAGATCGGCGCAGGGCCGGACCTGGACCGACCCGTCAAGCCCGATGAAGGCGCCATAGGCCGCGCCGCGATCGCATTGCACGGTCCACATTTCGAGGTTTTTGAAAGACCGTTGATAGGCCACCGGGCCGATCCGCCGGCAATATTTGCCATCGTCGAGCACGGCACGGCGCATCGTCGCGCGCTGCTGGAGCGGCGACAATTTGCGAAGCTGGTCACTGAAGGCGTTGCCGGCCGCGAGAGCGGGCGTGGCGACGGCAAGGGTCGCGGCAAGCGCGATAAGGGCTGCGATCTTCATGGCACGCACCATAAACGAACTGGGCTGCGGCGCCCAGAGGTGCCGCAGCCCACAACGTCTTTCCGGCAAACCGGATCTACAATGCGTCGCTGATCTTTCTGCCCGCGAACAGCGCGAGCAGCGCGAAGACGATGAACAGAACGATCGCGACGAAGAACAGGATCTTGGCGATGCCGACAAAGGCGCCGCCCACCCCGCCGAAGCCCATCGCGCCCAGCGCGAGGCCAACCACCAGAAAGATAAGCGCCCATTTCAGCATCGGGATAACTCCATTGCGATTCGGGCGATTGAACGCAGACGGGGCGGACCGGGTTCCATCATGTTGGGGGACGGAATGAACCTTATCGCTCTGGCGGAGGCCGGGGCGACGACTATTCGCCCGGCGCCGTCGCCTTGATCGCCAGCGCGTGGACCTTGTCGCGCAGCAGTTCGGCCAGCGCGCTGTTGACCGCGCGCTGGCGGGCCACCCGCGACTGGCCCGTGAAGGACGGGCTTTCGATCTCGACGGTGAAGTGGCTTTCGCCCGATCCGTCATGCCCGGCATGGCCGCGATGCTTGTCGCTGTCGTCGATCACGGCGAGACGGCTGGGTGACAGCGCCATACTGAGGCGCTGATGGATTTCTTTGGCTACCGGGCCTGTGGGAAGTTCGCTCATCCGCGCTATATAGAGCGTTTGCACGGCAAGAGGCGAGCATTGAACGAAGAGTTTTCGGCCCGGCGCACGCGGATGCGTTTCCATGGGCGGAGCGAGAGTGGCGAACGCATCTGCGCGGAACCGGGCTGCGAGCAACCCGGCGAGTTTCGCGCGCCCGTGATCGGCGGCCGCCGCCCCGGCTCTGATGGTCCGGGCGACTGGCGTTTCCTGTGCCTGGATCACATCCGTGCCTTCAACACCGGCTATAATTTCTTCGAGGGCATGAGCACCGACGAGATCGAGGCGCAGCAGACCCCCTATGCCGGCTGGGAGCGCGAGACCCGGGCCTTCGCG
This sequence comes from uncultured Sphingomonas sp., assembly GCA_947085315.1. Lineage (GTDB taxonomy): Bacteria > Pseudomonadota > Alphaproteobacteria > Sphingomonadales > Sphingomonadaceae > Rhizorhabdus. Next base: position 62,822 of record CAMTVW010000002.1, on the reverse strand, counting down.
CCCGGCGCGGGTGACAGGCCGCGCTGGGCCGATTTCGTCGACCCGCTCGATGCGATCGGCGCGCGCTATGCCCGCGCGGTCGAGCGCGAGCGCAGCGACGGCCGCCCGCTGTCTGAAGGCGATCGGCGCGCGCTCAAGACGCTCGGGCTCGAACAGGATGCCGATCGCCGCGCGCTGCGCACCCGCTATGCCGAACTGGTCCGCCGCTACCATCCGGACCGGAATGGTGGCGATCGGAGCCACGAGAAGGCTTTGCAGGACGTGATTTCGGCTTATACGCAGCTGAAAGGCCGTCCCGCCTTCGCATAAGCGACATGATCGACCCTGAAAAGGTTTTCGCCAATGACCGACCTGCCCAATGTCCAGCCCGACAGCCGCACCGAGACGATCCTTGCGGCACCCGACCGGATGATCAAGGTCCGCGAGGCGTTCGGGATCGACAGCGATATGGAAGTCCCCGCCTTCTCCGAATCGGATGAACGGGTGCCCGATCTCGACCCCGCCTATGTGTTCGATCCGGACACGACGCTGGCGATCGCGGCCGGCTTCGCGTTCAACCGCCGCGTCATGGTCCAGGGCTATCACGGCACCGGCAAGTCGAGTCATATCGAGCAGGTCGCCGCGCGCCTCAACTGGCCGTGCATCCGCATCAACCTCGACGCGCATATCAGTCGCGTCGATCTGGTCGGCCGCGACGCCATCGTGCTGCGCGACGGCAAACAGGTCACCGAGTTCCGCGAAGGCCTGTTGCCGTGGGCGTTGCAGACGCCGACCGCGCTGGTGTTCGACGAATATGATGCCGGCCGCCCCGACGTGATGTTCGTGATCCAGCGCGTGCTGGAAACCGAGGGCAAGCTTACCCTGCTTGACCAGAACCGCGTGATCCGTCCCAATCCCTGGTTCCGCCTGTTCGCCACCGCGAACACGGTGGGTCTGGGCGACACCACCGGGCTCTATCATGGCACCCAGCAGATCAACCAGGGCCAGATGGACCGCTGGAACATGGTCGTCACGCTCAACTATCTGCCGGCGGCGGTCGAGGCGCAGATCGTGCTCGCCAAGTCGGGCGAATATGACAAGCCCAACGGCAAGAAGATTGTCGAGGATATGGTCAAGGTGGCCGATCTCAGCCGCCAGGGCTTCATCGCAGGCGACATTTCGACTGTGATGAGCCCCCGCACGGTGATCAGTTGGGCCCAGAACGCGCTGATCCTCAACGATGTGGGTTTCGCTTTCCGCCTGTCCTTCCTCAACAAGTGCGACGAAAGCGAGCGCGCGCTGGTAGCGGAATATTATCAGCGGGTGTTCGGCAAGGATCTGCCCGAAAGCATCGTCGGCAAGGCATGACGATCGGGACATCTCGCCTGCTGCCGCTGGAAGGCGGCTTCAACCTGCGCGACATGGGTGGCTATGCCACCGCCGACGGACGCCAGGTGAAGCACGGCATGCTCTATCGATCGGGCATGATGTCGATGCTGACCGAGGCTGACGAGCTGCATCTTGCCGGGCTCGGGATCGCCACGGTCTGCGATCTGCGCCGCGATGGTGAGCGTCAGCGCGATCCGACCCGCTGGTGCGAGCCTGCCGGGGTCCATTACTGGACGCGCGACTATAGTGAATCGAGCGGTGTCCTCGGCGAATTGCTGAACGGCGTGACCACCGCCGACGAAATGCGCGGGGCGATGATCACGCTCTATCCCGAAATCCTGGTCGATCACGCGCCCTCCTACCGTTTTTTGTTCGGGCGGCTGCTGGACGGGCATGTTCCGCTGCTGTTCAACTGTTCGGCGGGCAAGGACCGCACCGGCGTCGCCGCTGCACTGATCCTGTCGGTGCTCGGCGTGCCGCGCGAGACGATTCTCGAAGACTATCTGCTGACCAACGAACATGCCGATTTTTCGCGCATGCTCGCGCGGAGCACCGACAGCTTCGAACACTATACCGCGATGGGCGAAGCGGTGATGAAGCCATTGTTCGCCGCCGACGCCGATTATCTGGCGGAGATGTTCGACAGCCTCGATCGCGACCATGGCGGTCTCGACGCCTACCTCGCCGCGATCGGGGTCGATGTGCCCGCGCGGGCGAAGCTGCGCGAATCGCTGCTCGATCAGGGATGACTGACCCGTCGCCCATCGAAGCCTTTCGTCTCGTCCTGGGCGGCACCGCCCGGGCGATGGCGCATGAGCCCGAGCTGGAACTGAACTTCACCGCCGAGGCGCCATCCTCGTCCTACAAGCAGCTTCGCGTGCCGATGCCATCGCGCAGCCTGCCGGCGCAGGCGGTGGCCGAGGCGCGCGGCTTCGCGGACAGCTTCGCGCTCAGGATCCGCCACCATGACCAGGCGATTCATGATCGCGCCGCGCCGGCCGAGCCGATCGCGCGCGCGGTGCATGACGCGGTCGAGCAGGCGCGGATCGAGGCGATCGGATCGCGGGCGATGGCCGGGGTGCGCGCCAATCTGAATCAGGCGCTTGAGGTGCGGCTGCGCTCCGATCCGCTGGTTCGCGCCCGGGTCAGCGATGAAGTGCCGCTGTCGACGGCGGTCGGCCTGCTGGTGCGCGAGCGCCTGACCGGTCAGGCGCCCCCCGCCATCGCCGAGCCGGGGCTGGCGCTGGTGCGCGACTGGATCGAGGCGAAGGCGGGCAAGGATCTCGACGCGCTCGAACTCGCCTTTGACGATCAGGCGACGTTCGCCCGGCTGGTCGGCCGGCTGCTCGAGGACCTCGAGCTGACCGAGGGCGAGCAGGTCCCCGAGGTCGATCCCGAATCGGGCGAGGACGACGACGGCGAGGATCAGGACCAGAGCCAGGACCCGCAGGATGAGGGCGACGACTCGGGCGGATCGAGCGACGCCGAGCAGCAGGCGCGGGCCGAGCAGTCCGAGGGTGGCGACGAGGACGGCCAGCAGCGCCAGCTCGACGACGACAATGCGTCGGACATGGACAGCGAGATGGGCGAGGACGGCGAGGAGGGGATGATGCCCGTCCGGCCGAACCGGCCGATGTCCGACCTGCCGCCGAGCTTCGACTATCATGCCTATACCAGCCAGTTCGACGAGGAGGTCGGCGCGACCGAACTGTGCGACGAGGAAGAGCTGACGCGGCTGCGCGCCTATCTCGATCAGCAGCTCGTCCATCTCCAGGGTGCGGTGACCAAGCTCGCCAACCGGCTTCAGCGCCGGCTGATGGCGCAGCAGAACCGCAGCTGGGATTTCGACCAAGACGAGGGGCTGCTCGATGCCGCACGGCTGGCCCGGGTGGTGATAAACCCCGCCCAGTCGCTGAGCTACAAGATCGAGCGCGACACCGATTTCCGCGATACCGTGGTGACATTGCTGATCGACAATTCGGGGTCGATGCGCGGCCGGCCGATCTCGATCGCCGCGATCTGCGCGGACATCCTTGCCCGCACGCTCGAGCGTTGCGCGGTCAAGACCGAAATATTGGGCTTCACCACCCGCGCCTGGAAGGGCGGCCAGTCGCGCGAATCCTGGCTCGCGGCGGGGCGCCCGCCGGCCCCGGGCCGGCTCAACGATCTGCGTCATATCGTCTATAAAAAGGCCGACGATCCCTGGCGGCGGGCGCGCAAGTCGCTCGGCCTGATGATGCGCGAGGGGCTGCTCAAGGAGAATATCGACGGCGAGGCGCTGCAATGGGCGCACAGCCGGCTGATAGCGCGGCGCGAGGAACGCAAGATCCTGATGGTGATTTCCGACGGGGCGCCGGTCGATGATTCGACCTTGTCGGTCAACAACGGCTCCTATCTGGAACGGCACCTGCGCCAGATGATCGGCTGGATCGAAAATCGCTCGCCGGTCGAACTGATCGCGATCGGGATCGGTCACGATGTCACGCGCTATTATCAGAAGGCGGTGACGATCATGGACGTCGAGCAACTCGGCGGCACGATGGTCGAGCAGCTGGCGGGCCTGTTCGACCTGGAGAGTCGTTAGTCTGGCCTCAGGCGCCGGCGGTCGCATCCGCTCCCTTGGCTTCCCTCGCTAGCGCTCGGACGCGCTGTTCGCGCTTGCCTCTTCGAACCACGGTAACACTGGGCTTCGCGACGTTGCGCCCGGCGTCGGGACGCGTGGCGTCCCGCAAGGCCGAACGGCCGCCCGAGCTTATGCGAGGATAGGGTTTGTTCCACTTACGTGGAAGCGGTACCGGCCCGCTCCCCCACCCAACCTCCCGATCCAGCGTAATCTATCGGGAGGTTGGGTGGGGGAGCGGGCCGGTACCGCCGTTTCAGCTTCGCTGAAACAGACTTTAGTTCAAGTGCGTCGATGCGCACGCCGGCGCCTGAGGCCCAACACATAAGTGGAGGGCCGCCGGCTCCTCCAGCGAGGCCGACGACCCTCCTCCCCACAACGCCACGCGGGGAACCGGTTAAATGGTGAAGTGGGAAAGCTTAGCAGTCGCGGTCGATCGCCCGGCCGGCCAGGGCGCCGATGCCCGCGCCGACGATCGCGCCGGTGGTGCCGTCGCCGCGATCATAGCGGCCGTTGCCGACCTCATGGCCCAGCAATCCACCGGCAATCGCGCCGAGGATGGTGCCCGTCGAGCCCTTGTCGCGACAGCGGCCGTAGCCATAGGCGCGGCGGCCTTCATAACCGCGCTCGCGATAGCCACCGCGCTCGCGATAATAGCCGCGCTCGCGGCGATCGCCGCGATATTGGTCGCGCCGATAACCGCGGTCGCCGCGATCGTCGCGCACCTGCTCGTAGCGGCCGCCATAATATTGGGCCTCGGCCGCGACCGGCGCCACTGCGGTTAGCGTGGCCGCCGAAGCGGCGATGACCATGAAAAACTTACGCAACATCGAAACCTCCTTGTCCCATCGCGCCGAAGCAGGGCGGGACGTCCTGATGTCACGCTTTTCACATGATTCGGGTGAGCCGATCCTGAACATGCTTGTTGGCGATTGTTCAGCTTCGGCATGGCCGCCGGATCGCGTGGCCGATCGCAACAAGCCTTGGGATTTTCCGTCGCAGCGATTAGGGCCGGGCGGATGAAGAAGGCGCTGGTAGCATTGCTGTTCTGCATGGTCCCGGGCTCGGCAGGCTATCCCCAGGCCGCCGATGTCAGCGTGACGGCGACCGCGGTTCCGATCGATCCCGACGATCCCGCCCACCGCCTGTTCGGGCGGCTGCGCTATCTGGCGGGGTGGCAGCTCAGCAGCCGCGAACATGATTTCGGCGGCTATTCGGCGCTGTCGGTCGATGGTGATCGCTTCACCGCACTCGCCGATACCGGAAAATATCTGCGCTTCCGCATGACCGAACCGGGGCGGATCGAGGATGAGCGTTTCGGGGTTCTGCCCGCCTACCCCTCCTATCACGGCAGCCGCGCGGACCGCGATTCGGAGTCGATGACGATCGGCCCGGCCGGCGACATCTGGGTCGGCTTCGAGAATCGCAACGCGATCCTGCGCTATGGCCGCGATTTTTCGCAACTGATCTCGATCGCCTGGCCGCCCGCGATCAAGGGCTGGTCGGCCAATTCAGGACCCGAGGCGATCGTGCGGCTGGCGGGCGGGCGTTTCCTGCTGTTCGCCGAAGGCGTGGCGATCGGCCCCGGGGTCCACGCCGCCCTGTCCTTCCCGGGCGATCCGACCAATCCGAAACATGTGCCGTTCGCCTTCGGCTATCGCGCGCCGAAGGGCTATGCGCCGACCGATGCGGCCGAACTGCCCGATGGCCGGGTGATCGTCCTGCATCGCCGTTTCGGCCTGCTCAACGGCTTTGCGGCGGCGCTGGCGATCGTTGATCCGGCGGACGTTAAGCCGGGGGCTACCGTCACCGGAGCGCTTGTGGCGGAGCTCGAACCCCCGCTCAGCATCGACAATATGGAAGGGATCAGCGTAACCCGCGAGGGCGATCGGACGATCCTGTGGATGATTTCCGACGACAATCAGGTGCCGATCGAGCGGACGCTGCTGCTGAAGTGGGAACTGCTCCCCCTCAAATGACGTCGCTCCAGCTCTCGTCGGGATGACGACTGGGCTTCAGACACGAAAAAACCGGACCGCAATCGCGACCCGGCTCATTTCGTCAGCATCCGCCGAAGCGGACCCGAATCAGGCGGCGATGGCGGCCTGCTTCTTGGCGACTTCGCGCTTCAGGCGACGGGCGCGCAGCGAGAGGCTGTCGTCCTTCGACTTGAGCAGCCAGTTGTCGAGGCCGCCGACATGCTCGACCGAACGCAGGCCGTGGGTCGACACCTTCAGCTTGACGCCCTTGCCGAGCGAATCGGAGATCAGCGTGACATTCTGCAGGTTCGGCAGAAAGGTCCGCTTGGTCTTGTTGTTCGCGTGGGACACGTTGTTGCCCACTAGACGGCCCTTGCCGGTCAGCTCGCAGATGCGCGACATACTTCTTCGTCCTGATGTTCGGGTTTGCCCGGAAAGTCGCGGCGGATAACGGCCTTCTCCGGATTCGTCAACCCACGCGAAGGTTTGGCGTGACGTGCGATGCAACCGTTTCGGTTCGGCTTCGTTCTCCAGTCCGCCAGCTTCTAAGGCGCAGGAGAAACGAAGTGAACACATCGCATGAATATCGGGATACTCCCGCGCGCGGCAACGGCGCCCGGGTCGGTATCATCGTCGCGATCGTCGCAGTGGCTGCGATCATTGCCGCGTTTGCCTTTGGCCTGATCGATATCGATCAGACCAAGGAGACCAAGCTTCCCGAGGTCGCCGTCGAAGGCGGCCAGGCCCCGGCATTCGACGTCGACACCGCCAAGGTGGATGTCGGCACCAAGTCCGAATCGGTAACGCTGCCGACGGTCGATGTCGGTACGACCAAGGAACAGATCAAGGTTCCGACCGTCAGTGTCGACAAGGCGTCGGATTAATCGATGATGCGGCAGCAGGTGAGTGCACGACCCATATCGCTCTGGGCGGTGGTCGCGGCGATCCTGCTGCCGCCGCTTGGTGTGTTCATCGCGCGCGGCCTGACCCCGGCCTTCTGGGTCACTCTCCTTCTCACCCTCATCGGGTGGCTGCCAGGCGCGATCTTCGCGCTGGCGCTGCTGATCGTTCCGCAGCGAATACCCATTCGCTAGCGCTTCGCCGCGCCCCGGCCTACATCGGCGCGATGGCATTCCCGCTGCCCTATCCCATGCGCCTCGCGCTCGATCTCGCCGCCGAGGCGGGGCATGCGGGCGAGGTGCCGGTCGGTGCGGTAATCATGCGCGGCGATGAAGTGATTGCCGCCACGGCCAATAGCATGTGCTCCGGGACCGATCCGACCGCCCATGCCGAGATCGAGGCCATTCGCGCAGCAAGCGCCCGCCTCGGCGCGCAGCGGCTCGACGAGTGCGATCTGTTCGTCACCCTCGAGCCCTGCGCAATGTGCGCGGGCGCGATTTCGCACGCGCGCCTGCGGCGGCTATATTATGGCGCGGATGACCCAAAGGGCGGCGCAGTGGCGAATGGCCCGCGCTTTTTCGCACAGCCGACCTGCCATCACCGCCCCGACGTTTATGGTGGGATCGGCGAGGCCGAGGCTGCGGCGCTGCTGCGCGATTTCTTTCGCGACCGCCGCTGATGGCGGCAGACAGTTGGCAAACGCGGCGATTCACGGCATGACTGCATGAGCGCCATGCCGCATCCTGTCCCCCTGGCACCTTTCCCCTGGCTCGATCTGGTCATCATCGTGGCCCTGATCGCGCTCAACGGGGTATTCGCGATGTCCGAGCTCGCGATCGTCTCGTCGCGCCGGGCCCGCATGGAGGCGTTGGCTCGCGCGGGCCGTCGCGGTGCGCGCACCGCGATCGAACTTTCCGCCGATCCGGGCAAATTCCTGTCGACCGTCCAGATCGGGATCACGCTGATCGGCGTCCTCGCCGGCGCCTATTCGGGCGCCAGCCTGGGCGGGCCGGTGGCGGACCGACTGATCGGCCTCGGCCTGCCACCGGCAAACGCGCAGGAGATCGGCTTCGGGCTGGTGATCGTGGTGACAACCTTCCTGTCGCTGATCATCGGCGAACTGGTGCCTAAGCAGTTCGCGCTGCGCGCGCCCGAGCCGATTGCCGCGGTCATGGCGGTCCCGATGCTGTGGCTGTCGCGGCTGACCGCGCCGATCGTCTGGCTGCTCGACCGCACCAGCGCGCTGATCTTTCGTCTGCTCGGGCTGACCCGCGAATCGGAGAACCATGTTACCGCCGAGGAGCTTCACCTGATCGTCGCGGAGGCTTCGTCGGCGGGGGTGATCGAGGAGAGCGAGCGCGCGATCATTTCGGGGGTCGTCCGCCTCGCCGATCGGCCGGTGCGCGAGGTGATGACCCCGCGGACCGAAGTCGAATGGATCGACATCAACGCCGATCCGGAGGCGATCCGCGCCCAGCTGCTCGATCTGCCGCATACGCGCATGCCGGTAGCCGATGGAACCGTCGACAAGATTATCGGCGTCATCCATGCGCGCGATCTGGTCCGCGACCTGCTGCGCGGCGTTCCGATCGACCTGCGCGCGATGCTGCGCAAGGGGATCTTCATTCCCGATCATGTCGAGGCGATGGATGCGCTGAAGGCGCTACGCGAGGCCGAAGTGCCCATGGCGTTCATCCATGACGAATATGGGCATTTTGAGGGGCTGGTGGCGCCCGCCAACCTGCTCGCCGCGATCGCCGGGGAATTCGCTTCGGATCAGGATGAGGATACCGATCCTCCGCTGGTTCAGCGCAATGACGGCAGCTGGCTGGTATCGGGGACCGCCGCCGCCGACACGATGGCCGATCGGCTGGGGATCGACCTGCCCGAGGACCGCGATTTCGCTACGGCGGCGGGCTTCGCGCTGTGGCGACTGAAGCATCTGCCCAAGACCGGCGAGTCGTTCGGGCATGCCGGGTGGACCTTTGAAGTGGTCGACATGGACGGCAGGCGTATCGACAAGCTGCTCGCCACACCCGCCGAAGCCGCGGTCCAGCGCCCTTAGTTCCGCGACGCGGCGTGCGGATCGGGCTGCTCGTCGAAAAAATTCATGGCAAATTGATGCATAACCGTTTTTTTCCCTTTTTCGGGCCAGTTTCCAATTGCCCCCGTCGAAAACGCCGCGCACAAGAGGCGCCTTGCGTCGCCTGGGCGATGCAAAACCGTTTTTTCAAGCAAGACCAGGAGTGAACATGAACACTGCCGACATCGCGGGCGTCGTCGCCGCCGAACAGGGGATCGACAAGGCTGCTGCCAAGCGCGTTATCGACGCCACCCTCAAGGCGATCACCGACGCTGCCAAGAATGGTGACGAAGTTTCGCTGCCGGGCTTCGGCAAGTTCAAGGTCGCCAGCCGCCCGGCGCGTGAAGGCCGCAACCCGGCGACCGGCGCGACCCTGACGATCGCCGCGTCGAAGAAGGTTTCCTTCACCGCCGCCAAGGCGCTCAAGGATGCGCTGAACGGCTGATCCTGCCGAGCGGCGCCTTGGCGCCGCCGCGGAAAAGTTGGGAAGGGGCGGCAGCGATGCCGCCCCTTCTTCGTTCCGGGATGGTGTGGCAGCGAACGGTGTGAAGCTTTGTCCGCAGCGGCAGGTCGCCGCGCTTGTCGACCGGAAGCGCCCCGACCACGCAATGTTCCTGACCGAAAAATGCCCGACCTCCGCATAGGAGGCCGGGCAGGATGATCGGCTGACCCCGTCGCCGATCGCCGGGCTCTTGTCGCAGCTGCGGCGCACCACGTCCGTGACCGCGATCACGTCCGGATTTCTACGGTCGACCTACTCTTCACGGCCGGCCTTTCCCAAGCGCGCGCGAAAGGCGATAGTCCGGTGCCCGATCGTTGCGTTGCGGGTGGATCGTGCAAGAGGGAAAGCAGCAGCTTTGCTGAGAGACGAATGGCTTGCCGCTATATCGGCCGTGTTCGGTTGCGACCAGCAGGTCGCCGCCGCGCTCGGGCGCGAGGCGAGCCATCTGGACTTCGCGCACAAGACCGTGCTGGCGCATCAGGGCGATGCGTCCGAACATTGCTGGCTGATCCTCGACGGCACGGTGCGCGTCCAGCTGATCGGCTGGGACGGGCAGCGCGTCCAGCTCGCCTATCATGGGCCCGGAGAGCTGTTCGGGGCCTTTCCGCATCCAACCACCCATCGCGCCGACATCATCGCCAGCGGCGACACCGAAGTGCTGAAGATCGCCAGCACGGCGATGGTCATGCTGGCCGAGGCGCACGCACCGATCGCACTGGGGCTGAGCCGGCTGCTCGCGCGTCAGCTCGACATGGCGCTGGACCGCATGGCGGCGCGCACCACCTTGTCGGCGGCCGGACGCGTCTATGCCGAACTGCTGCGGCTATGCGACGACGACAACCGCATCGATCCGGTGCCGACCGTCACCGCGCTGGCGATGAGCGTGAACACGTCGCGCGAAACGGCGTCACGCGCGATCACCGCGCTCGAACGGCGCGGCATCGCACGACGAGAGGGGCATGTGATGACGATCCAGGCCCCCCGGATGCTCGCCGACATGGTGATCTGAACTGGCCGGATCGAGCGGGATCAGCGCGGCTTGAGGATAGCGAGCGAGACATCGCCGTGCGCGGTCGCGATCTCGCCGAAATTCTCGCACCCATAAGCGGGGGCGAGCAGGGTGAGCGCAAGGGCCATCGGACGCGACACGAAGATCTGGCCGGGCGCCGCCGCGCGCGTGATCACGCAGGCGAGATCGAAACGGTCTGAACCACCTTCATCGGGATCGAACGCGACATAGTCGAGTCCGACCGGCACCGCATGGCGCCCGGCCACCGCGAGCGCGGCGCGGGCGGCGGCGACGGGCTCGTCGAAGCCGATCATGGCGCAGCCGCCGCGCGGCTCCTGCGCGGTGCCGCCCTCGGCGACACAGGCTTCGACAGGGCCGTGCGCTGGCATCGCCAGCATCGCCTGTCGGGCGAGCGCGGGCAGTTTGGCACCGTCGCCGTCGCTGCGCGCTACATCGACCATCCGTAGCGGCAGGCCGTGGAGTTTCCACGCCTCGTCGCGGCGGCGCGCGGCGGCGCGGCCGGCCTGGCTCTGGCCGATCCGCAGCGCCTGGGCGCGGCTTTCGAGGATGCGCGCCTGGCGGATGGTGAGCCCCATCGCCATCTGGTCGGCCATCGCGATTCCCGCGTCGGAGACCCGGTCGAGCTCGCCGATCGTCTCGACCATCGCCGCTTCCCCGATCAGTCGATCGAACCGCGCGCACCAGTCCGCGCCGAACGGTGCGACCGAGTCGCGGCGGAAGGCGGCGATCGAGGCGGGCAACACGACGTGGAGCTCCGCGCCGCGCCGGACAAGGATCTCGGCGGCGACGATGTCGGCGCCCGCCGCCAGCGCGCCGAAAGCGAAACCCGGATCACATTCGTCGATCGCCGCTTCAATCGCGGCCTGCGCCTCGGCCGCGTGCGGGTCGAGGTGGATGATACCGCTGAAGTGCAGACTGGCGGGGGGGCGATAGCTGTTCAGCCAGGTGGCGGGAGCACCGATTTCGTCATGGATCAACCTGAAATGCCGAAGGGTGGAGGCATGGTCCTCCCAGGCCGCGGGTGCGGCGCGCATGGCTTCGGCAAGCGCGGCCTGCGCTTCTCCATGGCGGTCTAGCAGCAGATAGGCTTCGGCCCGCGTGGCCTTCAGCCAATAGTCGGTCTCGGGTTCGTGCGCGCGGCTGTCGAGCATCGCCAGGATGCGTTCGGCGGTGCGCCGCGCCTCGGTCCGGTTGCCGGCCAGCAGCGCGATCGTCGCGGCGTTGATCAGCGGATAGGTGGCGGGCCGCAGCGCCGCCGCCGCCAGATAGGCGCCATGCGCCGCGTCGAGCAGCGCGCTGCGCTCCTCGCCGGCGGTCTTGAGCGCACGGTCCTTGACCAGCCGGCCCTTCAGGCTGAGCGCGTCGGCGCTGCCGGTGTCGTGCGCAAGCCCGCTCGTCTCGAACAGCTGCCAGGCCCGCTCGGTATCGCCCGAGCGGGCCAGACGCTGCACGGTCCGGAGGGTGGTGACGCTCATTCGTTTAGGCTTCCGGGGAAAGGCTGACAGGCACGCGGTCAGAAGGGATATGGCGGCGGATTCTTGATGTCGGGATCGATCGTAAGGCCGATCCATTCGGGTTTGCCGCCTGGCTGGTAGAGATCGACATTGATGTTGAACGGATGAGACGTGCCATATTTGCCACCCTTGTTCAGCCGCGCGCGGAAGGTGACCTGCTTGTACCGTCCGCGCTCACGATCATAGCCGTCATAGACCAGGCCGCCGTAAAAGGCGCCGAAATCACCCTTCAAGGTGATCGCATCATACTCCTTCGACAGGAAGATCTGGTCGCCTTTCAGCAGGATCGTCACGTCGCAATCATCCTCGATCACGATATAGTCCTGATCCTTGCAACCACATTGGCGCATCTCCAGCATGATCCGGCCATCCTTCGCGGCCAGGGCCACCTCGAAGGTGATGCCGGGGGCGGCCGTGCGTTCGACCGGTGCGAGCGCGGCCATCGGTATCTGGGCCAATGGGCAACAGGTCGTCATGCTCAGTCCTCCATGCTTGTTTCAGGGAAACTCTTTTCGATCCGGGCGCGCCAGCCCCGCCATTCGCTATTCTCCGGATCGGCGGTGGTGAGCCGGGCGATGGCGCTACGGGCTTCACGCGCCCGGCGCAGCGCCGCGTCACGCTGGCCCAACTCGCGCAGCTGGGTCGCCAGCATGAAACGCGACAGGATCCAGTCTTGCCGGTAGCTGGCGTTCTTCGGATCGGCCGCGACCAGTCCGTCTAGGATCCTTGCCTGTTGCCGCCGCTCATATAGCGCGCGCGCGCCATCGCCCGCCGCCTTGTGGGCATCGGCCATCCAGGAGTGGCGATTGGCCAGATCAAGCGTCACACTGCGGTCGCCATGCGTGGCATCGGCCACGCGTCGCATGGCCGTCAATGCAGCCGCGCAGGCGGTCAGCGCTGCTTCGGGTCGGGTCCGCCTGGCCAGCGCCAGCGAACAGAGATTGCCTTCCGCATAGCTAAGCTCGCGCAGATAGGCAGAGTCGCGGGGGGCGATCGTCACCAGCTGCCGGGCAAGACGCAGATAGGCCTGAAAATGCTGCTCGGCCGATGCGTGACGCCGATGGAGAAAGTCGGTGTAGCCGATCCAGAATTCGGACTGGGCATGGGTGAAGATGCGGGTTGGATCGTCGGGATCCTCGGCCAGAAGGGCGCCGGTAACGCGTTGTGCCTCGCGGAATTTCGCCAGCGCGGCGTCGAGCGCGCCGCGCCGCTGGTCGTCCTCGCCCATCGCGTGGAGGACGCGCGCGCGTCGCTCGAGCGAGAGCGTGGGGAGCTGGCGCAGATCGCCCTGTTCGCCATAATAGGCCAGCGCGCGTTCGTTGACCGATACGAGGATGTCGAGTCGGCCAACCCCCTGAAGCCGGGTCCGCAGGTCGGTCAGCATGAACTCGATCAGGCTCTCGGCCTGCTGGCGTTGCCGCTCGGCGTCGTTACGGGCGTTGACCGCCAGCACCAGCAGCCCGGCGAACAGCAGCGCGAGCGCGAAGGATGCGATCATGATCGCGATCGCGCGGCGGGTCTGGCGCTGGGCGTCGCGCTGGACGAGCAGGTCGAGCGGCAGGCCGGTCAGCCCGGCGACGATCTTCAGCCGCGCCATCCGCGCACCGTCGCCGCTGCGCCGGAAGTCGGCGGCGATCGGCTCACGGGCGAGGCCATCGGGGCCGGGTGCGATCAGCTCGGGGGGGAAGCTGTCCTCGGGCTCACCCGACAGCAGCGCCGCGAGCACCGGACGATCGGGGTGGAGCGCGCGGAACAGCGCGACTTCCTGATTCACCCAGCGCGAGGCGCGGGCGGCGGGCGAACAGAGCAGGATCAGACAGTCCGATCCGGCCAGAGCGGCGGCGACCTCGTCGCCCAGGCTGGTCGAGGCGGGCAGTTCGTTGCGGTCGCGGAAGATCGGGGTCAGCTTGCGCGGGACCTCGCCGCGCGCGGTGACCCGGCCGATCGTCTTGCCGGGCAACCGATAGCTTTCCAGCCAGCGGTGCAGCTTGCGCGCCGCGCGCTCGTCGGCATGGCTATAGCTGATGAAGGCGCGATAGCGGGCAGGCTCCACCGGCCGGCTGTCCTCCGGCGCCGAGCCTAGCCCGAGCTGCTCATGGCCCATAACGCCTGCCCCCTTGCGGGTGAACGGCGTCGGCGGTTCGCGCTGTGGCCCGCCTGCCCCGTCTCCCCATGCTCTGTGACGGAGGAGCGAGGGACTATGCAAGCGCAAAAGCGGCAAGGCGCCGTCGCGGCGCGAGGCGGACAAGCCGGGGGTCGCGGCGAGCGTTGCCATCAATCGCGGATGAAGCCGAGGTCGTCGAGCGCCGCGTCGATCGCCCCCGCCGCACGGATCAGCTGGCCCCGCCCGCTTTCGAAGAAGCGGATCGCATGGTGCAGGAACAGTCGATAGTCGCGGCGATGGCGGCCGATCATCGCGCGGCACCATTCGACCGCCGCGCCCAGGCAAGGTTCGGCGGGGGCGGCGGCTTCGAGCAGCGGCAGGCGGCCCGCGATCGCGCGGATATCGAAATCGGGCAGCGCGAGATTGACGAGCAGCTCGTCGATCGCCCAGGCGCGCTCGTCGCTGTTCAGCCGCGTCGGCGATCCGATGCCGTGCCCCGTCGCGATCGGCCAGCGCTGCCGGTTGCCGGCGATGTAGAGCAGCAGCGCGATGCTGTCGGCCGCGACGCTGTAGGGTGAGGCGCAGCCCGTGCGAACCCGCAGGATGTTGCGGGCGAGGTGGATGCGCCGGAACTCCATGTCATGGCCATGGAGGGTCTCCAGTTCGACCGCCGCCACGATCGCCCCTTCGAGATCGTGGATCGCCGCGGCCGGGTCGCCCCGCCGGTGCCGGAGATAGGCGTCGGCGGCGAGCTGGAAGCCGAGCAGCGCGATCCGCGCATGGTGCGACAGCGATGGCCTTTCGGCGATGGCGGCGGCGCGGGCAAGGACGATGGCCGCGTCGTGATCAGCGCCGCCGCGGCTCAGCGCAAGTCCCTCCTCGCGGATCCGATCGGCCTCCAGGATCAGGCTGACCTGATCGAGCGGCAGCGCCGACGCGAGCTGGCTGAGATGCCGCGCCGAGAAATGCTGGGCGGGGTCGAGCCGGTTCTCACCGGGCCCGGCGTCGCGAAACGCGGCGCGCGCGGCGGACAGCCGGTCGGTCGAATGGAGGGTTCGTTCGCGCAGCCGCGGCATCAGTTCGCTCACCGGCATTTCGAGATGGCCCGGACGGAAGAACGGTCGCTGACCGCTCGGCGGGCCGACACGGCCGGGATGTCGGGATCGATCGACAGCGGCATGCTGAGCCGGCTGCGCTGGTCGGCGTGGAGGCGGGCCAGGAAATGCGCGACGCCGCCCGATCCGATCATCAGGTCGGCTGTCGCGTGCCCCGGATTGTCGACCGTCCAGCTCGTCATGTCCCCGCGGGTGCGTCGCAGCGCGACAAGACTTGTGCCGATCGCGCGGGCGCGGTCGAGCCATTCGCCCTCACCCAGGATCCGGCAGGCCTCGAGATAGATTTCCCCAAGCCCTGCCAGCCCGTGGCATTGGCCCAGATTGGCGTGGCGGACGTGCAGCGGATGCGCGCGGAGCGCCGACCGCGCCAGCTCGGCCCAGTCGGGGTCGGCGCTCATTTCGTGCAGCGCGAGCAGCGCGATCGCGATGCCGGGGCCGCCATGGCACCACCAGTGCGATGCTTCCTCCCTGTCGTCGCGCTGCGGCCACCAGTCGAAGCGCGCGTCGGCCGACGGGCGCCGCAGCGCGGCCAGCCAGCCGCCCGCGCGCAACGCCGCCGCGCGCGATGCGTCGTCGCCGCGCAGCCGGCCATGACTCGCGAGGAAATAGGCGATCCCGGCGGTGCCGTGGGCGAAGCCGCTATGTGCCACGCCCTCCATCGCCGCCACGCCGGGCGGCCATCGCCAGCCGCCATCGTCATGCTGGGTCGCGATCAGGTGATCGGCGCAGCGATCGGCGAAGCCGGCGACCTCGGCGATCCCGGTGAGATGGCCGGCCTGAAGCGCGGCAATCCCCTGGCCGGCGGCACCGTGGCTCAGGTCCGGCCAGTCGATCGCGCCGTCAAAGGCCTGGAGCAGATAGGGGCGCACCCAGCGGCCATGCTCGATCAGCCCGGCCCGGATCGCCTCGAGCAGTGCGAGCGCGACGCCCGCCTCGCCGAAATGCAGCCCCTGCATCTGGTCGTCGTCGGTGACATGGTGGCGCAGCAGCCAGGCGGAAGCGTTGCTCGCGAAATCGGCGGCATGGGCGTCGCGCGCACCGACCCGCGCCAGCCGGGCGACGGCGTAAAGCACCCCGGCCACGCCACGGCTGGTGCTGCGATAGAGCCGGTAGGCATGTGCCGGCGACGGGCTGGCATGCTCGCCGATCGCCTGGAGCTCGGGCGACAGCGGCAGGCCGGTGGTGCGGTCACGCAGACCGCCCCGTGTCAGCCAGCGGCTCGCCTGATGAAGCAGTTGGGGGGGAAGCAGGCCGGTGTCGGCGATATCGGGCGCGGGCAGTGTGTCCTCGGCGCGCATCCGGCCCAGTACCGAGCCGATCTGGGCCAGCGCCAGCCGCTCGCCCGGCTCGCGGCGAAGCAGGCCGGCGCAGAGTTCGACCAGCGGATGGGCGCCGCCGCTCAGCGCGACGAGCCGGTCGGCCAGCCCGCCATCATCGTCGAGCGACATGCGGCGCGGGTCGAAGCCGGTCAGCAGGAAGGCGATCAGGCACCCCAGCGCGTAGAGGTCGTCGGCATAGCCGGCGGCGCCGCCTGCGGCCTGTTCGGGCGAGATGAAGCCCGCCGCGCCCTGCATGAACAGCTGATCGCATTCGCCCACGGCGTCCGCCATCTCCAGATCGAGCAGCCAGGCATGGCCGCTCTTGTCGATCCGGACATTGTGGGGGGAAAGATCGCGGTGGACCACGCCCGCCGCATGCAGCGCGCCCAGCGTCTCGACCAGGGCGATCAGGTCGGCGACGATCGCGCTGCGCGCGGCTTGGTCGAGATCGGCGAAGGGCCGCGCCGGACGCGCGGAAAGATCGCGGCCGGGAATATGGTCGATGGCGAGGAACAGGCTGTCGCCATGTTCGAACAGCGCGCGGGGACGCGGGATGCGCACCCGGTCGGCCAGCCGCGTCGCCAGCGCATGCTGATGGCGCATGCGGTCCCACATATGTCGTCCCTGCGCATCGGACATGCAGAAACGGCGGCCTTCCTTGACCACCACCACGTCGAAATGATCGAAGCGCAGGTCGAGCGCCAGCGACACCGCGCCCTTGGCCTGGTCGGTGATCGCATCGGTCAGCATGAAGCCCGGGCCGATCGTTCGCCCGGCCGGTCGCGGCGCGGCCGGGGCCGGCCAGTCGGCGAAGGGATCGGGCCGATCGGCGGGCGGCGCGAAGGGCACCGAATAGTCCGCCCCATCGGGCTGCGCCGCTGGGCGCATATAGCCCAGACGATCGCGCTGATAGCGCGGATTGAACGCGCCGAAGCGCGTATAGACGATATTGCCGAGTGCCCGGTCGGTGATGATGCGCGGTCCGGCGAAGCTGCCGGTCATCGCCACCAGCTCGCGCGCCAGCGACACCGCCTCGGCATCGTCGCGCGGATAGATGGTGGCGAACTTGCCGACCTGGGTCGCGCCGAAGGTGCCGTCGTTGAGTTCGCCCAGCATCTCGTCGTGCCAGGCGATCTTGAACGCTACCTTGCGGTCGCGCAGCACAGGCCCGATCCGCGCGATCAGCGCGGGCGCCTCGGTCTGGACCGACGACAGATGCAGCTTCCAGCCATAGTCGCGCGCCGGCAGCCCGACAGAGGCCCACACGCCGCGTTCGACGGCGGGCAGGCCAAGGGTCAGCAGCAGGTCCAGATAGCTCGTCATGGCTTGTTCCCGGCGATTCAGCCGGTGGCGTCGCTCCGGCCTCCATGGCGTGCGGCAAGCCGATGATTCGGACGCGTGACGGCAATCACGGTCACAAGAAATACCGGCCAGGGGAATATGGATCGTCGCGTCGCGCCGCCCGTTATCGGAAGGCAGAGATGGGCGACGACGCGAATGTTTCGATCGGAGAGCGGGCCGGAACCGCCGTTTCAGCTTCGCTGAAACAGACTCTAAGCGCCAGGATCAGCGGCGGGGGCGCGGCAGCGATCCGTTCGTCAAGCCGGGTGAGAATGCGTCAGCGCCCAAGCCGAAAGAGGACAGCGGCAGACCGGCGAATCCAGGCGACGATGACTGGCATCCGGGCGCAGCGGAGCAGCCCGATCGCGCCGAGTTCGGAGGGCTCACCGGGCTTGGTCCGGCGCAGCCCGATCAAGATGGCGAAACCGAGCGCGGCTATGTCCAAAAGGAAAGCCTCCTCCTCCGATGGAGGAGAAGGCTTCAAGCGAGGGTTCTGGATGTCGACGTGAGCAGCCGTCAGGCTAGGCTCAATTGCTGGCTCCGAACCGATAGGTCAGGCCGACGCCCCAGGTGAAGGGGTCGCCGATATAGTCGATCGCGGTACCCAGCGTGGGCAGCTGATCGGCGAACGCCCGAGTGACATATTTCTTGCCGCCGATGTTGCGCGCGAACAGCGACAGTTCGAGATCGGGATCTTCGATCTGCAGCGCGACGCGCCCGCTGATCAGGCCATATCCCGCGATGGTGTTGATGCGATTCGCGATCGCGATCGCGGCCATATAGGCCGCCGGACGGCGCGGATCGGATGTGAACAGCCCGAAATTCTGCTTGCCGATATAGGCGTAGTTCGCGTGGATCGTAACCTCGCCAAGCCCCGTCGGCACCGTCTGTGTCGCCGAGATGCTGAACTGCTTTTTGGGCATCTGCGGCAGTGCCTCGCCGCTGCGATCCACCGAGCAGCGGACGGTGCCGGCGGCCGTGCCCGCGACGCAATTCGACGTATTGGCACCCGCAACGGGGGCGAACTGCTGCTGTTCGATGAAGGTGCCGCCGACATATTTGCCGTCGAGCAGCGCGAGATTGCCCGAGAGCAGCATCCCTTCCCACGGAACGGCGCTCACTTCGAGTTCGCCGCCATAGACGCGGGCATTGCCTGAATTGCGGAGGAACTGCGTCGTGGTGCAGGCGGCCGCGCCCGGGGCGGTGATGCAATCCGACGCGTTGCGCTGCACCTTGTTCTGCCAGGAATAGAAGGCGGCGGTGTTGATGCGCAGCCGGTTATCAAAGGCGCTGAACTTCAGGCCGAGTTCGACATCCTTCACCGTTTCTGGCTCGAACGGCGGTGTCGCGGCGGAGCCGTTGCGCATGTTGAAGCCGCCCGCCTTCGAAGCGCGGCTGGTCTTGGCATAGGCGAAGACGTCGTCGGTAATCTCGACGTCGATGCCCGCGGTCCAGGCGGGATAATCATATTTCACAGCGCGCGGCAGGCTGCACGGCGCGACGAAGCCGGGGTTCGAGACCAGCTCGGGCGCGCAGGTGTTGAGGACGAGATTGGTCCGGTTGAGCAGGACGACCTGGCGCTTGTCCCATGTCCAGCGCAGCCCGCCGGTCAGCCGGATTGCATCGGTGAGGCGGTAATAGGCCTGGCCGAACAGCCCGAGCGACTTGTTCTTCACCGTGCCGTAGTTCAGGCCAAAGCCGAAATTGGGCGCGGGCGTGGCGGCGGCGAAGGATCCGAAGGTCTGCGACACCGATGATTCACGGCCGCTCTCGGTCGAATAATAGGCGCCGAAAATATAGCTCAGGCGATCGCTGACGTTGCCCGAGAACTGCAGTTCCTGCGAATATTGATCCGACTTGTAGGCGCTTTCCGCCGCGAGGATCTGCGCGGGCGTGCCGTCGAGCTCGTTGAGGCCGATCGCGTTGCTGTAGCGATAGGCGGAGATCGACTTCAGCGTGACCGCGCCAAGCTCGGCCTGGACCGTGAGGTTGCCGCCATAGGCCTCCACCCGGTTATAGGCGTCGCGGCCGCCCGCGGTCAGCGCGCCGTAATTGGCGCCGACCGGCGGATTGGTGCTGAACGGGATGCCATAGGCGGTATACCAGTTGGCCTTGCTGTGGACGAAAGGCGCCAGCGGCGTCGCGGTGTTGATCGCGCCGATCGCGGCACTGGCACCGGGGTTGACCGCCGCGAGACCGACGAATTGGCCGTGATCCTTGAGGATGTTGTAGTCGCCGCTGAGGGTGACGGTCCAGTCGCTGCCCGCCGGCTCCCAGCGCAGCTTGGCGCGGGCATAATGGCTGTTGCGGTCCTTGAGATCCCTGTTCGAGGTCGCGTTGCGCGCATAGCCGTCGCGATCGACGAAATCATAGACGAAGCGCGCCGCGAGCTCGTCGCCGTTCAGCGGCACGTTGAGCACCGCATTGACGTTGCGATAGTCGTAGTTTCCGGCCTGGACGCGGAACTGGCCCTCGAAATCGCCCGACGGATTGACGGTCACGATATTGAGCGCGCCGCCGGTGGTGTTACGGCCGAACAGCGTGCCCTGCGGGCCGCGCAGCACCTCGGCACGCTGCAGATCGATCAGATCCGCCGAGCCCTGCGACGGGCGCGGAACATAGACGCCGTCGACATAGGTCGCGACCGAAGGATCATTGGCCACGCCAGGGTTGAGCGCGGGCATGCCGCGGATCGAAACATAGATGAATCCCGAACCGCCCGGGGCTCCGGTCGCGATAGAGAGGCTCGGCGCAGCGCGCTGCAGGCCCGCCGCATCGGTAATCTGCGCCTGTTTGATCGTGTTGTTGGACAGCGCGGTGATGGAGACCGGTGTGGTCTGGAGGTTTTCCTCGGTCCGCCGCGCCGTGACGACGATGTCCTCGATGCCCGCCGGGCTGGATGTCTCCTCCGCCACGGCGGGGACGCTGATCGCCGAAAAGAATGACAAGCTCGCCAGCGCGGTCGACTGGAACAACTTTCGCGAAGCCATATTCTTCCTCCCCATTATAAATGGCTGCCAAGCTGTTATCGGGCTTTTGCAGCAATGAAGCGGCTAGCATCGCCAATTGGCGGGTAAAACCCGCCGCAAGCCTGATGTCGTACCAGCGATGGTGGTAATGTCCGTTCGGCGATACTCCTGTCTGATCGCGACATTCGTGGTCCTCAGCCATGGCGCTTTCGCGATCCAATGTCCGTCCCGAACTATATGTTAGAATCTCGACCTCTTCCGAACCGGCCCGCATAGTGTCGTCGCATAAAGCGATATTGTTCGGACAGGATGCCCAAGTGCCATGATCATGGAATCCCTCCGTTGACTAGTGGTCCCGTCAACGCGTCGAAGCACTGGAATCCCCGGCTGATCTGGGTGCTCGCGGCCTTGTTCGCGCTCAACACCATGAACTATGTTGATCGGCTGCTGTTCGGCGTGACACAGGAGCTGATCAAGAAGGATCTCGCGCTCAGTGATTTCCAGCTTGGTCTGCTCGGCGGCCCGGCGTTCGCGCTGCTCTACATCATCGCCGCCTTTCCGATCGCCCGGCTGGCGGAGCGCGGCAACCGCGTGACGATCATATCGATCGCATTCGGCGCCTGGAGCGCGATGACGGCGCTGTGCGGGCTCGCGGGCAGCTTCGTCCAGATGCTGATCGGCCGGGCCGGGGTGAGCATCGGCGAGGCCGGCTGCGCGCCGCCGTCGCACTCGTTGATCTCGGACTATTTCCCGCCCGCGCGGCGGACCACCGCGATGTCGATCTACGGGACGGCGGGCCCGGTCGGCGCGCTGTTGGCGGCGATCGGCGGCGGATGGCTGGCGCAGCATCATGGCTGGCGGTTCACCTTCCTGGCGTGCGGTGCCGCCGGTGTGATTGCCGCGATACTTTTCCGATTCACGATGCGTGAGCCAGCACGCACGCCCGATCCCGAGCGTCCGTCCTTCCTTGCCACCATGCGGGTGCTGTTTTCGAAGCGCAGCTTCGTGGCGGTCGCGGCGGCAGGTGGCGTCGCGGGCTTCGCGAGCTATTCGAACCACCAATATATGGTGTCCTTCCTGATGCGCGCGCACGAGCTGCCGGTCAGCAGCGCGGCGGTGATATTGGGGCTGACGACCGGCGGCGTCGGCATTTTCGTCATGCTGGTCACCGGTCCGCTGATCGAAGCCGGGCGGGGCCGGTTCCCCCGCATCAGGACCTGGCTGCCCGCGGCGGGGCTGATCTGGTCGGGCTGCATCTTCGCGGTGGCATTCATGGTGCAGAACACGCCCGTCGCGATCGGCCTGCTGTTCATCGCCTCGTTGGGGCAGAATTTCTACATGCCGGCGATGTATACGCTGGCCCAGGATGTCGCCCCGCAATCGATGCGGGCGACGGCGGCGGCGCTGATGATCGGCGTGATCTCGCTGGTCGGCTACGGGCTGGGTCCGCCGATCGTCGGTCTGTTCAGCGACATTCTCGGACAAGTCTCGATGGTCGCCAACGGAACCACCGCCGCCGCGTGCGCGCTGGCCACGTCGCCGGCCTGCGCGCAGGCCAGCGCCGACGGGCTCCGCCTGTCGCTGAGCATGGGATCGATCGGCTTCATCGTCGCGGGCGTGCTGTTCTGGCGGTCGGGACGGTCGGTCGCCCTGGACTTGCAGCCATGACGCCGGTGCCGATAGGACTCGCGGCCCGCCGCAGGATAGGGCATATTGCCGGAACGCGACGCTACGCAGATCTGAAAATGCGAGCGGGAGAGGCGATGACAAACGCGCAACCCATGGTCCCGACCGATGGCGGCTCCGTTCCCTGCCAACCGCTCACTGTCGCCTATTTCAATGTCGAACACAGCATCATCGCGAACGGCATCCGTGCCGATATCCGGCATTTCGCCTGGGAACGCAGTTGCGATGCCATGTTCGAACCCAACAGCCACTATCTGGACTATTCGCTCGGCCCCCGCGCGCATGGCGCGCGCTTCCTGTCCGATGGGCGGCGCAACATGTTGCCGTTCGGCGAGGTCTCCTATCTGCCGAAGGGGGGTCGGTTCGACGCGCGCTGCGACCCCAGCGAATATCGCGTGCTGTGCCTGACCTTCGAAAGCCTCGTCGCCGAGCGCATCTTCGAGAGCGAGGAATTGCCGTCGTCGCTGCCGCCCTGCCTCGACGTGAAGGCGCCATGGGTGCGGCAGGGCCTCGCCCGCCTGGCCGAAGAGGTCCGCAATCCCGGTTTCGCTCAGCATCTGCTGGTCGAGACGATCGCGCTCTCGCTGGTCGTCGATCTGTGCCGTCATCTTCAGGGCCGGCAGCAGGCCGATGAGACGCTGAACGCCCGCATGGCCGACTGGCGCCTGCGCCGGCTCAAGGACCGCATCGAGGCGGATCTGTCGGGGCCACTGTCGATCGCCGATCTCGCCGACGAATGCGGGCTTAGCACGCGCCACCTGATGCGCACCTTCAAGAACACCGTCGGCACCACGATCAGCACCTATATCGCCGATGCCCGCATCGCCCAGGCGAAGCGCGAGCTGCTGTGCGCCGACGCGCTGATCAAGGTGGTCGCGGGCAATTGCGGCTTCCAGAGCGCCGCGGCGTTCAGCGCCGCGTTCCGCAAGGCGACGGGCCTGAGCCCGCGCCGCTTCCGAGAAGAGATGGTGCACGGCGCGCGTTAGCGCGCAACCGCCATTTTCTGGCACCCCGGCGATAGTCGGTCGCTCTGGAGGCTATCCGAACCGTTTACGCGGCGCGACGCGGCCAGCACATTCGGCGCACGTACCAATATCTGGAATGATCATGAGCGAATATTTCGACCGGTTGCTTGCGGATCCCACCTCCTTCCACGACGCCCCCTATGACGAGGCGTTCAAGCTCACGATCGAGCAGATCGAGCGGCTGCATCTGGAAGGCGCGCGCAAGCGCTTCGCCGAATTGCGGCCCGGCCTGTCCGTGCTCGACAAGCTCGCGCGCGAACAGGGCATCGACCGGATCGATACGATCGACGATATCGCGCCGCTGCTCTTTCCGCACACCGTCTATAAATCCTATCCGATCAGCTATCTTGAACGGTCGCGCTTCGACAAGCTGACCAAATGGCTGGGTGGGCTCACGACGACCGACATCAGCCATGTCGACGCGAGCGGGATCGAATCGATCGACGATTGGCTCGACCTGCTCGACGCCGAGACCGAACTGACCGTCGCCCATACCTCGGGCACCACCGGCAAGCTGTCCTTCGTGCCGCGCAGCAAGGCGCAGTGGCGCCAGACGATCGTCCATTCGGCGACGATCATCCGCCATTGGTGGGGACGCGACAGCGGGCCCGACATCCTTGCCGACAAGATCCCGATCGTCATCCCCGGCTATCGCCATGGGGCGGCGGCGATGCAGCGCGGCAACGACATCCAGGTCGATCTCTATGCGGGCGGCGAGGAGAATGCGCTGTTCATGTATCCCGACGCGCGGTTCAGCGCCGACGTCGCCTCGCTCGCGGGCCGCCTGCGCGCTGCGGAGGCGCGCGGCGAGGCCGGGATCGAAAGCATCCCGCAGGTGCTGCTCGACCGCCGCGAGTCACTTCTGGAGCTGGAGAAGCGCCGGCCACAGGACGTCCGCCATTTCTTCGACGAGGCGCAGCGACGCTTCGGCGGCAAGGATGTCTATGTCACCGCGATGTGGGCGATCCTGTTCGACTGGGCCGAGGAGGGGCTGAAGCGCGGGATCAAGAATATCTTCGGGCCAGGCAGCGTGCTGCTCACCGGGGGCGGCAAGAAGGGCAAGGACATGCCCGACGACTGGCGCGAACAGGTGCTCGAATTCCTCGGCTTCAGCAATTTCTACGAGATGTACGCCACCAGCGAGATGATGGGGCTGTGCATGATGTGCGAGCATGGCAATTATCATATCCCGCCGGTGATCATCCCCTTCCTGCTCGATCCCGCCACCGGAAAGCCTCTGCCGCGCAAGGACGGCACCACCGGCCGCTTCGCCGGGCTGGACCTGATGCCTGACAGCTATTGGGCGGGGCTCATCACCGGCGACGAGATCACCCTGTCGGGCTGGCAGGAGCCGTGCGAATGCGGCCGCACCGGCCCGCATGTCGTGCCGCCGGTGCGCCGCTATGGCGAGCAGGAGGGCGGCGACGACCGTATCGTCTGCGCGGGCGCGCCCGAGGCGCATGACCGCGCGCTCGAATTCCTCGCCGAACTGTCGATGTGAGGAGCCAGGCGATGTCTGATGAATTCCGGGTGCCGCTGATCATTCGCGGCGAGATCATCGAGGATATGAAGGTCGAGCATGGCGGCCGGCGCGGCGGCGTCAGCTTCCGCGCGCCCGACATCGCCGATCATATCGGCAAGCTGACCCTTCGCGCGCCGTCGCGCATGGCGGACCTCTATGCGATCAGCTTCGAGGAGATCCTCGATTATCTGGTCGAACTCGGGAAGCGGCTCGATTTCGATGGCAATCCGCATGTACGCGAGGCTTTCCGGCTGTCCTGCATCACTTCGGGATTGTCGGAGAGCATCCTGCGCTTCCACTATTCGCATCTCGGCGGCGTGTTCGATCGTGACGAGATGCGCGCGATGGCGGAGCGCAGCTGCGGGGTCGACTATCTCGAAGGGTGGGTCGACCAGGGCCCGAGCCGCTTCACCGGGCTCAGCGCCCGCACCCGGGCGTTCGGCGCGCGCTGCGTCCATGTCATCGCCGGCAACGCGCCGATCGTCAGCATATTGACCGTGATCCGCAACGCGCTGACGCGCTCGGACGCGGTGATCAAGCTGCCGTCCAACGATCCGCTGACCGCCGTCGCGCTGGTGCGGACGATGGTCGAGATGGCGCCCGATCATCCGCTCACCCGGCATGTGTCGGTGGCCTATTGGAAGGGGGGCGACGCGGCGGTCGAGACAGCGATCTACGATCCGCGCGGGGTGGAGAAGATCATTGCCTGGGGCGGCTTCGATTCGGTCAAACACATCACGAAGTACCTCCAGCCGGGGATAGACCTGATCACGCAGGATCCCAAGATGAGCGGTACGATCATCGGCAGGGAGGCCTTTGCCGACGAGACGACCTTGCGGTCGGTCGCGCGGCGCCTCGCGCTCGATCTCGGCGCGCAGAACCAGGAAGGCTGCGTCAGCGCCCGTGTCGTCTATGTCGAATCAGGCACCGACGATGACGGCATCGAACGCGCCAACCGCCTCGGCGAACTGGCCTTCGCGGAGCTCCAGAAGCTGCCCCCGCATCTCAGCACGCCGCACAAGGCGTTCGATCAGGCGCTCAAGGCGGAGATCGACGCCGCCCGGCTTCAGGACGAGGATTATCGCGTCTACGGCGGCAAGGCGAATGAGGGCGCGCTGATCGTCAGCCAGACCGACGATCCGGTCGATTTTTCGCGGATGCTCGCCTGCCGCGTCGGCAATATCGTGCCGATCGACTCGTTCGAGACCGCGGTGCGCTCGGTCAACGCCTATACCCAGACGATCGGGATCTTTCCCGAAGCGCTCAAGGAGACGCTGCGCGACCGGCTCGCCTTTCAGGGCGCGCAGCGGCTCGTCTCGCTGGGCGGCGCCGCGACGATGCAGCACAATATGGAGCGGCAGGACGCGATCGAACCGGTGCGACGGATGGTAAAGTGGGTGACCGAGGAAAGCGCCGGCGGCGCGATGCTGGAGGGGCTTGCCGGATGATCGACCTCGTCATTCGCGGCGGTACGATTGTCGACGGCAATGGCGGCGAACTTTTCGTCGCCGATCTCGCCATCGCCGGTGGCCGCATCGTCGCGATTGGCGATGTCAACGATCGGGGGCGCGAGGAGATCGACGCGACCGGGCTGCTCGTCACCCCCGGCTTCGTCGACATCCACACCCATTATGACGGCCAGGCCACCTGGTCCGAAACGCTGGCGCCATCCTCCTCGCATGGCGTGACGACGGTGGTGATCGGCAATTGCGGAGTCGGCTTCGCGCCGTGCCGCCCTGGCGATCGCGACGCGCTGATCAACGTGATGGAAGGTGTCGAGGACATTCCCGAGGCGGTGATGGCGCAGGGCCTGCCCTGGACCTGGGAAAGCTTCCCCGAATTCCTCGATTCGCTCGAGAAGCGGCACTGGGACATCGACGTCGCGGCCTATGTCCCGCACTCGCCGGTGCGGGTCTATGCGATGGGCCAGCGCGGGCTCGACCGCGAACCGGCGACGGCGGACGACGTGGCGCGCATGACGGCGATCGTCACCGAGGCGATCGAGGCCGGCGCGGTCGGCTTCGCCACCTCGCGCACCATGGTTCACCGGCGCGGCGACGGCGCGCATATCCCCAGTTTCCACGCCGCGGCGGACGAACTGGCGGCGATCGCGACGGCGGTGGGACGGTTGGGGCGCGGGATATTGCAGGTGATCCCCAATCTCGATTCGGCCGACTATGACCTCGACGTCGGCCTGCTCCAGCGGATGGCGAAGGAGTCGGGCCGGCCGGTCACCTATTCGCTCGCGCAATGGGGCAGCGACCTGACCGGCTGGAAGCGGACGATCGACAGGATGCGCGACTATAACGCCGCGCATGCCACCGCCTTGCGCGCGCAGGTCTTCCCCCGGCCGATGGGTGTGGTCTGCGGGCTCGACACCTCGTTCAACCCCTTCAGCGCCTGTCCGAGCTACGCGTCGCTCGAAAAGCTGGCGCTGGCCGATCGGGTCGCGGCGATGCGCGATCCCGCGCTACGCGCGCGCCTCCTTTCGGAGGAGCAATCCGCCGCGCCGCTGGCGGGCATGGGCGCGCTGATGCGGAACCTCTCCAACACCTATCCGCTCGGTGCCACGCCCGATTACGAGCCTGGCGCCGATCGCAGCGTCGCGGCGCTGGCCGCGCGACGCGGCGTCCCGCCGCTCGAAATGGCCTATGATCTGCTGTTGGAGGATGACGGCAGGGCGCTGCTGTTCGTGCCCTTCTCCAATTTTCACGAGGGCAATCTCGATGCGGCGCTGGAGATGATGCGCGATCCGGAAAGCGTGATCGGTCTTGGTGACGGCGGCGCGCATTACGGGCTGATCTGCGATTCGAGCTATCCGACAACGATGATCGCCTTCTGGACCCGCGATCGCGATGGTGAACGGGTGAGCCTGCCCTGGGCGGTCAAGGCGCTGAGCGCCGACAATGCCGATCTGCTCGGTTTCGGCGATCGCGGCCGGTTGGTGGGGGGGCTGAAGGCCGACGTCAACATCATCGATCACGCGCGGATCGCGATGAATCGGCCGCGCGCATCCTATGATCTGCCGGGCGGCGGACGGCGGCTGGTCCAGGACGCCGAGGGCTACCGCGCCACCATCGTCGGCGGCGTCGTCATCCAGCGCGACGGGCGGCCGACCGGGGCGAGGCCCGGCCGGCTGGTCCGCGGCGGTCGCGCTCCGGCTTGATCAGCCGCGCGGGCGGACCGCCGTGCCGCCGGTCAGGCCGGCGCGGATGAAATCATAGGTCAGGAAATCATGGGGAAAGCCCAGCTCGATCCGGCTGGCGGCATCGAGCTCATCGAGCTGCTCGGGGGAGAGCGATACCGACAAAGCCCCGATATTGTCCTCCAGCTGGCGCAGCGTGCGCGCGCCCAGCAGCGGCGCGGCGACCGCCGGATTGGCCAGCGTCCAGGCGATCGCGACCTGTGCCGAGGTGGCGCCGATCGCGTCGGCGACGAGCTTGACCGCATCGGCGACCGCGACCGTGGCCGGATTGACCCGGCCCACCGCGGTGATCATCGCGCCCCGGCCGCCTTCGGGATCGTTCGGCGCCTGCGCGCTCGACGCATATTTGCCCGACAGCAGTCCGCTGGCGAGCGGCGACCATGGCATGACGCCGAGGCCGAGCGCCCTTGCGGCGGGGATCAGGTCGCGCTCGGTGGCGCGCTGGAGCAGGCTATATTCGACCTGAAGCGCCGCGAGCTGGGTCCAGCCCCGCAGTTCGGCCATCGTCTGGAGGCGTGCCACCTGCCATGCCGGCGTGTCCGAGATGCCGATATACAGGACCTTGCCCTGGCGGACGAGGTCGTCGAACCCGCGCAGGATCTCGTCGGCGGGCGTGGTGTCGTCCCAGACGTGGAGGAAGAGCAGGTCGATATAATCGGTCTGCAGCTGCTTCAGGCTGTCCTCGACCGCGCGGACCATGGTCTTGCGTCCGTTGCCGGCGGCGTTGGGGTCGCCGGGCGCGACGGCGAGCGAATATTTGGTCGACAGCACCAGCCGGTCGCGCTTCTCCTTGGCGAAGCTGCCGGTCAGCGCTTCCGAACGGCCCTGCGCGTAATAGCCCGCCGTATCGATGAAATTGCCGCCGCGATCGACATAGGCGTCGAAGATGCGGCGCGATTCGGCTTCATCGGCTCCCCATGTCTCGCCGAAGGTCATCGTACCCAGGCAAAGCGGCGAGACGCGCAGGCCCGAGCGGCCGAGCAGGCGGTAGCTGTCGAGCGAAAGCGGGGAAGTCATAAGGTCAGTCATCCTTCGGGATTTTCGGTTACCACCCAGTGCATCATCCGGTGCAGCGGCCATCCGCCGTCATGCGGCATGCCGCCGAACTTGCCGGCGTTGATATTGCCCAGCCCGACGATCCGCTGGACCCCCGCGCCGGCCAGTCCGTCGCGCAGCGCGGCGATGCGGCGGGTGGGATAGACGCCGACCGACTGGGTGGCGACGGTGACATGCTGGAGCGCGTCGGCGAGCGCATCGACCTGAACGACATTGACCAGCTTGCCTCCCGGATTGAACGCGACCGGCTCGGCCGAGCGGATCACCATCCCGCGCCCGTCGGCACGGCCGAAGACCCGGTAGACCGGCTCGAGCATGCCGAGCATGTCGAGTTCCTCCAGTATCGGCGCGGCCGGGACTGGCCCACCTTCGCCGGTGCCATAATGACTGTCCTTGCCCATCGCCTCGAGCAGGCTTTCGCAATAGGCGTCGACCTGAGCGTCATCGCCTTCGACGAACTGGAAGCGGGCACAGCTGCACGCGTCCTGATTGAACGCGACGACGTCGGCCGCGCCGCGCGCGGCGACATCGCCCAGCGTGGCGGCGTCGGCGAAGGCTTCGCCACCCACCAGCGAGATCGAGACCTTGGGATCGAAGGAGATGATCTCGAAGCCGGGGGCCGCATATTTCATCGCGTGGCGCACCGCCGCGTCGCCGCCCCACACCGCCAGCTTGTCATAATATTGCGAGCGGAAGACATTCCCCTCGATCACCGCGTCGCCGCCGCGCCAATAGGCGGCGGAGAAGGAGCGGGTCACCGGATGGTTGGGGCCGACATCGGCCATCGTGCGGAGCAGCGCGGTCGCGGTGAACATGTCGTTCGACGGCATCTTCAGCAGATGCACGCCCTTGCTGATCGCGCCGCGCACGATGGTGATCGGCGGCACGATCGGGGCGTTGCCGGCCAGGATATGAACGACGCGGGGCGGGAAGGCGCGAATGTCGATGCGGTTGCCGCGTACCTCGCGGCTGTGCCAGCCCTCCAGCACGCCAAGCTCGCCGAACGATCCCGCGGCCTCCGCCTCGATCGCCTCGCGATCGAAGAAGCGCGCGATGTCGCGGTAGCAATTCTCCAGGATGCGGGCGCCGAGATTGTTGCAGCGCAGGTTGCGGACGGCGGCCTCCTGCAGATGAGCGTTCCGATCGAAATCGAGCGCCTTGCCGACCTCGACCAGGAAGTCGACGATCTCCGCGAGCGGCGTGTCGAAGGCGGGGCCGGGTTCGCGCCGGGGCCAGATCAGCGCGTCGAGGTCGATCGCCGGGGTCATCACCACATCACCGGTCGCGCGCGACCGGTGCTCCACCGCGGCGTCGATGATCGTCTCGCCCTTGATCACATGCGGGACGAGGATGCGCCCGCCTTCCAGGATTTCATGCAGCATCGGACATTCCTTCCAGGTCAGGCCTTCCGGATCAGGCCGTGATCGAGCCACGGACATAGGAGTCGATCGAACCGGCACAGGTGAGCTTGTCCTCACCCTCCTCGAGGTCCTGATAGCGGTTGATCGAACGGACGATCGGCGTCCTGACACCGTCGAGCCCGGAGCCGAACTCGACCACCACCTTGTCCCCCGAGATGATTCCGCCCCAGCGGCCATCGGCGAGGATGTCGAAGAACGCCATGCGTCCCTCTACCATGCCCTTGTGATCGGCCGGATTGAGCAGCTTCTCGCCCGCCTTGTCGAGGATAAGCGGTACCAGCCAGGGCGGAGTCGCATAGACGTCGTGCGGCTGGATCAGCGCGCAGAATCCGCTCATCTCGACCATCGCATAGCTGTTCGACAGACGATCCCTGGTGACGCCGAAGAAGCGGGTGATCTGTTCCTTATAATCGTCCGGCACCTTGGCGCCCTTGGTGCCGCCGCCGGTCGAGATGATCATCTCGGGGTGGAAATCGCCGTCGCTGATGCCGCGCGCGCGCAAGGCCTCGGCCAGCTGCCACAGCACGCCCCACATCGCCCCCAGATAGATCGGCTGGCGGCGACGGTCGGCGAGCGTGTCGATCCAGCTCTCCAGTTCCCCGGCGCGGCGCGCCTGGCGGACGGCCACCTGATCCTCATAGGCCGCGACCTCGGCGGGACCGACCTTGCCGGCCGCGAGCAGGCGACGCAGCTGCGCGGGGCGCATCGCGTCCATCGCGCGGATCGGATCGTTGCTGAGGCGGTGGAGCTCGCCGGGCGCGGCCCAGCGCTCGAAATGGCGCGTGCTGACCTCGGTCATCTTGTGGGTGCCCTTGGTGGGCATCATCGTGAACACCGACCGGTCGTGGTTTGGCTTGAACCCCGGGGTCGAAAGATCGAACGCGGCGAGGCAGGCCGGCACGCAATAGTCGCGGTCCCGCATCGTCTGGTTGAGGAAAGAGGATTTACCCGACGTGCCGCTCGACGCGTAGATGAAATGCCCGGCGGCGTGGCAGGCGTCGATCCAGTCGTCGATGTCGCCGACGCCGGAGACGTCGATATTGTCGGTGGAATAGGTCGACAGCGTCCCCAGCCACATGTTCATATGCTTCCACTGGCCGCTGTCGACGAACGCTTCCGGGTAGCTCTTGTAATTGGTGTGCGCGAACAGCAGCGGGACGAGATCCTCGAGCGTGCCGATATGGTCGATACCCGTCTCCCGCGCGCGCTTGTCGAGCACCTTGATCTGCTGGCGCCGCTCGGCGAAACGCTCGCGGACCGCTTCCATCTGCAACTCGGCAAGATTGTCGGGTGCCCCCCGAAACGGATCGGCGGTCTTGGCATAGGCGATCAACTCATCAACGGCGGTCATGCGTCGTCCTCTCGTGCGACTCTTGCCACCGGGCATAGGTGATGCAGACGGAAAAGTGCGCGCTATCGTTTTGCCGGGAGCGACATAGCGTTGTCGTACCGCCACAAAAGCGACTTTCATGGTTGCCGGTCTATCGGGCCAGGATTTCTTGATCGCACGGCATTTGGTCGAGTGCCAGGGCGCGCGGTCGCAACGATGAAGACCCCTGTTAGCTTTGAAACGGACACCCGTAGAAACCGATTTCCGGTGGTTTCAGCTTATCAAAGGGTTCGGCGCGGGTGGTGGAGCTGAGCGGAATCGAACCGCTGGCCTCTGCAGTGCGATTGCAGCGCTCTCCCATCTGAGCTACAGCCCCGCACGCCGGACGCTCCCCCTAGCCGCAGCGCGGGCGCGATGCAACAGCGCGAATCGACCGAAACGGGCGTGAAGGCGGCGCGGCCCTTTTTTCACTCGCGCCCGCCATGGGCCTTGATGCGGTGCAGCATCCTGCCGCACTATGGTCGTGGCTATTACGGAGACCATCCAGATGTTCCTCAAGGGCAAGACCGCGCTGATCACCGGATCCACTTCGGGAATCGGGCTGGCCTATGCGAAGGCGCTCGCCGGCGAAGGCGCGCAGGTGGTGATCAACGGCTTCGGCGATGCGGCGGCGATCGAGGCCGAGCGTGCCGGGCTGGAGGCGCTGAGCGGCGCGGCCGCGCTCTATTGCGGGCACGACCTGTCGAAGCCAGACCAGATCGCGGCGATGATGGGCGAGGCCGCGGCCGCGTTCGGCGGGGTCGATATCCTGATCAACAATGCCGGCGTCCAGCATGTCGCCCCGGTCGAGGATTTCCCGGTCGAGAAATGGGATCTGATCATCGCGCTCAACCTGACCAGCGCGTTTCACACCACCCGGCTCGCGCTGCCCTGGATGAAGGCGCGCAAATGGGGCCGGATCATCCAGACCGCCTCGGCCCATTCGCTTACCGCATCGCCGTTCAAATCGGCCTATGTCACCGCCAAGCACGGGCTGGCGGGGTTCACCAAGACCGTCGCGCTGGAGGCGGCGACCTTTGGCATAACCGCCAACTGCATCAGCCCGGGCTATGTCTGGACCCCGCTGGTCGAAAAGCAGATCCCCGACACGATGAAGGCGCGCGGCATGACGCGCGAGCAGGTGATGAACGACGTGCTCCTCGCCGGCCAGCCGACCAAGCAGTTCGTCACGGTCGAACAGGTCGCGGCGATGGCGCTCTACCTGTGCCGCGACGAAGCCGCCGGCATGACCGGCGCCAATATCTCGATCGATGGCGGCTGGACCGCGCAATAGGTTGGTTTGGGCGGGGAAGGCGTTTCCCAACTTCGTCAGCCTGCCCTCACCCTTATGGAGCGCAAGTCAGGTCCACCCAACATAAGTCCCGGATTCATGCGGCTTGCCAAGCGGTGCCGGGGCGGGCAGGCTCAACATTCGAGGGGGCGTGAGGAGACGATCGCTTGCAGCCTGCGCGAGTCACCCTGTTGTGCGTAATGGCGCTGACCCTGTCGGCTTGCAGTTCCGACTCGCTGGAACCCAGGGCGCCCAAATCGCGGCCCAATGACTGGCGGCTGATCGTCAGCGATTCTGATCGCGACCGGCTGGCGCGCTGGCGGACCGCCTGGATCGCGGGCCTCGAAAAGGCGCGCGCGGCCGGCAACGCCGCCCAGATCGCGGCCCAGGGCCCGTTGCTCGAGCCCGATCGCGCGCTGGAGGGGCAGCCCGCCCCGTCCCCCGGCGACTATCGCTGCCGCGTGATCAAGATGGGCGCCCAGACGAAGGGCATGCTCGATTATGTCGCCTATCCCTGGTTCACCTGCCGGGTGACGGCGGAGGAGGGGCGGTATCATTTCGCCAAGGTCGACGGCTCGCAGCGCCCGGTCGGTGATTTCTTCGCCGACGACCAGCGGCGGATGGTCTTCCTCGGCGCGATGACCTTGGGCGATGAGGCGCGGCCGCTGGTCTATGGCCGCGACGCCGAACGTGACATGGCCGGGATCGTCGAACGGATCGGCGCGCGCCGCTGGCGGATCGTGATGCCTTATCCGCGCTGGGAATCGACGATCGACATCTTTGAACTGGTACCGAAGGGATAGGAATGAAAGCTGTGCCTCCGCTCGCTCTGCTCGCTTTGGCCGCCGCGCTCTCCGCGACGCCGCTGCGGGCCGACCCGCTCGATCAGGCGGTAAAGGCCGACATGCCCAGCCTGACGGCGATCTATCGCGATCTCCACATGAATCCCGAACTGAGCTTCAAGGAAGCGCGCAGCGCCGGGATCATGGCGGCGGAGGCGAAGAAGGCGGGGTTCGTGGTCACCAGCGGCGTCGGTGGCACCGGCGTGGTTGCGGTGATGGAGAATGGCCCCGGCCCGGTGCTGCTGCTGCGCGCCGACATGGACGGGCTTCCCGTCACCGAGCAGACCGGCCTGCCCTATGCCAGCAGGGCGGTGGGGGTGATGCACGCCTGCGGGCACGATACGCATATGACCAGCTGGATCGGCATCGCGCGGCGCATGGCGGCGATGAAGGATCAGTGGTCGGGCACCTTGGTGATGATCGGCCAGCCCGCCGAGGAGATCGGCTCGGGCGCGCGGGCGATGCTGAAGGACGGGCTCTACACGCGCTTTCCCAAACCACAGACGGTGATCGCCTTCCATGATTCGGCGCAGCTACCGGCGGGCACCATCGGCATCGTCGACGGATATGTGATGGCAAATGTCGATTCGGTCGATGTGCTGGTGAAGGGGGAGGGCGGGCATGGCGCCTATCCGCATCTCGCCAAGGATCCGATCGTTCTGGCCGCGCGGATCGTCACCACCTTGCAGACGCTGATCTCACGCGAAACCGATCCGCTCGAATCCGGCGTTGTGACGGTGGGCAGCTTCCAGGCGGGCACGAAGCACAACATCATTCCGCCCGAGGCGAAGCTCCAGATCACCGTCCGCTCGTACAAGCCGGAGGTGCGCCAGCATCTCCTCGACGGCATTGCCCGCGTCGCGAAGGGCGAGGCGATCGCGGCCGGCCTGGCCGAAGACAAGATGCCGGTGGTCAGCCTGCAGGATCAGAATACCCCCGCCACCTTCAACACCCATGCGATCACGACGCGGCTTGCCGAAGTCTTCACCACCCGCTTCGGCAAGGAGCGCGTGGTGCCGGTGCGCGCGCAGATGGGCGGTGAGGATTTCAGCCAGTTCTACCTGGCCGACACGTCGATCGAGACGCTGCTGTTCTGGGTCGGCGGGGTGCGCCAGGACAAGTGGGACGCGGTGAAGGGCGACGTCACCAGATTACCGTCGATCCACAGCCCCTTCTGGGCGCCCGACGACGAAGCGGTGATCTCCACGGCGGTCGAAGCGATGACGACGGCGGCGCTGACGGTGTTGAAGAAGTGAGCGGCGAATAGCGAATGCGGCTCGCAAAGCGAGCCGCACGGCCAATTCTCCCGTCACCCCGGAGAAAGCTGTGATTGCCCTTTTGTTCGGAGCGGCGGAAGAAGGCGGTGAGGTTCCAGCTTTCGCTGGAATGACGAACCTCGGCCTTACTCCGCCAGCGTTGCCGCGATGATCGTGGCGAGCTGCTCGATGCGGTAGGGTTTGGAGATTACCGGCGCGTCGGCGAAGCCGCTGCCCGGGGGCAGCCCGTCATAGCCCGTCGCGAAGACGAAGCGCTTGCCGGTGTCGCGCAGGCGCTGGGCCACGGGCAGGCTGTTCTCGTCCCTCAGGTTGAGGTCGAGCAGCGCGATGTCAAACTCGGTATCCTCGATCCGGCCGAGCGCCTCCGCGACCGTGCCTGCGACCGCAGCGGTCTTGCAGCCGACCTCTTCAAGCATGTCCTCGGCGGTCATCGCGATGATCGTGTCATCTTCGACGATCAAAACGCGTGTTCCTGCTGGAGGTTGGCTCACCGTCAATGCCCTCGTCAGTTCGCCCACGGAATCGTGATGGCCGATAATATCAACGGACGCAATTGCCGATCGCACATGCGAAACGGCCCGCAGTATAACGCCCGCCAGGACGAGCCTGACGGGCGTTTCTCTTCCTCCCCAGGAAAAGATCGGGGCCGCTTACAAGCCGGGACTGTCGGCCTGCCGGGGGCAAGGGGTTCTGGAGCCTTTTTGCGGCAGATCCGCCAAATCCGCTATCCGGTCGTCATCAAGATTGTTGTCCGGATGTCGCCGCGTCTGTTAGATCGCCTGTAATCTTGTAAGGTTCTTACGAAGCATTTGGGCGGACATGATGGCGAAGCAGGGGATTTTGGCGGGTCCGCGGATCAGGCGTCTGCGCCGCGATCAGGCGCTTACCCAGCAGGTGATGGCCGAGATGCTGGGCATATCGGACAGCTATCTGGCGCTGATCGAGGGCAATCGCCGCCCGCTCACCGCCGGGCTGATCCTGCGCCTCGCCGAGCTGTTCGACTTCGACATCCGCAGCCTGAGCCAGGAAGAGCCCGGTGGTGGTGCCGCGGCGATGCGGCGGCGGCTGTCCGATCCGCTGTTCGCCGACCTGTCGATCGACCGTGCCGAGCTGGAGGCATGGATCGACAACGCCCCCGGTGCCGCCGAGGCCTTTGCGCGGTTGTTCGATCGCTGGCGCGAAGGCGGCGGCGCTGTCGGCGCGGAGCTTGGGTCGGGGCCGGTCGGCGCGGTCCGGCGGGAGATCGAGCGCTGGCGCAATCATTTTGCCGACCTCGACGCGAGCGCCGAGGCGCTGGCCGACGAGCTTCGCATCGGCGCGGGCGATCTTTACGGCGCGATTGCCGAACGGCTGCGGGTCAAGCATCAGCTCACCATTCGCATCCTGCCTTTCGACGTGATGCCCGACCGGTTGCGCCGGCTCGACCTCCATGCCCGCCAGCTCCAGCTGTCCGAGCTGCTCGACCCGGCGGCGCGGACCTTTCAGGCAGCGTTTCAGCTCGCCCAGATCGAAGCGAAGGCCGAGATCGACGCGCTGGTCGCGGGCGCGGCGTTCGGCGATCGCGCGGCCGAGCGGCTGTACCGCCGCCATGTCACATCCTATTTCGCAGCGGCGCTGATGATGCCCTATGGCCGCTTTCTGCGCGCGTGCGAGACCAGCGGCTACGATATCCAGTTGCTCCAGCGTCGCTTCGGCGCGGGTTATGAGCAGGTGGCGCACCGCCTGACCACGCTCCAGCGGGTTGGCGCGCGCGGGCTGCCCTTCTTCATGCTGCGGATCGACCGCGCGGGGCAGCTGTCGAAGGGCTATGCCGGCGCCAGCGGATCGGCGCTGATCGACGCGGTGCATCGTTGTCCGCTCTGGGCGGTCCACCACGCCTTCGACCAGCCGGGCAGGCTTATCCGCCAGCTCGCCGAGCTCGAGGATGGATCGCGCTGGTTCACGATCGCGCGCAGCGTCCGTCACCATGGCGGCGCTGCCGGGGTGCCGCAGGCCGAACATGTCGTCGCGCTGGGCCTTGCCGCCGAACATGCGCCCAGCCTGGCGCTGGCACGCGGGATCGATCTGGCCGGGCCCGCCGAAGAGATCGGCCTCGGCTGCACCCATTGCCAGCGCCCCGACTGTCTCCAGCGCGCGGCGCCGCCGATCGGCCGCGCCCTGACGATCAACGAACGCGAACGCGGGCTCGCACCCTTCTCGTTCGCGGGGGATTGAGGGCGGCAAGCGGATTGCCGGGGGCAGTCCGCAGCCCGAAATCGGCTCGCTATGCGAGCCGTCAGGCGAGGGGCAGTTAAATGGCCGTCGCCGACGCCGCGTCCAGCGCCGCCATCTGCTCGTCGCTCAGCGACAGGTCCATCGCCGGGACCAGGCTTTCGACCTGCGCGATGCTGGTCGCGCTGGCGATCGGGGCGGTGATGCCCGGCGTTGCCATCACCCAGGCGAGCGCGATCTGCGCCGGGGTGGCGCCGGTCTCCCCGGCGATGCGGTCGAGCGTGGCGAGCACCTTGTCGCCGCGCGGGCTGAAATAGCCGGTCAGGAGTTGCGCGCGTGCGGCGCCGCCGGCATCGTCGGCGCTGCAATATTTGCCGGTCAGGAAGCCGCTTGCCAGCGCGAAATAGCTGAGCACCCCAATATTCTGGTCGATGCAATATTGCCGGTAGTCGGCCGGAAATTTCTCCGGCGACATCAGGTTGAAATGCGGTTGCAGCGCCCCGTAGCTCGCCAGCCGGTTTGTCTTCGCAATCTCCAGCGCCGACGTCAGCCGCGCCTGCGCGAAGTTGGAAGCGCCCAGCGCGCGAACCTTGCCCGCCCTGACCAGACCGGCGAACGCCTCGGCCACCGCCTCCTGCGTCGCGCTCTCATCGTCGAAATGGGCGTAATAGAGGTCGACATGGTCGGTCTGGAGACGACGCAGCGATGCGTCGATCCCGGCGGCGATCGTTGGCGGGTTGAGGCCTTTCAAATCGCCGATCGGCTGCATGCCGACCTTCGTGGCGATCTGGATGTTCGCGCGGTTGCCGCGCGATTTCATCCATTTGCCGATGATCGTTTCGGACTCGCCGCCGGCATTGCCCGGCACGAACGACGAATAGACATCCGCCGTGTCGATCATCGTGACGCCGGCATCGGCCCAGGCGTCGAGCACGTCAAAGCTGGTCTTCTCATCGATCGTCCAGCCGAACACATTGCCGCCGGCGACCAGCGGGGCGACCGACAGGCAGGTCGAACCAAGGTTGCGCTGTTCGGTCATCGTCTTCTCCTGGGTTGCCGCTCAGTACGGCGTGTCGAGCGTTTCGTGACCCCTGGCCTTTAGCGCCTCCACGATCCCCTTGACCTTCTGGCTGTCGCCCCGCGGCAGGATCATCACCGCGTCACGGGTCGCCACCACGATCAGGTCGTGGATGCCGACCGTGGTGACGACCGGCCCTTCGCTCCTGATCAGGCAGCCGCTGGTGTCGATCGCGACGACATCGCCATGCAGGACGTTGGCGTGATCGTCGGCCTCGCCCAACGCGTGGAGCGCATCCCAGCTGCCGACGTCGGACCAGCCCATCTCCACCGGCACCACCGCGACCTTGTCGGCGCGCTCCATCACCGCATAGTCGATCGATTCGGACTTGCTCGACAGGAACGCCTCGGCGCCCGGGATGACGAACAGCCCGTCGCGCGCGGCGCCGTCAAGCGAGGCGCGGACCGCTGCAAGCATCGCGGGCTCGAAGCGTTCGAGCGCGGCAAGATAGGCGTCGGCGCGAAACAGGAAGATGCCGCCGTTCCAGCTATAATTGCCGGCGGCGAGATAGCTTTTCGCGCGCGCCGCGTCGGGCTTCTCGATGAACGCCTCGACCCGATGGACGCCGGGCGCCACCGCCTCGCCGCGGCGGATATAGCCATAGCCGGTTTCGGGCTTGTCGGGGGTGATCCCGAAGGTGACGAGCCAGCCCTGCTCGACCAGCGGCAGCGCCGCCGCGATCGCGGCGTGAAAGGCCGCGCAATCCTCGATGACATGATCGCTGGGCATCACCAGCAGCGCCGCGTCGGGCGCCGCCTCGATCGCCGCGAGCGCGATCGCGGGGGCGGTGTTGCGGCCGGCCGGCTCCAGGATGATCCGCGCGGGGCGGTCGTCGGCCAGCTGGGTGGCGATCTCGCCGGCGTGGAGCGCGTTGGTGACGATGATCGCCGGGGCGAAGGCCTGGCGGTCCAGGCACCGTGCGGCGGTCATCTGCAACATCGTCCGCTCGCCGGTCAGTGCCAGCAGCTGCTTGGGCTTGTGCGACCGCGACAGCGGCCAAAGCCGCGTGCCCGAGCCACCCGACAGGATGACGGGGGTGATCAGCGGGGAAGGGCGATGGTCGAAGCTCATCGGCTTACCCCCCGGCCCGAGCGGCAATTGAGCACATCCGATCCCGGATGCCTGAGCATGCTCGGGATCGCGTATAAGGTGGTGGAAATGGCGGGCTCCATGGTCCAGAAGGAAAAGTCGTTATCGGATAGTGAATGGACGAGCGGCAAGGGGGT
Source organism: uncultured Sphingomonas sp. (assembly GCA_947085315.1). Lineage (GTDB taxonomy): Bacteria > Pseudomonadota > Alphaproteobacteria > Sphingomonadales > Sphingomonadaceae > Rhizorhabdus. The sequence goes on along the minus strand of CAMTVW010000002.1, from coordinate 22,769 downwards.
TTCATGTTTGGGGCGATGAAACCGGTAACGCGGCGTCGGCGATGCTAAGACTGTTCAAACATTACATAGCCTATCCGGTGCTGGTTCTGTGCCTGGTCGATTTCGCGGTGCTGCTGCTGGTCGCCGAAGCCGGCTGGGTGCTGCGTCTGCGCCAGATCGACAGCAACCCCGGCCCGGTATGGGATCGCGTGCCGCAGCTCCTCACCTTCGCACTGGCGATTCAGGCGTCGATGATCGGGGTCGGGGTCTATGCGGCGGAATCGCTGCAGACCTTCCGCTTCGCCGCGGCGCGGCTGCTCGTCGCTATCTCGCTTGGCGTGATCCTGATGTCGCTGCTGTTCTTCGTCCTGCCGGCGCTTACCCTGTGGCGGTCCAATTCGCTCTATTCGATGCTGCTGGCGGTGGTGCTGCTGCTGATGGTGCGGGTCCTGCTCGGTGGGTTCGTCAGCGGCGACATGTTCAAGCGCCGGGTGCTGCTGCTCGGTGCGGGCCGCCGCGCGAAGCGGGTGGTCGACCTCGAACGACGGGCCGGCGCCGGCTTCCTGATCGTCGGCTGCGTCGACATGAAGGACGCGCCGCCGCAAATCCCTACCGCGATATCGCGCACCGACGTCGCCAGCCTTGCCGAGCTGGTCGAACAGAATCAGGCGAACGAAGTCGTCCTCGCGCTCGACGAGCGGCGCAATACCGTGCCGGTCGACGCGCTGCTGCGGCTCAAGACCACCGGCGTCCACGTCACCGACATCTCCGACTTCCTCGAACGCGAGACCGGGCGGATCGACCTTGATACGGTGCGCCCTTCGACCCTGATCTTCTCCGACGGATTCTCGTCGGGTCGCCAGCTCTCGACGGTGCTGAAGCGCGGCTTCGACCTCGCGGTGAGCGCGCTGATCCTGAGCATCACCGCGCCGATCATCCTGGTCGCCGCGCTGATCGTGAAGCTCGACAGCCCGGGCCCCGCTTTCTACCGCCAGGTCCGCGTCGGCCGCCATGGCGAAAGTTTCGAGATATTGAAGCTGCGCTCGATGCGGCAGGATGCGGAGGCCGGCGGCACCGCCATCTGGGCGCAGAAGGGCGATGCCCGCGTCACGCGGATCGGCAGGATCATCCGGCTGATTCGCGTCGATGAACTGCCCCAACTCTGGACGGTGCTGAAAGGCGATATGAGCTTCGTCGGGCCACGCCCGGAACGCCCCGAATTCGTCGTGGAACTCGAACGGCAGATCCCCTTCTACGGCGAGCGGCACATGGTGAAGCCGGGCATCACCGGCTGGGCGCAGATCAACTATCCCTATGGTGCCAGCCTGGAAGATGCCCGTCACAAGCTCGAATATGACCTCTACTACACCAAGAATTACAGCCCCTTTCTCGACATATTGATCATCCTCCAGACGCTGCGCGTTCTGCTCTGGGCCGAGGGCGCGCGCTGATGAGTGTTTCAGCAAAGCTGAAACGACGGTCCGGCAACGACTCTCCACGCGAGCGGAGCGGAAACTAGCATGGCGAGCGGACTCGAAGCCGCGATGCTCGCCCAGCAGCTGGAGGTCGCGCCTTCCTATATTGGTGCGCTGCCCGCCCCGGTGATCTTCGCCGCGACCCAGTGGGGCCATGCGCTCGCGGCCTTCATGTTCGCCGCGCTGGTCGGCTGGCAGGCGACGGTGCACACCGGTGGTTCGCGCCGGATCGCGCTGACCATCGCTTGCGCGATGACCGCGGCATGGTGCGGTCTCGTCGCGATCTACGGCGCGGGGAGCATTCCGTCGAGCGTGATGAAGAGCCTAGCCGATGCCGCCTGGCTCGCCTTCCTGTTCGCACTCCAGCCGCCGATCGCGGCGGGCCCGCGCAGGCCGGTGATCCTGGGCATTTACGCGCTGCTCGGCACGCTGATCACCGCCGCGATCATCATCAAGCTGCTGCCGCTCGCCTTTTTCGGCAGTCCTCGCATCCAGGAAGGGCTGTTCCTCGCCAATCAGGCGCTCCGCGCCGCCGTCGCGATCGGCGGGCTTTGCCTGCTCCACAATCTCTACACCGCCGCCTCCCCCGAGGCGCGCTTCGGACTTGGGTCGCCGATGCTGGCGCTCGCGGTGATGTGGGGCGTCGACCTCAACATCGCGACGGTTGCCTATCTGATCGGCGGCTGGCCGATGGGCTGGTTCGCGCTGCGTGGCATGGCGATGGTGCTGATCGCGCCGCTGCTCGTCACGGTCAGCCGGCTGGCTACGCTCGATCGGGTCCGCGCATCGCGCAGCGCCGGTTTTCAGACGATGGCGCTGGTGGTGTGTGGCGCGTACATCGCGGCGATGGTGCTGATCGCGCGGCTGCTGTCGCTCGGTGGCTATGTGCAGATGCTGCCGCAGGTCACGCTCGCGGCGCTGTTCGTCGGTTTCGCCGTCTCCTTCTTTCCGTCGACCCGCTACCGCCAGCGAATGAAGAAGGTGCTCGGCCGACAGCTCTTCCAGCATCGCTACGACTATCGCCTCGAGTGGCGCCGCTTCACCGAAACGGTCGGCCAGCCCGGGGAGACTGCGCCGGCGCTCGCCGAACGCACGGTGAAGGCGATCGGCGACATTTTCGACTGCCCCGGCGGGCTGCTGCTGCTGCGCGGCGCCGACGGCGCGCTGGAGGCGTCGGCGCGCTGGAACTGGCCGACGATCGATCCGCCGCTGGTTGCCGGTGGCGCCGATCTCGCCCGCCATCTGGAGGCGAGCGGCGATGTCGTCGAGCTCGAACGGCTGCGGCGCGGCGAGCAGCCGGCGGTGCTGCCGCTGATCCCGGAATGGATGATCGCCGAGGAAAGCGCCTGGGCACTGGTGCCGCTGATCCATTTCGACCGGCTGGTCGGCGCGGTGCTGCTCGAACTGCCGCGCGAGCCGCGCCTGCTCGACGACGAGGATCATGACCTGCTGAGGGTGGCAAGCCGGCAGGTGACAAGCTATCTGGCAGAAGCCAGGGGTCAGGAGGCGTTGTCCGATGCCCGCCGTTTCGATGAGTTCAACCGGCGTTTCGCCTTCATCATGCACGACATCAAGAATCTCGTGAGCCAGCTCAGCCTGCTTGCGCGCAACGCCGAACGCCATGCCGACAAGCCCGAATTCCGCGCGGACATGATCGGCACCCTGCAAAACTCGGTCGGCAAGATGAACGATCTGCTCGCGCGCCTCTCGCAGCATCATCGCTCGAAGCCCGACGATCCCGCTCCCCATTCGCTCCGGCTGCTGGCCGAGCGGGTCGTGCGCGAGCGGGCTTATGGCTATCCGGTGCGGATCATCGCCCCCGACGATCTGATGGCGACGGTCGATCCCGACCGGTTCGAACAGGCGCTGGGCCATCTTGTCCAGAACGCGATCGACGCGAGCGAGGGGCAGGCCATCGACGTCGTCGTTGGCCGGCGCGATCTGGAGGTGGCCGTCGAGGTGATCGACCAGGGCTGCGGCATGTCGGCCGAGTTCATCCGCTCGCGGCTGTTCCATCCCTTCTCCTCGACCAAGGACGGCGGCTTCGGCATCGGCGCCTATGAGGCGCGCTCGATCATCGTGGCCATGGGCGGGCGGCTGGAAGTGCACAGCCGGGAGGGCGAGGGTAGCCGCTTCACCATCATCCTGCCGTTGAGCGCGACGTTCGGCGGCGGACCGGCGACCGGAGCCATGGCATGACGACAGGCCCGAAACCGCGCCTCCTGATCGTCGAGGATGACGAAGGCCTGCAGAAGCAGCTCCGCTGGGCCTATGAGGATTATGAGGTCATCCAGGCGACCACCCGTCAGGCGGCGATCGACGCGCTGCGCCATTATGAGCCGGCGGTGGTGACGCTCGATCTCGGCCTGCCGCCCGATCCCGACGGCACGACCGAAGGCTTCGCCACGCTCGACGCGATCCTCGCGCTCAAGCCCGACACCAAGGTGATCGTCGCCTCCGGTCACGGCGCGCGCGAAGGGGCGCTGCGCGCGGTGGCGTCGGGCGCCTACGACTATTATCACAAGCCGGTCGACATCGATGAGCTCGGCCTGATCGTCGCGCGCGCCTTCCAGCTGCACGGCCTCGAACAGGAAAATGCGCGACTCCAGGCGCAGGGCGGCGGCGATGCCGAAGACGGGCTGATCACCAGCGATCCGGCGATGCTCAAGGTCGTCCGCACGATCGAGCGGGTCGCCAATACCGACGTGTCGGTGATGCTGCTGGGCGCCAGCGGCACCGGCAAGGAGGTGCTCGCGCGCCTCGTCCATAAGGCAAGCAAGCGCAGCGGCGGCGCCTTCGTCGCGATCAACTGCGCGGCGATCCCCGAAAACCTGCTCGAAGCCGAACTGTTCGGCTATGAGAAGGGCGCCTTCACCGGCGCGATCAAGACCACCGAGGGCAAGATCGAGCAGGCGCAGGGCGGCACGCTGTTCCTCGACGAGGTCGGCGACATCCCGCTGCCGCTCCAGGTCAAGCTGCTGCGCTTCCTGCAGGAGCGGGTGATCGAGCGGATCGGCAGCCGCAAGGCTATCGCGGTCGACACGCGGATCGTCTGCGCGACGCATCAGGATCTCGATACGATGATCGCCGAGACGCGCTTCCGCGAGGACCTCTATTACCGCCTCGCCGAGATCGTCGTCCGCATCCCGACCCTCGCGCAGCGTCCCGGCGATGCGCTGCTGATCGCCCGGGTGCTGCTCAAAAAGCTCGCGCGTGAGATGGAGTCGGGGGTGAAGGGCTTCGCCCCCGATGCACTCGCCGCGATCGACGGCTGGAGCTGGCCGGGCAATGTCCGTGAACTGGAGAACAAGCTCAAGCGCGCGGTGATCATGGCCGACGGCAAGCTCGTCACCGCCGAGGATCTCGACCTCAGCCCCGAGCGCGAGGATGGCGGCTTCCTCAACCTCAAGGCGGTCCGCGAGGTCGCCGACCGCACCGCGATCACCCGCGCGCTGGCGCGCAGCGAAGGCAATATATCGAGCGCGGCGAAGATGCTCGGGATCAGCCGGCCGACCCTCTACGATCTGCTGAAGCAGTACGGGATCGAGGCTTAGCGATATTCGTCGCCCCGGCGGAGGCCGAAGCCAGAGGCCCTTGCAGTGCGCCGACGCGAATATCATGGCGGCCCCGGCCTCCGCCGGGGCGACGGCATGTTGAACCGTCGCGACAACGACCCTATTCCCCCTGCCATGACCGATCCCGCTATTCTCGCCCGCATCGCCGACGCGCTCGACCGGCTCGCGCCGCCGCCCGCGCCGCATGCCGATCCGGCCGCGCACCCCGCTTATGTCTGGCGCGACCATGGCCTGTCCGAGGCGCGGGTCTTCGCACCGCTGCCGATCGACCTGCTCACCGGGGTCGATGCGCAGAAGGCGGCCTTGCTCGAAAATGCCCGGCGCCTCGCGACTGGAGCGGCGGCGCATGACGTGCTGCTGTGGGGCGCGCGTGGCGCGGGCAAGTCGGCGCTCGTCAAGGCGACCGTCGGCCATCTGCGCGGACAGGGGCATGACATCGCGCTGATCGAGATCCCCGGCGACCGCATCGCCGATCTGCCCCGGCTGTTCGCGCTGATCGCCGATCTGCCGCGCGCCTTCGTCCTGTTCCTCGACGATCTCGGCTTCGATGAGGGCGCGGTCGGGGCGGGGCCCCGGCTGCTGCGCTCGATGCTCGAGGGTGGTGCGGAGGCGCGGCCGGCCAATGCCCGGCTCCATGTCACCGCCAATCGCCGCCATATCGTCCCGCGCGACCTGAAGGAGCAGGACAGCCCGATCAATCCACGCGACGTGATCGACGACAAGCTCGCGCTGGCCGATCGTTTCGGCCTGTCGCTGGGCTTTCACGTCTGCGATCAGGCCACCTATGTCGCGATGGTCGCGGGCTATGCTGATAGCTTCGGGCTGAGCTTCGAGCCATTGGACGCCATCGCCTGGGCGACCCAGCGCGGCAGCCGTTCGGGCCGGGTGGCGTGGCAATATGTTGTCGAACTGGCGGGTCGGGCCGGGAAGACGGTGTGAAGACCTCAAGCCCCTTTCCTTCAGGGGAGGGGTTGGGGTGGGGCCTATCCTCCGTCCCGACGCTTGGGGTGAAGCCCCACCCCCGGCCCCACCCCTGAAGGGGAGGGGAGATCACGTCGCCGCCGGCAGTTTCACCCGCACCAGCAGCCCGCCCAGATCCTCGCTCTCCTCCAGCGTGATCGTCCCGCCATAGATGCCGATCACGTCGCGGACGATGGCCAGGCCCAGACCGGTGCCGGGTTTGCCGGTGTCGAGCCGCGCGCCGCGCTCGAACAGCTTGCCGCGTTCGGCCTCCGGGATGCCGGGGCCGTCATCCTCGATCATGATCTCGACGCTGTCGGGCCTGCGGGGGGCGGTGACGTCGGACACCACCCGCACCACGGTGACGAACACGCGCCCCTGGCCATATTTGGCGGCGTTCTCGATCAGATTGCCCAATATCTCGTCGAGATCCTGGCGCTCGACATGGACCGCAGCATGCTGATCGCCCGCCAGATCGACCGTGACATGTTGGTGCATCCGCCCCACCGCACGCTCGACGGCCTTCAGCGAAGGCCACACGTCCGACCGTGCCTGTGCGTTGGCGCGGCGGCCGACCGCGCGGGCGCGGGCGAGGTGATGGTCGACCTGGCGGCGCATCGTCATCGTCGATCGCACCACCGTGTCGGCAAGCTCGGGGGTGTTCGCGGTCGCCTCGTTCATCAGGACGGTCAGCGGGGTCTTGAGCGCATGGGCGAGGTTGCCGGCATGGCGCCGCGCTTCCTCGGCCTGGAGCTCGTTATGCGCGAGCAGTTCGTTGAGCTCCTCGACCAGCGGGCGGACCTCGTTGGGATAGTCGCCGTCGATCCGTGCGCTCCGCCCCGAACTGACCGCCGCGACCGAGCGGCGCAGGCTGCGCAGCGGCCACAGCCCATAGGTCGCCTGTAGCGCGGCAAGGATGATCAGCCCCAGCCCCAACATCGCGAAGGAGCGCACCAGCGTCCGCCGCAGCACCGCGATCTGATCGTCGATCCCGGCGCGGGTGGCGGCGATCTGGAAGCGCCATTCGGTGGGGGAACCGGGCAGCCGCACCTCGCGGTCGAGCACGCGCAACGGTTCGCCGACAAATTCGTCGCTGTCGGTGACATGGAGCGTCCGGCCGCTATGTTCGTCGCCCTGGCGCAGCGCGCGATCCCATAAAGATCGCGATCGGAACGGCTCATGGCCCTGTCCGGCGACCTGCCAGTAGAGGCCCGAATAGGGCTCCAGAAAGCGCTGGTCGCCCAGCGGGCGGTTGAAGCGGACCTCGCCGTCGGGGCCGATCTCGGCCGATCCGATCATCGCGTTGAGGACATATTCGAGCTGGGCGTCGAAATTGCGGGTGATCGCCTCGCTCAGCACCCGATCGAGCGCGAAGCCGCCGCCGACCAGCAGGATCGTGATCCACAGCGCCGCGATCGAGATCATGCGACGGGTCAGCGATCCCGTCGATTGCGCGGCATTGTGGCGCCGCCTCACGAACCAGGCGCGGAGTGAGGCCAAAATGTTAGATGCTCGCAGCTTCGACATCATGGCTTAGCCCCTCCCCCGAGGGGGAGGGCTGGCCGCATCCGGCCGCTTGATCGCTTAAGAAGGTTCATCCAGCGAATAGCCGAGGCCGCGGATCGTGGTGATGACATCCTGACCCAGCTTCTTGCGGATCCGGGTCACGAACACTTCGATCGTGTTCGAATCGCGATCGAAATCCTGGTCGTAGATATGCTCGATCAGCTCGGTGCGGCTCACCACCTTGCCCTTGTGATGGAGCAGATAGCTGAGCAGCTTATATTCCTGCGCGGTCAGCTTCACCGGCTCGCCCGCCAGGGTCACCTTGCCGCTGCGCGTGTCGAGCCGGACGTCGCCCGCGGTCAGCTCGGACGAGGCGTTGCCCGACGCGCGGCGGATCAGCGCGCGCAGGCGGGCGATCAGCTCCTCGGTCTGGAACGGCTTGGCAAGATAGTCGTCGGCACCGGCATCGAGGCCGGCGACCTTGTCGGACCAGCTGTCGCGTGCGGTCAGCACCAGCACGGGCGTGCCCTTGCCCTCGCGGCGCCAGCGGTCGAGCACGGTCAGGCCGTCGACTTCGGGCAACCCCAGATCGAGGATGATCGCGTCGTAATTCTCGGTCGAGCCGAGGAAGTGGCCGTCCTCGCCATCGGTGGCAAGGTCGATCGCATAGCCCGCACCCTCCAATGTGGCACGGAGCTGGCGACCCAGGCTGGGTTCATCCTCGACGATCAGGACGCGCATGTCATTCCCCTGTTCAGGCGGGCGTTGTTTATTGGCCGACGCGGCCAATTTCACGCCCGGTACGGCCGTCCATGTCCATCCATATCACCGATCCGTCCCGCTGAAACTTGAAACGGTACCGTCCGGTTCCCGGATCGAACTCCGAACCGATCATCTGGCCATCGACGCGGCCCTGCGCGCGGGCCCGCATCTCCTGATAGGGAAGATATTCGCCGGCCCGTACGCCATCGCGCAGCGCATCCTGTTCGGGCGCGCGTTTGCGGTCCGCCGAAGCGGGGGATGCGGCGACAAAAAACAGCGCCATCGACAGAGCGGCGACAAGGTTACGCATTGACATGGGCTAGTGGCATAGGGTCAGGGGCTTGAATAGGGCATGAATGTTCGCGCCCTGCCAATTCCTCCCAACCTGTTGCTCTGCGAAGACACTCATGTCCGCTCCTGTTCTTTCCTATCAGAACCTCGGCCTGAACCAGGGCAGCGGCTGGCTGTTCCGCGGGCTCGACGTCCATATCGGGCCGCGCGACCGGCTGGCGCTGATCGGGCGCAACGGCGCTGGCAAGACCACCCTCCTCAAATTGCTCGGCGGGCGGATCGATTCCGATGAGGGGCTGCGGACGATTGTGCCCGGCACCCGGGTGATCCTGCTCGAACAGGAGCCGTCGATGGCGGGCCATGCCACGCTGCGCGACTTCGCGCTCGCCGCGCCCGACGCGCCGCAGGTGCATGAGGTGGAGGCGATTGCCGATCAGATCGGGATCGACCTGTCGCGCGACGCGGCCAGCGCGAGCGGGGGCGAACGGCGCCGCGCCGCGATTGCCCGGGCGCTGGCGCAGGATCCCGACGTGCTGCTGCTCGACGAGCCGACCAACCATCTCGATCTCGCCGCGATCGAATGGCTGGAGAACTGGCTTGCCCGCTACAATGGCGCATTCATCGCGATCAGCCATGACCGCACCTTCCTCACCCGGCTGACCCGCCAAACGCTGTGGCTCGACCGAGGCGGCATCCGTCGCCACGATGTCGGCTTCGGCGGCTTCGATGCTTGGACCGAGCGGGTCTATGAAGAGGAGGCGCGCAATGCCGAGCGGCTCGACGCCAAGCTGAAGATCGAGGAGCATTGGAAGCTGCGCGGCGTGACCGCGCGGCGGCGGCGCAATCAGGGTCGCCTGACCAAGCTCTACGAGATGCGCGAGCAGCGCAAGGCGATGCTCGGCCCGCCCGGCACCGCGCGGATCGCGATTGCCGCCGACGACAGCAAGACCAAGGTGGTGATCGACGCCGAACATGTCACCAAGACGTTCGGAGACCGCACGATCATCCGCGATTTCACCTTCCGGGTGACGCGCCGCGACCGGATCGGCGTGGTCGGCGCGAACGGTGCGGGCAAATCGACCCTGCTCAAGCTGCTGACCGGCGAGATCGCCCCCGACAGTGGCCGGGTCAAATTGTCGAAGACGTTGAACGGGATCGTCATCGATCAGCAGCGCAAGCTGATGGCGCCCGAGAAGACCGTGCGCGAGGTGCTCGCCGATGGCGGTGACTGGATCGATGTCCAGGGCGTCCGGAAGCATGTCCACGGCTATCTGAAGGAGTTCCTGTTCGAGCCGTCGATCGCCGAGGCGAAGGTTGGAACGCTCTCGGGTGGCGAACGCTCCCGCGTGCTGCTCGCGCGGGAGTTCGCCCGGCCGTCGAACCTGCTGGTGCTCGACGAGCCGACCAACGATCTCGATCTGGAGACGCTCGACCTGCTTCAGGAGGTGATCGCCGATTATGAGGGGACGGTCCTGATCGTCAGCCACGATCGCGACTTCCTCGACCGGACCGTGACGGTGACGCTCGGCCTCGACGGCAGCGGCAAGGTCGACATCGTCGTCGGCGGCTATGAGGACTGGGAAAAGCAGCGCGGCGGGAAGGTCGACACGAAGCGGTCTGCGGCGAAGACCGAACCGCCTGTCGCCGCGCCTAAGGCGAAGACCAAGCTCAGCTACAAGGACCAGCGCGATCTCGATCTGCTGCCCAAGGAGATCGAAAAGCTCGAAGCCGCCATCGCGCGCGACGAGGCGGCGATGGCCGATCCCGATCTTTACGCCAAGAACCCGGCGAAGTTCGATCTGCTGATGAAGGCGATCGATGCGACGCGCGCGAAGAAGGAAGCGGCCGAGCTGCGCTGGCTCGAACTGGCCGAAATGGCCGAGGGGTTAACGTAAAATCCTCCCTGTCGCGTAGCGATGGGGAGGGGGACCGCCCGCAGGGCGGTGGAGGGGTCTGCGACCTCACATCTACTGGTGCCCTGAAGGTCCTGCCGAACCCCTCCACCGCCTTCGGCGGTCCCCCTCCCCATGCTGCGCATAGGGAGGATCAAGCAGGTCACCCCCCCGCCGTCGCCTGGCGATGGTGGTGGATAACCTCGTCGATGATGAAACGCAGGAATTTCTCGGAAAAATCGGGGTCGAGATTGGCGCTCTTCGCCAGCGCGCGCAGCCGCTCGATCTGAACCGTCTCGCGCGAAGGATCGGCCGGGGGCAGGCCGGTCTTCGCCTTATGTTCGCCGACCGCCTTGGTGACCTTGAACCGCTCGGCGAGCATGAAGATCAGCGCGGCATCGATATTGTCGATGCTCTCGCGATAGCGACTCAGTGTCTCGTCGGCCATGCCGCTCCCCTTCTTGCTTGCCGGCCCTCAAGCCTATGTGGATCGACTCCATGCTTGGCAAGCGGGGAGTTGTTAAAGCCGGGCGCCCTGTTGCCGTTACGGACTTGCCTTTCGCGCGCGCGCGGCCCATCTGCACGCGCATGACCGCGACCGTGACCCCGATCCGCCGCGCCACGGCGCCTTCGCTCGACCCCATCATGGCGCTGGTCGCCTCCGACATGAACGCCGTCAACAGCGTGATCCTGACGCGGATGCAGTCGGACGTGCCGCTGATCCCCGAACTCGCGGGTCATCTGATCGCGGGCGGGGGAAAGCGGATGCGGCCGATGCTGACGCTCGCCTGCGCGAAGCTGCTCGATTATGCTGGCGAACGGCACCACAAGCTCGCCGCGACGGTCGAGTTCATCCATACCGCGACCCTGCTCCACGACGATGTCGTCGACCAGTCGGGCCTGCGCCGCGGCCGCAGCACCGCCAACATCATTTGGGGCAATGCCGCGAGCGTGCTGGTTGGCGATTTCCTGTTCAGCCGCTCGTTCGAGCTGATGGTCGAGGACGGATCGCTGCGCGTGTTGCGCATCCTGTCGAACGCCTCGGCGGTGATCGCCGAGGGCGAGGTCAACCAGCTCACCGCGCAGCGCCGGATCGAGACCAGCGAGGAACGCTATCTCGAAATCATCACCGCCAAGACCGCGGTGCTGTTCGCCGCCGCCTGCCGGATCGCCGCCGTCGTTGCCGAGCGCGAGTCCGGGGTGGAGGAGGCGCTCGACCAATATGGCCGCTATCTCGGTATCGCCTTTCAGCTGGTCGATGACGTGATCGACTATGTTTCGGACGGGGCGACGATGGGCAAGGACGCCGGCGACGACTTCCGCGATGGCAAGGTCACCCTGCCGGTGATCCTGGCCTATGCCCGCGCCGAGGGCGCCGATCGGGATTTCCTGCGCGAGGCGATCGAGGGGCTGCGCAACGAGGACGAGGATCTGGTCCGCGCGACCGCGATCCTGCGCGCGACCGGCGCGCTCGCCGACACCGCCGCCCGCGCGCGCCATTATTCGCAGCGCGCGATCGACACGCTGGCAAGCTTCCCCAACAGCCAGGCCAAGGCCGCGCTGATCGAAGCAGCACAATTCGCGGTGGCGCGGGCTTACTGAACCGTTCGGACCCCAGCCGTCATCCCAGCGAAAGCTGGGATCTCCCTGCCTGTCCGCGTTCCAAGAAAAATGAGATCCCAGCTTCCGCTGGGATGACGTTGCTATAAACCCCACCCATGCTTCCGATCGACGCCGTCCTGCCCGATCTGATCGCCGCTTTGGCCGACAGGTCGAATGCGGTGCTCGTCGCGCCGCCCGGCGCGGGCAAGACGACCGCGGTGGCGCCCGCGCTGCTCGGTCAGGGCTGGTGCACCGGCCAGATCCTGCTGCTCTCGCCGCGTCGCCTCGCCGCGCGCGCGGCCGCCGAGCGGATGGCGGCGGTGGCCGGGGAGCCGGTCGGCCGGACGATCGGCTATGCGACGCGGCTCGACAGCAAACAGTCGAAGGACACCCGCATCCTCGTCGTCACCGAGGGCATCTTCGTCAATCGCATTCAAGCCGATCCCGACCTGCCCGGCATCTCGGCGGTACTGTTCGACGAAGTCCATGAACGCAGCCTCGACAGCGATTTCGGGCTCGCGCTCGCGCTCGATGCGCAAGGAGCGCTGCGGCCCGACCTGCGGCTTGTCGCGATGTCGGCGACACTCGACGGCGGGCGCTTCTCCAGTCTGATGGGAGACGCGCCGCTGATCGAGAGCGAGGGGCGCAGCTTCCCGCTCGAACTCCGCCACATCGCGCGCAGTGCCGATAGGCGGATCGAGGACGACATGGCCGCCGCGATCCGCCGCGCACTGGCCGAGGAGACCGGCAGCCTGCTGGCCTTCCTCCCCGGCGTCGCCGAGATCGAGCGCACCGCCGAACGGCTCGATCGCCTGCCGCCCGACGTCATCCTCCACCGGCTCCACGGATCGCTCGAACCCGCCGAACAGCGCGCGGCGATCGCCCCGTCGCCGCCGGGAACGCGAAAGCTGGTGCTCGCCACCGCGATCGCCGAGACCAGCATCACGATCGACGGGCTGCGGATCGTCGTCGACTCGGGGCTCGCGCGCCGTCCGCGCTACGACCGCGCGGCGGGGATGACCCGGCTCGTCACCGAGCGCGCCAGCCAGGCGTCGGTCACCCAGCGCGCCGGCCGCGCCGGGCGGCAGCAGCCCGGCGTGGTCTATCGGTTGTGGGAGGCCGCGGCGACCGCGGGCCTGCCCCGCTATGACCCGCCCGAGATATTGGAGACCGATCTCTCGGCACTCACGCTCGACTGCGCTTTGTGGGGCGTCGCCGATCCCGGCACGCTGCGCTGGCTCGATCCGCCGCCGCCCGCCGCGATCGGCGAAGCGCGCGAGCGGCTGGCGCGGCTCGATGCGCTCGATGCCGAAGGGCGGCCGACCGCGCATGGCAAGGCCATTGCCGCGCTGCCGCTGCCGCCGCGTCTGGGCCATATGCTGATCCGCGCAGCAGAGGGCGGCTTCGCCGAGACCGCCGCCGAGGTGGCGGTGCTGCTGTCCGAGCGTGGCCTTGGCGGGCAGGATGCCGATCTTGAACTGCGCCTTCGCCGCTGGCGGGGTGATCGTGGCAAGCGTGCCGAAGGCGCGCGGCAGCTGGCCGGGCGCTGGACGCGGCTGGCGGGCAAGCGCGGGCGCGACGATATGATGATCGCGGCCTGTGTCGCGCTGGCCTATCCCGATCGTGTCGCGAAGCGCCGCTCGGCATCGGGTGAAGACTGGGCGTCGAGCGGCGGGCGCGGCTTCCGGCTCGATCCGGCCTCGCCGCTCGCGCGCAGTGAATGGCTCGCGGTGGCGGAGATCCAGGGCGCGGCCTCGGGCGCGCGGATCTTGTCGGCGGCGCCGATCGACGCCGCCGAGGTCGAGCGGCTGTTCGCCGACCATATCGAGATCCGCAAGAGCGCGCGCTTCGACCCCGCGACCGGCGCGGTCGAGGCGCGGCGCGAGCGGCGGCTGGGCGCGATCGTGCTGGCGGCCGGAAGGGACGAGAGCGCCTCGCCCGCATCGATCAGCGCCGCGCTGATCGACGCGGTGCGCACGCGCGGCTTCGACCTGCTCGACTGGTCCGAAGGCGTGCGCGCGCTGCGGGCCCGCGCCGCCTTTGCCGCCGAACATGGCGGTGAGCTGCCCGATCTGTCCGACGCCACCCTGATGCTTACCCTCGACGACTGGTTCGCGCCGCTCGCCGAGGGAAAAAGACGCCTTTCGGAGATATCTTCATCCGAACTCAGCCATGCGCTCCACGATCTGCTCGGCTGGGACGGGCGCCAGGCGCTCGACCGGCTTGCCCCAGACCATCTCCAGTCGCCTGCCGGAAGCCGCCATGCGATCGACTATGCCGCCGAGGGCGGCCCGGCGGTTGAGATACGGCCGCAGGCGCTGTTCGGCCTGTCGGCGCATCCGATGGTGGGCGGCGGGCGCGTGCCGCTGACCCTGCGGCTCACCTCGCCTGCGGGACGGCCGATCCAGACGACGAAGGATCTGCCCGGTTTCTGGTCCGGCAGCTGGGCGGCGGTCGCCAAGGAGATGCGCGGCCGCTATCCGCGTCACCCATGGCCCGACGATCCGGCAGGGGCCGATCCCACGCTTCGCACTAAGAAAGCGATGCAGCGTTCTTGACGAAGCTTGTCGCACTGCGGCAAGGCAAAGCTCATCGAAGGCCCTGACGGGACAGTCATCATGGCGCATGCACGTATCTATCAGCTGACCAAGAATGCGATGCAGTCGGGCCGCGCGCGGACCGATAGCTGGGTTATCGAATATGAGCCGACCGAGGCCAAGCAGCCCGATCCGCTGACCGGCTGGGCCGGATCGGGCGATACGCGTGGCCAGATCAGGCTGACCTTCCCGACGCTCGCGGCCGCGCGGGCCTATGCGGAACATGAGGGGTTGACCGCCCATGTCGTCCCCGGCGCCGAGCGGGTGCTGAAGATTCAGGCCTATGCCGATAATTTCCAGGTCGGCCCGATCGATTTCTGATCGCTCAGGGGGTTAGAATATCCCCCGCCAGCAGCAGCAATATCCGCACATCGATCATCTTGCCCAGCGCGCGCTGGCCCTCGATGAACTCCGAAATCCCGCTCAGCGCGACCCTGTGGACGATGATGTCCTCGCTCTCGACCCCGCCGCCGTCATGGACCTTCTCCAGCCCGGTCGCGCGGACCAGGGTGAAGGTCTCGCTGACCATGCCGGGTGAGGAGCAATATTCGCCGAGTTCGTCGATCCGCGCGGCGCGGTAGCCGGTCTCCTCTTCGAGTTCGCGCGCGGCGGCCACGTCGACCGCCTCATCCTCGGTGTCGTCGCCGATCAGGCCGGCGGGCAGCTCGATGCAATGTGCTTTCAGCGGCACGCGATATTGCTCGACCAGCAGGACATGGCCGTCCTCGATCGCGAGGATCACCGCGGCGCGGATGCCGCGCGATCGGCCGACATATTCCCATTTGCCTTCGCGCTTCGCGGTGATGAAGCGGCCCTGCCACATCGTCTCGATCGGATCGCCCGGTCCTTGCGTCACAGGCAGATCATCCGGTTGGGCATTTCGTCGGGATCATCGCCGGTACGCGGGAAATGCCCGGCCAGCACCTCGCCGATCGCAGCGACGGCCGCCGCCATCCCCTCGCCGGGCTTGCCGGCCTTGAGCTGGTCGATCAGCAGCGCCATCGCCGCGCCCCAGGCCTCGGGCGCGACCTTCGCGACGATCGCCTCGTCGGCGACGATCTCGGCGCGGTGTTCGGCGAGCGAGAGGTAGATGAGCACGCCGGTGCGGCTATGGGTGCGACGCTCGGTCGATGCCTTGAACAGCGCAACCGCGCGGGCACGCGCGCGGCGGGTCTTGGTGCTGCCCGGGGTGAACGCCATGCGCAGCGGCCACCAGCCGATCAGATAGCGGGTCGCGAGGAATTTGATCGTCGTCGCGAAGACCAGCACGGTCATCCACTCGCGGATCGTCCAGACATGCCAGCCACCGCTCAGCCGATCGAGCAGCGCGAGGTAGAAGTCGGGAAAGGCGGCATAGATGGCGAGCGCGAGCAACGCGACGAGCGCCGCCCAGATCAGCGGCACGTCATTATAATTGTCCGAACGCTCGGCGACGATCGTCGCGATCTCGGCGTCGGAACGCGCCTCGGCGTCGGTGACCGCCTGGGTGACCAGCTGGATATCGGCTTCGGTTATGCGCATCACCAACTCCCCGACGATCCGCCGCCACCGAACGACCCGCCGCCGCCAGAGAAGCCGCCACCTCCGCCGCCGCCACCCCAGCCGCCACCGCCGCCCCAATGATCGTCATTGCCGCCCCAGCCGGGACCCCAGAGGACGATCGGGCCGCTGCCGCCCCGGCCATAGCGCCGTCCGCCCGAAAAGCGGCTGGCGATGCTCGATCCGGCTATGAACAGGATGACGATGATCCAGAAGATCAGCGAGATCGGAAAGCCGCCGCGGTCCTTGCGGTTCTCGGCGACGATCTTTTCGGACTGCGCCCGCGCCTGATCGGGTGGGAGCTCGAGCAGCTGGACCAGCGCATCGGTCGCGGCGGCGATGCCGCCCGGCATGTCGCCCGCCTTGAAGCGCGGCAATATCCGGCGCTGGATGATCACGCTCGACAGCGCGTCGGTGACGATCGGCTCAAGCCCGTAGCCGACCTCGATGCGCACCTTGCGGTCATTCGGGGCGACCAGCAGGATCAGCCCGTCATTGGCCTTCTTGTCGCCAAGCCCCCAGGCGCGGCCGAGGCGATAGCCATAATCCTCGATCGGATAATTTTCGAGGCTGGCGACGGTGGCAACCACCATCTGGCGGCCGCTCTGCTGTTCGAGCCGGGTGAGCTTCGCGTCGAGATCGGCGGCCTGTGCGGGACTCAGGATCTGGGCCTGATCGACGACCCTGCCGCTGAGCGGAGGGAAAGTCTGCGCGAATGCGGGGATGGCGAGGAGGAAGGAGAAAAGAAGGAAGAGTGTAGCAAGCCAAACACCCCCCCTCCCTTTTAGGAAGGGCGAGTTTAGCGGAACAGCAGTCCCCACCTCAGAACTTGACCGTCGGCGCCGCGTCCGAACCCGCGCTCGCCTCGAACGGCTGCATCGGCTGGGCGCCGTGGAAGACCTTGGCACCGATCGCGCTCGGGAAGGTGCGGATCAGCGTGTTATAGGCGCGCACCGATTCATTATAGTCGCGCCGCGCGATAGCGATGCGGTTCTCGGTGCCCTCGATCTGGCTTTGCAGCGCGAGGAACTGCTCGCTCGACTTGAGCTCGGGATAGGCTTCGGACACCGCGAGCAGCCGGCCGAGCGAGCTGCTGACCTGCGCCTGCGCGTCGGCGAACGCCTTCACCTTGGCCGGGTCCTGAAGATCGGTGCCGCTCAGCTGGATGCTGGTCGCGCGGGCGCGGGCGTCGGTGACCTCGGTCAGCACGGTCTTCTCCTGCGCTGCGAAGCCCTTCACCGTGTTGACCAGGTTGGGGATCAGGTCGGCGCGGCGCTGATATTGCGCCTGGACGTCGGCCCATTTGGCCTTGGCCTCCTCCTGCGCGGTGGGGACGCTGTTGATGCCGCAGCCGGTCACCGCGATGGCGGCGACGGGCGCAAGCAGTGCGGCGGAGAAACGACGATCGATGGACATCGGCTGATCTTCCCTGAGCTCTACTGTATTAGTCGCGTAGGTAAGTTACGCGCGACGGACTTCAATAGCTGGCTTGACCTTTATTGCACGGGCGCGATGATCGCGCCAAGGCCAACGCAAAGGAGCCATGAGATGTTGCAGGAATTCAAGGCGTTCATCAACAGGGGCAATGTCGTCGATCTTGCCGTCGCGGTGATCATCGGCGCGGCCTTCGGCAAGATCATATCGTCGCTGACCGATGATCTGATCATGCCGGTCATCGGCTATCTCACCGGCGGGCTCGATTTTTCGAGCCATTTCATCCGGCTTGGCGCGATCCCCGCCGACTTCAAGGGCTCGGTCACCAGCTATGCCGAGCTGAAGACCGCAGGCGTCCCGCTGCTCGGCTTCGGCCAGTTCATCACCGTCGCGGTGAATTTCCTGATCGTCGCGTTCGTCGTGTTCCTGCTGGTCCGCTTCATCAGCCGGCTGGAGCACAAGAAGAACGAGGCCCCCGCACCCGCCGCCCCGCCCGAGGATGTCGTGCTGCTGCGCGAAATCCTGGCCGAACTGAAAAAGAAGGGCTGAGCCCTATCGATCCTCCCGATGCGCAGCATCGGGAGGATCTTTTGCGTCATGCCCGCCTCACAGGCATGATGACCGATGGCCTCTTCAAATCCGCCGCGCACCACCCTATATGGGTGGTGCCGGGTTCGCCCGGCTATGGTGATAAATGATGTCACGAAATAGATGCAGCGGACCCGGGGGCGGTACCCGGCGGCTCCACCAGAAGGCCCGGAAACGGGGTTCCTGACGGGGCCGAACTAGGATCGACGTGTATTCAAAGGTGATGTTTTTGCCCGGCCTGAATGAGCCGTAAAACCGTTCAAACTCACAAGTGCTAACGATAACGAAGCACTCGCGATCGCCGCGTAACCTAGTCTTCACGGACAAAGTTACTAAGGCTTAGCGCGGTTCGGTCCGCACCGGGCAACAGAAGCGGAATCCAGCGGTTCGGGAGGCACCGGGCAACAGAAGCCTCCCACTTTCCTTGAAAGCGGCCCTCAGGCGCCGGGCGGCGGGCATCCGCCCGCCTTGGCTACCTCGCTGACGCTCGGACGCGCTGTTCGCGCTTGTCTCTTCGAGCCACTATAGTTCGTCATCCCGGCGACGGCCGGGATCTCGGGCGGCAGGGACGGCCTCGGCTATGCCACTGTCCTCCATCCATAATACAGCCTTGCCTCGCTCCGATCCGCCGATAGTCTCCCGGGCATAACCCGTCCGGGAGAATCATATCATGGATAGACGTCAATTCATCGGCTCCGCCGGCCTCGCGCTGCTGGCCGCTACCTTGCCGCGCCTGGCTCAGGCGGCGGCGGTTTCGGACAATGCGGCCGACAGGGCGCTGACCGCGCTGGTCGCCGCGATGTTCGAGAAGCAGGTCGACAACAGCCCCGAGCTCGCGACCCAGATCGGCTATGACAAGGGCGCGCGCGCGGGCCAGAAGAGCCGGCTCGACGGCTATAGCCGCGCTGACCAGCACCGCATCCTCGCCGAGAACCAGGCCTGGCTGACGCAGTTGCGCGCGATGGATCGCGCCGCGCTCTCGCCAAAGGCGCAGCTCAACTATGATGTCGTGGTCTATATTTACGAGCAGACCACCAAGGGCTCGAAATATCCCTATGGCAGCACGAACGGCTATTATCTGCCCTATGCGATCAGCCAGCTGAGCGGCCCCTATTCGACCGTTCCCGACTTCCTCGATTCGCAGCATGTGATCGAGACCAGCGCCGACGCCGAAGCCTATGTGGCGCGGCTGCGCGCGTTCGCCCGCACCCTCGATGAAAGCACCCGCTTCCAGCAGGAGGACGTCCGCTTCGGCGCCTTCGCCCCTGATTTCGCGCTCGACCTGACGATGCGGCAGCTGCGCGCGCTGCGCGACCAGCCCGTCGCGAAGACCGTGCTGGTCGAATCGATCGTCCGCCGCACGAAGGACAAGGGCATCGCCGGAGACTGGGCCGCGACCGCCGGGCAGATCGTGAGCGCCGAGATATTTCCGGCGCTCGACCGGCAGATCGCGCTGGTCGCGGGGCTGCGCAGGGCGGCGAGTTCGGAAGCCGGTGTCTGGCGCCTGCCGAAGGGCGACGAATATTATGCCGATGCGGTGGTCAACGCGACGACCTCCACCCTGACCCCCGAGGAAATCCACAGGCTCGGACTCGATCAGGTCGCCGAGATCAGCGGCCAGATCGACGCTATCCTCAGGAAGGAAGGGATGACCAAGGGCTCGGTCGGCGAGCGGCTGACCGCGCTCAACGCCGATCCGAAACAGCTTTTCCCGAACACCGACGCGGGCCGCGCGCAGCTGATCGCCTATATCAACGAGGTGGTGAAGCACATCGACGCGAAGCTCCCCCAGGCCTTCGCGACGCTGCCCCAGGCGAAGCTCGAGGTGAAGCGCGTGCCGCCCTTCATCCAGGACGGCGCGCCCAACGGCTATTATAATTCCGCCGCGCTCGATGGCTCGCGCGGAGCGATCTATTATATCAACCTGAAGGATACCGCCGACTGGCCGCGCTACGGCCTGCCGAGCCTGACCTTTCATGAGGGCTCGCCCGGCCATCATCTCCAGATCAGCCTCGCCCAGGAGGCCAAGGATTTGCCGATGCTCCGCCGCAACGCGCCGTTCGGCGCCTATGTCGAGGGCTGGGCGCTCTATGCCGAACAGCTTGCCGACGAAATGGGGGTCTATGCGAACAACCCGCTCGGGCGCGCGGGCTTCCTGCAGAGCTTCCTGTTTCGTGCGGTACGGCTCGTTACCGATACCGGAATTCACTACAAGCGCTGGAGCCGCGAAAAGGCGACCGACTATATGGTCGCCGAAACCGGCTTCGCCCGCCCGCGCACCCTGCGCGAGGTCGAGCGCTACTGCGTCTGGCCGGGGCAGGCGTGCAGCTACAAGGTCGGCCATATGAGCTGGGTCAAGGCGCGCGAAGCGGCGAAGGCGATCCAGGGTTCACGCTTCGACCTGAAGCAGTTCCACCAGATATTGCTCGAAGGCGCGCTGCCGCTGACGATCCTCGAACGCGTGATCGAGGAACGCGCGCGGGCATGAATACCCCGCTCCCTTCAGGGGAGAGGGGAAAAGGGTTGACTCTCCACCGCGACGTACCGATCTGTAACATCGATATAGCCGCGCGGAGGATGCGATGATCGATCTCTATTATTGGGCCACGCCGAACGGCCACAAGGTGACGCTGTTTCTGGAGGAAGCAGGGCTCGATTACCGCGTCCATCCGGTCAACATCGGCAAAGGTGAGCAGTTCACGCCCGAATTTCTGAGCATCGCGCCGAACAACCGCATCCCCGCGATCGTCGATACCGCGCCCGCGGGTGGCGGCGCGCCGGTGTCGCTGTTCGAATCCGGCGCGATCCTGCTCTATCTCGCCGAAAAGACCGGCCGCTTCATCCCGGCCGACCCGGCAGGGCGCGCTGAGGTGCTGCAATGGCTGTTCTGGCAGATGGGCGGTCTCGGCCCGATGGCGGGACAGAACCACCATTTCAGCAATTATGCGCCCGAGAAGATTCCATATGCGATCGGCCGCTATGTGAAGGAGACGGCGCGGCTCTACGGGGTGCTCGACAAGCGGCTCGCCGATCGCGCCTTCGTCGCGGGCGACGATTATTCGATCGCCGATATGGCGAGCTATCCGTGGATCGTGCCGTGGGAGCGGCAGGGCCAGAATCTCGCCGATTTCCCCCATCTGAAGCGCTGGTTCGATGCGATCGCCGCCCGCCCCGCGACCGTCCGGGCCTATGCGGTCGCCGACCAGCTGAAGGATATTCCCGAGCCGAGCGACGAGGAACGCCGCCGCAATCTGTTCGGCGCGCAGCCGGCGAAGGTGTAGCCTCTCTCAAAATCCTCCCTGCGCGCAGCGCGGGGAGGGGGACCGCGCGAAGCGCGGTGGAGGGGTAGGGCGGATCGTGAAAGCCTGCGCTCTCGAAGAGGTCGCAAGCCCCTCCACCACCCTGCGGGCGGTCCCCCTCCCCATGCTACGCATAGGGAGGATCGGATCGCGCCACCCGCCACCCCCACACATCGTATGAACCGAAGCCGCTCGACAGCCCCGCGCGCCGTACATTAAGGACGGCGGCGAGCGTGTTCCGCCGAGCAGTCCAGCCGCGTCGGTTCGTTTCGGGAGTGTGTGCGGGTGGGTCGATGAGGGCGGCGCTGGTTCTGCTGGATCGGACGGCGATATTGTTCCTGGGCGTCGCGGCGGGCGTCGCGATCGGCTACGCCTTCGGGGTGAAGCAGCAGGTCGAGGTGCCGGTCGTGCCCGGTGCCGACGTGGCGGGTGTCGATGGCGCCGTCGGGCGCGATGGATCGCCCGGTGAAGGCAAGGCGCCGCCGCTTGCGCCCGGCGCGCTGCCCGAGCAGCCGATCCAGGCCGAGACGCGACCGATCCAGCCGGGCATCGTCAACGCGATCGCCGAGGGACGGCCGGTGCGGATCGGCGTGTTCGGCGACAGTTTCGGCGACGGCATCTGGTCGGCGCTCTATCATCAGCTCAACCGCAAGGCGGGCTATCAGGTCGTCAAATACAGCCAGCAGGCGACCGGCTTCACCCACTATCGCACGCTCAATCTCGAAGACCATGATCGCGCGCGCCTGGCGAAGGCGCCGGTCGATATCGCGGTTATCTCGTTCGGCGCGAACGACATGATGGGGGTCGCCGACGGCGGCCATGTCTATGCGCTGCTGACCCCCAACTGGAAGGCGGCGATCGCGCGGCGGGTGACATCCTATGTCGCGATGCTGCGCGGGCAGGGCGCGATCGTCTATTGGGTCGGCCTGCCGAAGATGCGCGAAGCGGCCTATGACGCCGACGTCGTGCGGATGAACATCTTCTACCGCGATCTGATGCGCCAGCTCGGCGTCGCCTATGTCGACACCGCTTCCTACAGCGTCGATGCCGATGGCCGCTATGCCGCCTATCTGCCCGATCCGAACAGCGGCAAGCCCGTGCTGATGCGTGCCAATGACGGGATCCACATGTCGATGAACGGCTATATCCGCGTGACGCGCGGGCTGGCCGGGCGGATCCGTTCCTATGTCGATCAGGCGCGCAGTCAGGCGGGCAGCGGCGCGCCGCCGCCGCCGGTGGTGGCGCCCGCGCCGCTCGATCCGGCGCCGCC
>CAMTVW010000001.1:0-133386 GCA_947085315.1 uncultured Sphingomonas sp. | reverse complement strand
CTGCCAGTTCAGCAGCGCCGCGAAGCACAGCCAGACAAGATAGGGCAGCATCAGCACGCCCGCCGCGCGCCTGATCCGCCAGAACAGCAGCGTCGTCACGCTCGCCCACAGCAGGATCGCCACGATCAGCCCGAACGCCAGCATGATCCGGTGCATCGCGAAGAATACCGGCGACCAGGCCAGGTTGAGCGCAAGCTGGAACCCGAACAGCAGGATCGCGATCGTCCGCCCCTTCGCGCCGCGCGCGTCCAGGATCAGCGCCAGCGCGATGCCCATCAATATGTAGAGGATCGACCAGGCGAAGGGGAAAAGCCAGCCCGGCGGCATGATCGCCGGCTTGGTCAGCGCGTCGAACCAGGCATTGCCATAGCCCGATCCGGCCAGCCTGCCCGACGCGATCCCCAGCAACAGCGTCGCCGGCACCGTCATCACCGCCCATCGCAGCAGCGAGCCATATTTGCGCTGCCCCGGCATTGCTCTGCTCATCGCGAACCTCCCGCATCCGTCCTGATCGCACCGATCAGGAACTCGACATTGCCTTCAGGGCCCGTGATCGGGCTCGGCGTGATTCCCACAACCTGCCAGCCTTCGCCTTCGATCCATGCGGCTGCCTCGGCGCACACCCGCTCATGGACCGCCGCGTCGCGCACGACCCCGCCCTTGCCCACCTCGCCGCGCCCCGCCTCGAACTGTGGCTTGATCAGCGCGATCAGCCGCGCGTCGGGCTTCGCGAAGCCCAGCGGCGTCGCCAGCACCTTGGCAAGCGAGATGAAGCTCGCATCGCAGACGATCAGGTCGACCGCTTCGGGGATTTCGGCCTCGGTCAGGTGCCGGGCATTGGTCTGTTCATGGACGATCACGCGCGGATCGCTCCGCAATTTCCACGCGAGCTGGTTGGTTCCCGAATCCACCGCATGGACCTTCACCGCGCCACCGCTCAGCAGTACGTCGGTAAAGCCTCCGGTCGAGCTGCCCACGTCCATCGCGATCAGTCCGTCGACGCTCCAGCCGAAATGCGCGATCCCATGCGCCAGCTTGACCCCGCCGCGCGAAACCCAGGGATGATCGCGCCCGCGCACGTCGAGCGGCGCATCGGCCTTGATCGCCTGCCCCGCCTTTTCGATCTTTTTATCACCGGAGAAAACCAAGCCCGCGAGAATGAGCGCCTGGCCCTTTGCTCGGCTTTCGACCAATCCGCGTTCGACGAGCATCTGATCGGCCCGGGTGCCAGCAGCCATCGCCGTCAGCCTCGATAATGGTGGGCAGTGAGGGGATCGAACCCCCGACCCTCTCGGTGTAAACGAGACGCTCTACCGCTGAGCTAACTGCCCGGAACGGCTCCCATACAGCGATTTTCAGATCGGGCAACACACCTTCATTCTATTATATGGGGAGAGCTCATTGCGGGTGGGCAATGGCAGCGGACTTCCCGGAGAGTTCTACAGCCGGATCGACCGCGTCGCGAAAGCGGGAGCCGCTCTCGTCAATCTTCATTGGCTGCATCATGCCAATGTCCTCACCTCGACCTTAGGCCATAATCATGTCCGGTTTAATCGCCACTATAGCCAACCCAATTATCATGATTTTAAAGCATAATTCGCTACTACACCGGCAGTCCGTCCGGTTCTATATCCGTCTCGGGCGCAGCGGCTGATAATTTAGCGCGATGATGAACATGTACGCCCAAGGAACATGCTTGTAACGCGACCGAGCTTATTGCGGCTCCGACGGAAACAGGGACTGGACTTCCTGGGCCTTGTCGACCTTGCTGTCCCTAGAGGAGGTGAGGATGGACAACGTTGCGCACGATGATCTGGTGCTGGGGCTCTTCGCTCAGATGACGTGCAAACTCGAAGATGCCGCAGAATTGGCAGCGCAGGGACAGGACCCCGCCGCCGAGGACCGGATCGAGCTAGCTGATCAAATCGTCAGGCTTGCAGAAGCTACCGTGATTATTGCCCAAGCGACGGCGGAGCTGCTGCGGCTCAGCCGGGAACAGCCGTGACTATGGAGCGCATACCTCCGGCCCACCACGCTGGCGTCGAGGAGCCCCGTCCGCCGATGGTTCTCGCCTCGCCCCACCCTGTTGCTGCGCCAGCACTGGCGCGGCCTTAGCGAGAGATCAATCGAGCAAGGTGCCGGCGGGAACGCCCAGGGGCTTAGCGAGCTTTTCGACCACAGACACGGTCGGGTTCCGCGCGCCGCGCTCGATATCGCTTACATAAGTCCGGTGGATTCCGGCCTCATCCGCATAGGCCTCCTGGCTCCAGCCCTTCGCTTCGCGAAGGCGGCGGACATTCTTCCCCAGGCGCGCTCGTATATCCACGCCGAGATAAAGACACTCGTGTCGACGATCGATCTACAGACGATCAGTGACAATTGAGTTGACTGCCGCGCCACCCTGAGCATTGGTCATGTCACTGATAGGCGACAGGTCGGCTGCTGGCCGAAGCGTTGCCCATGGGTGGGGGACGGTTATGGCAAAACAGGTCAATCACGGCGCGCGCGCTCGATATGTAGTGACAGCGATTATCGCAGGGACCCTCCCCGCGATAGCAACGCCGACAATTGCCGCGAAGACATCAGCAGATCACGCATATGGCCCAGAACCAACTTGGGAAGCCTTCCGCGAGCTTGCCGAGATCCGGATCCGCAACTCGCTGATCGACCCTGATTCGGCCAAGATCAGCTGGACCCACGGCTTCCGCAAAGGCTTCTACAAGCCGTTTCTGGAACCGAAGGTCTTTGGTTACGCGACCTGCGGCTACGTCAACGCAAAGAACCGTATGGGCGGCTATACCGGCACCGCCATGTTCGTCGTCGTCATCGATCATGAGCGGGTGCTCTACTCCGAGATTGGCAAACCGGACGGCGATTTTCTTACTGACGGCTGCCTGAAAGGTATGCGGGAGGGCTTGCTGCCGCGCCTTGTCGGTGGTCCTGTGTCGAGCGATCAGCCGACAACGGCCTCGATCGGTGGTTTCGATTTCACAACCACCGTCGTGCCGGACGGCGCTTATGTGAATACCGTCGCAGCCGGCGGGGCCGCCGAGCGCGCTGGTCTCAAACCCGGCATGGTCATCACGGACCTCAACGGGGTTTCGCTCAAAGGCATGGACGCGACCACAACCAACCGACTGTTGCAGGCGGTCAGCGGCGAGGCCGCGCTCACCATTATCGGCATTGGCTCGGTCAAGCTGCGCAAACCGCCGCCGGATAGTTCATCCAACTTGCTGCCGATCAATTTGGAGGGGATGTAATGACATTCATCCTGCTCGATACCGACCAAGCGAGCCAGATCGTCACCCGCCGCCCCAGCGGCGAGGCCAATGAAGAACATCCATTGCGCGACCTTATCGCGGAACACCCGGAGCTGCTCCCGGTCCGCGAGATGGAGCCCGAGATTGGACGGGTGGTCACCGTTACCCGCGAACTCAGCCTTCCGGGGGCCGGCTTTGTCGATGTCTTCCTGATCAGCGAGCATGGCCGCCTCATCCTCGTCGAGTGCAAGCTCTGGCGAAACCCCCAGGCCAGACGCGAGGTGGTCGGCCAGATCCTCGACTATGCCCGGGAACTTGCGCGCTACAGCTATGACGACCTCCAGCGCGTCGTCTCAAACCGCCTGCGCCGGCCAGGTAACGTTCTTTATGCGCTGGCGCGCGAGGCAGGCTCACCCTTGAGCGAAGCCGAGTTTGTCGACCGCGTATCACGCGATCTGCGCCAGGGTCGGTTTCTCCTCCTTATCGCCGGCGACGGTATCACTGAGGGCACCCAGCGCATCGCCGAATATCTCCAGGCCCAGGCCGGCCTAGCCTTCGACTTCGGCCTGGTCGAGATCGCGGAATATCACTTCACCGATCCCGCGACCGGTACCGAGCGACGAATAATGCAGCCAAGGTTGCTGGCCAAGACCGCCGTCATCGAGCGCTATGTCATCCGTCAAGACGTCGCCGGGCTCATCGTCGAGCCAATCGACACCGGGGCGGCACCGTCCGGGTCAGCAGTGTCCGGAGCCGTGTCCGCGGGCACCCCGTCAGAGGCGCGGGTCTGCTGGCAACGTCTGGTCGATCGCCTCGTCTCCGAAATACAGTTCGATGACCCAGGTCAATTGCCGCCGCGGGTCAGCTCGCTCAATGCAATGCGCGTTCCTCTCCCCACCGGCGTGTGGATCAATCTGTGGCGTAGCGGCCCTAACCGAATAACTGGCGCGCAAGTTCGCTTTACGGGGAGCGGCGGCTATGCCGCCTATAGCGCGCTGTTGGCGGACCGCGAGGAAATCGATGAGGAGTTCAAGCGTGACGGCCTCGAGCCGCCGCTATGGGTCGAGGAAGGCGACGCGCCGACCATATCGGTCAGGGCCTCGTCACCTCTCCCCTGGGACAGCGCGGCAGAGGAAGATCAGATTCGCTGGTACGGCCAGATCGCCAATCGTTTCGTTAATAGTCTGCGGCCAAGGCTGTTGCGCTTGACGCCCGAGGGCTAAGCGCAGTCATATTGGCCATGGTCACGACACACGCCGCCCCGCGCCGGACGGGCCTGTCCAAATCGCGGATCACCTTGTTCGAACAGTGCCCCAAGCGCCTGTGGCTGTCGGTCCATCGCCCCGACCTCAGCGAGGAGACCGCAACGATCCGAGCCAGTTTCGCAACCGGCCATGAAGTTGGCGCGCTCGCCTGCGCGCTGCTGCCCGGCGGCTATATGATCGGGGCCGACAATAGCTTGACCGAAGCTCTCGCCGAGACTGCCTCGCTGATCGCTTCGGGCTGGCGGCAGCCGATCTTCGAGGCAACCTTCGCCCATGACGATGTACTCGTCCGGGTCGATCTGATGATCCCCCAGGCCGGGGGCTGGCATGTCGCCGAGGTCAAAAGCACGACCGGCGTCAAAGATTATCATCTGGGTGACCTGGCCACGCAGCTATGGGTGATGGGCCATAGCGGGATCGAGATCACATCGGCATCCATTCGCCATTTGGACAGCAGCTTCGTCCTTCTCCGCGAGGGTGAGCTGGACGGTGTGTTTGCTGACAGCTTCGTTCATGAGCGGACCCCGCCGCTCGTCGCAAACCGCGCCGATGTCGTCGCCGGTGCGCGCAGCATATTGTCAGGCGATGAACCCGCTCGCGAAATGGGCGCGCATTGCGACGCCCCCTTCACATGCTCGTTCAAACTCTATTGCGGTCGAGATCTGCCACCAGCGCCTGAATGGCCGGTGGCGTTGCTGCCCGACGCTATCGGCAAGCAACGGGCGCGGTACTGGTCCGAGCGCGGCGTCAACGATCTGCTGGAGCTTGCAGCCGACGATATGCCTAACCCCAAGCTCCAACGCATCTATGCCGCAACGTTGAGCGGCATCGCATATCATGATCGCGGCGCCCTGATCGCGGAAACGGCGGGCTGGGCATACCCCAGGACCTTCCTCGACTTCGAGACGATCCAGTTCCCCATTCCGCGCTGGATAGGCACCGGTCCCTATGCGCAGGTTCCATTTCAGTTCTCGGCGCACATCGTCGAAGCTGACGGCCGCCTTAGCCACCGCGCGTTTCTCTCACTCGATGGCAGCGATCCGCGCCGGGCGTGCGCGGAGGCGCTCGCCGCTCTGCCAGCGCAGGGGGCAGTCGTCGCCTGGAACGCCGCGTTCGAACGCGAGTGCCTGCTCAAACTTGCCGACCAGTTCGCCGATCTCGCACCCGCGCTCAGATCGCTCGCGGCGCGGCTGGTCGATCTGCTACCGCCGATCCGGCGTCACTATTACCACCGCGATATGCGAGGCAGCTGGTCGATCAAGGCGGTGCTTCCGACCGTAGCGCCCGAGCTCGCCTATGGCAGTCTCGGCGAAGTACAATCGGGCACCGACGCCCAGGCCGGATATCTCGAGGCGGTCCATCCGGACACGTCGGAGAAGCGGAGAATAGTCATCCGCACCGCCCTTCTCGACTATTGCCGCCGAGATACCGAAGCGGTGATGGTGGTGCTCGACCGGCTCACGGCATTGCCTGGTGGCTGATATCGGTTGGTATAACGGGTGGAGCCCCAAGGAGCGTCACGCGGTCACGCCGCTCCAATATGACGCGATCAGATCCGGCGCGCTGCGACGACCCACGATCTGTTCGATCTGCGGGTGTACAGGTGGTCGGAACTGGCGGGCGCTGGACGCGGTCTGGTTTCACAACGAGCGATACGACCTGCCGCTCGACGTCTATCATATCTGCCGCGCCTGCCACCGCATCCTCCACCAGCGGTTCGATGCCCCCCACCCCTGGCTTACGCTCATCGAGCGGTACGGCCGGAACGGCTCCTGGTTCGAGCTGTTGTCGCTCGATCCCGAGGGCCAATTCCGGCCGTTCGAGCAGACCTATCCGGCAGGCCTGCCCAAGGAGCACAGCCGTCCCGATCAATAGCGCCGACGTCGCTCCGGCCGAATGATCCGATCTGGTCGACCATCGGGTCCATAGGTCTGATTGATCCACCGCGGCCGGTCGAAGACGAACTCGAGGAACTGCGTCAGCGCATCGACCTGATCGTCATGGCGGCCCTCGGGGAAAGCCGTCAGTTCATGGCGGAAATCCGCAAGCCATGGTGCGGAGACGGGCAGATGGAACTTGCCGGTCGCAAGCTGAGCAGTACGCCCAGCAAGCCGGTCGATCTTACTTCCCTTGGGGGTGATGCATAGGATATTTCCTGGCAATCCTGCTTGTTTCATTTCTGCCCACAGCGAGTGCCCGATCGACACCCCTTCGATGATCAACGCATCGGCCTTCCAAAAACGATGCCAGGCGATGACTTGCGCCCTGAGCTTAGGGAAGGCCATCTTCCGGCGGATGAGGTCGAGGAGATACCAGCATCCGTCGCGGTAACCCCAGGTCATCCCCACCGAATAATCCGAATTGACACCTTCGGTGATCGCCGGATCCCAGCTTTGCACAATCTTATGATAATAGGTCCGGTGCATGGCCTTTGGATATTGCCGGAACCAGTTGAGATTGATCAGGCACGATTCGGATACCGTCGGGTTCTGCTGAAACTGCGCCGCATAATAGCGCGGCCCGTACTCGAGCAGTTTCTCCTCGAGCACCCAGCGGGGTAGATGTTCAGGATGGAGCAGATCACCCTTACGCCGCGTCCAGGCCCGGTCCCGGCCAAGCGGAATGATCTCGTCCTGTTCGGCTATTGCCGGCAGGTTGATATGATCCCATTTGACCCCAAGCCCTTTGACATGGCCGACGATATCATCCTCGTGCAGCCGCTGCCCGACGATAACGATCCGGGCGGACGCCGGATCATTGAAGCGGGACAACAGGCTGTTCTTGTAGAAGCGGATCGCGGCCTCACGTCCCGCGACGGTGAGCGCCTCATCGGCTTTCAACAGATCGTCGATGATAAGGAAGTGGGTGCCAAAACCCGTCACCACACCCCCGGTCGAAACGGCCCGGACCTCGCCCCCCGCCGTCGTCTCAAAATGATGGCGCTTGTTCTTGCCGGCCTTGATCTTCACCCCCGGGAAAGTCGCCTGGTAGCGCGGGTCGCGGATAATCATGCGGACCTTGTCGAGGTTCGCGGTCGAGAGTTCGAGACCATAGCTTACCAGCATGAATTTGAGCGTCGGATCATGCCCAAGCGCAAATGCTACAAACGACGCGGTCATCTCCGATTTGCCGAGCCTGGGCGGCATGGTGTTGATGAGCCTACTGGTTTCACCGCGCAGGAGGCACTCGAAGCGGTGGCAAACCGCCTCGATATAAGGCGCCTGTTTGAGCGGAAAGCCATTCAGGATCTGGAAGCCCAGAAGATGGAAGTGGAACAGCGAGCGGCGGCACGTCTCATCGAGGAGTGCCGTTAAGATTGCGGGGCTGAGAGCGTACATGGTCAATCCTCCCACTCGTCGCTGCGATCATCGTCGTCGTCGTCGAAACCTTCATCATCGAAGTCAGACTCGTCGTGTGCCTCCCCGGCTTCGTCTGCAGCCGCTATGGCCTCCGCGATGTCGGGCTCGACGAACTTCGGTTTGCCGAGGATCATGGGTGGCAAACCCTGGCCTTCGAGCAGGCTGGCCAGGATCTGTTGCTCAGCCGGACTAAGCTGAGCCGAGGGATCGCCCGCCGTCAGGGTGACCGGCGGCGGTGGCATCAGCCGACGACTCTCATCGAGCGTCCGGCCGATTGCCTGCATCTCGCCCTTACCCACCTTCTCGCGCAGCTTGTTCAAGGCAAGCTCTACGGTATCCATCATCTTCTCGCCGGATGCGGTCCTAACCGGCCACTTCTCGAGGAACACTTCAAGGGCGACCGTGTCGTAGTTGCGGCTTCCCTTGGGCCGGCCTTTCGGATTGCCCGAATGCCCCTTCTTCCAGCGCGTATGGAGTGGAGGCTTGTTCTTGCCGACACTATATTCCGAAGGAGCCGCCATGAGCTGCTCGGGGGCATCCGGACCTGTCGCCCCCGGAGACTCCGGAGGGATATCCCTTCGCCGCGGCGGCGCGATGATGGCGGGCGGGACGACTTCGTTGGTAGCGGAGGCTATAATGGGCTGCTGTGCCCGGTTGATACGACGAAATGCCATGGTAAAATCCTCGAATATGGGGAATGCAAACATCAGATCGTGCGGCGGCGCGGCGCCGGGCAGATGATGGGCGCGGGTACAGGCGCGGGAGCGGACACGGCGGCGGAGGCCCGCTCGCGTTCCACTTCAGCGAATGTCAGTCCGCTACCTTCGAGCACAGCCTCGCCGCCGGTCAGGGTTTGCCAGCGCCGGATGGCGACATCGACATAGGCGGGGTCAAGTTCGATCCCGTAGGCAATACGCCTGACCCGCTCGGCAGCTAGAATCGTCGTCCCCGAGCCCATGAAAGGGTCGAGCACGATTTCGCCGGGCACGCTTACATCGCAAATTGCATCGGCGACCATCGCCACCGGCTTGACAGTCGGATGGGCAGCAAGATCGTCCATTCGAGTGCCGCTGAAGCTGTTCGCGCCGGCGTAATCCCAAACCGTGGTCCTATGTCTCCCATGCTTACCTAGTTCAACGCAATTGCGATGTGGCGATTTGCCATATTTAAATATTCCGATAAGTTCATGTTTTGATCTATAGAGGCTTCCCATACCACTATTTGTCTTATTCCAGACGCATAGACTAAGTTGCGATAATTCAGTATTTTTGGATGCAGAGAGAAGCTCCCACTGATGCTTCCAATCCATGCATATTTGCAGAACCGCTCCATCCTTAAGATGTGCAGTAGCCGCCTTGATGAACGTCTCAAGAAATGATATGAACTCCTGACTGCTTAGCTCGCCACACCCCATGGCAAAGTTCTTGTGCTTTGTTTTCCCTTTACCGGAGACATTTCCAGCAATCGGAACATTGTAAGGCGGGTCGCTAAACATCATTGCGCCGATCGCGCCCGCCATTAGCCGATCCCATGAAGCCGCTTCGAGCGAAGAGCCGCATAACAGTCGGTGTCGGCCGAGCAGCCACATTTCGTGCAGCTGCGAGACCGTACGGGCCGGCTCCGGCATAACATCCGCGGGATCTGGCTGATCCGCCGCGACCCGGCCCACCTCAATGCGCAACGAGTCAACTTCGCCAATAGTGAAACCCAGGTGCTCGACGTTGAGTTGTGGTTGCTCGAGTAGAATCTGGTCAATATTGGCGAACAGCTGGTCCTCGTCCCATCCACCGCGGGCCTGGATCTTGTTAACCGCGATGCTGAAGGCTGTGCCCAATGACCCCATGAGATGCGGGACACAGAAGACCGGGTATTTCTGGAAGCCGAGACTCTGGGCCGCTTTGATCCGGCCGACTCCATCGAGAATATTATTCTCGCCATCGACGATTGCGGGGATGAGAAGTTCATATTGGTCGATCGCGCCTTCGATCATCGCCTCGGTCTGCTTGTCCCGCTTACGCGCATAGTTTTTCGGGATTTTGAGGTGATCGATCTCAACCCAACGGACCTCTCCCAGCATTTGGCGTGCTGAGTTATCGCGATAGGGTGGCTGCACCGCCCCCGTCGCTTCGGCGGCGGGAGAAAGTTTGCGCAGGTTTTTCTTGTTCATAGCTCGCTTCCTTCTTCAGGTCCGCGAGCGAGTGAAATGTGCAGGCATGCAACTCCGCAGCCACGCACCAACACCCCGCTCTCGCGGACATTTGTTGGTTTCGTGCTGCGTTGGATGCCCGAAGACACCCTATGCTGCTCAATGTAGGGCGATTGCTCGCCGGGGTCGTTACTGGAACGACGCCGCCTCACCTATTACTGAAAAGGCACAGTGCAAGTCAAGATCGTGCTCTGCGGACCCTACAAACCGATCGCGGCCGCCGAAGCCTTTGCGGGAGATGCTTTCCCTGAGCTGCGAACACTATGGCCGACATTTCCCTGATCGCCGACCTCAACTTCCCTGTTCCAGGAACCAGGGAAAACACCGGAACATCGGCTAGAATCTGCAGCCTTAGCGATAAAGGAGGTTGATGGTTCCCTGTTCTCGCACCCGCCTTTCCGTGTAGATTCGACTTTATCAGGGAAAGCAGCGCGGCGTCCCTCAACCTCCCATTATTTTGCATGAGCGGCATAAGAACGGGTTTAGCGCTCGCTACGCCCCGATCATGCCGATCTCGATTGCCCTTCAGCGTCTCGCGACTGGGAGCCCCGCCGCCGATCATCGACGGCATCGCAGTGCCGAGCCGGCGACTGCGGCGAAATCGCCTCGAACGATTGGGGATCAGCGAGACGCCGCCGCCTTCGCCCACACCCAAGTGAATCCCGCGTAATCTGAGTTATCGGCCGGTCGCCGCTGAACAGCGATGCGTAAATATGGGTCTATTTGTCGGCAGATCTTCGGTACAATCCCGGCTCGCGCGGCGGCGCTACGGTGCCACCGTCGCGGCTGGCCGCGCCGCCCTGCGGCGACGGCGTTGCAATCCCAATTGTCTATACGGACCGATCGCTATGAGGAACCGTCAGTCGTCATAACGTTCGCGCCGTTCGCGTTCGGCGCGCTTGCGCTCCTTCTTGTCGCGCTCTTCCTGCTTGCGCATCTCGCGGCCGCGGTTGCGATCAGCCTCGTCCTGGCTGGTGGTCGCCCAGTCCACACCCTTGCCGACGACCTTGAACGGCGCCGTAACAACGGTCGTGGCGGCGCTGACGCAGCCGGCGAGCAGGGTGAAGCACCCGATAATCAGAAGCTTACGCATGGCGACCTTCTACCCTGCCATGACGCGCGGGGCCAGTGGCTTTGGTCTCGACCAGCTAAAGCGCGGTCAGCGTGGCGACCAGCGCCTTGACCTTCTTCTGCCGCCATTGCGGGGTGGGCGCGACCAGCCAATAGGCGGCGGCCGAAGGGATCGGATCGCCATGAACGCGCACGCGCCCTTCGGCGACGTCATGCTCGACGAGCAGCGCGGGGACATGCGCGGTGCCGAAGCCCGCCGCCGCCGCGTCGATCGCAAGCCCCGCATCGGCCACCGACAGCGCGGCGTCGCGGTCCGCGTCGGGGCATCCCGGCCAGGCGATCGGGGCGCCGTCGGCCAGGCCGACCGCCACCATCGCGCCTTCGGCAAGGCACACGCCCTCATGCTCGCCAGGACCTTGCGCATAGCAGATGGCGAGGTCGAGATTGGCCTGGGTGAAATCGAGCCCCTCGTCCGACGAGAGCAGCACGAAGCGCAGTTCGGGATCATCGCGCCCGAAATCGGCAAGACGCGGGGCAAGCCATTTGGCGGTGAAGTCGCGCGGCGCCGCGATCGTCAGCGTCTTCGACGACTGGCCCGCCTGCATCGCACGCACCGCTTCCTCGAACTGGAGGAAGCCCGCCCGCAGCGCATCGAGCCCGGCCTCGCCCTCTGGCGTCAGTTCGAGACCCTTGGCGGTGCGGCGGAACAGGACGACGCCCAGCGTATCCTCCAGCGCGCGGATCTGCTGGCCGACCGCGGCCGGCGTCACCGCCAGCTCGTCGGCCGCACGCGTGAAGGACAGGTGCCGCGCCGCCGCGTCGAGCACGCGCAGGCCATTCAACGGCAGATGGGTTCTTTTCATGTCCCGGCCCTCAGATAGCTACGGCCGGGCCGATCAGCGGGAAACGCGGGATCGTCGCCTCGAAGGTCGATCCGTCCTCGGCGACCATATGGTAGCTGCCTTCCATCGATCCGGTCGGCGTCTGCAGCGGGCAGCCCGAGACATAATCATAGGACTTGCCCGGCTCGATCACCGGTTGTTCGCCGACCACGCCCTCACCGCGCACGTCATGCTTGCCGCCGCGCCCGTCGGTGATCAGCCAGTGGCGGGTGAGCAGCTGCACCGCCTGCCGCCCCTGATTTTCGATGCGGATATGGTAGGACCAGAACCAGCGGCCGCGCCCCGGCTCGGACTGTTCGGGCATGAAGGACACCGCGACCCGCACGATCACGCCGCGCGTTTCGGCGAGGTGCGGGAACAGCGCCTTCATGATCACAGCCCGACGGCCTTCAGCGCCCGATCGAGATCGTCGATCACGTCGAGCGGATCCTCGAGCCCCACATTGAGTCGCAGCATGCCTTCCTCGACTCCCATCTCCGCGCGCACCTCGGCCGACAGCCCGGCATGGGTGGTCGAGCAGGGGTGAGTCATCAGCGAACGAGAATCACCGATATTGTTCGAAATGTCGACCAGTTCGAGCGCGTCGAGCAAGCCATGCGCCTGTGGGCGGCCGCCGTCGAGGAAGATCGAGATGATCGTGCCGCCCGCCGACATCTGCTTCATCGCCAGATCATGCTGCGGATGGCTCTTCAGCCCAGGATAGAGCGTGCGCGGCACCCGGCTTTCGAGGAAATGCGCCACCTTCAGCGCATTCTCGCTCTGGCGGTTGATGCGCAGGTCGAGCGTCTCCAGCCCTTTCAGCACCACCCAGGCGTTGAACGCGGACAAGGTCGGCCCGGTGTTGCGGGTGAAGGACAGCAGCGTGTTGTTGATGAAATCGGCATTGCCGCACACCGCCCCGGCCAGCACGCGCCCCTGCCCGTCCATCATCTTGGTCGCCGAATGCGCGACGATGTCCGCACCATAGTCCATCGGCCGCTGGAGCAGCGGGGTGGCGAAGGCATTGTCGACGACGGTCAGCACCCCGGCCGCCTTGGCGATTCCGCACACCGCTTCCAGATCGACGATGTCGAGCGTGGGGTTGGCCGGGGTTTCGAAGAAGAACAGCTTCGTGTTTGCCTTGATCGCGCGCTTCCACGCATCATTGTCGCGCCCGTCGACGATCGTCACGCCGATGCCGAAGCGCGGCAGCAGCGTATCGGTGAGCCAGCGGCACGATCCGAACGCGGCGCGCGCCGCGACGATATGATCGCCCTGCGACAGCTGGCAGAGCAGCGCCGCAGTCATCGCCGCCATGCCCGTCGCCATGCAGCGCGCCGCCTCGGCGCCTTCCATCAGCGCGATCCGCTCCTCGAGCATTTCGACCGTGGGGTTCTGCAGGCGCGAATAGGTCATCCCCTTCTGCTCGCCGGCGAAGCGCGCGGCGGCATCGCCCGCGCAGTCATAGGCATAGCCCGAGGTGAGGAACAGCGCCTCGCTGGTCTCGCCGAACTGCGACCGTACGGTGCCTGCGCGCACCGCCTGGGTGGCGGGGCGCCATTTTGAGGTGATCGAACGGTCCTGGCCGGTGAGCTTCTTCATGGCGCACGCTTTGCCGCCATGCCCATGCGGCGTCAATGGAGCGACGCGGGGACCGGGCGACGGATAGGTTGCGCGAACGTCACATGCATCCGATAGAAACGCGTCCCATCATCAAGGAGAGTCGACCATGGCGACCGCCATCCAGGAAATCCCGCTCAAGACCATCACCGGCCAGGACAGCTCGCTGGGCGATTATGCCGGCAAGGTGCTGCTCGCGGTCAATGTCGCATCGAAGTGCGGCCTGACCCCGCAATATACCGCGCTCGAGGCGGTTCATAAGAAATATGCCGACAAGGGCTTCGCGGTGATCGGTTTCCCCGCCAATAATTTCGGCGCGCAGGAGCCCGGCACCGAGTCCGAGATCCAGGAGTTCTGCACCACCAATTTCGGCGTCGATTTCCCGATGTTCGCGAAGATTTCGGTCAAGGGCGACGATCAGCACCCGCTCTATCAGAAGCTCACCGCCGAGCTGCCGACCAAGACCTACAAGGACGACAGCTTCAAGGAGAAGCTGAAGGGCTACGGCATCGACACCGGCCGCGAGGACGAGGTGACGTGGAATTTCGAGAAATTCCTGATCGGCAAGGACGGCAAGGTCGCCGGCCGTTTCGCCCCCGACATCGCCCCCGACGACGCGCTGATCACCAGCGCGATCGAAGCCGAACTGGCGAAATAGGCTTCCCGCATGGTCGCCATGCCAGCCTTTTCTGGCATGGCGACCGGTGCGCAGACCCTTGCCACCCATGCCGAAACATGACCAAGCACCGCTTACAGCAAATGCGATCGACACCGATTTGACCGACGCTGCGGCCAATCCGACCCGATGGAACATGACATGGCCTCACTGCGCACCGGTAACATGAAGCATAACCGTGCCGTCGCTTTGGCGGCAAAGACCGGCAAGGCCGTCGCCGCCGCGCCCGTCGCGCCGGTGAAGAAGGCGAAAAAGGCCGCCTGAATCCGGGCGGCTCTGCTCCGGAGGAGGTTGGATGGGCCGACGATATATCCTGTCGACGCTGGCGGCGCTGGCGTTAAGCGGGTGTAGCGATCAGGCCTCCCAGGCGCCGGCCGAACCCGCCGCCACGCCCTCCGCCATCTTCGCGGGGCTCCCGCTCTCGGGCAATCTCGCCACCGCCCGCGCCGCGGGTTTCGGCAATTGCCTTGACGGCACCACCGGCGGGCTGCGCTGCCAGAAGGCTGACGTCATGGTCATGGGGGTCGGGCCGCTGCGCGCCGCCGTCGATCTCGACGTGAAGGGCCCCGGGGGCTCGGCGCGCTTCGATCATGTGACGCTGTGGCATCCGACCGACCAGAGCGCGACCCTCCCGCTGCGTCCGCTGCTGGAGAAAGAGGGTTGGCAATCCTGCCTCAAGCCCGACGAGGAGCGCTTCTGGCGCCCGCCCGGCCCGGTCCGAATCGCGATCGACACCAACTACTGGGGCAGCCGTCGCCTCGTGATCAGCGCGCCGCCGCCCGACGGCAAATCCTATTGCTGAGCACCGGTGATCGGTTTTGGGACGATTAACCAGTCATGCCGCTTGCGGCCTGAAATAAGCCCTGTTAACCGATGATTAAGTCTGTTCCAGGGGTGGAACGGATGTGAATTGGGGGTTCAGCGACAGCCTTCCGTCGTTCGGCGGAGGGCAGCGTTCTTCATCTCTGAAAATCCAACGACGACGGCGACGCTGTCGGCGATTTTTCGCGCACGGGGGTTACCATGGCATCGATCAAGAATAACGCGGCACCGGCTTCTACCAATGCGGCAGTGACGGGCACCTCGGGCGGGGATACGATCTCCGGCGGCGCGGGCGCCGACAAGATCAACGGCAACAACAGCGCCGACTATATCAGTGGCGGTGCCGGCGACGACCGAATCCATGGCAATAACGGCAATGATACCCTGTTGGGTGGTGCCGGCAGTGACGATGTCAAGGGCGGCGGCGGATCCGATCTGCTGGTTTACAACTATGCCGACGGCAGGACCGCATCCGATCTCTATGATGGCGGCGATCAGCAGGACAGCCTGCGCCTTGAGATGACGAGGGCCGACTGGTTGCAATCGAATGTTCAGGCGGATCTCGCTGGACTGCTTTCGATGTTCGCCACCTCGCCCGCCGATGATGGCGCGGCGTTCAACTTCGCCAGCAGCGGACTGAAGATCGACAATATCGAAAAGCTCGAAGTCATCGTCGACGGCCAGGTCATGAACGCCGCGGACGAAGCCGTCACCGCGCAGGCCGACAGCGCGACCGTCGGCGAAAATGGCAGCGTCACGATCAACGTGCTCGGTAACGATCAGGTACCCGATCTCGTCAAGTCCGTCGCGCTCACCGCTCCTGTCGGCGCGGGTACCCTCACCCAGAATGCCGACAACAGCTTCAGCTTCTCGACCGGTGCGGCCTTTGATCATCTGGCGGCCGGTCAGCAGCAAAATGTCAGCTTCAGCTACAGCGTTACCGACGCCGACGGCGATGTCAGCGAAGCCGTCGCGACCATCGCGGTGCAGGGCGCGAACGATGCCGCCTCGATCGCGGTCGATCCATCGGTGACCGCAGACAATTCGGTCGTCGAGGCCGGAATCGCCGGCGGCGCACCTGTCGGCGATGCGACAGCCGGCGGCAAGCTTCTGGTGACCGACGTCGATACCGGCCAGGCAGCCTTTCAGGCGCCGGCATCGACCTCGGGAACCTATGGAAACTTCTCGCTCGACACGGCAACCGGGCTATGGACCTATGCGCTGCGCAATGCCGACGCCAACGTCCAGGCGCTGACGGCGGGCGAGGGCGTAACCGATGCCCTGACCGTCAAATCGATCGACGGCACCGCGACCTACCAGCTCGTCGTCAGCATTACCGGCACCAATGACGCGCCGGCCATTACCGGCGCGGTCACCGCTACCGTCGCCGAAGATGGTGCCGCCTCGACGCTCGGCGCGCTCGCCAACGCTTCGGATGTCGATGCTGGGACCAGCCTCTCGGTCGTCGACGTCGCCGCGCTTCCCGCCGGTGTCAGCTATGACGCCGACGCGAAGACCTTCACGCTTGATCCCACGCACAGCGCCTTCCAGTCGCTGGCGGCGAACCAGTCGGCGACGGTGTCGGTCAACTATGCCGTCTCGGACGGCACCGTTTCCACGCCGGCTTCGGTACAATGGACCGTGACCGGCACCAACGACGCACCGGTCGTCACCGGCGCCGTGACCACGACCGTCGCGGAAGACGGCGGCGCCTCGACGCTCGGCGCGCTCGCCAACGCCTCGGACGTCGATGCTGGGACCAGCCTCTCGGTCGTCGATGTCGCCGGGCTTCCCGCCGGTGTCAGCTATGACGCCGACGCGAAGACCTTCACGCTCGATCCCACGCACAGCGCCTTCCAGTCGCTGGCGGCGAATCAGTCGGCGACGGTGTCGGTCAACTACGCCGTCTCGGACGGCACCGCTTCCACCGCGGCAGTGGCGCAATGGACGGTCACGGGCGCCAATGACGCGCCGACTTTCGGTGGATTTGCTACCGGATCGGTGACCGAGGATACGGCGACCTCGGTGTCGCGCACCCTGACCATCAATGATCCCGACGCGGGGCAGTCGGCGTTCAACGCGGCCAACGGTCTTGCCGGCAATTACGGCACGCTGAACATCTCCAGCTCGGGCAACTGGGCATATTTCCTGAACAACAGCCTGCCCGCCGTCCAGTCGCTCAACACCGGCCAGACGCTCGCCGACACAGTGAACGTGACCAGCATCGACGGCAGCGTCCGGCCGATCACGATCACGATCAACGGCGTGAACGATGTCACCCAGTCGCTTGCCAATACCTATTCGCTTGGCACGGCACCGGGCAACTCGATCGGCACCGCCTATAATCTGAACGCGGCGAACCTCGTCTATACCAAGTCGAACGATCCGGAGATCGACCGCGTCAACGCCGCCACGTCGCCGTCGATCACGGTCCAGGCCACCTCTTCGGCCGGCCAGTGGGATTATTACAAGTTCACCATCGCCCAGAACGGAACGACGGTGGCGTTCGACTATGACGGCCACAGCACCGCGCATGACAGCTGGTTCAACCTGCTGTCGTCGACGGGTTCGGTGATCTTCTCCGCCGACGACGCCGGCTCCGATAACGGCACGCTCACCGGCCTCGACTCCTTCCTGACGACAACGCTCAACGCGGGGACCTACTATCTCGGCGTGGGCAGCTATCCCAATCAGCCCTTTGCGGTCAGCACGACCTATGAGATCCAGGTTTCATTCATCAAGCCGGGCGGCGACCCGCTGGTGCTCGATCTCAACGGCGACGGCGCGCATTTCCAGGCGGTCGATCCGAGCTTTGCGTTCGACCTGAATGCCGATGGCAATGCCGATCAGCTCGACTGGGTGTCGAATCAGGACGCGCTGCTGGTGGTCGATCTCGACCATTCGGGAACGATCGAGGACGGGTCGGAAGTGCTGTCCGAACATTTCGACGGGTTCGGCTTCGGCAACTCGATCGAAGCGCTGCGCTCGCTCGACGGCAATGTCGATGGGGTGGTCGATGCGCAAGATGATGCCTTTGCCAGCCTGCTCGCCTGGCGCGACATCAACAGCGACGGCGTCAGCCAGGACGGTGAACTCTTCACCCTGTCCCAGCTGGGCATAGCCAGCATCTCGACCCGCGAAACCCTCGGCAGCGACAGTGTCGACGGCCAGCTGGTCTATGCCGTGGGCAGCTTCACCTATGTCGGCGGTGCCACCGGCAGCTATGCCGGTGTCGAACTGGGCTTCACGGTTGCCAATCTCGACGTCGAGCCGGCGGTCAGCCTCCTGAAGACCGAGAGCCTGTAGCAGGCAGGGGTTGAGCTTCCCTTCAGGCTCCGGCGCGACCCTGTTCAAACCGGGATGGCCTGATCTGCCGGATAGCCGCCGGGCTTAGTGCGGGGCGGGCCATGCCCGCCTCGCACTGCGACCCGCCCGCCCCCAGCTTTGTGGCGCGGCGCTCCTTGCCATGCTACAAGCCCCGCGTCTCGCACGGGGTCGCCATTTCGCATGCCTCGGGCATCGGGTGACCCAGATCTCCGCGCGCGGCGGAGACAGTCATGACCAATGAACAACCCGCGGTCTGGGACGCGGCCGCGTTGCAGCGCGCGATCGACGCGGCCGAGGTGGCGCTCTGGCGTTGGGACGTTGACAGCGACGCGCTCCACATGGACGCGCGCGCCTATGACCTGTGGGGGCTCGGGGACGGCATCGACGTCACCTTCGAAGACCTTTCGATGCATATCCACCCGGCCGATCGCGACCGGG
The DNA here is from genome assembly GCA_947085315.1 of uncultured Sphingomonas sp. Lineage (GTDB taxonomy): Bacteria > Pseudomonadota > Alphaproteobacteria > Sphingomonadales > Sphingomonadaceae > Rhizorhabdus. Next base: position 114,461 of record CAMTVW010000001.1, on the reverse strand, counting down.
TGCGTGCCGCATTCGCCGCCACCCGTGCCAATCCGGGCGCCTATGAGATCGACTTCCGCATCATGCTGGACAGCGAGATCCGCTGGATATCGGCGCGCGGCCAGGGCGGCGATGTGGGCATGATCGACCGGACCATGACCGGGATATTCCTCGACGTAACAGGCCGCAAACAGGCCGAGGAAGGCCACGAACTGCTTGCCGGCGAGATGAGCCACCGCGTCAAGAATCTGCTCGCCATCGCCTCCGGCCTCACCGCGATGTCGTCACGGTCGGCGCAGAGCAAGGAAGACATGGCCGAAGAACTGACCGGCCGGCTCACCGCCCTCGGTCGCGCCCATAACCTCGTCCGCCCGATCGCGGGGAGCGATGGCCATGCGGCGCTGCTGGGCGATCTGCTCGCGGTGCTGCTCGCCCCTTATGACGATCAGGGCGCGTTCGCGGGCCGCATCCGCGTGGCGGTGCCGCGTATGGGCATTGGCGAGAAAACCTCGACGACGCTCGCGCTCATCATCCACGAACTGGCGACCAATTCGCTGAAATATGGCGCGCTCTCCGATGGCGCGGGCACCCTCAACCTGACCTGCGCCGACGACGGGGCGGACATCGTCCTGCTCTGGACCGAACGCGGCGGCCCGCCGGTCACCCCGCCATCGCGGCAGGACGGGTTCGGCAGCGCGCTCGTGAACCGCAGCATCGCCGGCCAGCTCCGCGGTTCGATCGCCTATGACTGGTGCATCGAAGGCGTTATCATCACGCTCAGGATGACCCGGGAGCGGCTTTCCGCCTGACATCCGCGACCCGCCGCATAGGGCTCTGACCGACAAGACCCTTTAAAAGATCCCGCGCTTGCGCCAGTCTCTCCCCAACGGGTTTCGGGGTGGGGGCGAAGACCGATGATCGCGCGGCCGGCCACATGGCTCTGCTTCTGGGTGAGCGTTGCGCTGATCGCGACGGCCGCCGGCTCGAACCCGCCTCCCGGTCTCGGCATCACCGATGTCGACCGCCGCCGCCTCGCCGCCGCGGCCGACGGGCTGGCACCGCAGCGGCCGGGCATGGTCGATGCCTATGTGGTCGTCGCCGCGCTCGACAGCGATCCGGTGTTCGCACGCGAAGCGCGTGAGGCGGCGCGGGTGCTGGCGCGACGCTATGACGCCGCCGGGCGGACGCTGCTGCTCGCCGGCTATGATGGCCGCAGCATCGATCCGCTGCCGCGCGGCAGCCTCGAAACCCTCGAAGCCGCGCTCGGCCGCGTCGCGAAGGTCATGAACCCTGAAGAGGATGCGCTGATCCTCTACATCACCGCGCACGGCACCCCGACCGGCATAGCCTGGCGCGATCAGGGCGCCTTGCTCGCCAATCTGCCGCCGTCATGGCTCAACTATGTCCTGCGCCACGGCGGTCTGCGCAACCGGCTGGTGATCATCAGCGCCTGCTTCTCGGGCATATTCGTCCCCACGCTTTCGTCTTCGGAAGGCGTGGTGATGACGGCGGCGGCGGCCGACCGCACCTCGTTCGGCTGCGCCTCCGACAATGACTGGACCTTCTTCGGCGACGCGCTGATCAACCACGCGCTGCGCAGGAACCAGCCGCTCGCCGCCGCCTTCGGCGAAGCGCGCGGACTGGTCGGCACATGGGAGGCGCGCGGCAGGCTGATCCCGTCGAACCCGCAGATCGCCATCGGCGCGCAGGCCGGATCATGGCTGCGCCCGATCGAGGCGCGGATGCCGAAGATGGCCGGTGCGCCGGTCGGCCGCCCCGCGATCGATGCGATCGATCAGGCGATCGCGGCGAACCATTGATGGCGGGCTCGCTCAAAAAGCGAGGAGAACCGGCGGTTTGGAATCGGCGTGCACCATCGCGCTGCGCGCCAGGCCCGACGAGGTGCGCCGCTCGGCGATGACCTGCCGGTACAGCCCCATATAGGCCTCGGCCATCGCCTCTACGCCAAAGCGTTCGGCCGCCACGCGGCGCACCGTGGCGCGGTCGATCTCGCCGATCCGCGCGATCGCCGCGACGGCTTCGGCCTGGCTGTCGACCAGGAAGCCGGTGACGCCATGGTCGATCAGCTCGGGCATCGATCCCCGCCTTGTGGCGATGACCGGGGTGCCGCAGGCCATCGCCTCGATCACCGACAGGCCGAACGGCTCGTCGAAGTTGACAAGGTGGAGCAGCGCGCGGGCCTTGCCCAGCGCGGCCACCCGTTCGGCCCCGCCGACCGGACCATGATAGGCGATCGACACGCCGTCATGCGCGGGCGCCACCGTGCGGCGATAATAATCGTCGTCCTGGACGATCCCGTACATGTTCAGCCGCCGACCCGCTTCGCGCGCCACCGCGATCGCCTCCGCTGCGCCCTTGTCGGGGTGGATGCGGCCGAAGAACAGCAGGTCGTCCGAGCCGACCGGATCAAAGGCGAAATCGGCGATCGGTATGCCGTGGTGGATCGTCGCGGCATAGCGCAGGTCGGGATGGCGATCGGCCTCGCTGATCGCGACATAGGCTATGCGATCCTGAAAGGGTGCGTACATCGGCAGGATGCGGTCCGACGAGAAGCCGTGGATCGTCGTGACGATCGGCGTGTCGACAAGCCGCGCGAAAGCGTGCGCGGGAAAGTCCGCCTGATTGTGGATGATGTCGAAACGGCCGGCCTGTTCGAACAGATGCGCCAGGTGCCGATATTCCCACACCTTCGCGTCGATCGACGGGTCCTCGCTATAGGCCGCGGGAACGACGCCATCGAGCTTCGCCGCCGTCAGACTGTCGAGCGTCGCGAACAGGGTCACGTCCACGCCGCGCGCGACCAGCGCCTCGGTCAACATGCTGGTGACCAGTTCCCAGGGCCCGTAATGGCGCGGGGGTGTTCGCCAGGCGATCGGCGCGAGCATGGCAAGCCTCATGTCGATTTCGTCTCCACCACGCGCAGCACCAATCCCTCGGCCGGGCCGAGCGTTTGGTCAAGGACACGCGCGGGCAAGGTCGAGGCGAGCATGTCCATGCCGACGACATCGGCCGGCATCGGCAGCGCGCGCCGCTCGGCGCCCAGGTTAAGCGCGATCAACAGCCGTTCCGTCCCATGGCGGCGCTCATAGGCCAGCACGTCGGCATCGCCATCGACCAGCCGGAAGTCGCCGATCGACAGCGCGTCGTGCGACCGCCGCAGCGCCAGGAGATCGCGGTACAGCGCGAGCATCGATCCGGGATCGCGGTCCTGCGCGGCGACATTGCGCGTCGGCCAGTCGGGATTGAGCGGCAACCAGGGTTCGACGCTGCTGAACCCTGCAAAGGCGGTGGCGTCCCACGGCATGGGTGTCCGTGAACGGTCGCGGCCGATGCCGATCCCGGGCTGGCGCAGCTCCTGCGGATCGCGGATGCGGTCGATCGGGATGGCGACCTCGCCGATGCCGATCTCATCGCCCTGATAGAGCGTCGGCGTCCCGCGCAGGGTCAGCAGCAGCATCGCCGCGACCCGTGCCTGCGCCTCGCCGATCCGCGCGGCGATGCGCGGCGCGTCATGGCTGCCGATCACCCAGTTGGGCCAGCCGAAATCGGGCAGCGACGCCGCATAGTCGGCGATGACCCGCCGCAGCGGCGCAGCGTCCCACGCATTTTCGACCAGCTGGAAATTGAACGGCAGATGGACCTGCGGCCGGTCGGCCGTGCCATACCAGCGCGCATGCGCGTCGTTGGGCAGGAATATCTCGCCAATCAGCACCTTATCGCCATAGCTGTCGGCCAGCGCGCGGAACTCGGCCGAAATCGCGTGCGCCTCGGGCTGGTCGGTCGAATGGCGCTGGATCATCCGGTCGCGGTCGCGGTCGCCCGGCCGCCAGCCGGGGTTCAGCGGGTTGTCGGGCAGCCCTTCAGCCTTGACGATGTGCCAGAGCACGTCGATCCGGAACCCGTCGACGCCGCGATCGAACCAGAAGCGCAGCACATCCATCATCGCCGCGCGCAGATCGGGGTTGCGCCAGTTGAGGTCGGGCTGTTCCTTCAGAAAGGCATGAAGATAATATTGGCCGGTCGCCGCATCCCATTCCCAGGCTGAACCGCCGAAATCGCTGATCCAGTTGTTGGGTGGGCCGCCGTCCGGCGCCGCATCGCGCCAGATATACCAGTCGCGCTTCGCGCTGTCGCGCGAACGCCGGCTCTCGACGAACCATCGATGCTGGTCCGAACTGTGGTTCGGGACGAAATCGAGCAGCAGCTTCAGCCCGCGCGCATGCGCCGCCGCGATCAGCCGGTCGAACGCCGCAAGGTCGCCGAACAGCGGCTCCACCCCGCAATAATCCGCCACATCATAGCCGAAATCGGCCATCGGCGACGGAAAGATCGGCGACAGCCAGATCGCGTCGACCCCCAGCGCCACGACATGGTCAAGCCGCGCCGCGATCCCGGCAAGATCGCCGATACCGTCGCCATCGCTGTCCTGGAACGATCGCGGATAGATCTGATAGATCACGCCGCGCTCCCACCAGCGCCGGCCGGCCCTGTCGTCGGTCATACGCCGCGCGTCATATGCCGTGCCTCCTTGCCGCTCGCGCGGGACAATGCCCCGCATGCCACGGCTGTTCCCCCGACGCGCATATCGCGCCACGGCGTCACTGATGGTGCGACAATTTGGCGAACCCCTCGTTCGCGCGGGTCATGCTGCTCAATTTTCTGAGATGGGATCGAACATATCGCTCGAACCGGCGGTCATCATGGATGCCGGTGACCGGATAGTCGTCCTGAGCGATCAGCTCCTTCAGGCGCCCGGCGAAAGCAGCCTGGTCGTTCGTGCATTGCGCGGCCTTCAGGATGATGCGGCAGACCCATTCCTCGGCGGCGGCTTTGTCATAATCGTCCTGCGCGGTATATCCGCGCTTGTCGGCGGCGGCCTGATCGATCCTGGCGGCGGCGCAGCGGCGCTCCAGCCAGGCGCGGACCAGTTCCCCGTCCCACGCCACCCCGCGATCGGCCTTATTGATAGGCCAGCCGGATCGGCATGCGACGGACCGTCCCGGTAAGGATTTTCGATCCATAGGCCTTGCGGATGATCGCGGTGTCGATCGCGTTGTTCAGGACCACGCGGGTCCCGCCCGACTGCAGCGTTTCGATCGCGCTGATCGGCGCGTGCTTCTTCGAGCAGGTCGCGACGACATGCGCTTCGGTCGCGTTGATGTTCAGGGCGCGGGACATGCTGCTTCTCCGATACGAGCGACGAAGGGGTCGGCCGCGACGCCCGGGGGGGATCGTCGATCCCCCCGGGTTCGACGGCTCAGGCCGCCGCGAGATTGACCGCGGACATCTTGCCGCGCTGGTCCTTCTCCAGGTCATAGCTGACCCGCTGTTCCTGGGTCAGCGTCGACATGCCGGCGCGCTCGACCGCGCTGATATGGACAAAGCTGTCGCCCGATCCATCCTCATTGGCGATGAAGCCGTAACCCTTGTCGATATTGAAGAATTTAACTTTGCCGATAGCCATGAGCTGTTTCCTTTCACGAAAACGAGATGCCGCTGGCAAGACACCAGCGGAGCCAGGTAGCGCGGAGAGGAAAATATCTGCCCGAAGGTATCAAATTTCCGTCGCAAGCGACGTTAGCGAAACAGATATGGGGACGAATGTCGGAAATTCAATGGCCGCGGGGGCATAGCGGTCATGCGCCGTCCCCCGCTGGACCAGAACCCTAATCGACCCGGTCGATCGCAGCCTCCGGCACGTCCTGTTCGGCCGCCTTCTTGTCCGCCTTGGCCTGCGCCTTCTTGACCGCATCGGCGGCCTTGTTCCGTTCGCGCTCGCGGCGCTCGAAATCATAATTGGGTTTGCGTGCCGTGACGGTTACTCCGGACTGGGGACTTAACTTGGGCAGGGATCGGCCCACCCGACGGTTCCGCTATCACCCCGCCGCCGCAGCGTCGAGCGTTACCGGCCGATGCGGCCACCGCAAAGGGCCGCCGGGGTCAGGCCGACTTGGCTTCCTGATCCTGGACATTCCGATCCGGGACATTCGTCCTGCGTTTGCGCGGCCCGATCGAGATCGCCGCCTCTTCGATCTCATCCTCATCCAGAGTCTCGCCGGTCTTCAGGTTCGTCACCGTCGTCCGCGTCCTGGCGATCTGCTCACGAATGAGCCCGGCCGCCACATGAATAGCGTCCTCATATCGGTCTTCGGTAAGAAGGTCGGCCTTCGCCGGGCCCTTCCGCTTTATCTGAAATGCCATGCAATCTCCGCGTCAGTCTTCGCCTATATGGGGATTGAATGCGCGGTTACCATTGGCTGGAGGGCCGAGGCGGGCGGTAAATGTGTGGCGAGCATATTTTTAGGCCAAGTTCACAGCATTATCGCTATTCTCCTTCGGAAAACGGCGGTCATTCAGTCACGCCAAGGATCGCCGCCAATGGGAGGTTGTGAGTTCGTCCGCTATTGAGGCAAATACCGCGATAGGGGATATTCACCAGAATCGTCGCGCATATCGGCCAGGCCATTAGATATCGGCCTCCTTGATAATGAGGCGTCGCATTGGAGCTCTGAACTTCCAGATCAGGCCTTCAACTGGATAATCCAGTTCAATCAGCGCCGATAGGGTGCGCTGGGGGTTTCTCGAGATAATTACCGAGCCGAAACCGTTCTTGGTGGGCGACACGACGTGCGGGCCTCCGGATTCGGTCCACTGGATGAAAAGTTCCTCCCGATCGGCCGTAATCCCCCATTCGATCAACAGCTTGCCGAAATTGTTGGACAAAGCTCCATATTTACCCGCGTTGGTCGCTAGTTCATGGATAGCGAGACCAATCACCTCGGCGGCATGCGAATTAATGACAAATTCCGCCGAGCCGACAAGTTGAATGCGGTCGCCGACAAGGTCCTGAAAATGGGACAGCTGCGAATGGATGATTTCACCGATCGGAGCGCCCCTCCATCCCCGTCGCGTCAGGAGGTCGAGATTGGCGCCGATAGCTGACAGTCGTTGTTCGAATGCGTCCAGCAGCGGCCGCCCGGCGGGCGCCATGGTCCGCCTTGCTATGCCTTGAATCACTGACACCATGTTTTTGGAACGATGATTCAATTCGCCCATTAACATCTCGATCTGCCGCTCATGATCGCGCTGGAGCGTGATGTCGGTATTCGTGCCAAACCAGCATTTTATTCGGTTCGACTCGTCGCGGATTGGAAGTGCGCGAGAGAGAAACCAACGATATTGGCCATCCGCCGATCGGAGGGGAAACGTGTCTTCCCAGGCTGTGCCCTCGTCCCAACTTTTTTGGATGCGCTTGGTAACACGCTCCACATGGTCGGGATGGTGGACCTTTACCCAACCCCAACCTTCCATTTCACCCAGGGTCGTGCCGGTGTAGTCGAACCAGCGCTTATTATACCAGAATATCCAGCCATCTCTGTCAGCCATCCAGGCCAGCTGAGGGATATTTTCCGCCAAGGAATGGAAGCGCTCTTCGCTATCGGCAAGCTGGGACCGAATCTTGAGGTCATTGGCAATATCATGGGCGAATTTCGAGGCTCCTACAATTTGGCCAGCCCGGTCCCGGACTGGCGATATCGTGAGCGCCACCGGAATTACGTCGCCGTCTTTTCGTCGTCGCAAGGTCTCAAACTTAGCAACCAGTTCGCCGGCGCTGACGCGCGATAGGATATCATCCTCTTCTCGCTGCCTGTCTTTCGGGACGAGTCGACGGATAGAATCTCCGACTATCTCTTCGGCAGACCAACCGAACAGACGCTGTGCCGCCTTGTTCCACGACACAATCCGGCCAGCCAAATCCTTGGATATGATGGCTTCAAAAGCATCTTCGACAATCGCAGCAAAGTAGAGGTCAGCGTGTGACGAACCAGTCATAGTGGCTCCCCCAAGCCCCGATCTGCAACATTCTGCAGCGCAAACTCGCCAGTAGCAACCGGCTTGCTCATAAACGGCTACAGAACGCGGCGGCATCGGCCCGCAAGCCTCCCCCATAAAGAATATTAGGTCGCCTCACATCAATGGAGGACCGCTGGCCGCAGCATATCCGTAGAACGCGGCAAGCCAGTGGGACGCGCGACGGCGGGATCGGAGCATCGCAAAGCTCGCGCAACCGGGAAGGTTGCAGCGAGCTTTCCAAAGGCACCCGGCCGGCGGCATGCGTAATGCTCCCAACCGACCGGGGATTTCGGACCCGGCGAGCAACCCGCCCTGATCGCGCGTGTTCCTTTTTCGTTCTTTAGATGTAGGAAGCGCGCTGCTACGCAGTGCCGATGGATGAGATGTTGACGACCGCCCCCCCCCTGCGCTGACGCGCCCTGACTCAGGCACAGCGCCGGCAACGCCGCTGGCCGCGCTCCGGCACCCGGTGAAGCTGGACGCGAATGCACGCAGGAAAGGCCCTCGCCGGTTCAGGCACCAACCCGAAAAAATAAAAAAACGAACACACAACCCCATGCACCCGGAAATCACCCCGCATTCGCCCGCCTTGCCAGCTGTATTACTCGACTATACAACCCCGGCATCTCGTCCAGAGGGTGCCCCATGAAAAAGCTTCTCGCCGCCGTCGCTCTGGCGGCCATTTCGGTTTCGCTGTCGGCGGCCCAGCCCGCCGCCGCTTCCGCCGCCCAGCCCGCGGCCACAGCCGATGCCGGGCCGATCCCGCTCGGCATCCTGTCCGACGCCGCCACCCCGCTGGCCTATCGGCTCGACCTGACCGTCCTGCCCGATCGGGAGCGTTTCTCGGGGCATGCCGAGATCGACGTGACGCTGAAGGGCGCGACCCGTTCGCTCTATCTGCACGGCCGCGATCTCTCCGTGTCGGCGGTCACCGCGAAGGTCGGCGGCAAGGCGATCAGCGCGACCTATACGCAGGTCGAGGATTCGGGCGTCGCGCGGCTCGATTTCGATGGCGTGCTGCCGGCGGGCAAGGCGACCCTGATCTTCGACTATGACGCGCCCTTCGGCGACAGCGCGGCGGGGCTCTACCGGATCAAGGTGGGCGAGGAATATTATGCCTGGACGCAGTTCCAGTCGATCGACGCCCGCGCGGCCTTTCCCGGCTTCGACCAGCCCGGCTACAAGACCCCGTTCACCGTCTCGCTGACCACCCGGCCCGGCCTGACCGCGCTCACCAATTCCCCGGCGGTAGGCACCAGCAAGGCCGGCGATCTCGTCCGCCATATGTTCGAGCCGAGCCGGCCGCTGCCGACCTATCTGGTCGCCTTCGTCGTCGGACCCTTCGCCACCGCCAGCGGCACCGTGCCCGCGACGGCGCAGCGCGACACGCCGCTGCCGATCCGCATCGTCGGCACCCAACCATATAAGGACAAGCTCGATTTCGCGCTGGAGAACACCGCGCCGATCGTCACCCTGCTCGAAAAATATTTCGGCACCGCCTTCCCCTTCCCGAAGCTCGACCAGATCGGATCGCCGGTGATGCCCGGCGCGATGGAGAATGCCGGGGCGGACATTTATGGCGACCCGATCCTGCTGCTCGACAAGGGCGCGTCGACCGACCAGAAAAAGAACTTCGGCATGATCGTCGCGCACGAACTGGCGCACCAGTGGTTCGGCGATCTCGTCACCCCCGCCTGGTGGGACGACATCTGGCTGAACGAGAGCTTCGCCAACTGGATGGGCTACCGGATCGGCGACGAATGGCGCCCCGACCTGAAGATCTGGGCGGGCGCGCTCGACGAGGGGTTCGCGGCGATGAACATCGACGCGCTGAAGGCCGGCCGCCCGATCCGCAACCCGATCCTGACCAATGGCGAGATCGACAGCGCCTTCGATCAGGTCACCTATGGCAAGGGCGGGCATGTCGTCGCGATGATCGCCGCCTGGCTGGGCGACGAGAAGTTCCGCGACGGCGTCCGCCTCCATCTCAAGCGCTACGCCTATGGCAATGCGACCACCGAACAATTTTTCGGATCGCTTGCCGACGCCGCACATGACCCGCGTGTGCTCGACGCGCTCAAAAGCTTCATCGGCCAGCAGGGCGTTCCGGTGATCCGCTTCGAACGCACCGCCGCCGGGCTCACCGCCACCCAGAAGCGCTTTGCGCTGCTCGGCACCGATATGGCGCAGCAGAGCTGGATCATCCCGCTGTGCGTCCGCCAGGGCACGACGCGCGACTGCACCCTGCTCGACACGCCATCGACGCTGTTGAAGACCGGGCCCGGCGCGATCATGCCCAATGCGGGCGGCACCGGCTATTACCGCTTCTCGCTGCCCGAGGCCGAATGGCGCGCGCTGATCGCCGGGGCGGCGACGCTCGAGCCCGGCGAGGCGTCGGCGCTCACCGACAGCCTGTGGGCGGGGTTCCGCGCGGGCGAAGTGGCGCCTGCGCTGCTGCTCGACGCCACCCGGACAATGGCCGGCAACGACTATTCGGTCGCGGCGGTCGAGGGCGGGCTGCGGCTCGCGGCGCTGCGCCAGCGCGCGTTGATCGCCGGCGCGGCGCTGCCCCGCTACCGCGCCTTCATGGCGGCGACCTATGCACCAAAGCTCACCGCGATCGGCTTCGATCCGAAGGCGGGCGCGCACGCCGCCGACCCTGCCGACCGGCAGAAGCTGCGCGCCGACCTCGTCTCGCTGGTCGCGGGCGAGGCCGGCGACGTGGGGCTGCGCACGCGGCTTGCCGCCGCGGCGGGCGCCTGGCTCGACGGCGACAAGGGCGCGCTCGACCAGAGCTTCCTGTCCGACGGGCTCAGCGCCTGGCTCGGGCTCGGCGGCAAACGTGCGGTGAAGGCGCTGTTCGACAAGGCGGTGAGCAGCGACGACACGCTGTTCCGCGACAGCGCGATCGGCGCGCTGGGCGGCACCAACGACGCCGCGACCGGGCAGTGGCTGCTCGGCCAGCTCGGCGACAAGCGCGTGCGGGTCGGCGACAAGGCCAATCTGCTGACGATCCTCGCGCTCGAACCCGCGACACGCGACATGGCCTATGGCTGGGTCGTCGCAAATTATGACGAGCTGGCGAAGAGCAACGGCATCTTCTCGGGATCGCGGCTGCCGTCGATCCCGGGGCGCTATTGCTCGGTCGAACAGGCGAAGGCGGTCGAGGCCGCGCTGCGCCCGAAGGTCGAACAGCACAAGCGCGGCGTGCTCGGCCTCGACCGGACGGTCGAACAGATCAACAGCTGCGGCGTGCTCAAGGCGAAGCGCGGCGCGGAGATCATGGGGATGTTCAGATGATTATCTCCCCTCCCCTTCAGGGGAGGGGCCTCAGATTAGCTGAACACCACGGTCGTCGCGCCGTTCATCAGCACCCGGTCCTCCAGCACCGCCCGCACCGCGCTGGCGAGGACGCGGCGTTCGATGTCGCGGCCCTTGCGGACCAGGTCGTCGGGGGTGTCGCGGTGGCTGACCCGTTCGGTGTCCTGCTCGATGATCGGCCCCTCGTCGAGCTCGGGGGTGACGAAATGCGCGGTCGCGCCGATCAGCTTCACCCCACGCGCATGCGCCTGATGATAGGGCTTCGCGCCCTTGAAGCCGGGCAGGAAGCTGTGGTGGATGTTGATGCAGCGCCCCGCCAGGAAGCCCGCAAGGTCGTCCGACAGGATCTGCATGTAGCGTGCGAGCACGACCAGTTCGGCGCCGCTCGCTTCGACGATCGCCTTGATCCGCGCTTCCTGCGCCGGCTTGTCGGCCTTGCCGACCGGCAGGAAATGGAAGGGAATGTCGCCGAAATCGAGATGGGCATAGGTCTCGCGCGGATGATTGGCGACGATCCCGACCGGCTCCATCGCCAGCTCGCCGATCTTCCAGCGGTAGAGCAGGTCGGCGAGGCAATGGTCGAACCGGCTCGCGAGCAGCAGCACCTTCTTGCGCGTCGCGGCGGCGCGGAAACGGTGTTCGAGGCCGTGATCGGCGGCGACCGGCGCGAAGCCCGCCTCCAGCTGCGCGATGCCCGCGCCGCCGACCAGCGCGAACTCGACCCGCATGAAGAAGCGCCCGGTCAGCAGGTCGTCGAACTGCTGCGCCTCAAGGATGTTCGCGCCGTGCCGCGCAAGCGAGGTCGATACCGCCGCGACGATGCCGGGATGGTCGACGCAGGACAGCGTCAATATGTAGGTTTCGCGCATCGCAGTTCCCGGAGCGGCCTATCCGTCGCGCCGCCGCTTGGCGGCATGGCCCGCGCCGGTCAAGCCCCCGGACTATCCGTCCTTCCCCGGGTCGCGTCGTCCGATCGCCTCGATCGTCATCGCCCGCACCGTCGGCCAGGCATCGGCGCTGTCCTGCAGCGACAGCCAGGCGGCGCTGAGCGCGGGAAAGCCCAGCGTGCCGGCGAGCCCCCCCATGCTATGTCCCTTCGGACCGGGATCGGCGCCCGCATCGATCGCCGCCACCGCCTCGGCAAGGCTCGCGTATAACCGTTCGATCATCGCGCGCGCGCCCTCCTCACCCAGCAATGTCGCCAGCCGTTCGTCACCTGTCGCCTGCGGCGAACCGATCGCATCGTCGCCGAGCCAGCGCCGCGCGACCGCCAGCAACTCCCCCGCGGTGAAGGGTTTGGGCTGCCAGCCGTCAAACCCGCGATCGACGAAATGGCGCTCGCCCTGTTCCGGCCGCAAGGTCGTGAAGGCGATCACCGGGCAGGCCACGGCCCAGGGCTGCGCGGCGCGGATCGCGGCGGTCGTCGCATAGCCGTCGGACGCGCCCAGCTGAATGTCCATCAGGATCAGATCGAACGCCCGCGCTTTGACGGCATCGAGAGCCGATTCGGTGTCGTCAGCATGGGCGATCGCGGCGCCGGTAGGGCCGAGCACGGCATCGACGATCGCATGATAGGCGGGTTCGTCGTCGATAAGGAGAATACCGTATTTTTCCATGATTTATCTTTCGATCCTGCCGCGCGATGGTATCTCTCAATCAACCTTCCCGCTATTAGCCATTGGTCGGGCATCGGGGGAGGAAGGCGGCCGGGGGGAGCCGGCGAAAAATGGCCGGGGATAAAAGAAGGTGACGATCGGAAGGCTATTGGTAGCGGACGACCATCCGCTCATTCGGGAGGGCATACAGCTTGCGATGCGCGCCCGACATCCGGGCTACGCCGTCGATGTCGCGGGGACGATCGCCGAGGCCGAGGCGCTGATCCATCGCAACACCGGCTATCGCCTGCTCATCCTCGACTATGAACTGCCCGATTCCAACGGCTTTGCCGGCTTCTTCAAGCTCCAGCACCTGCTCGGCCGAACCCCGATCGTAATCCTTTCGGCCCATGACAATGAACAGTTGATATCGACCGCGCAGGCGGTCGGCGCCGCCGGTTTCCTGTCGAAGCGCCAGCCGCTCGACGCGACGATCGCGGGAATCGAAATGATCCTGGGCGGCGGACGGATCTTCCCGCCCTCGCCCGGCCCCGACGCCCAGGCAAGCAGCCTCCGCAAGCGGATGGACAGCCTGTCGCCGGCGCAGCGTCGCGTTCTGCTGGCGCTGGCGAGCGGTGATCTGAACAAGCAGATCGCCGCCGATCTGAGCGTCAGCGAGGCAACGATCAAGGCGCATCTTTCCGCGATTTTCCGTAAGCTCGGCGTAACCAATCGGACTCAGGCAATCCTGATGGTACGGCCGTTGCTCAATCCATCATGATCGTCCGCGTGCCGCGCCATCAGCCGATCAAGCCGAGCTGGTGGCAGATCGCGATGATCACTGCGATCGGCCCGCTGCTACTAGCGGGAATGATGTACTGGCTCCTCGATCAGGGACTGCACGGCAACGCGACGCGCGCCAAGATTCAGTCGTCGCTGGAATATCAGCGTCAGATCGATCAGCTTTTCTCTCTGTTGAAGGACGCCGAAACCGGCCAGCGCGGCTATCTGATCAGCGGCCAGCCAAGCTTCCTGCAACCCTATTCGCAGGGCCGGGCGCACCTTGATGCCCATCTCAGCCGGGTCGGGCAGCTGACGCCGCAGCAAGGCCCGGCCGCCGCCGACATGCGGCGGCTGGATCGGCTGATCCACGCCAAGTTCAGCGAGATGCAATCGGTAATCGAGCTTCGCGACCGCGGAGGTCCCGCCGCCGCCGCCGCGCGGCTGAGCGAGGGGCTCGGCAAGCGGCTGATGGACGACATCCGTGTCGTCATCGCCCGGATGGACCGGCGCGGCGCGGCCGAACTGGCCGAAGCCAACCGCGCCGAAGATACGCGCCGCAGGGAGAACCTTCAGATCATCTGGAGCACGATCGCGTTTATCGGGATCGCGGCGGGCATTTTGGGGTTCATGATCGGCCGTAGCCGGCGCCTGCAGAACCTCTACGTCCGCCAGCGCGAGGAAACAGCCGCCCGCCAGCAGGCAATCTTCGACGCGGCAACCGATGCCATCATTTTGATCAACCCGAGCGGTGGCATCGAGACGATCAATCCGGCGGCGGAGCGGATGTTCGCCTACACCGCCGATGATCTTCTGCGCCGCGACATCTCCACGCTGGTTGACATCGCGCCCGGCGAGGGGCCCTTCCTGGTGCGGCTCGGCCTGATCGATGGCAAGCTGTTCAAACCCGAGCGCATTGACGTATCCGGCCGCGACAGCCAGGGGGCGGTGGTGTCGGTGGACATCGTGCTTGGCACGATGCCGCTACCCGACGGCATCCATATCGTGGCGATGCTGCGCGACGCCACCGCGCGCCGCGAGATCGAACGCATCAAAGACGATTTCATCTCGACGGTGAGCCACGAACTGCGGACCCCGCTGACATCGGTCGTCGGGTCGCTCGGGCTGTTGCGCAGCGGGGCAGCGGGGCCCCTGCCCGACGCCGCGCAGCGTCTCGCCGAAATCGCCGAAACCAACAGCCAGCGCCTGATCCGCCTGATCAACGATATTCTCGACATCGACCAGATCCGCAAAGGACGGATGGCATTCGACTATGCCGTGATCGACCTGCGCGACGTCATGACGCGGACGCTCGACGCGATGCAGGGGCTGGCCGAGCGGCGCGGCATCACCATCGACATGCGCGCGCCGTGCGAACCGGTGATGGCCTGCGCCGATGCCGAGCGGTTGATCCAGGTTGCGAGCAACCTGCTGTCCAACGCGATCAAATTCTCTTCCGAGGGTTCGACGGTCGCCTTCGAGTTGATCGGCGGCGAGGATCATATCATCCAGATCACCGACAGCGGCCCGGGTATCGACCCCGAATTCGCCAAGACGATCTTCAACCGCTTCGCCCAGGGCGCCCGATCGAGCGGGCAGACAATCGCGGGTACCGGGCTCGGCCTCGCCATATCGCGCGAGATCGTCCGCAGCCATGGCGGCGACATCTCGTTCGAGAATCGGGCGGAGGGTGGCGCCCGCTTCGCCTTCAGCGTGCCGCGCGACACCGCACACGGTGCGGCGGGCCACAGAGCGTCGGGCCGACTCCTGATCTGCGAGGACGATGGCGATGCCGGACGCACCATCCAGTCGATCCTGACCGCACACGGCTATGCGAGCGATCTGGTGACGACAGTGCGCGACGCTATCGCCCATGCGCGCTCGCAGCATTATGACGTCGCGCTGCTCGATCTAACCCTCGCCGATGCCGACGGCATGGACGTGATCCGCGCGCTGAAGGTCGATCCTGATACGCGTCGCCTGCCAGTCATCGTCATCTCGGGCACAACTCCGGCGTCCGATGTGGACGGCGAGACCTATGCGGGCTGGCTGATGAAGCCATTCGATCCGCCGCGCCTGATCCAGCTCGTTCAGCGCGCGATCCGGCGATCGGACCAACGCAAGGCGATGATCCTCCACATCGACGACGACGACGATTCGCGCGAGCTGTTCGCGGCGGCGCTCGCGGGGCGCGGGCTGCTGTTCGGCGCGACCAGCCTCGCCTCGGCACGGGCGATCCTCGAAGAACGGCGGCCGGATGCGATCGTCCTCGACCTCGGCCTGCCCGACGGATCCGGAGAGTCGCTGCTCGCCGACATCAAGCGATGGGACAAGCCGCTGCCGGTGATCGTCTATTCAGCGCAGGAAATCGGCGAGGAGGTCCGCCAGCTGGCCGACGCGGTCCTCGTGAAATCGCGCCGTGCGCTGCCCAAACTCACCGCGACCGTCCTTGACATCGTCGATCGCCGAGGTGGACCGCAATGACCGAAAAGCTCAGCATCCTCTATGTCGATGATGAGGCCGACATCCGGCTGATCGTCGAAATGGCGTTGAGATTGCGACCCGGAATCGACGTCAGGACCGCGGACTCGGGCGAGCGGGCGCTCGCCATGCTGGAGGACCGCGGCTGGTGGCCCGATCTGGTGATGGTCGACGTGATGATGCCGGGATTGACCGGCCCCGATATTCTCGCCGCGCTCCGCGCCGATCCGGCGACCGAGGCGCTGCCGGTGATCTTCGTTACGGCGCGCGCGCGCACTCAGGATATCAACGGCTATATCGCGCTGGGCGCCAGGGGCGTGATCACCAAGCCGTTCAATCCGGTCACGCTCGCGGCACAGGTACTCGCACTGCTCGACGGCTGACCTGCCGTCGGACCGGAAACGCCCATGTCCCCGGCTAGCGCCCTGCAAGCCCCGCCAGCGCCGCCGAGACATGCCCGCGGGTTTCGGCGTCGCGGGTGATCTCCAGCATCGCGCTCAGGCTGACGCGGGCCTCCTCGACCTTTCCGGCGCCGAGCTGCAGTCGGGCCAGGTCCCACCAGCCCTGTCCGTGCGCGGGCGCCACTTCGACCAGCCGCTCATAGACGGCCATCGCCCGGCCGCTGTCGCCGTCCTGCTCGGCCCGGCTCGCCTGGTTCAGCAACAGCCTCACCAACACCATTCGGTTCGACATCGGCGCGACATGCATCTGATCCACCGCAGCGGTGGGGCCGAGCGCGCGGCGAATCAGGTTGACCAGCGCGACGGGCGTAACGGTCACCCCGTCATGGAAGGGGTCGATCACCACCGGATCGGTGGGCGGTCCGACGCGGACAAGGACATGCCCCGGTGTATTGAGCGCATCGGCATCCCAGCCGAGCCTTCGGGCGAGCGACACATAGAGGATCGACAGGCTGACCGGCAGGCCCCGCCGCCGATCGAGGACGCGGATCATGTCGGCGTTGAGCGGCGCGTCATAGCTTTCGCTGTCACCCGTGAAGCCGTGACGCTCGGCAAGCACGCGGGCGAGCAGCGCCGCCCGTTCCGCGCTCGACCCGGTTTCTTCGCCCGCATCGGCGAGCTCGGATTCGAGCGTATCGAGCCGCTCGAAATAGGGCTCCAGCGCAATCCCCTGATGATCGAGCGCGCTCAATTCGAGCGCAGCGATGTCGAGCCGGATATCCTCGTCGTCGAGCAGCCCGAGATGGGCAATCGAAGCTATCATATGCTGAACGCGGCTTTCCGGAAGCGAGGATTCGGACCGTGACCATAGCGCCGGAGATGCACCGGGTGCAAAATCACTCTGCCGATGCGGGCCGATGGGCTAGAGTGCATTGCAACATGAAACCCGCTCGACCATAGAGCGCTCCCGCTGTTCATGCGAAAGGGGACGCATTGCGGATCGTGATCGTCGATGACAGCGGGCTGCGCGCAACCGTCCTGGAGGACGGGCTGCGCGAGGCTGGCTATGACGATATCCATGTGGTTCCGCCGCACGGGGCGTTCGTCGCGAAGCTCGAACGGATGGCGCCCGACGTGGTGCTGATGGACCTGGGCAGTCCGAGTCGCGACACGCTGGAGGAGATGCTCGTCGTCAGCCGCGCGCTTGCCCGCCCGATCGCGATGTTCGTCGATCAGTCCGACGACCATATGATCGGCGCCGCGATCGATGCCGGGGTCTCGGCCTATGTCGTCGACGGGCTGCGCAAGGAGCGCGTGAAACCGATCCTCGACCTAGCGATCCGCCGCTTCAACGCTTTCAACAAAATGCAGGTCGAGCTCGACGAGGCACGGTCGGCGCTGGCCGATCGCAAGGCAATAGACCGGGCCAAGGCGCTGCTGATGAGCAGTCGCGGGCTGAGCGAACCCGACGCATATGGGCTGCTGCGTTCGACCGCGATGAACCAGGGGCGCCGGATCGTCGAAGTGGCTGAGGCGCTGATCACCGCGCACAGCCTGTTGGGAGGAAAAGAGTGAGCGCGCTTATGACTCCCATCGCAATTGCCTTTCTGCCGCTGACCGACAGCGCGCCGCTGATCGTCGCACGCGAGAAAGGCTTTGCGGAAGCGGCGGGCATCGACCTGACGCTCCACAAGACGACCAGCTGGGCGACGGTCCGCGATCGGCTGGTCTATGGTCAGGTTGAGGCGGCACATATGCTCGCCCCGCTCGCCATCGCCGTGACACTGGGGCTCAGCCAGCATCCGGCGGCGCTGTCGGCGCCGTTCAAGCTAAACGTCAACGGCAATGCGCTGTCGATGTCGACCGAATTCGCCGCCGCGCTCGATCCCGATCCGGCGAAGCGGATCACCGATCCGGAAGGGACGGCGCATGATTTCGCCGCCGCGATCGGGCTCCATCGCCGCAAGCCGATCGTCGGCATCGTCCATCGCTATTCGAGCCACGCGCTGATGCTGCGCTACTGGCTGCGCTATGCCGGAGTCGATCCCGATCGCGATCTGGCGCTAAGGGTGCTGCCGCCCTCGTTGATGGCCGAGGCGTTGCGCGCGGGAGAGATTGACGGATTCATCGCGGGCGAACCCTGGAGCAGCGTCGCGGTCGCCGAAGGCCTCGCCGAAATCGTCGCGGTCGGATCGCGCATCTGGCGGCGCGGCGTGGAGAAGGTACTGGCCTTCCGCACGACCTGGATGGAATCGAACCCCGACACGGTCGATCGGCTTCTGGTGGCGGTCGCGCAGGCCGCCGCCTGGTGCGACACCCCCGCCAACCGGCCCGAGCTGGCCGCGCTGCTCGCGCGCCCGGCCTATGTCGGAAGACCGGCAGCAACGATCCTGCCCGCGCTCGAGGGACGGATGCTGCTGCGCCCCGGGACCGAGCCCGAGACGATCGACGACTTCATGCTCTTTTCGCGTGAGGCGACCAATTTTCCGTGGCGCAGCCAGGCGCTGTGGATCTATTCGCAACTCGTCCGCTGGCGAATGGTGGCGGCGAGCGAGACGACCGAGAGCCTCGCCGCCGGAGTGTTTCGATCGGACATCTACCGCCGCGCGCTCGCAGACGCAGCATGGCCGATCCCCGGTGCAAGCATGAAGGTGGAGGGCTCGCTTTCCGACCCCCTGCCGGTCGGGTCGAGCAGCGGAACGCTCACCCTGGGGCCGGACAGGTTCTTCGACGGGCGGATTTTCGACCCCTCCCGCATCGCAGAATATCTAGCTGGTTTCGATAGTTGAGCCACGGATGCATTTCATGACGACACGATTGCATTTTTTTTACTTGCGCCTTTGATGCGATTCGCTTGATACGGTTGCAGCGCACAATGAAGCTGCGCAACATCTGGCGGCCTCCCCCAATGCCGGGGTGAGACGCCTTCGTAGAACAGCAAAGCTGCTGTCGGACCTCCAAACGAGGTTCGATTGCGGCTTTTTTTTCGTTTTTGGACCTTGGGGGCAAAATGGCGGACCGGATTGATGACGAAGGCGGAGCGAAGACGATGATGGCGCGCCGCACCTTCCTGAAAAGCGGGGCGACCGCTGCCGTCGGCATCGCCGCGGCGAGCATCCCGGCGCCGCTGATGGCTGCCCCCGGCAAGCCCGAAGTGACGGGAGCGAAGCTGGGCTTCATAGCGCTGACCGACGCCGCGCCGCTGATCATTGCCAAGGAGCTGGGCCTGTTCGCGAAATATGGCATGCCCGACGTGACAGTCGGCAAGCAGGCCAGCTGGGCAGCAACGCGCGACAATCTCGTATTGGGCGCCGCCGGCGGCGGGATCGATGGCGCGCACATCCTGTCGCCGATGCCCTATATGTTGACCCTCGGCACCATCGGCAAGGCGACGCCGATGAACATCCTCGCCCGGCTCAACGTCAATGGCCAGGCGATCTCGGTCGAGAAGGAATATCTCGCCGCCCGTGCCGACATCAATTCGGCGCGGATGAAGCCGCTGATCGCCAAGCGCAAGGCCGCCGGCCGCAAGATCACGATGGCGATGACCTTCCCGGGCGGCACCCACGACCTGTGGATCCGCTACTGGCTCGCCGCGCAGGGCATCAACCCCGATGTCGATGTCGAACTGATCACCATTCCGCCGCCGCAGATGGTCGCCAACATGAAGGCGAACACGATGGAGGCATTCTGCGTCGGCGAGCCCTGGAACGACCAGCTGGTAGCGCAGCAGCTCGGCTATACGGCGGTGTCGACCGGCCAGCTGTGGATGAACCACCCCGAGAAATGCTTCGCAATGCGCTCGGACTGGGTGGCGGCGCACCCCAATGCCGCGATCGCGCTGACCGCAGCGGTGATCGACGCGCAGCGCTGGTGCGACGTCCCCGCGAACAATGCAAAGCTGGCCGAGATCATCGGCGGGCGCGACTGGCTGAAGGTACCGGTCACCGACATCCAGGACCGGCTGCTCGGCAACTTCAACATGGGCGACGGCCGGGTGTTCAAGAACGCGCCGTTCAAGATGAAGTTCTGGGCTTCGAATGCCTCCTTCCCCTACAAGAGCCACGATCTCTGGTTCCTCACCGAGGACCAGCGTTGGGGGAAACTGCCCGCGAACCTCAACAAGAGCGCGGTTATCGCCAAGGTCAACCGGTCGGACATCTGGCGCAAGGCCGCCGCGCTGGCGAAGGTTCCCGCCGCGCAGATTCCGAAATCCGACAGCCGCGGCGTCGAGAAGTTCTTCGACGGCAAGATATTCGATCCGGCGAACCCGGCCGCCTACCTCGCCAGTCAGAAGATCAAGAAGATCTGAGCGTAGCCAAGGAGCCGTAAGCCATGTCGTCGCCAGTTCGCCTCGCATCATCGCAGGTATCGCCCGAAGATGGCGACATCCTGCCGCGTGCCGAAATCATTCCCTATCCCGGAACCCACCCGGCGCCGTCCGAGATCGCGCGCAAGTTCGACATTCAGCCGTTCGTCGCGAGGGTGCGCGGCGCAGTGCTGACGGTGCTGCCGACCGTGCTGATGCTGATGGCGCTGCTAATGGCCTGGGAAATCGCCTGCAGCGGCCCCGACGCATCATTGCCCAGCCCCTCCAAGGTCTGGACCGAGAGCCATGAGGTGATCGTCCACCCGTTCAAGGGAATTGAGGCCGACGGCTTCGGCTTCAAGATTCAGGAGGGTGGCGATGTAGGCGTCGCCGGACATGTGCTCACCAGCCTCGGCCGGGTCGCGATCGGCTTCAGCCTGTCAGCGATCTTCGGCATCGCGCTGGGTATCCTGATCGGCCAGAGCCAGTTCGCCTATCGCGCGCTGGATCCGCTGTTCCAGATCCTGCGCACCGTGCCGCCGCTGGCATGGCTGCCGCTGAGCCTCGCGATCTTCCAGCAGGCGCAGCCCTCCGCGATCTTCCTGATCTTCATCACCGCGATCTGGCCGGTGATCCTGAACACTGCCGCAGGCGTGCAGAACATCCCGATGACCTATCGCAACGTCGCCAAGGTGCTTTCGCTCAACCCATTCGAATATTTCATCAAGGTGATGCTGCCGGCCACCGTGCCACACATGTTCACCGGGCTTCGCATCGGCGTCGGCATGAGCTGGCTGGCGATCGTCGCGGCCGAGATGGTCCAGGGCGGCACCGGTATCGGCTTCTTCATCTGGGACAGCTACAACAGCTCGCTCCTCACCGACACGATCGTCGCCCTGATATGGATCGGCGTCATCGGTTTCGCCCTTGATCGCATCGTCGGCTGGGTCGGCCGCCGCATCGCTCGTCAGGCCTGAAGGAGGCACTCGCCATGAAGCATCGCTCCTATCTCGCGCTCGAGGACATCGGCGTCACCTTTCCGACCGCGAAGGGCCCGTTCACCGCGCTCAAGCAGATCGACCTGTCGATCGAGAAGGGTGAGTTCGTCGCGCTGATCGGCCATTCGGGCTGCGGCAAGTCGACCCTGCTCAACATCATCGCCGGCCTGACCAAGCCGAGCCGAGGGGTCGTCTTCCTCAACGGCGACGTGATCGACCAGCCGGGGCCCGACCGCGCGGTGATCTTCCAGGATCATTCGCTGTTGCCCTGGCTGACGGTCGAGGAAAATGTGCGCCTCGCCGTCGACAAGGTGATGGCCGGCAAGTCACGCGCCGAGCGGCGCGACTGGGTGATGCACAATCTCGACCTCGTACAGATGGCGCATGCCGCCGCGAAGCGGCCTGCAGAGCTGTCGGGCGGCATGAAGCAACGCGTCGGCATTGCCCGTGCGATCGCGATGAGCCCGCGCGTGCTGCTGATGGACGAGCCGTTCGGAGCGCTCGACGCGCTGACCCGCGCCAGCCTTCAGGACAAGGTGATGGAGATCCAGTCCAAGCTGAACAACACCGTGGTGATGATCACGCATGATGTCGATGAGGCGGTGCTGCTCGCCGACCGGGTGGTGATGATGACCAACGGCCCGGCCGCGACGATCGGCGAGGATCTGGCGGTGAAGCTGCCGCGTCCGCGCAACCGGATCGAGATGGCCGACACGCCCGACTATAATCATGCGAGGCACGAGATTCTCCATTTCCTGCACCAGCGCTTTTCCAATCCGGTCGACAAGGCTGCCTGACCCGCCTGTCACGATGTGGGCCGGGTAACAGCCCGGCCGGGAGAGGATGCCGACCGGGCATCCGGACTGACAATGACTGATCTTCAATGGGGGGAAGACCATGCGATTCCTAACGTGCTGCCTTGTGTCTTCAGCAGTTTTGCTTCCAGCGGCCGCGCAAGCGGTGAAACTCAAGCCGCTCATCGACACGAGGCTGCGCTACGAGCATGTCGACCAGACAGGCATCGCCAATGAGGCCGAAGCCATTACCGCGCGTGCGCGGCTCGGCATCGAGGCAAGCGAAGGCCCGCTGTCGTTCCTGATCGAGGCGGAGAGCACCTTCGCCATCAGCGAGAAATATTCGAGCGGCGTCAACCGCAAGACCTTGCTGCCAGCCGCGCGGGGCTACCCGGTCATAGCCGATCCCGAGAATGTCGAGCTCAACCGCATCCAGCTCCAATATAAGGGCATCCCCGGCACGGTGGTCACCGCGGGGCGGCAGCGGATCAACCTCGACGATCAGCGCTTCGTCGGTGCGGTCGGCTGGCGGTCGAACGAGCAGACCTTTGACGCCGCCCGCATCGAATGGAGCGGCATCAAGAACTTCAAGTTCGATGTCACCTATGCCTGGTCCGACCGGACGATCTGGGGGATCGATGGCGGCAAGCGCGGCTTCGTGGGTCGCCCGCAGGCGATGAACGGCGACAATATCTTCGCCAATGCCTCGTACAAGACGCCGGTCGGCCTGCTCACCGTCTTCTTCTACAGGGTCGATGTTGACGAGACGCCGGTAGCGCTGCAGCGAATGAGCTCGAACACCTATGGCGCGCGCTTCTCGGGTACCCGTCCGCTCAGCAAGACGGTCAAATGGACCTATACGCTGAGCTATGCGCGCCAGCAGGATAACGGCACCAACCCGCTCGATTATGCGGCCGACTATATTCTGGCCGAAGGCGCGGTCGACATCGCCGCGCTGAAGCTGAGCGCGGGGCTGGAGCAGCTTGGCGGCGACCGGACGGTGACAAGCAAGGCAACCGGCGCGGCCTTTGCGGGCGGCTTTGCCTTGCAGACGCCGTTCGCGACGCTCCACAAGTTCCAGGGCTGGGCCGACAAGTTCCTGACCACCCCAGCAGCGGGCATCACCGACTATTATGGATCCGCGGCCTATGGCTGGAAGAAGGTCGGGCCGTTCGACACGATCGGCGTCACCGCCGCCTATCACAAATATAACAGCGACGTCGGCAGCATCCATTATGGCGACGAGATCAATCTCCAGCTGCAGGCGAAGCTGAAGCGCTACACCTTCACCGCCAAATATGCCGACTATCAGCGCAAGGGCATCGCCAGTTTCGGTGGCGACGCGGACACCAAGAAGCTCTGGCTACAAGTGGAGTGGCTGTTTTGAGATGAGAGGAAAGATCCTCCTCATCGCTTCGCGACAGGGAGGATCTGACGGTTAGAGGATGGCGCCCCGTCCGGACCCACCGGACGGGGCGGCCGATCGCGCGCGTAAAAATGTTGCGATGCCGCAAAAAGCACTTGCCTCGAATCGCCGCCCGTGAGATTTCCAGAACGTCGAGGCAAGGTCGCCTTGATTCCATAACAGGCCGGTCCACCGTTGGACCTGGTTTGCAGCCGAGGCCCGCAAGGCCGAAGCATAGGCAATGACGCCGCCCGAACCGATCGATCCGATCGTGCTTCGAGGCGGCTTTTTTCATGCCCGAAGGGATTTGAAATGCGGTTGGTTGCTGTTGGGGGTTTGCAATGAACAAGGGTTTCTGGGCAGCTGGCCATCGGCCGACGCTGATCGCCGCATTCCTCTATTTCGACATCGCCTTCATGGTGTGGGTGTTGCTGGGCCCGCTGGCGCCAAGCATTGCGGCCGACCTTGGCCTCAACGCCGCCCAGAAGGGCCTGATGGTCGCGGTGCCGACCCTGGCCGGAGCGATCCTGCGCCTCGTCAACGGGGTATTGGTGGATCGCATCGGCCCCAAGATGACCGGCGCAATCGGCCAGGTCATCGTGATGGTCGGATTGCTTACCGCCTGGATGCTTGGCGTGCACAGCTTCATCGGAACGATCGCGGTGGGTGTGATCCTTGGCTTTGCCGGGGCGAGCTTCGCGGTCGCGCTACCGCTTGCCAGCCGCTGGTATCCCGCGGAGCACCAGGGCACCGCGCTGGGCATCGCCGGCATGGGCAATAGCGGCACCGTCTTCGCCGCATTGTTCGCTCCCACCCTTGCCAAGCTGTTCGGCTGGAACGCGGTGCTCGGCCTCGCGGTGATCCCGCTGGCTATTGTCTTCGTGATCTACCTGATTTTCGCGAAGAACGCGCCGAATCCGCCCGCACCGAAGCCTGTCACCGCCTATCTCGATCCGCTCAAAAAAGCCGACGCATGGTGGTTCATGCTGTTCTACGGCGTCTCCTTCGGCGGCTTCGTCGGGCTCAGCGCCTCACTGTCGATCTACTTCACCGATCAGTTCGCGCTGACCCCGGTGATGGCCGGCTACTTCACCGCCGCCTGCGTCTTTGCCGGCTCGATGATCCGTCCCTTTGGCGGCGCGGTCGCCGACCGGATCGGCGGGACCAAGGCGCTGACCGTAGCCTATCTGCTCGCCGCGCTTACCCTGAGCGCGATCAGCACCGGCCCCTCGACCGTCTATCTGGCGCTCGCGCTGTTCCTGGTCGCGATGCTGGCGCTCGGCTTCGGCAACGGTGCGGTGTTCCAGCTGGTGCCGCAGCGCTTCAAGGAGGAGATGGGCGTGATGACCGGCCTGGTCGGTTTCGCTGGCGGCGTCGGCGGCTTCTACCTTGCCTCGTCGCTCGGCCTCGCCAAGCAGCTTACCGGCAGCCCGCAGCTCGGCTTCCTGATCTTCGCCGGCCTCGCGCTGGTAGCATTGGGCGGCATCACACTGGTCAAGGGCCGCTGGCGCTCGACCTGGCCGACCGCGCTCGCCGGCGCGCGTATCTGATGCGCGCCTGCCCCGCCCTTTCCACCGTCATCGCAAATTGAAGGATCGCGAGATGCTTTCCCCTACGCCCCGCGAACATCTGGTCGTCATCGGCAACGGCATGGCCGGCTGCCGAGCGGTCGAAGAGATCCTCGCCCGCGATCCGAACCGGTTCAACGTCACCATCTTCGGTGCCGAGCCCTATGTGAACTACAACCGGATCATGCTGTCGCCGGTGCTGGCGGGCGAGAAGAGCTTCGACGACATCGTCATCAATGACGCCGCCTGGTATGCCGACAATGGCATCGAGCTGGTCAGCAGCGACCCGGTGATCGCGATCGACCGCGAGGCCCGCACCGTGACGGCACAGAGCGGCCGCACGGTCGGCTATGACAAGCTGCTGATCGCGACCGGCTCCGATCCGTTCATCATCCCGGTGCCGGGCAAGGACCTTCCCGGCGTGATCAGCTTCCGCGACATGAAGGATGTCGATGCGATGCTGGCGGCGGCAAATGGCGGCGGCGACGCGGTGGTGATCGGCGGCGGCCTGCTGGGCCTTGAAGCCGCCCATGGCCTGACGCTGCGCGGGATGAAGGTGACCGTGATCCACCTGATGTCGACGCTGATGGAACGCCAGCTGGACGAGGCGGCCGGATGGCTGCTGAAGACCGAGCTCGAAAATCGCGGCCAGACGATCCTGACCGGCGCCGATACCGCCGAGATCATCGGCGACGGCAAGGTCGAAGGCGTGCTGCTCAAGGACGGCCGCACGATCCCCGCGAGCCTGGTGGTGATGGCGGTCGGCATCCGCCCCTCGGTCGCGCTGGCGCGCGACGCAGGGCTTGCGATCGGCCGGGGCATCCATGTCGACGATCATATGGTGACAAGCGATCCGTCGATCCTGGCGGTCGGCGAATGCGTCGAGCATGACGGCATGGTTTACGGTCTGGTCGCCCCGCTGTGGGAGATGTGCCGCGCGCTCGCCGACGGGCTCGTCGCCGAACCAAGCGGCTATCGCGGCTCGGTTACCTCGACCAAGCTCAAGGTCTCGGGCATCGACGTCTTCTCGGCGGGCGACTTCTCGGGCGGCGAAGGCGCTGAGGACATCGTCCTGCGTGACGCCTCACGCGGGGTCTACAAGCGCGTTGTGCTGCGCGACGACAAGGTGGTCGGTGCGGTCCTCTATGGCGATACCGCCGACGGCAGCTGGTATTTCGATCTGCTCAGGAAGAACGAGAATGTCGCGGACATCCGCGACGTCCTGATCTTCGGACAAGCGTTCGCCCAGGGAGGTGGGCAAGCGGACCCTAAGGCCGCCGTTGCAGCGCTCTCGGACGATGCCGAGATTTGCGGCTGCAACGGCGTCACCAAGGGTAAGGTCGTCGCAACGATCGAAGGGGGCGCCTGCACGCTCGACGCGGTGCGCGCGACCTGCAAGGCCTCGGCCTCGTGCGGTTCGTGCACCGGGCTGGTCGAACAGATCCTCGCCCTCTCGCTCGGCGACGAATATGAGGGCGAGCGTGTCGCCAAGACCATCTGCAAGTGCAGCAGCTTCACCCATGACGACGTCCGCCGCGAGATCGTCGCGCAGGACATGAAGTCGATCCCCGAGGTGATGCAGAAGCTCCACTGGTCGACCCCCGACGGCTGCTCCTCCTGCCGCCCAGCGCTCAACTATTATCTGCTCTGCGCGCATCCCGCCGACTATGTCGACGATCAGCAGAGCCGCTTCGTCAACGAGCGCCTGCACGCGAACATCCAGAAGGACGGCACCTATTCGGTCGTCCCGCGCATGTGGGGCGGGATCACCAACCCACGCGAACTGCGCGCGATCGCCGATGTCGTCGAGAAATATGACGCGCCGATGGTCAAGGTGACCGGCGGCCAGCGGCTCGACATCTTCGGGATCAAGAAGGAGGATCTGCCTGCGGTATGGGCCGACCTCAACGCCGCCGGCATGGTCTCGGGCCATGCTTACGGCAAGGCGCTGCGCACCGTGAAGACCTGCGTGGGTTCGGAATGGTGCCGCTTCGGCACCCAGGATTCGACCGGGCTGGGCGTCCAGACCGAGCGGATGACCTGGGGCAGCTGGATGCCGCACAAGTTCAAGATCGCGGTGTCGGGTTGCCCGCGCAACTGCGCCGAGGCGACGATCAAGGATGTCGGCATCATCTGCGTGGACTCGGGCTATGAGATTCATGTCGCCGGCAATGGCGGGATCAAGGTCCGCGTCACCGACTTCCTCTGCAAGGTCGCGACCGAGCAGCAGGCGCTCGACCATATGGCCGCCTATATCCAGCTCTACCGCGAGGAGGCCTGGTATCTCGAGCGCACCGCCCCTTGGGTCGAGCGGGTCGGGATCGACTATGTCCGCAGCCGCATCGTCGACGACGAGGTCGGCCGCGAGGCACTGACCAGCCGCTTCCTCTATTCGCAGAGCTTCTCGCAGGATGATCCCTGGGCGGCGCGCGCGGGCGGCGCGGAGAATGAACATCACAGCCATCTGGGCGAGTTCCGCCCGGTGATGCTGCAGGCGGCGGAGTAAGGCGCATGATCGGAGACTGGATCGACGTGGGCGCCCTCAGCGAGATACCGCTGCGCGGCGCGCGGACCATCAAGACCAGCAGTGGCGAGGAAATCGGCGTGTTCCGTACCAGCGGCAACAAGGTCTATGCGCTGGTCAACCGCTGCCCGCACAAGCATGGCCCGCTCAGCCAGGGCATCGTCCATGGCGACGCGGTCGCCTGCCCGCTGCACAACTGGCGGATTTCGCTGGTGACGGGTGAGGCGCTGGGCGAGGACAAGGGCTGCGTGCCGACTATCCCGGTGAAGGTCGACGCAGGGCGTATCCTGATCTCGCGCGTGGCGATGCTGGCGAACATCGCCGCATGAGCGAACCGGCGCCTATCAGGACGACCTGCCCCTATTGCGGCGTCGGCTGTGGCGTCCTCGCGACCCCGATTGAGGGCGGCGGCGTCACTATCGCCGGCGATCCCGATCACCCCGCCAATCGTGGCCGGCTCTGTTCGAAGGGCACGCAGCTCGGCGAGACGGTGGCGCTGCCGGGACGGCTGCTCCACCCGATGATCGGCGAGAAGCGGGCCGGTTGGGACAAGGCGCTCGATCTGGTCGCGCGCCGCTTCCAGGACATAATCGCGAAGCACGGCCCCGACAGCGTGGCCTTCTACGTTTCGGGCCAGCTGCTGACCGAGGATTAATATGTCGCCAACAAGCTGATGAAGGGGATCATCGGCTCGGGGAACATCGACACCAATTCGCGGCTGTGCATGTCGAGCGCGGTCGCGGGCCACAATCGCGCCTTTGGCGAGGATGTCGTCTCGGCGAGCTATGACGATCTCGATCAGGCCGATCTGTTCGTGCTGGTCGGATCGAATACCGCCTGGTGCCATCCGATCGTCTATCAGCGGATTCAGGCGGCGCGCGCGGCGCGCGGCGCGAAGCTGGTCGTGATCGATCCGCGCCGCACCGAGACCTGCGAGGACGCCGATCTCCACCTTGCGATCCGTCCGGGAAGCGACGTCGCGCTGATGAACGGGCTGCTCGCACACTGCAGGCGCGCCGGTCTGGTCGACGAAGCCTTTCTCGCGCGCAGCGTCTCCGTGCCCGACGGCTTCTGGGACATGATCGATCAGGGCGGCGACCTGTGGAGCGTCGCCAAAAGCTGCGACGTGGCGATCGAGCAGCTGCTGCGCTTCTACGAATTGTTCGCGGCGCACCCGCGCACCGTCACCATGTTCAGCCAAGGGATCAATCAGGCGCTGCGCGGCACCGATCAGGTCAACGCGATCATCAACGTTCACCTTGCCACCGCGCGCATCGGCAAGCCCGGATCGGCGCCCTTTTCGATCACCGGCCAGCCCAATGCGATGGGCGGCCGCGAAGTTGGCGGGCTTGCCTCCACCCTCGCCGCGCATATGGATTTCGCACCCGACAATGTCGCGCGGGTAGGACGCTTCTGGTCCGCGCCGCGCATGGCGGGCAAGCCGGGCCTGAAGGCGGTCGACATGTTCCGTGCGGTCGGCGAAGGCCGGATCAAGGCGATCTGGATCATGGCGACCAACCCGGCCGTCAGCATGCCCGACGCCGGGCGGGTGCGCGAAGCGATCGCCGCCTGCCCGTTCGTCGTCGTCTCCGACGTGATGGCCGACACCGATACCGCACGGCTGGCCCATGTCCGCCTGCCCGCCACCGCATGGGGCGAGAAGGACGGCACCGTCACCAACAGCGAGCGGCGGATCAGCCGTCAGCGGCCGATGCTGCCCCCGCCCGGCGAGGCCAAGCATGACTGGTGGATCGTGAAAGAGGTCGCGCAGCGCATGGGCTGGGCGAGCGCCTTCGGCTATGACCGACCCGCCGACATCTATCGCGAGCATGCGCGGCTTTCGGCCTATCAGAATGGGGGCCAGCGGCTGTTCGACATGGGCCGCCACGCCGCGCTCGGCAATCCGGACTATGACGCGATGGAGCCGTGGCGCTGGGTGGACACGCCGTTCACCGACGGCAGGTTCCCGACCGCCGACGGCAAGGCGCGGCTGGTGATGACGGTACAGGGCACGCTCGCCGAGCCGCTGAAGGACTGGCCTCTGACGCTCAACACCGGTCGCTACCGCGACCAATGGCACACGATGACACGCACCGGCCTGTCGCCCAAGCTCGCCCGCCACCGCGAGGAGCCGATGGTCGAGATGCATCCGCATGACTGCGATGGGCTGGGCATCGAGGACGGCGACATCGCGCGGGTTTCGACCCCTCAGGGATCGAGCCTGTTCCGCGTGCTGGCGAGCGAAGGCCAGCGCCGCGGTGACATCTTCACCCCGATCCACTGGACCGACTGTCAGTCGAGCGGCGGTCGTACCGGACTATTGCCACGTCCGCTGACTGATCCGCACTCGGGCCAGCCGGGTTTCAAGTCGACCCCGGCAAAGGTCGAGAAGGTCGCGATCGAATGGCGCGGCTTCATGATTCTGCGCGGTTCCGCCGGCATGAACAAGCTGCCGCCGAGCCTTTGGTCGACGCGGATCACAGTGCCCGGCGGAGCACTCTACGAAATGGCCGGGATCGGCGACGACCGCGCGCTCGACGCCTTCCTTCCCGCCGGTGACCAGATCGAGACGGCCGACGCCGCGCGCGGATCGCGCCGGATCGCGATCATCAGTGGCGGCAAGCTGTCGGCGGTGCTGTTCGTAACGCATAGCGGGGAACTACCGTCGCGCGACTGGCTGATCGCCCAGCTCGACGCGCCGCAGGTCGCCCCGACCCTGCTCGCCGGACGCGCACCGGGCGCGGCGCCCGATCGCGGTGCCGTAATCTGCTCATGCTTCGATGTCGGGCTCAAGACGATCGTCGCGGCGATCAGCGAACAGCAGCTCGCCGACGTCGCCGCGATCGGCAAGGCGCTCAACGCGGGCACCAATTGCGGTTCGTGCCGCCCGGCGCTCGCCCGCATCCTGACCGAGACCAACCAGACGATGGAGCGGGTCCATGCCGCGGAATGAGCTGATCGCACCCGGCAGCGTATGGCTGGTCGGCGCCGGGCCGGGCGATCCCGACCTGCTGACCCGCAAGGCCGAGCGGCTGATCATGGCCGCCGACATCATCCTTCACGACGCACTGGTGGGCGCCGCGATTCTCGAACTGGCGTCACCCGATACCGAACTGGTCAGCGTGGGCAAGCGATCGGGCCGCCATTCGAAGGATCAGCGCTCGATCAACGATCTGCTGCTGGCCGCGGCTTTGGAGGGGCGACGGGTCGTCCGCCTGAAAGGTGGAGACCCGTCGATCTTCGGCCGCTCGACCGAGGAGATCGACCATCTGTCGGCGCACGGCATCGCGGTCCACATCTGTCCCGGCATCACCGCGGCAAGCGCGGCAGCGGCAAGCGGACTGGCCTCGCTCACCCTGCGGGGCCTCGCCCGGCGGCTGACGCTCGTCACCGCGCATGCCCGCGCCGGCGAGGATATCGACCTCGACTGGACCGCGCTGGCCGCCGCCGACAGCACGCTCGCGGTCTATATGGGCCGCGCCGCTGCGCCCGAGATCGCCCGTAAGCTGATCGCCGCCGGCCGTGCGGCCGATACGCCGGTGATGATCGCGGTCAACGTCTCGCTGCCGACCGAAAGGCTGATCCGGGGCTGGCTGTCCGCGCTGCCCTTCCTCACGCGCACGATCAGCGACGACGACCCCACGCTGCTGTTGATCGGAGAAGCGACGCGTGCGCGGGAGAGCCCTGCGCATGTCCGGGAATCGGCCGCCGTCCCCGCATAAGCTGATCCTCATCAAACCGGTCCAAAATGGACCGGTCGCGATCAACCATGTTGACCTTGCGCGCTCCGCCTTTCAGGCTCGTTGCGGGGGCGGAAAATGCGGATATCTGTTCGAATCGGCCTGCTGCTGGTCCTGCTGTTGCTCGTGGCGGGCGGGGCGACGCTCTATGCCCGCTATTTCCGCACGATCGCGCCCGCGCCGATCGGCGATCCGCTGGAGCATTTCAAATATGGATCCATCGGGGCGGAAGTCGATGGGTTGCCTTATTCGATCTGGCGGATATTGCCACGGCTCGTGCCCGACAAGCTGCCGGGAGGGTGGCGTGCGATCGGCTTCCTCTATGAGCCCGGCCATGCGCTGCCGATCGGCATTTCGGTACGCCGCTTCCAGATAGACCGCGTCGGTTTCAACTGCGCCACCTGCCACACCAACCGGCTCGAAGGCAGCCCGGCGATATTGCTGGGCGCGCCCGCCGAAGGCCTCGATCTGCAGCGCTATCTGATGCTGCTCGTGGACCTGCCCCATGATCCCCGCTTCAACAACGACGCCGTCATCGCCGCGCTGCGCGTTGACGACCCCGGTTTCGACTGGATCGATACGCTGGTCTATCGCTGGTATATCCTGCCCAAGCTGCGGTCTGAGCTGGTGAAGACGGGTGAGACCAGCGCGTGGATGCGGACCCGCGCACCGCACGGTCCGGGCCGGACCGACGCGGGTAACAGCTGGCGGCAGCGCTTCGGGCTGAAGCCGTTGGGCGACACGCTGAACGGCGTCACCGATTTCCCGCACATCTGGATGCAATCGGTGCGCACCCATGGCTGGGCGCATTGGGACGGCAATAATGGCTCGCTGACCGAGCGCAATCTGTCAGCAGCGCTGGCTGGCGGCGCGCGGCCGGACAGCCTGGACCACGGTTCGATCGAACGCGTGGCGGCGTGGACCCTGGAAGCGCCGGCGCCCCACTTCCCCCTCGCAATCGACACCCGGAGTGCGGCACGCGGGCGGCGCGTTTACGACCGGCTGCGTTGCGGGATCTGCCATGATCCGGGGGCTCCTCAATTCGGCCAGGTGACCGACATCGCCGTGATCGGCACCGATCGGGATCGCTATGACGTCTTCTCGAAGGCGTTGCTCGACAGCTTCACCAATATCGGCACGGGCTATCCCTGGCGGTTCACCCATTACCGCAAGAGCAGCGGCTATATAAATATGCCGCTCGACGGTATCTGGGCGCGAGGGCCCTATCTGCATAATGGATCGGTGCCGACGCTCGACGCGCTGCTGCGCCCGGCGACTGAACGGCCAAGGCAGTTCCTTCGCGGATGCGTCAAGCTGGACCCGATCAGGGTGGGCTTCACCTGCGAGACGGGCGTCTCGTTCGACACCGCCCGTCGCGGCAACGGCAATCAAGGGCATGTGTTCGGCACGACGATCGCAGACGCCGACCGCCGCGATCTCATCGAATATCTGAAAAGCCGATGACGCGGTCAGAGATGATGAAACGGATCGGCAAATGGATCGGTATAGCGCTCGGAGCCGCGCTGATCATGGGCCTGCTGTTCATTCTTTCCCGCCCGATCGCGCCGTACAGCGCCGCCGAGGTCCGGCGGCTGACCACGCTCCTCAACGAGGATGCCGCGATCACCACGCCGCATCGATCGCTGCTCACCGACGAGGAGCGCAAGTTCCACACCGCGCTGCTGGCCAAGGTGGAAAGCGGAACGCCATTATCGCTGGCGGAGAGCCGACAGTATCGCGCCCTGTTCCAGGCCGCGCTTCGCCGCAACCGGTCGCGCCTGGCGCTGTTCGATTCGAACCTCACCGTGATGACCGACCTGCGGATGCATGATCCGAACAATGTCGGCGGCCAGGGCATCGCGCACGACCATGACCATCATGACGCATCGGCCCGCAGCAATTTCGACGACATGGCCCGCTCGCTCGACGCTATTGGCAGGTCGCACGGGATTTTCGGGTCGGTCGTTCGGATTCGCAACGCCAATGCCGCCTATAAGAATTTGACCGACATCATCCTGCATCTGGGAACGGCACCCCAGACCATATCGGTCGATCATCAGCGTTGTGCCGCCGCGCTGTGCGCCACGCCGCTGGGTGCCGATTTCGAAGCGATGCTCGCGGCCTACAAGGCCGCGCAGTTCACGCCCGTGAACTCCCCCGCCTATGCGCGCGATGTCGGCCGCGCGCTGGCTGCCTATGATCGACTGGTGCTCGCCGTCCAGGGCCGGATCAATACCGATCTGTCGCCCCTGGAGCGGCGCCTGGCCGGACGCTGGCTAGCGCCGCAGACCTTGTCCCCGAGCCCCGATCCCGCCCAGCGGGTCCGCTTTCCACGATAACCACCGCGAGGACCCCGATGGACCTGCTCGCTCTTGCCAATCTGCTGTTCCGCACCTTTCCCAGCCTGCGCAAAATGGGCTGGGTGCGCCGCATCGTCACCTTGATCGGGGTGCAACGGGCGACTCGCCATGTTCCGCCCCGGCCCTATCCGTACAGCATGCGGCCCGACTATACGACGTGGCGGAGCCTTACCGATCGCCGGATTACCGGCCGGCACCTGCCCTGTCCGGTCGCGGACCAATATGTGCTGCCGAAGATCGAGGAGGTCGCCAAACTGTTTCCCCGTCCGAAAGGTACCAGGGAAATCCCCTGCCCGCGTTCGTCATTGCTGTTCGCGGCGTTCGCACAGTGGTTCACCGACAGCTTCCTGCGCACCGAACCCAATTTCGAATATAATGCGAACGGCAATGTCCCGCGCGATGTCAACGGCAGGCTGATCCGCAAGCCGGGGCGCGAGGCGTTGAACAATTCGAACCATGAAATCGATCTGTGCCAGATTTACGGTTCGAATGAGGATGAGACGACCTTACTCCGTATTCGCGACCCTGAGCCCGAGCAGCGCGGCTTCCTCGATTTCCAGACCGACGACGATGGCCAGGTCTATCCGCGGTTCATTCTGCGCAGCGCCGTCCCGCGATTCGAGCCGCTCGACATTTTGGATCGCTTCGACGGGCTCCACGACGAAAGGCTGCTCAGGGTGGTGTTCGACGACATCGACAAGAAGGAGCCCCGTTCGATCAAGATGTTCGCGGTCGGGCTCGAACATGGCAATGTCACGCTCGGCAACAGCCTGTTCAACACCATCTTCCTGCGCGAGCATAATCGCGTCGCCGCCGAGATTGGCGCCAAGCACGGCGAGTGGGATGATGAGCGCGTCTTCCAAACGACGCGCAATGTGATGATCGTGCTGCTGCTGAAGGTCGTCATCGCTGACTATATCTCACATCTGTCGCCGTGGCAGATGCCGCTGACGCTGGTCCATGGTCATGCCGATCGACAGCACTGGTACCGCACCAACCGCATCTCGATCGAGTTCGACCTACTCTACCGCTGGCACGAGCTGATCCCCGACAAGATCGAATTCCTGGAGCATATCGGCGATTACAAGCATAATAATGGGTGGCTGCTCGACCATGGCGTGGAGGAGCTGATCGATCATTTGTCGACGCAGCGCGCCGGGATGATCACCCTGGGCAACACGCCTGTCTGGCTCGAAGGGGTTCTAAAGGACACGCTGGAGATCATGCGCAACAGCCGGCTGGCGTCCTATAACGACTATCGCCGCCGGTTCGGCCTGAGTCCGGCCAAACGCTTCGAGGATGTCACCACCAATCCCGACCGCCTCAAGAAGCTCAAGGCGCTGTATCCCGATATCGATGGTCTTGAATGGTTTGTCGGCATGTATGCGGAGGATGTGCAGCCTGGTTCGATCAGCGGCGAACTGATGCGCTCGATGGTCGGCTATGACGCGTTCACCCACGCGTTGACCAACCCGTTGTTGGCAACCGGCGTCTATGGCGCGGGGACATTCAGCGAGGAGGGGATGGCGATCATCGATAGCACCGAATCGCTGGATCAGCTGGTTCGCCGCAATACCCGTGACCGCGAATTCGCCTGTTCGTTTCAGGCCCCGAGCTGAACGATCGCGCCTCTGCGGAACTGGCTGGGGCGGCAGGATTCGAACCTGCGAATGGCGGCACCAAAAGCCGCTGCCTTACCACTTGGCGACGCCCCAGCATCGCGCGGTGAGCGGCCATTAAAGCGATCGCCGTCACTTGGGAAGCCTTCAAGATCGGTTTCGCAATCGGCGACAAGCGCTTAAGGTGATCGCATGACGATCCTGATCACCGGCGCCGCCGGCTTCATCGGCATGCATTGCAGCCTGCGCCTGCTTGAGCGTGGCGAAGCCGTGATCGGCATCGACAATCTCAATGACTATTACCCGGTCCAACTGAAACGCGACCGGATCGACCGGATCATGGCGGAGGGCGGCGATTTCCGGTTTCTGCGGTGCGATTTCGCCGACCATCAGGCGCTCGATACGGCATTGGCCGGGGCCGATATCAGCCGGGTCATCCATCTCGGCGCGCAGGCGGGAGTGCGCTATTCGATCGAGAATCCGCGCGCCTATGCGCAGAGCAATCTGGTCGGCCATCTCAACATTCTCGAACTCGCCCGCCAGCGTCAGGTCGCGAATCTCGTCTACGCCTCCTCCTCGTCGGTCTATGGCGGCAATACCAGCCTGCCGTTCCGGGTCGAAGACCGGGTCGATCAACCGCTCTCGCTCTACGCCGCGACCAAGAAGGCCGACGAGCTGATGAGCGAGACCTATGCCCATCTCTACCGCCTGCCGCAGACGGGCCTGCGCTTCTTCACCGTCTATGGGCCGTGGGGGCGGCCCGACATGGCGCTCTGGCTGTTCACCGACGCTATCTTGCGTGGGAGGCCGATATCGGTGTTCAATGGTGGGGCGATGCGGCGCGACTTTACCTATATCGACGACATCGTCAGCGGCGTGATCGCGGCGCTCGATCGCCCCCCCGCCGATGACGGCGCCGGGAAAGCGGGTGGAAGCCGCTCGCCTCACGCGCTCTACAATATCGGCAATCACCGATCGGAAGAACTGACCCGGCTGATCGAACTGATCGAGCAGGCCTGCGGGCGCCCCGCGGTCCGCGAAATGCGACCGATGCAGCCGGGCGACGTGCCCGAGACTTTCGCCGACATCAGCGCGATCGAGCGCGAGCTGGGCTTTCGGCCCACGATAACGATCGACGAAGGCGTACCGCGCTTCGTCGACTGGTTCCGGGCCTATTATGGGATTTGATGCGATGCGCCTTCCACTGGCCCTGGGGTTGATCCTGTTGACGCTGTCCGGCTGCGGCAAGGACGCGCCCACCCCGACCGCCGATGCGGGCGCCGGACCGCAGATCGCCATGAGCATCGATGATCTCGACCTGCCCGTCGATCGCTCCGCCCAGATCACCTCGATCGATGCGGCGACGGGCGATGCCGGAGGCATGCCCCGTGATGGCGGCGCGGTGGTCAGGACCGCAAAGGCCGGGGATCAGCCGGCGGCCGCCGAGCAACCCGCGGCGGCATCCCCAACGATACCGGTGATCACACCGCCACCTCCCCCCGTCCTGCCGGTTGTCGTGGCACCGCCACCTGTCGGGGAATAGCCGAGCACAGAAAGGGCCTGTTGATGAGCAAGGACGATGATCTGAAGGCCCGCGCTATCGCGCTGTACGACCGTTTCACGCATGGCGCGCAGGATCGCCGCGCCTTCATGACGGACATGACCCGATTGGCTGGTAGCGCGGCGGCGGCGCAGCTGCTGGTCGCGTCGATCGCCGCCGACCCCGCAGCAGCGACGGTCATCGCTGAGGACGACAAGCGGCTGACCGCGAAAATGGTCCATTGGAAGGGCGCGGATGGCCGCCAGCTGTTCGGCTATATGGCGATCCCGAAGAAGGTGAAGAAGCCTGCTGCAGTGCTGGTGGTCCACGAAAATCGGGGACTGCAGCCCTATACCCGCGACGTGGCGCGACGGCTGGCGGCTGAGGGCTTTGTCGGGCTGGCAGTCGATTTTCTCGCCCCGGTCGGCGGAACGCCCGCCGACGAGGACAAGGCCCGCCAGTTGATCGGCGCGCTCGACATACCCTCGGCAACCGCCGACGGGGTCGCGACGGTCCAATGGCTTGCCGCCAACAAACTGCTCAACGGCAAGGTCGGTACGGTTGGCTTTTGCTGGGGCGGCGCGATGGCCAACCGGCTCGCGGTGCAGTCGGGAACTGCCTTGCAGGCGGCCGTCGCTTATTACGGCCCCCCGCCGCCGCCCGCCGATGCGGCGAAGGTAAAGGCCGCGCTGATGCTTCACTATGCCGCGACCGACGAACGGGTGAATGCGGGCGCGGGTCCTTGGGTGGAGGCGTTGCAGGCCGCCCGGACCGATGTCCGCCGTTTCGACTATCCGGGCACCCAGCATGCATTCCACAACGATACGTCGGCTGCCCGCTTCAACCCCGATGCGGCGGCACTGTCATGGGATCGGACGATCGCCTTCTTCAACGAGAAGCTCGCATGACGGACGAACTCACCTTCTACTATAATCCGCAGTCGCGGGCGCAGATGGTGCGCTTCATGCTCGAGGAGCTGGGCATCCCCTATCGCACCGTGATCATCGATCTCCAGAAGGGCGAGAGCCGCCAGCCCGACTATCTCGCGATCAATCCGATGGGCAAGGCGCCGGCGATCACCCATCGCGGCGTCACGGTAACCGAGAGCGCCGCGATCATCGCCTATCTGGCCGATGCCTTCCCGCAGGCCGCACTGGCGCCGAAGATCGACGATCCGGCGCGCGGGACATGGCTGCGCTGGCTGGTGTTCGGCGCGAGCGTGTTCGAACCCGCCCTGCTCGACACGATGATGAAGCGTCCCGAAGTCTCCAAGGCGACGGCGGGCTTTGGCAGTTATGAGGATGCGCTGGGTGCGATAGAGACGATGCTCAACCCCGGCCCCTGGATATTGGGCGATAACTTCAGCGCCGCCGACGTCTATATGGGCGCCGAACTCGCCTGGGCCGGATCATTCGGCGCGCCGGGCATCGCCGACAGCCCGCGGATCAGTGCCTATGTCGATCGGATCAAGGCGCGGCCCGCCTATCAGCGATCGATGGGGGGCTGAAAGCGCCAGGCGAGCAGGAAGATGCGCGGTCCCTCCACCAGATAACGGCGCCACATCCGCCGGGGGTTGGCAAGCAGCCGGTAAAGCCATTCAAGCGACAGACGCTGCATCCAGCGCGGCGCGCGGCGCTCGCGACCAAGCAGGAAATCAATCGACGCGCCGATGCACAGCCCCGTGCCCCGCGCCTCTGGCATTTCCTTGATCGCGGCGGCGATCAGCTCCTGTTGGGGTGATCCGACCGCGATCAGCGTGAAACGCCCGCCGCTCCGTGCGGCGAAGCGGGCGGCGTCGGCCCGCGCAGCGGGATTGTCGCGCAGGCCGAGCGGTGGAATATGCTGGACGATCGTGAGATCAGGCCGCAGCGCAGCCAGCGCTTCGGAATCGCCGACGACGCCGCCGATCAGGCAGATCCGGTCACCGGGCTCGGCAATAGCGCGGATCAGATCAGCGATCAGATCGCTGCCCGGCACGGCCGGCAGATCGATCCCCCGCAGAGATGCCAGCGCGGCGAGCACCCGGCTATCGCACAGGCGCCAGTCGGCGCGCTGATAGGCCGCCCAAAGCGCGTCATTCGGATCGAGTGCCGCGAGCCGGACGATATGATCGACATTGGGGGTAACGAGATAGGCGAAGCGATCGGCGGCACTGCGTCCGCCCAGCATACCCGCTATCGACGCGGCATCGCGCTGGTCGAAATCCAGGCCGAGATAGGTCACCCCCATGGGTCGACCATAGCCGAGCAGACCCAAAGAAAAAGGCCCGGTGTCGCCACCGGGCCCTTCAGTCGCCTTACCCGCCGTTGGTTCAGCGGCGATCGCCGAGGAACTGCAGCAGGAAGGTGAACATATTGACGAAGTCGAGGTAGAGCGTCAGCGCCCCCATCACCACCGACTTGCCGGCGAAATCGGTGCCGGCGACATATTGGTACATGCTCTTGATCTTCTGCGTGTCATAGGCGGTCAGGCCCGCGAACAGGAGCACGCCGATCGCGCTGATCGCCATGTTCAGGGCCGGCGACTTGAAGAAGATGTTGAGCAGCGAGGCGACCAGCAGGCCGACGACGCCCATGATCAGGAAAGTGCCGAATCCCGACAGATCCTTCTTGGTGGTGTAACCCCACAGGCTGAGCGAAGCAAAAGCCGTCGCGGTCGCGAAGAAGGTGATCGCGATAGACGACCCGCTATAGGCCAGGAAGATCGACGACATAGACAGGCCCATCACCGCCGCGAAGGCCCAGAACAGACCCTGCGCCGCCGTGGTCGAGAGCTTGTTGATACCGAAGCTGAGCACCATCACGAAGGCCAGTGGCGAAAGGACGATCAGCCAGCGCAGCGGGGTCGCGAAAACCTGCGCCGCCATGCCCGATTCTGCGAACAGCAGCGCGACGACGCCGGTCAGCAATACGCCCGATGCCATATAATTGTAGACCGAGAGCATGTAGGACCGCAGCCCCGCATCGAAAACCGCGTCGGCTGCACCGGCCCGTGCCGCGCCAGGCGCGACAGTTGCTCGGGGGTCAGACCAGTTTGCCATGATGTTTAAACTCTCCAATAAAAACGGCCGATTGCCGCTCATCTGCCAATATCGGCGGAAGCAACGATTTTTTCAAGCATATCCGGTCGTAAACCGGCTTGCGTTACCGTCTCATGGAGCGACAAGGGGTTATGCACCGCCTGTTCGTCGCCCTGCGCCCGCCGCGCCCGATGCGCGAGGCACTGCTCGCCAATATGGCCGACATCCCCGGCGCACGCTGGCAGGAAGACGAATTGCTCCACCTGACCCTGCGCTTCATCGGCGAGGTCGACCGACATGTCGCCGAGGATGTCGCCGCAGCGCTCGGCTCGGTATCGCATCCGCCGTTCGACCTGCGCCTCGACGGGATCGGCTGTTTCGACCGGCGGGGGCGGATCGACAATATCTGGGCGGGTATCACCCCGCATGATCCTATCCGCTCGCTGTTCGCCGCCGTTACCCGCGCTTTGTCGCGTGCCGGTGTTCCGCCCGATCAGCGGGCTTTCGTGCCCCACATCACCCTGGCCCGCTTCTCGCGTGGGCAGGAGCCACCCGGGCCGCTGCCGATCGAACAGCTGTGGCCGGCGCCCGTCGAGGCCAGATTCGATCATTTCCTGCTGTACGAAAGCACGCTGGGAAGCGCCGGGCCGACCTATTCGGCGATCGAACGCTACCGGCTTATGTGACTCGGAAGACCGCCCCATCGCTTCGTGACAGGGCGGTTCTCAGGTCACTTGGCTTTCAGCTTCGCCAGCATCCCATCGACACCCGACATGATGTCGCTCCATGCAGTCTCGAACCCCGCCTCGTCACCGAAATAGGGGTCGGCGACATCCTGCCCGGCGCGGCCATCGGCATGGTCGAGCAGCATCGAAAGCTTCGCCGTCGCGTTGCGCGGGCTGATCAACCGGAGGTCCTTCAGGTTCCTGCGATCGAGCGCCACGACATGATCGAAGGCGGTGAAGTCGGCCGGCGTCACCTGCCGACCGCGCAGGCCGCTTATGTCGATACCGCGCCGGGCGGCGGTAGCGATCGCCCGCGGATCGGGCGCGCAGCCGATGTGCCAGTCGCCGGTCCCTGCCGAATCCACCTGGACGGTGAACCCGGCCCGCGCCGCCGCCGCGCGCATCGCCGCCTCCGCCAGAGGGGACCGACAGATATTACCTAGGCAGACGAACAATATCTGCGGCGAAACCGTGTTCATTCGCCCTTGACGACGCCGCAGGCAAAACGGGCACCGGCATTGCCGGTCGGATCGGTCCGATAGTCGTCACCGGCGGCGTGAATCACGAGCGCGGCGCCATCGTCGTCGAGCAGGGCATCGGCGCCGCCTTTCAGCTTCGCGCCTTTGACCACGGCTGCGAGGATCGCAGTTCCGTCGGCGGCGGCGGTGAGATTGGGCATATCACCCATATGAGCACCCGCCGGATTGTCGTGGCCATGCTGCTTCTTCCCCGGATTCCAATGGCCGCCCGCGCTGGTGAAATCGGGGCCGGTGCACGTACCCGTCATGTGCAGATGGACGGCATGGACGCCCGCCGGAAGGCCGATGCCCTTCACCACGACATGGATACCGTCATTGCCCTGCGTCAGCGTCGCCGTACCACGGCCCTGGCCCTGGCCGTCGACCAACTCGGCTTTGGCTTGCGCACCGCCATGGTCATGGGCGGCCAGCGCTGTCGGGACAGCAAGCATCGTGCCGACAATCAGCAGCGCCGACAGCCGGGAGCTAATCTCTCTTCGCATCATCCACTCCTCTTCGATCAGCCACCGAACGCGGTGCCGCCACATCGGTTGCGCGGTTCAAAGGACTGAAGACAAAGAAAAAGGGCCGACCCGAAGGCCGACCCCAATTCTTGCAGGTCATCGAAGGATCGACAACCTTGCCGCTTACATGCCGGCGCCGAAGGTGATTTCGACGCGACGGTTCTGCGGCTCGCGGACACCGTCGGCGGTGTCGACCAGCGGACGGCTTTCGCCGAACGCTTCGGTCGCAATCGCCGTGTCGGGCACGCCCTTGCCAGCAAGGTAGGTCTTCACCGCGTCAGCACGACGCTGCGAGAGACCGACATTGTACTGGTCGCCACCCGACTTGTCGGCATGGCCGGCAAGCTGGACACGGGCCTGACCCGTCGTGGCATAAGCGTTAGCCGCATTGTCGAGGATCGACGCTGCTTCCGCCGTGATATCCGACTTATCCCAGTCGAAGAACACGATGAACGGCCCAGGAGTCTCTGCCACAGGCGCCGGAGGCGGCGGGGGCGGAGGCGGCGGGGGAGGCGGCGGCGGCGGCGGAGGAGGCGGCGGCGGAGCAGCCGGCTCACCGAAGTTGTAGACGAGGCTCAGCAGAACGCTGTGCGAACGCCAGTCACCCTCATAGGCTGCGCCGAGACGATCGACGACACCA
Source organism: uncultured Sphingomonas sp. (assembly GCA_947085315.1). Classification (GTDB taxonomy): domain Bacteria; phylum Pseudomonadota; class Alphaproteobacteria; order Sphingomonadales; family Sphingomonadaceae; genus Rhizorhabdus. The sequence continues at coordinate 71,746 of CAMTVW010000001.1, read as the reverse complement.
ACGTTCTTCACGTTGAAGTAGCGATACTTCACGCCGACATCGACATTGGTCGAGACCGGATAACGAACGCCCGCGATCGCCTGCCAGGCGAAGCGCGAGTCGCTGTCATTGAGGAAGTCGTCGCCGGAGACGTTGTAGCCGCTCAGCTTGACGCGAGCGACACCGGCGCCACCGCCGACATAACCCGAGAAGCCTTCTTCGCCACCGAAGTCGAGCAGACCGTTGACCATGAAGCTCAGCGCGCTGTTCTTACCCGAAGCGTCCGGATAGGTTCCGGCCGGAGCGCCAACGCCGCCAACATTCGCGGGCGTACGCGCCGCGGTGGTGGAGATGCTGTTCACGCGAGCCCGCTTGTAGCCGACCTCGCCTTCAAGACGGAACATGCCGAAGTCATAGCCGATGATCCCATCGACGTCGAAGCCGGTCTTGGTATCGACAGTTGCGCGGCCACCGGCCGGAGCAATAGCCGAAGGGCCGATGTCAAACTTCTGATCCTCGATCAGCAGACCGCCGCCTTCGACGCCGACATACCAAGCATTGTCGCGAGCGAACGCGGGCGCAGCGAGCGCGGTAGAAGCGAGCGCTGCCAGAATGGCAAGCTTGCGCATATGAATCCCCTTTCAGACAGGTTCCAAATGGAACTGTGTTCACGTAACCATTCACCCGGATACACGCAAGCGCATCCGTTTCTGGTGCGTATCGATATGATGACCGGATCCATTCCGGCATCGCATCGAACCACCCAGACAGCCGCTAAACGAGCGTTATATGAAACGGTTTCCTGTTACCGCGAAAATTTCACAAGTGTTTCGATCTGTGGCAATTATGCAACAGATTTGGAGGCCCGATCAGGCGACCAGCCCGACCCAGATCTCGTTGGCATGGGCCGTCCCCGGCTCGAGCGGAGAGTTGTAGTATGCGTACTCAACTCCACCCTCGCCGGGCTGACGCCCCTGCCCGCTTATCCAGCGACCAAGGTCTGCCGCGCGGGCGGTGAACAGGCGATCGCTAGGCTTGCCCGGTACGGACATTATGGCGACCTCGCGCGCCGGGATTTCCGCGACGACGATCCCCTCGCCTGGCGGGCTGAGCGCCGCACGCTCCAGCCCCTGCGGCAACAGGAAGCGGATCCGCCACACTCCCTTCCCCAATGCCTCGGACAAGACCGGCATGGTGATGGGAATTTCCTCCCCTTCGCGCCCTTCCCCGAACATATAGCCCGCAAGAAGACCGAAGCCGTTGCCCAGCGCGCGGTCCCGCGAACCATATTGGGTAGTCTCGATCATGAGAAGCGACGGATAGCGGCGGATTTGATAGGGGCCATCGGTCGACACCAGCTGATATACCGGTGCGCGGGCGGCCCGCTGCCTGAAATAGACATAGGCCGCGCCGGCCGCCGCGACGGTAGCCACGCCCGCCAATACCCTGCCCCAGCCAATCTTCGCCATCTTTTGCTCCAAAGCCGCCGCAGGAGATAGGCGGCCGCCCTGATAAATGCCAGTTTCATTGGACCCCGGCCCATGCGGGGCGGACGCACGCAGCGAACTTTGCCGATCGCGCCGTCTCGGCTATGCAGGCGGTCATTAGCCAGCATGGTTCGTGGAACGGCGCATGAAGACCTGTATCCGGGAAGTCCGCCACGCCAAGCGCCTGACGCTGCAGGAGGTGGCACAGCGCTGTTCTCCGCCGACCACCGCGCAGACCGTCGGGCGCCTGGAAACGGGGACGCGGACTGTATCGATCGCCTGGCTGAACCGTATCGCGGCGGCATTGGGGGTCGAGGCGGCCGAGCTGGTCCGCGCGCCCGAACAGGCCGCGCTCGACATCGTCGCACTGCTGGGACCGGATGGCGCGGTCGCTCCGCGGCAGGCGCGGATCGCGTCACTGCCCCGGCCCGCGCGTGACGGGCTGACAATGCTCGTCGAAACCAGCAGCGGCGAGTATCGCGATGGCGACATGATCTGGCTGGAGCGGATCGAACCCAAGGCGTTCGGTCAGGCGCTCAATCGCGATATATTGGTGCCGCGCCCAGGCAATCGCTTCGCGTTCGGCCGGCTGATCGGTCGCGAGGGCAACCGGCTTCAAATCCTGCCGCCCGGCCAGGGCGCCCGTCAGCAGGTGATCGCCGACGCGACATGGATCGCGGTCGCGGTACAGTTACTTCGCACTCTGGGGTAACCGCCCGCGCGGTTTTTCGCTTCCTTGCCAGCCCTGCGGGCGAGGCGCATCCTGCAGTCATTCAAAAATATATCGCAGGACCATCATGACCAAAACAACCGAAGCCGAGCTGAGCGGTGCGACGCCGCGTCGGCGCCCCAAGCCCGAAATCCTCGAAATCGGCGGACGCAGGTTGAAGCCATCGACCCTGATGATGGGCCATGGCTATGATCCTATGTTGTCCGAAGGCGCGCTAAAGCCGCCGATTTTCCTCACCTCGACCTTCGTCTTCGAAAGCGCCGCTGCGGGCAAACGCCACTTCGAGGGCGTCACGGGCAAGCGGCCGGGCGGAGCCGAAGGGCTGGTCTATTCGCGCTTCAACGGACCCGACCAGGAAATACTGGAAGACCGGCTGGGCATCTGGGAGGACGCCGAAGACGCATTGAGCTTTTCCAGCGGCATGTCCGCGATCGCCACGCTGATGCTCGCGCTGGTCCGTCCGGGCGACGTGATCGTCCATTCCGCCCCGCTTTATGCCGCGACCGAGACGCTGATCGCCCGCATCCTGGGCCGCTTCGGCGTATCGTGGCTCGACTTCCCGGCGGGCGCCACGGCCGATGAGATCGCCGAGGTCATGACTGCTGCCAGGGCGAAGGGCCGGGTCGCGCTGATCTACCTCGAAAGCCCGGCCAACCCCACTAACGCGCTGGTCGACGTCGAAGGCGTTCGCGACGTCAGGGATCGGCTGTTCGCGGGCGAGGACGACAAGCCGCCGGTGGTGATCGACAATACGTTCCTCGGTCCGCTCTGGTCGAAGCCGCTGAAGCATGGCGCCGATCTGGTGGTCTATTCGCTCACCAAATATGCCGGCGGGCACAGCGATCTGGTCGCCGGCGGCGTTGTCGGTGCCAAGGCGCTGCTCGATCCGATCCGCGCGATGCGCAACACGATCGGCACGATCACCGACCCGCACACCGCCTGGATGCTGCTGCGGTCGCTCGAGACGCTGGAACTGCGGATGAGCCGCGCGGGCGAGAACGCAGCCCGGGTCTGCGAATGGCTGCGCGGCCGCAAAGAGGTCGACCGGGTCGGCTATCTCGGCTTCCTCGAACCGGGATCGCGCCAGGCCGACATCTTCCGCCGCCATTGCGACGGCGCGGGATCGACCTTCTCGCTCTATCTGAAGGGCGGCGAGCGCGAGGCCTTCGCCTTCCTCGATGCGCTGAAGATCGCCAAGCTGGCGGTCAGCCTGGGCGGCACCGAGACATTGGCGAGCCATCCCGCAGGGATGACCCATTTGTCGGTATCGGACGAGCGCAAGAAGGCGCTCGATATCGGTGACAATCTGGTGCGTATCTCGATCGGGATCGAGGACCCCGACGATCTGATCGCAGATTTCGAACAGGCGCTGCAGGCGATCGGCTGACAACCGGCGCGGCAGGCTGTCCGCGAACAGGCGGTCAGCCGCGCCCCACCCGCCCGACCATGGCGAAATAGCTCATCATCGCCGCGGCCGCCTGGTCGGTCAGCTCGATGAACACACGTCGCCCGTCGTCGGGATCGGCCACGCGGTGCAGATATCCGTCGTCGGTCAGTTGCTTGATCCAGCGCAGCGCGGTCGTCGCAGGCACCGCCGCCGCGATGCACAGGCTCGACACCGCAACCGGCCGACCCTCGATCCTCGCGGCGGTCAGGTCGAGCAATATGTCCCAGGCCGGATCGGCGAATATGCCGGGGCCCAGCAGTTCCTCGCGAAGGCGGCGGGCGCGGATCATCTCGCGGATCGCCCCGGCGTCGGGCGGTTGAAGCTCGTCGATGTGCTGGACGACGATGTCAGCGGAATCGCCGCGCTCTGCGCCGCCTTCACCCTCACCCAGCACTGCCATAGCCTTGCCGAAGCGGATCGCCTCATCGATCAGCGGCGACCGCTGCGGCTCATTCTCGCTGTCGGCCGCCTCACGCAGCTGGGGTTCGGTGCGGGTCAGCCGTTCGCCCACCGCCAGACTCATCGCCCTGGCATCGCGGTTTACAAGCAGGGTAACGTCCTCATGCCCGGTCCGGGCGGTCGCTATGTCGAGCAGCTGCGGCGTGATGGTGACGATGCTGGCAAAGCGACGCGCCGCCGCCGCCTGCTCGACGCGCCGCAACAGTTCATCGAGCACGGACCCGTGGTCGACGGTCGCATCGACGAGGACCAGATCGACCGCAACCTGCATGTCGAGGCGCTCCACCGCGCGGTCGATGGGCAGCGCTGCGGCTATCCGGGCGCCATGATCTGTTGCGCATCGCGAAGACACAGCAATTCCATCCGACGAATCGGCGAAGATCAAGATTATCGGAGCATAGCCCCAATCCACCATTTTGCGGTCTCCAGCACGCTGAACCAATCGTCACGCCCCCCGGCGCGGCATGCCCCGCTTAAAAGGTAGCGACCGAACCGGCGGTGTCAGCCCCGGATTGGTCCGGAATGGATCAACTTGCCGCCGGGAACCTCGTCGGCTCGCGCTTCGTTGACCGACGAACCCCATCCCTATCCGGAGGCCATCGATGTCGGGCAAATATGGCGCGCGTAACACCCAGGGAAAGCATGTAATCGCCAAGAATGATCCGCTGGCGATAAGCCTGCTCAAGGAAGAGCATCATATTTTCCGCACGCTGTTCGACGAAGCCGGATCGGCCAAACCCACCCGGCTTACCGAAATCGCCAGGGAATTGTGCATGCGGCTGACCGTCCACATGGCGATCGAGGAGGAGATTCTCTATCCAGCGCTGAAGCCGGTTATCGGCGACGACGAGATCAATGAGGGGATTGTCGAGCATCAGTCGGGCAAGCGCATCATCGCCGAACTCGAGCAGCTGGACGGCATCGAGGAGCTGTTTGGCGCGAAGGTGCACGTGCTGGGCGAAGAAACCGTCCATCATATCGATGAGGAAGACGAGGATCTGTTCGAAGACGCCAAAGCCGCGCACAGGGACGGCAAGGTCGACCTTGAGGCGATCGGCGAGAAACTGCGCACGCGCCAGGCCCAGCTCTACGACCAGATCACGGCGACCGGCGAAACCGGCAAGACCCGCGAAGCCCAGCCTGACGAGGTCGCGCGCGCCTGATCGCCGTCAGGCACCGCTCTCCGTTAGAACATCGCGGGTGGCGACAGCCGCCATCGCGCATTGCAACGCGATGTCGCGGGTCAGGTGGAGAGGCGCGCCAGCGACGCCGCCTGGATAGCCTCATAAAGCACGAACTCATCGAGCACCGCTGTGCCCAAAGCCGCTTCGAAGGCGGCTCGATTGGCCTGTACGCCATATGCCCCCCGCGCCTCATCGCCAAGGTTGGACTGGAAGATGCCGGCCGCGCTGACCGGCAGAAAGTCCTCATAGATGATCGGATCGGCGACGACGTCGCCCGTCGCTAGCGCAGCATCGAGCTCGGCACCACGGAGTGGCGCGCCACTGTAGCGAAAGAAGGCGAGGCCCCCGCGGCGAAGCGCGTCCCAATCGTCGGGCAGTTCGGCGAAATGGTCCTCACCGCCGCAGCGCGAGCGGACGAGTAATTCGTCGTAGAGCGCCCTGCCCTTGCGGGTCAGCGCAACCCCGCGCTGCTCGATCTCGCCAAAACGCGCGGTGTGCCGGCCGCGCACGGCGGTTCCGCCGGCGCCGGGGAACAGGATCGGCTCGTCGAGCGCCTTGAAACTGGTCTGGCGCAGCAGCACCGGGCAGTGGCGGCGCGGCGGGCCCTCGATCACCTCCTTGGGGGCAATGCCATGCTCAGGCATCGCCGCCTGGACGGCGTCGATGTCGAGCGTGCGCGGCGTCAGGTGGTTGATGTGCGGACCGCGAAAGCTGACGACGTCGGCGATCAGCCGGTGGGCGTCGAGCAGCTGGCCATAGGTCTCGGCACTCACCGTCGCCGCGGCGTGCCAGCGGAAGGTCTCAAGCAGTTCGGCGACGAAGTCGGTCGCCGCCGCCTCGTCGAGCCCGCCGTCGCGCTCGGCCTGAGCAATGAGCGACAGACCACCCTGCGTTACGATCCGGCGCGCGTCGAGGATCGCCGCCGCCTCGTCACGCAGCCGCGCGTCATCGATCAATTCAAGCCGCAGCAACGATGTGAACACACGGAACGGATTGGCGTTGAGCGCAGCCGGTTCGACCGGTCGAAAGGCGGTCGAATGGACCGGCACCCCGGCTGCGGCAAGATCATAATAGCCGACCGCTCGCATCCCCATCACCGCGAACGCACGGCGCATCAGCGCGAGTTCGGCCGCCGTGCCGAGCCGGATCGCGCCGTGCCGCTCGCCCGCCAGCCGTTCGATCTCGCCTGTGCGCCGCATCGCTTCGGCCAGCGCGGGATCTGCAGCCAGCACCGCCGCATTGCTCTTGTCGACCAGCGTCAATAATGTGCCATATTGCGGCACTTCGGCGCGGTACATGTCCGACATCGCCGCCGAGAAGCGCGCGCGGATCGCGTCGGGGGGCACCAGGCCCATCGTTCAGGCTACCCGTCGCTCTCGCGTTCGATGTCGGCGCCGACCGCCGACAACTTTTCCTCGAGCCGCTCATAGCCGCGATCGAGATGGTAGACGCGGTGCACCCGGGTCTCGCCCTCGGCGGCGAGCCCCGCGAGGACCAGGCTCATCGAGGCGCGGAGGTCGGTCGCCATCACATCGGCACCGATCAGCCCGTCGACGCCCTTCACCACCGCCACGCGGCCATGGACCTGGATGTCGGCGCCCATCCGCGTCAGTTCGGGAACGTGCATGTAGCGATTCTCGAAAATCGTCTCGGTCAGCACGCTGGTGCCGTCGGCCAAAGCGAGCATCGCCATGAACTGGGCCTGCATGTCGGTCGGGAATGCCGGAAACGGCGCGGTCGACAGGGTCAGCGGCGCGAGCTTGCCATTGGCGGTGACCTTGATCCCCTCGGCGCTCTCCTCGATCCCGACGCCGCAGCTGCGCAGGCCGGCAAGAATCGCGTCCATATCCTCGGCGCGCGCGCCGGCCAACATGATCTCGCCACCCGTGATCGCCGCCGCGCAGGCATAGCTGCCCGCCTCGATGCGATCGGGCATCACCGCATATTCGGCGCCGTGCAGGCTGGTCTTGCCCTGAATCGTCAGCCGATCGGTACCGATCCCGTCGATCTCGGCGCCCATCGCCACAAGGCAGCGGGCGAGATCGACGATCTCGGGCTCGCGCGCGGCATTCTCCATCACCGTCTCACCCCGGGCAAGAACGGCGGACATCAAGGCATTCTCGGTGGCGCCGACCGACACGACCGGAAAGCTGATACGTCCGCCGCGCAGCCCGCCCGACGGCGCGGTCGCTTTCACATAGCCTGCGGCCAGCTCGATCTCGGCGCCGAGCGCCTCGAGCGCCTTGAGATGGAGGTCGATCGGACGGTTGCCGATAGCGCAGCCGCCGGGCAGCGAAACGGTCGCCTCGCCGGCCCGCGCCAGCAACGGGCCGAGCACGAGGATCGAGGCGCGCATCTTGCGGACGATGTCATAGGGGGCGACCGTCGAGGCGATCGATTTGGCCGACATCCGCATCTCACGGCCGATCACATCGCCCTTGCCGCGCCGCACGGTGGTCGACACGCCCAGTTCGTTGAGGAGATGCCCGAAGCTGTCGACGTCGGCGAGACGCGGCAGATTGGTGAGGGTCAGCGGCTCGTCGCTGAGCAGCGCGCAAGGGAGCAGTGTAAGGGCTGCGTTCTTGGCGCCCGATATCGGCAGCCGGCCCTTGAGGCGGTTGCCGCCCCGAATAGTGATGCGATCCATGCACCGCATCTATCGGGGAGTTGGTTGCGCCTCAAGCGGTGCCTTTCGACATCATCCGGTCACATCACTGGAACCTTGCCGTCATCGTCGTCCGATATCCGCCGCTCCAAGCCAAAAAGGGGACTTGGGATGACGCGATCATATCTACTCGCGGGCGTTGCCGCGCTTTGCCTTTCGGTGCCGGCGCAGGCGCAGGAGGCCGAGATCGTCGTCACCGGCCAGCGCGCCCAGCAGGAGCGCGCGATCGAGGCCAAGCGCATGTCGATCGGCATCGTCGACGTCGCCGCGGGCGATGAGATAGGCCGCCTGCCCGACCGCAACGTCGCCGAAGTGGTCGAGCGACTGCCCGGTGTCGGCGTCACCTATGATCAGGGCGAAGGCCGCTTCGTCGCGGTACGCGGGGTGCCCTCGGACCTTAACGGCTATACCGTCAACGGCATCGAGATCGGCAATCCGGACGGGCTGACCCGCGCGCTGCCGCTCGACGTCATCTCGGGCCAGTTGCTCAACCGGATCGAGGTGGTGAAGGCGCGCACGCCCGATCTCGACGGTCAGGGGATCGGCGGCACGATCAACCTCGTCACCCAGACCGCGTTCGACTTCCGTAATCCTTTCGCCATCTCCGCCAATGCGCAAATGGGCTATCAGGAGCTCAACGACGATCGGCCGATCCGCGGCGATGCATCGATCGCAAGCCGCTTCGGCAATGACGAGCAGTTCGGTATTGCGCTGGGCGCCAGCTATTCGAAGCGGACTTTCACCAGCTACGGCGTCTATCCCGACGACTGGCGCCCGGTCGCGGCCTCGGCGCGCGGCGGGCTGCCGATCAACATCAAATATACCGACTACAGCCTGAAGCGCGAGCGGATCGGGGCGACCGGATCGTTCGACTGGCGGCCGAGCGAAGACCATCAATTCTATCTACGCGGCATCTATAGCAGGTTCACCGAGGACGAATATCGTCAGCGCTACCGGCTCGACTTCGCTACCGACGCGCTGGTCAATTCGAGCGCCTTCCGGTTCAACGCCGGTGGGCAGACCGGCACCGTCACCGGCACCCCGAATGTCGGCGTCGGCAACGGCACAGGCCCTGAACGGCGTCAGGATCTGCGGCAGGAATATAAGGAAAAGTCGATCCTTGCCGGGATGATCGGCGGATCGAGCCAGTTCGATGCGCTCAAGGTCGATTATGTGCTCGCCCGCGTTCATAATGAGGTGCGCGAACCGAACCAGCTGTGGCAGTTCCGCTGCAACCCCGGCACGGTCGACTTCGACTTCAGCGATGTCGTGTTCCGCGCCCAGCCGCGCAGCGAGTGCACCCCCGCGCAGATGAACTTCCGCCAATATACCGAGCAGAATGAGCGCGGTGACGAGGATATCTGGCAGGGCAAGCTGGACCTGACCTATGATCTCACCGGCTTCGGCGAGGGTAGTTTCCTGAAGGCGGGTGGCAAATATCGCACGACCGACAAGGATTTCGACGCGCGCAACGATACGTGGACGCGCGGCGCCAACGCCGCGACGCGCTTCACCCTGGGCCAGTTCGGGCTCGCGGGTGATCCGGTCCTCTCTTATCCCGAGAAGGGCCGACCCTATGTGATCGCCCCGGTTATCGACCTCGCCGCGATCCGCGATTTCACCGCTAGCAACCTCACCGGGCCGCTGTTCGTGAAGGACAATGCCGCAAGCCTGTCGGCGGCAACGCTCAACGACTTCGTCGTCGATGAGGATGTGAGCGCTGCCTATGTGATGGCCAATCTCTCGTTCGGAGCGCTTACCGTGACGCCGGGGCTGCGCTATGAACACACCAGATTGCGGGTCACCGGCTTCCAGCTGAGAACGCCTGCCGGCGGCGTCACTACCGTCGTCCCCTCCCGGAGCGGGAACAGCTATAATCATCTGCTGCCCAGCCTGATCGTACGAATCGCGCCGTCGTCCGACACGGTGTTCCGCCTCGCCTATACCCGCAGCATCGGCCGACCGAACTACGGCCAGCTGTCGCCCAGCGGCTCGCTGACTTTCGAGCCGGGCACCGCGCCGGGGACGTTTGAGGGATCGATCAACTACGGCAATCCGGACCTGAAGCCCTATCGTGCCGACAATCTCGATGCGACCGCCGAATGGTATTTTGCCAAGGGCGGCCTGTTGAGCGTTGGGGTTTTCGCCAAGTTCATCAAAAACCCGATCTTCACCCGGGCATTCACGCAGAATAATGTCACCCTCGACGGGCGCAGCTATGCGATCCTCCGTACCACCCAGCCGCTCAATGCCGACAGCGGCGACATCGTCGGCATCGAGGCGCAATATCAGCAGCAGTTCAGCTTCCTGCCCGGCCTGCTCTCGGGCTTCGGCGTGAGCCTAACCGGCACCTATGTCGACTCCAGCCTGAAGCTCTCCGATGGACGTGCTTCGCGGTTTCCGAGCCAGTCGCGTTACCTATACGGCGCCGAACTCTTCTATCAGAAAGGCCGCCTTGAGGGCTCGCTTGCCTACCACAATACTGGCAAGTCGCTGCTTTCGGTGGGCACCCTGGCCTTCCAGGATCAGTATAATAATGACCTGCGGCGGCTCGACGCCAAGATCAGCGTCGAGATCACCGACAATATCCGCATCTATGCCGAGGCGCAGAACCTGACCGACGAGCCGACCCGTCAATATCAGGGCGGGCGCACCGACTGGATCACCCAGAATGAGCGCTATGGCCGCACCTATTATGGCGGCGTGTCGGTGAACTTCTGATGATCGCCATGCTCATTGCCGCCGCGCTGGCCCTCGCTCCCGCCGCCGAGCAGCGCCGGGTGGCGTCGCCCGACGCGCGGCAGGGGGCGGTGTCCGACGGGCGCCACCTCTATGCGATCGACAATGCCGCGATCAGCAAGATCGACGCGAGGACCGGCAAGGCCATAGCGCGCTGGCAGGGCGATCCGGCGCTGTTCCGGCACATGAACTCGTGCATCGCGCTGGCCGGAAAGCTGGTCTGCGCGGCGTCGAACTACCCCGAAGTGCCGATGACGAGCTCGATCGAATGGTTCGACACCGCGAAGATGGCGCATGTCGCGAGCCGCAGCCTCGGCCCCGGCCGGGGATCGCTGACCTGGCTCGACTGGCATGACGGCAGCTGGTGGGCCTGTTTCGCCAATTATGGCGGCAAAGGCGGCGAGCCGGGCCGCGACCACCGCCTGACCACGCTCGTCCGCTTCGACGCCAATTTCGTCGAGCAGGGCGCTTGGCTGTTCCCGCCCTCGATCCTCGAACGGATGGCACCCTACAGCGCATCGGGTGGGGCGTGGAACAGCGACGGTCATCTCTATGTCACCGGCCATGACCTGCCCGAAATGTACGTGGTCGCGCTGCCCGAGGCAGGGTCGGTGCTGCGCCATGTCGGCACCCTCGCGATCCCGACCGGCGGACAGGCGATCGCCTGGGACCCCAGGGACGAACGACTGCTTTGGTCGATCGAACGCAAAACCCGCGAATTGGTGGCGAGCCGGGTGCCGCCCTTCGTAGAGCAATAATTTCAGCGGTCGTCGCAACGGCGGAGGCCGGGGCCGCTCAGTTATCTAGCGCTACAGGCAAAAGGCTCGGGTGGCCCCGCCCTCTGCCGGGGCGACGTGTTTTCTCAGGCCTTTTCCATCGTGCACTGGAGCGGGTGCTGGTTCTGCCGGGCGAAGTCGACGACCTGGCTGACCTTGGTCTCGGCGACCTCATAGCTGAACACACCGCAGACGCCGACGCCCTTCTGGTGGACGTGCAGCATCACGCGGGTCGCGTCCTCGATGTTCATCCGGAAGAAGCGCTGCAGGCACAGCACCACGAACTCCATCGGGGTATAATCGTCGTTGAGCATCAGCACCTTGTGGGGCGACGGCTTCTTGGTGCGGGTGCGCGTCCGGGTGGCGAGGCCCAGGCCGGTGCCGTTATCGTCACCATCCTTGCGCGTGGCCATGCCCAGGGGGGCAATCGAGGGTAAAAACTGGCTCATCTTGGGCGCGGGACTCACACGAAACTGAGGGACAGGTAGAATATGGCACCGGGGGGCGCTTCGGCAAGAGCCAGGGTGCTCCGGGCATCACCGATCCGCCCCGAATGCGAACCGGCCGCCCCCGGATGGGGACGGCCGGTCGAACTTGCAACGTCTGATTTGGATCAGAGCGCGGCGGTCTTGATCTTCTCCGCGGCAAGCGCAGCGCGGCTCGACAGCGGCTGGAAGACTTCGCCGGCCAGCTTCAGCCAGGCTTCGCTGAGCTTCGAAGCTTCAGCGACGGCGCTGTCGAACGACGACTTGGCATAGTCGCTCTGAATCTGAAACAGCTCGGTCGGGGTCTTGACCGTGGCGAGGCTCTTCATCGTCGCCGATGCGGTCTCGAAGCTCTTCTTGCCATAATCGGCCAGTTCCTGGCCGAGCGATTCGGCGCCCTTGGCAGCGGTCTTCGCCGAGGCGGCGAGCGCTTCCATGTTGCCCTTGGTGAACTCGGTCAGCTCTTCGCCGGCCTTGGTGGACTTCGCAAACGCAGCCTTCGCACGATCGTTGAAATCAGAAATCATCTTATTAACCTTTTCAGCAGCAGCCTTGGGCTTGGGTTGGATGGTCGTGGCCATGACGGACATTCCCTTCTTTTCCGGCGGTAAAGCTGCCGGGGCGGAGTTGATTTCCGGCGCCGATACCTTGGCTACCGGAGGCGAAAGGGGTTTTACGGGCGCGGAAGCGGCCGGAACGATCGCGGGTGCGGGGGCCGGAACCGGTGCAACCGCCTTGACGACGGGCGTGGGCACAGGTGCGGCAGCCGGAGCATGCTTGATCTCCGCGGGCTTCGCGGTCGCGACCGGGGCCAACTTGACGGCGGGTTTCGTCTCAACGGGCTTGGGCTCGGAAGGCTTCGGCGTAGCGGCGACCTTTGCGATCACCGGCGCGGGTTGAACGGGAGCCTTTACCACGGCCGGAGCCGCAGCTTTCGACTTTCCCTTGCTCGGAACCTTCTGCACCATCGAATCAATTTTCCACCTTGGATGTTGCGATGCACAATAGCTAAAATCTGAGCAAATGCAAGATGTATTGTGCACTGCAACATAACCGTCACAGTGGTTTCAATTTTTGGCTGAAAAACGCGATGAAACCCCTTCTGGCGGAAACCTCGATCCAGCGATCGGGTTCCATCCAGTCGTTATTTATTGCACCTGCGTAAATGAGCTTCCGACAAATTCACCGCGTGCGCGCTGGTCTAGCGCATCCTAACATAGCGGCCGGGCGCATCCTCGATCGCGGGGAGCGCTCCCTCCCCCGGCATCCGCGCGCCACTGACGGCAACCTCTCGCGAATCGAGCTGCCGGAGCCATTGGCGCCAGTCGGGCCACCAGCTGCCCTTGGTCTCATGCGCGGCCGCTTCAAAGGCGTCGAGGGTCTCGACAGGCTGGTCGCAGGTCCAATATTGATACTTCTGCGCCGCAGGCGGATTGACCACCCCGGCGATGTGCCCGGAGCCTGCCAGCACGAAGCGGATGGGACCCGCGAGGTGACCGGTGAGCTTCCACACACTTCGGGACGGCGCGATATGATCCTCGCGACCCGCCTGGATATAGGCGGGAGTTCTGATCGTGCGCAGGTCGACGGGCACCCCATCGATCGACAATGCGCCGGGTTCGACCAGCTTGTTGTCGCGGTAGAGATCCTCAAGATAGGCGCGGTGCCATTTCGCCGGCAGGTTGGTGGTGTCGCCATTCCAGTAGAGCAGGTCGAACGCGGGATAGTCCTCCCCGAGCAGGTAATTCTGGACGACATAGTTCCAGATCAGGTCTCGGCCGCGCAGCAGATTGAAGGTCAGCGCCATATAGCGCCCGTCGAGCACGCCGCCCTGGGTCAGCGAGTCGATCAGCCGGAGCTGCTCGTCGTCGACGAACAGGTTGAGGTCGCCGGCCTCGCTGAAATCGACCTGAGCGGTGAAGAAGGTGGCGCTCTTCACCTTGTCCGCAGCGCCGGTCGCGGCAAGATGCGCCAGCGCCATCGTCAGCGCGGTACCCGCGACGCAATAGCCGATGGTGTGGACCTGATCGACGCCCAGCAGGTCGCGCACCGTATCGATCGCATCGATCTCGCCGCGAACGACATAATCGTCCATCGTCACCTCGGCGAGGCTCTCATCGGCCGATTTCCACGACACGACGAATACGGTGATGCCCTGCTCCACCGCCCAGCGGATGAAGCTGTTGCGCGGGTTGAGATCGAGGATGTAAAAACGGTTGATCCAGGGGGGGAAGATCAGCAGCGGCGTTTCCATCACCCTGTCGGTGGTCGGCGTATATTGGATCAGCTGATAGAGCGGCGTCTCGCGGATCACCTTGCCCGGAGTGGCGGCGATATTGCGGCCGACCTCGAACGCGCCGGGATCGCTGTGGGTAAGCTGGCCCTTGCTGATGTCGGCGATCATATGTTCGAGGCCGCGCAACAGGTTTTCGCCGCGCGTTTCGAATATCCGCTGCAGCACCAGCGGATTGGTGAGTGGAAAATTGGACGGCGACATGGCGTCGGCGGCCGAGCGCACCGCGAACTTCATCTTCTCGCGCTGCTTCGGGTCCAGCCCTTCCATCGCGTCGACGCCCTTCAGCCAGGCATCGCACAGCAGCAGATAGGCGTCAGCGATAATGCCGAAGATCGGGCTTTCACGCCACTCCGCCGCCTTGAAACGGCGATCGGTCGCGGCCTGGGCGCCCGCCTCGCCTTCGATCAGCCCGCTGAACAGCCCCAGCCCGGCGTTGATCAGTTCGCTCTGCTGGTCGGCCAGCTTTTCCGGATCGGGAAAGACCGGCGCGGGCATCGCCGACAGGTCTGGCAGCACCAGATCGGCAGGCGCGTTTGCCATCGCCTCTGCCATATGCTCCATCAGCATCTGCTGGGCCTGGCCAATCACCCCCGTCCAGTGCTGGATGTCGCCGAGCGCTGGCAAGTCAGGCGTCCCCGCACCTACACCGCTACCCCAATCCTCGCCGATTTCAGCCATGCAGATCTCCTGACCAAGCTTTTTTCACGTCGCGCCTGCAATCGGCGCGTAGAATCTGTATAGGACGCGGCGACGAGCATGGGCGATTGATCCCTGCTCGCCAAGTCCGAAACCCAAAGGAATGGAAATGTCCGAGGAATTTTACCGCATCAAGCGCCTGCCACCCTATGTCATCGCCGAAGTCAATGCGATGCGGGCAGCGGCGCGAGCGCGGGGCGAGGACATCATCGACCTTGGGATGGGCAATCCCGATCTGCCACCGCCCGACCATGTCATCGACAAGCTTTGCGAGGTTGCACGCAAGCCCGACGCGCATGGCTATTCGGCGTCAAAGGGGATAGCGGGGCTGCGCAAGGCGCAGGCCGGCTATTATCAGCGGCGCTTCGGGGTCGATCTCGATCCCGACAGCGAGGTTGTGGTCACGCTCGGATCGAAGGAGGGGCTCGCCAACCTCGCGCAGGCGATCACCGCGCCGGGCGACGTCGTGCTCGCGCCGAACCCGAGCTATCCGATCCACACTTTCGGCTTCATCATCGCGGGCGCGACGATCCGATCGGTGCCGACAACGCCCGACGAACGCTATTGGGAAGCGCTCGACCGCGCGATGAAGTTCACCGTACCGAAGCCCTCGGTGCTGGTGGTCGGCTATCCGTCGAACCCGACGGCCGAGGTGGTCGATCTCGCCTTCTATGAGCGGCTGGTCGCCTGGGCGAAGGAGCATAAGGTCTGGGTGCTGTCCGATCTCGCTTATTCCGAGCTCTATTATGACGGCATGCCGACCCCTTCGATCCTGCAGGTGCCCGGCGGCAAGGATGTCGCGGTCGAGTTCACCTCGATGTCGAAGACCTACAGCATGGCGGGCTGGCGGATGGGCTTCGCGGTCGGCAACAAGCGGCTGATCGAGGCGCTTACGCGCGTGAAGTCCTATCTCGACTATGGCGCCTTCACCCCGATCCAGGCGGCGGCCGTCGCGGCGATCAACGGGCCGCAGGACATCGTCGAAAAAAATCGCGAGCTCTACAAGAAGCGGCGCGACGTGCTGGTCGAGAGCTTCGGCCGCGCCGGGTGGGACATTCCGCCGTCGCGCGCATCGATGTTCTGCTGGGCGCCGCTGCCACCGGCGGTGGCGCATCTCGGCAGCCTCGAATTCTCGAAGCAGCTGCTTACCCATGCCGGCGTCGCGGTGGCGCCGGGGGTAGGCTATGGCGAGGACGGCGAAGGCTTCGTCCGCATCGCGATGGTAGAGAATGAGCAGCGCATCCGCCAGGCGGCGCGCAATGTGAAGCGCTACCTGCTGTCGATGGGGGTCAATGTCGGCTCACAGACCGCCGGCTGACAGACGGGAAGGGAGGCGGGTGACCGCCTCCCTTCGCATACGCAACATCGAAACTGGCAGCTATTCGGCGCTTATTTCGCGGCCATAACCGGCGACGCCGAACGGACGGCGGTCTCGGCGCCCGCCACCCGGAAGCTGACCGGGCTGCCGCCGAAGCGACCGCTGACCTTGCTGCCGCTGACCCTGAGCCTGAACGCTTCGCCGGTCGAGACGACCTTGCCGGTGATCAGCTTCGCATCGCCCGCCGACGTGATCTTGTAATCATATGTCACGCCTTCATGCGTGAAGGTTTCTGCCATCACCGGCGAGGCGGCGAGGGAGGACAAGATAGCGAGAGTAAGAAACTTCTTCATCATAATCTCCTTTCGAATGATGCCAAGCGGTCCTCTTTGTTTGTGCAACGCAACATCGCCCCACCATCGACCGATCGCAATTGATCAAATCGAAGCAACGGATGCATATTTTGCACTAATTGTGTTTATTGCATCCATGACGGCCTGAATTGCATCGGTCATAACGGGCGACTACCAATCAGCCTGCACATTGCCATTCGCGGTGCGGCAGCAAAAAAGGGGGGGGTCAGATGCTATCAGAAATGCCCTTCGCGCCGGACGGGATCGCCCACACGATCCAGCTCGCACTGGCGCCATCCTTTCTGCTGACCGCGATCAGCGCGATCCTGGCGTTGATAACCGGAAGGCTTGGACGCACCGTCGACCGCTCGCGCTGGATCGAACAGAATTACGCGCCGAAGGGCGACCCGCGTCACGACTATCATGTCGGCCAGCTGCATCTCATCGACAAGCGCATGCGATACGCCAACCTGGCCCTGTTCCTCTGCACGATCAGCGCGGTGCTGGTATGCGTGGTGATCGCCGGCCTGTTCGTAGCGGCCCTGATCGGACTGGGGCTCGGTCAGGCGATGGCGATCGCCTTCATCCTGGCGATGCTGCTGTTGATCGTCGGCCTGGGCTTCTTCCTGCTGGAGGTCCGCATCGCGGTGTTCGCGACGCGCATCCAGGACGAATTGCTGGAACGCGAATGATCCAGGAACGCAGGCTCCTCCAGATGGCGGTGGCGATCGCCTGCCTGATCCCGATCCTCACCGGGCTCGACGGCGTCCTGCGCGGCGCGGGGATGTTCAGACATGTGACGCCGACTGCCGATCTCGACAGCCATTTCCGCTATTTGTCGGGCATCTTCCTGATGATGGGACTGGCCTTCGCCTCGACTGTTCCGCACATCGAGATGAACGGCCGCCGCTTCCGCCTGCTCGCGGCGATGGTGGTGATGGGTGGACTGGCGCGAGCGCTCAGCTGGGCGATGGTCGGGCCGCCGGGAACGGGCCACAAGCTGGGGCTCGCGATGGAGTTGGTCGTGGTGCCGCTGCTGGCGCTGTGGCAGGCGCGGGTGGCGCAGCTGCCGCCCCACAAATGAAAAAGGTTGCCGAGACCGGAGCCTCGGCAACCCTGAACATGGTCAGCGGCCGGAGTGCCGGCCCGGAGAACAAGACGGCGCGTTAGACGCGCGTTCCCCGAACGGACAGAACCGACCTCCATGCTGAACCATGAGACATCGGATCACCTCCTTTCGCAATATTGCCGAGGCCCCGAACATGAGTCATCGTGCAGTTGCGAACAAGTCTTGTAATTAAAATTATTTTCGGCAATCTTCGATGGCTCGCGCCGGCTCCGCCCAGGTCGGAAGCGCAAGCCCCGGCAGGCCCGGTGAGGCGACTGCGATCCGCCCACGACTGAATATCATCTGATCCAGGAAATTGTCGGTCGCGTTGAGGATGACGCCGCTCATCGCCGTACCGCGATCGTCGATATGCCCTGCCGGAAAGCGCGCTGTCCGCGACGAGGTCGTGATAACCAGCTCGGTCGTATTGCCGCTGCGCATCAGCGTAACTCGCCGTGTCGCCGCATCACACCGGACCACGAACTGGCTGACCGCGTCGTCGCCATAGCGCGCGGCCGATACGGGCGTGCCAGGCCGGTAGCGCCAGCTTCCCGGCGTCAGCGGCCAGTCGCGCCAGTCGCCGCTATGCTCGGGCGCTACCGGCGGCGCGGGCGGCGGCGGCAGCGGCGCGACGGGCGGCGGCGGCGCAGCGGTGCAGGCAACAACCGCCAATGGCAGCATCAGCAAGGCTAGCCGCCTCAGGTCGATCGAAAAAATGGCCATGGCCCGTCCATGGCCGATCATTGCAACGTTGAAAACCCCTGCGAAGCCGTCAATCGCGACCGCGGCAGTCGCGGATCAGACGAATGACCGCAGGACCGACCGGCACGATCGCCTTGCGGTCGGCATGGAGCTGAATCTCCATCGACCCCGATCCGTCGAACGCGTTGAAGAAAGGATGAGCCGCCGGCAGGGTGGTGATCATCGTGCCGCCGCTATCCCTGGCATAGCTCGCGTCCATCATCAGCTTCGCCTTGCCGATGCTGATCATCTGCTTGTCGAAGCCGCCCGGATCACCGGTTCCCACCGCGATGATCTCGATCGTACGGGTGGCGCTGGTGCAGGCCAGCGCATAGCTCCACTGCCCGCCATTGCGGCTGTAAAGCGCACCCGGCCCATCGGCGAGCCGGTCGACATAATACCATTGGTTCGGCTGGCGGGCATCGACCGACGGCCCGGCAGGCTCCGCATCGGGGGTCTCGACCTTCACTGCCGGTTCGGTGGGGGTATCAGGCAGGGCTTCGGGCCGTACGTCGGCGGGGGCGGGCACCGTGGCCGCGACCGGCGGCGGCTCGGGCGCCGTGGTACTATCGTCAAAGCGCTCGAGGACGGTGATGCCAAGCCCGGCGGCCACGACGGCGACCAGCACCGCGAAACGCACACGGCGCACGACCGGCCTTCTGCGCACCAAGGTCGGTGGCGGATAGCCGATCGGGCCTTCCATGTTCATTCCGCGTTGAAGGCGGCCGCGTCGATCGTGACCGGCTTCACATTAGCGGTTTCGCTGACCGACAGCTGATAGGCAACGCTCATCCGCCTGGTCTCGGTCTTGTCTTCGGTATCGATGACCTCGGTCAGCAGCGCATCGGCCTCGGGCAACTGGCGCGCGGTAATGATCCGGGTGAAAGACTTGCAGTCCGCGGCCAGTGCGGGGCCGAACGCATATTGAATGAGATAGGTGCCGTCCGGCACCCCCTCGATCGTCACCGCTTCCATCCTGCGGATCAGGAAGCTGGCGGCGAGCTTACCGCTGCCGGCATGGCGCAGCTTGACCAGCGCATCGCCGCCTCCGCCATTCTCGAAGCCGATGGCGTGCCCTTCCTCGACCAGCTTCATGTCACCCGCCAGTTTCTCACCCGAGGGCGGCGGCGCGGCACAGGCGGGCGTTGCAGGTTCGGCGGCGACGGGAAGCCCCGCAGCAGCATCGGCCGCGCTGATCGCGGCGGCGCGCGACGGCGGGTCGGCAGCGAGCGCAACCGACGAAATGATGACAAGCGCAGTGCCGAGCCCCAGGCCCAGCCCACCAGAAAGTCCAGCCATATTCCCACCCCGATCAGGCGCCAAGAGCACCCTAGCCGGGGCGCATATTGCGCCAATTGTTGCGGCTAAGGAAGGGCCGAAAGGTAAATTCTTCGCCATTTCAGACCGTTTTGACTTGACTTGGCTCCGTTCCGGGACAGCATTCGCCGATGCAAGCCGATCCCCGCGTCGATGCCTATATTGAGCGCGCTGCGCCCTATGCGCGCCCCATTCTCTTCCATCTCCGCGCGCTATTGACGGCGACTTGCCCCGAAGGCGAGGAAACGCTGAAATGGGGCGCCCCCACCTTCGTCTATCGCGGCAAGATCCTGTGCAACATGGCCGCATTCAAGGCGCATGCGACCTTCGGCTTCTGGCAGAACAAGCTGGTGACCGGCGAGGATATATCCGCCGATGGCGGCAGCGCGATGGGCCAGTTCGGCAGACTGACATCGGTGACCGACCTGCCCGACGACGCGCTGCTCGCTTCGATGATCCGCAAGGCGATGGCGCTGATCGACAGCGGCACGCGTGCCGCCCGCCCGCCAAAACATCCCCGGCCCGCGATCGAGATGCCCGAGGATCTGGTCGCCGCACTCGCAGAATCACCGCGCGCGCGCGCCACCTTCGACAGTTTCCCGCCCGGGCAGCAGCGCGAATATCTCACTTGGATCGTCGACGCCAAGCGCGAGGAAACCCGCAGGAAACGCCTCGCCACGACGGTCGCCCAGCTCGCAGAGGGCAAGCGGCTCCACTGGAAATATCAGAGCTGTTGAAGACAGCGCCTCGCTTCCTCGCGGCCTGGCTGGCCCTGCTCTCGCTGACCGCCTGCATCCCGTCGGCCCGCGACCCCGGACGCGGTGTGCGTCCGCCGCCCGAGACGCCCGAGCGGTTTCAGCGCTGCATCACTGTGATGCGCGCCGAGGGATCGCAGGTCGAGGCGCTGCCCGACCGCGACTTCGACAATGGCTGTTCGGCGACATCGGCGGTGAAGCTGGTCGCGATCGGCATCCCGGTGACGAATCTTGGCGCGGTCAAATGCGGTCTGGCCATGCCCTTCGCGCGCTGGATCCGCGAGGATGTGCCCGCGCTTGCGAGCCGCTGGCTCGGCAGTCACGTGATCAGGATCGAAAGCTTCGGGTCCTTTGCCTGCCGGCCGGTCAATAGTCAGGCAGGCAACCGATTGTCCGAACATGGCCGGGCGAATGCGATCGACATCGCCGCCTTCCGGCTGAAGGACGGACGTCGGATCAGCGTCAGGGAGGGCTGGACGAGCGACGACATTCAGGTCCGGGGTTTCCTGCGCGCACTGCACCAGGCCGCTTGCGCACGCTTTGCGGTGGTGATCGGGCCCGATGCGAACGCGTTGCACCACGACCATTTCCACTTCGACATGGGCGGTGGACGATATTGCCGTTAGGCTAGCCGTTATTCCGCCCCGGTCATCGGAGCGAAAGCTGAACTGAGCTATTGAAGAGCGACCATGGCACATAGAAAAGTACCCACGCGGGTTTTCGCCCGCGCCAAAGAGGATGCGGCGGTCGCCAAGACCGGCACCGAAACCGCACAGACCACCGACAGCAGCTACAAGCTGGCGTTCCAGGACGCCGATTTCCTGCTGCGCGACGACCTGCGCCCGATCCGGTTCCAGCTTGAGCTGCTGAAGCCCGAGCTGCTGATGACCGAGGCCAATATCGGCTCGACCTTCGTGATGTACGGGTCGGCGCGCATTCCCGCGCCGGATCAGGCCGAGGCGTTGATCAAGGCCGCGACCTCCGACAAGCAGCGCCGCATCGCCGAGCGCCTCGCCGCGAAAAGCAGATATTATGACGAGGCGCGCAAACTGGCTCAGTTAGCCAGCGAGTGCCCGGTGGACGCCGACGGCAAGCGCCAGTTCGTGGTCTGCTCGGGCGGGGGCCCGTCGATCATGGAGGCGGCCAATCGCGGCGCCCATGATGTCGGCGCGGATTCGATCGGGCTCAACGTCGTGCTTCCCTTCGAACAGACGCCAAACGCCTATGTCACCCCGCATCTGAGCTTCCAGTTCCACTATTTCGCGCTGAGGAAGATGCACTTCCTGCTGCGCGCCCGCGCGGTCGCGGCCTTTCCCGGCGGCTTCGGGACGTTCGACGAGCTGTTCGAACTGCTCACTCTCGTCCAGACCGGCAAGATGGCGCAGCTGCCGATCTTCCTGTTCGGCCGCGCGTTCTGGGAGAAGGTCGTCGATTTCGGCGCGCTCGTGGAGGAAGGCGTGATCGGCGAGCATGACCTCAACCTGTTTCGCTTCGTCGAGACCGCCGAGGAAGCCTGGGAAAAGCTGAACGTCTATTATGCGACGCGCGACCGCGTGCACCTCCACCGCGATCCGCCGCCGCAGGCCGCCTGACCCTCTGAATCCTTAAGGCTGCGCGGGAGTTCTGTTCGCCATGGCGGGGGACGGACGGTCAGGCGGGCGACGCGCCAACGATCCGCTGGCCTGCGGTCGGAGCCTCCTCGCCCCGCGAATAGGTACCGACCAGCATCCCGGCGCCGAGCACCCGCCCCTCCAGCGCCCGCATCAACCCCGACCGGCCCGGATTGTGGCCGATGTCGAGCGTCTCGCTCAGCGCGAAAAGCTGAAAGACATAGTCGTGCGAGCCATGGCCCGTCGGCGGATCGGGCGGCAGCCAGCCTTCGCTGAAATAGCTGTTGCGTCCGACATCGCGGCCGTCGCGTGCAGCCGCACCATCCTTCGCGATCGCGCCCTCGGCCAGGCTGCGCTCATCGGCGGGCAGGTTCCACAGCAGGGCATGGACAAGCGGCTGAAGCGCGGGCGCGTCGGGATCCTCGACGATCAGCGCTAGGCTGGTCGTACCGGCCGGAACCTCACCCCAGATCAGCGGCGGTGATATGCCGTCGCCATCCGCCGTGAAGCGCAGCGGCAGCCTACCGCCATAGGCGAAGGCGGGGCTCGACAGGTCGATGACGGTTTCACCGATCTGAAGTTCGCGCTGGACGATCACCAGCTTGGAATGGCCGGCACGGACATTGCGCAGCATTGCACCAAGCCAGGCAGGTAGATGTTCGAGCATGGCGTCACCCTCCATCGATAGAACAATGCTTTAGCAGCAATGCACGCACCGACAAAGCGACGGTGTTGGCCGATCGAACATTGCCCGCGCAGGATGATCGCGGCCCATGACGTGAACCGCGAGAACGGCCGGCTCCAGGGCATTGCTATCGTTCAGCGCTTGCCTTGCAGGCCGCGCCGCGCCAACGCTGGGCGATGGATCTTGAAGCGCTGCTCTTCCATTATTTCGGAACCGACGATCTCGACGGGCTCGATGACCGGACGATCGAGTTGGGCAAGGAGCGCGTGCTGATCGCTTTCGGCACCGAGCGCGAGCGCGGGCGACGCTTTGCGCTGTGGATATTGCTCGACGCGCTCGGCGCCGCGCCGGAGCCCGAGGTCGCGTTCAAGGATCCCGCCGACCGCAAGGCTGCCGAGGACTATGCCTGGGCCGCGCGGCGGATCGAGCGCCGTTGACCGAAGCGATATCGCCGGCGCTGGCGCGGCGGATCGCGCTGGCTGCGCAAGGATTCGGCAAGGCGCGGCCCCGCACCGTCGGCCAGGCGCAGGTGTCGCGCGAACTCGAGCGGTTGTCGCTCCACCAGATCGACAGCGTCAATGTCCTTGCCCGCGCCCATTATCTGCCCGCCTTCTCACGGCTGGGCGCCTATGACCGTGCGTTGCTCGACCGGGCCGCCTGGGGGCCGAAGCGTCAGCGGCGGATGTTCGAATATTGGGCGCATGAGGCATCGCTACTGCCGCTCGACCTCCAGCCGTTGCTGCGCTGGCGGATGGCCGAGGCCGATCGCGGCGAGCGCGGGTGGAGCTCGCTGCGCATGTTCGCCCATGAGCGCCGCGCCGAGGTCACCGCCATCCTCGACCGCCTCCGCGCCGAAGGGCCCCTCGCCGCTTCCGATTTCGAGGAGGGCAAGGGCAGCGGCGGCTGGTGGGGCTGGGGCGACAGCAAGCGCAAGCTCGAATGGCTGTTCTGGGCGGGGCATATCAGTACCGCCACACGGCGGGGCAGCTTTGAGAGGGTGTATGATCTGACCGAGCGGGTGATCCCGCCGACGATCCTGGCGCTGCCGACGCCCGACAAGGCCGGCGCTCACCGCGCCCTGATCGAGCGCGCCGCCCGCGCGATGGGCATTGCGACCGAGAGCGACCTGCGTGATTATTTCCGTACCGGCCTTGCCGATACGCGCGCGGCGGTCTTGGCGCTTGCCGAAGAAGGGATATTGCTGCCCGTTACGGTGCCGGGCTGGCGCCATGGCGGCTGGCTGCACCGCGACGCGCGCCTGCCGCGCCGCATCGCCGCCCGCGCCGTGCTCGCGCCCTTCGATCCGCTGATCTGGGAACGCGCGCGCACCGAGCGGCTGTTCGGTTTCCGCTACCGGATCGAGATATATACGCCCGCCGACAAGCGCCAATATGGCTATTATGTGCTGCCTTTTCTGCTTGGCGACCGGCTGGTCGCACGGGTCGACCTGAAGGCTGACCGACAGGCGTCGCGGCTAGTGGTGCGATCGACGCATCTGGAACCGGGCGCGCCGGAGGAAGCCGCGGCGGAGCTCTCCGAGGAACTGACCCGGATGGCCGAGTGGCTCGGCCTTGCCGGACTTCAATTCAGCGCGTGACATCGGGCGAGGACGCATCGTCGTCACGCCGCCAGATCGAGCTGCATCAGTGCGTCGCGCAACATCGCGGCTGAAGCGAGCAGCGCGGCCTCCTCGGCCTGGTCGAGCATCGGCAGCAGCACGCGCTCGATCCCTGCCGCGCCAACCACGCAGGGGAGGCTCAGGCAGATGTCGGCGAACCCATGTCGCCCATCCAGCCATGTGTTGACCGGCCATGTACTCACCGGCAGCACCATGCGCTCGTCGCGCGCCACCGCCTCGCAGATCCGGACGATCGCCGTGGCTATGGCGAACGATGTATATCCCTTGCCGCTTATGATCCGGTAGGCGGACGTGCGGACCGTCTCCGCCACCGCCCGCAGGTCTGCTGCAGCGCTTTCGTCGGCGAAAGCCGCCATCGGTTGCCCGCCGATGCGCACGGTCGAAAAGGCGGCGATCTCGCTGTCGCCATGTTCGCCGAGAACATAGCCCTCGATCGCAGCGGGCGCGATACCGAGCTGGCCGGCAAGGATCTGCTTCAAGCGGGCGCTGTCGAGCAGCGTCCCCGTTCCAAAGACCCGGCTTCGGGGGAGCCCCGCATTCCGGGCGGCGACAACGGTCATCAGATCAACCGGGTTCGAGGCGACGATCAGAACCCCCTTGAAACCGGCGTCCGCGAGGCCTTTGGTACATTCGGCGACAATGACCGCGCTGCGGGACGCCAGCGAAAGCCGGGTCTCGTTGCCATGCGATGCGGCCCCCGCCGTCAGCACCGCAATCTGCGCGGATGCGGCGTCATCATATGTTCCGGCCCAGATTCGGGCTGGCCGCGCCATGGCATTGGCATCGCCGAGATCAGCGGCTTCGGCCTGACTGAGGCCGTCGTCGCGGTCGATAAGCACGATTTCCTCGAACAACGCGCGCAGCATCATCGCATAGGCGGCAGTCGCGCCAACATGACCTGCGCCAACGAAGGCAATCCTGCCGCGTGCAGGCGGGTGGCTATGGCTGGTCGGTGCAATCGCGTTCATCGGAATTCCCTGGTGCGGTGCCGGCGGCGGCGGTTGATCCGCTCACAACGCATATTGCCGCGCGGCGGCACCAGCCGCAGCGCTTATGCTGCGCTCTTTTCCGCCGACCTGTCGTCAAACAGCGCCCCACCTCGAACAATGCGACCTGGAGGCAGGCGGGACAGCATGGTCACGCAGATTGCGGTGGAGCCGCCGCGCCCCTAAAGCGCCGCGATGGACCATCAGATACATGTGATCGGCGGCGGCCTGGCCGGATCGGAAGCCGCGTGGCAGCTGGCCGAGGCGGGACTCCGGGTGCGGCTGTCCGAGATGCGCGGCGTCGAAGGCACGCCCGCGCACCAGACCGACAGCCTGGCCGAGCTGGTCTGCTCGAACAGTTTCCGATCCGACGATCCCAACAACGCGGTCGGCCTGCTCCATGCCGAGATGCGCGCGCTCGGCTCGCTGATCCTGAAGACGGCCGACGCGCACCGCGTGCCGGCGGGATCGGCACTGGCGGTCGATCGTGAGGGCTATGCCGAGGGCGTCACCCGCGCAATCGCCGACCATCCCAATATCGAACTGGTTCGCGAGCGGGTCGACCGGCTGCCCGAGGACGGCCCGGTTATCGTCGCGACCGGGCCGCTCACCGCAGAAGCGCTGGCGGGATCGATCGGGGCCGCGACCGGCGCGGACGCGCTGGCCTTTTTCGATGCGATCGCGCCGATCGTCCACCATCATTCGATCGACATGGACATCGCCTGGATGGCGTCGCGCTGGGATAAGGGCGAGACGAAGGATTATATCAACTGCCCGATGGACAAGGAGCAATATCTGGCTTTCCATCAGGGCCTGATCGACGGCGAAAAGGGCGAGTTCAAGGACTGGGAAAAGGACACTCCCTATTTCGACGGCTGCATGCCGATCGAGGTGATGGCCGAACGCGGGGTGGACACCCTGCGCTACGGCCCGATGAAGCCGGTGGGCCTGGACAATCCGCGCACCGGCCGCTGGCCTTATGCCGTCGTCCAGCTTCGTCAGGACAATGCGCTGGGGACGCTATGGAACATCGTCGGTTTCCAGACCAAGCTTAAGCATGGCGAGCAGGTGCGTCTGTTCCGCACCATCCCGGGACTGGAGAATGCCGAGTTCGCGCGGCTCGGCGGACTCCACCGCAACACCTTCATCCAGAGCCCGAAGCTGCTCGACGGGATGCTGCGCCTGAACAGCCGCCCCAACATTCGTTTCGCCGGACAAATCACCGGCTGCGAGGGCTATGTCGAATCCGCCGCGATCGGACTGCTTGCCGGCCGCTTCGCCGCCGCCGAGCTGCTGGGCCGGCCGATCGCTCCGCCACCGCTGACCACCGCGCTGGGCGCGCTGCTGGGCCATATCACCGGTGGCGCGGAGGCGGATGGCTATCAGCCAATGAACGTCAATTTCGGGCTGTTCCCGCCGCTGGACGGCGCACGCGGCGGGCGCAAGGGCAAAGCCGACCGCAAGGCGATGTTCGCGGAGCGTGCGGGAGAGGCGCTGCAGGCGTGGATCGTCAGCGCCGCCTGAGCAATTGGCCGATGCTGTCGGTGTGATGCGGTTCGCCGCCATAATGGGGGATGCGCTCCTCCTCGATTTCAGCGCGGATCTCCTCCAGCTCCCGCTCGGTCAAATGCTCGATGCCGATATATTCGTTGCGCGCCGTCTGAAGCGCGCGGATCAACTCGTCGAGCTTCGCCTGCATCGCCGCAGCATCGCGATTTTGGGCGTTCTGGATCAGGAACACCATCAGGAAGGTGATGATCGTCGTCGTCGTGTTGACGACCAGTTGCCAGGTATCCGAAAAGCCGAAGACTGGCCCGCTTAGCCCCCAGGCGACAATCCCCAGAAACGCGATTACGAAGGCGAGCGGCTGGCCTGCCGCAGAGGCGATCCTCGCTGCGATCCTCGTAAAAAACTGATCCATGCTTATATCCTTGCGATCGCCAACCATACTCCGCTCGCGACAACATGTGCTGATGATCGTGGTTCCACCACATCGCCAGGCACGGCATTGCGGCGAGCGGGATTGGACCCTATGGGCGTGCCGATGGACGCCTCTCAGCTTCGCGTAGCCCTGTTCACGGGCAACTATAATTATGTGCGCGACGGCGCGAACCAGGCACTGAACCGGCTGGTCGACTATCTGCTGCGGCAGGGCGCGGCGGTACGGATCTATTCGCCGGTCGTGAAAAATCCCGCCTTTCCGCCGACCGGCGATCTGGTCCATGTCCCCGCGCTGCCGGTGCCCGCGCGTTCCGAATATCGCTTTCCGATCGCGCTGCCGCCACGCGTCAAGCGCGACATCGCGCGCTTCAATCCCAATATCCTGCACGTCGCGAGCCCGGAGATACTGGGTCACAGCGCAGTGACCCTCGCGATCAAGCGCAACCTGCCGGTGGTCGCATCGGTCCACACCCGGTTCGAGACCTATTTCCGCTATTATGGTCTCGCCTTCCTCGAGCCGCTGGTCGAGGCGATGCTGCGCCGCTTCTATCGCCGCTGCGACGCGATCTTCGCGCCGTCGGAATCGATGGCACAACTGCTGCGCAATCAGCGGATGAGCTATGATGTAGGTATCTGGTCGCGCGGGATCGACCGCACGATCTTCAGGCCTGAGCGCCGTTGCGACAACTGGCGTCGCTCGGTCGGCCTGACGCCCGATGATGTCGCGATCGGCTTTGTCGGCCGGCTGGTGATGGAAAAGGGACTCGACGTGTTCGCCGACACGATCGACGAGCTCGAGCGTCGCAAGGTGCGCCACAAGGTGCTGGTGGTCGGCCAGGGGCCGGCGCGCGACTGGTTTGAGAAGCGGCTGCCCAATGCGATCTTCGCGGGCTTCCAGGCGGGCGAGGATCTCGGCCGCGCGGTCGCCTCGATGGACATGCTGTTCAATCCGTCGGTCACCGAGACCTTCGGCAATGTCACGCTGGAAGCGATGGCCGCAGGCCTGCCGGTCGTCGCCGCCCGCGCCACGGGCAGCGAGAGCCTGATCGACGACGGAGTCACGGGTCGCCTGATCCGGCCGGGCCGCACCCAAGCCTTTGCCGACGCGCTGCAACGCTACTGCGAGGATGCCGGGCTACGCCGCACGATCGGCGCGGCAGGGCTGCTGTCAAGCGAACGCTACGGCTGGGATCAGGTCAATCAGGTGCTGGTCGATTCCTATCTGCGGATCGTCCGCCAGCATGGCGCCGGGGTGCGCATGGCAAGACAGAGCCCGGTGCCCTGAGCGCCGGCCCTACCCCGTCCGCCAGTCGAAGCTGAGCGGCGCCTCCCGAAACGCGAAGCGATCGAGGTGGCTGGCGACCAGCGTCTTGAGCAATTCCAGCTGCTCGGTCGAACTCGCGTCGAGACGGACCGCCAGCGCGGCGCCCGCGTCGAGGGTGATAAGCCCGTCGGCGGCGAAATCGGCACCGCGCACATCCTTCGGGATGACGATTGTGCCGTGTTCCGGCGTAAATTCGACTGCCAGATTATGCTGCCAATGCTTGCACAACTGCTGGAGGTAGCGGCCGGCCGACGCGGTGGGCACTGATGATATGGCGGTAAAAGTCGTCATAGGCCTCATCATGGGCTAGCTGGGGCCGCTTGTCATCGCTTCTCATCGCTGCGTTCCTGCCCCCTGTGCGGTCTGCGATCGGCCGTCTATATCAGACGTCATGGCCGATCTCTTTGCGCCCGAACCGTCCGCCGGCATCAGCCCCGGCGAAACCGCGCCGCTCGCTGAGCGGCTGCGCCCGCGCGCGTTGCACGAGGTGATCGGGCAGGAGCATCTCACCGGCCCCGAAGGCGCGATCGGCCGGATGGTCGCGGCCGGGCGGCTGTCCTCGCTGATATTGTGGGGACCGCCGGGGACCGGCAAGACGACGATCGCGCGGCTGCTCGCCGATGCGGTCGGGTTGCGCTTCGCGCCGGTGTCGGCAGTCTTCACGGGGGTCGCCGATCTGAAGAAGATCTTCGCCGAGGCGCGCGAACACGCCCGGATCGGCACGCGCACCCTGCTCTTCGTGGACGAGATCCATCGCTTCAATCGCGCCCAGCAGGACAGCTTCCTGCCCTATGTCGAGGACGGCACCGTAGTCCTGGTCGGCGCGACTACCGAAAATCCCTCGTTCGAGCTGAACGCAGCGCTGCTCAGCCGTGCCCAGGTACTGATCCTCAACCGGCTAGATGCCACGGCCCTGACGAAGCTTATCGCGCGCGCCGAGCAAGTCGAGGAACGGGAATTGCCGCTGACCGACAGTGCCCGCGAGGCACTGGTCGCTTCGGCCGATGGCGACGGGCGTTTCCTGCTCAACCAGGTCGAGACCCTGTTCTCGATCACGATCGATCATCCGCTCGAGCCCGCCGAACTGGCCGCGCTGCTCCATCGCCGGATGGCGGTCTACGACAAGGATCGCGAGGGCCATTATAATTTGATTTCCGCGCTGCATAAGGCGCTGCGCGGGTCGGACCCGCAGGCCGCGCTCTACTATCTCGCGCGCATGCTGACTGCGGGCGAACAGCCGCTCTACCTGCTGCGCCGACTGGTCCGCTTCGCGTCCGAGGATATCGGCCTCGCCGATCCGCAGGCGCTGGTGCAATGCCTCGCCGCCAAGGACGCTTATGACTTTCTCGGCTCGCCCGAGGGAGAGTTGGCGATCGTCCAGGCCTGCCTCTATCTGGCCACCGCGCCCAAATCGAACGCAGCCTATGTGGCGCAGAAAGCGGCCTTCCGATCGGCGAAGGATACCGGCTCGCTCTCACCGCCCAATAACATCCTCAACGCCCCAACCCGGCTGATGAAGGATATCGGCTATGGCAAGGGCTATGCCTACGACCATGACGCCGAGGATGGCTTTTCGGGCGACGACTACTGGCCCGAGGAGATGGGACCGCAGACTTACTACACCCCCTCCCCCCGCGGCTTCGAGGCGAAGATCGCCGAGCGCCTCGCCCATTGGGGCAGGCTGCGCGAGGAACGGCGCGGACCGCCCTCGAAGAAGAGTTGATGTCGCGCAGTTTCCGGCGCTTCGCGTGCATCGACTGGTCGGGCGCGGTGGGCGAGCGGCAGCAGGGGATCGCGATTGCGGTCAGCGAGGGGACGGGCCGCACCCCGCAGCTGATCGAGCGGCGATGGTCGCGCCAGACGGTCCTCGACTGGATGCTCGATCATGCCCGCCGCCGCAGCGACCTGCTGATCGGCATCGATTTCTCCGCCGCGCTGCCCTTCTTCGACGTTGGCGCCTATTTCCCGGGATGGAGCGAAAGTCCCGCCGATGCGCGCGCGCTGTGGCGGCTGATCGATGGGCTATGCGCCGACGACGCGCATCTGAGCGTCGGCGGCTTCATCGACCACCCCGAGGTCAGCCGGTATTTCCGCCGGCATGGCGGCCGACAGGGCGACCTGTTCGGCACGGAAAACGGCCGCATCCGGCTGGTCGAGCGGATCTGCCGCGCGACGCACGGCCCCGCGACGAGCACCTTCAATCTGGTCGGCGCGGCGCAGGTCGGCAAATCGAGCCTGACCGGAATGCGGCTGCTCCACCGCCTCACCGGCCGCGTGCCGGTCTGGCCGTTCGATCCGGTGCCCGAAACGGGCCCGCTGATTGTCGAGCTCTACACCACGATCGCCGCGCGACAGGCGGGCCTGAGCGGCGGCAGCAAGATGCGCGACGCCGAACGCCTGCGCGAGGGACTGGCCGGCTACGGCATCCGCCGCGCCCCTGCCCTCACCCGCTATGACGACCACAGCACCGACGCGATCCTGACCGCCGCCTGGCTCGCCCAGGCCGCCCGCCGCGCCGATTTCTGGCATCCCGCGGCGCTGACACCCGATATTGCCGCCGTAGAGGGCTGGACCTTCGGGATTCCCTGACGCATGAGAGCGCCACGTGCCGGCTTAGCTCAGTTGGTAGAGCACCTGATTTGTAATCAGGGGGTCGCGGGTTCGATCCCTGCAGCCGGCACCAGATATTTTATCGTGATCAGAATGTTCAACAGCCGTCCGCTTACCAGCGGGGCCGGTTGCCAATGTGTCTGCGCGCCACGATGTGTTGTGCTGGTTCTGATTGTTCTTGAAGGGCGTACGGAAGCCTCCCGGCGCTCAGAAAGAACTTTCGCCTCCGCCTTTGGCCGATTATCATATATTAGGATTTTAGAAGCTGGCGCATGGTTCGACCAAGCCCGACGAGAGGATAGGTCATGTTCAAGGCGGTATGCCTGATCCGACGCAAGCCGGGCATGAGCCGGGAGGCGTTCATCGACCGCTATGAGAACGGCCATGCCGTCCTCTGCGCCAGGCTGATCCCGGACATGATCAATTATGTCCGCCGTTATGTCGTCCCCGGTGAAACCTTTCTTTATCCAGGCGCTCCCGACCTCGACTTCGATGTCGTGACCGAGCTCTGGTATGACAGTCGCGAGGCTTATGAAGCGTCGATGAAAAGCCTCGAGGATCCCGCCGCCGCACAGGCGCTGGTCGAGGATGAGCGCGCGCTGTTCGACTTGTCGTCGATCCGGCGCTTCATCGTCGAGGAGCGGTCATCGACACTGCCTTCCACAACTGCGGATTGACCGGCAGGCAGCACCACTTCGTTCAGATCGCTGCGTCGATGGCTTCGAGCCGTTCGAGCACGCGGCGCTCGCCCGCAGCACCAGATCCCGAAACCTCATGTTCGAGCTCGACCAGGCCGATATAACCGAGATCGCGGATGTGCCGCAGGACGTTTGACCAGTTGAGCTCGCCGCTGCCCATCTCGCTACGCCCGGGATTGTCGGCCACCTGGATCGCGGCGACCATCTCCCAGCAGCGGCTGAGTGCGTTGATCACATCGCCGCCTCGCGCCTGAACATGGAAGATATCGAACACTATCCGCACGGCGGGGCTACCGACAGCCTGCGCGACAGCATAGGCGTCGGCAACATCGGCGAGCAACAGCATTGGATAGTCACGCGCGTTGCAAGCCTCCAGACAGATCACGACCCCTGCCCGCTCGGCGACCGGCGCGGCACGCTTCAGATTCTCGACGAGCGCGGCACGCTGATAGGCAAGCGGCTCGCCGTCGCGGCGACCGACCAGCGTCGTCATCAGCCGCCCGCCGACGCGACGCGCAGCCTCGATCGAACTGTCGAGTTCGGCCAGCATGGCCGCCTGATCCCCGCCATCGCGCGAGGACCAGATCGGCAGATTCCAGCTGCCCACATTGTTGACGAAACACCCCATTTCCAGCCCGCGTCGCGCCAGCGCGTCGCCGATGCGCTTCTGCTCATCAACCGGCCGCAGCTTCAGGAAATTATCCTCGATCCCTGCAAAGCCGAAATCCTGCGCGAAGGCGATATGCTCGACGGGATCGACTGATCCGACCAGATGCCGAAAGAGCGGCGTATCGAGCGAATTCAGTCCGATATTCGCCGCGTAGCGCATTGTTCTGGAGGCCATCAGCCGCGATCCTCTGCCTGCACGCCATCGCACGACGCATCTCGTTTCGGGGAGTATAGTCGTAGACTTCAAATATTCTAGCATCTATCCTCACGGCCGAACCCGGGCCGGAACGGCCGGATACCGGGAAGGAGGAGGATGCGATGATCAAGGTCATCTGGCTGCTGAAGCGCAAACCGGGGATGAGCAAGGAAGCGTTCCGCGAGCATTATGAGAACAGCCATGTCGTGCTGGCACATAAATATGTCGGCCACCTGCTCGAAGGCTATCACCGCAACTATCCGATCGAGGGGTGGCTCGCCCCCAGCAGCAAGCGCGAGGACGGCGTGGTCGAGCCTTTCGACTATGAATATGACTGCATTACCGAAATGCGGATCAAGGACGCCGACGCCGCCGAGGAGATGCTGCGCATCTTCAACGATCCCGAGATCGGAAAGATCTTCGTCGATGACGAGCACCGCTTCCTCGACCGCAAGCTGGTGGTGATGCTCACATGCGACGAGGTGAATACCGGCACTGGCGACGGCCACCTCGCTCCCTCGAAGGAGCGCCTGGCGGCGCAGGCGCCGGTCCTCGCGGGCTAGTCACGCGAAAGAGGCCGGTGCGACCAACACCGGCCTCGTCCCCCCTTTGGCTCCGATCAGAAAAGCGTGGGCCGCATCGTTACGCGGAGCATCACCTCGCGCCCGCGATTGGGCGCACCGATGATGTCAGCCTGGCGATTGGCCGCTGCACGCGGAAACCGAGACCAAGATCGCTTTGGCGTTGGCCACTCGGTTTGACGAAGGCAAGGACGGCGCCCGGATACGGCTGATGGCCAGCATCGTGTGCGCGGTGATCCGTAGCTCGGCGAGTGCTTGTTGCGACAGCGAGCCGCAGGCGCTGGCCGATGCGTTCGCGCGCGACCTGGACCTCGTAGCCGCCGGATTGTTCGGCGACACCCGGACATGAAAAACGGCCGCCCGCGCAGCGGGACGGCCGTCGATCGAAGTGATGCGCCTGCCGCCTTATTTGACCTTGCGGGGGGTGATCTCCTCATAGAGGACGCAGTAGAGGCTCTCGTCCATCGCCTCGGTCATCGGCATAAGGTCAGTGCCGACCCGTGCAATCATCTCGTCGAGCACCGACTGGGGATCGTCATGGTCCACCTCGTAGACCGCATAATATTTCCAGGCATTCTCGGTGTTGACCGGCTCGCCGACGATGCGGAAGCGCTGCGCGGCGGTAAAGCCCGGGATCTTCAGCACGTCATCGAGATGAACGTCATTATACCATTGATTGAATTCGTCTTCGCGCCCCTCGACGGGGCGGGTGAGGACCACCAGCTTATATTCGCCCATCTCAATCTCCTTCAGACATGATATTTGTTCAGTTAGCGACTTCGACCTGCAGCCCGTTGAGCGCGGGCGTCATGACGATCTGACATGACAGGCGGCTCGTCGGCCGGCGCGGCGCGCCGAAATCAAGAGTGCCCAACTCCATCGTCGATGGCGGCCCCACCCGTCCGAACCAGGCGGGATCGACAATGACATGGCAGGTCGCGCATGCGCAGCTGCCGCCGCACGTCGCATCGATCCCCGCTATCCCGTTATCGACCGCAGCCTCCATCAGCGTCCTGCCTATTTCGGCACTGAGCTCCCGGACCTCGCCATCCGGCGTGACGAAGCTTACTTCGGCGGTGCGCTGACCGATGCTGGTTTCAGGCGCCGACAAGCCCAGCCTTTTGCTGCTTCGCCACCCGTTCCATGCCCCGGATCACCGACTTGTTGTAGACCCCCTCCAGGAAGGCCACCACGGGCGCAGGATCGGCATCCGGCGGGACATCGAAAGTGCTCTGGCAGGTGATGCGCGCACGATTGGGACCGACCTCATCGACGATCGTCGTCGCGTTATAGTTGCGCATGCCGCCCGCCACCTGGCCCTCGACATTATAGTAAATCCGCCGCGCTTCGGGATCGGCGTGGAGCAGCGTTTCCGGGAAAGGAGGAAAGCCGGTTTCGGGCGCGAAATAGCAGATCCGAGTGCAGGGAAGGATATCGATGCTGTCGCCTTCCCTGATCTCGCAGCCGGTCAGTTCGATCGGCGCGTCGGGCCCGGTCGCCACCCATTTCATCACCCCGCCCCAATCGCGCAGGACCGCCCAGATTTCATCCGCCGACGCATCGACTTCGTCGGATGCAAAGGCCGATACGCGCTTGAAATTCGCCATGTCCGCTCCTCCTCAGTTATCCCTTAGCGGCAGCAGACCGCCCGGAACTTGGTCAACGCCGATATGCGCTTCGATCGAATAGGCCTTCGCTTCCCCCAATGCGGTCTCGAATCGGCGGATGGCCCTCAGGTCCTCGCCGATCGACCCGCTTAGCTGAAGCGAGGCATGGAATATCCGCACCGCCCGGCCATTGGCGCGCGCGATCCATCCCGCCGTGCCGGCCAGTTTGCGGCCCTGCCACCGCAGATTATATCGACCGTCGCAATGCGCGCCGGGCACTTCGCCCTGATCGCAGTTGATACCGACCTCCGTCAGCGCGGCGCGTAGCATCCCCAGCAGCATCGCATAGTCGCCGCCCACCGACAGCGCACCATCGGCCCGCTGCGCGGCGATCAGGCTGATGTTGAGAACACCTGGCCGGTGCACGACCGCGGTACCGCCCGAGCGGCGCACCGCGACCGGCCAGCCCGCCGCCTCGCTGATGGCGCTGGCGGCAGCGAAGCTGGCCAGTCCGGCCTGCCTGCGCGAGGCGACCAGACATCGGGAATTGCGCCATATGCGCAACAGCATCGCACCATCGTCCAGTGCCGCGCCATGCGCGATGTCCCCGTCCACAGCCTGTTGCGGCGTATCATGAGCTCCGTCGATCAGGATCGGGCATGGAGCAACTTTGCCCAGCGCTTCGAGCAGCACGCATTCGATCTGCGAGGTCCGGTCCGGGGCACGGCGTAAAGCTTCAGAAACGGCAATCCGCCGATCCTCACCCCGCTCCACTTTCACAGCCTGAGCCATGCCACCCCGATTCTGCCTTTTGACTATAGTTCTAATATTCTAGTTATATAATGTGTCAACGAGGCCCGGCGGCGAGCTATGCGCCGTCGCGATGTCCCGCCCGATGATGTAGCCAAAGGTCAATGCGGGACCGAGCGTAATCCCGCCCGACGGATAGTTGCCCGCCATCACCGAGTTCATATCATTGCCGCACGCGTAGAGGCCAGCGATCGGCGCGCCTTGGGCGTCCAGTACGCGCGCCGAAGCGTCGGTGCTCAGGCCGAGGCTGGTCCCGATGTCCCCCGGATGGATACGCACCGCATAAAAAGGCGCCCGCTCGATGGGGCCCAGACAGGGGTTGGGCCGATGCCCAGGGTCGCCCAGATAGCGGTTATAGCCGGTAGAGCCCTTGCCAAACGCCGCGTCCACCCCCGTTCGGGCTGCTAGATTGGTCTCTGCCACAGTCGCCTCCAGCGCTTCGGAGGGCACGCCGATCGCTGCGGCAAGACGGGCCATGGTCGTACCACGAAACAGATAGCCCGCGCGCAGGAAGCGCCCCAGCGGCGTTGGTCCGGGCCTAACGAGCCCCAGGCCATATTTACGGATGAAGCGGCTGTCACAGATCAGATAGGCGGGGATGGTCGGACTATGAACATGCTCCTGATGCATGACCGCGACGAAGTCGTGATAGGAGGATGCCTCGTTGACGAAGCGGCGTCCCAGCTGGTTCACCGCGATCAGCCCCGGCTTCGACCGATCGGTGATCAGATGCGGGCATTTGATCGTCGTGCCCGCCGGGTCGCGCATCACCGACACCGGGGTCCAGAAGGCGTTGTCCCGATTGATGTCATCCAGTCGACCACCTGCGGCGAGACCGAGCCGTATGCCATCGCCGCTGTTGGACGCGGGCACCATCGACTCGTGCAGCTCCGGAAACGGCAGCTGCGCACGCACCATATCGGCATTGCCGGGAAAGCCCCCGGTGGCGAGCACCACCGCGCGATGCGACCGAACCGACCGCACGCCGCCATCCTGTGCCACCCGGACCCCCAGCACCGCCCCGCTCGCGTCCTGGTAGATCGCGGTCGCGGTCGCTTCGCTGCGCAGGGTAACCCCGGCATCCACCGCCGAACGCAGCAGCCGGGCGGCGAGCGCGTTGCCCAGCGCCAATCGCGTCCCGCGCTTGTGGAATGACAGCCGATCCCGGACGTAGCGAAGGACGAGCCCGGCCGCGTGACGGAATGCCTTGGGCGACCGCCAGGACCGGAGCAGCATATCGACATCATATTTGCCCACCATCATCCCGCCGAACAGCAGGAAGGTCGGCAGGGGCGCACGAAGCTTGTCGAACAATGGGCCGAGGGCGCGGCCATCATAAATCGCCGGGTCGACCATGCGCCCGCCCGGGGTCGCCCCCTCCTCTTCCGACTGATAGTCGGGGCCGATCGGGCGCGGGACCAACTGCACCGCCGTATTGGCCGCCAGATAGTCGAACATCTCGGGGGCGGTATCGAGATAGGCGTCGATCAAGTCCCAGCGTGCGCGGTTGCCCAGGACCTTGCGCAGATAGAGTGCCGCCTTCTCCCGACTGTCTTCGATGCCCATGGCCGCCATGCCGCTATTGTTCGGCACCCACACCACGCCGCCCGAAACAGCGGCGCTTCCGCCGAACACCGCGCATTTCTCCAGCACGAGCGCGCGCGCGCCGCCAAGCGCCGCGACCGTCGCGGCAGTCAGCCCGCCCGCACCCGAACCCAAGACGACGATGTCAAAATCCTCGTCCCAGCGATCGGGCAGAGGCAGGGCCTCGGACACGACTCTCAGGCTTTGAGCGCGGCGGGAAAGACGCGCTTGAAATCGAGAAAGGACTGGCGCCACCGCACCAGTTCAACGCGTTCGAACAGGTCGGCCGCCGTAAAGGGATCATCGGCGATAAAGGCTTCGGCCTCGGCCCTACTGTCGACATCGACCAGGATCAGCCCACCGATGACGGCGGTGCCCTCGTCGTTCCAGAAGCCGCCGCCGGCGATCATCCGGTCGACATTGGCCTCGAGATATTCGAGATGCTTCGCGCGGGTAGCATCGCGGACATGCTCATGGTCGGGCTTGTCATAGGTCGCGATCATATAAGGCATGTCAATCTCCTGGGGTGCCGCTCACGCCACGCTGATCGCGGGCTTGCGTCGTTCGAGCCTGAGCCGGGTCAGCTTCAGCGTCCGGATATACCAGCGGCCGTCCTGCCGGACATATTCCTCATGATAATGGCCATAGCCGTGCATCGCTTCCTGACCGACAATCGCCGCGCGATGCGGGGGCCAGAGGACGATGTCCTCCATCGCCCAGATGCCGGTCGCGCGATCGTCGGACTGGAACTCGATCTCGGGCATATGGCCGTGATGGACGCTGGTCACGCCTTCTAGGAAATCGCGGATCACCGGCATCGCGTCGTCGATCGCGGCCGGCGCCTCCTGCCCCGTTTCGGGGAAGAAGAGCGTCGCGTCATCGGTAAACACCCCGCGAAAGCCGTCCCAGTCCTGGGTATCGGCGAAGCGAAGATAGCGCGCCTTGAGCTCCGAGATCTGCCGGATCGCATCCAGCCGCTCGATCACCGTCATTGCAACCCTCCCTGACATGAACAGGACGGGCCCGTGGCGCCCGCCTGGCGGCGTCCCTCACTCGGCCGCCAGCGCCTCGGCCGGCTGCTTGAAGGTCCCCGCGCGGGGACCCTCGTTCATGAACTGCCGCAGCGATCGGTAGAAATTGGTCACCGAACGTTCCTGGACCGGGTTCATCAGCGAGCCCTTGAAAGCGCGCGATTTCATACCCTTGCGCACCGCGAGCATATTGGTGAAGTCCTGGACGAGGATGCGGCCCCAATCGGCATCCGGATTGCGCCAGTCATCGAAATATTTGCGTTCGAGCGGCGGCGCCTTGCCCTCGCCGTACAGTTCGAGCGACCACACATCCATGATGCAGCTGTCATGATCATGGCCGTTGGGCCGAAAGCGATACCAGATCACGCTGTCGATGCTGCCGTGCAGATAGATGGTATTGGGGAACACGTGCCAGTCGAGCCGGGACTCCATGATATATTCCGGGGTCAGTTCGG
The DNA here is from genome assembly GCA_947085315.1 of uncultured Sphingomonas sp. Classification (GTDB taxonomy): domain Bacteria; phylum Pseudomonadota; class Alphaproteobacteria; order Sphingomonadales; family Sphingomonadaceae; genus Rhizorhabdus. The sequence continues at coordinate 32,785 of CAMTVW010000001.1, read as the reverse complement.
TCGGCCAGGGGGCTCCCTCACTTACCGCCTCCTCAACCTGGATTCGCCCCCATTCGGACAGGACCTCGAAGTCGGACAGGCCCGAGGGGATTTCGTCGAGGCGCGCAAGCAGCCGGTAGGCACGCCCGCTCGCCATCGCACCGAGATTATTGTGGAACTCGGTGACGACGCCACGAATATGCTCGCGGACATCTTTCTTCGGAGCCGGCGGCAGGCGCGAAGATCGCTGGAACGGGTAGATGCTGTCGTTATCATACCACATCGCGGCGTGGCGGCCGAAGCCGCTGCTCGCCGAATAGTCCTCCATATGCTCGATCAGCTGCGGATGCGACTGCTGCACATGATAGAACTCGTTGAAGAAGCCCATGCCGGTCTTCCAGTTGCACGGCATGATCGCGGTCTTGTAGTAGCGGAAGCGCAGGTTGTGGAAGTTGAACTTGCCGCAATAGTCATCGACCGGCGCCAGGAAGTCTGCGAGCGGCTCACAGTCCGGGTCCATGTTGATGAAGACGAACCCACCCCACATGTCGACCTTGACGGGCTTGAGCGCGATGTCCTCGTCGGAGAAATAATCGCCGAAATCCTTACGGTCGATCACCAGCTTGTTCTTGCCCTCCAGATCGAACTCCCAACCGTGGAAGCGGCATTTGAACAGCTTCGCCCGGCCGCAGCCTTCGGTCAGCTGACGGCCGCGATGCGGACAGACATTATGGTAGGCCTTGATCTCGGTCGCGCTGGCACGAACGACGATGATCGAGTCATCGACAATGTCATAGGTGACGAAATCGCCGACATTCGGGATCTCCTCCAGCCGGCACGCGATCTGCCAGACATGGGGCCACAGCCGCTCCTCCTCGAACCGCGCGAACAGCGGATTGGACTGATCGTCCACGGGGAGGAAGTTGCCGGTCACCTCATCGGTGGGAAACTGCTGCCTAGGCGCACTGCTCATCGCGATCCTCTCGAGCCTTCTTTTGCCGATTTCTACAACGAGAAGTTGGGCGGAGCAAGGCTGTTGCGTTCTAACATTTTATTAGCGGCGACTGTCGCCTGGACACCCGGGACCACTGGCGTCGGATCAGGATTCGTGCTAGAATTTTTCTAAAGCAAGGAGAGTCAGAACGATGCGCATTCAAGTTCCCGGCGAGCACGCGCTGCAGCCCACCGCCTATGTCGCACAGACCTATGCGCGCGACCTTGTCGCCAGTGCATTCGCCTATTCGAAGGCGACCTATGAGCATAGCGTACTCACCTTGCGCGAGTTCGAGGCGGCTCGCGCCCGTACCGCGCAGATCAATGGCTGCCTGCTGTGCCAGACATGGCGTTCGGACCGCGATACGGTCGCCTATCTTGAGTCGCTGGGCGGCGCGGGCGAGTCGATCGCGACGCGCGGTGGTGCGGCGCCCGAAGAAGCCTTTTATGACGCGATCTCCGACTGGCGCGAGGCGCCGCTGTTCAGCGAGCGCGAGCGGATCGCCATAGAATATGCCGACGGGCTCGGCCTCGATCCGCACGGCATTGCGGAGAATGAAGACTTCTGGGCGCGCGCCAAGGCCGCGTTCAGCGATGAGGAACTGGTCGATCTGTCCTATTGCATCGCCTGCTGGATGGGCCTGGGCCGGGTCGCGCATGCGCTGGGCATTGACGGCGTTTGCCAGATCCCGTCGCGGGCGAAGGAACCGGTCGCCGCCTGAGACCGTGCGGCCGCTAAACCGGCAGCGCGTCCGGCTGCCGGTCGGGGACCGAATCCGCGAATGCGGGTACATCCTTCAGGCGTTGCTCGATCGCGAGCAGCGCCGGATATTTGTCGAGATCAGCCGACACCCGCCGTGCATTATAGAGTTGCGGCAACAGGCAAACGTCGGCGAGCGTCAGGCGGCCGCCAAACATATAGCCGTCCCCCTTTCGCGCCGCCACCTCAAGCGCCGCGAAGCCGGCGTCGATCCAGGTGCGTGCCCATGCATCGACCTGCGCCTGATCGAGGCCGAGCTCGCCGCGCAGATATTGCTGCACGCGAAGATTGTTGAGGGGGTGAATATCGCAGGCGATCGTCTGCGACAGCGCACGCACCTGTGCCCGCTCGATGGGATGTTCAGGAAGGAGGCGCGGCTCGGGATAGGTTTCGTCGATATATTCGACGATCGCCAGGCTCTGACCAATCGCCGCATCGCCGTCGATCAGAAACGGCACCAGTCCCTGAGGATTGAGCGCAGCATAGGCCTCGCTCCGCTGGTCTCCACGGGGGAGGTTGAGGATCGTCGTATCATGCTCCAGCCCTTTTAGCCGCAGCACGATGCGGACCCGCCATGCCGCCGTCGAGCGCCAGAAACCGTAAAGCAGCATGGCTGTGACTACGCGCCGGTCATTCGGGATGCAGCAGCGAGGCGTGCACCCACGCCGCCTTGTCCGAGACGGTGCGCGTTTCCGCCCATTCGAGCAGCATCGGCTGGGCGAGATCGGCAAGCTTCCTGATCGCTTCGGGCGTCTCGGTCCGATAGGTCAATTCGAGGCGGTGGCCGTCGGGATCATGGAAATAGACCGACTGGAAGATGTGATGATCGATGGGCCCGATCACCTCGACCCCATAAGCCTTGAGCTTTTCGACCGCCGCCATAAGCGCTTCGGCATTCTCCATCTCGAGCGCGATATGCTGTACCCAATGCGGAGTATTGGGGTCGAGATTCATCGGCGCTTCCTCGGGAAGCTCGAAGAAGGCGATGTGGCTGCCATCGGCCATCTTGAAGAAGATGTGCATATAGGGACAGCGGACACCCGTTGTCGGAACACGCTCTTCCGACATCGCCATGGTGAATTCGAGGCCCAGTGCCTTGGTGTAGAAATCTACCGTGCGCACGGCATCGCGGCACCGATAGGCGACGTGATGCAGTTTCTGGATGCTCATTGAACCTTCTCCGCGCGGCCGGCGGCCGACTTGTCGATCGAGGATGAATCGCCACCATCAAGCGCAGGAACAGAGGCAGGATCCGCGAGGAAGGCGAGATGAAGCCGGTTGAAGCGCTCCCACTCCTCGAGCTGGGGCATGTGCGAGGAATTGTCGAAAACGACAAAACGCGAATCCGGGATGGCATCGGCATATTTGCGGCCATCGCTGGTCGTCGCGGTCGGGTCGTCATGCGTCCAGACAACCAGGGTTGGCGCCCGAACCCGGTTAAGTTCACCTTCGGTCAACAGGTTGCGCTGCCGGATTTCCATATCCTGCAGGCACATGATGTTCTTCACCGAGCGCTTATAATCGTCACTCGAATAAATGGCGTGCCGGACGTCGATGAGCTCCTCGGTCAACGCCTCACGATTCTTGATCACGAAATCGAGCCGCGCGCGCACGCCCTCGCGCCCCGCGATCAGCGACGCGCGCTCGGTGAGCGTCTTGAGGTTATGCATCACCGAGGGATGCGCGGTCAGGCCCGCGCTGCTGATCAGCGACAGCGTATCGACTTTTTCGGGATGGCGCGCAGCAATCCGCGCCGAGATCCAGCCACCCAGCGAAGTGCCGGCGAAATGCGCATGCTGGACGCCCATCACCTCCAGAAAGCCCAACAGGTGATCGACATAGCGCTCGATTTCATAATTGCCATCGGGCTTGGCGGTATAGCCATGGCCGAGCAGATCGATCGCCAGCACGCGATAGCCCGCCGCCGCATGGGCCGGAATATTGTGACAGAAGGTTTCGATATGGCCGCCAATGCCGTGCAGAAACAGGACGACCTTATCCCCCTCGCCCGCCTCGACGACGCGCGTGCTCAAGCCTCCGACATCGACCCAGCGATTCGAAAAACTCGTCCGGTTCATCGCGCTCCAGAAACTCACACCGAAACTCCCTAAATGCTAATCTCTAGTATATTAGTATTTGTATGGAAGGAAGACATTCCTACCAGTGCCTTTGGTTTCCAGCCGATTAGCTGATCCCGACCGCCTCGATTTCTTCACAGATGCGGGTCAGCAGCCGGCCGGCCGGCTCGCCATCGACCACGCGATGATCGACGGTGAGCGAGAGGCCGAGCATCTCCCGCGCGACGACCTTGCCCTCACCGTCGAGCGCAAGACGCGTGGTCACGCAGCCGATACCGAGCAGCGCCATCTGACCACCGTTGAGGATCGGTGTGAAATGCTGGACGCGAGTCATGCCCAGATTACTGATCGTGGCGGTGCCGCCCTTCATCTCGGAGACCTGGAGCTTTTTCGCCAGCGCGCGCGCCACGAGATCGCGGCGTTCGACCGCGATCTGTTCAATGGTCTTCGTGCCGGCGTCGCGAAGCACCGGAGTCTTGAGACCATCCGGCGCCGCAATGGCAATTGCGACATGGATCGCGTCCGACAGGGTGATCTCTTCCCTGGTCACGGTGCCGTTGATGTCAGGCTGCACCCGCAGCGCGTTGACGAAGGCCGCGATCAGGCAGTCCTCGACACCAATCGGCGAGCCCGCCGCCTTCCACGCCGCGCGCTGCCGCAGCAGCCCGGTCGCATCGGCCTCCGCATGGAAACTGAGCTGTGCCGCATCGGCGAGGCTTTCGAGCATGCGGTCGGCTATGAACCGCCGGACGCCGCCCATACGCACCCGCCGAACCCCCGTTTCTTCCTCGGAGACCATCACCGTCGCCATCAGTCGATCCGGGCGACGGTCTGCCCCTTGGAAACGGGCACTTCGGCCTCGACCAGGATATGCAGAACGCCAGCCGCGGGCGCCAGCAACTCGCTGGCGACTTTTTCATTCATCACTTCGGCGATCAGTTCACCCTCCTGAACCTCGTCGCCGTCCGCGAAGAACCAGGAAGAAATCGATCCCTCGCTTTCATCGTCCCAGAAATCGTCGGGTATCGTCACGGCAGTCGTCATTGGTAATCCTCAGCAAGGACGCGGCGGACTTCCGCCAAAAGCTTCTCGGCGTCGGGAAGGACGGCCTGCTCGAGCACCGGGCTGAACGGTATCGGGATGTCGGGGAACGCCACGCGGCGCGGCGCCGATTTCCAGCGCACCGCCCGGTCCTCACATGCGGCGGCGATGACCTCGGCCGACACACCGAAGCTTTCATAATCGTCGTCGACGACCACCAGCCGCCCGGTCTTGCGAACCGAAGCGCGCACCGTTTCGCGATCGAGCGGCGCAATCGAACGCAGGTCGATAACCTCCGCCGACACCCCATCCTTCGCTAGCACCTTGGCGGCCGCAAGCGCGTGGTGCGTCGTAACGCCGAGCCCGACGAGGGTGATGTCCGTCCCATCCCGCACCACCGCCGCCTTGTCGAGCGGCACTGTGTAGGCTTCTTCGGGCACATGGTTCATCGAGCCGGGCACGGTGCCCAGCCAGCCCATGCCCTGCAGATTCTTATGCATCATGAAGATAACGGGATTTTCGTCGCGGATCGCCGCGATCAGCATGCCCTTGGCATCATAGGCGGTCGATGGGATGACCACCTTCATGCCCGGCAGATGGCCGAAGGTCGCATATAGACATTGCGAATGCTGCCCGCCGTCGCTGTAGCCGCCGCCGACAGAGGTCATCAGCACCATCGGGCAGCGGACCTGCCCACCCGAGAAAAAGCTTTGCTTCGCGGCGAGGCTGTAGATCGAGTTCATGCAGACGCCGAAGAAGTCGACGAACATCAGCTCGACCACCGGACGCAGGCCCATCGCCGCCATGCCCACCGCCGCTCCGATGAACGCAGATTCCGAAATCGGCGTGTCGCGCACGCGATTGGCCCCGAAGCTATCGAGCAATCCTCCGGTCGTGCCCCACACGCCGCCGATCTTCGCCAGATCCTCACCCAGGACGACCACCGACTGGTCAGCGGCCATTTCGAGATGGAGCGCTTCGTTAAGCGCCCGCGCGACGGTCAGCCGCCGCTGGCGTGCCGCGGCAACGGGTGCCTCGCGGACATCCGCATCAACCGAAGACATGGTCGAACGCCTCCTTAAGTTCAGGGAAATCGGACGCGCGCGCGAAAGCGATCGCATCGTCCGCAGTCGTCACCGCCTCGGCCTCGATGCGATCGAGCTCGACGGCCTCATGTCCGTCGGCGATCAGACGCGCACGGAACAAGGTGATCGGGTCCTGCCCGGCCATCAGGTCGCGCTCGGCCTGGGGCCGATATTCGACCTGATCGCCTACGAAATGCCCCTCCAGCCGGTGCGTCTCGATTTCGATCAGAGTAGGCCCGCCCCCGGCACGCGCACGGCGGATCGCCTCGCCCGCCGCATCGTAGATGGCATCGGGATCGTTCGCCGCGACATGAACACCGGGCATGCCATAAGCGGCGGCGCGTGCCGCGTTGCTGGCGATCGCCGTGCTTTCCGCCTTCGATACCGAGATGCCGTAGCTATTATCCTCAATCACGAAGATGACGGGGGCCTTCCAGACCGCGGCCAGGTTGAGGGATTCATGGAATTGGCCCTGATTGGCGGCGCCTTCGCCCATGAACGCGACGGCGACATCGTCATTGCCCTTGATCCGGTTCGCCACAGCGGCCCCGACGGCGGGAGCAATCCCTTCGCCGATGATCCCGCTGCAACTGAAATTCACCCGGGCGTCGAACAGGTGCATATGCCCGCCCAGGCCCCGCGAGAGGCCGGTCTTCTTGCCGAAAATCTCCGCCGCCATGGCGCGCATATCCACGCCCTTGGCGATTGCGACATGATGCGGCCGATGCGTCGAAGTCACGAAATCACTGGGTCGCAGATGCGCACAGACCCCCACGGCACAAGGCTCCTGCCCCACCGAGAGATGCATCTCTCCCGGGATCGGACCCTTGGCCATGTTGAACACCGGCGTCTTGCCCTCGAAATAGATCATCTTGATCCGGTTTTCGAGTTCGCGGCTCTTCAGCATCGCCTGGTACATCCAGAGCCGATGGTGAAGATTGCCGATGGGGGCTGTGCTGGACTGCATCTACCTCGTCTTTCGGGTCAGAAGGAGTAGCCGATCGACACGCCGTAGGTACGCGGCGGCGAATAGGATACCTGATCACCGGCGCCGGTGAAGAAGCTGCCCTGGATCACCTTCTCGTTGCTGAGGTTCTTGCCCCAAACCGAGAATTTGAAGTCCGAGTTGAGCGGCTGGAACGACGCGGTCGCGTTGAACAGCGTGTAAGCATCCTGCTGGATTCGGCCGCTCTGTTCGAGCGGGACATCATCGGTGTGGTACATGTTGCCCGACAGCCCGAGGGTGCCAAACGCATATTCATGCTCCCAATTAGCGGACAGATTGAGCGTCCAGGTCGGCGCGCGCGCCACCTTGAAGCCACTCAGATTCCTGCCCGAGACGGGAGTGTTGCCGCCGCCAGGATTCGGGATGAGGACCGTCGCGTTAGGATAGTTGCGATAACGTGCATGCAGATAGGTGAAGCCACCGCTGATCCGAAGATCGCTTGTCGGCCGGAAACCGCCTTCGATGTCGAAACCGTAGTTGCGGGCGGCACCGGCATTGGTCAGCAGGTCGAATCCGCCGCTGTTTATCTGAACCTGAAGGTCCTTATACTTGTAGTAATAGGCCGCGACGTTCAGGTCGAACATGCTGCTGCTCGTCTTGAAACCGGTTTCCCAAGCTTCGATCTTCTCGGGATTGACCGGGGTGGTCGCGGTGCCGTTGAGATCGTAGACGCCGCTCTTGAAGCCCTTCGAATAGGTCGCATAGACGTTGGTGCGCGGCGCGATCTCATAGCGCAGCGAGAAGCGTGGGGTGGTCGCATTATAGCTTTTCTTGTGGAGCGCGCTGCCCACGAAGAAGGCCGCATCGCCACCGACATATTGCACGGTGCGCTTCTCGTGCGAGTAGCGGACGCCTGCAATGGCGGTCAGCCGGTCGGTGATCTCGAACGTGCCCTCGGTGTAAGCGGCATAGGCGCGGGTGGTCACGTCCGCAAAATTGGTGAACGAACCCGGGAAGAAGCCGATCAGCGGATCGTAGCTCGAATCGTCACGATAGTAGAACAGGCCCGCGATGAAGCTGAACCGGCCGAACTTCTCCGAAGCGAAGTTGAGTTCCTGGGTGAAATTCTTGTCCGGCGAGTCGATCGTGAAACTGATGATCTGCGACGGACTGGCATCGCCGTCTGCCGAGATGTCGAGCTGGGTCTTCGAATAGGCGGTCAGGGTCGAAATTGTGCCGACCGGCATGTCGAACGAGCCGCGCAGCGAGACATTCCAGCTCTCCGTGTCTGTGACCGGCTTCGCATTGACCGCCACGTCATAAGGACGGACCGCGGTCTTGGGGCCCAGCGTGTTGCCGTTGAGCGCCGAATAGGCGAACAGGCTGTCGTCGCTGCGGTGCGAATATTGCCCGCCAAGGACGAACTTGACCGTGTCGGACGGTTCGAACAGCAGCTTGGCGCGGATCAGGCGCGACTTGACGTCGCCGACATGGCCGCCGTTGAGCAGGTCACGGTTCCAGCCGTCGAGATCCTCATAGGCACCGGACACCGAGAAGGCGAGCCGATCCTCGACCAGCGGAGCGGTGACGAACGCGCTGGCCTTGAAATTGTTGAAGCGGCCATAGCTGACCAACAGGTCCGCAGAGGGCTTATATTCGGGGTCGCGCGTGAATATCTGGATCGCGCCGCCCGTAGCGTTGCGGCCGAACAACGTGCCCTGCGGCCCCTTCGAAACCTCAACCCGCGCCACATCGGGCAGATCGATCGTGTTGGCGGCCTGGTTCGGCTGATAGATGCCGTCGACATAGATGGCGACATTGGCTTCGGAGCCCGGCGAGGTCGAGCCGGCGGTCACGCCGCGGATCGAGGGCTGGGTATAGGCGCCAAGGCGCTCCATCCGCAGGCCAGGCGTCACCTGCTGCAGTGAATAGGTGTCGGTGATGCCGCTGGCCTTGATCGACTCCCCGCTGAGCGCGGTCACCGAGACGGGCACGTCGGTCAGGCGTTCCGAACGCCGCTGGGCGGTCACGACGATATCGGTATCAGTCGGCGCAGCCTCAGCGCTGTCGGGTGACGAAACCTGCGCGAAGGCCGGCGTCGTCAACAAACAGACGGCAAGCGCCGTGGTCGCGATCAGGGACGATTTCGACTGAATAGCGTAATTCCGGGACATTTTTTGACCTCCCCTTGCATAATGCGGCACATAATCTCACCGCTTGAAACTACTAGTATTCTAGTAAGCATCTCGATTCAACCCGATTTGGTCGCCGGAATAGAACCGCGAAGCCCACCGGCTCAAAACAGCGTTTGCATTGCCTCCACGGTATACGGCCTGAGCTGATCGAACCGACCGTCCTGCACCTTCTGCAGCCAGGCCGGGTCGGCAAGCAGTACCCGGCCAAGTGCGACCAGATCGAAATCACCGCGGTCGAAGCGGCGTGCCAGTTCCTCCAGCGACTGGATATTGACGTTCGAGGCACCTCCCTCGAAATCAGAGAAGAGGTCCCGGCTCAGCCCGACCGAACCGACCGTGATCGTCGGCACACCGAGAAGCTTCTTCACCCAGCCCGCCAGGTTGAGATCCGAACCGGAATATTCGGGCTCCCAGAAGCGGCGCTGCGAGCAATCCACAATATCGAGGCCTGCCTCGATCAGCGGCCCCAGCCAGGCTTCCAGATCGCCCGGCTCGGGCGCCAGCTTGACGTCATAGAAGCCGGTCTTCCACTGCGACACACGGAAGATCAGGACAAAATCCTCGCCCACCGCCCCGCGCATCGCGCGGACCACATCAGCCCCAAAGCGCGACCGTTCGGCGATACCGGCGCCGCCGAAACGGCCGTTGCGGCGGTTGGTCTCCGACCAGAAGAACTGGTCGACGAGATAGCCGTGCGCCGCGTGAACCTCGACCGCATCGAAGCCAAGCCGCTTCGCGTCCGCTGCCGCCCGCGCATAGGAGGCGATATTGTCGGCAACGTCCTCCTCGGTCATCACCCGCCCACCGGACAAGCCGGGGCCGATCAGCCCCGACGGGCTTTCGAGCGGATGGGGTGCGTCGTCGGGATAATTATAGTCGGGGGAGCCGCCAACATGCCAAAGTTGCGGTGCCATCGCGCCGCCGGCCGCATGGACACCTGCCAGGACATTGCTCCAGCGGGGGAGCGCATCGCCACAGAAATTGGGGATTGTCGGCGTCGGCCGGGAATTGGGACGATCTGTTCCGACGCCCTCTGTGATGATCAGGCCGACACCGCCTTCGGCGCGGCGACGATAATAGGCGGCCACGTCATCGGTGGGCATCCCGTCCGGCGAGAAATACCGCGTCATCGGCGACATCACGAAGCGGTTCTTCAGCTTCATGGATTTGAGTGTGAATGGCGTATCGAGCGCCTGGAGTATATCCATATGACGTCCTGAATATGAGCAGGTGGTATCCGTATCGCCGTTCAGGCCTCGAATTCCTGAACCGCGTAGGTCTGGACGATCGAGCGGTCGAGGAAGCGCTCCTCATCCTCCTGAAGGCGGCGCGAGACCTCTGGATCGGAGAGCGCATCGACAAAGGCCTGATAGGCGGCTCCGTCGTCGAACCACAGTTCGGTGATCACGTCGAAATAGGGTGTCGGCGCGTCACCCTCCTGGCGCCCGGAAGAAACCGAGACGAGGTCGAGATAATTGCGGACATATTTGCCGATCGTCGGCAGGACCTCGCGCACCAGCGGCACGTGGCGGTTCTCATAATGATCGATGAACTGTTCGATCGAGAGGTCCGCCTTGCGCTTCAACAACACGACTGCCTTCAGCATCGCCCCATCCTCTCTGCCGGCGTGGATCGCCATGTTTCGGCCGCGGCCTTTGGCCCCGACTCTTTGTTGATCGGGTACTTGCTTCTAGAATGTTAGACAGTCAAGCACTTACTGACATTTCAGAATTCTAGATTGACGCAATTCGCGCCGCGCGCGATGAAAGCTCCAACGCGACCGCCTCGGCGAGCCGCATGCAGATAACCAGTCAGGTTGGAGTGGACGCCTTGAACGCAATCCCGAGCCCGGATGTGCCGCCGCTGATTATCGATGATCCCGATAGCATCGCATGGGATGACAGCACCGATGTGCTCGTCGTCGGCTTCGGCGGTGCGGGGGCGTGCGCGGCGATCGAGGCGCGCGAAGCGGGTGCGGATGTACTGGCTATCGACCGCTTCGATGGTGGGGGTGCAACCGCCTTTAGCGGCGGTATAATCTATGCCGGAGGCACCAGCTTTCAGCGGGAGGCGGGCTTCGAGGACGACGCCGAAGCCATGTACGACTATCTGTCGCTCGAGGTCGGCGATGTGGTTCGCCCGGAAACCCTGAGGCGCTATTGCGAGGAGAGCGCTGCCAACCTCGACTGGCTGATCGCGCACGGCGTTCCTTATGCATCGGACACCTATCTGGAAAAGACGATCTATCCGCCCGACGGGAAATTCCTATATTATTCCGGCAACGAGAAGGTCCCCGAATATGCCGCCCGCGCCAGGCCGGCACCGCGCGGCCACCGCCCGGTTGGGGCAGGTATGACGGGTCATGTCTATTTCACCGCACTGGCGCGCGCGGCGCGCGGGCTTGGCGTCCGGCTGCGCACGCATGAGAAGGTGGTGCGCCTGATCCAGGACAGGTCGGCAACGGTGATCGGCGTGGAGACCGCGCGGCTACCCGAGGATCGCCGCGCCGCCCACCAGCGTCTCTATGCCACTGTCGTGCCGATGCTGCCGTTCAAGGCGAAGCTGTCTGAACGGGCCGGCGCCAGAGCCCGCGCGCTGGAGGCGAGCATTTCCGAGACGCGCCGGATTCGCGCTACCCGCGGAGTCATCCTGTCGACCGGGGGGTTTGCCTATAACCTGGAGATGCTGGGTCGCTATCAGCCCTTCTTCGCCCGCAACTACAAGGCGCTGATGCGGCTGGGGTCGATGGGCTGCGACGGTAGCGGCATTGCGCTGGGCCAATCCGCCGGGGGCTCCACCGCCCGCATGGACAGCCTCTACGCGGCGCGCAATATCGCCCCTCCCGCAGCGCTCCTGGACGGGATTCTGGTCAACGCCGAAGGCCAGCGCTTCATTAACGAGGAATCCTATTCTGGCTATCTGGGGCTGGCGATCGCGAAACAGACCGACGGCACGGCATGGCTGATCCTGCCGTCGGCGAGCTACCGGCAGGCGGTGCGCCAGGCGCTGTTCGGAGGGTGGCTGTTCTTCAAATTCTACGGCGTCCCCGCGCTGCTCAATTTCCTGCTGGGCGGCACCCGTTCAGCCGCGGATCCGAAAAGCCTCGCGGGCAAGACCGGGCTCGACCCGGCCAGGCTGGCGGCGACGATCAGCGCGTTCGAGGCCGATCTGACAACCGGAGCGCCCGATGCGCTCGGCAAATCGCCCGAGCATAGCAAGCTGCTCACCGGAAGGCGTCTCCACGCGGTCAACATGTCCATCCCCAACATCTACGCCTTCACCTATCTCTTCACGCTGGGTGGCCTCACCGTTGATGAGGACAGTGGCGCCGTCACGCGTCCCGACGGAAGTCCCATCGCCGGGCTCTACGCGGCGGGGCGCGCCGCGCTCGGGCTATGTTCAAACGGCTATCTGAGCGGAATGTCGATCGGCGACGGGATGTTTTCGGGCCGCCGGGCCGGCAGAGCGGCTGCGGGTGCGGCGAAGGACGACAGTACGGGACACACGCTGGCCTGACGATGGTAAACCGCAGAAAGCAGGGTGACCCCACCCGCCGCAGTCGCGCCGGAGTTGGCAACGCACCACAAGGTGTTTATCTCACCGGTCCTGACCTTTTCCCAGGCGCCGATGGGCGGCTTACAACCAGTCAGGATCGGGGGAACATCGCCTTGAAGAATTCGCGCCGGGGAGGACTTTCGGAAAGGGCCTATGACCATCTCAAGGAGATGCTCGTCACAGGCACCGTGACCGATCAGCAGTGGTTCCCGATCGACGATATCGCTGCCCAACTCGACATGAGCCGCCAGCCGGTGATGGATGCGCTGCGCCGCCTGTCGATCGAAGGGTTCGTGGAGATCGTACCGCAGGTCGGCTGCCGTCCGCGCCGACCGGAAATCAACGAGATTCGTGACTTTTTCCGCCTCTTTGCCGAGGGTGAGGCAATCATCGCCGAGCTGGCCGCAGAGCGCGCCGAACCCAATGTAATTCTGACGATGCGGCTGATCTCGGCTCAGATCGGCGCCCTGTCGGACCAGCCGCTGGATGTGGGCGGCGCCGCCGATCTCTACCGTACCCTCAATCGCCAGCTCCATGCGGAGATGCGCCGGGCCGCGCATTCAGCGTCGGTCGCGGAGATTGTCGAAAGCCTGGGAGATCGCTCGGACTTCTATATCGCCTGTTTCAAGGACAAAGTGTTCGCGCCCAATCTGAAGATCGCCCATGCCGAGCATGAGGAGATCATCGAGGCAATCGCCGCGCATAATGGCCGCAAGGCCCGCGCCGCGATGAAGAAGCATATCACCGCGACCGAACAACGGCTGGAGGACAGCTTTCGCTGAACGGCTGATGGCGCTGACGATCGAATCCGAACTGCTCGCGATCGAGGACATCAAGCGTCTGAAGGCGCGCTATTTTCGCTGCGTCGACACCAAGGACTGGGACCGGCTCGCCTCGCTGTTCACCTGCGATGGCACGATGTTTTTCCCTGAAAGCCAGACCGAACCAGTGAGCGCCGACGATGGCGTCACCTTCATCAAGGCCGCGCTGACGACCGGCACCAGCGTCCATCATGGCCATATGGCCGAAGTCGAAATCCTCTCGCCGTCAACTGCGCGTGCGATCTGGGCGATGGAGGATCGGCTGGTCTGGCCCGAAGGGGAGATCGGCGCCCTCGGCCTCGCCGAGCTCCACGGCTATGGCCATTACCACGAACATTATCGGAAGGAGAACGGCGAATGGCGCATCGAATCCTTCCGCCTGTCGCGGCTATGGTCGCGCGGCACGCCTCCCGCCGGTGCGGTCGCCTGACGCCAGGCATCCGTCCGTCCCCTGCTGTTCAGGCGCCGACAGCTTCCCGCACCGGGGCCTGATCGCCGGCCTTTTCGAACCTGGCGAGGATCAGCGGTTCAAGCGCTTTCACCTTCTCGACATTGTCATGCTTCACATGGCCATAGCCGCGGATCTGCGCGGGCAGGCTGGCCAGCTCCACCGCAGCGGCATGGTTGGCGGGAGTCAACTTCTCGGCCACCATCCGCATCTGCGACTCATAATGGTCGATCAGGCCGCGCTCCATTTTCCGCTCCTCGGTATAGCCGAAAATGTCGAGCGCGGTGCCGCGTAGCCCCTTCAGGCGGGCGAGCAGCGCGAAACCATGGCCGATCCAGGCCCCGAATTCACGCTTCTTGAGATGCCCCGTTGCCGGGTCGCGACGCGACAGCAACGGGGGCGCCAAATTGTAGCGCAGCCGGGCGCCATCCTCGAAACTCTCCGCCAGCTGCCGCTTGAACGCCGGATCGCTGTGCAGGCGAGCAACCTCATACTCGTCCTTGTAGGCCATCAGCTTCGCGAAGTTGCGCGCGACCATCACCGCCAGCGCGTCCTTGCCGGGCACCGCACGCGCCTCGGCGGCGGCGACCAGCGCGACGAGATCGCGGTAGCGCCGGGCATAGGCGGCGTTCTGATAGTCGGTGAGCAACCGGGTACGATGCGCGACGATGTCGTCGAGCGCGGTCAGCGGCTTGAACTCGATGTCGGGCACGGTCGCCGCGACCGCAGTCGCGATCCGCTCAGGCTCGACCGCCTGCAGTCGGCCGAGCGCGAAGGCCGACTTGTTGAAGGGAACCGCGACGCCGTTGATCTCGACCGCACGCTCGATCGCCTCGGGTGAGACCGGCAGCATCCCGCGCTGCGACGCATAGCCGAGCATGAAGAGATTGGATGCGATCGTGTCGCCGAGCAGCGCCAGCCCCAGTCCGGTGGCATCGACACCATCCAGTTCCTTCGACAATTTGCGCAGGCGCTGAATGATCAGTCCGTGATCGAGCGTGAGATCGGGGTTGCGCTGGAACGCCGGGGTCGGCGTGATCCGCGCGTTGACGACGGTGCGGGTGCGATCCTGCGCCAGGGTGACGACGGGCTCCTTGGCGAGTGCCGCCACCGCGTCGAACGCCAGCGCCAGATCGGCCTCGGCGGTGCCCAACTTCTGCGCACCGAGCGCCGATCGATCATTGGCGATGCGGATATGGCTGTAGACCGCACCATTCTTCTGGCTGAGCCCGGTCATGTCGAACACCGACGCCGCCTTGCCCTCCAGATGCGCGGCCATGCCGAGCAGCGCGCCGATCGTCACCACGCCGGTGCCGCCGATACCCGATACCATGATATTGTAGGCGCCATCGTCGAGCACGACGATTGCAGGCGCGGGCAGGTTGATGTCGCCCGCCAGCTCTGCCTTCTTCGGCTTGCGCGGCTCGGCGTCAAGCACGGTCACGAAGCTGGGACAGAAGCCTTTGACACAGCTATAATCCTTGTTGCAGTTCGACTGGTCGATCTGCCGTTTGCGGCCAAGTTCGGTCTCCTTCGGCCACACGCTGACGCAGTTCGACTGGACCGAGCAATCGCCGCAGCCCTCGCAGACCGCCGCGTTGATGAACATCCGCTTGGCGGGATCGGGGAACTTGCCGCGCTTGCGGCGGCGGCGCTTCTCGGCAGCGCAGGTCTGCTCATAGACGATCACGGTAACGCCCGGCACGTCGCGCAGATCGCGCTGGACCGCGTCATAATCGTCACGGTGATGGACCGTCACGCCCTCGCCCAGACCGCTGTCGCGATCATAAAGCTCGGGCCGGTCGGTCACCACAACACAGCGCACGACACCCTCGGCCAGCACCTGCCGGGTTATGTCGCCGGGCGTCAATGGCCCGTCAACCTGCTGGCCGCCGGTCATCGCCACGGCATCATTGAACAGGATCTTGAAGGTGATGTTGACCTTGGCCGCGACCGCGCCGCGCACCGCCAGCAGGCCCGAATGATAATAGGTGCCATCGCCCATATTCACGAAGATGTGCTTCATGTCGGTAAAATAGGCCTGGCTGTACCAATGCGCGCCCTCGCCACCCATCTGGGTGTTGGCGAGCATCTCCGGCCCCGAATACATCGCCATGGCATGGCAGCCGATGCCGCCCGCCGCGATGCTGCCCTCTGGAAAGCGGGTGCCGGTATTGTGCGGGCAGCCCGAGCAGAAATAGGGCGTGCGGACCGCGTCGGCGGGCTTGAGCGACGCGACCGTCTCCATCTGCCGGGTCAGCCGCTCGGCACGGGCGCTGAGCGCCGATGTCGCGGTCCCCAGCCGCCGCAGCCGCTCGGCAATAACCAGTGCCAGCTGGATCGGCTCGAGCTGCACGTCGGACGGGATCATGAAGACACCATCCTCATCCTGCTTGCCGACGATCAACGGAGCGTCCTTGCGCCCATAGAGCAGCGTCTTGGTCTGGTTCTCGGTCAGCGGCTCCTTCTCTTCGATGAAGAGAAGCTCATCCTGGCCGGCGGCGAACTCGATCATGCCCTCCGCCTCGACCGGATACATGCAGCCGAGCTTGTAGAAGGACAGGCCCAGCGCATCGGCCGCAGCATCGTCGATGTCGAGCAGCTTGAGCGCCTGGATCACATCCTGCACCGCCTTGCCCGACGAAACGATGCCCAGCCGGCGCTGCCGGCTGTCGATCAGAACGCGGTCGATATGGTTGGCGCGGACGAACTTGCTGACCAGGGGCCAGCGATAGCGCTTGGCGACGATCTCCGACTGCTGGCGATCGAGATGGGTCGGATAATTATGGAAACCGTTCGGCGGCGCGGGGCCGCGATCGGGCATCACCGGGCCATTCGCGCCGCTCATGACCTCAACGGTCATCGACTGCTCCAGCACCTCGTTGCAGACCTTGAAACCGGTGAACAGGCCCGTGTAGCGCGACATCGCGATGCCGAGCAGGCCCAGGTCGAGCACGTCCTGAACATTCGACGGCGCGAGGACCGGCATGCCCGCATGCATCAGCGCCATCTCGCTCTGATGGGCAACGGTCGAGGACTTGCCCGAATGGTCGTCGCCCGCGACAATCAGCACACCGCCATTGGGATGCGTTCCGGCGGTATTGCCATGTTTGAAGACGTCGCCCGACCGATCGACGCCGGGGCCCTTGCCATACCAGATCGCGAACACGCCATCGCGGTTCGCTTGCGGCACGCTGGCAAGCATCTGGGTACCCCACACCGCGGTTGCGGCAAGGTCCTCGTTGACGGCGGGCTGGAACAGGATGTCATGCGTCGCGAGCAATTTGCCCGCGCGCCACAATTCCTGATCATAGGAGGTGAGCGGCGACCCGCGATAGCCCGAGATGAAGCCAGCGGTGTTCAGCCCAGCCCGGCGATCGCGCTCGCTCTGGAGCATCGGCACGCGCACCAGCGCATGGATGCCCGTCATCATCACCGTGCCATCGGCGACCAGATATTTGTCGTCGAGCGAAACCTTACGCATGAACTGCCTTTCCGGCGGCGGCGGGATCACGATAGCGGCCGCCCTTATTGTCGAGATATGCCTGGAAGGCAGGCGCGAAATCGGCCAGCAGCGCCCGGCTGCTGGGACGCTCGGCCATCATCGCGTGCCATCCTGCCAGGCCATCGATGCTGTCGAGGATCCGCCAGCCATAGACGAAGTCGGCCAGTCGCCGGACGATATCGAAGGTGTAGAAGCCGAACAGGTCGACGAAGCTCAGCTCGCGACCCAGCATGAAATCATCGAAGCTCGCCAGCCGGGTGATCGCGCCCAGCGCGCGTTCGAGCATCGGTCGGGTTTCGGCCACCGCTGCGGGCGAAAGTTCGCCGCCGATGAAGCTGCCGACGAACAGTGCATGCATCGGCACTTCGACATAGACCTGCAGGACGTTGAACAGCTGCCGCGCACGCGCACGGGCGAACGGATCGGCGGGCAGCAGCGCGGGCCCGGGCAGCGCTTCCTCGAAATATTCGAGCATCGCGATCGTCTCGCCAATGCAGCCGTGCGGGGTTTCGAGCCAGGGAATCTTGCCCATCGGGCTCAGAGCGAGGAAGGCCGCCTCCTGATTGGGGGAAGTCGGCACGAACTGATAGCGGGCGCCCTTTTCGATCAGCGCCGCCTGAACCGTGTTCGCATAGTTGCTGACGGCAACGCCGTGCAGGATCAGGCGCATGCCGACACCTTCACAGCGCGGGCCGCATCGACGAGCGGGCAGCACGGCTGGACCATTGCCCGCCGCTGTCCGCATACGCCCATGATGCCGATCGTTCGCATCCTGCTCCTCGTCCGCCGTCCGGACATTCATTCGCGATAAGCCTTGGCGCCAGGTATGAGGAGGGCGAGCAACGCCATGACGCGACAAAACGTGCCACAAAGCGTCGACTGCCCGTCGCGATCCGGATCATCGCACAAAAATGCGGCCCGGTCGCTGCGCCGTTCATGGCCCTCCCAATGTCGGCATGGCCGCCAGATGCAGGCCGGAGATGCCAAGCATCGCGGCCAGCAACAGCCCGTCGAGCAGCCGGAGCCAGATCCGCGAAACCGATCGCAAGTCCATGAACCATGCACAGATCAGATGCCCCTTCACCGCAGCGAGAACCATCGTGACCACGAACGCCCATTGCCCCACGCGAATCTCCGACCAGGAGGCGAAGCTGCCGAGTGTCGCCGCGAACAGCAGGGCAAGGATGATCGCAAGCGATCGTCCGGTTGCGGTCATCGCTCGCCTCATTGCAAATAGAGAAGCGGGAAGAGCAGCACCCAGATGACATCGACCATGTGCCAGTAGAGCGCGATCGATTCCGCCCAGAGCGCATAATTGCCCGGCCGCCGAAAGCCGCCCGCTGCCAGCGTGACCAGCAGGCCCATTCCGACGAGATAGTGGACGAAATGCAGCCCGGTCAGCACGAAATAATAGGTGAAGAACGGGTTGGTGCCGGGCCCGATCCCCATCTCGAACTTCGTGCCATATTCGATTGCCTTGATGATCGCGAAGCCCGCACCGATCAGCGCGGCGAGACCGAACAGCCGGCGGGCCGAGCGGGAGTCGCCCCGCTTGACCGCCGAACTCGCCAGCGCGACCACAAATCCGCTGGCAATCAGGATGAGCGTATTGAGCAGGCCCAGATGGGCGTCCAGCAGTCGCGCCGGAAGGCGGCGGTAAGCCATATGCCGCAGGGCAGGATGATGATCAGCGTGGTCACCCCCGCCCCCCATAGCTGCAGCTGGGAGAGGACATTGCTGCCGGTTTCGATATGCTCCATCAGCTTGGTGACCCCCAGCCCCCAGACCAGGAAGAATACGCCAAAGGCCATCGACAGGATCATGCCGGCACGAGCGGCCGCGGTGTGATTGCGAAAGTGATCGGCAATCTCCTGGGCGTCACCCGCAGCCGAATAGGGCGGGATATTATGGCCGAGCAGCCCCCAGAACAGGATCAAGGCGATCAGCAGGATGGGCCCGCCCCAGGCGCAGAACCGGACGTAGCGTAAAGGCTGCGTCATCCTACCCCTCGATATTCTCGTCCGGACGGTCAGCACACATTGCCCCGCGCTCGATGAGAGCCGTTACGGCCGTTCGATCATTGACCGACATGGAGGGGGCTGGCGAAAAAGTGGCAAGGACAATACGCGCCAACGCATAGCCCGGCGTGACAATAGGGCGGCAGCATCGCCGTTTCGATGCCCGGGGCCGCAGAGGTGATCGCGCCGCAGCGCGCGTCAACGCGACGATGCGGCGCGATCACCTTCGTCGGCGGCAAAGCGCGGAAAATGCAGCTTCACCGTCGTCCCCATGCCGGGTGCGGAACATATCTTCGCATGGCCCTTTGACTGCTTCGCGAAGCCATAGACCATCGACAGGCCGAGCCCGTTGCCCTGGCCGACTTCGCGCGTCGTGAAGAATGGCTCGAAGGCGCGGGCTACGGTATCATCGTCCATGCCCTCGCCCGTGTCGGACACTGAGATGACGACATAAGGCCCTGGCTCGACATCGGGATGACCGTCCGCGTCATGGGCGTCGATCGACGCATTGCACGCCTCGATGGAAAGCCGGCCGCCGCGCGGCATCGCGTCGCGGGCATTGATCGCGAGGTCGAGGATAACCGCCTCCAGCTGGCGGGGGTCGATCTCGACCTGCCAGAGGCCGCCCGCGCGGACGATCTCGATATCGACCGTCTCAGGCAGGGCGCGACGCAGGCGCCCGTCCATGGCGGCGATGAGCCCGCCGACGTCGACGATCACCGGCTCGAGCGTCTGACAGCCGGCAAAGGCGAGCAGGCGGTGGGTGAGCCTGGCCCCACGCCGCGCGGCAATCGCGGTCATTTCGGCGAGCAGGCGGAGTTGCTGCCGATCGGAAAGCTGGTCGGCCAGAGCCTCGGCATTGCCGAGGATGACGGTGAGCAGATTGTTGAAATCATGCGCGACGCCACCGGCGAGCAGGCATAGCGGATCGAGCGGCGTTGGCCCGTACATCCGTTTCGGACGGCTTATGAGGAACCCGTCGTTCAACCCTTCTGCCCCGCCCGTTGATCGATCAAGGTGGACAAACCACCCGTATCTAACCGGAGCACAGGGCTGTGTGTCGGCCGCGAATTCGGCTTCACCCCATATGCTTAGGTTCGGCTCAGGAGTGTATTCGGCACGTATGGACTGTATATGGCGTAAAAATACGCTAGCGGAGCGCCGCCTGTACCGAAGGTGGACGGCCGACCGTAGGGTTCGAACTGTCGCTAGCGCAGCGGTGTCAGTCGAAGCAGCCGCCCGCCTGCCTTGTCCTCCAGCAGATAGACCGCACCATCGGGGCCCTGGCTGACCGCCCGGATGCGCTTGCCCATTGCATAGCGCGCTTCCTCACGCGCGCCGTCGCCGTCGGTATCGATCAGGATCAGCGCCTCGCCCGACAGCGCGGTCACCAGCGCCTTGCCTCTCCAGGCCGGGAACAGGCTCCCCGAATAAAAAAGCAGGCTCGACGGCGATACCGAAGGGTTCCAGCTGACCCTGGGCGCTTCATACTCCGGCGCCGTCGGATGGTCGGGGATCGGCCGGCCGTCATAATGGTTACCGTTCGAAACGATCGGCCAGCCATAGTTGCGGCCCGGCAGGATCAGATTGATCTCGTCGCCGCCCTTGGGGCCCATCTCGGCGTTCCAGAGCCGCCCCTGCAAGTCGAAGGCAAGACCCAGCGGATTGCGGTGGCCATAGCTCCACACGGCCGGATCGAAGCCCTTGGCGGTGAGCGGATTGCCGGGTGCCGGCTCCCCCTGGGGGGTCAGCCGGACAATCTTGCCAAGGACGCCAGCCGGGTCCTGAGCGGGGGTGAACTTCTGTCGCTCACCAATCGCGAAGAACAGGTGCCCGTCGGGCGCGAAGGCGATCCGCCCCGCATAATGGCCGCCGCTCGCCGCCGGGTGCGCCCGGTATAGCGTAACGACATCCTCCAGCTTCGCGCCATCCGGACCATCCACCAGCTTGCCGCGCGCGAGCACTATGGCGTTGGGCGAGCCCGGCGCCGAATAGCTGAAATAGATCAGGCGATTGGTAGCGAAATCGGGATGGCGAACCACTTCGCCGAGCGCCCCCTGACCAGCAGAATCGACATCCGGCATGCCCGCGACCACGGTCCGGCGCTTGCCATCGGCCGAAAGCAACAGCAGTTTTCCGGCCTTCTCGGTCACCAATATCTCACCGTCGGGCAGAAAGGTCATCGCCCAGGGGCTGTCAAAGCTCGCCAGTTGGGTCGCGGTGAAGGGTTTGGCGGCCGCCGGACGCTCACCGGTGATCGGTGCCTGCGCGGCACTCGCGGCTGCACTTCCAGCCGTCAGCAACAATATGACTGCCTTGCCGAGATGCCGCATGCGATCAAATCTCCATATCCGGACAGCAACGTGGCTTAGCCCGACAGGTTGCGCCTTCCTATAGCGGCTTGAGGCCGCTGAGCTGCATTGTCGCGGGTTTTTCACCTGGAAGCACCACGATTGCGTCGAAACCATTGACGATCTCGCGCAGCGCCGTGGCCTCCAGATCCTTCAGCCCCACGCGCAGATGCCGCTGGTAGGGGCGCAGCGCGCGCAGATCGACCAGCAAGGGTTCGGTGGGTTCCGCCGTCGGCAGCATCGCCCGCAGCTCGGGCGGGACATCGGCATAGCCCTTCGCGGTCAGCGGCAGGACGAAAAGTCCGTAAGCCTCGCTGCCATTAACGATCGCAAACTCATGCGCGAAATTGCCGATCGGGAAGGCCTGGGTCGGGTTCTTGCCGCGGAACATGTGGTTCGCGCCGAATTTGAACATTGCCCGGGGCGGGGTCCTGCCCCTGGCCATCCGACGATAGCAGTCGAGGAACAGTCGCTTGAACCAGCTTTCACGCACCGTATTGTTGTAGAGACCGACCGGCTCGCCCGCTTCCGCACGACGATAATAACCGAAAATCTCGGCCGATCGGATAAGGCCCAACAGCATCTCATCGGCGCGCGAACCAGGCCGCGCGCCGACATCGGAGCGGAGCCTTTCGAGCCGCTCGGCGATCCCCGGCGCAATCAGGAAATTGACGCTGTAGGTCGGCTCGGGATCGAGGCGGAGCGCAACCGATCGCAACGCAATGATCTCGGCGCGGGTTGCGGCATTGGGAGCAAGCCGGACCAGCTCGTCGAAATAGCGTGGCGCACCGACGGCCTGCTCGATCCCGCAGATCGCCATCGGCCCCTTGTCGAGCCGCCCGGCCATCGCCAGCAACTCAATATCCTGGTCTGAACCAAATTCGAATGACCCCGGATAGCGGCGGACATATCGGCCAGTCGCCAACGCGTCGCCGCGCCGTCCAGGGGCGAGGATATCCTCCATCGCATAGCGATCCTGCTCGACGATCAGATGGCGGAAGCCATGGCGATCATGGAGCATCCGGTAGAGCGCGGCAGCGAAGAGCGGGGTGTCGTGGAGATAGTGATCCTCGCCGAACAGCACGAACTGGCTGTCGGCCATCGCCTTTTCGAGGAAGGCGGCCCCCGGCCCTGCGAGCGCGCCGCCAGCGAAGCTGAACCGATGGCTGTTCGTGCCGATCAGCGCGGCGAGATCGGGCTTTGCCGGTTCCGCCCCTGACGCCGCACCCGACAACAGGCTCGCCACAATGATCACCAGACGCCCGACTATTCCCGTCATGCGGCACTCCCCATCTGTATTATTTACATAATACAGATGCCGCTTGACTCGTCAAATTGCCCGCTTGTGGCCGATCAGCGTGCCCTTGGTGCCGCCGTGCACCAGTGCGAAGCCGATATCGGGCCAGCGTCGGCGCCAGCGCCGGGCGACGATCCGTTCGCCGGGCCGCGCCGCATCGTCGAGCAGCACCATCGCGCCGGGCGAAAGCCGGTCGAACAGCGTTTCCGCCGCGCCACGCACGAAGGGATGCTCGGTCCAGGGTGGCCCATCGATGATCAGCAGGTCGATGCGGGCGGGGACATCGTCGAGCCGGTACCAGCGACCGGGCCAACCCGCGACGCGGGCGTCGAGCGGCGCATGACGCAGGTCCGCCTCAACCCCGTTGCCCGCCAGCCATTCGGCGGTCGCGCGGACGAAGGGGCCATGCTGATCATAGCTGACCAGATGGCCGCCCCCGTGAAGCTGCATCGCCCGCGCGCAGACCAGCGTCGATGCCCCCGCGCCAAGCTCGACCACCACCGCCGGCCGCAGCGCCTCGATCGCGTCGACGATCCGGTGGAGGAAGAAGGTGTCGGCCTTCCAGCTGCCGAGGTGCGGCAAGGCCCCCTCCGCCAGCCCGACCCGGCCAAGCAGCCTCGCCTTTTCCGCGCGTGGCCCACCCCACAGGCTGCGCAGCAGCCAGGGCCAGCCGATCGCGCCGAACGCCAGGCGATGCGCCCAGGTCGCGACCGAATTGTCGGCCTCGCACTCGTCGGCGAGCGGCAAAAAGCCGGTTTGCTCACGCGAGGTCATCCTGCCGATTCCTATCCCGACCGCGTTAGCGGCGCATTTCGCCGGGGCGCAGAGAACGTGCGCCCTTCTTGCTTTCCTGCGGGGGAATGGTGGTGATTGTCGCCGCATATTCGGCGATCAGCACGAATATCCAAATCTCGACACCCCGCCAGCGTCCGCTCATCACCCCCGAGAGGATGTCGAGGAGCAGGAAGGCCAGCGCGATCATGCGGAACCAGCGCATGCTCATGGCCGGCATGTCGGCGCGCAACGACGCTGTGACCATCATGAACAGGCTGAACAGCCCCGCGATGATCTGCGAGGTCAGCGTGGTCGCGATACGAAGCTGGTCGAGCGCGGTTATGAACCAGAACAGCCGCGACACGGCATATTGGCTCTGCCGAGTTATCTGGCAGAGTTTGATGATTGGCGGCACGAACAATGTCTTGCCGACCCACAGGTCGATGGCGATCAGGCTCATAGCGCGGATATAGCAAGACTTTCGCGAGAGGCCATGCCCGATCGCAGGCCGCGTCGGGGCCGCCGGCCCCCTACCCCAACGCCACCTTCGTCCGCACCTCGACCAGGCGCTCCATGACCGTCAGCGGCATTGCGCCGCTCTTCAGCACGTCGTGGAAATATCGCAGGTCGAACTTGTCGCCGAGCGCCTTCTTCGCGGTGTCGCGCGCGCGGACCCATGCCATGTGGCCGACCTTGTACGAACAGGCCTGCCCGGGCTGGGTGCAATAGCGTTCGACCTCGCGCTGCGAACGCGGCTGCGCGAAGCCTGTCATCTCGACCATATAGGCGGTGGCCTTCTCGCGGTCCCACTGTCTGGTGTGGATGCCGGTATCGACCACCAGCCGCGCAGCGCGGAACAGGAAGGACTGGAGATAGCCCGCGCGTTCGAGCGGATCGGCATAGCCGCCCAGCTCGTCGGCCAGCTGCTCGGCATAGAGCGCCCAGCCTTCGCTGTAGGCGCCGAAGAAGCTGATCTTGCGCAGGGTGGGAATATCCTTCGATTCCTGCGCCATGCTGATCTGGAGATGATGGCCGGGGACGCCTTCATGAAAGGTCAGCGACGGCAGGCTGTATTTCGGCCAGTCGGCTACGTCCTTCAGGTTGATATAGTAGATCGCCGGTCGCGATCCATCGAGCGTCGCGCGCTTGTAATAACCGTTCGATGCACCGTCCTGAATGTCGACCGGGACGGCGCGGATTTCGAGTGGCGCGGTGGGCACGCGCGAGAAGACCGCCGGCAGCCGGCCGTACATCCCCTTCACGCCCTCGTTGAGCGAGGCGATCAGCTGGGTCCGGCCTTCGCCGGTATCCGCATATAGTTGCCTGGGGTCCTTGTTGAGGACGGTCAGGCGGTCGCCGACATTGCCGGTCGTCAGACCCTGCGCCTTCAGGATGGTGTCGAGTTCGGCGGTGATCTCGGCCACCTGCTCGAGGCCCATCTTGTGGACCTCATCGGGCGTGAAGTTGGTCGTTGTCGCCTGCGCCAGCGCGGCGGCATAGATCGCATCGCCCTGCGGCAGGCGCCAGATGCCCGCGCCCGGCCGGGTCCTGCCGCGCAGATCCTTCATCAACGCGATCTGCCGGTCGAGCGCGGGGTAGATTTTGGTCGCGACCAGTTCGGCGGCGGGCGCGGCGAAATTGCCCTCGATCCCCTTCTCCCGCGCGCGGCGGTCGACCGAAGCGACCAGGCCATTATTGTCGGACGGCGCGTTGCGCAGCTTCTCGAGCTGACCAATCGTCAGGTCGATCGAGAAATCGGGTGGGATGAAACCGCGCTCGGCGCGGGCGCGCTGGACCTCGGTGTCGGCGTCGAGCACCCCGGCAAAGGCGTCGAGCCGCGCCAGATAGGCATCGCAATCGGCGCGATTGGCAATGACATGCGCATCGTTGAGGAAATCGGGGATGCTGAAATAGGCGCCGCCCTGCTGGAAAATCCGGTAGGGACGGATAACGCTGTCGAGGTTGAACTTGTCGGCCGCGACCGTCTGATTGCGCAGCGAATAGCTCACGATCTCGCGGTTGAGCGCGGCGGCCGGTGTCAGCTTGTCGACCGGGAACGCCTCGATCTTGGCCAGCCATTCCTTGGTGCGGGCCAGGTCGCGCTTCAGTTCGGCTTCGCTATTGTCGTCGAGCTTGCTCTTGGCGGCGGCGCGGTCGCCCTTGTCATAGCCGAGGCCCGTGCAGAATTCGGGCGAATGATCGAGCGTGTCGTTGAAGATCTGTTCGAACAACGCATCGAGCGCGGCATCGCTGCCGGGCGCTGGCGGCACATCTGCCGTTGCTGCTGCCTGGGCAAGGGCCGCGGCGGGACGCAGGCCGGCGATAAGCGCGGCGGTCCCTGCCGATGCGATGAAGGCGCGACGATCCATGAGCATTCTCTTTCAGGTCAGGCGGTATTATTGACGCGATTGTAAGCGGAGGCGGGGCCGCTAGGCCAGAGGGATCAGAGTGCGGCCGCGATCAAAGCTCCCAAACGGGCGTGAATTGCGTTGGATTGCGCCAGTTCGAGCGGTGTGCCCGCGATATAGCTCGCCACCAGGATCGGCCTGCGGCCCGGCGGCCACAGGATCGCCACCTCATTGTCGCTGCGGTTGCCCGCCCCGGTCTTGTCGCCGATTCGCCAGTCGACGGGCAGCCCCGCGCGCAGCCGCTTCGCACCGGTCCTGCTGGCGAGCATCCAGTCGATCAGCTGGCGGCGCGAAGCCGGCGACAGCCCCCGCCCGAACGCCAGCCGGTCGAGCAGCGCCAGCATCGCCAGCGGGGTTGTGGTATCGCGCGGATCGCCGGGCCGGGCCTCGTTGAGGTCGAGCTCATAGCGATCGAGCCGCGAGCTCGGGTCGCCCTGCGCGCGCATGAAGCGGGTCAGCCCGGCCGGGCCGCCGACTGCGGGCAGCAGCAGATTGGCGGCGGCATTGTCGCTGAGGGTGATCGTCGCCTCGCACATCTCGGCGACGGTGGCGGTGGCACCGACGCGCTTTCCCGAAAAAGGCGAGTTGGCGATGATGTCCGACGCGGCGATCGGGATCGCGCGGTCGAGCCGTTCGCCGCCGCGCTCGACCTTCGCCAGAATGGCGGCTCCGAGCACCATCTTGAAGGTGCTGCACATCGCGAAGCGCTCGTCCCCGCGCCGGGCAAATCGCGCACCGCTGTGCTGGTCGTGGATCGCCAGCCCCAGCCGCCCGCCGCTGTCGGCCTCCAGCCGCGCGACACCCCGGCGGAACGTCTCACCCCCAAAGGCACCGCTTGCACGGGCCGCCGCCAGCGGCACGCCCACGCACGACAGGCTGGCACCCAGCAGAAATTCGCGACGCTGCATGGCGGCTTCAGTCGATCCGGCTGACCGAGATCGTCTGCCCGAACAGCTCGGCCATCCCGAACACCGTCATGAAGGCGATGTCGGTGGCGTCCCGGCCCACCGCGATCCGCACCAGCCCGTCGAGCGGCGCCAGCTGGGTCGGGTCGACGAGATACCAGTCGCCCGCCAACCACACCTCTACCACCGCATGAAAATCGGGCGGATTCAGCTGCCAGGCATAGGCCGATACGAGCCGCGCCGGCACCCCCGCCGCGCGCGCGAAACTGGCCAGGAGATGCGCGAAGTCGCGGCACACGCCTTGCCGCGAGACGAACACGTCGACCGCCGTGGTCGAGCCGTCAGTCGATCCCAAGCAATAATCGAGATGCTCATATATCCATTGGGACATCGCCATGATCCTGGCACCATGATTGTCGCCGGGAAACTCGCGCTCGACAAAGGCCTCGAAGCGATCGGATTCGCAATAGCGGCTTGGCCAGAGATAGGGGATCACCTCGGGCGGCAGGTCACGACGAGAGGTGATCGGCAACTTGTCGATCGACACCGCTCGCCGGTCGAGCTCGACCGTCGCCTGATAATGGGCATGGAAATTGCCCTCGGCGCGCATCCATGTCCGCCGGCCGATTCCATCCTCGCCGTCAATCGCGCGCAAAGGGCCTACTCCGACAATCGTCAGCAGGTCGTCGATCAGTAGCTGATCGGGGCATTGCGCCGCCTCGATCGTCAGCAACACGTCGACGGGCTCGGCCATGCGATAGTGCAAGTCGGCGTCGATCCTCAGCCGCATTCCATTTCCTTTCATGTGATGCGACGCGCCGGAAGCGCGCCTCACGCAGAGACCAAGATCGTCGGGGAAAGTTCCGGTTTCACTATGAACTGCCGCACGCTTCGCTATCATGCCTGCGAAACAGCGGAGAGCCCAGCATGATCGCAGCCATCCTGTTCGCGGCCATCGCCATATTGGCGGTGATGTTCGTCTTTTCGGCGGTCACGGTGGTTCGCCAGGGCTTCGAATATACGATCGAGCGGTTCGGGCGCTACACCAAAACCGCGCAGCCCGGCTTCACCCTGATCATGCCGTTCGTCGACCGGATCGGCCGCAAGATCAACATGATGGAACAGGTGCTCGACATCCCTGGCCAGGAGATCATCACCAAGGACAATGCGATGGTCGCGGTCGACGGGGTCGTCTTCTTCCAGGTGCTCGATCCGGTGAAGGCCGCCTACGAGGTCTCCGACCTCTATCGCGCACTGCTTCAGCTCACCACCACCAACCTGCGCACGGTGATGGGCTCGATGGACCTCGACGAGACGCTGTCGAAACGCGACGAAATCAACGCCCGGCTGCTCAGCGTCGTCGATCATGCGACCGTCGCCTGGGGGGTCAAGCTCACCCGCGTCGAACTCAAGGACATCCGTCCGCCCGCCGACATCGTCAACGCGATGGGCCGGCAGATGAAAGCCGAGCGCGAGAAGCGCGCGCTGATCCTCGAATCCGAAGGCCAGCGCGCGTCGGAGATCCTGAAGGCAGAAGGCCAGAAGCAGAGCCAGATCCTCCAGGCCGAAGGGCGCCGCGAAAGCGCATTCCGCGACGCCGAGGCCCGCGAGCGCGCCGCCGAGGCCGAGGCCACCGCCACCCGCGTCGTCTCCGAAGCGATCGAACATGGCGACGCGCTGGCGATCAATTATTTCGTCGCGCAAAAATATGTCGAGGCAATCGGCAAGTTCGCCACCTCGCCCAACGCGAAGACCATATTGTTCCCGATCGAGGCGACTCAGCTGATCGGCACGATCGGCGGCATCGGCGCGCTCGCCAAGGCGGCGCTGGGCGATGACGGCGTGGCCGTGCCGCCCCCGCCCAAGCCGCGCCCCCGCAGCACGGTGCCGGCCAGCGTGCCGCCCTCGGGTGACGCGCAATGAACGACTGGCTGGCGCTGATCGACATGCGCTGGGGCTGGTGGGTGGCGGGGGTGATCCTTGCCGCCGCCGAGCTGGTCGTCCCCGGCGTCTTCCTGATCTGGCTCGCGCTCGCCGCCTTCGTCACCGGCACCGTCGCGCTGCTGATCGATCCGCCACTCGCCGCCGAACTCGCGGTCTTCGCGGCGACCGCAATCGCCTCGATCTATGCCGGCCGCTATCTCTATCGCCGCGCGGCCGAATCCCCGCCCGATCCGCTGCTGAACAAAAAGGCGGCGCAGACGATCGGCAAGCGGGTCACGATCTGCGAGCCGGTCACCAGCGGCGAAGGCCGTGCCACCGACGGCGACAGCTTCTGGGCCGCGCGGGGCCCCGACATGGCGGTGGGAACGATCGCGACAGTGGTGGCGATGGACGGGAATGTGCTGGTGGTCGAACCCGCCCGGAACCAGGTCCAGTCGACCCCTGTGGCGGGTCAAATTCGCGCATAATCCCGGGTGCATGGGGTTGTTGGTCGGTTTTTTTATTTTTTCTCTCGCCTCACGCCAGCGCGGCCAGCCCCGATAGCGCCGCTCCCATCCGCCGCGCGGCTTCTTCATCAACAGCCCCCTGCCGCCGCGCCGCGATCAGGCGGTCGAGCCAGAGCGGTCCGAATTCGAAATGATGGTCGATGCACAGGCTTTCGACCGCCTTGCGGACGTCGCGCCCGCAATCGTCAAGGATCGACAGCCGCCGATTGAGCGCATCCTCCAGCTGGGAGGCGCGTTCGGTGTCGCCTGTCACGCCGGCGCGCACCGCGCCGCGCCCGGCCAGTTCCTGATAGAGCCCGCCACTCGGTGCGAGTTCGGCATAATGCGCCCAATAGAGCTTGAAGAGCACCCTCCCCGCATCGCGCATCGCCGCTCCATCGCGGGCTGGGTGGACAAGCAGCCCCGCGAGCCAGGCGCGCCCTATCGCGTCGATTGCCTGACCATGATCGCCCGCGCCGATGGCAAAAGCGGCCTCCTCCGCGCGCCCCTGCCGCCAGAGCCGCGCCGTCGCCGGATCGAGCTGCCCGGCCCGGCGCGCGCGATGGAGGCGCAGCTCGGCGGTGCCCAGATCAACGCGTGGTCCGCCGGGCGCGATCAGCCGCCCAGCCTTGGTTCGTGCCCCTGCCTTACGTTTGCGTCCCGGCCTCGCCATGCTCACCTGTTCCTTTCGCCAAACAATTCAATTGCACAATTTTGCACAAGATTTACTGATAACCGTTCCTCAGCTGTACGGAGCGTGCGATGGCCCTTCCCTATGAACAGATGCGGATGCTGCGCGCGCGTTCGGGCCTGTCGATGCGCGCCTTCGCGGCCGGGCTCGGCGCGCCGCTCGACACCCGTTACGCCTATTATGAGGAGAAGCGCTTCACCGGGCCGCTGCCGATCGACGCCGCCCGCAGGATCGCCGCCGCGCTCCAGCCCTTCGGGGTCGAGCCGCGCGAGGTGCTCGCCCTCGCCGGACTTGCCGGTGAGGAGACCGAGGCCGAAAGCGCCGCGTTCGCGCCGATGGTGCAATTTGTTCGTCTCGATGTCGCCCTCCCTAATGCAGACGCGCTGACCAGGATGTTCGAGACCATGCTGGAAGAGGAATTGCCCGCCGCCCGCCGGGACGCGCTTGCGCGAACACTCGCATTGCGGCTGCCAGCCGCGCTTCAGCGTGCTTCAATATCGCCTGCCGTCCCGGTGCGGGACGCAGCGCCTGATCGCGGCGCAGCCGCTCGACCGCGCGCCACGCATCATCGGCCTCCCCGGCCAGTATCGCGCACCTGATATCGCAGGCCGAACAGGCCAGCTCACAGCCTGGCGACGCCCGGAATACAGGTTTTCCCATGATGCGACTCGCTTTGTGTTCCTTATATGTTCTATTCGTGCTTTCCTACATGTCTAGGATTTTTCCTATCCCCGCCGCACGAAAAAGCCCGCGGCCTGATGGTCGCGGGCTGCCGGATCACGATATGCGGCGGGTGTTCAGGCGGCGGCGCGGGGCACTTCGCGGATCGAGCGATAGGGCGCGAGATCCTGGACCACCGGTCCCACCCGGAAGCGGACCTGCTCCTCACGGACCGTCACCGGCTCCGCACCGCGAAAGGACGGAGCTACCATCCACGCCGGCGGGGCCGGACGCGGCGTGTCGAAGATGTCCATCGCCAGCTGCATCATGGCATCGAGGCTGAGGCTTTTGGCCTGTTCCAGCATCTGTGCGTTCATCATGTTCACTGCGACTCACCCCGGTTGATCTGCCCTGCACAGTCTTTGCGCTTTCTGGTCGCACAAGAAAATAGGACTCCTGGCGAAGTTACAATTGTTGACAGACCTCCTTGAAAATCCCGTTTTTCCGAAGTTATTTGAATCATGGCCGAGATGCGGGCTGATAGCCGCCTTCCAACTTTCTGATTGATTTTTTACAAGAATATTGTATATACTGCGCGACCAGCTCCGGGGATGCGATGACCGCCTATCAGCCGATCGACGGCGCCTGCCGCGAATGCGCCGAAATCGATGCGCTGTTGCGCGCGCTGCGCAATCTGCGTCACTGGTCCGCCGCAGCCGAGAGCCGGCGATGCTTTGCCGATGATCAGGGGCGCCGCCTTCATGCGAGCGCACGGACGTTCCGCGATGCCGCCTGGGCCGATTGCCTCGCCGCCGCCTATCGGCTGTTCGAGATCGACGCGATCCACGCCGCATGGCGTGAGACGGAGGGTGGCCACGCATGAGCATCGAGCAGGGAGCGCGGCTTGCCGAATTGCTCGCCGGGATCGCCCGGGCCGAGGCGCTCGCGCTGTGCCATGATCAGGCCCGCGCCGATCGCGACATCCACGCCGCGGCCGCACAACGCGCCGACGAAGTCGCGGAAGCCGCGCGCCGTTCGGCCCGCACGATGATCGAAGACGCCTTCCCTGGCGTCAGCTGGACAATGATCGAGCGCGCTTTCCGGTAAGCGGGCCTGCGCTCAGCTCGCGGGTTTAGCCGCTGCGACCAGCCGCAATATATCATCGGCGATTGCGACCGGGCAGATCAGCACGTCCGGGAGCCAGGGATTGGGATGATTATAGGTCAGCGGTGACCCGTCGATCCGCGAGCAATGGAGGCCTGCGGCCTGCGCGACGGCGACGGGTGCGCAATTGTCCCATTCATATTGGCCCCCTGAATGGAGGTAGATATCGGCCTCGCCGCGCACCACCGCCATCGCCTTGGCGCCGGCCGAGCCCATCGGCACCAGTTCGGCACCGAGCTTTTCGGCAACCGCGACCGCTTCGGCGGCGGGGCGGGTACGGCTTACCAGCATGCGCAGCCTGCCCGGATTGGCCGGTATCTGTAGCGGCCTGCCCGAGCAGAGCGTCAGCGGCACGCCGGGCAGCGCGACCGCGCCGATCGCCGCTTGCCCATCGATCGCCAGCGCGATGTGGACCGCCCAGTCGGTGCGGCCCTCGCCATATTCGCGGGTGCCGTCGAGCGGATCGACGATCCAGACGCGCTTCGCGTTCAACCGATCGGCATTGTCCTTCTCCTCCTCGGAGAGGATCGCATCGTCGGGCCGCTGGCTCTTCAGCGCCTCGATGATGAAGGCGTTGGCGACGCGGTCACCCGCCTTGCCCAGCGCCTTGCCCTCGAACAGCCCCGAGCGCTGGAGATCGAGCAGCAACTGCCCTGCGACATCGGCGATGTGGCGCGCGAGT